>NZ_JAQUCA010000004.1:0-14467 GCF_028686475.1 Giesbergeria sp. | reverse complement strand
TGATTTTGCCTTCGGCGTCGATAGCGAAGTAGCCTTCATCGTTGCCAGAGACGATTTCAAAGGCAGTCACGGCGACATCATCGGTAGCAGCTACGGTAGCCACCACAGCGCCAGCTTCTTGGTTTTCGGCGTATTCAAACGCTTGGTCGGCAGCTACCACGGGGGCAGCGGTGTCAACGGGTTCTTCCAGTGGATCACCGGGGTTGGTGTTGTTGGTGTCGTTGGAGTATTGGAACGACTTGGCAACTTCGGTGTTCCAAGCGGCAGCCACGGGGGACATGAGCGCCAAGTCGCCTGTGGCACCTTCGACGGACGAGAGCACTTCGGACAGCAGCAGCACGACCACGCCACGAACGCTGGGGGGAACGGATTCAAACAGAGCGATGACTTCGGCACGCAGGGCGGCCAAAAACTCGGCTTCTACACCAGACAAGCCCATGTTGGTGATGATGGTGTCGGTCAGGACTTCGGAGTCATTGACCAAGCTGGCAAAGCCATTGCCAAACTCTGCGGCAAACAGCACTTGGCTTTCGCGGGTAGTGCCAGCGGCAGCGATTTGGCTTTGGAAAGCCAAATTGCCGGGCGAAGTGTTGGTGAATGCGCGGTTCAGAATGCTGACGACACCAGGGGCGCCAAATATGGTTTGAGACATGGTCTTCCTTTTGCGAAGTTTCGGATGAAAACAAGTTGCTAAAGAGGGCCTGCCTTGCACAGCACAACCCTACCCTACCAAGTTTGCCAAAGCATTATCACATGCAGCGCTGCCAAGCAACACAGTTGCACGGCACCGGTTTAGCTAACTTGGCTTGCAGTGTAGCGCGTTTACCACGCTAGGATGTGTGACGGCGGTCACAGGTGGGGCGTTATTGCCAGCTGCCAATGTCGGTATCGTTGCCTTCGCCGCCGGGTTGGCCATCGGCGCCCAAGGACATGACGTCAATGGGGCCTTTGATGCCGGGGTTGAGGTATTGGTAGGGGCGGCCCCAGGGGTCATTGGGGAGTTTTTCCAGATAGGGCTTCCAATTGGGCGGCTGGGGGGCGGTGCTGGGTTTGGCAACCAAGGCGCGCAAGCCTTGTTCGGCGCTGGGATAGCGCAGGTTGTCTAGCTTGTAGAGTTTGAGGGCCTGCATGAGGTTACTGACGTCGGTGCGGGCGGCAGTAACACGGGCATCATCGGCACGGTCCAAGACGTTGGGCACAATCAGGGCGGCCAGCACGCCAATGATGACCAGCACCACCATCAGTTCTATCAGGGTAAAACCACGCTGGAGGTGGCGGCGGGCGGGGTGGGCAAGGGCAAACAGTGTCATCAGTTTGCGCGTGAAACCTCGGCATTCATGCCGGGGAGGCAGAGCGCGGAACGCGCAGCGTTCCTGGCTTGGGGCCTTGCCTGTTCACGTCTTGTGTTGTTGGCCCGGTTGAAAAAATAGCCATAGCCATCAGCGCGCTGAATGACACGACAATGTTTGTGGCTGATGCCTTGCACCACGACAGGTTGTCCGTCTTGGTAGCTTTGGATGTTAAAAGAACCACTGGCCCGAATTGCCACACGACCGATGTGGATGCCAGCCTTGAGGCCCGAAGGTACCTCCGCGCGCACCATGTCGCCGGTGCCAAAACCATGCACACGCTTGCGGCGCATGAGGTAGCCCCTTGGAAAGCCAAATTTATTCAGTCTTGTGCGCTGGTAACTGCCTCGGCCTGTGGCCTTGAGGGTTAAGGTGGGACATTGCCAGTTTTCGATGGCTTGTATTTTCCCGACGCAAGCAGCATCGAGTGCATGGGTTTTCGGGATGCCCAGCGTGCAACGGTTAAATTTGGTTTGGCCGCCAGAGGCCAGTTCTACCGGTAGGCCGGTGGTTTTGAGGGCATTGGCCAGCGCCCAGCGGGTAGCGTTGACTGCCGCAGCATCGCGCAGGGGCTTTTTTGCATCGGCCAGTATTTTTGCCAAGCGATTGGGGTCTTTGGCTAAGAAATCTTCAATGCTGCGCGCGGCTTTTTTTTGATTGCAGCGCTGGCAAGCCAGCGTGAGATTAGAAGCCCGATTGCTGCCGCCTTGGGCTTTAGGGTGGATATGTTCAATTTGCAACAGCACGTCTTGGGCATCGCAGTAGGCGCATTGGCGGCCCCATTTTTCCAGCAGATACTCGCGCAGTTCGTAGCCGAATAAAGTGCCCTGTTGGTATTCAACCCCTGAAATTTCCGGGTTTTGCAGCGCCTGCATATCAAAGCGCACCAGCTCGCTACTAATAGCGCTGATAGGTGCCCAGCGCTGAATCCGTCGCACCCACGCCATGCAGGTATCCACGCGATGTTGCAGCGAGGGTGCCAGCCAACCTTCTTTTTGGTTGCCACGGTTCAAAAAACGCGGGGTGCGGTAGCGCAAATGTCCCCTGCGCCGACGGCGCATCTGGCGGCGGGCGGTTAAGGCTTCAGAAATTTGTCTGCCGCGATGGATTAACTCCATCAGGTTCAGCACCACGGCAGCGGTTTGTACTTCGCCAGTTTGCTGGTCGATGATTTCAGCATCGCGCACCAAAGCCAAGCCGGTGGTTTTGCTGCCGGGGTCCAATTTCAAACGCAGAGGTTGCAAATCACAAGAAGCTATTTGACGGTCTGTGAGTCGAATCACCATCGGCACGAGTCTATGCACCCGCGCCCGGCCACGCGCCAGCAGCAGCCGGGCGCGCTTTTCGGTGCAGGGCATTAGCGCCCGGCCTTGGTGGTCCAACACAAAAACTGCCACGTATCTCTCCAAAAATCAGCTGTCTTTCCAGCAGTCAGCCCTTACGGGCCTAGTGACGGACACCTTGCGATGTCGCTCCCCTCGGGAATGTCAGCAACCGGCTCCAGCTTTTACAAGCTGCGGTTTCAACCTTCGGGCTTTTACCTTGGTCCAGCATGATTAAAACCTTGCAGAGCAGCAAACTGAGGAAGCATTTGCTGGTGCGTCTCAACGACCTGTTGTCAACGTAGCGGGCTGGTTACCGCTTTCCCTGGTCAACCCGGCTTAAATCCTTTCGGCTTCAAGCCCCATCCTTCAGGATGGGGTAATTGACGGTGGCCTGGATGATAATCTGCACATGGTGATATCAACACACAAGCCTTGGGGTTTGCGCCTAGGCACTTTGGCGCTTTGGGCGGCCACGGCGGCCAGCGTGGGCTATTGGGGTTTGCGTTTATCGGCCCCGGTGGGCGGTAGTGTGCCTGCGGTGGCGACGCTGGCCCCGGCTTTGCCCGATAGTGCGGCCATTGGGCGGCTGTTGGGTGGGGGCGCACTGGCCAGTGCTACTACGGCAGCACCAGCACCCGTAGGCGGCACGGCCACGGCACAGCTGGCCTTGCTGGGGGTGTTGGCCGGACAGCACAGCGGCGCGGGTGCAGCGCTGATTGCGGTGGATAAGCAGCCCGCTAAGCCGTTTCGGGTGGGCGCGCAGGTAACGGAGCAGCTGGTA
This sequence comes from Giesbergeria sp., assembly GCF_028686475.1. Lineage (GTDB taxonomy): Bacteria > Pseudomonadota > Gammaproteobacteria > Burkholderiales > Burkholderiaceae_C > Simplicispira. The sequence goes on along the minus strand of NZ_JAQUCA010000004.1, from coordinate 11,012 downwards.
TTGCAAAGCTTGGCACCGCGCCAAGCGCGTTTAGGGGCTACGCCCGATGGCCCCAGCAGCCTGACTTTGGAGTTACCGGCACGCCGTTAAGATGGAATGTGCATCAATGGAGCAAGGCGGCGCGCACCACGGCCAGCTGGCGCCGCGAGACGCTTAGCCATTGCGCCAAGCCGTGCAGGCGCACGGCCCAGATGTCGCCCTCTTGGGGGTGGCGGTGTTTTTCTAGCGCCCGAATGGCATGGCGCGCTACCAAGGCGTTGCGGTGGATGCGTACCCAGTGTTGGGGGTAGCGGGCTTCTAGCTCGCTTAAAGAGCCATCCAAAATGTAGCTGCGGCTGGCGCTGCACACGGTGACGTATTTTAATTCGGCTTTGCAATACAGCACTTCGGCCAGGGGGACGCGCTCGGTGCGGCCCCGGTCTTGGATGAGTAGCGCTTCGCCTACTGGGATGGGGACAGGGGCAGGGGCAGCACTGGGGGTGGCTTGGGCGCGGGCGGCTTTGGCCAAGGCTTGTTGCAGGCGTTCGCGGCGCACGGGTTTGGTCAGGTAGTCCACGGCATCTAGCTCAAAGGCGCTGAGGGCGTGTTCGGTGTGCGCGGTAACAAACACCACGGCGGGCGCGTGGGCTAACTGGCGCAGTTGGCGTGCCAGTTGCAGGCCGTCTTGGCCGGGCAGGTGGATGTCTAGCAACAGCACCTCAAAGGGCGGGCTGTGGCTGCTGCTACCGGGGGCAGGGGTCAGCAGCGCCAAAGCCTCTGCCGCCGTGGCAGCGCTGGCGCATTGGTGGCCGCCTAGGTCGGCCAGCAGGGTTTGCAGGCGGCTGCGCGCCAGTGCTTCGTCATCAACAATCAGGATGTTCATGCTCTTATCCTTATGCTTATCCGTTGGCGGGCAGGGTAATGCACACTTGGTACGTGGGGCCGTGGATGCCAGCGCTAAAGCTGCATTGCACGTCGTGCAGCAACAACAGGCGCGCGCGTACATTGGCCAAGGCGATGCCGTGGCCTAGGGTGCTGGGGGGCGGCGCGTGGCCCGAGGGGTCTGGCAGCGGCAGGGTGTTGCTGATACGCACGCGCACCCAACTGCCGCGCCGTTTGGTACGCACGCGCACTTGGCCGCCTTGGGGGCAAGGCTCTACGCCGTGTTTGACGGCATTTTCTACCAAGGGTTGCAGCAGCAAGGGCGGCAGCAAAGCGCTGCCTGCTTGGGGGTCGAGTTGCCATTGCACTTGCAGGCGTGGGCCAAAGCGCACTTGTTCAATCGCGATGTAGCGTTGGGCCAGGGTGATTTCTTCCTCCAGCGTGACGGCCTCGCCTTGCTCGGTCAGGGCGCTGCGGAACAGGTCGCTCAGGTCTTCTAACAGGGCTTCGGCTTTGGCGGGTTCGTCGCGCACCAAGGCAATGGCGCTGTTGAGGGTGTTGAACAAAAAATGGGGCCGGATGCGCGCTTGTAGCTCGGTCAGGCGCGCGGTGGTGGCGGCGGGGGTGCGCGCTTGGGCGCGTAGCACCAAGGCAGCCACCAGTGCAGCGGCCAGCAGGGCACCGCTGGCGGCACTGGCCAACCACGGCGCGGGCTGGGGGGCTATCTCCATCCAGTGCAACATGGCACAGGCAAACCAACCGGCCAAGGCCCCCAACAGCACGCCAGCGGCCCACTGGCCGGGCAAGCCCAGCCGCTGCAACCAGCGCTTGAGGCTGCAAGCAATCAGCAACCATGCCAAGGTAGCTGGTAAGGCGGCACCAGTGAGCAGGGCCAGTTGCAGTAGCCATGCGGCCCAGTGATGGCTGCCAAAGGCGGCACCCACCCCGAGTACGGTTTCGACAAACAATACCGCGCGCAGCACCACACCGGCATGGCAAGCGTCAAACACTACCGGCGCGGGGGGTGTGGTTTCGCGCGGTTTGGGCGCAGGACGTGGTGGGCTAGATAGAATTTGCGGCTTCTGCATTACGGCATCCGGGTGTTCCGGGTGTCTGTTTCACCGGATTATTGCCTCCCATGCCTACCAGCCACGCCACGCCGCCCTCCCACAACCAACTCGATACCAAAGCACAGGCTTGGTCGGCCTTGTTTTCTGAGCCGATGAGTGATTTAGTCAAGCGCTATACCTCTAGCGTATTCTTTGACAAACGCCTGTGGCAAGCCGATATTGCGGGCAGCTTGGCCCATGCCGAGATGCTGGCCGCGCAAGGCATCATCAGCCAAGAAGACCACGCGGCCATCCAACGCGGCATGGCGCAGATTACGCAAGAAATTGAGTCGGGTGCGTTTGAATGGAAACTGGACTTAGAAGATGTCCACCTGAACATTGAAGCCCGCCTGACGCAGCTGGTGGGCGATGCGGGCAAGCGCTTGCACACCGGCCGCAGCCGCAATGACCAAGTGGCCACCGATGTGCGCCTGTGGCTACGCAGCGAGATAGACTTGATTGGCGGCCTACTGACCGAACTGCAAACAGCCTTGGTAGAGGTAGCTGCCAACAACGTGGAGGTGATTTTGCCGGGCTTTACCCATTTGCAAGTGGCCCAACCGGTTAGTTTTGCCCACCACCTGCTGGCCTATGTAGAGATGTTTGCCCGCGATGCCGAGCGCATGGCCGATGTGCGCCGCCGGGTGAACGTATTGCCCTTGGGCAGTGCTGCCTTGGCAGGCACCACCTACCCACTAGACCGCGAGCGCGTCGCGCGCAGTTTGGGCATGGAGGGCGTGTGCCAAAACAGCCTGGATGCCGTGAGTGACCGCGACTTTGCCATCGAGTTCACGGCAGCCGCCAGCCTGTGCATGGTGCATGTGAGTCGTTTGTCCGAAGAACTCATCATCTGGATGAGCCAAAACTTTGGTTTCATCAAAATTGCCGACCGCTTCACCACCGGCAGCTCCATCATGCCGCAGAAGAAAAACCCCGATGTGCCCGAGCTGGCCCGTGGCAAAACCGGTCGTGTGGTGGGCCACCTGATGGGCTTGATTACGCTGATGAAGGGCCAACCATTGGCCTACAACAAAGACAACCAAGAAGACAAAGAGCCTCTGTTTGACACGGTGGATACGCTCAAAGACACCCTGCGTATTTTTGCCGAGATGGTGGGCGGCCAAGTCAACCCCGCTACCGGCCAAAAAGAAGGTGGCATTAGCGTGAACGCCCAAGCAATGGAAGAGGCGGCCAAAAAGGGTTATGCCACCGCCACCGATTTGGCTGATTATCTGGTGAAGAAGGGTTTGCCGTTCCGCGATGCCCATGAAACCGTAGCCCATGCCGTGAAGGCAGCCACCAGCCATGCTTGTGATTTGTCTGAGCTACCCCTGACGGTGCTGCAAGACTTTCACCCCTCGATTGAGAAGGATGTCTATGAAGTGTTGAGCCTGCGCGGCTCGCTCAATGCACGCAATACCTTGGGCGGTACGGCACCAGCACAGGTGCGTTTGCAGATTGCACGCCACCAGGCGCGTTTGGGCTGATGGTTCTGCGCTGAAGGAAAAAGCCCGCTAACTAGCAATAGTTAGCGGGCTTTTTGCAATGTATTGGCGGAGAGGGAGGGATTCGAACCCTCGGTAGGGTCGCCCCTACGCCTGATTTCGAGTCAGGTACATTCGACCACTCTGCCACCTCTCCTGTGTGCCGAAGCTGCCATTGTAGCAGCAGTTTTTAGCCCCCAGCAGCGGGTAGTACGCGCACACGCGCATTGGGGGCTTCGCCGAACATCTCGGGGGCATACAGGGCCTCTACGCGGCTAGGGGGCAGGGCAAAGTCACCGACATTGTTCAGGCGGATGGTGTATTCCATTTTCATGGAGCCTTTGGGCAGGTATTGGTAGTAGCTGCGGAAAGCCTCAAAGCTGCGCTCCTCAAAGGCGGGCCAGCCGGAGCCGCTGCGCTTTTCGTCTTGCGTGGCTAGTTCGGAGTCGCGCCCCAAGCCGCTGCCCAAAATGGTGGCCCCGCCGGGGATGGGGTCGGTGATGGCGACCCACGTCATATCGGCGCTGGCTGTCACTTCGAGGCGCACGCGCAAAATATCACCCCGGCTGTATTCACCAGCGGGCAAGTGCGGGTTGGCTTGCTCTAGCGGGGTGATGGTTTTTTGCAGGCTGTAACCCGCTGCAAACGGCGCTTTGCGTTGCAGTGCGGCCACGGATTGCACCGTGAGCCACGGTTTGCCACTGCCTTGGTGGGTAACGGCCAGCGCGGCTTTATCCTCGGGTTTGGCCCAGGGTAGGAACATGCCGTTGCCGCGCAACATGCCCGGCGCTGCGGGGGCACCAAACCAAACGCTTTGGTGCGCTGCACCGTTGGCATCGGTGGGCTGGATGCGTTCTACCTTGGCCCAATCGACTTGCGCGCTTTGGCTGCCCAGCGTGGCGCGGGTGGTACCTGCTACCGGCGTGGCCTCCATTTTTTGCGAGAAGCGCTCCAACGCCAAGCCGCCCCACAGGTTGGCGGTGGTGGTGTGCCAAGCGCCATTCTGCTGGCGTTGGATGAAGCCATTGGCCAAACGGCCCATGTCGTCTTTCCAGCTGGGTTCGTCCATCACCGTGAGCAACAAGCGTGCGGTGTTGGTATCGCCGCTTTGCATCAGCCACCACCAGTAGTCGTCTTGCTCGGTGCTGAACAGCAGCTTGGTGCCTTGGTAGCTCAGGCGGCCACGCAGAATTTGCATGGCTTCTTGCAAGCGTGTTTCGCGCTCGGGCACGGTTTGCAGACGTTGCAGTACGTTAATCCAATCAATCACGGCATGGGTGGGCCACTGGTTCGGGGCGATGGTGATGCTGGTCAGCATCTTGGGCGTGGCCTTGCCATAGCGCGACAGCGCCTCTATCGCGGCCAGTTTACGCATGTCCAAGTCTTTGCGTGGACTCCAGAAGCTGCGTTCAATCCGACCTTCAACAAAGGCCATTAGGCCGCGCTCTAGCGGGGCGCGCGCCTCGTCGGGCAGGGCAAAGGCTGGGTTGATGCGTGCTGCCTCGTGGCTGGCCGCCAGCAGGTAGGCGCTCAGGGTATCGCTGCCGTGGTTGGCCTCGCTGCTGTGGGGCGGAAAGTAGTTGGCCAAGCCATCGCCATCGAGATAGGTGGGCAGCTGGGCGACCACGGTTTGCCAGAGTTTGGCATCACGCAGGCCAATGGCTTTACTGGTTTTTTGCTCTAAGCAGGCAAAGGGGTAGTTGGCCCACCAATCGCGCACGCCCGGCAGACCCTCGGCCAGCTTGGGTTGCAGCGCCAGCTTGAGGCCACCGCGTCCGGGCAAGGCTTGCGCGGGTGGGCTGGCGGGCAAGCTGTAACTGCCATCGACTTGTACCAAGGTAGCTTGCTGTACCGACAAGGGCACGGCAGGCACGATGCGCTGCTGGATTTTGAGGGCATCGCGGGCGCCGCTGTGGCGGTCTTTGGCTTCTATCTCCCACAGCAAGGATTGCAGGCGCGTTTGGCCCAAGGGGGCCGGGGCTTTGACTTCCCAAGCCACTTCGCGGGCTTGTCCAGCTGGAATCTCTAGCGTTTGGGGCTTCAGGTCTATCAGGGTGGCGCGCGGGGTCACTTCTACCAGCATGGCCGCTTTGGTGGTGTTGCGTAGGGTGATTTGGGCGCGGAACTGGTCGTCCTCGCGCACCAAGGGCGGCAGGCCGCTGATGATTTGCAAATCTTGCGTTGCCCGGATGCTGGTGCTACCGGTACCAAACAAGCCCGTAGCCACATCGGCCACCGCCACAATCTTGAAACTGGTCAGGGCATCGTTGAGCGGCACGGTGATTTTGGCTTGGCCCTTGGCATCGAGTTGCAGCGCGGGGTTCCAAAGCAGCAGGGTATCGAGCAACTCGCGCGTGGGGTTGCGGCCCCCACCGCCCCCCGCAGGCACGGCTTTGCGCCCATAGTGGCGACGGCCAATGATTTCCATGTGCGCGGTGGAAGTGGCTACGCCCCAACTGCGCCGTTGCAGCATGGCATCGAGCAGGTTCCAGCTTTGGTTGGGCATCAGTTCTAGCAGGGCTTGGTCCACGGCGGCCAGTGCTACCTCGGCATGGGCGGCGGGCTGGCCGTTGGGTAGTTTGGCGCTGATGGTAATTTGCGCCTTGCCACGCACGGGGTAGCTGTCTTTGTCGGCGCTCACTTTGACATCCAGTTGGTGTGCCTTGGTACCTACTTTGATTTCGGCTACCCCCAAACGAAAGGCTGGTTTGCTCAAATCGACCAAGGCAGTGGGGGCGACGTATTCACGCCCCTCGTACCAGAAGGCGGTCCACCACTCGCGCGGGGCTTTGTAGCCCCAGCTAAAAAAGCTGTACCACGGCACTTCGCGCAGGCGGCCACGCAGCGCCAGCACGCTCACATAGACGTTTGGCCCCCAGTTTTCTGCAATTTTGAGGCTCACCGTGGGGTCTTGGCCGTTGAGTTCGACCACTTGGGTGTGCAAAATACCTTCGCGCTCTACGCTCACCAAGGCGGTAGCAAAGCGAAACGGCATTCGCACCTGAAAGCGTGCCGTCTCGCCCGCTTGGTAGCTTTTCTTTTCTGGCAGCAGGTCAATGCGGTCATGGTTTTCGCCACCAAACCACAGCTCGCCTTGGCGCGTTACCCACATGGAAGCAGCAGCATCAAAGGTGTTGCCATCTTTATCGCGGGCCGTGGCAATCAGTTCAATTTCTCCCGCTTCGGCCAATTGGGTTTGGCACAGCAGCAAGCCACGGGTATCGCTTTTACCGGTGCAAACGGTACCCAAATCTTTGGTGCTGGTTTGGTTGTCGTAGCTGTAAAAGCCACCCACCATGCGCTTGCGGCTGGTGGTGGTGATGCGGGCCATCGCTTGCACTTGCAGCGGTACATCGGCCAAAGGCTTGCCTTCTGGGCTCAGCGCCAAGACTTGAAACTGGGCTTTTTGCCGTGCCGATACCCAACCTTCGGTTTTGATACCGGCCACCACTGCCGCAGGCCAAAGGGTGCTGTGGTTGCGCAGGGTTTGCACTTCGCCATTGGGGTCGGCATAGCTGGCTTCGAGCAGCAAATCTTGCGCTTGGGCTGCGCGTGGCAGATTCTCTAAGGTGATGCTGCCTGCACCTTGGCGGTTGAGCGTGAGGGGCAGCTTATCGGCCACGATGCGGCTGTCTGGGCTGGCGCTGTCTTCTGGCTCGTTGTTGCTGTGGCCGGCTGGGCGCTGGCGTGGTGCGCGAAAGCTAAAACCTTCGTAATCGGCAAACTCTAAGTTTTTGCGCCGCACCTGTGCCGAAACCCGCACCGGCAAGTTGGCCGCACCGCCGCCCGCCACATAGTTGATTTGCACTTCGGTGGGCACCGAGCGCACATTGACCAGTGGTTTTTTCTCTGCTGGGGCAATACGGCCCTCGAACACGGGCAGGCGGAACTCTTCTACCCGAAACTCGCCCGAGTTAAAACTTTGCTCGCCAACTTGGCTGTTGCGTAGCTCGACGTAGTACAAGCCCAATTTGGCTGCCGGTGGAATGGCAAAGCTGCTCTGGGCGCTGCGGCCCCCAGTGGCGGTTTTGCGCCAAGCCAGTGGCTGCTGGAACTGTTGGCCGCTGCCACTGTGCGTAATCAGCAAGGTGTCGGGTAACTGGCTGGGCAGGCCAAAGCCCTTGCTGGTTTCGGTGCGAATCAGGTGCTTCATCGACACCGTTTCACCAGCACGCAGCAGGGTGCGGTCAAAAATGGTGTGCGCGCGCTCATCGAGCTGGGGGCTTTGGCTGGTGGGCAGGTCAAAGCGCCACGGCTCGATGCCGCGTTGCCATTCGCTCCAGGTAAAAGCCATGTCTTGCACCCCATCGGCCCCTTGGCTACGCGCACTGACAAAATAGCCCGAGGCATCGCCATAGTCGTTGTAGCAACCGGGGGCTTCGGGCTGGAGCTGCTCGAAACTGGCGCGTCCTTGGGCATCGGTGCTGGCGCTGGCCAGTAACTTGCCGTGGCAGTCAGACACCTGCACCTTGGCATTGGCGACGGGCTTGCCTTTGTCCAGCGTCGTCACCCAGGCCAAGGCGTTTTCGCGCCCCAGTTTGAAATGCACCGCCAAATTGGTCACCAGCGCCGAAGTGCGTACCATCATGGTGCGGTTGGCTCCGTGGCGCTCGTCTAGCAAAGAAGCTCCCAAGCGCGGCGAGGCAATCTCCACCACATGAAAGCCCGGTGTGAGCGGAATACCCACCACCTCAAACGGACGCGGGTCGTGGTTGGCGGGTTTGGGCAAGTCCAAGGTTTTTACCCCGGTTTGCCCGGCCAACAAAGACAGCATGCGCGATTGCACATAGGCTTGGTCATCGGGGTTGATGACTTTGGGCAAGGCACCTTTGACATCTTGGCGTGCTTGGCTGCGCTCAACCAAAAAGCGGTCGTAATGCTGCACTTTGCGGTACCAGTGGATGATGTCGGCATCACTGCCCGGTTGCAGCGTGCTGACTTTGCCTTGCGGGGCGGCACCCGTCTGTAAACCTTGCACGCGCAAGTGGGCCTCTACATTACGCAAGGTGACGGGCAACAAGGCCGGGCCGTTCTGGCCTTCGGCAAAGCGCTCCACAATACCAAACGGCGCGGCGGCAAACTTGGCCAGCGGTGGGCGACCAGCGGTGGCCACTTGCAGCGGAAAGCTGGCCGCATTGACCAAGGAACGCCCAGCGGCATCGACAAAATGCTGGGGCAACTCGATGGCGAAGCGGGTTTCTTCGGCCAGCGGCGGCGCAAACGTGATTTGCTCGACCAGCTCGTCTTCGCTGGCTTGGGGTGCTAGGCTTTCCTCTTTGGATTTGAGTCGAATCGCTGCCGCCAGTTTGGCCGCTACGGGCGCATTGAACGACAGCGTCATGGGCCGAATCGGCAAGCAAGCGGCTTGGGCGTTTTCGCGCTCGCAATGGAATTCGGCTTGAAACGGTGCGCGCACGGTAAAGCCAAAGCGTTTCTCTACCCGATTGGCAATCCCACTCGGGGTACTGACCCCTTGGCCCCAGACCAATTGCACCTTGGCCGATGACGTAAGGCGGCGGTTGCAGGCCAGCGTGACTACGGAGGCCGCATCGGCGCGCAAGCCGTGGGCATCCAGCAGGCTTTGGCGCTCTGGGCCGTCTATCAGGCGTACCGGGATGCGCTCGCCCAAGCCTTCCGCCGTACACCAGACGTTGGTTTGTACGCTGGCCGGGGTGGCCGGGCCATTCAGTTGCAGAATGAAAAACTGTTCTTCGTCAATCGGCTCCCAGCTGGAGGGCCAAACTTGCTGCACAAACGGCCCGCCGGTGTTGAATTGGTAGCTGCTGTTGCCGCTCAAGGGGCTGCCGCTGGGGGACTGAAAGCCCGGCTTGGCCTGCACCGTGCAGCGCAGGCCGGGCGGCAAGTCTTGGGCAAAATCAAACACCCATTCGCGTTCGCTCGTCCAGCGTCCGCTGCCTTGGCTGGCTTGGGCATCGCTGCAACGCACTTCTAGCGGTGCCGGGGCTTGTGGGTCGCCAAAGCGCACCGCTGCCGCATCGAACTTGGCCACCACTTGGCGCACGCGCGCTACTTCGCCTTGGGGCGATAAACTGGTGATTTGCAGCGCCTGTGCGCCCAAGGCGGTACACAGCAGGCAGGCCGCCAGCAGAAATTTTGTGGAAATCACAACCATGCCCTCATGTTTGAAGTAGCCCGCCAGCGGCGAACTTTTCAAACATGGTAGCAGCGGCGGGATTGGGTTGCGTTGGCTATGCCAGTTACGCAAGTCACATAGCGTTACGTGCTACCGCCCTTCAGTAAGACAATGAAAGACCGATAAAACCACTATCCCTGCTTCTAAAAGACCTCCATGACCTCCATCGTTCGAGCAGCCCAATGGGCCAGTTCCATTGCCAGCGAAGCCCTACGCGCCCGTGTGGGTCAGGCGGGTGCCACCAGTCAATCGGTACAACCGACCGTCCATAGCAGCTCGACCAGTATAGAAGATGTAGCTGCCAGCGCATCGGTTATTTATCGCCAGCGGCAAAATGAAGTGCCCGCAGACAATACCTATGGGCATTTAGAAGTTTGGACAATTCCGGGTTGGGGTCACGATCCGGAAAAAATGAAAAGCTACGGAGAAGTGTTCTCTAGTGCTATGAATGCAATGGATGGAATATATCAAGAATTTAAACAATCGCTCAAAAAATCATCCCCAGATTTAGTAACACAAGATTTTGGTTTCAGTGTTGATTCCAAGGGTGATTTGATTGCTACGGGTGTTAGTGGTGAGAAAAAAATCAAGCTAACACAACTTTTGAATGAAATACCAGGATTTAAAGAATTGGCCAACAATTTTGCCTCTGGCTTGATGGGTTTTGCTAAAGCAGAGAGCAACTATGGCCTTGGAAGGTTTAAGCTGAATGCGGAAAATTTCCAGCAAACCATTGACATTGGACAAGCCTTGGATTCAAAGTACAAAAATAATGATGCAACCGGAAATTGGTTTTTTCAGCTTGAGCGCAAAGGTCAATATGACTACGAAAGATTAAGGCCCATCAAAAATTCGTAATATTAATAATGATTTTATTTATTTTGCGGAAATAAAAACCATGCCCTCATGCTTGAAATAGCCCGCCAGCGGCGGATTTTTCAAACATGGTAGCAGCGGCGGGATTGGGTTGCGTTGGCTATGCCAGTTACGCAAGTCACATAGCGTTACGTGCTACCGCCTTTCAGTAAGACAATGAAAAACCGATAAAACCACTATCCCTACTTCTGAGAGAGCGCCATGACCTCCATCGTACGAGCAGCCCAATGGGCCAGTTCCATTGCCAGCGAAGCCCTACGCGCCCGTGTGGGTCAGGCGGGTGCCACCAGTCAAACGGTACAACCGACCGTCCATAGCAACTCCACCAGTATAGAAGATGTAGCTGCCAGCGCATCGGTTATTTATCGCCAGCGGCAAAATGAAGTGCCAGATAATTTGACGGGTAGTGGTAAAATTACCAATGATTAATTATTTTAAGAAATTTAATGATTGAAGAAAAAATTGTTTATCTCTGTCGTTCATGCAAAAGTGACAATCTTGTAAAAAATGGTCACTCCATGAGTGGAA
>NZ_JAQUCA010000013.1 GCF_028686475.1 Giesbergeria sp. | reverse complement strand
CAGCGGCGCAAGGTTGTTATGGACACACCTAACGCCTTTGCTGCTTCTCCTATGCTTACTAAGCTCTTCATAATGGATATATTAGCATAGATTTGAGTAGATTTGTTGAGTGCTGCTGCTAACCCTCGCTTGGAGCTGCACATTTGGATTTGGTGGCCCGGTACATTTATATGCCGTGGAATGCCTTTATTCTGCTAAAAAATGTAATTATTTTATCTTTTTGCAACATTTTGTGGGTAGCAAAACCAAGTGCTTCAGCGCGCTGAACACTGACAAAGCGTGGCTATTTTAATAGCGGAACCCCTCTCATCCTTATACACAGGGAGGATGTCGTTACGCAGAAGATATGGTTAAATAGCCAGACCTACGTCACTACCATCACAGGTTGAGTTGCTATGTTCATGGAAAATATTCTGAGAAATTTTTTTGGCATTGATGTCGAAGACCGCAAAGAGCTTGCAAAAAAAGTAGCGCACTCTGCCAACGATTTAGACTTTGAAATGGCCATTGCTGCCCATGAAAATTGGAAATTGCGGCTGCAATCTTTCTTAGAAGGCCGCTCCACCGAAACCTTCGTGGCAGAAGAAATCTGCTTTGATAATCGTTGTGATTTAGGTAAATGGATTTACAGCGCAGGCCGTGCTAAATTAGGTACATTTCCTGGCTTTACTGCATTGGTAGGGCACCACAAAATGTTTCATTATGCTGCCTCGAATGTGGTGGCATTGGTTCAGGCAGGAAAAATAGAAGAAGCTGAAAAGATATTAGGAATGCAATTTACTTTGCATTCAAATGAAGTTATCCGCGATTTACGGATGCTGCACACGCTCACACGCCAACCAGATTAACCTCCATTCGCCATCAAGCCAGCCGCATCACCCTCGGTGGGCAGATGTTGCACCTGCACGGGTAAAATCGCCCGCGCCCAAGGAGCGTTGCAACGGCCAGCCACTCGGCCCCGTCAGGCTTGGGCATGCTGCTACTTCCTGCCCATCCTCTCCGGCAACCACGCTCGCCTGTTCCGGGTTCCATTGCACAGGTGCGACGTATGTCTGAAATTTCCCTTCCGCCCATGAAACTGTCTGGCCTGGAGCCTGTCTCGATTGGCCAAGGCACACTGTTTGTCAACGTTGGTGAGCGCACCAACGTCACCGGCTCCAAAGCCTTTGCCCGTTTGATTCTGAACGGCCAGTTTGAACAAGCCTTGGCCGTAGCGCGCCAGCAGGTAGAAAACGGCGCACAAATCATCGACGTGAACATGGACGAGGCCATGCTCGATAGCAAGGCTGCGATGGTGCGCTTTCTCAACCTGATGGCTTCTGAACCCGACATTGCCCGTCTGCCCGTGATGGTGGACAGCTCCAAGTGGGAGGTGATTGAAGCGGGTTTGCGCTGCTTGCAAGGCAAAGGCATTGTCAACTCTATCAGCATGAAGGAGGGCGTGGAAGCCTTCAAGCAGCAAGCCAAGCTGGTGCGCCGCTATGGCGCTGCCGCCGTGGTGATGGCGTTTGACGAAAAAGGCCAAGCCGATACCTTTGCACGCAAGATTGAAATTTGTGAGCGCGCGTATCGCATCTTGGTCGATGAAGTGGGCTTTCCGCCCGAAGACATTATTTTTGACCCAAACATCTTTGCCGTGGCCACCGGCATCGAAGAACACAACAACTACGCGGTGGACTTTATCGAGGCCACGCGCTGGATTAAAGCCAATCTGCCGGGCGCTAAAGTCTCGGGGGGTGTGAGCAATGTCAGTTTTAGCTTCCGGGGCAATGACCCGGTGCGCGAGGCTATCCATACCGTGTTTTTGTACCACGCCATCCAAGCAGGCATGGATATGGGCATCGTCAACGCAGGCATGGTGGGCGTTTATGACGACCTAGACCCCGAACTGCGCCAGCGCGTGGAGGATGTGGTGCTGAACCGCCGCCCCGATGCGGGTGAGCGGCTGGTCGAAGTGGCCGAAACCGCCAAAAGCGGTGCCAAAGACGAGAGCAAAAAACTAGAGTGGCGCGGCACCCCTGAAGCCCCCAAAACCGTGGATGAGCGCCTGAGCCACGCGCTGGTGCATGGCATTACCGACTTCATTACCCAAGACACCGAAGAAGCCTACCGTGAGATTTTGGCCAAGGGCGGGCGGCCCTTGCATGTGATTGAAGGCCCGCTGATGGCCGGCATGAGCGTGGTGGGTGATTTGTTTGGCCAAGGCAAAATGTTTTTGCCGCAGGTGGTCAAATCGGCCCGTGTGATGAAGCAAGCGGTGGCGCACCTGATTCCCTACATCGAAGAAGAAAAACGCCAAGACGAGCTGGCCGGGCGCGATGTGCGTACCAAAGGCAAAATCATCATGGCCACCGTCAAGGGCGATGTGCATGATATTGGCAAAAACATCGTCACCGTGGTTTTGCAGTGCAACAACTTTGAAGTGGTCAACATGGGTGTGATGGTGCCCTGCCACGAAATTTTGGCGCGTGCCAAGGCCGAAGGGGCCGACATCATTGGCTTGTCGGGTTTGATTACCCCCAGCTTAGAAGAAATGCAGTATGTGGCCGCCGAAATGCAAAAGGACGAGCATTTCCGCGTGAAAAAAATCCCGCTGCTGATTGGTGGCGCTACCACCAGCCGTGTGCATACCGCCGTCAAAATTGCCCCACACTACGAAGGTCCAGTGGTGTATGTGCCCGATGCCTCGCGCAGTGTGGGCGTGGCGCAAAACCTGTTGGGCGATGGTGTGACGCAATTTGTGCAAGAACTGCAAACCGACTACGACAAGGTGCGCCAACAGCACGCTAACAAAAAGCAAACCCCACTCTGGCCCTTGGCCAAAGCCCGCGCCAATGCCACCCCGGTGGATTGGAGCAGCTACCAGCCCAGCGTGCCGCGTGCCTTGGGGCGGCGGGTGTTTAAAAACTTTGACGTGGCCGAGTTGCTGCCCTTCATTGATTGGACACCGTTCTTCCAAACTTGGGATTTGGCTGGCCCCTATCCAGCCATCTTGCAAGACGAGGTGGTGGGCGAGCAAGCGCGCAAAGTGTTTGCCGACGCCCAAGCCATGCTGAAAAAAATCGTCGAAGGCCGCTGGTTGCAAGCCAATGCCGTGCTGGGCCTGTACCCGGCCAATCGCGTCGGGGACGATATTGAGTTCTACACCGACGACACACGCAGCCAAGTGGCTATGACGTGGTACGGTCTGCGCCAACAAGCAGAAAAGCATACTGTGGAGGGCGTGACGCGCCCCAGTCGTTGTTTGGCCGATTTTGTCGCACCCAAGGGCAGTGGCATTGCCGACTATGCCGGGCTGTTTGCAGTGACCACGGGTTTGGGCATCGAAAAGAAAGAGCAAGAATTTTTGGCAGCGCACGACGACTATTCGGCCATCATGCTCAAAAGCTTGGCCGACCGGCTGGCCGAAGCTTTTGCCGAATGCCTGCACCAGCGCGTGCGCCAAGACCTGTGGGGCTACGCCAAGGATGAAAGCCTCAGCAATGAGGAACTCATCAAAGAGCAATACCAAGGCATTCGCCCAGCACCGGGCTACCCGGCCTGCCCGGACCACAGTGCCAAAACCGACATGTTCGCTTTGCTGCAATGCAGCGACATCGACATGAGCCTGACCGAGAGCTTGGCCATGAACCCGGCCGCCAGCGTGAGCGGTTTTTATATCGGCCACCCGGACAGCGTGTATTTCAGCGTGGGCAAAATCGGCGAAGACCAGTTGCAAGACTTGGCGCAGCGCCGGGGCATGGAGCTTGAGGGGTTGCGCCGCCTGTTAGCGCCCAATTTGGGCTGATGCAAGGCTGGGGGGGGCTGATTTTCAGCATCACTTAGGGCTTGGCTTCGCGGCCCAAGCGCGTCACTTGCGGGTCGGCCCAAGAGCCATCAATGCGAAACTCTTGCGTGGCGGCGGCCATCAGGGGGCCGCGCAAAAACATTTGCGCCAAAAAGCTGCCCAAACCCACCACCGGGTTAATGGCGGTGGCCACCAAAGAGGCGCTCATGGCGTTGATTTCGGGCACTACCACCACATGCAAATTTTGGGTTTCGTGTTGGATGTTGGCGCTGCCTTCCATCAGGACGGCAGCGTTTACACCTTTCATTTGCAGGTTGTTGCTACTGGCGACACCTTGTTCAATTTGGACGTCACCCCGCACAAAATCAAAGGCAAAGCCATCGCTAAACACATCCCGAAAATCCAGCGTTAAGCGCCGGGGCAAGGATTGCAAACTCAGCACACTGAGCAGCTTGGCCAGCCCCGGCTCGGCTTTGAGGAATTGGCCGGTTGCTATGTCTAAATGGATGTTGCCCGTCATGGAAGGGTAGTCTGGCAAGGAGGGCGCACCGCGCCAAGCGACCTGTCCGGCCAATTGGCCTTGGCCTTGGCGCACCACGTCGGCCATGCCAAAGCGGGTAAGCAGCTGACCGGCATCGCGGATGTCGAGCGTAAAGTTGAGTGCCGTGCGCCGCACTGGCCCTGCTGTGGTGCTGTCTGCGTTGCCTGTGCTGTTTGCGGCCCCCAGCGCGGCCCAGTTGCCACTGGCGCTAAAGCTGGCTTCGGGCATCTGCAAGGCCAGTTGCTGCAAACGCCACTCATTGCGTCCGCCGGTGCTGGCCCGGTTGCTGGCCTGCACTTGCAAACGACCCAAATCGCGTTGGCGCAGCTCAAAGCTATCTACGATGATGTCTAAGGCGGGCAGGTGGCCGGGTTGGGCCTCTAGCAAGGTTTTTTCTACCGAGGTGATGCTGCTTTGCGGCAATTGCAAACGTGCCAAACGGGCAAACAACAGGCCATCGCTGCCCCCTTGGCGGCTGCCGGGGGCGTGGTATTCGGCATAACCACCCAACTGTTGGGCCTCTATATTCGCTTGCCAGTGGCCTCCTTGTTGCGATGCGGCAGCTACCACTTGGTGCAGGGTGCGCCCTTGTGCAGTGAGTGCGCCGACGCGCAGGGCTACGCTTTGCGGCAGGTAGTCTAGCCCGGCAGTGGTGACCGGGGCGGGTGCGCTGGCGCTGGTGGGTGTGGGGGTGCTGGATGGCAGGTTGGCCCAAACGGTCTGCCAAGCATCGGTATCGAGTTGTGCCAGCTGCACATTGGCAGCTACGCCTTGTTCGGGCAGGGGCAGGGTTTCGTCACCAGACAAACCCCACGCGATTAAACCGCGCAACACCTTGGGCTGTGGCGCACTGAGGTCGCGCACATACTGCACCTGCCCTGATTGGCCCCAGTGCAAACTGAGTTGTTCGTGCAGTGGTGCCTCGGGTGCCCGCGCCGTGGCCAGCAAGTGGCTTTCTAGGCGCAGCGGCACGGCGGTGTCGCTGGTTTTGCCCAGCGGTGCAGGCAGGTGCAGGGCCAAGCCTTGCAAACTGCTTTCTATTTGCAGTTGCGGCACACCCCGGCGCAGGCCCAAGTTGAAGCTGTAAGGTGCGGTGCCACTGGCATGGTGGGCCAGTTGCGCCAGCAAGCCCAGTTCGGGGGCTTGCTGTAAGCCTTGGGCGGATAGCGTGCCTTGGGCGCGCAATTGCAAGGCTTCGGCATCGACTGCTTGGCCGGGCGGCGGTGGCGCGAGGCCGCCTTCTAGGCGCACCTCGCCGCCCAAGGCTTTGGCTTGTATGCCGCGCAGATGCAGGCTGTTGTCGGTAAATTCCACTGTGCCGCGTGCGCGCGACAGCAGGGGGCTGTGTGGGGTGATGCGGATGTCGTTACCAGCCAGCAGCACTTTGCCTTGCACAGTCGATTGCGCCAGCGTGTTGATGGGGAGTTGGAGTTGCAATTGCAACTCAGCTGGGCCGCTGCCGGTGGTTTGGGCCAGCGCATGGCCCAACATGGCCTGCACGGGCGAGTCGCGCAAAAAGCCCAACAACTCGGGCAAGGGGCCTTTGGCTTGGGCACCCACGGCCACCACGGCGTTTTCTAAGTCGGGGATGTGTGCTTGCACCTGCGTCAAGCGGGTTTGGCGCAAACCGGCAAAACTACCGCTGGCCCCCTGCACGCGCATCGAGGAGCCATCAAACACCAGTTCACCCGCCAACCCGGTCAGGGCGGGCCAAGGCAACTCGCCCGCTGTTTGCAAACGCGCTGGCACATAGGCATAGTGAACGCCATGCACCCGCGCGGCAATATGGAATTGGCCTTGGCGTGGGTCGGTAAAGGGCATGTCGTGCAAATCGCCCCGCACCCGAAAATCGACACTGCTGGCGGCCCCGGCCAATACGCTATCGCGCACATAGTGGCGTGCCTCTGCTGGAATAGCCAAGGGCAGGTAGCGATGGACGCGCGTGCCATCGGCGCGGCTGAGTTGGCCGCTCAAGTCCAGCACGCCCGGAAAGCGTGCGCCGCTGCCCGAAGTACGTGCGTCGCTGGTGTGCCAGCTGGCGCGCAGCGTGCCTTGGGCATCGGCATTGGCAAAGCGGGTGTTATCTAACTGCACGGCGATGCGCTGGTCGGTCTGCTGCCAACGCAGCGTACTGCTGAATTGTTGTAATGGCAACCACGGGTCTTCAAACACACCGGGCAGCACCAGCGCGCCATCGTTGATGTGTAGGTTGGCTTTGCCACCGGCTTGGGTCAGTTCCACCTCTACTGTGGCCCCGCGCAGGCCCAGTGGCGCATCGGGGGCCAAGGTTTGCCCGGCCTTGGGTGCGGGGGCTGCCAGCGCCAGCCCGCGCACCTGCGCGCGCACTTGGTAGCTGTGCAGGGCCTCGGGTGGGCCTTGCCAGCGGGCATCTAGCAGCTCGACCAAGCCCTCAGGGGTGTAGCGGTGCAAGGCTTGGTGGATGGCGGTGGGCAGGGGTAAGCGGGTGGCTATGCGCGCCAAGGCGGCCAAATCGAGTTGATCGGCCTGCAATTGGCCATCGGCCAAGCTGTTTTTGCCCGCATCGGCATAGCGCAGGCGCACATTGCCACCGGGCCAGCGCAGGCCATCATCGGTCATGAACTGCAAATTTTGCGTGTGCAGCTCTAAACCCCCCGGCAAGCGGCTGCCCCCCAGCCGCCCTTGTAGCGTGGGCAGTACCAAGGGCGGCAAGCCAGCAGCGGTGGTGACTTGCACATCGGCCAGGGCCACATCAGCCACACCACCCACCACTTGGCCACGCGCTACATCCAGCCAAGCGCGCACCGCCCCCCGGCCTTGGGCCACCTGTACGCCGACATCAGCATGGTGGCGCAGACGTGCCACATCCACTTGGGCAAAATGGGCAAACAATTGGCCGCTCCATTGCTGCCAGCGCCCACTGTGGCTCGACAGCAGCGGCTCGCGAAAACGCCCCACCAGCGTGAAGCGCTGGCCCCATTCGGGTGCTGGCGTGGCATCGAGGCGCAGTTGGTGGCGCCAAGTACCATTGCGTAGCAGCACGCTGACATCGTGCAAGGCCAGCGGCGGCGCGCCGCGCCATTCGTCCATCCAGTGGATGCTGCCGCCTTGCACCACCACCTCGGGTTGCGAAAACAACCAATCCATCCCGGCACTATCGCCGCTGCTGTGGTCGGGCAACAGCAGGCCCGCCACCCACAGGCGGCCATCGGCGGCGCGGCGCACCTGCAAGGCGGGTTGTTCAATATAAAGCTGCTCCAGCCCCAAGCGCCAGACCGAGCGCGGCGACAGCGCCAGCAGCACGCGCGGCAGGTGCAGCGCTGGGCGCTGTTGGGCATCGAGCAGGCGCACATCGCGCAGCTCAAGGGATGGCACCAGCCAGCCCCGGCTATAAGCCGCAATCGCCCCAATCTGTACCGGGCTGCCCAAGGCTTGGCTGGCCTGCTGTTGCAGCAAGATACGATAGTCACCAATTCGCGGCACAATCCAGCCGTGCAGTGCGGCCCAGGCCAGCGCCAGCAGGAGCAGCGCGGCCCCACACAGGCGCAGCGACCAACGCGCCAGCGCTGCCAATCGGCGGCTGAGGCGTGTGGGGTGCAAAGCGGGGTCATTCATGGCAGGCTGGCAACAGTGGCCGGAATTATGGCCCGCCATCTTTGCCATAGTACGCTGTAAGCTGATCAAACACCGTGTCGTTTAACCTGCGGCGCTTGCACGCCGCTTTTTGCTATGTCTTTGCCTCTGATGGATAACGTTGACGCCAGCCCGGCCCAGCACTCGCGCTTTTTTCAGCGGCTGCACCGCCGCTATGGCCCACAACTCACGCTGTTGCCCGCCGGTGCCCCGGTGCGCGCCACGATGGAGCAGACGGTGGCCGCCCTGCGCGCCCAAGGTTGCGATACCGGCGCGGCTTTGCGTATCTTGCGCCAACTGGTCATGGAGCGCCTGATGCGTCTGGACTGCGAAGCCCAAGCGCCGCTAGAAGTGGTGACGCGCGCCGTCACCCATTTGGCCGAAGTGGCCTTAGATGCCGCTTGCCACCAAGCGCGCCAAGAGCTAGACGAGCGCCACGGCGCACCCTGCGGCCCGGACGGCCAGCCGGTGCAGCTGTGGATTGTGGGCATGGGCAAGCTGGGCGCGCGCGAGCTGAACGTCTCCAGCGACATTGACCTGATTTATGTCTATGAACACGATGGCGACACCGCAGGCCGCCCCGACGGGCGCGGGCGCATCTCCAACCACGAATACTTTGGCCGCGCCGTCAAAATCATTTACAGCCTGGTGGGCGATACCACCGAGCATGGCATGGTGTTTCGGGTCGATTTGGCCTTGCGCCCGCATGGCAACTCGGGGCCACCGGCGGTCTCGCTGGCGGCCTTAGAAGAGTATTTGCAAATACAGGGCCGCGAATGGGAGCGCTTTGCATGGCTCAAAAGCCGCGTGGTGGCCCCATTCGATTGCATTGGCACGCCACAAATCCAAGCCCTGCGCGCCGTGGTGTTGCCGTTTGTCTTTAGGCGCTATTTAGATTACAACGTGTTTGAATCTTTACGCAGTTTGCACCGCCAAATTCGCGACCATGCCACCCGGCGCAGTGCTGGCCATCCTGAGCGCGCCAACGATGTCAAACTCTCGCGCGGCGGTATCCGCGAACTCGAATTTACCGTACAACTGTTGCAAGTGGTGCGTGGTGGCCAGTTTCCCGAACTGCGCCGTCGGCCCACGCTAGACGCTTTGCAGCGCGTCGCCCAAGCGGGCCTGATGCCACAAGACACCGCCGATGCGCTGGCGCGTGCGTATGTGTTTTTGCGCCGGGTAGAGCATCGCATCCAGTATCTGGATGACCAACAAACCCACATTCTGCCCACGCGCGACGATGACTTGGCCTGGATGGCCCACACCATGGGCTATACCGATTGCCCCGGTTTCTTGCATGCACTCGATGCCCACCGCGAGTTGGTGGCACAAGAATTTGACACCCTGCTCGGGGGCGATAGCCAAAAAACCTGCCAAGGCAAATGCAATGGTGGACAAGCCAGCTCTGCCACGCCGCCCGAACTCGATACCCTGATTGAAGAACTGCCTCCCGCTTTGGCCGAGCGCGTGGCCGAGTGGCGCAACCACCCGCGTGTGGCGGCCCTGCGCGAAGAAGCGCGCCAGCGGCTGTTTCGCTTGGTACAACGCACCGGCCAATGGTTGCGCGATGGCCGCGCCAGCGATGAAGCCGGAGTGCGCTTGGTCAACTGGCTAGAGTCCTTGTTGCGCCGCGAAAGTTACTTGGCCCTGTTATTAGAGCGTCCAGCGGTACACGAGCAACTGCTGCACCTGCTGGGTGCAGCACGCTGGCCAGCGCGCTACCTGCAACAGCATCCCGGCGTGATTGACGAGCTGGCCGGTAGCGCCCTCTTGCAAGAGCGCTTTGTGCCAGCAGACTTTGAACGCGATTTGGCCCGGCGCTTGGCCTCCTTGCGCTCCACCAAAGAAGACGACGACGAAACCCTGCTCAATCTGCTGCGCCGCGCCCACCATGCCGAAACCTTCCGCACCTTGGCGCGCGATGTTGGTGGCCGCCTCACGGTGGAGCAGGTGGCCGATGACCTGAGCGCCTTGGCCGACAGCGTGCTGCGCGTTACCGCGCAATGGTGCTGGGAGCGCCTCAAAAACCGCCACCGCGAAGTGCCGCAGTTCGCCATCATCGGGTATGGCAAGCTGGGTGGTAAAGAATTGGGTTATGGCAGCGATTTAGACATCGTGTTTGTGTTTGACGACGACGACGAGCGCGCCCCCGAGGTCTATACCGCCTTGGTGCGTAAACTCATCAACTGGCTCACCGTCAAAACCGGCGAGGGCGATTTGTTCGAGATTGACACCGCCTTGCGCCCCAATGGCAATTCGGGCCTACTGGTGACCAGCTTCCAGTCTTACGCCAACTACCAGCAGCAGCGCGGCAGCAACACCGCCTGGACGTGGGAACACCAAGCCATGACGCGCGCGCGCTTTGTGCTGGGCAGCCAAGACCTGCGCGCACGCTTCGATGCCGTGCGCCAAGCCGTCATCAGTGCGCCACGCGATGCAGCCGCGCTGGCGCAAGAAATCAGCACCATGCGCGCCCGCGTTCTGGGGGCACACCGCGCTGCGCCCGAGCAATTTGACATCAAATACAGCCCCGGCGGCATGGTCGATGCCGAGTTTGCCATGCAATATCTGGTGCTACTGCACTCGGGCACGCACCCGCAATTGCTCGATAACGTGGGCAACATCGCCCTGCTGCAACGCGCCGAAGAAGCTGGCCTGCTGCCAGCAGGCGTAGGCCAAATGGCCGCCACGGCCTACCGCGAACTGCGCCGGGTGCAACACCGCGCCCGGCTCGATGAATCCGCCACCCAAGTACCAACCGCCGAATTGCAAACAGAACAAGCCGCCATCCAAGCCCTGTGGCAGGCGGTATTTGGGCCAAACCAAGGCTACGCATAATCCTTTATTCATGAACCTGCTTACCCTCAACATCGACACCATTCCATTGGGCCAGCCCTTAGGGTTCGTTTTACGCAGCGTCAGTGGGGCGGTGCTGGCACAAAAAGGCTATGTGATTCGCAACCGCGAAGAGCTAGACCTGCTGGTGGCGCGTGGCGCTGAGTTGTGCATAGACATCGCAGAATCCGAAGACAGCCACCGTGCCTACATGGGCCAGCTGCAACGCATGTTGCTGTCCGAAAAGCCCCTCAACCAAATCGCCCAAGCGCGCATGGAGGCCGTGGCCCAAGGCACCCACAGCGATACCCACAGCAACCTGCCCAACTGGCCCGACCTACAACACCGGGCCACGGTGCTACTGCGTAGCCCGCACATCGGAGATTTTGGCAGCCGGTTTATGGAATTGCAGGCCGATTTATCGCGCTACTGCGTCCTCACCCCCGATGCCACTTTGTTAGCGCTGGTTCGCATATCAGGCCAAGAGACGCACATGTACAGCGCCACGCACAGCATGTTGGTGGCCTGCGTCTGCATGGTGGTAGCCCGTGCCACCCTGCGCTGGGAGGAAGAGCAAATTTTGCGTATCGGCTGTGCCGCCCTGAGCATGAATTGCGCCATGACGGAGCTACAAGACCAACTGGCCTTGCAAAGCACACCACTCAATGCCGAACAAATCAACGCCATCGACAGCCACCCCGAGCGCAGTGCCGAACTGCTCTCTGGCTTGGGCATCCACGACCCCATTTGGCTAGAAGCGGTGCGCCAGCACCACCACCGCCAGCCTGGCCCACTGGTCGATAAAAGCCCGGCCCAACAAATGGCGCGCCTGATTCAGCGTGCCGATATTTTTGCCGCCCGTCTGGCCCCGCGTGTCGCCCGCTACCCCATGCCAGTCACGGCAGCCATGCAATCGTGCTATTACGACGAGGCGCACCAAGTCGATGAAGCTGGGGCGGCCATCGTTAAAACGCTGGGGGTCTATCCGCCGGGTACTTTTGTCAATTTGGCGAGCAAAGAAGTGGGCATGGTGGTGCGCCGGGGCGTGACGGCCACCACGCCGCGTGTGGCGGTGGTACTCAATCGCCAAGGAATGCCCACGGGCGAGCTGATTCCGCGCGATACCGCCCAGCCTGGTTACAAAATTGTCGGTGTGGTAGCGCACAAAGATGTGTTGCGTATCCAAGTACCGCTAGAACGCCTGCTGGCGGTGGTGTAACAACTTTGCAAAAGTTCACACAAGGGCATTGGAACTTTGTTGCGCCGCGCTTACCCTAGACTCTGTGCCGCGTTGGTGTGGCAGCTTTTGTTTTTTATGGTTGCGAAGCCTGTCCGGGCCTTGGGTTCGGATTGCAATCCTGGGGCGCACATCCTCCCTCCCTCTCTTCTTCGCTCGGGGGCGCTTCGCAACCCTTTTCTTTGTCAGGCCACGGGTTGGGTATCGGCAAAGCTCGGGCGTTGCATCAGCTTGTCGTGCAAGCGGGCCAAATTGGGGTATTGTCCACGCCAGTTCAATTCTGGAAACCGAAATGCCAGCCAACCCAAGGTGCAGCCCACGGCAATATCGGCCAAACCGGGGTGAATGCCGCCGTAGTAGGCGCGCTCGGCCAAGCCCTTAGACAAAGCATACAGGCCAGCATCTACCTTAGCCACTTGCCGCTCTATCCATGCCGGGCAGCGCTGCTGTGGGCTGCGCCCTTCAAAGATGTTCTCTAAGCGCACCAAAATGGCCGCATCCAAAATGCCATCGGCCAGCGCTTCCCAGGTTTTGATTTCAGCACGCGCACGCCCGGTGGAAGGAATCAGCTTGCCCACCGGCGAGAGTGCATCCAGGTATTCCACAATCACGCGCGAGTCAAAAATGGTGTCGCCGCCTTCCATAATCAGGCAGGGCACTTTGCCCAACGGGTTGATGGCCGAGATGTTGCTGTCAGCAGCCCAAACGTTCTCTAGCACGAAGGTGTAGTCGAGCTTTTTTTCTGCCATCACCACGCGCACTTTACGCACGTAGGGGCTGTTGCTAGATCCAATCAGTTTCATGGTGTTTGTGGGGCGCACAGGCGCAAGCATGGCCAAGGCCGGGTATTAGATTCTATCGGCGCATCCCTGTAACCATTGGCAACCAAAGTGATGCCAGCGCCCTACAATCGGGCGCTATGAGCCTCTCGACCCTTACTGCCCTGTCGCCGCTGGACGGCCGCTACGCCGCCAAACTCTCTACCCTGCGCCCTATCATGAGCGAATACGGCTACATGCACCGCCGCGTGCAAGTAGAAGTGGCCTGGTTTATCGCGCTATCGGATGCGGGTTTTGAGCAGTTCAAGCCGCTCACGCCCGGTGCGCGCGCTTACCTGATTAATTTAGTAAAAAACTTCTCTGAAGCCGATTGCGCCGCCATCAAAGAGTTTGAAAAAACCACCAACCACGATGTGAAGGCGGTGGAATACTGGATTAAATCCAAGTTTGAAGCCCGGCCCGAATTAGAAAAAGCGGCAGAATTTGTCCACTTCGCCTGCACCAGCGAAGACATCAACAACACCAGCCATGCGCTGCAAATCCGCTCTGGCCGTGACCAAGTGGTGCAGCCCGGCCTAGACCGCATCGTACTCAAGCTGCGCGAAATGGCGCTGCTGTACGCTGAGGTGCCCATGCTCAGCCGCACCCACGGCCAAACCGCCAGCCCCACCACCGTGGGCAAGGAAATCGCCAACGTAGTGGCCCGCCTGCAAATTGCCGTAGACCGCATCGCCAGCGTCAAAATCATGGGCAAGATGAACGGTGCCGTGGGCAACTACAACGCCCACCTGTCTGCTTGGCCTGATTTTGATTGGGAAGCCTTCAGCAAGAAGGTGATTGAGACCCCTGAGCCACTCGGTTTGGGCCTGACCTTCCAACCGTACAGCATCCAAATTGAGCCGCACGACTACATGGCCGAGCTGTTCGATGCCGTGGCGCGTGCCAATACCATCTTGATTGACTTGTCGCGCGACATCTGGGGTTACGTGAGCTTGGGCTACTTCAAGCAGCGCCTCAAAGCCGGTGAGATTGGCTCCTCCACCATGCCGCACAAGGTCAACCCGATTGACTTTGAAAACGCCGAAGGCAATTTGGGCTTGGCCAATGCCATGCTGCGCCACCTGTCCGAAAAGCTGCCCATCAGCCGCTGGCAACGCGATTTAACCGATAGCACCGTGCTGCGTAACATTGGCGTGGCGCTGGGTTATGCGGCTTTGGCCTACCAATCGCTACTGACCGGCCTCAATAAGCTGGAGCTGAACGAAGAGCGCTTGCAGCAAGACTTGGATGGTGCTTGGGAAGTGCTGGCCGAACCTATCCAAACCGTGATGCGCCGCTACGGTGTGCAGGGCGCTTACGAAAAGCTGAAAGAAGTCACCCGTGGCAAAACCGTGACGGCAGAAGCCTTGCATGGCCTGATTCAGGCGCTAGAGATTCCGCAAGCCGACAAAGACCGCTTGCTGGCCATGACACCAGCCAGCTACGTGGGCAAAGCGGCAGAACTGGCACGGCGCATCTGAAGCTGGTATGGCCCTCAAGTCCACCATCTTCAAAGCGAACTTGCAAATCGCCGACATTGACCACGGTTACTACGCCGACCACGCCCTGACTTTAGCGCGCCACCCGAGCGAAACCGACGAGCGCATGATGGTGCGCTTGGTGGCGTTGGCGCTCCATGCCCACCAATTGCAAGACACTTGCAACGGCGATGGTACGCTGGCCTTTGGCGCGGGCTTGTCCGACCCCGATGACCCAGATGCTTCTTTAACCGACTTTACCGGGCGCAAGCGCCTGTGGATAGAAGTGGGTCAACCCGAAGACAAACCCCTGAGCAAAGCGTGCAGCAAGGCCGATGCGGTGGTGGTGTATGCCTTTAACCATGCCGCCGAAGTGTGGTGGAAGGGCATTGCCAACAAACTGACGCGCTTGGACAAACTGCAAGTGTGGCGCATTCCATCCGAGGCGGCGCAAGAACTGGCCCAACTGGCCGAGCGCAGTATGCAGTTGCAAGCCACGGTGCAAGAAGGGGCGCTCACCCTGAGCAGCAACTTGGGCAGCGTGCATCTGGAGCCACTGCGCTGGCACTGAGACCGGCGCAGTTTTTATGCGTTTTTCTCCGCGCACGGTCGGGCTGTTGGCCGCCTTTGTCACGGTGGCTATTTGGACCGCCTTCATTTTGATTGCGCGCGCCTCGGCGCAACGCAGTTTGGCCCCCTTGGACATTGCTTGGCTGCGCGTACTGGGGGCCAGCATGGTGTTGGTGCCTTGGGGTTGGTGGCTGGTGCGTCGGCGCAACGCGGGTGCTGGGGCGCGTGCGGCGCTGCCTTCTAGTTTGGCGGGGGTCTCGCCGCTGCCGTTGCACCTGACGCTGCAATTGGGCCTGTTTGGTGGCGTGGTGTATTGCCTGTTGGCCTATTCGGGCTTCTTTTATGCCCCAGCTACCCATGCCTCGGTGCTGATGCCGGGCAGTTTGCCTTTGTGGACGACCTTGCTGGCCGTGTTTTTACTGCGCGAACGCATTACGCGCTTGCGCGCCACCGGCTTGGCCTTGATTGTGCTGGGCGACCTGTTGGTGGGTGGCACCAGCTTACTGACAGCGCTAGACGGCGGCGATGTCTGGCGTGGCGACCTGCTGTTTATGGGGGCCTCGGTCTGTTGGGCCTGTTATAGCGTGCTGGCGCGCCGCTGTGGAGCCGATGCGGTGCAGGCCACCATCGCCATTACCGCTTTTGCGCTGGTCACTTATGTGCCGGTTTATGCTTTGCTGGTGGGCTTGGGCCTGCTGAGCAGCCAACTGGCGCAGGCACTGTGGAGCGAGATTGCCTTTCAGATGCTGTTTCAGGGTGTGGGTTCGGTGGTGATTTCGGGCATCACCTTTACACACATGGTGCAATACTTTGGACCGGTGCGCTCCACCATGATTACCGCGCTGGTGCCGGGCCTGTCGGCTATCGGGGCGGTGTGGCTATTGCAGGAGCCACTGCACTGGAATTTGGTAGCCGGGCTGCTGCTGGTGACGGTGGGTATCTTTTTTGGCGTGTTGGGGGTGCGCCCACCACATCCGCAATCTGCTGCCAGCCACTGTTCAACGCCGTGGCGGCATTAGCGTACCGCGTACCCGGCCTTGCAGCTGCAAAACTTGTTGCGAATGGTCGTATTCCATCGTATCGGCGGTAAATTGGTCTTGGCCGCGTGTCAAGCGCACCGGCAGGTGCGAGCGCACGCGCTCGGTTTGCGGCCACAGGTGCAAAAACTCGCCCCTGAACTCTAGTGTGGGCTGTGCTGCTGCCGTGGGCGAGGCTTGTCGGGTAATGTGGGCATCGCCAAACAGCTGGATTTCGGTGCCATCACTGTTGCTCAGGGCGCGGTTGGCGCGGGCTTGGGTTTGCTGGCCTTGGGTGCTGCGCGCCTGGATACGCACTTGGTCAATCTCTAGCGTATCGTTGGCCGGGTAGTGCCGTGCCATTTCGCCGCGCACTTCGCTTTCTAAGCGCCCGCTGGTATCAAAGCGTTGCACGGCAAATTGGCGCATAAAGTAGTCTGGATTCGACGACGCTACGGCGGCCTGCGCCGGTTTGGTGGCTTGTGGCGCGTTGCGTACCAGCCACCAAGTGCCCAACGCCAGCAGGCCCATCAGCAACACGGGCAGATACATAGAGACGCTGTCCCAGCGCCGGTGCAGGGCCACGCTCATGCCAAGTAACTGTCCAGCAGGCGGCGGTAGTGGCCGCTGGCCACCAGCAGCAAATCGCACCATTCACGCACTGCACCGGCACCGCCTGGGGCGCTGGTGGTGTAGTGGGCTTGGGCGCACACTTCGGCGTGGGCTTGGGCCGGGGCGCAGGCGATGGCACAGCGGCGCATCACGGGCAAATCGGGCCAATCGTCGCCCATAGCTGCCGCTTGGCTCCACTCTAGGCCCAAGCGGGCCAAAATAGCCTCGGCGGCGGGGCGTTTGTCTTCGGTGCCAAAAATGGCGTGTTCTATGCCCAAGGCTTTCAGGCGCAAGCGCAAGGGGGCCGAATCGCGCCCGGTAATGACCGCTGGGATGATGCCCGCTTGTTGCAGTAGCTTGAGGCCGTGGCCATCGAGGGTATGAAAGCGCTTGAGGGTTTCGCCCTGCTCGCTGATGTACAGGCCGCCATCGGTTAGCACGCCATCGACATCAAAAAACGCCACACGCACATTTTGCGCCAGCAGCAGCAACTCGGGGGCGAACATCAGGGTAGGGGCAGACATGGCGGGCCTTGTGTTGGGTGGTGGTGATTTTTTAGATGACTTTGGCGCGCATCAAATCGCCAATATGCACCATGCCCACCAGCACGCCGTGCTTGTCCAACACCAACACGCTGGTAATGCCGTGTTCTTCCATCAACACAGCCGCATCGACTGCCAAGGCGTTTTCGGTGATGGTGCGCGGCTGTGGGCGCATCAACTCGGCGGCGCTGGCGTGGCGCAAATCGGCCCCAGCTTCTAAGCGACGGCGCAAATCACCATCGGTAAAAATACCCAGCACCCGGCCTTGGGCATCCACAATCGCCGATGCGCCCAAGCGCTTGGCGCTCATCTCGCGCATCAGGGTGCTAAAACTGGCCTCGGGGGGCACGCACGGCACTTCGTCGCCCCGGCGCATGACATCACTGACATGGGTGAGCAGTTTGCG
The DNA here is from genome assembly GCF_028686475.1 of Giesbergeria sp. Classification (GTDB taxonomy): domain Bacteria; phylum Pseudomonadota; class Gammaproteobacteria; order Burkholderiales; family Burkholderiaceae_C; genus Simplicispira. Next base: position 60,119 of record NZ_JAQUCA010000013.1, on the reverse strand, counting down.
CCCCAAAGCGCCACCGGGGTGCGAGCGGGCAAAATCTTCGGCCCGAAAACCACGCGCATCCAACAGCGCCACGGCCAAGGCATCGCCCAAGGCCAATTGCACCGCCGTGCTGGCGGTAGGTGCCAAATTGAGCGGGCAGGCTTCGCGCTCTACTTGGGTGTCTAACACTGCGTCGGCATGTTGGGCCAAGGTCGATTGCGGGTTGCCGGTCAGGGCAATCACCGGCACACCCAAGCGCTTAATCACCGGCAGCACGGCATTGAGTTCGGCGCTCTCGCCACTGTGAGAGATGGCCAACAGCAGGTCTTGCCGCGTCACCATGCCCAAATCGCCGTGGCTGGCTTCGCCCGGATGCACAAACAGTGCTGGCGTGCCGGTAGAGGCCAAGGTGGCGGCAATTTTGCGCCCAATATGGCCGCTTTTGCCCATGCCCATCACCACGACGCGCCCAACGGTGTGCAGAATGGTCTGCACCGCTTGGGTAAAGTGGGCATCGAGGCGTTGACCGGCAGCGCGCAGGGCGGCGGTTTCGATGTCAAAGGTCTCGCGGCCCAAGCGCAGGGCTTGGGCGGCATTAAAAGGGCGCGGTGCGCCAAGGGCTGCTTGCATAGGGCGATTTTATCGGCCCCGGACTTGGTAGCCGAGTAGCATTCGCATATGTCCTCACTTGCTTTGACTTTGCTTTATTTACTGGCCGCCGTTCTGGGTGTGGTGGCCTGCCGTAGCCTCAAACTGCCCCCCATGCTGGGCTATTTGGCCGCTGGTATTTTGATTGGCCCCCATGCCTTGGCGCTGGCGCAAAACTCCGAGAGCGTGCGCCACTTGGGTGAATTTGGCGTGGTGTTTTTGATGTTCTCGATTGGGCTGGAGTTCAGCTTGCCCAAACTGCGCGCCATGCAGCGCGATGTGTTTGGCCTAGGGATGCTACAAGTGTTGTTGACGATGGCGCTGGCATTTGGCGGCACGCTGTTGCTGGCACAGTGGTGGGGCGGGGTTTGGGATGTCAGTTGGCAGACCGCGCTGGCGCTGGGCGGCACCTTGGCCATGAGCAGCACCGCGATTGTGGTCAAGCTGATGGCCGAGCGCGCCGAGATTGAAAGCGAGCATGGCCGACGCATCATGGGCATTTTGTTGTTCCAAGATTTGGCGGTGGTGCCGCTGCTGGTGTTGATTCCGGCGTTGGCGGCTGCGCCAGAAGAGTTGCTACCTGCCTTGGGTTGGGCCTCGCTCAAGGCGGTGGTGCTGGTGGCGGTGCTGCTCACTGGTGGCCAAGGGGTGATGCGCTGGTGGCTGACGCAGGTGGCGCGGCGCAAGAGTGATGAGCTGTTCATGCTCAACCTATTGCTAATTACCTTGGGGCTGGCGTGGCTGACCGAGTTGGCCGGCCTGAGCTTGGCCTTGGGGGCTTTTATTGCGGGCGTATTGGTGTCAGAGACCGAATACCGGCACCAAGTGGGCACCGACATCCGCCCGTTTCACGATGTGCTGCTGGGCTTGTTCTTCATCACCATTGGCATGATGCTGGATTGGCACATCTTGGTGGAGCAATGGGGGCTGGTACTCGGTTTGCTGGTGGTGCCGTTGTTGCTCAAATTGGGCATTATTTTGCTGCTGGCGCGTGGCATGGGCGCGACCACCGGCGTGAGTTTACGCACCGGGCTGTATTTGGCGCAGGCGGGCGAGTTTGGCTTTGTGCTGCTGGCGCTGATGCAAACGCATGGGCTGTTGCGTCCGGCGCTAATGAACCCGATTTTGGCGGCGATGGTGCTATCCATGTTGGCCACGCCGTTTCTGATTTTGTACAGCAACCACATCGTCATGAAACTGGTGGCCAGCGATTGGTTGCAGCAATCGCTGCAAATGACCACCATTGCCAGCAAAGCCATTGACACCAGCAAGCATGTGATTATTTGTGGCTATGGCCGTTGCGGCCAAAACTTGGCGCGCATGTTAGAGCAAGAGGGCATCCCCTACATGGCCTTGGACTTGGACCCCGACCGGGTGCGCCAAGCGGCCGCTGCTGGGCATTCGGTGGTGTATGGCGATGCCACGCGCTTGCAAGCCTTGGTGGCCGCCGGGCTGGTGCGCGCCAGTGCGGTGGCCATTACCTATCTGGATGTAGCCTCGGCCCTGAAAGTGCTGGCCCACACGCGCAGCCACGCACCGCAAATGCCGGTGGTGGTACGCACGCAAGACGATTTGCACCTGGACCGCTTGCAAGTGGCGGGGGCCACCGAAATTGTGCCCGAAGCGATTGAAGGCTCCTTGATGCTGGCGGGCCATGCGCTGGCGCTGGTGGGCGTGCCCATGCGCCGTGTGTTGCGTTTGGTGCAAGAGCAGCGCGAGGCGCGTTACAGCCTACTGCGCGGCTATTTTCATGGGGCCGACGATGACACCGTGCATGAGCGCGACCAAGAGCGCCTCAGCAGCGTGACCCTGCCACCGGGGGCCAAAACCATAGGCCAGCCCCTGGAGCAGCTGGCCTTGCACGCGATGGGGGTGCGGGTGGTGAACCTGCGCCGTGGCAATGGCCGCATGGCCAGCCCCAACGATGCGCTGGTGCTGGCCGCTGGCGATACGCTGGTGCTGTCGGGGCACCCCTTGGCTTTGGTGGGCGCACAAGACAAACTGTTGCGCGGCTAAGCCCTTGTTTAGCGCAGCTCGCCGTATTGGGTGCTGCCCAAATCGGGGCCGTGGGCATCGGTGGGCATTTCGGTGTCGGCAAAGCCGGTATCACTGACCGGCTGGCGCAGTGGCCCCGAATGCACCGAGACCCCCAAGGGGGCCGCTGTACTGGCTGGGCGCGCTGCTGCTGCACTGGCCAAGGCGCGCTTAAAGGCTGCCACCTCATCGGCCTCTATCGGGTCAAAGCGCGATGTGGCAGGCGCAGGCGCGGCCACCACGGGTGCAGGGATATGGACTGGAAAATCTGGGGCCAAGGCGGGTGCAGGTGTGGCCGCAGCTGCGGGGGCAGCAGCGGCACCTACCGCTGCCGGACGTGGGCGCAGATGCGGCGGCGGGGGGCGCTCGGGGCGGCTGGGGGGCGTGGTAGCCGCCGGTGCGATGGTGGGGGCCGGTCCTGGTGTCCCGGCCTTTTGTGGCAGGCCCACCGCCACATGGTCATTGATGCGCCAATACACGGACGAGACAGTAATGTCGTAGCGGGCTTTGGCCGTTTGGGCAATCAGGGCTTCGATTTCGCTCAGGCGGGCGGTCTCGCCGCCGTACTCGCGCGCCAAATCCATCATGATGAGAAATTGGCGCCCACGCTGGTCTAAGGACAGCACCTTGAACTTGTAACTGGCCGATAGCACCCCGGCGCGCACCATCGCATCGCGCACCACGATATAGAGCAACTCGCGCCGTTCTAGGCGCTCGTTGGGGCGGTTGGCGGCATGTTCTGCCGGGGCTGGTTTCAGCAGCGGTTGACCATCAGCCCCCGGCACCAAAGGCACCGTGGCATCGGCATTGAGCAGGCCCGAGGCCTCGCTGGTGTGAGCTTTGGTTGGGGGAGATTTGCGCGTAAACCAGCTCAAAAAGGACATGGCATTCTTTCTTCCGATAACACCTGTAAAAATCCGCAAGAAGTGTACTTTGCCTACACCCCTTATAGGGCCACTCTATGGCCTATTGGGCCACATTCTGCGTTATCTCAAACAGATGCGTGGCGTTTTAGGTGGCGGCCACGCGGCGGCGGCGGTCCACCAAGCGTTTAGAGACCACAGCACCCACCGCCATGCACAAGGCCAAAGCAAGGGCCGGCTGGCGGTTGGACAACTCGGTAAAGCGCAATGCGGGCAAGGCCCACAGGCGGCTGGGGGCGGCGGCTTGCACGGTAGCACTGCGTGGCCGGTGCGAGAAAAACCCGCCCTCGCCCACCACCGAACCGGGGCCGACCACCGCCATACGCAGGCGTTGTTTTTCGTCTTCGTAATGTACGCTCAGGTTGCCGCTTTCTACCAAATACAAGGTACGGTCTAACACCCCTTTGGTAAACAAAATTTGCGAGGCCGCCAGCGTGTGCGGTTGCAGGTAGGCGGACAGAGTCTCCCACTGTGTGGCGCTGAACGGATTGCTTAAACTGTCTTCGGCCTGGGCTTGCTCAATCGCTTGTACCAAACCTTGTAAGGTGGGCGGATTTTTTGGCAAATGGGGGGCGTTCATCGGGTTGTGCGTGAAGCCTTGGCCTTTGTACCAAGGAGGTAGAGCGCAAAACGCAGCGCGTTTCTGGCTTTGGTGGCGTACCTGTCACGCCTATTTTTTGCCACCGGTTAAAAAGCATGGTCTGGATGCCGCGAATTTAGCAAGATGCCTAAGTCGGGCCAGCACAGGCCGAGGCGGGCAGGCCAAAAATGCGGTCAAAGGCCCAGTTAAAGCCGAAGGTGTAAAGCAAAAAGAACAGCACCATCCAAAAATCCATCACCAAGGCCTGCCACAGGCTGACGTTAAACCACCAAGCAAACACGGGTATCAAAATCAGCGCCAGCCCGCCCTCAAAGCCAATCGCGTGGGCCATGCGGCGGCGCAAGCTGCGTCCGCGCACGGTTTGGCGTGCCTCCCAGCGTTCAAACAAGGTATTGAACAGCACATTCCATAGCACCGCAATGGCCGAGGCCAACACCGCCACCACCCCAGAATGGCCCACACTTTGGTTGGACAAGCACATCAGCCCGATGGTAGCGGCCACAATGGCCAACAATTCGTACAGGGTGACATAAACCACACGGCGGCGCAAGCCGTACAGACCAGGAATCAGGGCGGGGGAGTGCATGGTATGGCAATGTACCAAGACTGGGGCGGGGGACATGCCTGTACGGTGGCCAAAAGCCGCCGTATGATGGCCAACAAGCGCATTTTTTACCCAACAGGAGCAGCAAATTGAACATTTTATTGGCCGTCGATGGCAGCCCTTTTACCAAGAAAATGCTGGCTTACTTGGCCGCCCACGAGGAGCTTTTGGGTAGCGGCCACCACTACACCGCCCTGACGGTACACCCGCCCTTGCCAGCCCATGCCCGCGCCTCTTTGAGCAAAGAGCTGGTCGAAGATTATTACGCCGAGGAAAACCAAAAGGTGCTAGACCCAGTGGTCAAGTTTATGGCCACCAAAGGGGTAGCGCTGCAAACCATTGCCAAAGTGGGCCACATTGCCGAAACCATTGCCGAGGTGGCATCGGCGAACAAGCAGTTTGATTTGCTGGTCATGGGTTCGCACGGGCATGGGGCGTTGGCAACTCTGGTGATGGGTTCTATCACCACCAAGGTGCTGGCGCAAAGCACGGTGCCGGTCATGATTGTGCGTTAAACCATGTGCGGGCAGCGCTTAGGGGTCGCCGTAGGGCGTTGGGCCGGGCCAGCGTTGGCGCTGGCACTGGCCGCTTGCAGCTCTGCGCCACCGGTGTCGTCCCCGTCTTTGGCGCGCCCCCCAGCCAGTAGCGCACAGGGCGGGCGTTTGTCTTCAGAAATGGCGCACGACATTGCCATCCATGCGCTGGGGCTGGTGGGCACGCCCTACCGGTATGGCGGCAACACCCCCGATGGCGGGTTTGATTGCAGTGGCCTGATTGGCTATGTCTATCGGGCGCGCACCACCCAAGCCCCACCGCGCACCGTGGCCCAATTGGCCCAATGGGGCCAGCAGGTACCACGCGAGCAGCGGCGCACCGGCGATTTGGTGTTGTTTGGCCAAGGCCAGCAGCCTACCCATGCGGGCATTTATGTCGGCCAAGGCCGGTTTGTTCATGCACCGTCCAGCGGCGGAAAAGTGCGGCTAGACCACTTGCAGGCACGCTATTGGGCCGCCCAGCAGGTGGCTTTTTTGCGCCCCTAAGGGCAAGGCTTGCAGGTATGCGGGTATTCCACGCCACTGCAACGGCCATCGGCGCTGATGATTTGCATAAAATAAGCCTAAACTCTTTCGATTAAACGCTTTATATGCTATTTTTTATATAGCAAAAATGGCGCTCTGCTCCACCTTTTGCTGTTTGCGATACGGCATGGTGCATGTAGTATCTTGGACACGTTGCGCTCTGGGGCCAGCGTAACCCTCTTTGTGTGCCCTTGTGTTCCACCGTCTGCGCCAGCCGCCATCCGATCCATGCCAAGGCTCTTGCTTTACCTGTTGCGCTGTGCGGTGCCCACCCTCCTAGCCGCAGAGGGATTTAGACCATGATGACGCTGCACCCTCCTTTGGGCATGACATCGCTTGCCAGCACCAACGCACAGCGCCAGCTGCTGCTGCAAGCCTACGCTATCTTAGATACCCCCGAAGAAGAAGCCTTTAACCAATTGGCCCAACTGGCGGCGCACATTTGCGGCACCCCGATGGCCGCAGTCAATTTTATTGACGAACAGCGCCAATGGTTCAAAGCCCGCGTAGGGCTGGCGTTGCGCCAAACCGATTTGAGCGCCGCCTTTTGCAAGCACTGGCTCGATGGTGCCAACGATGTCATTGAAATTGCCGACGCGCGCCAACATCCCCTGTTCAAAGACAACCCCTTCGTCACCGGCGCGCCGCATATCTGCTTTTATGCCTGTGCGCCTCTCATCGCCCCAGAGGGTCTGACCATCGGCACCCTGCTGGTAATGGACACCCGCCCCGGCGCACTCGACCCCGGTCAACGTGCGGCCCTGCACATGCTGGCGCAGCAAGTCATGGCGCAATTGCAACTGCGGCGCCAACACCAAGCCCTGCGCCTAAGCGAAGAGCGCTTCCATCTGGTCGCCAACGCCACCGCCGACACCGTATGGGATTGGAACGTGCGTAGCGGCCACATTTGGTGGAGTGACTCTTACCGCACCCTGTTTGGCATGACCGCCGAGCAAGCCATGCCCAATGCCGATGCCTGGGCGCAGCGCGTTCACCCCACCGAACGCGCCCGCATCGTCAAAGCCCTGTATGGTGCCATCCAAGGACAAGACACCGCTTGGATGGCCGAGTACCGCATCGTGCGCGACGATGGCAGCACCATCTGGGTGCAAGACCGGGGCTTTGTCATTCGCGATGCCTCTGGCCAAGCCCTGCGTATGGTGGGTGGCATCCGCGACATCAGCGCCGACAAACAAGCCCACCTCGATGCCCTGCACGAGGCGCACACCCAAGCCGCCTTGGTACAAGTACAACAGAGCATGGCGGCCCTGGAACTGAGCCAAGCCGATTTATTCAATTTGGTAGTGCAAGCCACGCTAGACATCACCGGCGCCCGCAGTGCCAGCCTAGACCTGATTGAAGGCCAAGAACTGGTGGCCCAAGCCAGCGCTGGGCGCGATGCCGCCCCACTGGGGCGCACCATGCCCCTGCGCCAATGCGCCGCATGGCAACGCCTACTGCATGGCGAGACCGTGCAATGCAACCCTGCCAGCAGCTTTTGCCGCGATGCCATCCCCATGCACGGCGATGCCAAAGTGCGCTCCACCTTGGTCACGCCACTGCGCGTAGAAGGCCAAGTGGTGGGCCTGCTACAAGCCAACGCCCAACACGACCACGGCTTTATCGCCCGCGATGCCGCACACCTGCAAATGCTGGCCGAATCCTTGGGCGCACTGCTGCACCTGCGCCAAGTGGCCATCCAACTGCGCGCCTCCGAGCAACAATACCGGCTGCTGTTTGACTACCACCCACAGCCGATTTGGGTCTATGCCTTGGATGAAAGCCTGCGTATTTTGGCCGTCAACCGGGCCATGCTGGCACTGTATGGCTACACCGAGGCCGAACTGTTACGCATGAGCATGGCCGACCTGTGGCGGCCAGAAAAACGGGCGCAGTTTCGGGCCGAAGTGCTGGCCTTGGGGCCAGAAGGCACCGGCCAGCGCAGCTTGCAACACCAGCACCTGCGTAAAGAAGGCGACCTGATTGATGTCGAAGTTTCCTCGCGCAACATCTCGTTCAATGGCTACCCGGCCCGCCAGGTCATGGCCACCGACATCACCGAGCGCCTACGCGCCCAGCGCGAGCTGGCCCGCTTGGGGCGGGCGCAACAACTGCTAGGTGCTTGCAACGAAGCAATGGTGCGCGCCACCACCGAGCCTGAACTGCTAGAGGCCGTGTGCCGCATTGCGGTAGAAATTGGCGGCTACCGCTTGGGCTGGGTGGGCTTTGCGCGCGACGATGCCGCCAAAACCATCGAAGTGGTCAGCCATGCGGGCAACTATGACGACTACCTCAGCAGCTTACACCTATCGTGGTCTGACACCGACCCGCACGGCCAAGGCCCCTCGGGCATCACGGTACGCACCGGCCAGCCGGTGATTGTGCAAGATGTACGCACCGAACCCATCTATGCCGAGCTGTCTGCCCGTCTGTTGGCGAGTGGTTTTCATGGTGTGATTAGCCTGCCCCTGCACCACGGCGAGCGCACCTTTGGCCTGCTCTACCTCTACGCCCCCGAAGTGCTGCACATCAGCCAGCAAGAGGCCCGCCTGCTGCAAGACTTGGCCAACGATTTGGCCTTTGGCATTACCAGCCTGCGCGCTCGGCGCGAACAACAACGCCTGCACGCCTCGGTGCTTAAAGTGGCCGCCGCTGTTTCTACCACCACCGGCACCGAGTTTTTTGTGCAACTGGCCAGCCAGATGGCCGAAGTGTTGGATGCCCAAGCCGGTTGCGTGATGCGCCTGCTACCCCGGCAATACGATAAACCCGCCCGCGTGGCCTCTTTGGCGATGGTGATAGAAGGCCAGTTGCTGCCCGCACTAGAGTACGATTTAGCAGACACCCCCAGCCTCAAACTGCTCACACAGCGCCAATATGTGGTGCCCGAAGGCGCGGCGGCCCTCTACCCCAACACACCCATCGTTGCCGGACGCTTGCAAGCCCAAGCCTATGTGGGCCAACAACTGTGCGATAGCTCGGGTGAGACCATCGGCATGATTTTTGTGCTGTTCACCCAGCCACTGGCCGACCCTGATTTTGTCATCTCTACCCTGCAAATTTTTGCCGCCCGCGCCGCTGCCGAAATCGAGCGCCAAGTCTCCGACACCCGCATTCGCCAGCAGGCATCGCTGCTAGACAAAGCCCAAGATGCCATCATCGTGCATGACCTAGAGCATCGCATCACCTACTGGAACAAAAGCGCTGAGCGCGTCTATGGCTGGCCACAGTGGCAGGTGCTGGGGCACTCCATCGCCTCCCTGCTCTACCAAGACCCGACCCTGTTTTACCGCGCCGCCGAAACCGTATTGCAGCAAGGCGAATGGACCGGAGAAATCGTGCAGTACCACCGTGACGGCCACGCCATCGACATCGAAGGACGCTGGACACTGGTGCGCGGCGAAGACGGCCAGCCCGAGTCCATCTTGGCCATCCACACCGACATCCGCCAGCGCAAGGCCACCGAGCGTGAAATCCAGCGCTTGGCCTTTTACGACTCGCTCACTGGTCTGCCCAACCGCATGTTGCTGCTGGAGCGTATGCACCAAGCCTTGGCTGCCGCACAGCGCAAGCAACAAGGCGGTGCCTTGCTGTTTATTGATTTAGACAACTTCAAAACCCTGAACGACACTTTGGGCCACGACCAAGGTGACCAGTTACTGCAACAGGTGGCGCAGCGCCTCAATACCTGTGTACGCAGCGTGGACACCGTAGCCCGTTTGGGCGGCGATGAGTTTGTGGTGATGTTAGAGGCTTTGGGGCCAGACCCCGGCGCTTTGGCCCTGAGTGCGCGCAGCGTGGGCGAAAAAATTTTAAGCACTTTGGGCCAGCCTTACGAACTGGCTGGCTACCAATACCGCAGTACCCCCAGCATTGGCATTGCCCCCTTTCAAGGTGACAGCACCAGCGTAGGCGAATTGCTCAAACAGGCCGATTTGGCCATGTACCAAGCCAAAACTGCCGGGCGCAACACCCTGCGCTTTTTTGACCCGCACATGCAGGCCGTGGTTACGGCGCGCGCCGCCTTAGAGGCCGATTTACGCAATGCCTCGGCCCAAGGCCAATTTTTGTTGCACTACCAACCCCAAGTCAACCACTTGAACCAATGTGTCGGCATTGAAGCGCTGGTACGCTGGCAGCACCCCGAGCGCGGCATGGTCTCGCCCGCCGATTTTGTGCCGCTGGCCGAAGAAACCGGCATCATCTTGGTGCTAGGGCGCTGGGTACTAGAGAGCGCCTGTATTTTGCTGGCGCGCTGGCAACACCAACCCAAACTGTCCCACATCAACATGGCGGTGAATGTCAGTTCGCGCCAGTTTCGCAATACGGGTTTTGTGCAAGAGGTGGCCCAAGTGTTGTACGACACCCAAGCGCCGCCCCACCACCTGAAACTAGAACTGACCGAAAGCCTGCTGGTAGAAGACATGGACACCACCATCGCCACGATGGAGGCGCTAGGCCAGCTCGGGGTGGGATTTTCTTTGGACGATTTTGGCACCGGCTACTCTAGCCTGAGCTACCTGAAAAAGATGCCGCTAGACCAGCTCAAGATAGACCAAAGTTTTGTGCGCGACCTGCTCACCGACCCCAACGATGCTGCCATCGTCAACACCATCATTGGCCTGAGCCGCAGTTTGGGCCTGAACGTGATTGCGGAAGGCGTGGAAACCATCGCCCAACGCGATGTGCTGTTGCAGGCAGGCTGCCAAACCTTTCAGGGCTACCTGTTTAGCCGCCCCCTGCCTGAGTTGCAGCTAGAAAACTGGCTGCACCAGCACCAACAACACCAGTACGAGCCTTGAGCGCCTCATAGGCCCGTAGCAGCGCACGGGGGCTTATGGAGCTGCTGGCGCTGAACCGCGTGGGCCACTGCCATCGCGGCGGGGGCCACTGCCATCCATCATGCAGTCGGGGTGCTTCCAGCCCCGCTGGTCGGTGCCATCAGCCGCTGCTGGCATCATGCCGCGCCCACGTGGGCCAGCCATGCGCTGGTGGTTGCTTTGGTAAGCCAGGTGGTGGGCATCAAAGGTTTTTTGCTGCGCTGGGTTGAGCTGGGCATAAAAAGCCTTGACGGCATCGCCTCGGCGGTCGGCATCGGCCATGTGCTGGATTCGCAGAGCGCGCATCCGGTCCACCCGCTCGGGGGTGCTTAATTGCTCCATACCTTCCCAGCCCAAACGGGCATGGCGGGTGGGTTCCATTGCTGCCATGAACTCTGTCCAAGCAGTTGCTTGCGTGGGGCTTAGTTGCAATTGCTCTTTCAGCTGCACTTGGTGCTGGGCGCGGCGCTCTTGCCAAGTTGCTGCCGTGTCACCGCGCATGGCGCGCTGCTGGCGGTAGTGGTGATGCTTCTTTTGGTAACCGGGCGCGCCACGTTGGGCGCGTGGGCCAGAACGGGCCACTGGTTTGGCCGCTTCGGTAGTCGCTGGGGCAGAAACGGCTGCCGGTGCGGTTACAGCTGCTGCTGGGGCTGCTGGGGCTGCTGCATCAGACTGCGCCCAACCGGGCAGGGACAAGGCGGCCAATACCGCAGTTGCCAGCAATTTGCGAGAAAGACAGAAGGCCATAAAGAAATCCTTTCGGCAAAAAACACCACCAGCACGCCCGTGCCAGCATTGAGAACATGTTTTGCAAGGCCATAGTATGCGCGCGGCTTGTCAGTCTGTCATGTAGCACTGCTGCGCTTTGGTAAAGCCGCGTCCCCAGCACACCATGCAGCGCGTACCATGCCAGCCTCTGGCCTTATCGCCCCCGCAAAAAAATCTGTTTCATGTTTAAAAACCTCATCATTTATCGCACCGCACCCGCTTGGACAATCGACTTGCAGCAACTCGAAGCTGCATTGGCCACAGCGCCATTTATGCCGTGCAGCGCTACCCAAGAGCGTGCTTGGGGTTGGGTACCCCCACGTGGCGAAGCCCACGGCCCCTTGGCCGAGTCGGTGGGTGGCCAATGGATATTGCGCTTTATGACCGAAACCAAGCTGCTGCCCGCCAGCGTGTTGGCGCGCAAAGTGCAAGAAAAAGCCGCCCAAATTCAACAAACCACCGGACGCAAACCCGGCAAACGCGAAACCCGCGACCTGAAAGAAGAAGCCAAGCTCGACCTGCTGCCTCAAGCCTTTACCCGCCAAGGCCACATCCACCTGTGGATAGACCCGCAAGCCGGTTTTGTGCTGCTCGACTGCGCCAGCCAAAGCCGGGCCGATGAGGTAGTCAGTGCCTTGGTGCAAGCCCTGCCGGGGCTGTCGCTGTGGCTGCTCGATACGCAAACCGCCCCCGCCACTGCGATGGCCCAATGGCTGTGCAGCCAAGAGCCACCACCGGGCTTTAGCATTGACCGCGAATGCGAACTCAAAAGCAGCGCCGAAGACAAAGCCGTGGTGCGCTACGCCCGCCACCCCTTAGATATTGACGAAATCCGCGCCCATATCGAAGCGGGCAAACTACCCACCCGCTTGGCCCTGAGCTGGGCCGACCGCCTGTCTTTGGTGCTGACCGAAGGGCTGCAACTGAAAAAACTGGCTTGGCTCGATGCCGCTTTGGCCGAATCAGCAGCGCAAGAAGCTGGTTTTGATGCCGACTGGGCCTTGACCACCGGCGAGTTGTCTGCCTTTCTGCCCGAGTTGATTGCAGCCTTGGATGGCGAAAGCGCGAGAGGATAATGGCCTGCCGTCAGAGTTTGGCCAAAGGTGGCAAAAAGTAACATCGGCAACAAAAAGCCATGTTAGCGTGCAAAACGACAAACAAAGCCCAAACAACGGTCAATCACTGCGATAACCGTAGGGCTTCTACCTTTACCATGCAATGCTAGAGAGATATGGGCCGTAACCCCCAACCCAGCTAAGGAGTGTTTGGATGATATTCATGCCGTGGAACGATACGATTGCTGTGGGCATCCAAGAAGTGGATGAGCAGCACCGCGTGCTGGTTGACTTAATCAATGAGTTGCATGATGCACTGACCGCAGAAACGCCCAACCGAGGCGCGATTGGCCATGTGCTAGAAGGTTTGATGGACTACACCATGAACCACTTCATCATGGAAGAAGAATGGTTTGAGCGCCACGATTACCCCCACACCGTAGCGCACAAAGAGCAGCACAACCGCTTTACCAGCACCATCATGAATGCCCTGACCGATTTTGAAGACGGCCAGCACCTACCCTACGAGCTCATGGAGTTTCTAAAGCACTGGCTGGTAGAACACATCATGCGTACCGACAAAACCTATGTGCCTTTTTTGAAAGCCCAAGGCATCACTTGAGCGCACGCACCAGCGCCCGGTCTGTGCGTCTTTTTTTCTCTAAAAAAATGCGTAACTCTTTGTCGTTGCGCCGGATGTGCAAAGACAACCAATCGCGCAGGGCGGTAGATAGCTCGGAGGCTACGGTGATGCTGCCGCTTTGGTGCTTTTTTTGCAGCTGGTACAACTGATTCAAAAACAATTGGTGGGTGTCTTTGTGCCGCTCTAGGTCAGGGAAGTGCGCCAAGCCCATTTCATGTTCTTCGTGGCGCAAATGCTCTGCGGTGTCGGCAATGATTTGCGCCAACAAGGTGGCCACAATTTCATTGCCACGCCCCTCGGTGGTGGCGGTGTGCAAGGTGTTGACCTGTTCTACCAGCTTGCGGTGGTCTTCGTCAATCAGGCCATTGTCAATCACCATGTCATCAGCCCAAACAAAATACGCCATTTTTTTCTCCTTAGCAGCACACGACGAACCTACTTTATTAAACATCGAGCAGTTGTAGCAATTTTTCTGACAGCGTATCGCGCAGCACGTACATCTTCGGAATACGCTGCTCCAGCACACTGTCTGCTGGCCCTTGCTCTGCCAGCGCAAGCAGCGCGGCGGCATAGGCATGGATTTGTTGGTGCAATTGCTCAATTTCTGCCAACAGGGCATTGCCTGCATGGCGCTCGTGCCCACCTTCGTAGCGCAACCAATGGCTAAAGCGGCAGTTTTGCAAATTCAACTCTGGCCAAGTGGCACGCTCACCGCGCAGGTAGCCAATCATGCCTGCAACCCAAGCACGATGCTCTACCACCGCAAACAGCAGCGGTAAATCGTCGCGCTGTGCAGGTGCCAGGTGGAGCCAAGAGGGTTCAGGGTGCCAAGTCGCCACCCAGTGGGGTACCTGAGATGCTGGCATAGGCCGGGCAATGGCATAGCCTTGGCCCCACTCGCAACCCAAACGCAGTAGCATCAGCCCGTGCGCTATGGTCTCCACCCCTTCGGCAATCACTTGGCGCCGGAACACCCGCGCCAGCCCCAATACGCCCTCCAAAATGGCCATATCATCCGGGTCATCGAGCATATCGCGCACAAAACTTTGGTCTATTTTGAGCAGCTTAGCCGGTAGGCGGCGCAGATAAGTCAATGACGAGTAGCCAGTGCCAAAATCATCCAGCGCAAAGCCTATGCCCATTTCGTGGCACACATCCATCAGGCGCGAGATACCCGGAATATCCTCTAGTGCATTGGTCTCTAAAACTTCCAACTCTAAATCACCGGGGCCAATATGCGGGTGCAGGAGCAGCAAATGCTGTAGCCGGGTAACAAAATCGGGCTGCTGCAATTGCAGTGCATCCATATTGACACTGACCGAAAGACTCAAACCCTGTGCCTTCCAGGTCTCGATTTGGCGGATGGCAGTCTCTAGCACCCATTCGCCCATTTGCACCGCCAATTCATCGTTTTCTAGCGTGGGCAAAAAGGCCGCTGGAACCAATATCCCGCGTTCGGGGTGCAACCAGCGAATCAGTGCCTCGACCCCTACCACCTCGCCGGTACGCATATTCACTTTGGGTTGGTAATACAGGGCAAATTCATTTTTTTGCAGCGCTTGGCGGATATTTTCCAGGTCTTCATGGTGTCCGCGCAGATGGCGGTCTTGCTCGGCATCAAACACGTGGTAACGGTTTTTGCCCGTGACTTTGGCTTGGTACATGGCTTGGTCGGCTTGGCGCAACAGCTGGTCGGCATCGACTTCTTCAGCCTGCGGAAAGAAGGCGACCCCCACGCTGGCAGAGACTTGCAGCACGATGCCATCGGTCAACACCGGCTGCGCGGCGACCAGCAACAAGCGCTCTAACACGATCCCAGCTGCTTCGTGCTGCGATAAATCGGCCAACACCGCCACAAACTCATCGCCACCAATCCGGGCGATGGTGCTGCCCTCGCGCAGGACGCGCTGCATACGGCTGGCCAACTCAATCAGCAGTTTGTCCCCCATTGCGTGGCCATAGGTGTCATTGATGGCCTTGAAACCATCTAAATCTAAAAACACCACCGCTAATTTTTTGGTGTTTCGCAGCGCTTGCACCATTGCTTGGCGCAGACGGTCGGCCAATAATACGCGGTTGGGCAAGCCCGTCAGGGCATCGTAGTGGCCAATATGCTCTAATCGTTTTTCGTTTTCTTTTTGCTGCGAAATATCGGAGAATAATGCCACGTAGCGCAGTATTTTGCCGTGGGCATCGTACACCGCGCTGATGGTGAGCATCTCGGCATAGACTTCGCCACTTTTACGCCGGTTCCAAATTTCCCCCGTCCAACGTCCGTGGTTGGCTAATTCAGTCCACATGCCCGCATAAAAATCAGCCCCTTGCCGCCCAGAACTGAGCATTTTTGAATTATTACCAACCACCTCCTCGCGCGAGTAACCGGTAATGTGCGAAAAAGCGGCGTTGACTTCTATGATGTCGCCCTGTGGCGAGGTAATCATGATGCCCTCACGCGCATGGCTAAAAACGCTGGCGGCCAGTTTGAGCTGCTCTTGTGCGGCGTTTTTCTCGGTCACGTCAATAATGGTGCCAACATAATGGCGCAAGCGCTGGGCAGCATCTTTGACCGCAGCAATGCGTAACAAAGCGGTGTAAAGCTGGCCCTGTCGGTGCCGATTGACAATCTCCCCTTCCCAATGGCCGTGGCGCAATAAGCAGGCCCACATTTGCACATAAAACGCGCTGTCTTGCACCCCCGAGGCCATAAAGCGTGGGTTCGTGCCCAACACTTGGGCCAGTGGGTAGCCGGTGACCTGCTCGAAGGCGGAGTTGACCGATAGCACCTGGGCATCAGGCGTGGTGATGATGATGGCATCGGAGCTGCTCTCAAACACACTGGCAGCCAAACTGCGCTCTTCATCGAGTTTGGCCTGCTGCTCGGCCAAGCGTTGCTGTCGGCGCAAGGCCATCAAACCCACCACCAGCAAGGCCAACAAACTGGGCACAAAAATGCCCACCAAGCGCCGCGCCTCGCTGGCCCATTGCGCCAAAATGGCATCGCGGTTGATTTGCGCCGCCACTACCATCGGAAAATGGCTAGAGACCCGGTAAGCCGTCAAGACCGATTGTCCGGTGGGCAGTTGCTGCCGGAGTACCCCTTGTTCATTGCGCGCAATGCCTTGGCCTACATCGCCCGCAGCGCCTTGGGTGCCAGCGCGTTCGTGCGGCAAGGCCGACATCAACAGCACATCGTCATAGCGCAGCCATTGCACGTAGCCCTGCCCCGCATCCATCAGGTTGCTGGCGTAGTTGATAAAGTAATCGGGGTTGATGGCGGTGAGCAGCCAGCGCGTTTTTTCGGTACCCGAGAGCTTACGCAGTATGGGTACCAAGTGCGGCTCGGTGGGAGAGAGCGCTACCGCTTGCGTCACCGCCGAGGCCGAGACAAAGTCGCGCCCCTGCCAAGGCAGGCCCACGCGCAAAATGGGGGCTTCGGGGTTGTGCGCCGGGTAAAACCCCTGCAAATTCAGCACGATGCCGATATTGGCGGGATTGGAGCTATCGAGTACCTGCCCATGCTCATCCAACACGGCAATCGAGCGCAGGTAGGGCATGGGGCGCAGTAACTCGCGCAGGCGGGGGCCTAAATTTTTCGGCTCCATGCCGTTTTGGTGCGAAGAACTGATGCTTTCAGCCGCAAACTCAATCAGTTGCAGGGTTTGGGTCAGGTGTTCTTCAAAATGGCGCGCATGGATAACCGCCTGTGCCAAGCCGTTGTTGAGCGCATCTTCGCGCAAACGCCAAAGCGTAAAACCCAGCGCCGACATCCAGCCCAGCGCCAGCACCACCGCCGAGAGTAGCCACAAAATGGAGCGTCGTTGGGCCTCAGAAGAAAGCATAAAAAATCAATCGAGGAAACGACACAGCAGCTACTTTTTGCAGGCTAGTTATTTGGCCACAATGGGTTCGAGTCCGTGGCGTTGGGCGTTGGCACGCAAATGCCCATCGCGTTTCATGTCGGCCAGCACCTGCTCCACCCGTACCTGCAAAGGCTTGTCATTCGGGTGCATGGCCCAAGCGTAGGGGGTGATATGAAAAGTGCTGTTGGGTGCTACCAGCCGCGCCCAATCACTGCGCTCTAGCATACGGCGGCTGAAGGGGTAATCGGTCATGAACACGTCGGCGCGGCCCGATTGCACCTCTTGCTCGCGCGCTGCCGGGGTATCGACCACGCGCAACTCAGCCGCTTGCAGCCGCTCTTGCATGATGGATTCGTGCAGCGTGCCTTTGGCCACCACCACCACCGTGCCTGCAGTATCAATATCGGCCCAGCTGTGGATGCGGCGGTTGGTTTTGCTGGTGATGGCGTAAATATCGCTGCTCAAATACGGCTGGGTAAAGTGCAACTTTGCTTGGCGTGCGGGGGTGATACCGACTGCAAACATGGCAATGTCACAACGGTCTTGGCTGATGTCGTCCACCAAAGTGGCAAACGAGCTATCGACAAACTCGGCCTTGGCACCCAGCGCTTTGGCCAAGTCGTGGGCATTGTCAATATCAATGCCAGAGAGCAATTGCGTTTTGGGGTTGCGAAAGGAGATGCCGTAGTAATCGGGCCAAATGCACACGCGCAAAGTTTGGCTGGCCTGAATGCGTTGCAGCCGATTAGGCGCATCGGTGGCTTGGCTGGGTAGACTCAAAAGCCCAGTCAAGCACAGGGCGGCCAGAGAACAGTGGTCGTGGAGGCGCATTTGGCTCAGGCCAGACGAAACACGCTGGCGGTATGCACCAGCGTCTGCGCTTGCTGCTCCAGCGCTTGGGCGGCGGCGGCGGCTTCTTCGACCAAGGCGGCATTTTGTTGCGTGACTTGGTCCATCTGCACCATCGCTTGGTGGATTTGGTCAATGCCTTGGGTTTGGTCTTGGCTGGCCAAGCTGATTTCGTGCATGATGTCGGCCACGCGGCGCACACTGACCACAATCTCATCCATCGTGCTGCCCGCTTGCTCTACCAAGGAGCAACCGGCACTGACATTGCCCACCGAGGCCTCAATCAGCTCTTTGATTTCTTTGGCGGCGGCGGCACTGCGCCCGGCCAAGGCGCGTACCTCGGAGGCCACCACGGCAAAGCCCCGGCCTTGCTCGCCAGCGCGTGCGGCTTCTACGGCGGCATTGAGCGCCAAGATGTTGGTTTGGAAGGCGATGCCATCAATCACGCTGATGATGTCGGCAATTTTGCGCGACGAGGTGTTAATCGCCTCCATCGTATAGACCACTTCGGACACCACTTTGCCGCCCTTGACGGCCACTTGTGCAGCAGATTCGGCCAGCTGGTTGGCGTGTTTGCCACTGTCAAAATTTTGCTTAACGGTGTTTGCCAGCTCTTGCATCGAGGCCGAGGTTTGTTGCAAGGCGCTGGCTTGCTCTTCGGTGCGCGAGGATAAATCTTGGTTGCCCGCCGCAATTTGGCCAGTGGCGGTGGCGATGGTGTCGCTGCCATTACGCACTTGGCTCACGATGTGTACCAAGCTGGTATTCATGTCTTTCAGGGCTTGGAGCAATTGGCCAGTTTCGTCGGTGGAGTAGACCGCAATCTGGGTACTTAAATCGCCAGCGGCCACGGCTTGGGCCACCTTGACTGCCTCGCGCAGGGGCGCGGTGATGGAGCGCGTCAGAAAAACAGCCAACACCACGGCGCTCAACAAACCGCCCCCACCCAGCGCCAGCAGCACCCAGCGCCCGGTATCGGCTTGCTCGCGCGCCAAAGCGCCGGTTTTTTCTACCAAACGATGCTCTATTTTGGCCAAAGCATCCACACGCTGCTGCACGGTATTGAGCTCGGGCAGGGTGTGGGTGTTCATCTCCAGTGCCGCCTCTTCGATTTGTCCGGCATCGACCAGTTGGTTGAGTTTGGTCTGCGAGACAACATAACGGCCACGGGCTTGTTCGGCCTCAGCCAGCAGGGCTTTGGCCTCGGGCAGCTCGACCAACTCTTGCAGCTTTTTAAACGACTGCACAAAGGATTCACGGGCGGCCACAATTTCGGCACGCATTTTGTCGCGATGGGCCGCATTGGGTGCCGTGACGATTTCGATGGTGCGCCGGGTATTGGCCAGCACAATCGTGCTGAGGGTGTTGGCAGCATCGGCCTTGACCCACTCCACTTCAATCAGGTGGCTGTTGGCATCGGCCACATCGGTCAAGCGCAACAAACCTACCACGACCATGCACAACATCATGGTAATCAGTAAACCAAATCCGAGTGCCAGACGGGTGCCAATGAGCAGACTGTGTCTGGGCGACGGGGATATAGGCGGCATGGCAACTTCCTTAGAGAAGATCAGATAGAAAAAAATGGCAAAAGAAAGTTGACATTTTTGCATTACAGGCGCGAAACCACACCTGCCCGGCAGCAGGCAACCCTGATATAGCGCACAAAAATGCTGGATTTTTGCCTTGGGTACGACCTATAAACCTTTGCCCTTGACCAAGGCCATGATTTGCGCCGCATCCAGCGTAGCGGCCTTTTGCTGGATTTGGGGTAAATATTGGGTTTGCAGTTGCTTGGCCGGGGCGAGCAGGTCTTGGTAGCTAGAGCGCAATACGTTAGTGTTCATGCTGCGCCCACCTGCATAGTAACGCTTGGCCAATTGCCCCAGGGCATAGGTAGTGGCAAACGAGAACGCCATGCCGGTGGCGGTGCTGCCCAGTTTGCCTGCGGTTTTGCCCAATGCCTTACCCAACATGCCCCCCATGAGCTTGCGGCCAAACTGCTCCAAGTATTGCGAAGTCAAACCCACGCCAGCGGCAGCAATAAATTCTTTGATATGGCCGGTATCCAATTCCACCCCGTGCTTTTTGCCAATGGCATAGACCATTTTGATTTGCAAGGGGATGATGGCCATCGAGGCCCAAGACTGCGGTAGCAACTCTAACGCGCCGTTCAAAATGGCGTAATTGAGGATGCTTTTGTCCAGTTCGGCCTCTTGCTGCTGGGTGGCCATCTGGGTCATGGTGGGCATGGGGGCCGCAGCAACGGGTGCCGGGGCGGGAGCGGCCGCGCGGTTCCAAACCGCCGCTGCCGTGGCGGCCGTGGCCGCAACCGCCGCCGTGGCAGCTATCGGCGCAGCACCCCATTGGGCAAACAAACCAGCGCCCGGTGCAGCGGGTGCAGCAGAGGTGACTGCCGGGGCCACGGCTGGCGCAGCGGGCACCGAAGCCGCCCAAGCGGCCACGCTATCGGCTTGGGCTTGAAAAGCACGCACCGCCTCGCCCGAGAGGCCCAACTGGCGGCCCAAATCGGCCAAAAATTGGCGCTCGGCTTCGCTTTGGCTGCCATCGGCATCGCATACGCAAACCGCCATCTCATAGGCCAATTGGCGATGGGCCGGGTCGCTCAAGGCTTGCACCGCTCCGGCCACCGTGACGCGGCGCAACAACACATCTTGGTACAAAGAAGTTAAAGGGTAGCCGCCTTGGGTATCGGATAAAGATTCGGCCATCTGGCGGATGGTTTCGCGCTCGCTCTCGGCTTTGTGGCCATCGGCAAAGGCGGCATACAGGGCAATAGTGAGCAGGGCGCGTTGTTGTTCGGCATTCATCGAAAAAACTCCAGTCTGCATAGAAAGAATGGCCACCATCATGGCAGTGTTTGATGGCATGGGTGCGGCCTGCGCTGGTAGCGGTTCCAGCGCCGACAGCGATAATGCACGCCATCATGCCAAACCGCTGGAAACCCAATGTCACCGTGGCTGCCATCATCGAGCGCGACGGAAAATTCATGCTGATCGAGGAAAACACCGCCGATGGTCTGCGTCTGAACAACCCTGCT
Organism: Giesbergeria sp.; assembly: GCF_028686475.1. Classification (GTDB taxonomy): domain Bacteria; phylum Pseudomonadota; class Gammaproteobacteria; order Burkholderiales; family Burkholderiaceae_C; genus Simplicispira. The sequence goes on along the minus strand of NZ_JAQUCA010000013.1, from coordinate 39,195 downwards.
GGGCACCTGGACCCCGGCGAGTCCCCCGTGGCTGCCTGCGCGCGCGAGGTGCTAGAAGAGACGGCCTATGACTTCACCCCCACCGAGTTGGTCGGGGTGTACCTGAACCGTTTTACCCGCACGCGCACCGGCAACGACATCACCTACCTGCGCTTTGCCTTTTGCGGCACGCTGGGCCAGCACTACCCCGAGCGCCCCTTGGACGACGGCATCATTGGGCCGGTGTGGATGAGCCTAGAAGAACTGCGCGCCAGCACCGAACGCCACCGCAGCCCCTTGGTGCTGCAATGTATTGAAGATTATTTGGCTGGCCGCCGTTACCCAGTCGATTTAATCCATACCGATGCCAGTGTGCTGACCAGCCCCGCTGCCCGCCATCCTGTTTGAAAGCGCAGCCATGAGCAAGCAACGTGTGGTCGTGGGCCTGAGCGGCGGTGTGGATTCGGCCGTGACGGCTTATTTGCTCCAGCAGCAGGGGCATGAGGTGGTCGGTATCTTCATGAAAAACTGGGAAGATGACGACGATAGCGAATATTGCTCCAGCCGCCAAGATTTTCTCGATGCCGCCTCGGTCGCTGATGTGCTTGGCATTGAGATAGAGCATGTGAATTTTGCCGCCGAGTACAAAGACCGGGTGTTTGCCGAATTTTTGCGCGAGTACCAAGCCGGGCGCACGCCCAACCCCGACATTCTGTGCAATGCCGAAATCAAGTTCAAATCTTTTTTAGACCACGCCATGCGGCTGGGGGCGGAAAAAATTGCTACCGGCCACTATGCGCGCGTGCGCCACAACACCAGCACGGGTTGGTTTGAGTTGCTCAAAGGCTTAGATCCGAGCAAAGACCAAAGCTATTTTTTGCACCGGCTCAACCAAGCCCAATTGTCTAAAACGCTGTTTCCGGTGGGTGAGTTGCACAAAACCGAAGTGCGCCGTATTGCCGCCGAGATTGGCCTGCCCAATGCCAAAAAGAAAGACTCTACCGGCATTTGTTTTATTGGCGAGCGCCCGTTCCGTGAGTTTTTGAACCGCTATATCCACCATGCCCCCGGCCCGATTCTGGATGAGCGGGGCCGCAAAATTGGTCAGCATGTGGGCTTGAGTTTTTATACCTTGGGCCAGCGCCAAGGTTTGGGCATTGGCGGTATCAAAGAAAAGGGCGCACAGCGCGGCGGTGGTGAACACCAACCCTGGTTTGTGGCGCGCAAAGAGTTGGACAACAACGTGCTGCGCGTAGTGCAAGGCCATGAGCATCCTTGGTTGCTGTCGCAGCAGCTCACGGCACAAGATGCCAGCTGGATTGCCGGTGGCCCACCTGTGCCGGGCGCTTATGCAGCCAAAACCCGCTACCGCCAGCAGGATGCCGCTTGCACCCTGAGCGGCACCGACGTACACCAGTTTGCCTTGCAGTTTGAGGCTGCACAATGGGCAGTGACACCGGGCCAATCGGCAGTGCTGTACGACGGCGAGGTCTGTTTGGGTGGTGGCGTGATTGCGACGGTAGAGGGTGCCAAGCTGGAATAGTGCGATAGCCGCTGCCACCGTGTCGGGTAGGAGCGCAGGGGCGGGGTGGGGCCGTTGTCGGGCTAACATGGGCCACCTTTTCTCTTGCACAAAGAAAGTTTTGTTCCATGCCTTCTTCGGTTCGTGTTTCTCGGTTTCCGTCTGTGGCCGCTTTGCGTGGCAGCGTCACCTGTGTCTTGGCTGCCCTCACACTGGCGGCCACCTCTGCCACTGCGCAGACACCAACTACACCGACTCGGTCTGCAGCACCGGCCAGCACTGCTGCCCCCATCAAATTGGCGTTGATTGAGAGCCTCTCAGGCCCATTTGCCAATACCGGCGAAGCCGTGTTTCGCAACATTGTTTGGGCTACCGAGCGTGTGAATGCGCGTGGCGGCGTGCAGTTGCCCGCCAACGCGGGTGGCCCGCGCCCACTGGTGGTACAACGCTACGACAGCAAGGGGCAAAACGAAGAAGCTCTGTCGGCCCTGCGCGCTGCCATTGACGATGGCGCGCGGGTGATTTTGCAAGGCAACTCCTCGGCCACGGCCGCCGCCTTGCTGGATGCCATCAACAAACACAACAGCCGCGAGCCGGACAAGCGTGTGCTGTTTCTCAACTATTCAGCGGTTGATCCGGTGCTGACCAACGAAAAATGCAGCTTCTGGCATTTCCGCTTTGATGCCCATGCCGATATGCGCATGGCCGCCTTAATGGACGTGGTGCGTGCCGACACCGCCCTAAAAAACGTCTATCTGATAGGCCAAGATTACAGCTTTGGTCAAGCCGTGCTGCGCGAGGCCAAACGCCAATTGACGGCCCAGCGCCCAGATGTGGCGATTGTGGGCGATGAGCTGCACCCGGTAGGCCGGGTGAAAGATTTTGCCCCTTACGCCGTGAAAATCAAATCCAGCGGTGCCCAAGCCGTGATTACTGGCAACTGGGGCAATGATTTGACGCTGTTGGTCAAGGCAGCACGCGAAACCGGCTTCAACGGTACCTTCTATACCTTCTATGGCAATGCCTTGGGCGCTCCGGCCGCTTTGGGGGATGCCGGTGTGGGCAAGGTGGTGGCAGTGGCCGATTGGCTGCCCAACGTGCCCGGTGCTGCCAGCGAGGGCTTTTACCAGTCTTTCCGCCAGCGCTTCCCACAGCCGCAGGATGATTATGTCCACATGCGCATGCAATTGATGGTCGAAACTTTGGCGCAATCGATAGAGCGTGCTGCCAGCACCGACACCGTGGCTGTGGCGCGGCAAATGGAAAAGGCCAGCGTGCAACTGGGCGGGCGCAGTGGTGCCATGCGGGCCGAAGACCACCAATTTCAGCAGCCGTTAGTGGTCGGGGTGATGGACAAACAAGGCAACCCCGGTGTGAAGTTTGATGTGGAAGGCTCGGGCTACGGCTTTCGCGTGCTGCGCGACATTCCCGCCGCCCAAACGCAACAGCCCCACCGCTGCACGATGCAGCGCCCCTGAGCTTGTTTTCTTAGCAAGTGAATGCTGATTTCTTATAGTGAAATCAAACCCGTGGTCGGCAAGAAAAAATCTTCCGTATCACGAAAATGTCATATCACTATGAGAAAAAGAAAAGCAAGTCATTGATTTGTATTGGCAAATTCTTATGTCTTCTATAAGACATAAGAATTGCACAAGTCTTCTATAAGACTTAAAGTAAACCCCAATGGCTTCGCAATGTGGGCCAACCCCTTTCAACCCTTTCAATTCACTTTGGAGTTCACCAATGTCCCAAAACCTGACCCGCGAACAGCAAATTGCCGCCCTGGAAAAAGACTGGGCCGAAAACCCCCGCTGGAAGGGTGTCAAGCGCGGCTACTCTGCCGCCGACGTGGTGCGCCTGCGCGGCTCGCTGCAACCAGAATACACACTGGCCCAACGCGGTGCCAAGGTGCTGTGGGACAAAGTCAATGGTGGCGCTAAGAAGGGCTACGTCAACGCTTTCGGCGCTATCACCGCCGGTCAAGCTATGCAACAAGCCAAAGCCGGTTTGGAAGCCGTCTATCTGTCGGGCTGGCAAGTGGCTGCCGATGGCAACACTTCCGAAACCATGTACCCCGACCAATCGCTGTACGCCTACGACTCGGTGCCCACCATGGTGCGCCGCATCAACAACACCTTCAAGCGTGCAGATGAAATCCAGTGGAGCCGTGGCATCAACCCCGGCGACGAAGGTTTCATCGACTACTTCCTGCCTATCGTGGCTGACGCTGAAGCCGGTTTCGGTGGCGTGCTCAACGCTTTCGAACTGATGAAGAACATGATCGCCGCTGGTGCTGCTGGCGTTCACTTCGAAGACCAACTGGCTGCTGCCAAGAAGTGCGGTCACATGGGCGGCAAGGTGCTGGTTCCCACCCGTGAAGCCTGCGAGAAGCTGATTTCTGCCCGTTTTGCTGCCGACGTGATGGGCGTGCCTACCCTGATTCTGGCCCGTACCGACGCAGAAGCCGCCAACCTGATTACTTCTGACTACGACGAGAACGACAAGCCTTTCCTGACTGGCGAGCGCACCCAAGAAGGCTTCTTCCGTGTCAAGAACGGTCTGGAGCAATCTATCAGCCGTGGTGTGGCTTACGCTCCCTACGCTGACTTGGTGTGGTGCGAAACTGGCGTGCCAGACATCGGCTTTGCCCGCGAATTTGCCCAAGCCGTGTTGGCCGCCTGCCCTGGCAAGCTGCTGTCCTACAACTGCTCGCCTTCCTTCAACTGGAAGAAGAACCTCAACGACAGCCAAATCGCTTCGTTCCAAGAAGAACTGTCGGCTCTGGGCTACAAGTACCAATTCATCACCTTGGCTGGTATCCACGTCAACTGGTACAACACCTTCAAGTTTGCCCACGCTTACGCTCGCGGCGAAGGCATGAAGCACTACGTTGAAATGGTGCAAGAGCCAGAATTCGCTGCTCGCGAAATGGGCTACACCTTCGTGTCGCACCAACAAGAAGTGGGCACCGGTTACTTCGACGACGTGACCACCGTGATCCAAGGCGGCTCTTCCTCCGTCAAGGCCCTGACTGGTTCTACCGAAGAAGAACAGTTCCACTGATCTGGTAACTTCAAGCCATTGCAAGGGGGCTTAAAGTGCAATGACAATCAGCCACCCGCAGGGGTGGCTTTTTTTGTGAAAACTGGATCCTTTTTTAATCTAAATCTATTGATAATATGTCAACATCAGACCTTTGGTTGCCACGTCTTATTTCATCAAAATAAATAACTGTAGATCCTAAATTGTTAGTATCCGAGGGTCGATAAGCTCCATACTTAAAATAAACCCATTTATTATTTGGAGACATTGTTGGCCCATTGTAGTCAACCTTTTTTACTCCATTAACCCAAATTTTCATGAATCCATCAGATCTGGTTGACCATTTTGAATTTACAAGAAAATCGTGCCATCGACTTGTAAAATAGTTTTTATCTATTAATTTATAACTATTACTGACGTAAGGTGGATTGTTATACGTAGGAAAACTTCTAACTATAAAATCTCCATTAAATTCTTTTCCAAACATCCAAGCTGGATACCAGCCGCTATCAGGATTCAGTGGATTTTGGTGAAATTGTGCAAATGTTTGTGTTTTAGATGTTCCTGGAATATTTCCAACCTCTGGAAAGTCATGCGGCACATACATAGACCACCCATACCAGTACGTTTTCCCCTCAAGATTTTGGTCTCCATTTTGAGAAACTTCACTACGCTCGCGAGAACCGTCAGATCTCCCACAGTCTTGACCTCCACAATCTCCATGGCGCAGTTCAAATCTTTCTGATGAATGGCCAAATCGTATTGGATTTAATGGTGCCTCTACTACAGAGTAACTGTAGGGACGGTTTGCTGATAAAAAACTTTCATATTCAAACGAAAAGCCATGCGGCCCTTCGCTGTAATTACTTACAGGGACTCTTGTTTCTGACGCTGATTGAGATAGAAATATATTGATTGGACTATTTTGATTTTTTGTTAAAACTAAATTAGCAGATCTTGACTTTCCATTGTTTTTATCAAATGATATTTTTATGATGTACGATGTTCCGGTGGAGTCTTTTTTGGAAATTTCGTCGACTCTTAACCAGTTGCCACTTGGACTGGAAATTGTATATTTAATAATGTCGGAATTATTTGTATTTCTTATTTCTAGTGTCTCGACCCCAAAGTCATGAGGTAAATGAATGTCTGTAATTGATGGCTCTATATTTCCAGGTGATGGCTGCTCAAAAGATATTAACTCCGCAGAAATTAGTCTCAATTTTACATTTAAATACTCATCGCCTCCAACATCTAGTTTTGGGATACTCATTATCTTAGTGTTTGGATCAAAGTTTTGTGCTGCTGATTGATTAACAAGCAAGAAACTAATCACTATTTTTAAAATATTTGTATAATTCATTTCACGGAAAATATCTAAAAATTTTCAAAGTTTTAAGTAGCACAGCGTAACCGTTATAGAGTTTTTAAACATCTTCCCAGTACAGCTACTCCACAATGGTTGCGCCAGATTACTTGAATGATATTATTGTATTTCATCCTTTCGGCGAAATACCTCAAGCTCCCAAACAGACAAACTCCTTCCGTTTGTCTTACTTTTTAGATCAGCAATAGCTTGCCTGTAATCATCAATTGAATCATTGGTAGTCCAATCATATTGGATGCGTGCTTTATCCCGAATAATTCCATCAATTGGACAATGAGGAGGTTCTTTTATATAGCCGGCGACCCAGAGATACTTTAAATGTAAATTTATCAGTTTTTGCATCACACCAATTCGAAATCTTCCCTTGTGAAGACTTTCTCCAATGGCATTGGACACTTCATCTGCCGTTACGGCAATGAAATTGACATGCTGAACTTCCGTTACACATCCTTTTGCATACATTTCCTCCAATTTACCAAGGACACCACGAAAAATTTCTTTCTCCTTCTTCCTCTGATGAAATTCAATTCCTTTCATATAAACTGGCGCTTCACTATTTCTAGTGGAAAGAGCAGCTTTCAAGCTGAGAAGGCCAAGCTCATAACACAAAAATCGCTTCTTATCACCTTCGTTTGCCACGGGGATCTCCTAGAAAAATCGGGTCAGAGTAACGAACCTCCGACCTTTAAGTTGTCTATCTCACCCTGATCGTACAAGATAAGCGATCTTGCAGGTGGTTCTGGGTGCTGGTTCCTACCCGCGAAGCCTGCGAAAAGCTCATCGCTGCCCGTTTTGCCGCCGACGTGATGGGCGTGCCCACCCTGATTCTGGCCCGCACCGACGCTGAAGCCGCCAACCTGATTACTTCTGACTACGACGAGAACGACAAGCCCTTCCTGACCGGCGAGCGCACCCAAGAAGGCTTCTTCCGTGTCAAGAACGGTCTGGAGCAATCCATCAGCCGTGGCGTGGCTTACGCTCCTTACGCTGACTTGGTGTGGTGCGAAACCGGCGTGCCAGACATCGGCTTTGCCCGCGAATTTGCCCAAGCCGTGTTGGCCGCCTGCCCTGGCAAGCTGCTGTCCTACAACTGCTCGCCTTCCTTCAACTGGAAGAAAAACCTCAACGACAGCCAAATCGCAGCCTTCCAAGAAGAACTGTCGGCACTGGGTTACAAGTACCAGTTCATCACCTTGGCTGGTATCCACATCAACTGGTACAACACCTTCCAGTTTGCCAAGGCTTACGCTGGCGGCGAAGGTATGAAGCACTACGTTGAAATGGTGCAAGAGCCAGAATTTGCCGCGCGCGAACAAGGCTACACCTTCGTGTCGCACCAACAAGAAGTGGGTACAGGTTACTTTGACGACGTGACCACGGTTATTCAAGGCGGTTCTTCTTCCGTCAAGGCGCTGACTGGTTCTACTGAAGAAGAACAGTTCCATTGAGCTAAATGCTCTGCCCCGTTTCTATGAACTGGGGCAGAAGAAATGAAAGCCAAGAGCCACCCGTAGGGTGGCTTTTTTTTGCCAACCCCACTCCACTGCACATAGCGGCAATAATTTTTGATGGCAGACATCTAAACGAATGATTCACCGCACTATCGTCAGAGCTGTCAGGTTACACTGATGTGCAGTCCAGAATCTCTATCTATTCTCTAATCATTTGAATAATTACTTACCATGAACTCAAGAAATGAATTTGAAATTGAAAAAAATGAATTAGTTGAAAAAATTCAAAAACGTAACGAAATAATTAAGCGATTAATTAACGAAAATCATCGAGTACGCTTGTTAAACTCTGATCAAATTAATAAATTAGAAGGAATTTATCAGAAAAATGAAAAATTTAAGCAAAAACTGATCAGTAATGAGTTTGAAATTGCTATTGTTGGTTTAGAAAAAGCAGGTAAATCTACTTTTGCCAACGCTTTAATCAAAAGCACTATTTTACCTTCGGCACCTGAGCGTTGCACGTTTACATCTACCCGTCTAGTCAGCGGCTCTGATAAAGCTAGGGTTCAATTTTACACAGAAGCACAATTTGAAGATATTTTTCAAGAGCTCCTTAAAGAAGTTGAATATATACCGACTACACAAACAAACAGAAAAACAATTGAGCAAGAAGATAGCTCGGAACTTTCTGAAATTGAAAAATCAGAACTAAAAGTTTTAAAGGAGAGTTTATTAAAAATAGAGCGTGAAGAAACTTTTATCCAAAACCCACAAGTCAAACAAGAAAAAATTGAAAAACTAAAAAATAGAATTTTTGCAATTGAAAGCAAAAAATCTAAACCTATAGATCAATTAAAACAAAATGCAATTCAAGCAATTTTCAGAAATTTGAGTTTAACAGAATTTGATAATTACTTCAGTTCTTTAGAAACAAAAAACCCTGCATTATTCAAAAATCATATTGGAAAGACAGATGAAGAAATAAAAGACATATTAAAATGTCGTGATCGCCTCAATTTGACAGGTGATGTAAAAAATTTTTCTGGCGAAGAATTAAAAAATGATGCTTTCCAAGCATATATTAAGGGCGAAAACCAAGGAAAAGATACATCAAAACCCCGCAGCGTACGTAGCATAGAAATTGAATCTTCAGAACTCAAAGAATTAAGCAATGCTGTTATTTATGACGTTCCTGGTTTTGATTCCCCGACAAAAATTCATTTGCGCCAAACAGAGGAGCGTTTAAAGGCAGCCGATGCTATCATTTTGGTTACAAATGCCGGCACCAATCCAAGTTTACAGGGCACCACACTAAGCGTCATCACAAAAAATACCGATGAAGATGGGATTTTCTTAAAAGATAAATTGTTTGTTTTTGGCAATCAGCTGGATCGAGTCAACGATGTTTCGCAATTACAAGGCAATACTGATATTCTAATTTCAGATGTAGAAAAATATAAAATTGGCGAGCGTAAACGTGTTTTTACTGGTTCAGCCTATAAATATTTATCCGATGAAAATATTATTCCAAAAATAAATCTACATCATGATGTTGAATTAGGTATTGATAATATTCGAAATGCTTTAATTCAATACTATCAAAGCGAACGCTTTGAAATATTGAAGCGTAAAATTTACACTAACCAAAAATCAGTCCAGTCTATACTAGAAGATGTTTTAATTAATAGTGATTTAGATGAGAATTTTTCAGAAAATAGTGAGCAAGCAAAAATCACTAAATCTGCGTATAGAGAAGCAGAAGAAAACTTGCGCTTTTCACTTAAAAAATTACAAGATGAACTAAAAAAAGACATCTACGAAGAAAAATATTTCACTAATAAATTTGATCAATTTGTCTCTACTGGAAATTATTTTCCAAAAGTTAGCTATGAAGATTTTGAATTGCGTCGAATTTTAAGTGATGACAGTGTGCGCTTAGATCTGGCAATTGGAAAAATTAACCAGAATATTCGTAGCTCTATACATAAGAAATACTTAGAAAACTTTACTCATCTTGTTAAAAAAATGACAGATGAAAAAATTAAAGAAATCGAAGGAAAAATTTTAACAGTTTTTACCTTCGCAATTTGTGGGAATAACTTATCTACGTATGAAAAAATAGAAGCTTTATGCAAAAAATATATAAATAAAATCACGCATGAAGTCGCACATAACGACAATAGCTTTACTTATTTATTAGAGCGATTTTCCCGTGATTTATTTGATGCTTTATTGTCTTCTCCTATATTAAGTCAGGATAGATCCAATCGCTACATAGATAGCCAGAAAGAATTTTCTTACTTAGACAGTTATTATTCTGGCGGCAAGGGTAATTTAGTAAATTCAATCCTGATTCAAAAAAAGGAAAGTTTACTTGCATCAAATACGGTTAATTCAATAGCAGATATAGCTAATGTACTCAGGAAAGCTGCCATTGCTTTAGCAGGACAGTCATCTTATGTGCAAGCTATCGATGGGATTTTAAATATTCTACAAAATACTAACTCAACCTTTATTATCAAGGATTCAACGGGGATTGATGCCATTTTAAAACAAGGAAAATCCAGCACTACCAGCGAGCAGGTTTTGAGAGAAATTAATTTGGATATTGAAAATTTACAGCACATTCTTCGAATTCCAGCAGCCAACTTAGAGTTGGCATTTTTGAATGGTATTGATAAGCAAATAAAACGCTTAATTGCTGCTTTTGAAGAAAAAGATAGTTTTTACTCTAATGCTTGGGATGATTTTATTGCAAAAATAATACCAATTGTGAAGAAAAGTGAGTTTGATCACATCAGTAATCGCATTGAAACCAATAATCTTCAAAAAGATTTATTAAATAAAATAAAAGAAATTGTAAATTCCCAGCAATAACTCAATCAATTAGGACTTACGCAGTCCGTCTGTCTCTATGGCGGCTGCGTAAGTCCTAATTAACCTATTTCCGCTTATAGGTGCTATCATGATCAGGAGCCACCGTCAACAAGCGCAAAAAATCTCCATCACGGTACGCTGTGCAACGTCTCGACTGCGTAATTCGCAGTGAATAAATAGCGTCTATGCCCTGCGGTGGTTTCACGCTGATAATTTTTTCCCACTTTAAGCCATTGTCACGGTAAAACTGCCCCCAACTGAGATGGCGTATTTTTCTCAAAGTATCAACAGCCGCATTACGCTCCGGTTTTTGCAAAGAAAAAAGGTGTTCTTGGAATACCGGATTGTTCAAATCAATCCGAACCAGCGAATCGTCTTTACCCATTTTTTGTGCTAACCTTGGGTCAAAGTAGCCAATATGGCATCGGTTTGTGCGTCAGAGGCGGATTGCTGCACCGACCAAGCCGTAGCGCGGGCTAAATCAGCCGCTGCTTCAGGTTGATGCAGCCAGCGCTCATTGTCAGGAATGACCGTTGCCGTGCGAATCAGCCAAACGCCGGTCTCTTGTTCCTCCACCAGCACTTGGCGGCCAGCAAACTGCTTGCCAAGGGAAATCTGTCCGTTAGCACCGATGACCTTGACTGTGGGGGGCGAGAGAGCCTGCATGGTGTTTTCCTTAGTGCATTATTAAATTGGTGCGGCACCAAAGTATTGTATTCACTACCTCCGGTTGGCGCAACCGGGATTTTTACGTGATGGGCGTGCCCACCCTGATTCTGGCCCGCACCGACGCTGAAACCGCCAACCTGATTACTTCTGACTACGACGAGAACGACAAGCCCTTCCTGACCGGCGAGCGCACCCAAGAAGGCTTCTTCCGCGTCAAGAACGGTCTGGAGCAATCCATCAGCCGTGGCGTGGCTTACGCTCCCTACGCTGATTTGGTGTGGTGCGAAACCGGCGTGCCAGACATCGGCTTTGCCCGCGAATTTGCCCAAGCCGTATTGGCTGCCAACCCCGGCAAGCTGCTGTCGTACAACTGCTCGCCTTCCTTCAACTGGAAAAAGAACCTCAACGATAGCCAAATCGCTGCCTTCCAAGAAGAGCTGTCGGCACTGGGTTACAAGTACCAGTTCATCACCTTGGCTGGTATCCACATCAACTGGTACAACACCTTCCAGTTTGCCAAGGCTTACGCTGGCGGCGAAGGTATGAAGCACTACGTTGAAATGGTGCAAGAGCCAGAATTTGCCGCGCGCGAACAAGGCTACACCTTCGTGTCGCACCAACAAGAAGTGGGTACAGGTTACTTCGACGACGTGACCACGGTCATTCAAGGCGGCTCGTCCTCCGTCAAGGCCCTGACTGGTTCTACTGAAGAAGAACAGTTCCATTGATTGAACAAACGCTGGCGCTTGTAAGAGCGCTGGGTTTGTATCAACAGGCAGCCACCCTACGGGGTGGCTTTTTTTCGTCTGAATAAATAATTCTGTCAATTTTTTGGTAAATAAGCATGCGTAACCGTCGTGGGAACGTCTTCACTGGGAAGAACGCTTGAAAAAACTCCACATCGCTTGCACAGACTACGCAGATTTTGCATAACGAGATAGCTCAAACCCGGCCAACAACAAAACCGGTTCGCAGCCGATGCTGATGGATAAAAACTGAACTGGGATTTTTATAAACCGGCAATTTGAATTTTTCCGTGCAGCTATTTTTCCATATTTCAATGGTTTTACTTTTTTGCGTTTCTTTCCAAATTACAGAAAAATTATCTTCAAAAGAAAAATAACCATTTTCAAACAATTTATCATGCAAGGTACAAAAACATATGGTATTTGAAAGCAAACCTCGCGCCTCTGGGTTGTCAGCCCAGCGAGCAATGTGACTGGTTACCAACAGCCGCGCATCGTCAATATCACAAAGCGCGCAACAGCTTCTGTAGTTCAGCAGCGTCTTTTTTCGCAGAGTCGCGACACCCATTCTGATTCTGCTGACAGCTATTGCACTGGCCGTTTCCACATCGCTTAGTGTGAGGCAATCGTTTGCAATGGCATTTTCTAAAGCATCTTCCGGAAAATCTTCGGCACTTGCATCAATTTTTACATTGTTCAGTATGTATTCACCACTGTTACTGGAAAAGAAAAGAATACCTTCATCTCGCAACTCCTGCAAAACCCGGCTGATGGTTTGGGCTGGAGTTTTACCAGAACGCCCGGTCTTCTCAATAATGTTGGTCATTTCTTCTGCAATAAATTTTTGGCGAACCACTTTGACAGTTGAATTTTTTACTGAATAATTTTGCAGTGCTAATAATATTGCTGCTTTCCACGTGAGCGACATTGATTTTTATTCCTAGTAAGTAATCATGCACAGCCGTCGTAAAATTAAGCCAGTGTCGCGGTAAAACTGCCCCCAACTGAGCTGGCGTATTTTTCTTAAAATATCAATAGCCGCATTACGCTCCGGTTTTTGCAAAGAAAAAGGGGTTCTTGAAATACCGGATTGTTCAAGTCAATGCGAACCAGCGAATCGTTTTTACCCATTTTTCTGACTAACCTTGGGCCAAAGTAGCCAATATGGTATCGGTTTGTGCGTCAGAGGCTGCTTGCTGCATTGACCAAGCCGTAGCGCGTACCAAGTCAGCCGCCGCTTCAGGTTGATGCAGCCAGCGCTCATTGTCAGGAATGACCGTTGCTGTGCGAATCAGCCAAACGCCAGTCGCTTGTTCTTCCACCAGCACTTGGCGGCCAGCAAACTGCTTGCCAAGGGAAATCAGGGTTCTTCGTCATCAAATAGAGAGGCTATCACTACTGCTGTGCAGCACCAAACGGCCATCGCGCACTGCTTGCAGCAGCAGGTGTGGCGTAGTGCAAATGTGCGCCTCCAGCGCCAGCGCGGCTCTGGCCTCCTGCCCGGCCAGGGCGAGTGCATAAATTTCGCGGTGTTCGGCCTGCACATCGCGCAGCAAGCCCGGTAGGCCCATCGCATAGCGCCGGTAGCGCTCGCTGTGGCGCGAGAGTAGGCGCAAGATTTTTTGTGTCCACGCCGAGGGGTGGCCATTGAGCAGCGCCTCATGAAAACGCACGTTCAGTGCCTCCCAGTGCGGGCGTTGTTCGGCGCGAATGGGGTAATCCACGGCATTCAGGGCGGCATAACTGGCGTGCAGGGCTTGTCGCCACGCCTCGCCGCCATAGCGTATAGATTGGCGCAATGCCTCGGTTTCAATGAGCACGCGCAGGCGCGTCAGTTCTTCGAGGTCTTCCATTGCAATTGGTGCGACGCGAAAACCGCGCTGGCCTTCGGCAGTGACCAAGGCATCACTGACCAAGCGGGTGACGGCTTCGCGCAGCGTACCAGCGCCCACGCCATACTGTTGGCGCAGGTGTTCGATACGCAGTTTGCTGCCGGGGGGCAGTTGGCCCTCGATGATGGCTTGGCGCAGTCGGTTGTAGGTTTGCTCGGTCAGGGTGCGTGAGGGGTCACTGCCATCGTCGGGCAGTTCATGGGCCGCATTGGGCAGGAAAAAAGCACGTTTAGCCATCAGCACCTTCCTAACTGCTCAGGACGGCGCGCGCTCGTTCAGGCGCGACAGCCGGTAGCTCAATTGGGGCCGCGTCAGGCCCAAGGTGCGCGCAGCGGCCGACAGGTTGCCCCCGGCACGGGCCACGGCCTCGCGTATCAGGGTGTCTTCTAGCGCCTCTAACGATAGGCCGCTGTGCAGCAGGGTGTCGTAAAGTTGCGCCGATTGGGCAGCGGGTGCCGCCACGGTGCGCTCCAATGCGCCACGGGCATTGATGGTGGCCCCAGCTTGCACGGTGATGTGTGGAAACAGCATATCGGCATCCACACTTTCGTCCGAGGGGGTAAGAATCACGCCGCGCTCGATGAGGTTTTCTAGTTCGCGCACATTACCCGGCCAACGGTGCGCGCGCATCGCCAGCAGCGCTCGGTCGGTAAAGCCAGCCAAGCGCTTGCCGTGGCGCACGGCATATTTTTGCAGCAGGTACAGGGCGATGAGTTCAATATCATCGCCGCGTTCGCGCAGCGAGGGGATGCGAATCGGATAAACATTCAGCCGATAGAGCAAATCGCGCCGAAAGCGTCCTTCTTCTACCGCTTTTTCTAAATCGACATTGGTGGCGGCTACCACGCGCACATCGACGCGCCGCGCTTCGTGCCCGCCTAGGCGTTCAATTTCGCCCGTTTGCAGCACGCGCAGCAGCTTGGCCTGCACCGGCAGCGGCATTTCGCCCAGTTCGTCCAGCAGCAGCGTGCCGCCGTGGGCGCGTTCAAAACGGCCAATGCGTAAGGCGGAAGCGCCGGTGTAAGCGCCTTTTTCTGCGCCAAAAAGTTCGCTTTCAATCAATTCGGCGGGCAAGGCCGCGCAGTTGACGGCCACAAACGGTTTATCCGCCCGCGCTCCCATCGCGTGCAGCGCGCGCGCAAAGCGTTCTTTGCCGACACCGGTCTCGCCCGTCAGCAGCACCGTGACATCGGTGGCGGCGGCTTTGCGTAGCAGGGTGACGGTTTGCTCAAAAGCGCGCGAGCGCCCAATGATGCGCCCTAGGTCATCGGCGGGCTGTTCTAGCTGCGTGCGTAGGCTTTGCACCTGCGATTGCAATTCATCCAGTTGTACCAGCACCGAGTCGGGGTTGTAGTCGCGCGCGATGGTTTCGGCATCGGGCCATTCTTCGGCAAAGCGCCCTTCAATGCGGCAATGGTCGTGGCCACAAGCGGCGCATTGCACTTCTTTGAACAGCACCGAGCGCTTAAAAAACGCACTGGTGTAGCCCGAGGCATAGCCCAGCAACATCCAGCAAGTGGGTTCTTCTTGTGGGCCAAAGTCGCGCAACTGTGCTTCGACTTCCCAGCTGTGGTTCCAGCGAAATTGACCTGAAAAATGCCCACCCGCTTCATCGACTTCAAAAATTTCAGGGGTGACTTGCACCGCGCCCTCCAGCATGTGCAATTGCAAGCCCACGGCAAACATCTCAAACACGCTGGCACCGGGGCGTACTTGGCACGCCAGCAGGGCATCGCGCTCGCCCGAGGCATACCCGGCACGCAGCAGCAAGCGCCGGGTTTGCGCTGGCCCCAAGGTGTTGATGAGTTCGCGCCGCAGTGCGTGCAGTGCGGCGGCATGTACCAGCACCATGCGCTGGCCCGAGAGCCAAATGCGGCCATCACCCGCCGAAAAATGCACCAACCGACGCAGGTCGGCATCCGAGGGAAGAGCGAGGTTCTGGGCGACAGGCATGGGCAAACTATCGATAAATTGGCAATAAAGCAGAACCGGGTAAACCCTGAAAAAACAGCATTTCACCAAATGCGTATCAGGAATAAGCTTATTTTTATCAAATCATCATATTGCAACGCAACATTTTTTGCCAGATGAAACGCTAATCCCCCCAATGCCCCGCTGGCCCAGAAAACGGCAGATTTTGTAAGGACAAACCCTTGTTTTATCGACATTTTGCCCATTTGGGCCGCGCATGGCATGGCTTCTGCAATATCCAAGGCAGCCAGCCCAAAACCCCAAGGAGTTGATACATGACCACCCTCGCGCCAGCCACCTCCGATGACATCGCCTGCGATGTCTCGCGCCGGTTTGTGCGTGTGCTGCAAACACGCCCCAACGGTTTGGTGGAGTTTGAGTTTTCTATCGGCTGGCCCGAGCTGGCCGTCGAACTGATGCTGCCCCAGTTGGCCTTTGAGGCTTTTTGCCAGATTAACCGGGTTCAGCGCCTGGACGATGGCACAGCCACCCCGGTTTCCACCCCTGTTTGAGTTTGAGGAGACACCACAAGATGAACATCGACCTGCAAGCGCGCGAGATTAAACCCCAGCGCAACACCTTTGCCCGTGTGGCCAAGTACACCGGCGACAAAGCCGCATCGCGCTACCACGAGGCCACCTTGGGCATCCAGCCCACCACCAACTTCCACTACCGCCCCACTTGGGAGCCTGAGTTTGAGTTGTTTGACACGGGCCGCACCGCCGTCAAGCTGGCCGACTGGGATGCCCTGCGCGACCCGCGCCAGTACTACTACGCCAACTGGACGATGGCGCGTGCGCGCCAGCAAGAGGCGATGGAGTCCAACTACCAGTTTGTCGAATCGCGCGGCCTGATTGCCAAAACCAGCGATGCCCTGCGCGCCAAAGCGGTAGAAGTGCTGATGCCCCTGCGCCATGTGGCCTGGGGTGCCAACATGAACAACTGCAACATTTGCTCGCGTGGCTATGGCACGGCCTTCACCGCCCCGGCCATGATGCACGCGATGGACCAATTGGGCGTGGCCCAATACCTGACCCGTCTGGGTCTGGCCTTGGGCGAGCCTGGCGCGCTGGAGGCGGGCAAAAACGCTTGGCTGCAAGACCCGCGCTGGCAGGTACTGCGCCGCTTGGTCGAAGACAGCCTGGTGATTAACGACCCATTTGAGCTGTTTGTGGCGCAAAACTTGGCCTTGGATGGCCTGCTGTTCCCGCTGATTTACAACCACTTCGTCGATGACCAACTGGCCGTGCAAGGCGGCACTGCCGTGGCCATGCTCACTGCCTTTATGCCCGAGTGGCACACCGAATCCAACCGTTGGATTGATGCCGTGGTCAAGGTCGCTGCGGCAGAAAGCGCCGACAACCAAACCCTGATCAGCGGCTGGCTCCAGCGCTACGCCGATTTGGCCCAAGCCGCCTTGGCCCCGGTGGCCGAAATCGCTTTGGGTGCCGCTGGTGCCGAGGCCCTGCAAGCGGTGCGCGAAACCCTCAATGCCCGCGCCCGCAAGGCCGGTTTGGCCGTCTGACCGAGAGAGTGCTTCATGACCGAAATCGTTTCCAAAGTTTTCATTGCGCTGCAAGACAACGAAGAGTCGCGCCCGATTGTCGATGCCATTTTGGCCGACAACCCCGAAGCCAGCGCGGTGCATTCGCCCGGGCTGGTCAAAATTTCGGCCCCCGGCCGCTTGGTGGTGCGCCGCGAAACCATTGAAGAGCAAACCGGCCAACGCTTTGACCTGCAACAAATCCACGTCAACTTGGTGACCATCTCTGGCCACATCAACGAAGACGACGACGAGTTGAGCCTGAGCTGGCTGCGCTAAAGCCGCCACCCTACCCCCTGATTGCCGCAACCCAAGGAGTTCACACCATGGACGCACCCGTTACCAAAAAGAAACTTGGCCTGAAAGAACGCTACATCGCCATGACGCGCGATTTGGCCTGGGACACCACCTACCAACCGATGGACAAGGTGTTCCCTTACGACAAATACGAAGGCATCAAAATCCACGATTGGGACAAGTGGGAAGACCCCTTCCGCCTGACGATGGATGCCTACTGGAAATACCAGGGCGAAAAAGAGAAAAAGCTCTACGCCGTGATTGAGGCTTTTGCCCAAAACAACGGCCAGCTGGGCATTACCGATGCGCGCTATGTCAATGCGCTGAAAATCTTCTTGCAGGCCGTAACGCCGCTGGAATACCAAGCGCACCGGGGTTTTGCCCACGTGGGCCGCCACTTCACCGGCGCCGGTGCCCGCGTGGCCGCGCAAATGCAGTCGATTGACGAATTGCGCCACTGCCAGACCGAAACCCATGCCCTGTCGCACTACAACAAGTATTTCAACGGCCTGAACGAAGCCCCGCACATGTTCGACCGCGTGTGGTACCTGTCGGTGCCCAAGTCGTTCTTTGAAGATGCTGCCACGGCTGGCCCGTTCGAGTTCCTCACCGCCGTGAGCTTCTCATTCGAGTATGTGCTGACCAACCTGCTGTTTGTGCCCTTCATGAGCGGCGCGGCGCACAACGGCGATATGTCCACCGTGACCTTTGGCTTTTCGGCCCAGTCGGACGAATCGCGCCACATGACCTTGGGCATCGAGTGCATCAAGTTCATGCTGGAGCAAGACCCCGACAACGTGCCGATTGTGCAACGCTGGATTGATAAATGGTTCTGGCGCGGTTACCGCCTGCTCAGTATCGTGGCCATGATGCAAGATTACATGCTGCCCAAGCGCGTGATGAGCTGGAAAGAAGCCTGGGAGATGTACGCCGAAGAAAACGGCGGCGCGCTGTTCCGCGACTTGGCCCGTTATGGCATCCGCGAGCCTAAAGGCTGGAAGATGGCTTGCGAAGGCAAAGACCACATCAGCCACCAAGCTTGGAACACCTTCTACAACTACGCCGCTGCCGCGCCCTTCCACACTTGGGTGCCCAAAGAGGACGAACTCAACTGGCTGAGCGAAAAGTACCCCGAGACCTTCGATAAGTACTACCGCCCACGTCTGGAGCATTTCCACGCGCAGCAGCAAGACGGCAAGCGTTTTTACAACACCACGCTGCCCATGTTGTGTACCACTTGCCAGATTCCGATGTTCTTTACCGAACCCGGCGACCCGACCAAAATTTGCTACCGCGAGACCGACTACCAAGGCGACAAATACCACTTTTGCAGCGACGGTTGCAAAGAGATTTTTGACCACGAGCCGGAAAAATACGCGCAAGCTTGGCTGCCGGTGCATCAAATCTACCAAGGCAACTGCTTCCCTGAAGGCACCGACCCGACGGTAGAAGGCTTTGACCCGCTGGCCGCTGTGATGGCCTACTACCACCTGAATGTGGGCCGTGACAACTTCGACTTTGAAGGGTCGGAAGACCAGAAAAATTTTGCCGCCTGGCGCGGCGAAGAGCTGCCCGGCACAGCCAACGAAGGAGCCAAATAATGAGCGTTGTCGCCCTCAAGCCCTACGACTTTCCCGCCCGTGACCGGCGCGAAAACTTTCCAGCACCGTTGCTGTTCATTGGCTGGGAAGACCACCTGATGATTTGCGCTCCGGTAGCCCTGCCGCTGCCGCCCGAGACCCCGTTTGGCGCGCTGGCCACGGCGGTGCTGCCCGGAGTCTATGGTTTTCACCCAGACTTTGCCAAGATTGATTGGGATACAGTGGAGTGGCTCAAATCGGGCCAGCCTTGGAGCCCTGACCCGGCCAAATCGCTGCAAGACAACGGTCTGCAACACAAGGATGTGATTCGTTTTCGCACGCCGGGCCTCAAGGGCCTGAACGGCAACAGCATCTAACCCTTGACCCCTGAGCCGCCGCCGCGCGTTACAACGCGCGCGGCGACAGAGAGATTTTTATGAGCTACCAACTCACCATCGAACCCCTAGGCACCACCATCGAGGTGGAAGACGGCCAAACCTTGCTCGATGCCGCCCTGCGCCAAGGCATCTACATTCCGCACGCTTGCGGGCACGGTCTGTGTGGCACTTGCAAGGTGCAGGTCACCGATGGCGAGGTGGACCACGGAGCCGCCAATCCGTTTGCACTGATGGAAATGGAGCGCGACGACGGCAAAACGCTGGCCTGTTGCGCCACGCTGCAATCCGATGCCACCATCGAGGCCGACATCGAAGACGAGCCGGATGCCCAAATCATTCCGGTGCGCGACTTTGCCGCCACGGTGGCGCGCATTGAGCAGCTCACGCCCACCATCAAGGCGCTGCATTTGCGCCTGAACCAGCCCATTCGCTTTCAGGCCGGCCAGTATGTGCAGGTACAAATTCCGGGCGTGGAAGGCGGACGCGCGTTCTCGATTGCCAACGCCCCCGGTGCCGATGGCCAAAGCGATGAGATTGAACTCAATGTGCGCTTGGTGCCCGGCGGTGCGGGTACCACGTGGCTGCACCAATCCCTGAAAGAAGGCGATAGCGTGCAAATCACCGGCCCCTATGGCCGCTTCTTTGTGCGCCATTCGGCCAAATTGCCGATGGTGTTTATGGCCGGTGGTTCGGGCTTGTCCAGCCCGCGCTCGATGATTTTGGAGCTGTTGGCCCAAGGTCGTACCGAACCGATTACGCTGGTCTATGGCCAACGCACGCTCGAGGAGCTGTATTACGACGCAGAGTTTCGTGCGCTGGCGGCGCAATATGCCAATTTCACTTATGTGCCGGTGTTGTCCGAAGTGCCCGAAGGCTCGGAATGGAGCGGCGCACGCGGCTATGTGCATGATGCCGCCAAAGCGCATTTCAATGGCAACTTCTCTGGGCACAAGGCTTACCTGTGCGGCCCACCGCCCATGATTGAAGCCTGCCTTGGCACGCTGATGCAAGGGCGCTTGTTTGAGCGCGACATCTACACCGAGAAATTCCTCTCGGCAGCAGACGCGCAAAAAACGCGCAGCCCACTGTTCCGTAGCATTTAACCCAGCCTAGCCGCTCAAAGTTCATGACTTTGCCTGCTTCTCCGCTGCCTATCACGGTAGTGCAAACCGGCGACAGCTTTGACTGTTTTCCGCACGAAAACCTGCTCACGGGCATGTTGCGCCTAGGGCGCAAAGGTATTCCGGTGGGCTGTGTCAATGGCGGCTGTGGTGTCTGCAAAGTGCGTATTGTGGAAGGCAACGTGCGCCCGCTGGGGCCAATCAGCCGCGCCCACATCAGCCAAGCCGAAGAGGCCCAAGGCTACACTTTGGCTTGCCGTGTCGCACCTACCACGCCGGTGCGTTTAGAAGTCACTCCCCTGCTACGCAAACCCTTTTTGGGGCGCACATTGGGCGCACCCACCCCGGCAGTAGCCTAAGCGCTGCTGCCATTTTCCCCCACGATTTTTCAAAAAACGAGCAATTAACCAAAGGAGACATGCAATGGGTGTTTTAAGAATTGGCCACATCAGCATTCGCGTGATGGATATTGATGCCGCCGTCAAGCATTACGAAGAAGTGTTGGGCCTCAAAACCATGATGAAGGACAACGCCGGTAACGTGTATCTCAAGTGCTGGGACGAGTGGGACAAATACTCCCTCATCCTGACCCCGAGCGACCGCGCCGGTATCAACCATGTGGCCTTCAAAGTGCAAGACGATGCCGATTTGGATGCCTTGCAAACCCGCATTGAAGCTTGGGGCGTAAAAACCCAATGGCTCGAAGAAGGCGCTTTGCCCTCTACCGGACGCATGTTGCAGTTCAACCTGCCCAGCGGCCACGAAATGCGCCTGTATGCCATGAAAGAATACGTCGGCACCGATGTCGGCACGCTCAACCCTGACCCGTGGCCCGATGGCATCCGGGGCGCTGGCGCGCACTGGCTAGACCACTGCTTGCTGATGTGCGAGATGAACCCCGAAGCGGGCATCAATAAGGTGGAAGAAAACACCCGCTTCATGAAGGAGTGCTTGGACTTCTTCCTGACCGAGCAAATTTTGGTCGGCCCCGAAGGCAATATGCAGGCCGCCACCTGGATGGCGCGCACCAGCACGCCGCACGACATCGCGTTTGTCGGTGGCCCGGTCAATGGCTTGCACCACATCGCCTTCTTCTTGGATTCTTGGCACGATGTACTCAAGGCCGCTGATGTGATGGCCAAGAAGAAAGTCAAGATTGACGTCGCCCCGACACGCCACGGCATCACACGCGGCGAAACCATCTACTTCTTTGACCCGAGCGGCAACCGCAACGAAACCTTCGCCGGTTTGGGCTACTTGGCGCAACCCGACCGCCCCGTCACCACCTGGAGCGAAGACCGCCTCGGGAGCGGTATTTTTTACCACACCGGCGAGCTGGTGGCTTCGTTCACCGACGTTTACACCTAAGCCCTACCGCTGCCGCGTACTCCCCTTGGTGGGGGACGTTCCCTGCAAGGCAGGCCGTCCCCCTTAGCACGAAGCCCCCAAAGAAAGAAAATTAGTCAACTACCCCGACCTGAAGGTCGGAGCTTGGAAGGCGAAAGCTTTGCAAGTTCGGGTTGACCAGACCCAGCGCCCCGGATGCCTTAATCCGGGCTTCATTGCCGAGTAGAGCGGGCGCTACGTTGTGTACAGGTGCGAAGACTCACCTTGGGATGCTTCCTCAGTCCCAAGCTCTGAAAGTTCCGGTTGCAGACAAGCGACAGGGTAAGCACGAAACGGATCGGAACCACCCGCAAGGGCAAGCCGGTACACAACATGGTCGAGGGGAGCCGCACCGAAAGGTGCGCGTCACTAGGCCCTTACGGGCAGAGCCGCAAGGCCCAGCAGAGGTGAAAAGCCTTGCACTAATTTCTGTCAGTCGGGCTATTGAATGGACGTGAGCAGGTACCGGCCCAAAGCAAGGAACGCGATGCGTTCCGCGCTCTGCCTCCCCGGCATGAATGCCGAGGTTTCACGCGCAACCTGATGAAGAAAAATGCGATTGCCGGTGCCGTGCTGGCGCTGTTGGCCGGTCTGGCCCCCGTGGCCGCACAGGCCGAAGGCCACTATGTGCCCGGCGTAGAAGGCACCCAAGCGGCCAGCGTGCCGCCACCCGGTTTTTATTACTTGGGCTATGTGGTCAACTACAACATCAACAGCCTGCGCGTTCCGGGCACCAGCGATGACATCCCCGGCCACAACAGTGGTACCGTCACGGCGCTGGCCAACCGTTTTGTCTGGATGACTGGCCACAAAGTGCTGGGTGCCGACTATGGTGTCGAAGCCATTGTGCCGCTGATGCGTACTTCGCTCACCTTCAATACAGCAGACCCTCGTGGTGTCGTTGCCGATAGCCGCTCGGGCGTGGGCGACATCTACGTTGGCCCCTTGGTATTGGGTTGGCATGGCCCGCAGTGGGATGCCGTGGCCGCTGCTGGCGTGTGGTTGGATTCGGCCAGCACCAGCAACCCCGCATCGCCCGGCAAGGGTTACACCAGCACCATGCTCACCGGTGGCCTGACCTACTATTTTGACCCGGCCAAAACCATTGCGGGCGCCGCCCTGATGCGTTTCGAGCGCCACGGCAAAAAAGACGATGGCTTCCGCTATGGCAACCAAGTCACCGTGGAGTGGGGCTTGTCCAAAGCCTTTGGTCCGATGCAGGCCGGTGTGGTCGGTTACAGCCAATGGCAAACCAGCGATGACAGCGGCCTCGGTGCCCGTCCCAATGCCAAAGCCTCGCGCCACGCTTTGGGCGCAGAGCTGGTCTATCCGGTGGCTCCCGGCATGGCGCTCAAAGGCGCTTTTTACAAAGAGTTGAGTGCTGAATCTGGTAGCACACCCCAATCCAAGGGCTCTTTGCTGCGCCTGAGCATCGTCAAGGCGTTTTAATACAATACACTGCTGTATTGAAGAAAAAGCTGGGGTGTTCAGGTAACGCGCATCCCAGCTGTTTTATGGGCTGGGTCGCCGGTGCCCAGTCGATGCTGGAAAAAACATGTCCCTGCCCAATCTTACTTCCGCCCTGCCGCGCAATGCTTTTAAAGATGCCCTGGCAGCGGGTCAGCCCCAAATTGGCCTGTGGTTGGCCACGGCAGATGGTTATCTGGCCGAGATGCTGGCCGGTACCGGCTTTGATTGGTTGCTGATTGATGGCGAACATGCCCCCAATGACCTGCGCGCCGTATTGGCCCAGTTGCAGGCCATTGCCAGCGCAGCCAGCACCTTACCTGCCGGTGTGAGTTTGCCGCACCCCGTAGTGCGCTTGCCTTCGGGCGACCCGGTGTTGGTCAAGCAATTTATGGAGTTGGGCGCACAAACCCTGCTGGTGCCGATGGTGGACACGCCCGAGCAGGCCCAGACGCTGGCGCGCGCTATGCGCTACCCGCCCAGCGGCACGCGCGGCATGGGCAGCGGTTTGGCGCGCTCCTCGCGCTGGAACCGTTACCGCGATTACATCCACGAAGCCAATGACCAAGCCTGTCTGTTGGTGCAGGTAGAAACCGTCGAGGGCTTGGCCCATATTGATGCCATTGCCGCCACGCCGGGCGTGGAGGGGGTGTTTATCGGCCCGGTGGATTTGTCCACCTCGATGGGTTACCCCGGCCAAGTGGACCACCCCGAAGTCGTGGCGGCCATTGCCCACGGCATCCGCCGTATCCGCCATGCGGGCAAAGCTGCCGGGATTTTGTCCACCCAAGAAGACCAAGCCCAGCATTGGCTCGATGCCGGAGCGCTGTTCGTGGCCGTGGGGGTGGATATTAATTTGCTGGCGCTGGCGGCGCAATCTTTGGCGGCGCGGTTTCGCCAAGGCATGGTGGCACCCCAGCCCTCCAGCGGCGGTTACTGAGCCAGGACAAGCTGGATGTTGCCGTTGCTCGGTTCACTCCAGCGCGATGCTGGCACCAGCACCGCCATCATGGCCGTTGGGCAAAGTGAAGCTGCCGCTACGCAGGGCTTGGGCCAACAAATCGGGTGTGGCGCGAATGTGTGCTTCCAGCGCCAGCGCCGCGCGCGCTTCTTGCCCCGCCATCGCAGCTTCAAAAATAGCGCTGTGTTCGCTGTGGACATCGCGTGCCGCCCCGGCCAAGCCCATCGTGTAGCGCCGGTAGCGTTCGCTGTGGCGCGACAGCATCCGCAGCACTTTTTGCGTCCACGGCGATTGCTGGCCCGACAGCAGCGCTGCATGAAAACGCATGTTCAGTGCCTCCCATTGCGGGCGGTGTTCGCGCTGAATCGGTTGCTCCAAGGCCGACATGGCCTCGTAGCTGTGGCGCAGGGCTTCGCGCCAAGCGGTGCCGCCGTGGCGAATCGACTGGCGCAGCGCCTCCAATTCAATATGCAGGCGCAGCTGGGTAATGTCTTCCAACTCCTCCAGCGTGATGGGCGTGACGCGAAAGCCACGCTGGCCTTCCGCCGTGACCAGCGCATCGCTCACCAGCCGGGTAATGGCTTCGCGCAGTGTGCCCGCACCGACACCGTAATGCAGCTTCAAATGCTCCACGCGCAATTTATCGCCGGGCAAGTGCCGTCCTTCAATGATGTCATTACGCAACTGGGCATAGGCGCGTTCAATCAAAGTACGCGATGCACCCGCATCGCTGTCAGTAGCCACCGGGCTATCCATCTCCAAGGATGATTCCATGAAAATTCTCGATATTTTTGCTGTGAACATACCCCAAAAGGAGGGAGTCCATACCTTGCAAGAGGGTACAGGCAAACAAGGCAGTTTTTAGTTCGATGTTCTCGGTATATTTCTTGGCTTTTGTAAGGTCATATTATGAAAAAAGGCACAGGTTTGCTGGTCTTGCCATACTAGGTGTTTTCCCTTAAATCTCGAGATTTTTTCTCCATCCGCGCCAGAATCTGGCATATTTCAGGCCTTACCGCTGCATCTTGTATCCAAACCTGTACCCGAAAGCCTGAGCTTATGCCCAGTTACACCATCACCATCGAAGAAACCGGGCAAAGCTACCGCTGCTCCGACGAGTTGTCGTTGCTGGTGGGTATGGAAGCCTTGGGTAAGAAGGGAATTCCGGTGGGCTGCCGCAATGGTGGCTGTGGGGTCTGCAAGGTGCAAATCGTTCAGGGGCAATATGTGTCGCGTGTCATGAGCCGCGACCATGTGAGCGCCGAAGACGAAGCCCAAGGCCGGGTATTGTCGTGCCGGGTACGCCCGACCAGTGACATCACCTTGCGCGTGCTCGGAACCATGAAAAAGAACGTCTGCCGTCTGGTTGGGGCCGCAGATGCCTCTGCTGTCCCCTCAACCTGAAAAATTTGGAGAAACCCCATGGCAATCACTGGTGTTTTGCGCCCTGGTCACGCGGTGTTGCGCGTGTTGGATTTGGACGAGTCGGTTCACTTTTATACCGAAGTGTTGGGCCTAAAAGAAACCGGCCGCGACAAGTCGGGCCGCGTCTATTTCAAGTGCTGGGATGAACGCGACCACAACAGCTTTGTGATTCGCAAGGCCGACCGTGCCGGTATGGACTGCTTTGGCTTTAAGGTGCAAAACGTCGCCACGCTGAACACCTTAGAAGGCCGCCTGCGCGAGTATGGCGTCGTCACCGAGCGCGTGCCTGCCGGTGAAATGCTAGAGACCGGCGAGCGCGTGCGCTTTCACCTGCCCACCGGCCACCTGATTGAGCTGTATGCCGAGAAAACCTCGGTCGGCAATGGCTTGGGCGATACCAACCCCGAAGCTTGGCTGGCGGACCAAAAAGGCATTTCTCCCATCCGCATGGACCACGCGCTGATTTACGGTGGCGACATCGACGGCAACCGCAAGCTGTTTGAAGAAGTGCTGGACTTCACCTTGGTCGAGCGCGTCAAACTCGAAGACGGTGTGACCGATTTGGCCACTTGGCTGACCTGCTCCAACAAGGCGCACGACATCGCGATGGTGCGCCACCCCGAAGACAACAAACTGCACCACGTTTCCTTCTTG
Organism: Giesbergeria sp.; assembly: GCF_028686475.1. Lineage (GTDB taxonomy): Bacteria > Pseudomonadota > Gammaproteobacteria > Burkholderiales > Burkholderiaceae_C > Simplicispira. The sequence continues at coordinate 12,824 of NZ_JAQUCA010000013.1, read as the reverse complement.
CTAGAAACTTGGGAGCAGGTGCTGCGCGCCGCCGACATTATGTCGATGAACCGCGTCTCGATTGACATCGGCCCGACGCGCCACGGCATTACCCGTGGCACCACCATTTACTTCTTTGACCCCTCGGGCAACCGTTTGGAAACCTTCAGCGGTGGCTACCAGTGGTACCCCGACCACACCCCCATCACTTGGACATGGGACCAAGTGGGCCGTGGCATTTTCTACCACGACCGCAAGCTCAACGAAGCCTTCTTGAACGTGGTGACCTGATGAGCATGGCACCCGAACTTTTGAGCGTGGTGCAGCACAACCTGTCTTGGCAGGCGGCCCATGCCGCTGCCGGGGCAGCCGCCGAGGCGGCGGCCCAAATGGGCGTGCTGGTCAACATCGCGGTAGTCGATTGCAGCGGCTTGCCCGCTGCTTTTGTGCGTCTGCCCGGCGCACCTTTGCACTCCATCGACATCGCTAAAGACAAGGCTTACACCGCTGTCGGTTTTGGCCTGCCTACCAGCCGCTGGCACCAAGCGCTGGAGTCACACTCCGAAGCGGTGCGCGAGGGCCTGCCGCAGCGCCCGCGCTTTGTTGGTTTTGGTGGTGGTCTGCCCATCGTTATCAACGGCCAGCGCGTCGGTGGCATTGGTGTCTCGGGTGGCAGCGAGGAAGAAGACGAAATCATTGCCCGCGCTGGTTTGCGTGCGCTGGGCTTGGCGTAATTGGCAATCAAGAGAAAAGGATTTCCCATGAAACAGGTACTGAACTTCATCAACGGCCAGCACGAGGCCAGCGACCAAACTTTCCCTAAGCATTCGCCGCTCAACAATGCCGTGATTGCCGATGTGCATGAAGCCAGCCGCGCCCAAGTGGATGCTGCCGTAACCGCTGCCCGCGCCGCTTTGGATGGCCCTTGGGGCAAAATGAGCGTGGCCGAGCGCGTCGAGCGCCTGTATGCCGTGGCCGATGGCATCAACAAGCGTTTTGACGAATTTCTGGCCGCCGAATGCGCCGACACCGGCAAGCCCCGCAGCTTGGCCAGCCATATCGACATCCCCCGTGGCGCGGCCAACTTCAAGGTGTTTGCCGATGTGGTCAAAAACGTGGCCACCGAATTTTTCGAGACCGCCACACCCGACGGCAAGAGCGCCATCAACTACGGCTACCGCACCCCCGTGGGCGTGGTCGGTGTGATTTGCCCTTGGAACCTGCCGCTGCTGCTCATGACATGGAAAGTCGGTCCTGCGCTGGCTTGCGGTAACACCGTGGTGGTCAAACCTTCGGAAGAAACCCCCCAAACCGCTGCCCTGTTGGGCGAGGTGATGAACGAAGCTGGCATTCCCCCCGGTGTCTATAACGTGGTGCATGGCTTTGGCCCCAATTCAGCCGGTGAGTTTGTCACGACCCACCCCGGCATTGATGCCATCACCTTCACCGGCGAAACCCGCACCGGCGAAGTCATCATGAAGGCGGCGGCCCACGGCGCGCGCCCGGTGAGCTTGGAAATGGGTGGCAAGAACGCCGCCATCATTTTTGAAGATGCCGATTTTGACGCTGCCATCGAAGGCACACTGCGTTCGGCTTTTGTCAACAGCGGCCAAGTCTGCTTGGGCACCGAGCGCGTCTATGTGCAGCGCCCGATTTTTGACAAGTTCGTCGCCGAGCTGAAGAAGCAAGTCGAAGGCTGGAAGATTGGTCTGCCCGAAGAGGCCGATACCAAACTTGGCCCCGTCATCAGCAAAGAACACCAAGCCAAGGTGCTGTCGTACTACAAGCTGGCGGTGGAAGAAGGCGCAACCGTGGTCACCGGCGGTGGCGTGCCCGATATGGGTGCGGCTTACGCCGATGGCGCTTGGGTGCAACCCACCATCTGGACGGGTCTGCCCGAAACCGCCCGCGTGGTCAAAGAAGAAATTTTTGGCCCCTGCTGCCATATCTCTCCCTTCGACACCGAAGAGGAAGTGCTGGCCAAGGCCAACGACAACGTCTATGGTTTGGCGACCGCCATTTGGACCCGCGATGTCTCGCGCGCGCACCGCGTGGCACAAAAAATGAAGGTTGGCCTGTCGTGGGTCAATAGCTGGTTCCTGCGCGATTTGCGTACCCCCTTCGGTGGTGCCAAGCAGTCGGGCATTGGCCGCGAAGGCGGCGTGCATTCGCTAGAGTTCTACACTGAACTCAAGAACGTTTGTATCAAACTCTAAGGAGCTAGGCCATGAGCAATCCAGAAATCGCTGGTTCGGTCATGGCTGCTGGCATCCGCACCAATGTGCATGATGTCGGCAGTGGCCACCCCGTTTTACTCATCCACGGCTCTGGCCCCGGCGTTTCTGCCTGGGCCAATTGGCGTTTGGTGATGCCCGAACTGGCGCAGCAAGCCCGCGTGATTGCCCCCGACATGGTGGGCTTTGGTTTTACCGACCGCCCGGCAGGCCAGCAGTACAACATGGACGAGTGGGTCAAGCAAGCGGTGGGCGTCTTGGACGCGCTGGGCATCGCCAAAACCGACTTGGTGGGCAACTCCTTTGGCGGTGCGCTGGCGCTGGCCCTGACCATTCGCCACCCAGAGCGCGTGCGCCGTTTGGTGCTGATGGGCAGCGTGGGCGTACCCTTCCCCATCACCAAGGGCTTGGATGATGTTTGGGGCTACGAAGCCTCGTTTGAGAACATGCGCCGCATCATGGACGTGTTCGCCTACGACCGCAATTTGGTCAATGACGAACTGGCCCGCCTGCGCTACGAAGCCAGCATCCGCCCCGGTTTCCAAGAATCGTTCTCGGCCATGTTCCCCGCGCCGCGCCAGCGTTGGGTCGATGCCATGTGCAGCGCCGAGGCCGACATCCGCGCCCTGCCGCACCAAGTGCTGATTGTGCATGGCCGCGATGACCAAGTGATTCCACTGTCCACCTCGCTCACTTTGTCACAATGGATTGCGCGCTCGCAATTGCACGTTTTTGGCCAATGCGGCCACTGGACGCAAATTGAGCATTCGGCCCGTTTTACCCGTCTGGTGCGCGACTTTTTGGCCGAGGCTGGCGATGCCGAGCCGACTCCCTTAAACCCCTAAGGACGACTGATGACCCCTGAACTCATTCAACAGCTGGGCGACGAGCTTTTTGAAGCGCTGCAAGGCCGCAAAACCTTGGCCCCGCTCACCACGCGCCACCCCGACATCACCATTGCCGATGCCTACGCCGTGCAGCAACGCATGATGGCACGCCGTTTGGCCGCTGGCGAAATCGTGATTGGCAAAAAAATCGGCGTCACCAGCAAAGCGGTGATGAACATGCTGGGCGTGTTTCAGCCTGATTTTGGCTGGCTGACCGATGGCATGGTCTATAACGAAGGCGAAGCCATTCCCGCTGATAGCCTGATTCAACCCAAGGCCGAAGGCGAAATCGCTTTCATGCTCAAAAAGACCCTCAAAGGCCCCGGCATCACCGCTGCCGATGTGTTGGCCGCTACCGATGGCGTGATGGCCTGCTTTGAGATTGTCGATTCGCGCATCCAAGATTGGAAAATCAAAATCCAAGACACCGTAGCCGACAACGCCTCCTGCGGTGTGTTTGTGCTGGGTGACCGCTTGGTGGACCCGCGCGATGTGGATTTGGCCACCTGCGGCATGGTGCTGGAAAAGAACGGCGAAATCGTCGCCACCGGCGCAGGTGCAGCCGCCCTGAACCACCCGGCCAACGCCGTGGCGTGGCTGGCCAATACCTTGGGTGAACACGGCATTGCCCTAGAGGCTGGTGAAGTGGTGTTGTCAGGCTCCTTGGGCATCATGGTGCCCGTGGCCGCTGGCGACAACCTGCGTGTGACCATTGGCGGCATCGGCGGTTGCTCGGTGCGCTTTGTCTAATTTTTTCGGAAGAACTGTAATGGCAAAAATCAAATGTGCCCTGATTGGGCCTGGCAACATTGGTACCGACTTGCTGGCCAAGCTGCAACGCAGCCCGGTGCTGGAACCCGTCTGGATGGTCGGGATTGACCCCGAATCCGACGGCCTCAAGCGCGCGCGCGAAATGGGCCTGAAAACCACCGCCGAAGGCGTGGATGGTTTGATTCCCCACATGAAGGCCGACGGCGTGCAAATCGTGTTTGACGCCACCAGCGCTTACGTCCACGCCGAAAACAGCCGCAAGGTGAACGAGCAAGGCGCGCTGATGATTGACCTGACACCAGCGGCCATCGGCCCCTACTGCGTGCCGCCGGTCAACCTGAAAGACCACGTAGGCAAGGGCGAGATGAACGTCAACATGGTCACTTGCGGCGGTCAGGCCACCATCCCGATGGTCGCTGCTGTGTCGCGCGTGCAGCCCGTAGCCTATGGCGAAATCGTGGCCACCGTGTCGTCCAAGTCGGTCGGCCCCGGCACACGCAAGAACATTGATGAATTTACCCGCACCACCGCTGGCGCGGTGGAAAAGGTGGGCGGTGCCAAAAAAGGCAAGGCCATCATCATTATCAACCCGGCTGAGCCACCGCTCATCATGCGCGACACCGTGCATTGCCTGACCGAAGGCGAGCCAGACCAAGCCGCCATCACCCAGTCCATCCACGACATGATTAAGGAAGTGCAAAAGTACGTGCCCGGTTATCGCTTGGTCAATGGCCCGGTGTTTGACGGCAACCGCGTCTCGGTCTTCTTGGAAGTAGAAGGCTTGGGCGACTACCTGCCCAAATACGCGGGCAACCTCGACATCATGACCGCTGCGGCTGCCCGCACCGCCGAGATGTTTGCCGAAGAAATGATTGCTGGCCGCCTGACCCTCAACCCCGTGGCCGCCTAAGGAGATACCAAGATGAGCAGTTCCCTCAAAGGCAAAAAAGTCCGTCTGCACGACATGACCCTGCGCGACGGTATGCACCCCAAGCGCCACCTGATGTCGCTGGAGCAAATGAAGTCCATCGCCACCGGCTTGGACGACGCTGGCATTCCGCTGATTGAAGTCACCCACGGCGACGGCTTGGGCGGTTCTTCCGTCAACTACGGCTTCCCAGCGCACACCGACGAAGAATACCTGGGCACCGTAGTGCCGCTGATGAAGCAAGCCAAAATCTCGGCGCTGCTGCTGCCCGGCATTGGCACGGTGGACCACCTGAAAATGGCGCACGAGCTGGGCGTTTCCACCATCCGCGTGGCTACCCACTGCACCGAGGCCGATGTGTCTGAACAGCACATCACCTTGGCGCGCAAAATGGGCATGGACACCGTGGGCTTCTTGATGATGGCGCACATGAACAGCGCTGAAGGCTTGGTCAAGCAAGCCAAGCTGATGGAAGGCTACGGCGCCAACTGTATCTACGTCACTGACTCGGCTGGCCACCTGCTGCCCGACGGCGTGAAAGAGCGCCTGAGCGCCGTGCGTGCCGCGCTGAAGCCTGAAACCGAATTGGGCTTCCACGGCCACCACAATTTGGCAATGGGCGTGGCCAACAGCTTGGCCGCGATTGAAGTCGGTGCCACCCGCATCGACGCCGCTGCCGCTGGTTTGGGCGCTGGCGCGGGCAACACCCCGATGGAAGTGCTGGTAGCCGTGTGCGACCTGATGGGCATTGAAACCGGCGTGGATGTGTTCAAAATCCAAGACGTGGCCGAAGATTTGGTGTTCCCCATCATGGACTTCCCCATCCGCATTGACCGCGATGCCCTGACGCTGGGTTACGCCGGTGTGTATGGCTCGTTCTTGCTGTTTGCCAAGCGCGCGGCTGTCAAGTACGGCATCTCGGCGCGCGAGATTTTGGTCGAAATGGGCCGCCGTGGCATGGTGGGTGGTCAAGAAGACATGATTGAAGACACCGCCCTGACCTTGGCCAAGGCGCGTGGTTTGAAAGTTTCCTAAGGAATTAACATGGCATTGAACGCATCCACGCTAGACCAACTGGCCCAGCACTTGGAAAACTGCCAGTTGCAGGCCCAAGATACCCTGAAAATCACCGAAGCCCACCCAGAAATGGATTGGGACGATGCCTACGCCATCCAAGACCGCATTTTGGCCAGCAAGCTGGGCAAGGGTGCGCGCGTGGTCGGCTACAAAGCCGGTTTGACCTCGCACGCCAAAATGAAGCAAATGGGCGTAACGGACCCGGTGTTTGGCTTCTTGGTGGACGAATACGTCGTGCCTGAAGGCGGCGAAGTCAAGGTGAGCGAGCTGATTCACCCCAAGGTCGAGCCAGAAATCTGCTTCATCACCCGCACCGAACTCAAAGGCCCCGGCTGCCATATTGGCGCGGTGCTGGCGGCTTGTGATGTGGTGCTGCCCGGCATTGAAGTGATTGACAGCCGTTACCGCGATTTCAAGTTTGACTTGAAGAGCGTGATTGCCGATAACACTTCGGCCTCGCGCTTCATTGTCGGTGGCCGCATTGCCTCGGCGCGTGACGTTGATTTGCGTACCTTGGGCGTAGTGCTAGAAAAGAACGGCGAGCCAGTAGCCTTGGGCGCTGGTGCCGCCGTGTTGGGCCATCCCGCCGCTGCTGTGGCCATGTTGGTCAACCACTTGGGCCGTCGGGGTCAATCCTTGCCTGCTGGTAGCCTGATTTTGTCGGGCGGCATCACCGAAGCCGTGCCGGTGCAAGCCGGTGACAATGTGACCCTGCGGATTCAAGACTTGGGCAGCGTCTCGGTGCGCTTCGTCTAAGGTCTGCGCGTATCCAGCGGCTTTAGCAGCCGTTTGACGGGGCCGCGCACTGCGTTGGCCCCGTTTTTTATTCCTATGTTTTGCCCTGATTTGGAGAAATTCCCATGCCCTTTGCCCAGATTTACATGATTGAAGGCCGTACCGAAGAACAAAAACGCGCCGTGATTGAAAAAGTCACCCAAGCCCTGAACGAAGCCGTGGGCGCGCCCAAAGAAAATATCCGCGTCTGGATTCAGGATGTGCCCAAAGAAAACTGGGGCATTGCCGGAGTCAGTGCCAAAGACTTGGGTCGCTAATCCAGCAACATCTGCCGCCAGCCTTTGCTGCTTATTGGTTGGTGGCGGCCAGCACCTCGGTCATGCTGGTCAAGCCTTGCAGCGCTTTTTCAATGCCATCTTGGCGCAGGGTACGCATCCCTGCCAACAAAGCGGCCTGCCGAATTTCCACAGCGGGGGCGCGCAGGCGGATATGCTGGCGCACCACATCGTCGCTGCTCATTAGCTCATGCAGGCCCAGCCGCCCCCGGTAGCCGTGCTGGTCGCACTGCTTGCAGCCTTGCGCGCGCCACAGCCTAACCTCTCCGTGTGCCGAACCATACTGCTGGTGCCAACGTTCAATCAGGTGGATGCGTGCCTCGGGTGTGTTTTGCAGTGGCGAGCCGCTGCCCAAGTATTGCGCGGCCAAGCGCTCTAGCGGCTCTGCACTCAGCACCAGTGGCGTAGCGCATTCGGGGCACAAGCGGCGCACCAGCCGCTGCGCCAAAATGGCCAACAGCGAATCTGAAAAATTAAACGGGTCTAGGCCCATTTCTAACAAGCGGGTAATGCTCTCGGGGGCCGAATTGGTGTGCAGGGTGGACAGCACCAAATGCCCGGTTAAAGAGGCTTCTACCGCGATGCGCGCCGTCTCTTCGTCGCGCATTTCGCCAATCATGATGACATCCGGGTCGGCGCGCAAAAAAGTACGCATGGCGGCGGCAAATGTCCAACCAATGCGCGGGTTGATTTGCACTTGGCGCAGGCCAGATTGGCTAATTTCTATCGGGTCTTCCGCCGTCCAGATTTTGCGCCCTTCGGTGTTGATGTCACGAATTACTGAATGCAGCGTGGTGGTTTTACCGCAGCCCGTAGGGCCACACACCAACAGCAGGCCATAGGGTTTTTTGACCATCTCGCGCAGCACCGCCAGTTGGCCCTTGCCCAAGCCTAGCAGTTCTAGCGGCAATGGCTTGGCACTGGCCAGCAAGCGCAGCACCACATCTTCTAGGCCGTGCGACGTCGGTACCGTAACCGCGCGCAACTCCAGCGCCGAGCCACCAAAGCGCGCAAAATCAATTTTGCCGTCTTGGGGTTTGCGGTGTTCCGAGATGTCCATGTTGGCCATGATTTTGATGCGCGCCACCATTGCGTAGCGAAAGCGCGCGGGCAGCTCCAGATAGCTGATTAAGCGGCCATCGACGCGCAAACGAATACGCACGTTTTGCGGTGCTGGTTCGGTTTCGATGTGGATGTCAGAAGCGCGGTGGGCAATCGCCTCTTCAATCACCGTGTTAATCAGGCGCACCAAGGTGTTGTCCGATTCACTGACGGTCTCAGTCTCGACCGCATCGGCCTCCTCCAAAACCCCTGACAGGCTGCTCAGCAGTTCGCGCGAGCTGGCCCGTGTGGCCGTGGTGGCGGCACGCCCTTCGCCTGTGGTGGCCGCCACAGCCGCTTTGGGGGTGGCCGTGGGGTAGGTGCGGTAGGCGTTGGCAATCGCGGGCATGAGCGTGCCGGGGGCCGCCTGCAAGGCAATCGGGCGGCGCTGGGTTAAAAAACGCAACTCATCGAGCAGGGCGCGATCTGAAGAGTCGGCCACCAACACCACCAAGGCATCTTCGCGTGCCAACAGCGGCAGCACCGCTTCGCGTTCGGCCACGTTGCGCGGTACCAGTGCCAGCGCTACGGGGTCTGGGTGGATTTGGCTTGGGTCCACCAAGTGCGTGCCCAACCAAGAGGCAATCACTTTTTGCAATTGGGTCGCGCTGACATGGCCGTATTCGACCAAAATTTGGCCGATAGGGCGTTGTTGCCCCTGCTCCCGTTCGGTTTGCTGTAACTTGAGGCTCTCGGCCAAGGTGCTGGCATCCAACACCTGGGCTTGAATCAGGGCCTCGCCCAAATGCCGCGCCTGCCCTAAAGTAGGATGGGGGTTGGTGGCCAAAGTCCATAGTTCATCCGCATGGTGCGGCGTGAAATAGGAGGTGGCTGCAACATGAGAAGTATCAGGCATCAAAGATAAAGCAACCCAGGGTTTGCCAATGTATAAACGATAAAGATACATATCGCTACTGTCGGTGGCGATAGTTGCGATGGTATGGGCAATGCCAGTCGTAAAATCGGGGGAAGATTTAAATATTCTATGGATCGATGGTAAAAAATTTTGTCACTATCCAAAAAGCCAATTAAATATTTTTTCTACAACACCCTTTTCCCTTGCAGGTAACTTGTGTTGATCTGTATTTGCCTCTTGATTCGATGATTGGGGTGAAGAATGTCGTGGAGGCGTGTACGGAGTGTTACTGGGCTTAGTACTTGATGGCGGTGAGGCTGGGTGATTTGCCGCACGAATTTTTTCAATAGCTTCTCGATTTGCAGCACTTGCTGAAGAACCTGTTGGTTTCAGTGGTGTTGGTTGTGGTGTAGGGGCAGGGGAGAGCCGAATAGGCACAGTAGATGTCGCCGGTCTTCCTTTGATACGATCAAGGGCTTCTTGATTGGAGGATGTTGTAAATTTTGGTATGTTGGCGGTGGAGCCAGCTAAACGCCATTTGGCATCAGATTCAGCAACGAATGTCATTTGACCGGAACTCGTTATACTGATCGACAAGTGGGAGTATTTGAACTTTGGATTAGAGTATGGTGGCTCCATTAATCCGACAACACTCAACCATTTTCCTATCCAAGTTTCGTCTGGTGGTGTCTTTATTGCAGCCAACCCCTCAGACCAAATAGATACCTTGAAAATTCTGCCACGCCAATCCCCGAAGTTGATAAAAACATAGGGGTCTCCATTTCGGGTGTGATTTGTTTTAACTTCGAGAATTCTACCTATCACCTCCACCCTATCACCGACGTGTTGCAAGCAGGCTTGGTAATCCATTGCAGAAAGCACATCATAGGCGCTTATGTAGCCTGTCTTTCGATTGTTGGGCTTGTCCAATCCAGTCAATGTGACTGCCTGGTTTGGAGTTTGCTTCCCACTTAAAAAATCTGCAAGGCTTGGCACCTTCTCTATTGGAGATTTGCAGATAGAAGCAAAATTTTTGATGTCAACTTCTATCGCCGGATTCGAAGAAAGAAGGGCGAAAGTTTGGGATGACTCAGGATCAATAAAGTCATTGGCTCGGAAAAGAATTGCATCTACTTCCGATTTTGTTTTATTCCACAGATTAGGATCGAGGCGCAATGCTTTAAGAGTTACTGCCAACAAAATTAGCGAGAATCTGTCGATTTTTTGATCGTATGGATTAGTCGATTGACGTTGCGGATGTTGGAAGTTGGCATGGCCAAGTTCTGTACTTCCAATATTTTTTAGTTCTTCAACATACATGCCATCGTAATCAATCAACTGGACTACCGAGCCACCAGCTGATACCATTAAGTTCCCTGTTTGTAAATCTCCGTGTGCAATTTTTTCCTTTTCCAAAAAGGCTGCTAAAGAGTAAATGGAGTTGGACAGCTTTGATAAGGCAGAGGCGTTTGAGCGGTTGACTTCAAGAAACTCGCCAAGGGTTTCTCCTTTGGCCCAAGTCATCTTCACAATTGGGTAGCCAACACCGTCAACCTTAATGCCTTGCGGTTGAAACTCGAAATCGAGAAAATATGGAGAATTCAGAGATGAAATTCGCTTGGAAATAGAAAAATAGCGTTGTTGCAGCGCCTTGGATTCTCTGTGAAAGCAGCGAACAGCGAATTTCTTAGTCCCAGAATTTATCGTGTAGGTCAACGCGAAGCCACCGCTGATGACTAATGGCAGACCCAAGCCTGTCGTAGCTATTGTTCCAGTTTTTAGTTCGGGATCTGCGAGCAGTCTTTCATGAAGCTGAAATGCTTGGTTGTATTGCTCAAGGGACGGATAAGCCATCGCTAATCGGCCAGCCTCAGAAGGAAAGAATAATCAATGTCGAGTCGTCCACACGCATGCGTTTAGCGGAACGCTCTTCGGTCACTAACTCGCAAAGCTCTTGCTCTGTCGTCAATGAGGAAAGTCTCTCCAAACCATCAGTGGAAGCTAACGCATGCCGCAGAGCCCACTCGCCCAAAGCATCGGTCATACAGTAAAGCCGAGGATCGACGTAATCTTTCAAATGAATATTCTTAAAGGTTTTTTCACAAAATTCAGTTTCTACGATGAAGGCGTTGTGTTGCGCCAGTGTGGAGAGTAGTGTGGGGTGATCTTTGAAGCGCTCGGGGTCTGTAATTGGCCAGGCTTTGATAAATCGACCTTCGTCAACGAGTAAAGCCGAACAATCTCCAATAGCTAATATGTCCACCACTCGATGTACCGGATCGAAGTCAATTCCGAGTAGCGTCGAAAAGCTTCCACGCTCATAGGAAGATTGTTGCGACCAAGACATATTAGGGAAATCATGGGCGGCTATATATATGCTTAAAGCATCGATAATCCACTTAGAACCAAAATTAGGGTCAGCCGCGAATTTTTCTGAAATGATCTTCGCCCAAAGCTGGGAGTTGTAGGACTCGCTGGCACCATCGCATAGACCGAGCCGAAAACCGTCGTCCGAAAAGCAAAACTGGTCTTCGTTCAAACCAGGCTCTTGGAGATCCTTTGGACAGGTGCCAGAAAATTCCTTTTTCATATGAGAGCTCAACGGAGCTGAGAGGCACGAGTCCCTATATCGAAAAAGTCAACGATTTCCACCGCGTCGGCATTAAACATAAAACCACGAGATTCAGCATCTACGGCATAACCTTTTTCTTTTGCGAAGCCTAAAACGTGCTGGGGAAATTGACTGGACATCCGGAAGAGCATATTGGCGTAGCTATCAGGCAATCTATTCTCGGAAGATGGAAATCTGATGGGATCGGTTCCAAGCGTGCTGACATGAATGTTCAGAATGAGAACCTCGCCATCGTTTGTTCGAATCGCTCCAAGGTGTTTGGCGATTTCCTCTGGATCACCATCTGTCGATTCGCCGTCAGTGACATGTAAAACGGTGGGTGGGTAGCTGTTGGGATGTGTATCACACCATGCGACCAACTCTTCTGCCGCTTTGGACAAAGCCTCCCTCATGGGTGTGCCACCGCTAGCCTTGGGTTCGAACCAGACAGGAAATTTGATGTTGGTTTCTATAATTCCGCCAGCGCCATCATCCATCTTGCGCTTACGATCTTCAACGCGCACCGGGTTTTTTTCGATCATCGAAATTGGATTGATTGGATTGGTGCCTAGCACACCGGAGAAGCCGTTTGAGACACTTGACCCTCCATACCCAATGACACCAACTTCAAAGTAGTCTCTCACACCTTCCGATTTGCTACAACGGGTCACAAGGTTTAACAATGTCCGGTTCAGAGCATCGGCGACGAACTCCGCTTTAGTCTTGCCCGATGACATCTTGTCAGACATGGAGCCTGATTGATCGACGATGAACAAGAACGCAGTTGGACTGTTTCGACTAATTTGAGTTTCGTAAGCCATCGGATTCCCTATGTTGTTTTCCACTGAATGTCGTAGCGAATAATACGCGAAATTAAAGTCACTTCCTGCGGTAGCTAGAAATTGCGCCGTACTTACATGCCCGTATTCGACCAAAATTTGGCCGATAGGGCGCTCATGCCCCTGTTCGCGTTCGGTTTGCTGTAACTTGAGGCTCTCGGCCAAGGTGCTGGCATCCAACACCTGGGCTTGAATCAGGGCCTCGCCCAAATGCCGCGCCTGCCCTAACGTAGGATGGGGGTTGGTGGCCAAGGCCCAAAGTTCGTCCGCATGGTGTGGCGTGAAATAGGAGGCGGCTACAGCATCAGAAGTATCGGGCATGGCGGATAAAGGGCAATCTTGGGTGGTGGTGGTAAAATTTCAAATGTTTTCAATTTTTTTTGTTTTTAAAATTATTAACTTCTAAATAAAAGATTTAAATTATACTTTCGTATAAAAAGATGAGTGACAAGGTTGTGAAATTCATCGGAT
>NZ_JAQUCA010000048.1 GCF_028686475.1 Giesbergeria sp. | reverse complement strand
AGTGACAAAAAGCACGCGAACAGCGGCGCAGGAGGGCATCAGGGTGCAATGCGGGTGCATATTTGCAGAAAAAATCGGCTGAGGCTGGGGTGGCCGGGAGGTGCTTTTTTTGTCACGGATTCAGGATTTAACCATCCCTTTTTGCCAAGACAACACGCGGTCACGCACCAAAAACAACAAAGAAATCACGCCAGAAAATAACAATGCCATCACCAACAGCGCGCCATACATATTGGGATAGCTGGCCCAGCCCTGTGCCCAAGTCAGATACCAACCTAAACCAGATTTAACCCCCAGCATTTCGGCCACCACCAGTGTAGAAAACGCTGCACCCAAACCCATGAATAAACCCACAAATACTTGGGGTAGTGATGCTGGAATAGCTACCCGCAATACCAAAAACCAAGGAGAGGCACCCATAGTGCGCGCTACGTCATAGTAATTTTTGTTCACACTGGAAACTCCCGACCAAGTAAGGATAGCCACTGGAAAAGCTGTACCCAATGCAATCAAAAATACGGCGGTGGACCAACTGGATGGAAAAAAGTAGAAAGAAATAGGCAGCAGCGCCGTCGTTGGCAGTGGCCCCAGCACGCGCAGCACTGGGTGAATCCAATAATTGGCCAACTTAGACCAACCAATTAACACGCCGACGACAAACCCAGCCACGCCACCCATGCCAATACCAATTAGCAATAGCTTGACCGAATTGACAGCACAATCAATTAGGCGCTCCCAATCGGAGATAAACACCTCAGCCAGACTTTGTGGCGGTGCAAAAAAGGGCGTGGGCAGAGTACCCAGTTTGGCCGTGAATACCTCCCACGCAGCCAAGCCGACCGCTGAGGCCAGCAGCCACGGCCCCACCAACTGCAAGCGTGGCAGCAAAGGGCCAGCCAACTTTGGCACTAAGGCCAATACAGCCAGCAGCCCCGCTACCGCCAAAGCAAACCAAGCAAACTCGGTGGTATAGGCCCAATCGCTAAAACCCACCTCCTTGTTCGGCCAGAGATAGGTCAGCGCGCCCAATGTGCTCCATGCGCTGGCAGCGAGCAACCCCAGCCACCAAGGCCGGAAGCCTTCTTTGTGCGCGCTGCTTGCGGCAGGGGTAATAGGAATACTCGGAGATGCGCGACGGCGCAAAGCAGTCGCTACCGGAATCGGCGCTGGAAATAATTTTTCGGCAATGCTGCTCATGGAAAAACTCCTGTGGGCTTAACCCAATACATCTACCGTGACATGCTTGGCTAGTCGCGCGGGGTCGGTACTGGCTTTAAGCACATTCACCAGTTTGAAGTCACGGGCATAAAACTCCACTTCTTTTTGCAGCGCTGCTCCATGCGGGTGGCTACGGTGGGTCAGTGTGCCTAGCACGGCGCGCAAATCTTCTAACGAGGATTTAGAGTACGGTTTATAAATTTTGGCCGTTTCATTCGGATAGTCGGCCACAAACTCAGAAGCCTCATTAATGGCCCGCACCAACGAGGCCACCACAGGCCGCTCAGCCTGCACCAACTTGCTACCCACTCCGACAACGCAGCAGGTTTTGGCAGCATATTCACCCGATAAATTGGTGGCCAAATCTACCAAGCCCTTGGTACGGCGTTGAATCAGTGCCAAATTGGGGTCACTATCGGCAATGGCATGGGCCTCGCCTTTTTCGACTGCTAAACCCAGCATATCCGCTGGGAATTGACGCCAGTTGACATCTTTATCTGGATTCAATCCTGCTTTGGTAATAAGCACAGAGAAAAAGTTTTTGCCAGGACTGTTTAAGTCGGAAACGGCAATCGTTTTACCCTTGAGATTGACCAGCGTGGTTGCACCCGCCGGTTCATAGCCCACTAAGCGCACACAGCCGCCGTGGCTGCTGCCTACCAACTTAACATCCAAACCCGATTCCAGCGGTTTAATCCAGCGGTGAATCATGCCCAGTGCGCCATCGGCTTTTTGTGTCGCAATGGTTTCTAACAATTGGTCGGTGGAGCCAGCAAAGTTGATTAATTCCACCTTGAGGCCGTGCTTCTCAAAAATACCACGCTCTAAAGCGACCGGAGCAGCGGCCAAGCAGGGGGCATTGGCATTCCAAGCCAACTTAAAGTCACGCAGCTTGCCTGCCGTGCCTTGGGCCAACACATGGCCAGCAGCTAGGCCCGTGGCACCCACCATCCCGGCAGCTCCGGCAGCGCGCAGCCATTGGCGGCGTGACCAACTATTGCCCATGTCAATGACATTGTGTTTTGCAACCATGAAAAGCACCTTTTTTTGCAATAAAAGTAGCGCCTGCCGCCATGTAGTGCATGGGGGGCAAGCATGTCTGAATAGCCTGCATTGCACCCCAAACTGCGCCGCACGGAAACGAAGAAAAACAGCCATTCATATGCAAAAGAATCCACACCATAAGCACGCAGGATGCGCTGCAATGTCGGTTCGCACGAGGTCACTGCGTACCTTTTTTATGTAGCCCATTCATCCCGCTTTCAACTATGAGTCAGCCCCTTTCATCGCAACGTTTGCGCCAGTTTGTGCAGCAGTTGGCAGCCCTGCTAGAACGCAAGCCCACAGAGTCGGACATCCTCGGCCAAGGCAGCGCCTTACTGGCCGATTTGGTCGCCCATGACGATTGGCTCCCCGATGCTTACGCCCAGCCACATCCGCAGCATTACCAACAAAACTTGCTGTATGCCGATGCGTTAGGGCGTTTTTCCGTCGTCAGCTTTGTCTGGGGGCCAGGGCAGTCCACCCCTATCCACGATCACACCGTCTGGGGCTTGATTGGCCTGTTGCGTGGCGCTGAAACCTCGCAAAGCTATACCCAAGATGCCCAAGGCCGCTGGGTGCCACAGGGTGCATCAGTGCTTTTACAGCCCGGTCAAGTGGAGGTGGTTTCACCGACGGTAGGTGATGTCCACCGCGTGAGCAATGCGCTGGCCGACCAAGCCTCCATCAGCATCCATGTTTATGGAGCCAACATTGGTGCCGTAGAGCGATCCGTGTTCTTAGAAGATGGAACGCACAAGCTTTTTGTATCTGGGTACAGCAACACCAGCCTGCCCAATCTCTGGGATTTGTCAATTGAGAAAAACGCAGCGTTGCGCGCAACCACTGCTGCCTAAATTTTTTGTGCCTTGTGAGAACACCATGACCCATCCCTTACCTTTCAAAACTTTTCAAGACGTGCGCCAGGCCCTGCTGGCAGAACAAGAAATCGCGCTGCTCGATGTGCGCGAAGAAGACCCCTTTGCCCAAGGCCATCCGCTGTTTGCCGCCAACTTTCCCGCCGGTCGTTTGGAGCTAGATGCTTGGAGCCGCATTCCCCGGCGTGACACGGCCATTGTGGTTTATGACAACGGCGAAGGCTTGGCCGAGCCTGCTGCACGTACCTTGCAACAGCTAGGGTACAGCGATGTGGCGCTACTGGAAGGCGGGTTGCAGGGCTGGAAAAATGCAGGCGGCGAAATTTTTATCGACGTCAATGTCCCCAGTAAAGCGTTTGGTGAACTGGTGGAATCGGTGCGCCACACGCCTTCATTGTCCGCAGAAGAAGTACAAGCCCTGCTCAAGCAACATGCCGATGTAGTGGTGCTGGATGCACGCCGCTTTGATGAATACCAAACCATGAGCATTCCCGGTGGCATCAGTGTGCCGGGGGCAGAACTGGTTTTGCACGCCCAAGCCTTGGCACCAAACCCAGCCACGCAAATCATTGTCAACTGTGCCGGGCGCACGCGCAGTTTGATTGGCACCCAATCGCTGGTGAATGCGGGCATTCCCAACCCAGTAGCCGCCTTACGCAACGGCACCATTGGCTGGACGCTGGCAGGCCAGACACTAGAGCACGGCGCTAACCGCCGTTTTGGCGCAGTTTCTGCGGAGCAACAGACCCAAGCCGCCAGCCAAGCCCGTGCTGTGGCGGAGCTGGCTGGCGTGCGCCGCGCTTTAGCAGCAGACCTAGAGCGTTTTATTGCCGAAACAGGGCGAACCACCTATCTGTTTGATGTTCGCACCCCAGAGGAATATGCAGCGGGCCATCTGCCGGGCTTTCGCAGCGCCCCCGGTGGTCAACTGGTGCAAGAAACTGACCACTCTGCACCGGTACGCGGTGCCCGTATCGTGCTGGCCGACACCGATGGCGTGCGCGCCAATATGACCGCCTCTTGGTTGGCACAAATGAACTGGGAGGTTTGGGTGCTGGATACAGTGCCCGCCAGTGCCTTAACCGAAATAGGCACCCCGGCACAAAGTTATCCAGAGCCGCAAGGCCCGTTGCACCCTGTGCAGCCCACCGAGTTGGCTGCTTGGTTGCAAAGCGAACCTACCGGAGAAACGGTGGTGATTGACACTACCACCAGTGCCAATTACGTCAAGCGCCATATTCCGGGGGCGTGGTTTGTGCTGCGCTCACAACTGGCCGAAGCGGTAGCCCATATCCCTAAAGCGCGCCGCTATGTGCTGACCTGTGGCAGCAGCTTGCTGGCCCGCTATGCTGCTGCCGATCTGACCCGTCTGACTGGGGCCGAGGTCTATGTGCTGCAAGGCGGCACTTTGGCTTGGATTGAGGCGAACCTGCCACTGGAACATGGCGAGACCCATCTGGCCTCTCCACGCACTGACCGCTACCGCCGCCCCTATGAAGGCACTGACAACGCCCGCGAAGCCATGCAAGCCTATCTGGATTGGGAGTTTGGCTTAGTCGAACAGTTGGGCCGTGATGGCACACATGGCTTTCGAGTGATTTAAAGCCACACCAGATAAAAAATGGCATCTTCCGCTAAAAGATGCCATTTTTTCTGATGTTAGCGCTACAAGCCGATTAGGCTGTGGCCGCCACAGAGGCAGCAGAAGCCACTGTGCTGGTGAGGGCCGTAGCCGCCTCGGTGCTTAGCCGTTGGCGGGTATAGCGGTTGATGGGAAACGGCAGGCCCAGATTGCCCCGGAAGGTGCTGGCGGAATACTCGGTACGCAACAGACCACGTTGTTGCAACAGTGGCACGGCCAGTTCGACAAAATCTTTTAGCGACGTGTTGGGCAAAGCCTCAAAGAAATTGAAACCATCGGCGGCACCACCTTCAAACCAACGCTGGATTTCATCGACCACCTGCTCTGGCGTGCCCACAAAGGTGCGCTTAGGGCGTGCATACCATTGGGCCACTTCACGCAGTGTCAAGTGGTTAGTCTTGGCATGTTGCTTGATTTTGTCGCTGGCAGCCTGTTGGCTGTTACGGCCTAAGTCGCCCAGTTCTGGAAAAGGCGCATCCAGTGGGTATTGCGAAAAATCGTGGTCGTTGAACGGGCGGGCCAGCGCTGCAATCACGTTGTCGATGGGCACCAGTGCAGCCAGCTCTTCGTATTTGCGCTCGGCTTCCTCGACAGTACGGCCTACAATCGGGCGAAAACCCGGCAGCAAAAATACCTGATCGGGGTTGCGCCCCTCAGCAGCCACACGTTCTTTAACGTCTTGGTAGTAAGCACGGGCTTCTTCAAAGGGTAGTGGTAAAATTACCAATGATTAATTATTTTAAGAAATTTAATGATTGAAGAAAAAATTGTTTATCTCTGTCGTTCATGCAAAAGTGACAATCTTGTAAAAAATGGTCACTCCATGAGTGGAAA
>NZ_JAQUCA010000003.1 GCF_028686475.1 Giesbergeria sp. | reverse complement strand
TCCACTCATGGAGTGACCATTTTTTACAAGATTGTCACTTTTGCATGAACGACAGAGATAAACAATTTTTTCTTCAATCATTAAATTTCTTAAAATAATTAATCATTGGTAATTTTACCACTACCAAGCGCTTTTCCAGTATTCAATCACCGGGCGCAGCCGGGGCAGGGCATTGGCTGCATCGAGTTGCTGCATCAACAAATAGGTGCGAACCATATCCCGGCGCTCAAAGCTTAGTTCGGCTTGGTAGGGCAACACGCGCGTGGCCGATAGGCCCAAGTTTTGCGCTTTTTGGTAGGCTTGCGCGGCTTCGTCAAGGCGGCGCAGGCCGTGCAGTAAGCGCCCTTGGCGCAACCACATGGGGGCATTTTTGGGTTGTATTTGCAGCACTTGATTGCAGTAGTGCAAAGATTGGGCGATAGAGTAATCGCGCAAATCGCCTTGGGCCAAATCTTGATAGACAAACTCCCAGTACAAATCAGACAAACGTTGCACCGCCTTGAGGGTGCGCGGGCCGGGGCGGGCGGTGCCTTCGCGCGCTTGGGCCACACGCAGGGCTTGCAGTTCTTCGTCCACCGATTGGCTGATGCGCTGCTCTAGGCCATCGAGCATCCCATAGGCCAGCAGGCGCAGGTCTTCGCTGGGGTCGTTAAGCACATTGCGTAGCAGGGGCGAGGAGACCCGCCCCGACACATGTTGCAACGACACCATCGCCCGCATACGCGAACTGAGGGGTACCTCGCGGTTGCCCAAAAAAGAACCCAAGCCGGTTTGCCGAAAAGCACCGCTGAGGCGTTGGTGTTGGTCAAACTCGGGTAGTTGCAGTGATTCAAATGGGGCTTTGTCTTGCGCCGGTCGGTGGTAGCGCAACACCAGCACCGCCACCAGTGCGCCAACAAAGCCCAAAATAGGTACGGCATAGCCGCACAGTGCCAACAACAGCAAAACCGCTGGACGGTAAGCTGGTTTTGCCGGTGGTGCTGTTGTGTGTGGCGGCTCTTTGGCTGCTGGTTCCTGCTCCTGTGGTGGCGATTTTGCTGCTTGTCGTGGTAGCAGGGGCACCACAAACAGCGCCAGCAGCACACTGGCCCCGCTGTGCAGCAGCAAATAGCTGGCCAGTGCTACATCGGAATGGCCGTGCAGCAACAGGGGGCCACTCCAAGCCGATAGCTCCATGAGCAGCGCCGACAGCCCCAGTTTGCTACTGAGCATGGGCAATCTCGTGCAGGCGTTGCAGCAACGCCAGCGGCTGGGTTTGGCTCAGGGGCAGCTGGTGCGGAAAGATGCCCGCATCGGCCAATGAGGTGTTTTGTTTTTGGTGTATCCAGTTTTCTAGGCGTGCCAAAAAGCCTTCGGCGGTGGACGCATCGCCCAAAGGCATCAGCACGGCCAGCAGTTGCCGGTTTTGGCCTTGTAGCAGCCAAGTTTCATCCATCAGACGGCGCAGGCGCAGCAATTGTTGGGGCAAATCGTGGGCGATAGCGGTGGGCGTGAACTCTAGCGCTACCACCATGCTTTGTACCTTGGTGCTTTGGTGCATGTGCCACAGGCGTTGCAGCTCAAAAGCAAACTCGGCCGGGCAATCGGGCCAGCGCTGCAACAGCGGTTGCGCCAGGGTTTGTGCCGATAGGCCGTCGGTGTAGTAGCCTAGCAGCAGGTTGATGGTTTGCAGGTTTTCTTCTTGCAGAGCAAAGAAGGGCATGTCGTCCACCAACAGCAGGCCGTAAATCTCGCCGCCCAAATCCAGCAACGGCGCGGCCATTAAATAGTGGCTTTGTTGTTTTAAGGTGAGGGTTTGCACCACATGGCACAGTTTGTGCGTTTCTAGGGCTTGGCGCAGCAGGGGGTCTTGGGGGTGCAGCGTCAGGGGGGGGCCGATGCTGGCCAAGGGCTGCTCGGCCAGCGTGTCGTCTTGCACCGGATAGATGGCAGCGGCACCAATTTGGCAGTATTGCGCCAATAAATCCAACAAACTGGCCGCGCCGGACTCCATACTGCCCAGTCCGCGCAGGGTTTTGAGGGCATCGCGCATCGACATCGGGCGGCCTATCAGTTCATGTTCTAGCCGGTCGTGCGATAGGCGCAGCAGGTAATACTGGCGAATCAGGTGTTCGGTGCGCTGGTGCAGGTAATGCTGCATTCCTTCGGCGCGCCGGGTACGGGCCACCCACAGGCTAGAGAACTCGCCCACCAGCAGCACCAAAATCAGTCCGCCCAAAAAAAACACCTGTGGAAACTGCACATACTGCGGCTGAAACCACCACCATCCGGCCAACAACACGCCCACCGAGAGCAGGCCGGTTAAAGGGCCATAGCGCAGCGCCACAATCATCGGGGCCAACCAAGCCCAATGAAACTCAGCATCCACCCATAGCGGGTCTTGGGGCTGGAGCCAAAACCCCAGCAGCAGCGCGCAGGCGGGCAGCAACAGGGCCTCTAACAGCACCACCGAGCGCGACAAACCCGTGGGGGCCAGTTTGCCCAACGGTGAGCCGGTAAAGCTGGCCCCAGTGATGGCTCTGGATTTGGGTGTTGGCTCGGCTGGACGGGGTGGGCTACTGGCGCTGGAGGACATGGGGCAAGCAAAAAATTAACGCGTGCTGGCCAGTCCAGCGCGCAGCAATTGGCGAATCAATTTTTGCGCCACCGAAGACAGGGCCTCGCGACTCCAACCGCTTTTGCCGCCCGCGCCACTCCAGAGGGTTTGGCCGCTGCTGACCTCAATAATCTGCAAGGTCACGCCCGCAGCTGGCTCGCCATCTACACCCACTTTGTAGCGCCACTCATCGACTGCGCCGGTCAGGGCATAGCGCAGGTTTTGCTCACGCGCCCAAGCCAGGGCTTCTTCTTGGCGTTTGTTTTCTGAGCCATCAAACAGGGATTCTTGTTGCACATGGCCGGGGTAGCGTTGAACAGTGCCGATGTTTTGCGCCTGCAACAGTGCCAAGGCGACGGCTTCGGCGCGGTTGCCAGCCAAGGGGGTTTCGGTATGGTTGGCAAACGGCAGCACCACCCAGCTGGCCCCCCGTTCTAGGCTGGGGGCCTTGCCGTGGTCCACGGTAGAACAGGCCATTAGGCTGGCCAGCAGCAGGCCACTCAAAAGCCATTTCAGGGAGTGCAACAGAGAGGAAGGGTGCATGGGGGAGTGCTTTCTTGCGCTGCAAAAGCAAAAGATTAAAAGTGATAGCGGTAGTTCAATTGAACTTCTTGCGTTAGGCCCGGCGCTTGGGCACCCGATTTGCCCAAGCCCCACATCAGGCTGAGGTGGTCGGCCCCCAATACGCTACCAGCTACGCCTAAGCGCAGGCTGTAGCCCGCACCTTGGCGGCTGTGCCAAGTGTGGGCCAAGCTGGCCAAGGGCAATAAGGCGCGGATGTAGTCGTTTTCAAAGCGCAAATTGGTGGTTAATTGCAGGCCGTAAAACTGAAAATTCTCGGGCAGCAAATAACCGCGCTCTAGCTGGGGGCGGCCCGGTGGCAGATAGCGCATAAAAGCCAAGTCTGCCCCAGTAAAGCCGTTGGGGTTGCGCTGGTCGTAGCTGTGGTTAGACCAAAATGCGCCCACATCAACCGTGGGCACCTCTAAGCGATAGGTGTGGGTATAGCTGACGGACGAATGCTGCCCGCTGCCCACCTCGGCACCGGTTTGCAGTGCGTATTTTTCACGCCAGTGGCTCAGCATCACATGGTCTAGGCGACTGGCTTGGTAGCGCAGCCCCATACTGAAGCGGTCTTTCATGCCGCCCATGCGTAGCACTAAACTTTCTTGGGTCGGAAGCTGGCTGCCCATATCCAAGTGCAGCGATAGGCGCCGGTCTAGCTGCTGCACATGCTCTAGCTGCAAGGGCACCGAGCTGGCCAAGCTATCGCGCCAACCCCATTGCAACTGGGTGCTGCTGCCACTGTGGTGCTGCCAGCGCAAGGAGCCATAGGCGGCCTGCTCTTGCGAAGGGTTGCGTAGGGTGCGGGGTTCGTTGCTTTGGCGCTGGGTGTTGAGCAACTTCAGCCCCAAGGAGTGCGAGGGGGCCAGCGGGTAGTGCAGTTGGGCCACGGTCTCGGTTTCGTCTAAATTGTCCAATTGGCGCAACGTCGCTTGTCCGGCAGCATGGGGCGTAAAGGCCAGCAGGTTGTCCAGCAATTGCTGGTGCAGCGGGTTGTCGTCGGGTTGGTCTTGTTGGGTCTCGAAGGCGGCTGTTTGCGCCAAGCGCACATCCCCCACTGCGGCTGCGGCGTTCACTCGGTCATAACGCGGCAAGCGGTGGTCAAAGGTTTCTAACAATTCACCCGTGGCTATTTTGTCTTTTTCGGCCAAGGCCACGGTAATCTCGGCCCACAGCGGGCGGTTGGCTTGTACGCTGTGGCTACGGGCATATTGTTGCCACAAAAAGCCGCGTTCGGCGTTGTATTCGCCGCCATCTTGTAGCCAGCCAATGGCGGTCTCGGCGGCGGCGTTAGACAGGCCATTGCGCGCGTCGCGGTCTAAGCGCAGCAGTTCGCGCAACACGGCAAACCCGGCATCACCGGGGCGCTGGGTCAGTTGTAGCCGGGTGCGTGCTATGCGCCGGGTGGTATCTAGCCCTTCTTGGGTGAGCCAGTGGGCGCGGCTGGTGGTGCTGGTGACATCGCGTTGCGCTTTTTGCCACTCTTGGGCCAGCAGCTGGCGGCGCAAACGCCAAGCGCGGTCCGATTGTTGGTTTTGGTCTAGCGCATCGGCATAGTTCATGAGCCAAAGCAAATCATGGCGATGCGCTTGCACACGCGGTTGCAGGTAGCGCTCTAGGGCAATGGCGGGCAAAGACAAAGATTGGTAGGTGGAGGCCAATGCGTCGTGCAGTTCGGGGTCTTGGCTCCATTGGGCTTCGTAGCGGCTGAGCAGCTCGCGCAGGGCGCTGGCATCGTTGCTTTCAATAAACAACCACAGCAGCGCTTGGCGCATGGCCGCCGATTGGGGAGCTAGGCGCAAGCCTGCTTCATAGTATTGGCGCGCTTGCGCCCGGCGGCCCGTGTTTTGATAGACCAAACCGGCCAAGCGTAAAAATTCTGGCTCTTGGCGCAGGCGGTGCAGTGCGCGCCGCTGTGCTTGGGGGGACGGGTCAATTTGCTGCAATAGGCGCTCGGCCTCGCGCCACTGGTTGCGGCTGATGTGCAAATTCAAGGCCAGTAGCAGGTGCCGGGGCTGGTCATGCTCTTGCCATGCGTGCAGGGCGACTTCAGCCGCTTGCAGGGGCAAATCGGTTTGCAGCAGCCGAATCAGGGCATCAAAATCGCCCAGCGCGGGCTTTTCTTTTTGCAACAACCGGCGATAGGCTTGCACCGCCAAAGCATCGCGTTGCTGGCCCTCGGCCAATTGGGCAGTGAGGCGCCAAAAAGCCGGGCTTTCTGGAGCATCAGGCGCTAGTTTGGCTTGGGTGGCTTCTAGCCAAGCCAAACCTTGGGCGGCTTGGCCTTGCAACAGGGCCAGCACAGCCGCGCGCATCGCCAGCTCTGGGGTTAGCTGTGTTGGGTCTTGAAATAAGCGCTGCCAACTGGCCAAGGCCAAATCCAAATCACCGGCGCGTTTGGCCAAACCGGCCAACATTTGCAACACTGGGGCCGAGGGGGGTTGCTGGCGCAGGTAGTCTAAGGCGGGTTGGGGCGTGCCTAAGCGTTCGTAGGCGGCCACCAATTCTTCTAGCAGGCTCAGTTGGCCGGGGCGGCGGCGCAATTCGTAGCGCAAGCCCTCGACCAAGGCGGCATCATCAAACAAGCCCGGTGCCAAGCGCAAGACGGCTTGCCACGCTACTTGGTTTTGGGTTTGACGGGCTACCAATAGCCAGTGTTGCAGTGCCAATTCTTGGCGGCCAGTCCATTCGGAGACTTGCGCCAATCGCTCTTGCCACAGCAGGTGTTGTGGTGCCTGTTGTACCGCTGCCTTGGCCACGCGCCAAGCGTCTTCTAGGTTTTTATTTTCTAAGAAAACTTGGTAGCCCAAGCTGTAGATGCGGTCATCAAACGGCAGGCCGGGTGGGACACCTGCGGTTTTTGGGGGCGTTGGCGTTTGAGGGCTGTCAGACACTGGTTGCCATGTTGGGGCATTGGGTGAAGAAAAGGCAGCATCCTCCTCATTGGGGTGGCGCAGCAAGGCTGGGTCGAGTAGATAGGCGCGGTCTTGGTAGCGGGCAGCGGTTGGCACGGCGGTACTTTGGCCACTGGCTTGGGCGCTGTGGTGCAGCGCAGGCAAGGCTTGGGCGGGTGGGTGCATTTGCCATTGCTGCCATTGCTGCCACAGGGCCAGACGCAGTAGTTGTTTGACATAGCGCTCGGCAATATCCGGACGGCCAGCGGCGCGCGCCAGTTGCACCAGCTGCTCTATCACCTCGCTATCGCTGTGCAGGCTGCCCAGTTCGCGCTCGGCCAAGGCCAGCGCGGCAGCGGGTTGCCCGCTGGCTTGTACCGTGGCAATGGCCGATAAAAAATACTGCTTGGCCTGTGCGGCCTCTTGGGTGTGTTGGCGTGCCAGCAAGTACAGCTCGGCGCATTGGTGGTATTGGCTGTGGGCCAAGGCTTCGCGTGCGGCGCGCGCGTACAAGCGTGCGGCTTGTTCTGGCTGCCCATGCAGCTGCTGTGCCTGTTGGCGTAGCAAGGTAATGCCGATGTTGTACTGTCCCAAATCCAGCGCTTGCTGGGTCAAGGGCTGTAATTGTTCTGGCGGCCAATTTTTTTCTGCCAAGGTGCCAAGCTGCTGCACCAAATCGTGCTGCAAGCGGCTTTGGCTTGGCAAGTTTTGCTGAATGGCTTTTTGGTAAATCCGATAGGTGGTTTCCCACAGCAGCCACAGGGCTTGGAGCTCTAAGTCGGGGTCTGGGGAGGCCAGCACCGGCTGCAAGGTAGCGCGCATGGTGTCTAAGGCTTGCGTTTGGCCTTGTTCTTTGGCCAACAACAAGCGCAGGCGCGGGTTGTGCGGGTCACTACGCAACAAATTGTGCAAATAATTGGCCGACAAGGCCGAATCGTTGCCCGCCTCACTCAGGCGTCGTTCTAAATCTTGGCGCGGATAGAGCGCCCACAGCGCGCCCGCTACGCCGGTGGCCAATAAGCACAGTAGCCAATAAGGTGCAAGGACAGGACGGCGCTCAGGGCTTTTGGCAGACAATTTGGAGGGCTGCATGGGTCTGGTTCAGCTCAAATTGCTGTACGTCATGGCGTGCTGGGCTGGTGGATTTGAGGGGCGACAGCACCCGCTGTCCGGCGCGCACTTGGCAATGCTGGGCTTGCGCCAGACTAAACTGCAGTGGCACCACATGGCCTTGCAAATGTAAATCAATACGGCTGGCATCGGCGTTTACCTGCCATTGTTGCAGACGCGCATTGGCATCGTACAAAAAAGGGCGACGTGCATTGGCGTTGCTGCTGGCCGGGTTGGTGGCAGTTTCAAAATAGGCATTGGCAGCGGCCAAATGCAGGTAATCGCCCTCGGGGCCGGGGTGGTAACCGGCTACCTGTTGACTCTGTGCCAACAGGGGCGGCCCCCAGCTGGCAGGCAGCCGCAGGGTTCGCAGTGCATCGCCACCGCGCACGCGCCAGCCTTGGCCATCACGGGCGATGGCCACTTCGTAAAAATCCAGCACTTTGCGAATGTATTCTGAACCAAATACTGGATACAAAGGCTGCGCCAGCGCCCAGCGATACACCTTGTGCAGGGCTTGCAGTCCGGCGCGCTTGCTGGCCGAGTAGGTGTGGTAGTAGATATTGACCGCCTTGATGCGCCGGGGGTGGTCGGTCATTTCAAAGGTCTCGATGGCACGCTCAAAGCCATAAAAAGGCCCCTGCCACAGATTGGTATAAATGTTCTCGTTGGTGATGGGGGCAAACACCTGCGTATAGCCATTTTTTTGCAGGCCATGACTACGCACTGTCGTCAAAGACGGTTGGTTGCGCGAGATGAAGGTATCGCCGCCATTCATGTTGAGCAAGCCAGCATTATGGGCGATGGCCAGCGCTTGGGCGCTGGGGGCGGTGTCGCCCGTCCAGAGCATGACTTTCACTTTTTTGTCGGGTGGGGCCAAGCGCTGCTCGATATAGCGGGTAGAGCCGACAATTTCGCGCTCCAAGTTAAAGGTATAGCCGGGCAAATCCAAGTGGTAATCTTTTTGGGTTTCGTCCAAAAAAATGCCATGTTTGGCATCGTGGTTCCACAAAAAGGGGTGGCTATAACTGTGGCTGGCCAGCTCGATATGGGGCAGCCTGAAGATGCGCCGCGCCACGTCTTCTAATTGGGCGCTGTATTGTGGGTACAAACCTTGCGGTGAAATTTCAGCCTCAATCACCGACATGGTGTGCGGAATGCGGTACTTTTCTAGCACCTCCTTGAGCAGCACTTCGGGCGAAAACGGGTTGCCCGGCATTTCAGCACGCGACGGAAAGCCATCGCCATCAATATGCGCCAGCAGCAAACGGCGGCCATTTTCGGTCGTAATGTCCGCTACCGGCATGGGGGGCAAGCGCAGTGCTTGGATGAGAAAGGCAAACGGGTCTATCACCCAGCGGCGTTGCTCTGTGCCGGGCAGTTCTACCACCACAAAGGGGTCTAAGATAAAGCCGCCCCACGGCATGATGGCACCCGCCACCACGCGCTGCCCACGCTGGTCTTGTAGCTCTAACAGCGGAGTGGCTTGTGCGGCCCATTTGGGCGCAATGCGTACCGGCTCATATTCTTTGCCGGGAGGGGGTGGGGCAATTTCAAAACCCATCATAGGGTGTTGGCGCACGGTTTGCAGGCTGCCTTGCAGGCCCAAATCGCCCACTTGTAGCCCCAGTTGTTCGCCCCAACTGCGCTCGGGCGGAAAGCCAAAATCATCCACCAAGGCCAAGGGCATCCCTTCGGCGGCACGTGCCAGTAACCAACGGCTGACCTCTTTGCCCTTGGCGGCAGGCAAATAGCCCGAAAACCACGTGGCCACCCCGGCATAGCGGTCGCGGTAAATGCCTTGGGGCAGCGGCTCGCGCGTATCAAGGTACTCTAGGATGTAGCCCATGTGGTTGAGCGGCATGTGCAAAAATCGATGCACATTGCTGTAATTGATGGCCGCTGCCTCGTCGCCGCTGTGCAGCACCAACACACGCCGGGGTTGCAGCTCCACGGTGCCCACCCCTATGGTGTGCAGTGCGCTGTCAGTCACCCAAGGGATGATGCCCAAAGCCTGAATGCGCGCCGCTGTGGCGCGGGCCAATGTGCGGTCGTGTGGCGGCACATAATCAATCGCCAGCACCGGCAATTGGTACTGTTGCTGAATGGTTTGTAACTGCCCTAACAGCCAATCGCGGCTGGCGGTGGGCACTTCTTCGTAGCGTTTTTGGGCTGCATTCCAACCCCGAAACAAAGACTCGGCGGCCACCATCTCAATTTTTTGGTGTACGCGCGGCACAATCTCAAAGCCACGGTTCAAAATCAGGCGGATACCCGGAAAACGCTGGTGCAGCGTCTCTACCACGCGCACCAATCCGGCTTGTTGGGCGGCCTCGTCAAATTGGGCGGCCAGACGATACGAATCGAGCGTATCTAAAAAAAAGCCCCGATAGCCACGCGCCCACAGGGGGGCCACGACCCGGCTGGCAAAAAATTCTGGCCATGCAGCAGGCGTTTGGTCTAACACCTCGGATTGCCAATCGCCATTGCGCGCCAGCTTCCAAGCGGCCGGAATATCACGGTAGTAGCTGCGCGAGGCTTGTACCTCGGCCACCGAGACATAGGCATACAACTCACTACCGCTGCGCCGGTGTGCCACGGGGTCATAGCCGTGGTCTGGCTCTACCACCACGCGGTCAAATACTTTCAACTCGCTCAGGGGTGCGGCAACACCATAATGCAGCGCTACCGCTGGCAAAGCGTGGGCAGGCAACGCCCACAGCAGGCCCAGCGCCCACAGCAGCACGGCAGAAAATTTGAACATTGGCAATACCCTAGCAGAGACCACACACTACATAAAATGGCACGAATGTAACCAGTCGTTTTGATTTCGATAATAGCAAAAAACTATTTAAAAAACAAAGCGATTGATAAGTTCTGTCATTTATAGGTGCCGTGTGGTAATGCCTATTTTGGAAAGCAGAAACATGATTTTGGTCACCGGCGGTGCTGGTTTTATTGGTTCGCACACTTGCGTGGCACTGGCCCAAGCGGGCTTGCCTTTTTTGATTTTGGACAACTTCAGCAACAGCCGCCGCTCGGTGTTGGAGCGTATGGGACGCATTATCGGTACAGTGCCCGACTGCATCGAAGGCGATGTGCGCGATGCCGCGTTGCTGGCGCAGGTGCTGGCGCAATACCCGATACAGGCCGTCATCCACTTTGCTGCCCTCAAGGCGGTGGGCGAATCGGTGGCTGCCCCTTTGCGCTACTACGACAACAACGTGGCTGGCACCATCACCCTGTTGCAAGCCATGCGCCAAGCCGGGGTGTATCGTTTGGTATTTTCCTCCTCGGCCACCGTCTATGGGGAGCCAGCAAGTTTGCCGATTCGTGAAGATTTCCCCCTCTCGGCCACCAACCCCTATGGCTGGAGCAAGCTGATGATGGAGCAAGTGCTGGCCGATGTGGACAGCGCAGAGCCAGAACAATGGCGCATTGCCCGACTGCGTTACTTCAACCCGGTGGGCGCACACGACAGCGGCCTGATTGGCGAAGACCCACAAGACGTGCCCGGCAACCTGTTGCCCTATGTGGCCCAAGTGGCCGCCGGTCAGCGCAAGAGCCTGAGCATTTATGGCAACGATTACCCCACCCACGATGGCACCGGCGTGCGCGACTACATCCATGTGATGGACTTGGCCCAAGGCCATGTGGCCGCTTTGCATTATTTGCAGCAACATCCCGGCCTGCTCACCGTGAATTTGGGCACGGGCCGCCCGGTATCGGTGTTAGAGATGGTGCGTAGCTTTGAGCAAGCCAGTGGCCGCACCATTCCCTACCAAATGGTGGGCCGCCGCCCCGGCGATGTGGCCCAATGTTGGGCCGACCCCAGCTTGGCCGAGCAGCTTTTGGGCTGGAAAGCCCAGCATGGTATCGAGCGCATGTGCCAAGACGCTTGGCGCTGGCAAAATGGGGTGGCGCGCAGTCTGTGCTAATGGTTTCTGGCTGCGTGGTATCTTCTGGCGCTTGTTCTCCATTGCTACATTTATCGCGCTATGCTTGCCAAACGCATCATCCCCTGCCTCGACGTGACCGGAGGCCGTGTCGTCAAAGGCGTTAATTTTGTTGAACTGCGCGACGCAGGCGACCCGGTAGAAATTGCCGCGCGCTACAACGCCCAAGGTGCAGACGAACTCACCTTTTTAGACATCACCGCCACCAGCGATGGCCGCGATTTGATTTTGCACATCATCGAGGCCGTGGCCAGCCAAGTGTTCATTCCGCTCACGGTGGGTGGTGGCGTGCGTACCGTAGAAGACGTGCGCCGCCTGCTCAATGCTGGCGCTGATAAAGTCAGTTTCAATTCGGCGGCCATCGCCAACCCGGATGTCATTAACGCCGCCTCGCAAAAATACGGTGCCCAGTGCATTGTGGTGGCGATTGATGCCAAACGCCGCAGTGCAGAAGATGCTGCCCGCTTGGGGGCCGACGGCCAGCCAGTGGGCGCGGGCTGGGATGTTTATAGCCACGGCGGGCGCAAAAACACTGGCCTCGATGCCGTGCAATGGGCAGCGCAAATGGCGCAACGTGGCGCGGGCGAGATTTTGCTCACCAGCATGGACCGCGACGGCACTAAAGCTGGATTTGATTTGCAACTGACGCGCACCGTCAGCGACACCGTGGCCGTGCCCGTGATTGCCTCGGGTGGCGTGGGCAACCTAGAGCATTTGGCCGATGGCGTGCAACAAGGCGGTGCCGATGCTGTGCTGGCGGCCAGCATCTTCCACTATGGCGAATACACAGTGCAACAAGCCAAGCAACACATGGCAGCACGCGGTATCCCGGTGCGCCTCTAACCACGGACAATGGTTGTATGAACTGGATAGAACAAGTCAAATGGGATGCACAGGGCTTGGTGCCCGTGATTGCCCAAGAGCGCGGCACCGGTGACGTGCTAATGTTTGCTTGGATGAACCGCGAGGCGCTGCAAAAAACCGCCGAGCTGGGCCGTGCGGTGTATTTCAGCCGCTCACGCGGCAAGCTATGGTTCAAGGGCGAAGAGTCCGGCCATGTGCAAACCGTGCATGACATCCGCATTGATTGCGACAACGATGTGATTTTGTTACAAGTGACGCAACAAGGCCACCAGCCCGGCATTGCCTGCCACACTGGGCGGCACAGTTGTTTTTACAGCGTGCTGCGCGATGGTCAATGGCAGCCGGTTGACCCGGTACTCAAAGACCCGCAATCCATCTACCACTCCTAAAGAAAGGCCGCTCGCATGTCTGCTACTGATGCTTCTATTGAGGGCGCACTGGCCCGTTTGGCGGCCGTGATTGAAAGCCGTACCCCGGCCCAAGGCGGCAACCCAGAAAAAAGCTATGTGGCCCGCCTGCTACACAAAGGGCCAGATGCCTTTCTGAAAAAAATTGGCGAAGAAGCCACCGAAGTGGTGATGGCAGCCAAAGATGTGGACCACGGAGCCGACAAAGCCAAGCTACTGTACGAAGTAGCCGATTTGTGGTTCCACTCCATGATTGCCTTGGCCCACTATGGCTTGAAGCCTGCCGACGTAGTGGCCGAACTAGAGCGCCGCGAAGGCACCAGCGGCTTGCTAGAAAAAGCCCAGCGCCAGAGCGCCCCATGAGTGATATTTTTGACGTGCAAAGCACCGAAGAAAAAGCCCGTGGCCTGATGGCTTGGGGCTGGCTCAGTTACATCCTGCATTTGGTGGTGGCGGTCGGGGCGGTCATTCCGGGCGCGCAGGCCGGCCCGGTGTTGCTTATCATTGCCCTGATTATTGATTTGGTCAAAAAAGGCGATGCCGAAGGCACATGGCAAGCCAGCCATTTTTCTTGGCGCATTCGTACCGTCCTTTGGGCGGGGGTACTCTACATCGTCACAGCACCCCTGTGGCTCCTGTTTTTCTTGCCCGGCTGGATTGCTTGGGCACTGATTTCACTCTGGTTTCTCTACCGCATCGTGCGCGGTATGGTGGCCATGAACAAGGGACAAGAACTGTATGTCTAACAGCGCCGCCGCACCCCTCCAACGCCTTAATCTAGCCCTGCAAGGCGGCGGTCCCCACGGTGCCCTGACTTGGGGGGTATTAGATGCCCTGCTCGAAGACGGCCAGATAGAGATTGACAGCATCAGCGGCACCAGCGCTGGGGCCATGAATGCCGTGGCCGTGGCCTATGGCTTTGCCCAAGCCGCCCAGCAATACCAAGACCCAGAAGACATACGCCAAGCTGGTGCCGATTTGGCCCGCGCCACCCTAACGCGCCTGTGGGAAGGCACCGGCACTTTGGGCAATTTGGCTTGGGGGGCACCGCTGTCGCAGGTGTTTCCGGGCTTGGCCATGATGACCCCTTGGCTGGCCCCGGCACAGGCCAATCCCTTAGACATCAACCCACTGCGCCAATTGTTAGAGCGCGAGGTGGATTTTGAACTCTTGGCCGCGTCCAGCATTGCGCCACAAGTGTTTGTTTGCGCTACCAATGTACGCACCGGGCAGGGCGAGATATTTTCTGGCCCACGCCTCACTGCCGATGCGGTCATGGCCTCGGCCTGC
The DNA here is from genome assembly GCF_028686475.1 of Giesbergeria sp. Lineage (GTDB taxonomy): Bacteria > Pseudomonadota > Gammaproteobacteria > Burkholderiales > Burkholderiaceae_C > Simplicispira. The sequence goes on along the minus strand of NZ_JAQUCA010000003.1, from coordinate 214,687 downwards.
TTGCCACTGATTTTCAAGGCGGTAGAAATCGACGGCCAAGCCTACTGGGATGGTTGCTACTCGGGCAATCCGCCCCTGTATCCGCTGATTTACAGCGCACAAAGCAGCGATATTTTGCTGGTGCAAATCAACCCGGTAGAGCATCTGCGCGTGCCTGCTACGGTGCCCGAAATCACCGACCGCGTGAACGAAATCACCTTCAATGCCGGTTTGCTGGCCGAGTTGCGCTCCTTAGAGTTTGCCCACCGCTTGCGCGCCGAGGGCAAAATTGACACCGGCCACTTCAAAGAGGTCTATATGCACCGCATAGACGGCGGTGCCGTGCTGGCCGAGTTTGGCTTGGCTGGCAAAACCCGTGCCGATTTGGGTTTTATGCGCCAACTGTTTGCACTCGGGCGCACGGTAGCCCAGCAATGGCTGCAAAACCACCGCGCCGACCTTGGTCTGCGTTCTAGCTTCCAACTAGCGCAGTCCATTTAGCAAAATTCAGAAAAATCCATTGCTGCACCAGAGCGTTTTATGCACGATTCCAACTGCCTTTTCTGCAAAATCATCGCGGGCCATATCCCATCACGCAAAGTCTATGAAGACGAAGAAGTTTTCGCCTTCCACGACATCCACCCTTGGGCACCGGTGCATTTTTTAATGGTGCCCAAGCTGCATATTCCTTCTATGGCCCACGTACAGCCCGAACATGCGGGCTTGTTGGGGCGCATGATGCTGCTGGCCCCACGTTTGGCGCTAGAGCAAGGCTGCAACCCCTACCCCGAAGGGGGCTTTCGCATGGTGGTCAATACCGGGCTTGAAGGTGGGCAAGAAGTCCACCATCTACACCTGCACGTCATGGGCGGCCCGCGTCCTTGGTTCAAAAAGGGCTAAGTTGGCCCGCCTCTACAATCGTGCGCCTTGCTTAGGAGATTCTCATGGGTTCGTTTTCTGTCTGGCACTGGCTGGTAGTGCTGTTGATTGTGGTGCTGGTCTTTGGCACCAAAAAGCTCAAAAACATCGGTGCTGATTTGGGTGGAGCGGTTAAAGGCTTCAAAGATGGCATGAAAGACGGCACCAGCTCCGACAGTGCCACCGCACCCGCAGCGCCCGGCCAAGTCAGCAACCACGCCAGCACCGACAAAGCCACCATTGATGTCGAAGCCAAACACAAGAGCTAACCCGCTGGGGTTGCCGCGGCATGATTGACATTGGCTTTTCCAAACTGGCACTGATTGGTGTCGTGGCGCTCATCGTCATTGGCCCCGAAAAACTGCCGCGCGTGGCACGCACCGTGGGCACTTTGTTGGGCAAAGCACAGCGCTATGTGTCGGATGTCAAGGCCGAGGTCAATCGCTCGATGGAGTTGGACGAGCTGCGTAAAATGAAAGAATCGGTCGAAGGGGCCGCACGCGAAGTCGAACACTCCATCCACAGCCAAGTGCAAACCTTCGAGCAAGATTGGGCCGAAAGCACCCGCTTCGATGCCTTGGGCCAAGACAACACAGCCCACAGCAACGTCGTGCCCAGCTATCGCCATCCGGGCAAAAACTGGCGTCTCAAGCGCGGCGCTATGCCACAGTGGTACAAATCGCGCCACGGTGTTCGCACCAAGGTGCAGTCTGGTGCAGCGCGGGTAGCGCGCCACCGCCCTCGCAAATTTCGTTAATGCCGTCCCCCCATTCCCCTCAAGACGAACTCGCGGGCACCGAACAGCCCTTTGTGCAGCACTTGGTAGAGCTACGCGACCGCATAGTCAAGGCCCTGCTGGCGGTGCTGGTGGCAGCGGCCTTTTTGTTCTTTTTTCCCGGCCCCGGTACGCTGTACGACTGGCTGGCCGCGCCCTTGGTAGCGCATCTGCCCAAAGGCGCTACCTTGATTGCCACCTCGGTGATTTCACCGTTTATGGTGCCGGTAAAAATTTTGTTTATGGCGGCCTTTTTGCTGGCTTTGCCGCTGGTGCTGTGGCAGGTATGGGCCTTTGTGGCACCGGGCCTGTATGCACACGAGAAAAAGCTGGTCTTGCCCTTGGTGGTATCCAGCACGGTTTTGTTTTTTATCGGCGTGGCCTTTTGTTACTTCTTCGTCTTTGGTCAGGTGTTTGCCTTCATCCAAAGCTTCGCGCCCAAAAGCATCACCGCCGCGCCCGACATCGAGGCTTACCTTAGCTTTGTTCTGACCATGTTTTTGGCTTTTGGCTTAGCATTTGAGGTGCCGATTGTCGTGGTGGTGCTGGCGCGCATGGGCGTGGTCAGTGTGGCCAAGCTCAAGGAGTTTCGCGGCTACTTTATTGTGCTGGCCTTCGTGATTGCTGCCATTGTTACGCCGCCGGATGTGGTGTCGCAGTTGGCGCTGGCCATTCCGATGTGCCTACTCTACGAGCTGGGCATTTGGGCAGCACAAATTTTTATCCGCCATACCCAAGCCCCAGCAGACGACGAAACCGCCCCACCACCGCCTGCCGCCCTGTGATTAACGCCGGCTGCGTTGCAGTCGGGGGCGCACCCCCGGCGTGACGGCCAACTCTAGCATTTGGTCACCACGCTGCACCTGAAAATTGGCAGGCACGCCCGGCTTGAGCGAGGCCACCGTGGCCAGCAGCGTCGGTACGTTGTCAATGGCTTTATCGCCAATTTGCACAATCACATCACCGGGACGCACACCGGCCAAAGCGGCTGGCCCGTTTTGCAATACGCCGGTCAAAATCACGCCTTCGCTGGCTTTGACGCCAAAGGTTTCGGCCAATTCTGGCGATAGTTCATTGGGTTCCACACCAATCCAACCGCGCGTGACTTGGCCATCTTTGACAATGCCATCCAGCACCATTTTGGCCGTGGAGACCGGAATGGCAAAGCCAATGCCCATGCTGCCACCGGAGCGCGAATAAATCGCCGTATTAATGCCCAACAGGTTGCCATTCACATCTACCAGCGCACCGCCCGAGTTGCCGGGGTTGATGGCGGCATCGGTTTGGATGAAATTTTCAAAGGTATTGATGCCCAATTGGCTGCGCCCCAGCGCACTGACAATGCCACTGGTGACGGTTTGGCCCACGCCAAACGGATTGCCAATCGCCAGCACTTGGTCACCCACTGCCAGTTGGTCCGAATCGCCCAACACAATCACTGGCAGCTTGTCCAATTCAATCTTTAAGATGGCCAAATCGGTGTCGGGGTCGGTGCCAATAATGCGGGCGCGGGTGCGGCGGCTGTCGGTGAGCGTCACGTCGATTTCGTCTGCGCCTTCCACCACGTGGTTGTTGGTCAGGATATAGCCATCTGGGCTAATGATGACCCCGCTGCCCAAGCCGGTTTGGGCCGGAATTTGTTGCTGGTCGCCAAAAAAGAACTGAAACCACGGGTCATTGCTGCGCGGATGGCGCATGGCCGCCTTGCTGGTGTTGATACTGACCACTGCCGGTGCCGCCTTGCGTGCGGCTGGGCTAAAGCTGCCCGGTGCTGGGCGCGCAGAATCGGTGGGCGGTGCCTCAAACAAAGTTACACCGGCACCAGAGCGGCGCCCACCGCCGGTAATCCAGTCCGGTTGTAGGGTAGCGACGACAAAATAAGCGGCGACAAACACCGTCACGGCCTGAGAAAAAATCAGCCAAAAGCGTTTCATGGACAAAAAAAATAGGAGCTAAAAGGGCCAAAAAAGGCAAGATGCGATTGTGAACCACTGTGCGCTGCTGCCAGCATAGGCTATTGGCGCGACAATGCGGCCATGAGTATTTTTCGCGACACCTTGCGGCAATCTCTGGATATGCTGCTACAACCCGAACGGTTTAAAGACTACGGCCCCAACGGCCTGCAAGTGGAGGGCAAGGCGCAAATTAAGCGCATTGTCAGTGGCGTAACGGCCAGCCGCGCCCTGATTGATGCCGCCATCGAAGCGCGCGCCGATGCTATTTTCGTCCACCACGGCTTGTTTTGGCGCGGCCAAGATGGGCGCGTCACGGGCTGGATGAAGCAACGCCTGCAACGCTTGCTGGCGCACGACATCAACCTGTTTGCCTACCACCTGCCACTCGATGCCCATCCTGCCTTAGGTAACAACGCGCAACTGGCTTGTGTGCTGGGTTTGCAGGGGCAGGCCTGCTTTGGCGAGCAATCCTTAGGCTGGTTGGGCCAGCGTGACGATGGCAGCTGCTTTACCAGCGCCCACGCCTTGGCTGCCCATGTGCAAGAGGCTTTGGGCCGAGAAGTGACGCTGCTGGGCGATTTGCACGCGCCCATCCATAAAATTGCTTGGTGCAGCGGTGGTGCCCAAAGTTATTTTGAAGCCGCGATTGCGGCCGGTGCCGATGCCTTTATCACCGGCGAAATCTCGGAGCCACAAATGCACTTAGCGCGTGAGTGTGGTGTGGCCTTTATTGCTGCAGGTCACCATGCCACCGAGCGCTATGGTGCCCCCGCCGTGGCCGAGTATCTGGCCCAAGAGCATGGCCTAGAGCACCATTTCATCGACATCGACAACCCGGCCTGAGAAAATAAATATGTCTGCAACTTCGCGCGTTTGGGCCATCACCCAAGGCGACCCAGCTGGCATTGGCCCCGAAATCATCGCCAAGGCTTTTCGGGATGCCCCCGAGCCGCTGCACGGCTGTTTTGCCGTGGGCGACTTGGCCACGCTACGCCGTGCCGCCGCCTGCATCCAGCGCCCCGGTCTGCCCGCGTTGCCCGTCGCACACATCACACAGCCTGCCCAAGCCCTTGCGGTGCCGCCACGCTGCTTGCCCGTCTTGCAGCTGCCCGGCCTACCCGGCCCCCAGCCTTGGGGTCAGATGAGCGCCGCTGCTGGGCGTGCGGCTGCCGATTGCGTACTCTGGGCCACCCAAGCGGCCTTGCATGGGCAAATTGCTGGATTAATCACCGCACCGCTGCACAAAGAAGCCCTGCACGCTGCGGGTGTTGAGGTGCCCGGCCATACCGAACTGCTCCAAGCCCAAGCAGCGGCCCATGCCGGAGTGAGTTTGGCTGATATGCCCGTCCGCATGATGCTGGCCAACGATGAGCTACGCACCGTGCTGGTCAGTATCCATGTCTCTTTGCGGGATGCGATTGCCGCTGTCACGCTAGAGAACGTGTTGCAAACCTTGCACATCACCCATGCCGCTTTGGCCCGCAGTTTGGGGCGTGTGCCGCGCATCGCCGTGGCTGGCCTTAATCCACACGCAGGCGAAGGTGGCCTATTTGGCCGCGAAGAGCTGGATACCATCGCCCCAGCCATTGCCGCTGCCCGCACCCAAGGCATCGATGCCCACGGCCCGTTTGCCCCAGACACCATTTTTATGCGCGCGCGCCACAGCGCCCAGCATCCCGCAGAGTTCGATGTGGTGGTGGCGATGTACCACGACCAAGGCTTGATTCCGGTCAAGTATTTGGGGGTGGACAAAGGTGTCAATGTGACTTTGGGCTTACCACTGGTACGCACCAGCCCTGACCACGGCACAGCGTTTGATATTGCAGGCCAAGGCGTGGCCGATGCAGCCAGCCTGATAGAGGCGGTGCAAATGGCCAAACGGCTCAGTCAAGCCGCTTAAAACGCGCTCAGTGCTTGAGGCTGTCGCGAATTTCGCGCAGCAACACGATATCTTCGGGGGTAGGGGGCGGTGCTGCTGGGGCCGCAGGTGCCGCCTCGGCATTGCGCTTGAGGCGGTTAATCTGCTTGACCATCATAAAAATGATGAACGCCAAAATGAAAAAATTGACCGCCACCGTGATAAAGCTGCCATAGGCAAACACGGGCACCCCGGCCTTTCTGATGGCATCGAGCGTCATGACCGTACCCTCGGGCACATGCCCCAAGGCAAGGAACATGTTGGAAAAATCCAACTTGCCAAACACCAGCCCCACCACCGGCATGATCAAATCACTGACCACCGAATCGACAATTTTGCCAAACGCCCCCCCAATGATGACGCCCACGGCCAAGTCAATCACATTGCCCTTGATGGCAAATTCTCTAAATTCTTGCACCATTCCCATATTCGTTTCCTCTCTGAAGCTGAAGGCTTGCAGCGTAGCTGTTGTGGGATATCCCTACGCAGTCCGCTACAATTTGGGGCTAAACCCCCAATATAGCGATGTTCATCGAGGATCCCAATGAGTGACACTCCAATCGACTCCAGCAAACGGACGTGGCTGATTGCGTCCGGCTGCGCGGGTGCGGTGGGCGGCCTGGCAACCGCCGTCCCCTTCGTGAGTACTTTCCAGCCCTCCGAAAAAGCCAAGGCTGCTGGTGCTGCGGTTGAGGTGGACATCTCCGCCCTCAAGCCCGGCGAAAAAATGACCGCAGAATGGCGCGGCAAGCCCGTCTGGATCGTCAAACGCACCCCCGAGCAGTTGGCCGACTTACCCGCTTTGGATGAGCAACTGGCCGACCCCAAGTCTCTGCGTAACCCCAAAGATTTCACCCCCGCATACGCCCAAAACGGCCACCGCTCCATCAAGCCCGAAGTTTTCGTGGCGGTGGGTATTTGCACCCACTTGGGTTGTTCGCCGTCTGACAAGTTCGCCACCGGCGCACAGCCCTCGTTGCCCGCCGACTGGAAGGGTGGCTTCCTGTGCCCTTGCCACGGTTCTACCTTCGATATGGCCGGGCGCGTGTTCAAAAACAAGCCTGCACCCGACAACCTCGAAGTGCCGCCCCACATGTACCTGTCAGAGACCAAAATCCTGATTGGTGACGACAAGAAGGCCTGAGGAACAACGACATGGCTCACGAATTCAAGGAAATTTCCCCCAACGCCTCAGGCGCGGCCAAGTTGACCAACTGGTTTGAAAACCGGTTTCCCACCGCTTTTGATGCCTACCGGGTGCATATGTCGGAGTATTACGCTCCGAAAAACTTCAACTTCTGGTACATCTTTGGCTCGCTGGCGCTGTTGGTGCTGGTGATTCAAATTGTCACCGGTATCTTCTTGGTGATGCACTACAAGCCCGACGCAGACAAGGCGTTTGAATCGGTCGAGTACATCATGCGCGATGTGCCTTGGGGCTGGTTGATTCGCTACATGCACTCCACCGGCGCTTCGGCGTTTTTTGTGGTGGTCTATCTGCACATGTTCCGGGGCCTGATGTATGGCTCCTACCGCAAGCCACGCGAGCTGGTTTGGGTGTTTGGTTGCGCCATCTTCTTGGCCTTGATGGCCGAAGCCTTCATGGGTTACCTGTTGCCTTGGGGCCAAATGTCCTACTGGGGCGCGCAGGTGATTGTGAACCTGTTTGCTGCGGTGCCTTTTGTTGGTCCCGATTTGGCGTTGCTGATTCGTGGCGACTACGTGGTCTCTGATGCTACGCTCAACCGCTTCTTCAGCTTCCACGTGATTGCCGTGCCGCTGGTGCTGCTGGGCTTGGTCGTGGCCCACTTGTTGGCTCTGCACGATGTAGGTTCCAACAACCCCGACGGTATCGAAATCAAAGGCCCTAAGGCCCCCAAAGATGCCAATGGCCACCCCCTCGATGGCGTGCCCTTCCATCCCTACTACACCGTGCATGACATCTTGGGCGTGTGCTTGTTCCTGATGGCCTTCACAGCGGTGATTTTCTTTGCCCCTGAGTTCGGCGGTTACTTCTTAGAGTACAACAACTTTATTCCAGCTGACCCGCTGCAAACACCGCTGCACATTGCGCCGGTTTGGTACTTCACGCCGTTCTACTCCATGTTGCGCGCCATCACCACTGAGATGATGTATGTGCTGATTGGCTGCGTGTTGCTGGGCGCCGTGCTGTCCGTGGTCAAATTCAAGCTGCCTGCCTTCATTAAGGCCGGTATCTTGGGCGCTGCAGTCGTGGTGGTTGCCATGATGTTGTCGATTGATGCCAAGTTCTGGGGTGTCGTGGTGATGGGTGGTGCGGTGGTGATTTTGTTTGGCTTGCCTTGGCTCGATCACAGCCCAGTGCATTCCATCCGCTACCGTCCTAGCTGGCACAAGTATGTCTATGCCGTGTTCGTGGTGAACTTTGTTGTGCTGGCCTACTTGGGCGTGCAACCCCCCTCGCCAATGGGTGAACGTGTGTCGCAAGTCGGTACCCTGTTCTACTTCGGCTTCTTCTTGCTCATGCCTTGGTGGAGCCGTTTGGGTACCCCCAAGCCCGTGCCTGACCGTGTCACCTTTAAGCCACACTGAGCTGGAGACGAACACTATGAAAAAAATTCTTCTTTCGTTCATTGCCGCTCTGGGTTTAATGGCAGGTGCTGCCCAAGCCGCAGGTGGTGGTATGGCTTGGGACAAGGCTCCCAACCGCCTCAATGACCAAGGTGCGCTGCAAAACGGTGCCAAGCTGTTTGTCAACTACTGCGTGGGTTGTCACTCGGCAGCGTTCATGCGCTACAACCGCCTGCAAGACATTGGCCTGACCAACGAGCAAATCAAAGAAAACCTGCTCTTCACCACCGAAAAAATCGGTGACACCATGAAGGCCACTGTCCTGCCTAAGCAAGCCAAAGAGTGGTTTGGTGCCAACCCACCCGACTTGACGGTGATTGCCCGTTCGCGTGCTGGTGCTGGTGGCACAGGTTCTGACTACCTGTACACCTTCTTACGCACTTTCTACCGCGATGAAACCAAGGCTACCGGTTGGAACAACTTGGCTTTCCCCAACGTAGGTATGCCAAATCCCCTGTGGCAGTTGCAAGGCCAGCGCCATGCCGTGTTTGAAGAGCAACAAAGCCACGGCCAGACGGTACAGGTTCATAAGGCTTGGGAAACCATCACCCCCGGCAGCATGACCCCTGAACAATACGATGCTGCCATTGGCGATTTGGTCGGCTATTTGCAATGGATGGGTGAACCAGCACAGCAAAAGCGTGTCAACTTGGGTATCTGGGTGCTGGCCTTCTTGGCCTTGGCCAGTGTGGCCGCCTGGAAGCTCAACGCTGCTTTCTGGAAAGATGTGAAATAAGCGTTTCTCTGCCAATGCCACGCCCTAGCGGCGTGGCTTCATCTTTTTCAGAGTGGGCGCACTGTGCGTTCCACTCTTTTGATTTTTAGGAGTTGCTTCTCATGATGGTGCTTTACTCGGGTACAACCTGTCCCTTTTCCCACCGCTGCCGTTTTGTTTTGTTTGAAAAGGGCATGGATTTTGAAATCCGCGATGTGGACTTGTACAACAAGCCCGAAGACATCAGTGTGATGAATCCCTATGGTCAAGTGCCTATTTTGGTAGAACGCGACCTGATTTTGTACGAGTCGAACATCATCAACGAATACATCGACGAGCGCTTTCCGCACCCCCAGCTGATGCCCGGTGACCCAGTAGATCGCGCGCGCGTGCGCTTGTTCTTGCTCAATTTTGAAAAAGAGCTGTTCGTGCATGTCAACACGCTGGAATCGCGCACCACCAAGGGCAACGAAAAGGCAATGGAAAAGGCCCGCGCCCACATCCGCGACCGCTTGACGCAGCTGGCCCCCGTTTTCCTGAAAAACAAATACATGTTGGGCGAGAGCTTCTCGATGCTGGATGTGGCCATCGCCCCCTTGTTGTGGCGCTTGGATTACTATGGCATCGAAATGAGCAAAAACGCCGCGCCGCTGCTCAAGTATGCCGAGCGTATTTTCTCGCGTCCGGCCTATATCGAGGCGCTGACACCCTCGGAAAAGGTCATGCGTAAGTAAGCACTTTCTGCTCCATCCACTGTCATAGGTATATAAGCGCCCAGCACCATGAACGCACAAGAACCCACCACCACCCGCCCTTATCTGATTCGGGCTTTGCACGAATGGTGCATTGACAATGGCTTCACCCCTTACATTGCCGTGCGCGTGGATTCTTCAGTGCAAGTGCCGCGCGAGTTTGTGAAAGATGGAGAAATTGTGCTCAACGTAGGGCTGGATGCCACCAGTGGCCTGCTGTTGGGCAACGATTACATCGAGTTCAAAGCCCGCTTTGCGGGCAAGGTGCGCGACATTATGGTACCTGTGGGGCGTATCGTGGCCATTTATGCGCGCGAAAATGGCCAAGGCATGGCCTTTCCGCCGCCAGACGACGATTTGGATGTCTCTCAAAACACGGAAGCACTGTTTTCTTTGTCTGAACAGCCCTCTGAAGCGCAATTGGCGGGCCATGAGTCTTCCACTGCTGACCGTGCCTCCATCCACTTGGTACCCAGCGATAGCGCCATCCATGCTTCGGACGAGCCTGAACCACCACCACCTCGCCCCCCCGCAGGTGCTGGTGGACGGCCAGCACTCAAGCGCGTGAAGTAAAAATTTTGGCCAGAGAATTTTTCTGGTTATAATAAAAGTCTTAGCCGGTTTAGCTCAGTTGGTAGAGCACCCGCCTTGTAAGCGGTAGGTCGTCAGTTCGAATCCGACAATCGGCACCAAAAAACAATTTTAAGCCCATTCAGGCCGTATCAAAAGCCCCTTGCCTCTCTAGGTACAGGGGCTTTTTGTTGTCTTATGTGTTGTGTGTTAGCAACCCATGCACTTTCCTTTGCTGGTGCATACCGTGCCAAACAATAACGCCATACGTTATCATCTAAGGCATGATTAAAGATTTCCTGTGTGCAGACACCCGCGCGCTATTCCAGCGCCGCCGTGTGCCACGCTTTGCCAATATCGAAGCCGTGGCCCTACGCAAGCTGGCGCAGTTGAACGCGGCTACCACATTGGACTTTCTACGCATACCACCCGGCAACCGGCTAGAGGCACTGCAAGGCAACCGCAAAGGCCAGCACAGCATTCGCATAAACGAACAATGGCGGGTTTGTTTTGTCTGGTGCGATGGCCACGCCAGCCGGGTAGAAATTACCGATTACCACTGAAAGGCGCTGCAATGACCAATGAACTACTCAAGTGGCCCCACCCCGGCGAAGTGTTGTTAGAGGACTGGCTAACCCCTATGGGCCTGAGCCAATACGCCCTAGCCAAAGCCATAGGCGTACCACCCCGGCGTATCAATGAAATTGTGAAGGGGCAACGCGCCATTACCGCCGATACCGCGCTACGCCTAGCCGCCTTTTTTGGCACCGACGCGCAAAGCTGGGTCAACCTTCAAACCGATTACGACATCTTGCGCGCCCAAGATGCTATGGCGGACGTGCTGGCGCGCATCCAGCGCCACACGCCCAAGCTGGTACACGCCTAAGCCCGTGGCCCGCTCAAAACCTTGGGATAGTCCACCGGCTGGCACCCTTCCCAAAACCTTACTTAAACCTGTTGGTTCTTTTTTGTTATCTTGCGTTTTATCAAACGATGGTCAATTTGGCCACCGCCAATGCCAGCCATTTACTGCCGTGGCGACCAAAATGCACTTGGGCACGGGCATCGTCGCCACTGCCTTCTATCGCCAAGACTTTGCCTTCGCCAAATTTGGTATGAAACACCGCCATACCGGCACGCAACCCGTGCGCTGGCGTGGCTTTTTGCACGGGCACGGGTGAGCTGGTAAAACTGGAAAAATTGGCAATGGTGTTTGTTTGGTAGCTGGGGCTACCTTTGTGGTAGCTGCCTAGGTTGGCACGCGGCGCAAAATTAGCAAAGCTGTTGCGCTGGGGCGTGAGCCATTTCAGGGCGTGTTCGGGCAGCTCGTCTAAAAAGCGGCTTTTGTCGTTGTAGCGCGTCTGGCCGTGCAGCATTCGGGTTTGCGCGTGGCTCAGGTACAAGCGTTTACGCGCCCGTGTGATGGCGACATACATCAGGCGGCGTTCTTCTTCCAGGCCATCGCGATCACCCACCGACTGGTCGTGCGGAAACAGTCCTTCCTCTAGCCCACCAATCAGCACACAATCAAATTCCAGCCCTTTGCTGGCATGAACTGTCATGAGTTGCACCGCCTCTTGGCCGGCTTGGGCTTGGTTGTCGCCTGCCTCTAGCGCCGCATGGGTTAAAAAAGCCACCAAGGGCGAGAGCGTCTCGCCAGTGTCTCCATCTACTAAATCTGGCAGGCTGCCGCTGGGTGCGCCATGCTCATCGACCGGCAAGGCCACGGCATCGCGGCCAAAGCCCTCCAGCGTGACAAAGCTTTCGCCCGCATTGACCAGTTCTTCTAGGTTTTCTATCCGGTCGGCACCGTCTTTATCCGCACGATAATGGGCCAGCAGACCGCTGGCGTTTAGCACTTTGTCGATGATGGTGCGTAAATTTTGGCCTTGGGTTTGTTCGCGCAAGACATCCATCAGCGCGACAAAACTCACCAACTTGGCCCCGGCACTGCCTGTCACCAGCGATACCGCATCGTGCAAGGAGCAGCCACTGCTGCGCGCGTTGTCTTGCAGCGTTTCGACGCTGCGCGCACCAATGCCGCGCGGTGGAAAGTTGACCACGCGCATAAAACTGGTGTCGTCGTGCGGGTTTTCTAGCAGGCGCAAGTAGGCCAGTGCGTGTTTGACTTCGGCGCGCTCAAAAAAGCGCAACCCGCCATAAACGCGGTACGGAATGCGCGCATTGAACAAGGCTGATTCAATCACCCGACTTTGTGCGTTGCTGCGGTAGAGCACGGCAATTTCTTGGTGCGGAATGTGGTCCGACTTGAGCAATTGGCGGATTTCATCGGCCATCCACTGGGCTTCGGCCAAGTCACTGACGGCCTCATAAACGCGCACCGGCTCGCCGGGGCCTTGCTCGGTGCGTAGGTTTTTGCCCAAACGGCGGCTGTTGTGGCTGATGAGCTGGTTGGCAGCATCCAAAATGTGGCTGTAACTGCGGTAATTTTGCTCCAGCTTGATTTGTTGTTGCACATCAAACTCGCGCAAAAAATCTTGCATATTGCCCACGCGCGCCCCACGGAAGGCATAGATGCTTTGGTCATCGTCACCCACGGCCAATACGCTGGCATGGGTTTGCAACTGGCCCTCTACCTCATCCCCCGCTAATTGCTTCAGCCACAGGTATTGGAGCCGATTGGTGTCTTGGAATTCATCCACCAAGATATGGGCAAAGCGGCGCTGGTAGTGGGCGCGCAGCGGGTCATGGTCGCGCAGCAATTCGTAAGAGCGCAACATCAGCTCGCCAAAATCTACTACGCCTTCGCGCTGGCATTGTTCTTCGTAGAGTTGGTACAGCTCGACCTTTTTGCGTGTGTCGGGGTCAATGCCATCCACATCGCGCGGGCGACGGCCATCTTCTTTACAACCAGCAATAAACGATTGCAGCCGTTTGGGCGGAAAGCGCTCCTCATCGACACCAAATTGTTTGCACAAGCGCTTGATGGCCGAGAGTTGGTCTTGGGTGTCCAAAATTTGGAAAGTTTGGGGCAAACCCGCCGCTTGGTGGTGCATTCGCAACAGCCGGTTGCACAGGCCGTGGAAGGTACCAATCCACATACCGCGCACCGCCATCGGTAGCATGGCCCCGAGGCGGGTGAGCATCTCTTTGGCCGCCTTGTTGGTAAAGGTGACCGCCAAAATGCTGCCGGGGCTGGCTTGGCCGGTTTGTAGCAGCCAGGCAATGCGCGTTGTCAGGACGCGGGTTTTGCCCGAACCGGCACCGGCCAGCACCAAGGCGTGGCCGCTGGGCAGGGTGACGGCGGCCAGTTGTTCAGGATTGAGGTGGTGCAGCAGAGCGGCAGTCTCAGGGGCAGAGGGAGCAAAGGAATGTGGAGCCATGCCGTGATTGTAGGAACGGCTTGCATACAATGGATTCCATGCGTACCCCTTCCCCCTCCCTTTCCATCGCTGTATTGGGCATTGGCATGATGGGCCTGCCCATTGCCCGGCGTTTGTGTGCTGCTGGGCACCGTGTGCAAGTCTGGAACCGCACCCGCGCCAAGGCCGAACCGTTGGCCGCTGCGGGCGCGGTGCTGCATGACCATGCTGTCGATGCGGTGCGTAGCGCGGACATGGTGTTCAGCTTGCTAGAAAACGGCCCGGTGGTGGCCGATGTGCTGTTCCAGCAAGGGGCTGCAGCAGCGATGCGGGCGGGCAGCTTGTTCGTCGATATGGCCTCCATCCAACCGCGTGAGGCGCGTGACCATGCCGCGCGTTTGCAAGCGCAAGGCATGGCCTGTTTGGATGCGCCGGTCTCGGGTGGTACCGTGGGGGCGGAGGCGGGCACCTTGGCCATCATGGTGGGCGGCGAGGCCACAGATTTTGCCCGTGCGGTGCCGGTATTGTCGGTATTAGGCCGCGCTACCCATGTGGGGCCGCACGGCACCGGGCAGCTGGCCAAACTGGCCAACCAAATGATTGTCGGCATCACCATTGGGGCGGTGGCCGAAGCGCTGCTGTTGGCAGCCAAAGGTGGGGCCGATATGGCCAAGGTGCGCGAGGCCATCAGCGGCGGTTTTGCCGATAGCCGCATCTTGCAATTGCATGGTCAGCGCATGATTGAGCAAGACTTTGCCGCGCGTGGGCGCGTCGGGGTGCAGCTCAAGGATATGCGTAACGCCATTGCCACCGCTGATGAGCTGGGCTTTGAAGCCCCCGTTACCAGCTTGCTGACCGGGCTGTACACCCAAGCCGCAGAACACGGTTGGGCCGAGTTAGACCAAAGCGCCCTATTTTTAGAGCTGGCGCGGCGCAACGGCATGGCGTGAAGCAGGCTAAATGCCAGCTTTATGGCTCTTAGCTATCCCAATAGCAAGCTGGTGGCTACGCAGTCACCCAGCCCTGCAATATCTGCTGCTGCGGCCAATTCCAGCTTGTGCGGCCCGACTGCACGGGCAAATAGACAGGCATTGGCGGGGGCCGCCGGGAAGTCCAAGCGGTGCTTTTTCAGCTCTGGGTGACCTTCTGGTAAACCGGTGTGGGCGCGTGGGCTGGTGGTGATGAACAAGTTAAAAACGCCTTGCTGCAACGGGCCAATTTCGTGCCACTCGTTATAAGTAGCACCGGGCGATAGCGTCGGTTCAAAGCTTTTACGGCGCAGGCGACCCACAAACCAAGCAAAGGGCGCTTGCCCTTGGTGGCGTGATTGCAGATGGTTGACTAGCAAAGTGTTTTCGCCTGGCACCAAACTGAGCAAGCCCAACGCTACGCCGGTTTTGGTAGTCGGTGCATGGGGGTTGGCTTCGTCCATTGGCAGGGGTGCGTGTACCTCAATGTTTGGCGGTGCTTCGCCAAAAATTTGGTTGAGTAGCACTTCCCAGAGAGGGCCGTCTTTGTTAAACAGGGCTTTAACGTGGCGCGAGCGGCTGCCATTGCCTGCCAGCAGTAAATGGATGGTTGCGTTGGCTGGCAGCTCCAGGCGCAGTCTGGCCAGTTGGCTTAAAAAGGCTTCGGCTCCGCCGCGTATACGTTCGGCCAGTAGGGTATCCAATGCCTTGGTGTCTAGCGTCAATACGCAGGTTTTTTTCTGGCCGTTGGCATCGATCAGGTCGAAGTCGAGTTGGGATGCCAGATTAGCCCCGTCGCCTTCCAGAAAAGGGCGCAGCTTGGCTGCCAGCATGATGGTGTTGGTTTGCGCGGCTTGGGTGGGGGCCAAAAAGGCTTCGCTGCCCGCAAAGGGCAAGGCATCCAGCGGTTGGGTAAATTGGATGCGTTCTTTGCGTAGCACATCGACATTGCGCTTAAACGTCTCATAAACCAAATGCTCTAACAGGTTTTCGCCACCCAAAAAGTTATCGCCACCACTCGCAAGGTGTTCAAAGACTTGTTCATAGCCGCCTTGGTCTTCTTCGTCATGGGTGGCCCAGCGCAGCAAGCCAAAATCAAAATCAGTGGTGCCACCACCAAAGTCAAACACGGCATAGGGCACGCCTTCGTCACTGGGCTCCACCTTCAAATAGGGCAGGGCGGCAGCGGCGTAGGCAGCGGGTTCGCTGGCCAAGTCGTTGACCTCAAAATCGTTCAGTACCTGCGGGTGATGCTCAATCAGGGTGTGCGGTAGGCTACGCTGCAAGCCACGGCGGAAGCTGGCCAGAATGCGCTCTTTCACTTCGCGGGGGTATTTGACCGGGAAGGATAGGTAGTATTTCAGGAACAAACCGCGCCCGCGCCAGTTAATGGCCATGCCCAAATACCAAGCGAACAGCTCTACCGGGTCAAAGGGGTCGGTGCTGTTGGCTACCAATGCTTGGCCGCGTACCGGATTGCGTTCGGTGTGTGGGGGGAGTTCTATTTCGTGGCCTTGGCGGTCGGTTAGGCGCACGCGCCGGTGTTCGGTTTCGCGCAGTGCCCATTGTTTGAGTCGGGGCAAAATGCTGGCCAAGATATTGGTGTCACCGGTGTTGTCGCGCAAGCTGGCTTGGGCTTCGTGGGTGGCACGCATCCAGTTCCAGTCCAAGGGCGGGCGGTAGGCATGGCTACACCAAGCACGGGCAAAGGCTTGAAAGTCCAAGCATTCCAGCACGGTGGGGTTTTCAAACTGCGCGGGTTTGATGGGTTCGTAAAAGTCGCGAGCCCCTATGCGTAGCAATTCGCGGGCACCGCTGGCGGTGTCCATCGCCACTACGGTGCTGCTGGTGCCAAAGTCAATCGCCACAGCGCGGCGCTGCACATCGCGCCCAGGGTCGCGGGCCATTACCTCCATTTTTTTCAAATCGGCGGCATCGGTGCCCCATAGCTCCCATAGGCCCTTTTCCGGGTCGGTCAGTTGGGCGCGGTCGAGTTTGGGCAGGCGGCAGGGGGTGTAGTCCAGGTCGGTCAGGTGCTGGGTTAAGAAGAATTGGTTGGGTGAGAGTAGCGTTTCATCTTGCCCCGCAGCACGTAAGCACAGCCCCTCTTTGGCCCACGTAGCCAGCAAATCTTCTAGCGCTAGGTTCTGCCAGCGCAAATCCGCTGGCGGTGGTGCAAAAACGGCGTTGTTGCTGGCCGAGCGCAGTGCCCAACCACGCACGGCTAGCTCAATCAGTAACTCAGCATTGGTGGTTTTTTGCCACAGTAAATGGCAGGCAAAAATTCTGGCAGATGCTGATGGTTCAAGGCCCCAGCAGCCGCCGTCAGTGTCACAGTGACCACCTGTAGTCAGCCAACTATAGGTTTCGTTACCAGAAGCCGTCGCCAAGCGGTAGGCATTGCCTTTTTGGTACGGGTTGCTTCGGGCCGTGGCAAAGGCATAAAGCTGGTCTTTGGTCGGTAAAGTCCAACCAGCTAAGCTAGCCCAACGGCCCGTTTGCAGTATCTGTTGACTCTCTGAGACGGTATAGGTATTGTCGCTGCTTTGGTTGTTCCACAGCAGGCGGGTAGCGCTGTGCAGGGTGGCCAGCACTTGGGTTTTGCCCACGGTTTGCACATAGACAAAAGGGTGTTGGGCCAAAAATTGGCTTAGTGCAGCAATGGCCGTGGGCGGGTAAAAGTGGCCTGTTTGGGTATCAAACAGCCCGATGGCTTTGCTGATGTCGCTTTGGCCTGCGGGTAGGATATGCCAGCAGCGGTGTTGGGTTAGGTTTTTAGTAAATGCAGCCAAGTTTTCTGCATGGAGTTCAGCCAAGGTTTGGCGGGTCATTGCGCTTCTCTTCTGTTTTATGGATTTAACGGGTGCTGACCAGTGCTTTGCACAGTGGCGTGCCGCTGCCATCGGCCATGCCGGGCAGGTGCTGGGCGGCTACGGTGTCGCCGGTGGGGCTGTGGCGGCAGCGCTGGTGGCGCTCAAAGTCGTAGGCCGTGGCGGGCGTGGCCTCTATCAGGCCATAGGGGCGGGTGCGCCAGTTGTGGTTGTACCAAGCCAAGGCGGCGGTCAATAGCGCAGCCTCGCTGGCGCTGGCAGGGCGGAGCTCAGTTTCGCAGCGGTCTTTTAAGGTGCGCCACAGCCGTTCTAGGTTGTCGCGTTGGGCCAGCACCGCCACCATTTGAATCAGGGCTAGTGTGTCGTCACTGGGCAAGGGTGCCAGCCCCAAGGCTTGGGCCAGCGCATTGTCTTGGCGCAGTAAGGCCAGTTCTGCCGGTGCGTTGCCGCTGCGGGCCAGTTCGGCTTGGCAGGCTTTGAGCTTTTTTTCCGCTTGCTGTACTTCTTTTTCCAGTTTCTGAATGGTATTCGCTTGGGCTTGGTTTTCTTGCAATAGGTTTTTGGTGGTAGCAGCGCACTCGCTGAGGTCGTGCTTGTGCTGGTTGAGGTCGTTTTGCAAGGCGCTGCATTGTGCGTGGGCTTGGGCTAGTTGGGCCTGTGCCTCGGCCAGTGCATCTTCTGCGCTGCTTTGGGCTGCTTGGGCGCTGCTGGCTTCGTGGCGCAAGCTGGCGGTTTCTTGCGCCAAGGTGTTGGGGCTTGTGCCTTCTGGGGTGGCCACCAAGGCGCGAATCAAATCTTGCAGCGGCGTGAAACGCTCTAGCAGCAGTTTTAGGTCGGGCAAGGTCAATTTATCAACACTCCACGCCTCGCAAGGCTCTGACCATTGTGTCTCCAGTTTTTCTAAGCGCTTGCGGCTTGGTTTGTCTAAGCCGTCTTCGGTGGGTAGTTGTTTAGCCATGTTTTAGTTTTCCTCTAGGGCTTGCACCAGTTCGCGCATTTCTGGGCGCGGCTGCAATTTTTGGCGCTGCGGCAGGTGGGCCACAAAACGCACGATTTGTTGTTGCAACGGCAGTGGCAGGGCGCGAAAGTGTTTTTGCAGGGTGCGTAGGGTTTCTTCACTCGGTTCGGGGTAAGGGTTGGGAATAGCCAATGGCTCTACCCGGCCACTGAGCAGGGCCAAGTCGGTCGCACCCAGCACAACAAACACCCGCGCAAACAGGGCGGGCAGAAAGCGCAACAGGTTTTCGGCATCTACTTGGTGCAATGCGGCGTTTTGGTGGCGCAGTTGTTCGTTTTCTTGCTGCAAACGGGTGCGCTCGGCCAATAACTGCTCGGATTGGGTTTGGTGGTCACGGGCCAAAGCTTGCTGCATTTGCTGCTGCTCGGCGTTGCGGTCTAGTGTTACTAGCCAAGGCAGCAGCCCTTTGGCCCACACAGCGGGTGTGGCCCAAGGCTGGGTAGCATCCAAGCCAAAACGTGCCGCCAGCCACGGCCAAGACAGGTTTTGCCAAACGTTGTGCTGGGTGAATATCTGCTGGAGCAGCGGCAGGCTGGTTTGCCACAGGGCATTGCCAGGCGCATCGAGTATCCAATGCACTTCGTCAATGGCAAAGCCTTCGCCGTGCAGGCGTTCGGCAATATCTGCACAGGCTTGGGCCAGTGCTTGGGCAGTGGCTGGGGTGGGTAGGGGCAGGAGCTCTTGGCTGTCTATCAATACGCGCTGTGGTGCATGGCTGCGGCCCAAACGCCAAGCAGCCAGTTGGTTCTGCAGGCAAAAAATAACAAGGGTAGATTTCATGGCGAACAGTAAAAAATAGGCAGCTTAGGCATCGCGTGTTGGGTTGTTCTTTTCTTGCATTTGTTTGGCGATGCTGGCCCATTGCTCGCGTGCGTCGTCTAATGCGTCGTACAACGTGCCCAGTTGCTGCTTATTCATGGGCTGGCCCTCTGGGGTCATTTCTAGGTCTTTTCTAAAGCTGTTGGACTCCGCGCCGCCCAGTCTTTTTTCTAAATAAGCAAACACATCACCACCCAATCGCCCAGCAGACACCAAGCCCTGCATCCGCTCGGGGGTGAAATAGCTGGGGTTGGTCATGGGCAAAGCCCAGATGCCATTGAGGCTGCCGCGTTCGGCGTTGAATTTGTCTTCTACGCCAATCGTGCCTACGCCCAAGCCTGCTACCAATTTTTCTGCGCTGCTGCGCTTGCTGCTGACTTCGGGGTCCAGCTCAAACTTGCGTAGGGCATCCATATAGCCGTCAAAATTCTCAAACTTTTCCATGGTGATGCCTTTGCCTGCTGCTTGGAGGGCGCGCTCGCCCATGTCTTCTACGTTTTCGTGGGGCTGGATGATGCCCAGCCCTTGCAAAAAGGCGTTGGCAAAGCGTCCCAAGGCTTCTGCCACTGGCTTGAGTGCGTCAATGATGCTGCCCAACACCGGGCCAATGGTGGTGGCGAAGGAGGAAAGGGCACTGCCAATGCTGCTGACGGCACTGGAAATGGCACTGCCGATAGCACTACAGCAGCTTGCAACAAAACTAAAAAGTCCCATGATTTTTTCCTTTGAGGTAGGTGGGTGGAAGGCGAAAGAATCAGAATTTCTTGAAATGGCCCAAATGCTCTAAATGTTCGCTCAGGTCTTTTGCCTGACGGGGGTCTAATATTTTGAGAATTTTGAGTTTTTGCAGCCATTCTTTTGTGTTCGCACTGTCGGTC
This sequence comes from Giesbergeria sp., assembly GCF_028686475.1. Taxonomy (GTDB): domain Bacteria; phylum Pseudomonadota; class Gammaproteobacteria; order Burkholderiales; family Burkholderiaceae_C; genus Simplicispira. The sequence continues at coordinate 194,658 of NZ_JAQUCA010000003.1, read as the reverse complement.
AGCAGTTGCAAAAAGGTGTCGCAAACGCCAGCCAAATAAGGTTCATTGTCTGCGGTATTTGCCAACAGTGACGATACATCCTTGGCTTCAGCACGCGGGCGCGGGTTGGCATCCAGCAGCAAGGCCATCCACGCAGCCGCCAGTAAGTTCTCTGGCCAAGTTATCGCCTCAGTACCACGTTGCGGCGCATAGTGCGCCTGACCCGCTTGTGCCGAAGCGTGCCAGCGTGCCAGCCATTGCTTCAGAAAGGCAAAAGCGCTTTCTGCACGACTGGGCATACTGACAAACAGCAAAAGCTGGTTTTGTGCTTGGCGGGTGTGGCGCACAAATTGGGCAAATTCTGTGCGTTGCGCCTGTTCTTGGCTCAGCCATTTAAGGCTGCAAAACTGGGGGTAATAGCGTGCCCGTTCGCGCCATAGTTGTTGCACACCACAGTCTGAAATATTCAGTGCAGGCGGGTGGCCATCGGTGTTGGCGCGGTCGTTGCGGATAGCGGCATGGGCCGGGCCGTGCCAGCCACCACAAAAAATAACGGCTTCGCCCGTGCTTAAATTAGGCAAAAAGGCACGCTGTTCATCGTCCATCATCATGGCCTCGCCCATAGCGCGGCGGTCATCTTCGGCAAACAGGCGATGCACGATTTTGCTATGGGTATTTTTGATGATGTCAGGAATGAGCTTGGCTGGTATCTGGTCGGCAATGATGAGACCTGCACCATATTTGCGTACCTCGGCCAGCATGTCGGCAAAGGCTTCAACGGCCATTGCAGCGGCTTTATCGCCGGGCTCGGGGCGTGATAGCAGTCGGTGGGCCTCTTCAATCAGTGTCAGATGCCGGAAATGGGGGTTTTCAGCGTGCCGGGCGCGGATAGATTCGTTAATGCCACCCAGCAACAGGGCCATCAGCAAGGCTTTTTCTTCACCGCCTTGCAGTTCTTCCAGTTCAATTACAGCGTGGCGCTCAAGCAGCGTATGAAAGCACAGGGATTGCGGTACGTCCAGCACTTGGCCTAACGTGCCATCGGTCAGGCTACGCAAACGCGAGACGAGGGAACCCCGGTACTTTTCTGTAAATTCTTGGCCTAAACCATAGGTGGGGATGATGCGGTCTAGCTGGCGAATCATCTCGCTCATGGTCGGCCAAGCGCGTGTCAGGGGGTCGAAGGGGTCGCCACCGGGCAGAAATTCGTTGTCGTCTATGTCCCAGCCCTTGTCCTCGTAACTGGCTAAGATGGCTGCCTCCACCATCATGGGCATAGATGCTTCCATTGGGAAGATGGCGGCAAATACGTTTTTCAAAAACCCGGCATGGCTTTTGATACGTTGGCTTTTGCGTATCAGAGCAAAAGGGTTGATACGCAGGCTTTGATGGTCGTCACCATTGGGGCGGTAGTAATCAATGCCGCTGGCAAGGTGTGTGGCCAGTGCGCGGTATTCAGTTTTGGCTGGTTCAATCACCAAAAAGGGCAGGCCAGACTCTAGTAGCAGGTTCAGGCAGGTGGTCGTTTTACCCGAACCTGTTACACCGGTGACAAAAACGTGTTTGTTCAGGTCGTTGCGTTGTAAATGAACACGATTGTTGGGGTAGTGGCGGCCATGATCCACTACCGTACCCAAGTCAATTGCATGGTCAACGGCCATACTGGGCAAATCGACAATAAAGTTGACAGTTTTGCGCCGCCGTATGCCTTGTAACTCTTGCTGGGGCAAGCTGGCCACTGTGGCCAGTTCATCGGCAGTGAGTAAACTGCCCAAGGTATTGTGTGGGCCGGGGCGTAGGCTGTGAAACAGTAGTTCTTCGGCGCGTTGCGCGTTGCCAAATAAGGTTGGCAGGTGCAGCATCTGGCCGCGTGCGCTGGCGGGTAGGTCGTACACCTCCAGCGGACTAAGGGTGGTTTCAGCACCTTGCAAGGTGGCGCGTACGGTGTTTTTCAGGCGTTGATAGTCCGAATTTTTCTCAGCGGTTAAGTAAACTGCGCTGTGAAACAAGCCTTTAGTCAGACCTTTGTGCAGGCGAGCAATCAGCTGCTTGTCTAAATAGTCCATTAAATGCTGGGCGCGTTTGTTGGCAATCTCTTGTGTAATACCCAGTGAGCTGCCTTTGGTATCCGACAGACTAGAGTTGTCGGTAGACGTTTCGGTATGCGAGGTTCCTTTGCTTTTGGTATCGCTCTCACTGGTGCCATCTGTTTTGGATTGGGATGTGCCCGTGTTGGTGCTGCTGGAGCTAGAGGAGCTGTTGCTGCCCGACGAAGACCCTTGGTTTTTTCCTGAAGTCCCGCTGGTATTTTTGCCTCGGGTATAGGACGTTCCTTGGTTGCTGCCCTGCGCTGTGCTGGTGCCCACAGAGACACTTTTTTGCTGGCTAGTGTTGTCGCTCATTTGTACGCTGGTACGCACTTGGGCTGCTAGCTCCGAAGATAAGGCGTAAGCTTGGGCAATGTGCTGGCGTATCTGCTGACGCTCTAGGGGTTGGCTAATCACAGTGAGTTGCCAACCGCCGGTATTCGTGGCGGCGTAGTTTTGCGTACGGCTGCCCGACTGCATGGCACGCACCAAGCGAGCCAATCCCTGAAAATTTTGTTCGTCGTTGCTTTGCTGTTCTGGCACCGTAGGCGCACCCAACATCACGCCCTGATGGGTGGATTGGCACCAGCGCTGGAGCAGCATTTTCTTGGTCTGGTTATCTACTTCCTCTGCAAAATTGATACCGGGCAACTGCCCTTCTAGGGCACTGCGTAAATTTTTGATGGCCTCGTGCAGGTCAGTCGTTTCGCTGTCGGCCACTACCCCAAAATACAAGGCCACCCCATTGGGCCCACCATCTAACACATACAACAAGCGCACGCGCTGTGCTGGGTCGAGGGTGGCATACACATTGGCCAGTGCTTGGCGGTAGGCTTGATGACGCTCTTCATTGATTTCATCCAGTTGAATCAGTCGTACCAAAGGCATAGTTTCTATAGGTAGACCAAAGCCCAGACTGGGAGGTTGAACCAAGGACTGAAACCAGTCGTTAGAAGCCGTTGCTGTGATGGGTAAGGTGTGACGTGGAAGCATAAAAAATGGCCTTTTTTTGTTGATTGAAGAGCATTCTGCTGAAGTAACTACTGTAGGCGAGTGCTCCGACAGGTGGTGTCGTTCGATGCACTTTCCTGCGACATATCTTGTGGTGAAAAAGGGGCTTTCTTCTAAGAACTTTAAAAGTTTGGCAAAAAATGGTGCATAATTTAGGTCTTCGCAGCAAGCGACACAATTTATAAAGTGGGTTCTTAGCTCAGTTGGTAGAGCAGCGGACTCTTAATCCGTAGGTCGAGTGTTCGAGCCACTCAGGACCCACCACACACAGCAAAGCCCTGTTATCACACGATAACAGGGCTTTTTGCTTGACCCACGCTGTCCGGTTGCGGAGCATTTTTCTACTCAGCAGCATTTTTTATGACACGTCAATACTTCGGCACCGATGGCATTCGCGGCACGGTCGGCCAACACCCCATTACCCCTGATTTTGTCCTGCGCTTGGCCCATGCGGTGGGCCGGGTACTCAAGCGCACCGAAGAGCGCCCCACGGTACTCATCGGCAAAGACACGCGCATCTCGGGCTATATGTTAGAGAGCGCGTTGGAGTCGGGTTTTAATTCTGCTGGGGTAGATGTGGTGCTGCTGGGGCCGCTGCCGACACCCGGTGTGGCTTACCTGACACGCGCGCAACGTGCCAGCTTGGGCGTGGTGATTAGCGCCAGCCACAATCCCTTTCCAGACAACGGTATCAAATTTTTCAGCGCCCAAGGCAACAAATTGTCGGACGCTTGGGAGTTGGAAGTCGAGGCCGCTTTGCAAGATGCGCCCGTATGGGCCGATTCGGCCTCGTTGGGCAAAACGCGCCGCTTAGACGATGCCGCTGGGCGCTATATTGAATTTTGTAAAAGCACTTTTCCGCAAGATTTAACCCTCAAGGGCTTAAAAATCGTCGTCGATGCCGCCCACGGTGCCGCCTACCATATTGCCCCCAAGGTGTTCCATGAGCTGGGGGCTGAAGTCATCGCCATCGGCTGCACCCCCGATGGCCTGAACATCAACCACGAAGTGGGGGCCACCCACCCTGATGCCCTGGTACGCACCGTGCGTGCCAACCATGCCGATTATGGTGTTGCCTTGGACGGTGATGCCGACCGGCTGCAAATGGTCGATGCCCAAGGCCGTCTGTATAACGGCGATGAATTGCTTTATTTGATGGCCATAGACCGCATTGGCCGTGATGAAGACGTGCCCGGCGTAGTAGGCACTTTAATGACCAATATGGCGGTAGAACTGGCCTTGCACGCACGGGGTGTCAAGTTGGAGCGTGCCAAGGTCGGAGACCGCTACGTGCTAGAAGCGCTGGCACGCCACCATTGGTTGTTGGGCGGCGAAAGCTCTGGGCATTTGCTGGTGCTAGACCGCCAAACCACGGGCGATGGCTTGGTCAGTGCTTTACAGGTATTGCAATACTGCGCGCGCAGCGAGCAAAGTATGGCCCAATTGTTGGCTGGTTTAACGCTGTTTCCGCAGGTGCTGCTCAATGTACGCGTAGCACCCGGCCAAGATTGGCGCGCCAATCAGCAGCTGGTGCAAGAAACCCAAGCGGTAGAGGCCGAGTTGGGCACCTCGGGGCGGGTGCTGATTCGTGCCAGTGGCACCGAGCCGGTGCTGCGTATCATGGTAGAAGCGGCCGACCAAGCCGTGGCCAGCCGCTGTGCCGAGCGCCTGAGCGAAGCGGCCCGCATCGGTTAAAGCAGCCATTTAGGCTGCTTAGGCTTTGGCATCGACCCAAACCCCCGTCATTTGGCCAGCGCCATTGATGTTGATGCGCGAAGTGCTGGCCCGATCGCGTCGGGCGTTGGCTTCGGCGGCGCTGGCGTTGTTGTTGGCCGAGTCTGAGCGCTGGTTGGCCTGCTCGGCCTGCTGGTTGATTTTATCGGCGCGTGCCTGCTCGGTGTTGGCGGTGCGCTGGGCTTCTTGGGCTTTAGCCTCTAGGGTTTTGGCATCTTGCTCGGCCTGTTGTGCCTCACGTCGTGCCATTTGGGCCTGGGCTTGCGGGGCAACGGCAGCGGTGATGGGAATGGTGGCCATGGTGTTCTCTCCGTGTATGGCTGATAGTCGCTCAAATGGGCAGGAATGTAAAGATGCCCATTGGGTAGATTGGCAGGTAGGAAGGACGGAGCGCTTCAGCAGTTTATTTGGGGCTACCTGCACCCGTTTCGAGTAAACCTTCTAATTGGTGGGCGGGCATGGGGCGGCCATAGTAGTAGCCTTGGGCTTCGGTGCAACCTTGCTCGCGTAAAAAATCCAACTGACCGCTGGTTTCTACCCCTTCGGCCACGGTTTGCATGTCCAGCGCTTGGGCCATGCGGATGATGGCACTGACAATCGCGCGGTCGTTGGCATCGTCATCCAAGTCGCGCACAAAAGAGCGATCAATTTTGAGTTTGTACACCGGAAAGCGCTTGAGCTGGCTGAGCGAGGAGTAGCCGGTGCCAAAATCGTCAATCGACAAGCGCACGCCGTAGCTGTGCAGTTCGTCCATGGTGGCAATCGCCATGCGCGGGTCGTCCATTGCCACGCCTTCGGTCAGTTCTAGTTCTAGGGCATGGGCGGGCAGGCCGGTTTCTTGCAAAATGCGTGTCACCAATTGCGGAAACTGTGGCTGCCTGAACTGTACCGCCGATAAATTGACGGCCATAGTCTCAAGCACCAAGCCTTTGCTGCGCCAGGTTTGTAGCTGGCGCAGGGCTTCGCGCAGTACCCATTCACCAATCGGCAAGATTTGGCCGCAATCTTCGGCAATTGGGATAAATTCTGCGGGCGACACGGCCCCCAACTCGGGGTGTTGCCAGCGCAGTAGTGCCTCAACCCCGGTCATTTGGCCGTTGGCAATGCAAATTTGCGGCTGGTAGTGCAGGGTGAATTGTTCGCGCTCTAGGGCGCGGCGCATCGCGTTTTCTAGTTGCAAGGCGCGCACCGATTGGGCGCGCATTTCGGGGGTAAAAAAGCTGTAAGTGTTGCGCCCATCGAGTTTGGCGCGGTACATGGCGACATCAGCGGCTTGGTTGAGCGTGGCAAAATCAGTGCCATCATCGGGGTAAAGTGCCACCCCCATTGAGGGGGCCATCGTTAGCTCGTGGTGTTCAATTTGGTAGGGCTGGCGCGAGGCTTCTAGTAATTTTTGCGCTACACGTTCGGCCCCTTCGGCATTGGCGCCGGGCAGCAGCAAAATGAACTCATCACCGCCTACGCGGCACACGGTGTCGCGCTCGCGCACTACCGCACGCAGGCGTTGGGCAATAGACACCAGTAACGCATCGCCCACCCGGTGCCCCAGCGAGTCATTGACGTGCTTGAAATGGTCTAAATCTAAAAAAATAACCGCCAGCGGGGTTTGCTCTTTGCGGGCCAGCTCAATCGCTTGGCTGCTGCGTTCGGCCAGCAAGGTGCGGTTGGGCAAGCCCGTGAGGGGGTCGTAATGGGCCAGCCAATAAATGCGTTCTTGGTCTTTGCGCCGGTCGTTAATCTCGTTGTGCAGGCTATTGACGGTTTGGCGCAGTTGTTGCGTGCGCTCTTGCACCATGCGCTCTAGGGCTTCGTGGGCTTGGGCCAAGGCGGCTTGTTTTTCTTGTTGGGCCGCCTCTAGTTGGCATTGGATGCTTCTTTGGGCGTCGATGTTGTCAATAATCCAGACGGAGCCTTCGGAGGTGTCTTGTGGATTAATCAGGGTGCCGGTTAGCCGCGCCCAAAACAGGCTGCCATCGCAGCGGCGCATTTGCCGTTCGGTATGGTAGGTGCGTCCGCGCGACATGACTGGGTAGGAGGCACGCCCTAAAGCCCGAAAGGCATCTTGGTCGGGGTAAAAACCGACACTGCCTTGGCCAATCAAGTCTTGGTGTGAGCGGTAACCAAAAATTTCGGCATAGCGGGCATTGGCGCGCACCACCACCCGGTCTCGGATAAACACGATGCCCACGCCGGCGTTGTCGAGCAAAACCTGGTGTTCACGCAGGGTGCGTAGCCAGGTGGGGTCGGTGGCCAACGGTGGCGCGGTAGCAGCAGAAGGGTCTTCGTGTAAATCGGGCATGGGGTGCCGGTGCTGGCAGCTGGTCAAACGGGCTATCGTAGTGGTTTGTAAAGCAAAGTGTAGCAGCCCATTGGGCTGTATGGGGCTTGCCCTTAGACAGCTGCTACTGCGGGCGCTGGCGCAGCGCTGGGCATGGGCCGTTGTTGTTGTAGTAGGGCCTCAAAGGCGGGTGTGGGCAGTGGACGGCTAAACAAATAGCCTTGACCTTCATCGCAGCCTTGTTCTAGCAAAAACTGGCGCTGCACTTCGGTTTCTACCCCTTCGGCAGTGGTGCGTAAGCCCAAGGCTTGGGCCATGTGGATGATGGCCGTGACGATGGCGCGGTCGCTGGCATCTTCGCCCACATCGCGCACAAAAGATTGGTCAATTTTGAGCTTGCCCAGTGGAAAGCGCTTGAGCTGGTTGAGCGAGGAGTAGCCGGTGCCAAAGTCGTCCATCGACAGATGCGCCCCGCACTGGTGCAATTGCGTCATGACTTCCAGCGCGGACGCTGGGTCGTCAATCGCGGCCCCCTCGGTCAGTTCTAACTCGATGTGTTGGCCGGGCAGTTGGGCTTCTGTCAGGCAACGCGACACCATCTCTAGCAGTTGGGGATGGCGAAACTGCACCGCCGATAGGTTGACGGCTACGGTGTTGAGTCCCCAGCCTTGGTCTAACCAACGCTTGGCATCGCGGGTGGCGGTGGCCAGCACCCACTCGCCAATCGCCACAATCATGCCGCTGTTTTCGGCAATCGGGATAAATTCTGCTGGCGAGATAGCGCCCAGCTCGGGGTGTTGCCAGCGCAACAAAGCCTCGGCCCCAATGATGTGGCCGGTTTGCAAGGAAACTTGGGCTTGGTAGTGCAGGGCAAATTGTTGCCGCTCTAGCGCCCGGTGCAAGGCATTTTCTAGCAGCAGGGCGCGCGCCGAGGAGGCTTCTAAATCTGCGGTAAAGAAGCTGTAACGGTTGCGCCCACTGCGTTTGGCGCGGTACATGGCGGCATCGGCGCGCTGGTACAGGGTGTCAAAATGCTCCCCATCTTTGGGGAAGATAGAAATGCCCAGCGAGAGGGTGGTGCTCAGTTCGTGGCCATCAATTTGGCAGGGTTGTGACAGGCTTTGCAACACCTCGGTGGCCAGTTGTGCCGCTGCTTCGGGTCCAGTGTCGGGCACCAGCAGCAAAAATTCATCGCCACCCAAACGCGATACGGTGTCTTGGGGCCGTGCCAAATTTTGCAGCCGTTGGCCCAAGGTGAGTAGCAACACATCGCCCAAACGGTGCCCCAGCGAGTCATTGACGTTTTTGAAGTGGTCCAAATCCAAGAACAACACCGCCAGCGTGCCGCCACTGTCGCGTTGCTGCGCGATGGTTTGCGCCGCCCGCTCGGCCAGCAAGGCGCGGTTGGGCAGGCCAGTGAGGTGGTCAAAATGGGCCAAATGCTCAATTTTTTCTAGTGCAGCGTGTTGCTCAGTAATGTCACGCGCCAGCAGCACATAGCCGGGCGCACTGTCGCCCGTGGCGGCCTTGCGCGCCACGGACAGCTCAAACCAACGTTGGCCCTCGTCAGGAATGTTCAGGCATACTTGCTGCCCGCTAGAGCAGCCTTGCTGCCGGGCCTCGGCCAAAGCAGTCATGAGGGTGTTGCTGGCCCCTTCGGGCAGGACCTCCCACAGCGGGTGTCCTAACAAGCGTGCCGCAGGAGCTGCCAAAGCGTGGGCATGGACGTTGTCAATTTGCAAAAAACGGCCATCGTCGTCGAGTTCTAACAAAATATCGGGAATGGCATCGACCGTGGCTTGCAGTTGCTGTTGGGTGCTAAAAATCTCGGCGGTACGTGCTTGCACCAAAGACTCTAGGTCTTTTTCGTGCGCCTTGAGTTGCAGCAATAAGCGCACCACATAGCCCACCAATCCACTAAACAACAAGCCCAGCAAAGCGCGCCCCAGCAGCCGCAACGGACTGCCCCAGCCGTGCGCCGGGGTTACCGCCAAAAACCATTGGCCATTGGCCAAAGACAAAGTTTGCACTACCGCAGACGCGCCGGGCGGCAGCTTAGACAGGCTGATGTCTTGCTCTTGTCCGGTATGGGGCAGCAGGCGTGCTAAACGGTAATGGTAGCCGCGCTCTTCTAAGCTGGGTAAATTGGCTGCGGCCAACACGTCGGCAATGCGAATAGTGACGGTGGTAAAGCCCCAAAAATAACGCCCTCCATTGACCAAATCGGCCAAATAGACTGGATGGCGCCCTACCAGCCCGATGCCCCCTTGCACCAAGGGCAGCGGCCCGGCCAAGGTCAGTTGGCCACTGTCGCGGGCCAGTTCTGCCTCGGCACCTTGCTCAGAGTTTTGTAACTGGTTAAAGCCCAACAAGGCCTCGTTGCCTTGCAAGGGCACCACCCTTTGCACAATGCCATCCGGGGCCAAAGCCAGTGCGATGATGCCGGGGTAAAAGGGCAATAGCTGTTCGCCGATGGATTCAAACTTGGGCACTTCACCTTGGCTTTGGCGCACCAAGGCCACCAGTACGTTGTTGGCAGACAAAGCCGAATCTATGCTGCGCTGCAAAGCGCGCGCGTAGTCGCCCGCCAAGCCAGACACCTGCTCGCGTTGCTGGGCCAAATCTTGTTGCTCTAATTTCCAAATCCATGCTGCACAGCACAGCGCCATACAGACAAAAGACCACAGGCCAGCATGGCATGGTGAGCGGTTAAAAAGGCGAAGGCGGTTGAGCACGGTGCAATATCCTTGGCCGATTATGCAAGAGTGATTGTTTTTTTGCTGGCAAAGCGAAGGACATTTTGGGGACAATTGCTGCCAAGCGCTTATCCTTTAGCGCTTACATTGCCATGATGCTCGTCATGAAATTGACACATCCTAAGCCAATACTGTCACAATCAGCTTTGAACCCCTCCAGTCCCATGCCATCTCTTTCTGCGGAGCGCACCACAGCCGTGCAGCCTCTTGCTGGCCCTGTTGTTGCCTCCCACCGCACCCCCCCTGCTACGCTGCTAGACCGTGACCACAGCATCATGGCCTTTAACGAGCGCGTATTCGATTGGGCCGTGCGCCCCGATGTACCACTGCTAGAACGGGTGCGTTATCTCACCATTGTTTCTTCTAATTTAGACGAATTTTTTGAGGTACGTGCCGCGCCGCATTTAACTGCAGCACGCAGTGGTGAGACCAAAGGGGTTTATACCCAAGCCTCGTTTGAAACTTTGGCCGCCCAAGTTCACCATTTGGTCGAGCGCCAATACTCCCTCTACAACAACGAGTTGGTGCCTGCATTGGTGGCCCAGGGTATCCGGGTGATTCCGCATGGCGAGCGCAACGCCGCCCAGCGCCAATGGGTGCAAGAGTATTTTCAGCGCGAGGTGCGCCCGCTGCTGATTCCGATTGGCCTAGACCCCGCGCACCCCTTTCCGCAGGTGGCCAACAAATCGCTCAACTTTATTGTGCGCCTCAAAGGGGGTGATGCCTTTGGCCGCGAGAATGAAATCGCGATTGTCAAAATTCCGCGCGTGCTGCCGCGCCTGATTCGTATGCCTGCCAGTGTGGCCAAGGGCGTGCAATGCGTCAGTTTATCGAGCGTGGTGCGCGCGCATTTGGTCGATTTGTTCCCCGAGCGCGAAGTCACGGCTTTTTCGCAATTCCGCGTCACGCGCCACTCGGATTTGGCCGTGGATGAGGAAGACGCGCGCAACCTACGCACCGCGCTGCGCCAAGGCTTGCAACTGCGCCATTATGGCGAGGCGGTGCGCTTAGAGGTGTCTGCGGGTTGCTCCGACTTTTTGGCTGATTTTTTACTGGCCCAATTTAACCTGCCTACCGAGGCGCTTTACCGGGTGCATGGCCCGGTCAATTTGGTGCGTTTGGCCCAGTTGATTGACTTGGCCGATAGACCCGATTTGGTCTTTGCGCGCTCGGTACCCTGCTGGCCACACCAAATGCCGCAAGGTGCATCTATCCTGACGCAGCTACGCACCAAGGGTGACATCCTGATTCACCAGCCGTTTGAAAGCTTTGATGGCGTGCTGGCTTTTCTGCGCGAGGCCGTGAATGACCCGCAGGTATTGGCGATTAAGCAAACCATCTACCGCACCGGTTCTGACCCGCAAATGCTGGATTTACTGCGCGAAGCGGTACGTCGGGGTAAAGAAGTGCTGGCAGTGGTCGAACTCAAAGCCCGTTTTGATGAAGAAGCCAACATCAACTGGGCCGAAGCGTTAGAGTCGGTCGGCGCACAGGTGGTGTATGGCGTGGTGGGCTTGAAAACCCATGCCAAGCTGCTGCTGATTACGCGCCGCGAAGGCCGCCATCTGCGCCGCTACGGGCATCTGTCCACCGGCAACTACAACCCACGCACCGCAAGGCTCTACACCGATTTAAGCTACCTGACCGCCGACGAAGACACCACGGTGGACATGGACAACGTGTTCAACCATCTGGCCAGCCAAAACCGGCTGCCGCCGATGCGCCGTTTGTTGGTGGCACCGTTCCACCTGCACCGGGGCATGATGGAAAAAATTGAGCAGGTCGGGCTGGCCGCTGCCGAAGGCAAAGATGCGCGTATCGTGGCCAAAATGAACTCCCTGACCGATGAAGCCTTGGTGCGTGCGCTGCTATTGGCCGGGCAGCGTGGAGCCAAAATTGACCTGATTATTCGCGGGGCCTGCATCTTGCCCGCCCAAGTGCCGGGTGTGAGCGACAATATCCGCGTGCGCTCCATCATTGGCCGTTTCTTAGAGCATAGCCGGGTGTTTTACTTCCGCACCGGCGAGCAAGAAGATTTGTACCTCTCCAGCGCTGATTGGATGAGCCGCAACATGGTGCGCCGGGTAGAAGTGGCTTGGCCAGTTACCGATGCCAAACTGCGCCAGCGTATTTTGGACGAGTGTCTGGTAGCCTATCTGTGCGATGACCGCGATGTCTGGATTTTGCAACCCGATGGCGTGTACCGCGATGTGCGCCATGATGAGGGCAGCAGCAACACCGGCGCGCAAGAAGCCCTGATGCAGCGCTACGCTTTAGCGCATCCACTGCCCGCCAAAGCGTAATCAACCGGAGACCCCAATGGACTTAATTTTGTGGCGCCATGCCGAAGCCTACGACTTGGTGGATGGGCAAGACGACTTGCAGCGTGTTTTAACCCCACGCGGCCAAAAGCAAGCTGCGCGCATGGGCGCATGGCTGCGTAAGCACCTGCCCGACAACTTGCGTGTGTTGGCCAGCCCCGCCATGCGTACCGAGCAAACCGTGCGCGCCCTAGAGCGCAAATACAAGCTGCGCGCCGAGCTGCTGCCCGATGGCTCGCCGCACGAGTTGTTAGAGCTGGCCCGCTGGCCCGATGCCAAAGGGGCCGTGCTGGTGGTGGGCCACCAGCCCATGCTGGGGCAGGTAGCGGCCCAGTTGCTGGGCATACAGACTGGCGAATGCTCGATTCGCAAGGGGGCAGTGTGGTGGCTGCACCAACGGCAAAAACTAGAGCAAACTGAAACCGTGCTGGTGACGGTGCAATCGCCCGAGTTACTCTAACCTTGCCCTCACTTGGGGGCGTTGCGGGTGTCAGGGCTGCGCGTCCAGCAGCAGCATCCACGGGGTTTTGAGCCAGGTTTGCACTTCTTCGCGTAGTAGGTGGGTCGATTGCGGATAGCGGTCGGCCCAGCCGGGCGGGGTTTGCAAGGCAAAACTGCTGCCTTGCACCTCCAGTTGTAAGCCCTCTACTTCAGGGTCACGCCGGGCATGGCACAAAGCCACGGCCAAGCGCAAGCACAGCAGTTGCAGGGCAAAAGTGGCATCTTCCAAATCGGTTTCTAGCTTGTGTACCTTGCCCCGGTGGCCCAACACCAGCAGGCCCAAGCGGTGCAACTCGGGTTGCGAAAAACCGGCCACATCGGTGTTGTCCAAAATGTAGGCCCCATGCCGGTGCGAATAGCTGTGCGAGATACGGCAGCCAATCTCGTGCAGGCGTGCCGCCCACGCCAGTTTGCGTAGCGCGTGCGGATTGGCTTGGGGGGCGGCTTGGGTAAACAGGCCACAAGCGACCCGCTCCACCCGTTCGGCTTGGGCCATATCGACAGCAAAACGCTCCATCAGGGCGCGCACGGTGGAGCTTCGCAGGTCGGTTTCGGGTTGCTCGCGGTCAATCAGGTCGTACAGTGCGCCTTGGCGCAAAGCGCCTTGGGCCACCTGCATTTGCTCAATGCCCAACAAATCGAACAGGGCGCGCAACACACTCAGGCCACCACCAATCACGGCGCGGCGTTCGTCTTTGAGACCATCCAAACGGATACGGTCGGCACTTTGGGCGCGTAGCAAGCGCTCTTGCAGCCAATCTAGCCCTTCGCGGCTGATGGTGCCCGCAGGTGCAAAGCCAGCCGCCAACAAAATATCGCCCACCGCCCCCACCGTGCCCGAGGAGCCATAGGCCACCTCCCACGTGCTGGGATGGTAAGACACCAAGGCTTCGTCTAATACCGCCTTGGCGGCAATTTCTGCGCTGTGAAAGGCTTGGGGGGTAAATTGCCCATTCTCAAAATAGCGGCTAGACCACGCCACGCTCCCCACACGAAACGATGCCACGGCCTGGGCGTTAAAGCCTTGGCCCAAAATCAGCTCGGTGGAGCGTCCGCCAATATCTACCACCAAACGGCGCTCGTCCGACTGCGGCAACATGCGCGCCACCCCTTGGTAAATCAAACGCGCTTCTTCTGGCCCCGAAATCACTTCAATCGGGTGGCCCAAAATTTGGATAGCCCGTTGCAAGAAGACTTCGCGGTTGCGGGCATCGCGCAGGGTTTGCGTGGCCACGGCGCGCACTTGGGCGCGCGGAAAATCGGCCAGCCGCTCGGCAAAACGCGCCAAACAATCCCAGCCGCGCTGCATGGCCCCAGGGGTCAGGTTGCGGTCATCGTCCAGCCCGTTGCCTTGGCGCACGGTCTCTTTGAGGTATTCAACGCGCTGGATGTGGCCGTGCTCGAAGCGGCCAATTTCCAGACGAAAGCTGTTCGACCCAAGATCGACAGCGGCGAGCAATGTTGCATTGTGCATGGAGTGGTGCAGGTGGGCCAATGCCTCAAGACTATGCAGCAATCATGACATTACCATGACGAAGCTGTCATATATCTGCTGGCAGGGGCGAGAGAAAAAGCGATTTCTACGAAGAAGAACAAAAAACTCCGAGTGTGAAGCATGTCACAACGTTGTCACAAACGGCTTTTAGAGTCACCAGCAACTGTACTTTCTAACCTGAGAGGTTTTTCCCATGAAACTGTCCATGATTCGCGTGCTGGTCGCTGGTGTTATCGGTGCTGGAGCATTCTCTGCTGCAATGGCGCAACAAGAAGTCACGGGCGCTGGTGCCACCTTCCCGGCACCGCTGTATGCCAAATGGGCAGCCGATTACAACAAAGCCACCGGCATCAAAATCAACTACCAATCGGTAGGCTCGGGTGCGGGTTTGCGCCAAATTGAGGCCAAAACCGTGGCCTTTGGTGCCTCGGACATGCCTTTGAAGGAAGAAGACCTGGAAAAGAAGGGCCTGACCCAATTCCCAATGGTGATTGGTGGCGTGGTGCCGGTGATTAACGTCAAGGGTATTGCCCCCGGACAACTCAAGCTCAACGGCCAAGTGCTGGGCGACATCTATTTGGGCAAAATCACCAAGTGGAATGACCCGGCCATCCAAGCCATCAACACTGGTTTGGCCCTGCCCGATGCCACCATCTCGCCGGTGCGCCGCGCTGATGGTTCTGGCACCACCTTTATTTTCACCAATTACCTGTCTAAGGTAAATACCGAGTGGAAAACCAAGGTCGGCGAAGGTACCGCCGTCAACTGGCCCACCGGTGCGGGTGGCAAGGGCAACGAAGGCGTAGCCGCTTTTGTCGGCCGCCTGCCCAACTCGATTGGCTATGTTGAATACGCCTACGTCAAGCAAAACAAGATGAACTATGCCCTGATGCAAAACGCAGCAGGCCAGTTTGTCGCCCCCGAAGACGATGCCTTCAAAGCTGCTGCCGCTGGCGCTGTCTGGCCCAAGAGCTTCTATCTGATTTTGACCAACCAACCCGGTGCAGCCACTTGGCCCATCACCAACCCCACCTTCATCTTGATGCACAAGACCCCCGATAAGGCGGTCGATGCAGCCACTTCGCTCAAGTTCTTTGACTGGGCCTACAAAAACGGCGACAAGATTGCTGCCGATTTGGACTATGTGCCTCTGCCCAACGTGGTGAAAGACATGGTGGCCAAGTCTTGGGCCGACAACATCAAAGACGATTCGGGCAAGGCTATCGCCTACAAGTGATGGTAGCTGGCGGCACTGTTGGCGCACCTAGCTCCAGCAGTGCCGCCGGTGCTTGCATTTTTATTTCTCCTCAAGGCTACTCAACGTGTCCACAACGATGCCCGTCAGCGGGAGCATGTCGGTTCAAACAGAACCCCACGTGCAACCCAAGCCTATTCCTCCCCGCAAGCCGATGATGATGTCTGGCATGTTGGCCGACCGTATATTTGGCTGGCTGGCCCGTGGGGCCGCCATCCTGACGCTGCTGCTGTTGTTGGGCATCATGGCCTCGCTGGTGGCAGGGGCTTGGCCCTCTATTTCTAAATACGGGCTGGGCTTTTTAACCAGTTCCGTTTGGGACCCCGTGCAAGATGAGTACGGCGGTTTGGTGATGATTTATGGCACCATCGCCACTTCTATCATCGCTTTGCTGATTGCCGTGCCCGTCAGTTTTGGTATCGCACTGTTTTTAACCGAACTCTCACCCGCGTGGCTCAAGCGCCCACTGGGTACAGCCATCGAGTTATTGGCTGCTGTGCCCTCCATCGTGTATGGCATGTGGGGCCTGATGGTGTTTGGCCCTATTTTGTCCACCTATGTGCAACAGCCGCTGCAAAACTGGTTTAGCGGCGTACCCTATTTGGGCGCTTTGGTGTCTGGCCCGCCGGTAGGTATTGGTATTTTGTCCGCTGGCATTATTTTGGCCATCATGGTGATTCCCTTTATCGCCGCCGTGATGCGCGATGTGTTTGAAGTCACACCACCGCTGCTAAAAGAATCAGCCTATGGCTTGGGTTCTACCACTTGGGAAGTGGTCTGGAAAGTGGTATTGCCGTTTACCAAAACAGGTGTTTTGGGCGGCATTATGTTGGGTTTGGGCCGCGCTTTGGGCGAGACAATGGCCGTTACCTTTGTGATTGGTAACATGAACCAGCTGGATTCTTTGTCGATGTTTGAAGCGGCCAACAGCATTACCTCGGCCTTGGCGAATGAGTTTGCCGAAGCCGGTGAAGGGCTGCACCAAGCCTCCTTGATTTACTTGGGTCTGGTGCTGTTTTTTATTACCTTTGTGGTATTGGCCTTGTCTAAAGTGCTGCTGGCCAGCTTGCAAAAGAACGAAGGAACCCGCACATGAGCGCAGTACCTGCTTCAAGCCATAGTGCAGCGCAAACCCAAGCACGCCAAGCGCGCTACAACAGCCGTAAGCGCGTTAATCAAATTGCCCTTACTTTATCGCTGGGGGCGATGGCTTTTGGCCTATTTTGGTTGATTTGGATTTTGTGGGAAACCATCCGTTTGGGGGTGGGCGGCCTGAGCATTGCCCTGTTTACCGAAATGACTCCGCCGCCCAACGATGAAGGGGGTATTGCCAACGCCATTTATGGCTCCTTCATTATGGTGGCACTTTCTACCTTTATCGGTACACCGATTGGTATTTTGGCAGGTATTTACTTGGCCGAATATAATCCACGCGGTTGGTTGGCTTCGTCCACCCGCTTCGTGAACGATATTTTGCTCTCTGCCCCGAGTATTGTGATTGGTTTGTTTGTTTATGCGGTGGTGGTGGCGCGCTTCAAGAGCTTCTCGGGCTACGCTGGCGTGCTGGCTTTGGCGCTGATTGTGATTCCGGTGGTGATTCGCACGACAGAAAATATGCTGTTGTTGGTGCCCGCTGGCCTGCGTGAAGCCGCCTATGCTTTGGGTACGCCCAAATGGAAAGTTATCACGATGGTGACGCTGCGCGCCGCCCGTGCTGGCGTGATTACGGGCGTGTTGCTGGGGGTGGCCCGGATTGCTGGCGAAACCGCTCCGCTGCTGTTTACTGCGCTGAATAACCAATTCTGGAATTCTGACCTCTCCAAACCGATGGCCAGCCTGCCGGTCACCATCTTCAAATTTGCCATGAGTCCCTACGAAAATTGGCAACATCTGGCTTGGGCCGGTGTGTTCCTGATTACGCTGGCGGTACTCGGACTCAATATTCTGGCGCGCGTGCTAACGCGCCAAAAATAAGACAAGGATTGTTGCATGACTTCTTCTGCCCACGTTGCCCCCGTGGCAAGCACCGATGCCAAGCTCACGGTGCGTGATTTAAATTTTTATTATGGCAAATTCCATGCGCTAAAAAATATTAACTTGGATATTCCGGCCAACAAGGTAACGGCTTTTATTGGCCCCTCGGGTTGTGGTAAATCTACCCTGCTACGCACCTTTAACCGCATGTTCGAGTTGTACCCCGAGCAGCGCGCTGAAGGCCAAATTTTGTTGGATGGCGAAAACTTACTTACCAGCAAACAAGACGTAGCATTGATTCGTGCCAAGGTGGGCATGGTGTTCCAAAAGCCAACACCGTTCCCTATGTCCATCTTTGACAATATCGCTTTTGGGGTCAAACTGTTTGAAAGCCTCAATGCCAGCGAAATGGAAGACCGTGTCGAGTGGGCTTTGAACAAGGCGGCCCTCTGGAACGAAGTCAAAGACAAGCTGCACCAAAATGGCTCTAGCCTATCGGGTGGCCAGCAGCAGCGCCTGTGCATTGCGCGCGGCATTGCCATCAAGCCCGAAATTTTGCTGCTCGATGAGCCTTGCTCGGCGTTAGACCCGATTTCTACCGCCAAGGTCGAAGAGTTAATTGCCGAATTGAAAAGCGATTACACCGTGGTGATTGTGACACACAACATGCAGCAAGCCGCGCGTTGCAGCGATTACACCGCCTATATGTATTTGGGTGATTTGATTGAATTTGGCGAAACCGAACGCATGTTCTTCAAGCCCCAGCGCAAAGAAACAGAAGATTACATCACGGGCCGCTTCGGCTAAGCAAGGAGTCGCACAATGAGCGAAAAACACCTTTCATCCCAGTTCGATAGCGAACTGAACAGCGTCTCGGCCCGCGTCATGGAATTGGGCGGCTTGGTCGAGTCACAAATTCGCCAAGCGATTGAGGCTTTTGCCAATTTCAACCTAGAGGCGGTAGAGCAGGTTGAAACCTTAGAAGCCAAAGTCAATCATATGGAGGTCGAAATTGACCACGAATTGGCCTCCATTATTGCCCGCCGTCAGCCCACAGCACGCGATTTACGCCTGCTGATGGCGGTTTCTAAAGCCACGGCCAATTTAGAACGCATGGGCGATGAGGCCAGTCGCATGGCGCGCATGGTGAAATCTATTGTGCAACGTGGTGGTGTGCCACGTACTTTGCCTACCATGGATTTGCGCGTGGCCGCTGATATGGCATCGGCCCAATTGCGTAAAGCCTTGGATGCCTTTGCCCGCCTCGATACCAAAGCCGCAGTGGATATTCTGAAAGAGGATGACCTGATAGACCAAGAGTTTGACGGTTTTGTCCGCAAACTCATTACCTACATGATGGAAGATGCGCGCACCATTTCTTCTAGCCTCGATTTACTGTTTTTGGCCAAGGCGATTGAGCGCATCGGTGACCACTCCAAAAACATGGCCGAATTGGTGATTTATTTGGTCAAAGGAATGGATGTGCGCCATACCTCGCTGGAAGAGATTGAATCCAGCGTGCTGCGCTAACACTTCAGACCAGGCACCAAGATGAAACAACTTCCCCGTGTGCTGATTGTGGAGGACGAGCCAGCGATTGCCGAGCTGATTGCCGTCAATTTGCGCCACAATGGTTTTTCGCCGATTTGGTCTGAAGATGGTGAATCGGCCCAGCGCGAACTCGATGCCGTGTTGCCCGATGTCATTTTGCTTGATTGGATGCTGCCGGGCCAAAGTGGCTTGGCACTGGCGCGCAAATGGCGTGCCGATAGCCGCACCAAGCCGATTCCGATTTTGATACTGACCGCGCGTGGCGACGAGCCAGACAAGGTAGCTGGTTTGGATGCCGGGGCGGACGATTACATCACCAAGCCGTTTTCTACCCAAGAGTTGTTGGCGCGCATTCGGGCGGTGTTGCGCCGACGCGCGCCCGAGCAGCTACAAGACAGCGTGACGATTGGCATTCTCACGCTGGATGCCGCTACGCACCGGGTCTCGTGCCAAGAGCAGCCGGTCAAGGTGGGGCCAACCGAGTTCAAGCTGCTGCATTATTTAATGAAACACCCTGAGCGCGTGCATAGCCGCTCCCAATTGCTGGACAAGGTCTGGGGTGACCATGTGTTCATCGAAGAGCGCACGGTGGATGTGCATGTCAAACGCCTGCGCGAAGCCTTGGGCATCGCTGGCAGCATGGTCGAGACGGTGCGCGGTGCGGGCTACCGCCTCACGGCCCAACCCAAAGCGCTACTGCAAGCCTGAGCAGCCTGAGCGAGTGCCTAGCACGGTTTTTTTACCTTCCCGTTGACCCCTTTTCCCATCACTGCAATGGCTTGGCGCATTTTTATCTTTTCCTTGAGCCAAGCCTTGGGTTTATTGCTGGGGTGGTGGTATGCCGGTGCTTGGGGTGCTGCTGTGGGGGGTGCTTTTGCTGGTTGGTGCTGGTTTGCCAGCGATTTGTGGCGCGGAGCGCGGGTATTGCATTGGTTTCGTGGCGGCGAGCTAGAGGCCGCGCCCCAAGGGATGCACGGCCTCTGGGGCCAAGCGGTGGATCGGGTGCGCCGCTTGCTACGCACCCAGCAGCAGCAGGTCCAAGAATGTGAACGGCGGTTAGATGATGTGTTTGCCGCTTTGCAGGCATCGCCCAATGGGCTGGTGTTGTTAGACCCCGAAGGCCGCATTGAGTGGTGCAACAAAACGGCCTGCGGTCAGTTTGGCTTTGATGCCGAGCGCGACCACCTGCAATCATTGAGCAACTTGGTGCGTGACCCTGATTTTGCTGCTTATTGCAACAGCAAAGACTACAGCCATGATGTGGTGTTGCAAGGACGCTTTAGCACTCCAGCGCGGCCCGTGCGCTTGTCAGTGCAGATGTATCCGCATGGCAAGGGGCGCAAGCTGATGATTTCACGCGACATCACCGCCGTAGAGCAAGCCGAGGCCATGCGGCGCGATTTTGTCGCCAACGTCTCGCATGAAATCCGCACGCCGCTCACCGTGCTGGTGGGGTTTGTCGAGACCTTGCAAACCTTGCAACTCAGCAGCGAAGAACAAACGCGCTATTTAGGTTTGATGGCCCAACAGGCAGCACGCATGCAAAACGTGGTGCAGGGGCTGCTGACCTTATCGCGCCTAGAAGACAGCCCACGTCCGGGCATGGAGGGCTGGGTGCCGATACACCAACTGCTAGAGCATTGTGCCGACGAGGGCCGGGCTTTGTCGCAGTTGCTCACGCGCAACCAAACACGCCACCACACCATGATTTTCCCGCTGCCTGCCCCACCCGAAGGCATGGGTGAGATTGCGGGTATTCAGACGGAACTGCAAAGCGCTTTGTCTAACCTCATCAGCAATGCGGTGCGTTACACCCCGGCCAGTGGCACGATTGAAGTGAGTTGGCGCTGGCAAGCCGATGGCAGTGCAGTGTTTGCGGTGCGTGATACTGGCCCCGGCATTGATGCGGTGCATATTCCACGCCTGACCGAACGCTTTTATCGCGTCGACCGCAGTCGCTCACGCGAGACCGGCGGCACAGGCTTAGGACTGGCGATTGTGAAACATGTACTGCAACGCCACGATGCCAGTTTAGACATCCAAAGCACATTGGGCCAAGGTTCAACTTTTAGTGTGCATTTTCCGGCCAGCCGGGTGCGCCCGCCAGCAAGCTCCACGGCTATCGGCTAACGCTTATCGGCCAAGCGCCGATACAGCACCAGCACATCGGTTTTTTCGGTTGGGCGGGCCATGCGGGCCTGTTCTTGCCAGCTGGTCGCCACAGCCGCTGGCCAGAAAGCCTGTTGGTTGCGAATCAGCCATTGGCAGGGCTGTGCGCTGTCTAACAAAGACAAGTTCAGGCCCGCGTGGTATTGCAAAGCGGCCACTTGGCTACGGCTGAGACCGTGGCCCTGCACGCAACCGGGCTGCTTTCCTAGCAGGGCTGAGATTGCCCGCATTTGCGGTGCATCGCTGCGCGCATAGTTGAGCATCGGCAGCCACAGCGTCATGAGCAGCAACCAGCTCAACGTGGCCCCAGCGGCGGGCAATACCAAACTTTTCCAAATAGCTGCACGGTGACGACCAGCACGCCAAGCCACCAAAGCACACCAAGCAGCGCTGGCCAACAAGGCTACCCACAGCGCCAGCGCTGAAAACTCGGGCACAAAACCCGGAGCCAAGCGGGCCACGTTGGCCGCTGGTTTGGCGGGGATGCCAATTTGCGTCGATAGCCAAATCACCCAAATGGCAATCGCGGACACACTAAAAAACAGCAAAGTAAACCAATCGACCAACGCTGCCACACTGCGGCGCAGGGTGGGCAAGGCAAAGGCGGCCAAAGCCGCCAATGCTGGCAATGCCAGCAGCAAGGCCCGGTCGGCGGGTTGGGTGCTGAAGGTTGCCCCCAAGGCCACCAGCACAAACCACAGCGGCAGCAGCAAATGCCGATGGGGTTGGCGGCCTGTAATTTGTTGGCGCCAGCGCCAAACCGTCCACAAAGCCAAAGGCCAAGCCGGCCAGGTAAACCACAGCAGCAAGCGCCCCAAGCTGCCCGCATCGCTCCATACCGGCCATTGGGCTTTCCAAAGCCATACATCCAGCCAGTAGGCCAACAAAGCACTTGCCAAACCCAGTAGCAACACCATAACGGCCCAAAGCCGGGAGGGGGCGTTGCCCTCTGGCTCCGTCTGGCGACATTCCCACCCGCACAAAATGGCACCGCCCAAGCTATACAGCAACGCCAGTGCCGGTGCCCCACTGAGTACCAGCCCTATCAAGCCAATCCCTAAGATGAATGGGCGCACCACAGAGGCTGCCGGGGACGCTGCCAGTGCATAAAACACCAGTGCTGTGCCGCACAGTTGCGCCAAATACGTACTGACTTCGTGGGCGGGTTGGGCCAAGCCTAAGCAGGCCAGCAGGGCCAGCAAGCCAGCATCGGCCATCGCGCGGGCATAGTCGGCGGGTTGGGCTTCGCCGCCAAAAGCAAAAGCCACCGGCTGCGCCTTGGGGCTGCTGGCCAGTCCATACACGCCATGCCAAGTGGCCAACAAAGTCAGGCCCAGCATGGCCATAAACGGCAAACGCGCAGCCAGTTCTGCCCCCCACCACGGCCCCAAGCCCTGAATAGCCCAAGCGCCCAACCAATAGGGCAACAAACCTTGGGTTTCTGGGGCCATGCCCAACAATTGCGGGGCGAACCAATCGGTTTGGCCTTGGGCCAAAGCGCGCATATAACCAAAAGCGGCCATGTCGTTGCCGCGCCACGGGTCACGCAGTAAAAAACCGGGCAGGATATACGCCCAGCACAGCAGCCACAGCGCCAGACGCGGCAATCGGCGCACAGCGCTTTGGGCAACGATGGCAGGGGTGGTGGGTAAACTCACGCGGTACAAGGCCAAAGGATGGATGAAAGGGGCAAACAAAAAGGCAGCGCGGTTACCCGGGCTGCCCTTGGTGGCGAAGAAGCAGGGCTTACTTGGCCAAGCTGGTCTTGCCGAAGCGGTTGCGGAACTTCTCGACGCGACCGCCCATGTTGTCCACCGACTTTTGCGTGCCAGTGTAGAAAGGATGCGATTCAGAAGAAGTATCGAGCTTGTACAGCGGATATTCTTTGCCTTCGAACGTTTCCTTTTCTTTGGCATTGACGCAAGAACGGGTCACGAACTTGAAGCCATTGGACAGGTCCACGAACAGCACTTCGCGGTAGTTGGGGTGAATGCCTGCTTTCATGATGGTTACCTTTTAGTCTGGTGCGGGAGCCGTGCCAAACCATTTGGCGTACTTTCCGCAAGAAAAGCTCTCTATTATCGCACAGCGGCGCAAAAATCAGCCACCTCGGCGCATCATGTCGAAGAACTCGACATTGCTCTTAGTGGCTTTCATGTTTTTAATCATTAGCTCCATCGACTCAATTTCGTCCATGTTGTACATGAACTGGCGCAGGATGCGGGTTTTTTGCAAAATCTCGGGGGCCAGTAGCAACTCTTCGCGCCGGGTGCCGCTCTTGTTCAGCTCAATCGCTGGGAAGACGCGCTTTTCGTACAGACGGCGGTTGAGGTGGATTTCGCAGTTGCCGGTGCCTTTGAATTCTTCAAAAATCACTTCGTCCATGCGGCTGCCGGTATCCACCAAAGCCGTGGCAATGATGGTGAGCGAGCCACCTTCTTCGACCTTGCGCGCCGCACCAAAGAAGCGTTTGGGGCGTTGCAACGCGGCGGCATCCACACCGCCCGACAGCACCTTGCCCGAGGAGGGCACCACGTTGTTGTAAGCGCGCGCCAGCCGGGTGATGGAGTCCAGCAAAATCACCACGTCTTTTTTCAGCTCGACCAAGCGCTTGGCGCGTTCAATCACCATTTCGGCCACATGCACATGGCGCGCCGCTGGCTCGTCAAAGGTGGAAGCGATGATGTCGCCCTTGACCGTGCGTTGCATTTCGGTCACTTCTTCGGGGCGCTCGTCCACCAGCAGCACCATCAAATGCACATCGGGGTTGTTGGCGGTGATAGCGTGGGCAATGTGCTGCATCATCACGGTTTTGCCGCTCTTGGGCGGCGCCACAATCAGGGCGCGCTGGCCTCGGCCAATTGGGGCGATGATGTCGATGATGCGGCCCGTGATGTTTTCTTCGCTTTTGATGTCGCGCTCTAGCCGCATTTGTTCTTTGGGGAACAGCGGCGTGAGGTTTTCAAACATCACCTTGTGCTTGTTTTGCTCGGGTGGGCCGCCGTTGACCTTATCGAGTTTGGTCAGGGCAAAATAACGCTCACCATCTTTGGGCGTGCGTACTTCGCCTTCAATCATGTCGCCGGTGTGCAGGTTAAAGCGGCGCACTTGGCTGGGCGAGATGTAGATGTCGTCGGTGCTGGCGGTAAAGCTGGTGTCGGGGCTACGCAAAAAACCGAAGCCATCGGGCAAAATCTCTAGCACCCCATCGGCAAAAACCTGTTCTCCGGCTTTGGCGCGTTTTTTGATAATGGCAAACATCAACTCTTGTTTGCGCATCCGGCCGCCGTTTTCGATTTCAAGTGCTTCGGCCTGCTTGAGGACTTCAGACACGTGCAGTGCCTTGAGTTCGTTAAGGTGCATGGAAATAACTCCGTAGCGGAGTGGTATGAATCTGACTCTGGGGGAAAGCGAGGTGCCGTAGGGCTGTAACGGGCCGCTGGTGCGGGCCGGTTGATCGGCTTGGGTACTGCCTCTGCGTGCAGGCCAAGGATCAGCGGGTGATTATGACAGGAAAATAAGGCAAAAACCAGCGCTGCACGCCAATGGCAGCATCGTTTGACCCCAGCAAGGGGTTAAGAGGGCGGTTTGCGCCAAGCGCTGGCCGCAGGGGCCTAGCGTTGGCGCATGGTGAGCGCACTGGGGGCAGCTTAGGCCAGTTGTTGGTCGATAAAGGCGGTGAGTTGGGCTTTGCTCAGGGCACCCACTTTGGTGGCGGCCAATTGGCCATCTTTGAACAACATGAGCGTGGGGATGCCACGGATGCCAAACTTGGCCGGTACTTCGCGGTTTTCATCGACGTTCATTTTGGCGATGGTCAGCTTGCCTTGGTAGGCGCTGGCCACTTCGTCCAAGATGGGGGCAATCATCTTGCAGGGGCCACACCATTCGGCCCAGTAGTCCACCAGCACCGGGCTGCTGGCTTGCAGCACATCAGCCTGAAAGCTGGCATCGGAGACATGTTTAATCAATTCGCTGGCCATGATTTTTTCCTTCCATCGGGGGGACTCAAGATAAAGTGGCTGCATTTTGACAGAAAGCCCTTTTTTCTGTGCGGCGTGGTGCGCTGGTTTTGGCTATGGTGGCGATAGCCAGAGCGATGCTCCAGCAGGGTACGGTGCCTATTTTTAATTTTTGAGCTATGAATTTATCCCATTCTTTTCCATCTTCTGGCGTTTTTGCCGGTGTAGCGATTGTTGGTGCTGGCCCAGCGGGCTTGATGGCCGCCGAGACTTTGGCGCGCCAAGGCGTGGCCGTACAGGTGTTTGATGCCATGCCCACAGTAGGGCGCAAATTTTTGCTGGCGGGCAAAGGCGGCCTCAACCTGACGCACTCTGAGCCAGCAGCTGATTTTGTGGGCCGTTTTGGCACGCGCCAAGCCCAATTACAGCCTTGGTTGCAGCAGTTTGGGCCAGAGCAGGTGCGCGCTTGGGCGCAGGGCTTGGGGGTAGATACCTTTGTCGGTAGCTCGGGGCGGGTGTTTCCGTCCAGCATGAAAGCTGCCCCTCTGCTGCGCGCTTGGTTGCAGCGTTTGCGCGCTTTGGGGGTGCAGTTTCATATGCGCCACCGCTGGAGCGGCTGGGCCGAGAATGGCGCTTTGTGCTTTAGTACCCCCAGTGGCAAGGTGCAGCTGCAAGCGCAAGCGCTGGTGCTGGCTTTGGGCGGGGCCAGTTGGGCGCGTTTGGGTTCGGATGGCGCTTGGGCACCTTGGTTGCGCGCGCAAGGGGTAGAAGTGGCCACACTGCGCCCGGCCAATTGTGGCTTTGATGTCTTGCACCAAGCCAGCGTGGGCGGCGAGACCCGGCGCGAGTTTCTGCGCGAGCTGTTGGGTCAAGCGCCGGTGGTAGGCTGGACACCCCATTTTGCGGGCCGTTTTGCCGGGCAGCCATTCAAATCGGTGGCGATTGATTTTCAGGACAGCAGCGGGCACCATTTTCAGCGCCGGGGCGAGTTTGTCGCCACCGCTACTGGCGTAGAAGGCAGTTTGATTTATGCCGTATCGGCTTTATTGCGCGATGAAATTGAAACCCACGGTAGCGCCACTTTTCATTTAGATTTGTTGCCCGACCACAGCCCAGAGCGCGTGCTGGCCGAGGTGCGCCATCCGCGTGGCACGCGCAGTTTGAGCAGCCACCTCAAAAGTCGCTTGGGATTGGACGGTATCAAAATGGGCATCTTATACGAGCAGTTGGGCAAAGAGCGCATGGCCGATACGCTGGCGCTGGCCGCTGCCATCAAGGCCCTGCCTATCACGCTAGTGGCCGCGCGCCCTATGGATGAAGCGATTAGCACCGCTGGCGGTGTCACGCTAGAGGCTTTGGACGAACACCTGATGCTGCGCCAGTTGCCGGGGGTGTTTTGCGCGGGCGAGATGCTCGACTGGGAGGCTCCCACCGGCGGTTATCTGCTCACGGCCAGCATGGCCAGTGGGGTGCTGGCAGGGCAAGGGGCAGCGCGTTGGGTGCAGCGGACACTTTGATAAACCTTGCTAAACCTTTATCTGCTATTGATTTTTTTAATAAGAGGTATGCCAAAATTAGCTTCTTCTTGAAAATAAGCCTGTGAAATTACGTTTTCCCCTTCTTGCCCTGAGTGCGGCACTTTATGCCTCTGGTGCCAGCGCCTTGGTGCTAGGCTCTGTTATGGGTGGGGCCGTATTAGGGCGGCCTCTGGATATTCGGGTGCAAGCGCGCCCGCATCCCGCCGATGTTGACCACGCACACTGTCTGAGTGCCGAGGTGTTACAAGGCGATGGGACTGCGGGGGTGACCCCTAGCACGGTACGTTGGGTTCCCACCACTGCGACGGATGGAGTCTGGCTGGCCCAAGTGCGTACCGATAGCCCCATCAAAGAGCCGGTGGTGATGGTGCAGTTGTCGGTGGGTTGTAGTAGCCCCGTGCGTCGCACCTACACGCTGTTGGCCGACTTGCCAGATGCGGCCACGCGCTCTTCTCAAAATGCACCGGTGCGGGTGCGCCCTTGGGTGCCCGATACCCCGGTGGACAGCCGCGCGCTGGCCCAAAGTGCGCCTGCCGCTGAAGCGGCACGTGCGCGGGTGCGCTCGGTGCCATACCCGCCTGTGGTGATGCGACATCCGGCCAAGGTACAAAAAAAGGTATTACCTGCTGCCAGCGGCGCGGTTATTCCTGCGGCACCTGCACCAGTACCAGTACCAAAACCAGCGCCTGCACCTGCACCTGCACCTGCACCTGCACCTGCACCTGCACCTGCACCTGCACCCGCGCCCGCGCGTTTGGTGGTAGAGCCGGTCGGCCAGATGCCCGCAGCCGACGGTGGGCCAGCACTGCCGCCGCAGGCGATTGTCACTGCGCCCGAAGCCTCAACCCCAGCCTCAACCCTGCCCGCGCCCTCAGCGCCGACCGCACCGCTGGAGTGGTCTGAAGCGCAACAAAAAGAGCAAGAGCAATTGCTTGCCAATTTGGTGGCCTTGCGCGCCAACATAGACGAGTTGCGCGCGGCCAATGCCCAATTACAGCTGCAATTAGAGCAGGTACAGCAACAGCGTTTTTCGGCCACGGTGGTGTATATGCTGCTGGGCCTGTTGGTGGCATTATTGGCATGGGCCTTGTGGCTGTGGCGGCGTAGCCGCGCGCTATTGGCGGCAAAAGCGAGGTGGGCCGCTGATGCCACGCCCCCTGCACCGCCAGCCCCCGCTGTGCCGACACCAGAGGCCCCAACAGCCGTGGTAGCGAGTGCAGTTTCGTCCCCAGCGCCAGCAGCATCAGCGCACAGCAATGACCCTTGGGAGAGTACCTTAGCCTCCGACACAGCGGCTATGGGTGTCGATTTGATTTTGATGGAATCTCTGGAAGCGGATGCGGCAGATGCCCAATTTCCAGTCCTGACCGATGTACTAGAGCCTGTGCCCAGCGTGGTCACGGCACCCCAGTTACAGCCGCGCCAGTTAATTAACCCCGAGGCCATCTTCGATTTGCAACAGCAGGCCGAATTTTTTGTCTCGGTGGGCGAGAACGAGCAAGCCATTGGGGTGATGAAAAAGCACATCGCCGAAAACGATACCTCTTCGCCTTTGGCCTATTTGGAGTTGTTGCGCCTGTACCATTCTTTGGGCCGCACCGAAGATTTTGCCCAATTGCGCGCCGAGTTTCATCAGTATTTCAATGCACAAGTGCCAGCGTTTGCCCAGTTTCACCAAGCAGGGCGCTCTTTGTTGAGTTATACCGAAACCTTGGCCCAAATTGAAGCCCAATGGAGCCAGCAAGAGGTATTGCAAGCCTTAGAGCGCTGCTTGTTCCAGCGTTCTGAAACAATGCCGGTGTTTGATTTGAATGCCTACGACGATTTGATGTTGTTGTACGCCATTGCCCAAACCACACCGGCCCACGCCCGAGGCTTGCCACCGCCACGCGAGCGCACCACGCCGCTCAAAGACGAAGTCGATGCGATGGAGGCGATAGATGAGATACAGGCGGCAGTCCCCGCAGTGTTGCCATCATCAGCGCCAGTGCTGGCAGCAGAACCGATGTTGGTAGCCGTGCCCCCAGCACCCCAAGACGCTGGCTTGTCGATGGATGATTTTTCTTGGCTACCAGGGCAAAGTTTAGAGACTGCTGCTAATCCCCCAGCACCCGCACCCGCATCTGCCAATGCCCCTGCACCGGTGGCCGCCAGCACCACAGCCGCCATTTCCAGTCCAGAATTGGCCGCTGCGCTGGCCAAGCCAGCAGCGCCTGAGAGACAACGCATCATCCTAGATGGCGAAGAGTTCTCGATGGATTTCAACCTGCCCGCTGACTTAGAGGAAGAAATTGCCGCTTTGTCGCGCCCCCCTTCTTCTTCCAAACCGTAAACCTTGCTTTGCGCTGCCCGTGCCATGTCTGTTGAACTCCCTGTTTCTGCCCGCCCGGCACGCTGCGTGATGGTGTTGGGCACGACCAGCGGTGCCGGTAAAAGCTGGCTTGCCACCGCGCTGTGCCGCTGGTTGAGCAACCAAGGCTTGAAGGTGGCACCGTTTAAGGCGCAAAACATGAGCAACAACGCCCGTGTCGTGGTGGGGCCGGGCGGCAGTTTGGGTGAGATTGGCAGCGCGCAATACTTTCAGGCCCTGGCTGCCCGTGCGTTGCCCGAGGTACGCATGAACCCGCTGTTGCTCAAGCCCGAGGCCGACACCCATAGCCAAGTGGTGCTGCTGGGCCAAGTCGATGCCCAACTCACCGCCATGCCTTGGCGTGGGCGCAGTGACAAAGTTTGGCCCGCCATCCAACAAGCCTTGGATGACTTACGCGCCCAAAACGACGTGGTGGTAATCGAAGGGGCAGGTTCCCCCGCCGAAATCAACCTGCACGCCAGCGACATCGTCAACATGCGCGTAGCCCGCCATGCCCAAGCGCATTGTCTGCTGGTCACCGATATTGACCGAGGCGGCGCTTTCGCCCATTTGTATGGCACTTGGGCCTTGTTACCGCCAGAAGAGCGCACACTCATCCACGGTTTTGTGCTGAACAAGTTTCGCGGCGATGCCGCTTTGCTGGCCCCTGCGCCACAAATGCTGCAAGACCTGACTGGCGTGCCCACCGTGGCCACCTTGCCGATGTGGTGGCAGCATGGCCTGCCCGAAGAAGATGGCGTGTTTGACGACCGCAAGCACAGCCAAGGCGTGGTCCATACCACCGTGGCCGTGGTGGCCTACCCGCGCCTGAGCAATTTGGATGAGTTTCAGCCCCTGAAGAATATTCCCGGCCTGCGCCTGCTGTGGGCGCGCAGCCCGGCAGAATTGGTCGGACTAAACCCGCGTACCGATTGGCTGGTGCTGCCCGGCTCCAAGGCCACAACGGCTGATTTGGCGTGGTTGCGCGCCCAAGGCTTGGATGCCGCCGTGGCGGCCCATGCCAACGCTGGCGGGCGGGTATTGGGCATTTGTGGTGGCCTGCAAATGCTGGGCGAAGCCCTGATTGACCCCAACGGCATTGACGGCAATGGCCCCGGTTTGGGTTTGCTGCCCTTGGTCACGGTGTTTGAAGCGGCCAAAACCTTGCGCCATACCCAAGCCCAGTTTGGCCCCTTGTCCGGCGCGTGGGCGGCGCTGTCTGGGGTACTAGTGCAAGGCTACGAAATCCACCACGGCCAAACCGCGCAACACCCGGCAATGGCCGCCAAGGGCGATGTGGCACGCGAGGTGCTGCCCGGCTTGGCGTGGCAAAACAACGCGGGCAATGTGTTGGGCCTGTACCTGCACGGTCTGCTAGAAGATCCAGCTGCCCTGCAAGCCCTGTTTGGGGCCGCTGCCCCCACGCTAGAGCAGGTGTTTGACAACATGGCCGCCTACATCGAGCGCCACTTTGCCCCCGGCGTGCTGGCGGGCCTTATTGCGGCAGACTCCGAAACGCCCCGTTAAGGTAAATTAGAGCGTCGCCATCGCTGCGCTCGCGCGTGGCCAGCACTTCGCAGACAAAGGCTTGGTGTGTGCTTTCTTCAAACACCTTGACCACGCGACAATCAAAATTGGCCAGTGCATTGTGCAATACCGGCACCCCCGTCACGGCCTTGTCCCAAGTGCCGTAATTAAACCGGGCTTCGCCTTGTACGTCTGGAATCATCGAGGCAAACGCTTTGGCCAATTCTTCTTGCTCGGCGGCCAGCACATTGATACACAGCGCGCCACTTTGAAAAATTAAATCACAAGCGGCCACATTTTTATTCACAAACACCACCAAACGTGGCGGTTCGGCGGTGACCGAGCAGACGGCAGTGGCCGTCAGGCCCGCGCGCACGCCGTTATGGCAAGTCGAAACCAGTGTGACCCCAATGGCAAAATGGCGCAAGCCACCCCGGTAGTTGCTGGACGATACGGTGGGTAAGCTGGCTAGTGCGCTGCTGGGTAGCCAATCGAGCCGCTGGTTACTCTGGGGGGGGGTGGCCATATTTTTATATTCCGCAAAAAAGGTTGGCAAGTAGTGGGCCGATATTGTCTTGGTTTTGCCTGCTACTTTGGGGTGATGCTGCCAATGTCCTGTCTTTGTTCTGTTTTTTTCTTTTCTTCTGAGCGTTTTTTATGCCTACACCTTTGCAATTGCCCACTGTCGCCGATTTGACCGACGCTGCCCTGACGCAAGCATTGCAACACCAACTAGACCACAAAACCAAGCCTCTGGGAGCGCTAGGCCGCTTAGAGGCACTGGCCTTGCAGTTGGGCCAAATTTTGGGCACCGAGCAACCCCAGTTAGAGGCACCACAGATGGTGGTGTTTGCCGCCGATCATGGTTTAGCCGCCAAAGGGGTATCCGCTTACCCCAGCGATGTCACTTGGCAAATGGTCGATAATTTTTTGGCCGGTGGCGCTGCTGTGAGCGTGCTGGCCCGGCAACATGGCTTGGCCCTGACCGTGGTGGATTGCGGTGTAGCGCGTGATTTTGCCCCCCGCCAAGCCATCGCTGGCCAGCCCCAATTGTGTATTCGCAAAGTCGCTGCCGCTACGCAAGATGCCTCTATCGGCCCGGCCATGAGCGCGGCCCAATGCACGCAGGCGCTGGCGCATGGCATGGAGCTGGTACGCCAGCTGCCCGGCAATGCGCTGTTATTGGGCGAGATGGGCATTGGCAATACCTCGGTAGCCTCACTACTATTGGCGCGGCTGTGCGGCACCTCTTTAGAAGCCTGCACCGGCGCAGGCACCGGGCTGGATGCCGCTGGCATTGCCCGCAAACGCGCCGTATTGCAGCAAGCATTGCAAGCCAATGCCGATGCCATTGAACCTCTGGACGCGCTGGCCGCCTTGGGCGGCTTTGAAGTAGCCACGATGGTAGGCGCAGTGCTACAAGCGGCCAGCGAGCGCCGCGTGATTTTGGTCGATGGCTTTATCACCACGGCGGCGGTGTTGGTGGCCAGCCGTTTGCAGCCTTTGGTATTGCAACGCTGCGTTTTTTCTCACAACTCTGGCGAGCCGGGCCATGCCTTGATGTTGGCGCAGTTACAAGCCCAGCCTTTATTGGATTTTGGCTTGCGCTTGGGCGAAGGTTCGGGCGCGGCTTTGGCTTGGCCCTTGTTGGTATCGGCTTGTGCCATTTTGCGCGAAATGGCCAGTTTTGCCACTGCGGGTGTTGCCACCAAACAGGCAACACTTTAAGCTCAAAAATCAGTACAAAGAGCCATACCAAGCTGTTTGTTTGTCAGCGCCCATTCAAGGCCGCATGAAATAATTTTCAGCACCATTTTCACCATGATTGATTCCATGTCCAAAATCAAGCCCCATTTATGGGGTGGAGCCTTGTTGCTGGGGGCTGCCTTGTCGGCCTCCGCACAAGAGGCCACCACCAGCCCCAGCCCCAACACCGAATCCAAACTCAAGCTGTCGGGCTATGTCTCGCTGGTGGGCGGTAAAGTGACCAATGGCAGTTTAGATGCAGGCTATACCGGACCCAACACCATCAAAGACGTGCAATGCCCCTGCTATGTGGCCGATTGGAGCAACGCCGGTGTCTATGGTGATGAGTTCACGCTGCGGCCAGAATCGCGCATAGGCGTGCAAGGCAAATACACCCTGAACGAGCAAGCCGGCCTGACGGTGCAGTTGGTCAGCCGGGGCACGCGCGCCACCCCTGATGTGGCATGGGCTTTTGGCAGCTACAAGCTGAACCAAAATTTTGAGCTGTATTTGGGCCGCAAACGCATTCCGCTGTATTACTACTCAGATTTTCAGGATATTGGCGTGGCTTACCCTTGGATATCGCCGCCGCCCGAGTTGTACGGCTGGGAAGCCACCAACTACAACGGGGCTAGTTTGCGCTACAACCGCAATGTGGGCGAGGCCACCCTCACGGCCAGCGTGTTTGCCGGTCAAGAAACCGTCCGCAGCTCGCGCTACCAAAAAC
This sequence comes from Giesbergeria sp., assembly GCF_028686475.1. GTDB lineage: Bacteria > Pseudomonadota > Gammaproteobacteria > Burkholderiales > Burkholderiaceae_C > Simplicispira. The sequence goes on along the minus strand of NZ_JAQUCA010000003.1, from coordinate 161,697 downwards.
TGTACTATCCCGCCGGTAAAACCCAAGTGCGCTGGAAAGATATTATCGGCGGAGATATTGAGGTCAACCACGGCCCGCTTACCCTGCGTGCTGTCATGATGGGCGCCAAAGCCAGCGCCTACAACAATGACCCCGCCAGCGCAGACGTGAATGGACAAGCTACTATGCGCGCTTATGGCTTGGCGGCCAACCTAGACATGGATGAATGGTTTGTGCTGTCCGAGTTTACGCAACTCACACGCAAACTGGATGGCTACAAAGTCACTGCCCCAGCACTGACCGTGGGTGCAGGGATGCGCTTTGGCAAATGGACACCCTTCATCAACTATGCCCGCTTTAGAGAGCGCACTACCGATAGCCAAGCCTACACCGTGGGCAACTACCACCGCAGTTCAGTCTCCTTGCGCTACGACCTGTCTTCCAGCAGCACCGTTAAGGCCCAAGTGGACAGAAACACAGACGATAGCAACGTCTTTGGCGGCCACTCCACGGTGCTACGCATCAGCTACGACCGTGTTTTCTGATTTTTTGGGGGCCGCATGAAACCATTTCACTCTACCTGCTTGTTCATCGCAGGTTTACTCTTGGGGCCGCTGGCTTATGCCCAAGTGGCTGTGGTGGCCGGGGCGCAAAGTGCTGCCAGCGCTTTGAGTGCAGAGCAGGCATCGGCGCTGTTTTTGGGTAAATCCGACCAGCTGCCCGGTGTGGGTGCCGTAACACTGCTAGACCAGTCAGAATCAGCCCCGGTGCGCGAGCAGTTTTATAGCAAAGCCACCGGCAAATCTGCCGCCCAAGTCAAGGCCGCTTGGGCGCGCTTGGTGTTTTCGGGTAAAGCCACATTGCCTAAAGAGCTGGCCAACTCTGCCGAAGTGAAAAAGGTATTGGCCGCCAACCCCAAGGCGATTGGCTATATAGAAAAATCTGCGGTCGATGCTTCGGTCAAAGTGCTGTTGAGCCTTGATTAAAGCCCCATTTTCAGCCCACCCGATTCGCCATCATATTTTCACACCATGAAATTTCGCCTCAAAATATGGCTCTTGCCACTCAGCGTGGGGGTGGTGTTTGCGGTCGGGCTGCTCATCAGCTTGGTGATGGGCTGGAACAACCACCGCAACCTAGAACTGCTACGCACGGTGGAAACCCCGTTTCTGGAGCATTTGTTCGATGCCGAGCGCGGCATCCACCAGTTGCAGGCTGATTTTCAGGCAGCAGCGGTAGAAGATGATGCCGACCGCCTCAAGGATGCACAAAAAACCATCCAACATGTGCAGGCTGCTTTAGAAAAATCGCGCCAACTCGATGGCAAACGCGAACTGGTGGGCCAGTTGAGTACGGCTTTTGAAGCCTACCAAAGCGCCGCCCTGCAAGCCACGCAAAGTATGTTGAACAAGCAGACCTCGCCGGAGCAATTTCAGCGCATGGGGGCCGCACAAAAAGAACTGATGCGCCAAGTGGATTTGTCGCGCACCCAAGCCCACGCTACCTTAGAAGAGCGCTTTACCAGCCTTACAACGGCACAACGCGAAGGGCTGATGGTCAATATTGGCATGGGGGTGTTAATTGTGTTGGGGCTGGGGCTGGGTTCGCACGCCATCATCACCTCGGTGTGGCGCGATTTGGGCGTAGAACCAGCACAGGCCGCCGCGCTGGTGCGCCATGTGGGCCGGGGTGATTTGAGCGAAAGCATCACCGTACAAGCCGGAGACCAACACAGCCTCAATGCCAATGTCCACGCCATGCAGCAAAACCTGATTCGGGTGGTGACAGACATTCGCCGCAACGCCGAGGCGATGGCCAGTGCCACCACACAAATTGCGCGCGGCAATCTGGATTTGTCCACACGCACCGCGCAGCAAGCCAGCGCCTTAGAACAAACGGCTGCCGCGATGGAGACTTTATCGCTGACGGTGCGGCAAAACCACGAAAGCGCCAAACAGGCCAATCATTTGGTCGGGGACACCTCCAACATTGCTGCCAAAGGCGGTGCAGTGGTATCACAGGTGGTAAAAACGATGGAAGAAATCAATACCTCCTCGCGCAAAATTGCCGACATCATTGGCGTGATTGACGGCATTGCCTTCCAAACCAATATTTTGGCCCTGAATGCAGCAGTAGAAGCCGCGCGCGCTGGCGAACAAGGGCGCGGCTTTGCCGTGGTAGCCTCTGAAGTACGAAATCTAGCCGGCCGTTCTGCCGAAGCGGCCAAAGAAATCAAAACCCTGATTGGCAGCTCGGTGCAGAGCGTACAGGTCGGCAGCCAACTGGTGGCAGACGCGGGCAGCACCATGCAAGAGATTGTCGGTAGCGTACAGCGGGCCGCCAGCATCATGCAAGAGATTACCAGCGCCAGCGAGCAGCAAGCGCTGGACATTGACCAAGTCAAACAGGCCGTGATTCAGATGGACCACGGCACGCGCGACAACGCTGCCTCGGTGCAAGATGCCGCGCACGCTGCCCAATCCTTAGAGCAGCAAGCCAATGCCGTCGTGCAAACCGTGAGCGTGTTCAAACTTTAATCGGCTGGGAGGCTGGTGCCACACCCAAGCCGATGCCAGCCAAGGATGCTATCGGTGCCTTAGCGATGGCGCTGGTTCATCAACACCAGTTTTTCAAACAAGCTCACGTCTTGCTCGTTTTTCAGCAGGGCGCCTACCAGCGGCGGCACCGACACTTTGTTGTCGGCACTTTGCAGCGCTTGCAGCGGAATATCCTCGGCCACTAGGAGCTTGAGCCAGTCAATCAACTCGCTGGTCGAGGGCTTCTTTTTCAGGCCGGGCAGGCCGCGCACGTCGTAAAACGTTTTCATGGCAGCGGCCAACAATTCACCTTTCAGCGTCGGAAAATGCACCTCCACAATGCGGCGCATGGTGTCCGCCTCGGGGAATTTGATGTAGTGAAAAAAGCAGCGGCGCAAAAAGGCATCGGGCAGCTCTTTTTCGTTGTTGGAGGTGATAAACACCACGGGCCGGTGCTTGGCACGAATCAGCTCGCGCGTTTCGTAGCAATAAAACTCCATGCGGTCGAGTTCGCGCAGCAGGTCGTTGGGGAACTCAATATCGGCTTTGTCGATTTCGTCAATCAGCAGGGCCACCGGCTGCTCGGCCATAAAAGCTTGCCACAGCACACCCTTCACAATGTAGTTGCGAATATCTTGCACGCGCTCGCTGCTGTCAGCATCGCCCAATTGCGAATCGCGCAGGCGGCTGACGGCATCGTATTCATACAAACCCTGTTGCGCTTTGGTGGTGGACTTGATGTGCCATTGCAGCAGTGGCAGGTTCAAGGCTTGCGCTACTTCCTCGGCCAGCATGGTTTTGCCGGTGCCTGGTTCCCCTTTGACCAGCAACGGACGCTGGAGTTTGATGGCCGCATTCACGGCCAGCATCAAATCTTGGGTAGCAACGTATTGGGAGGAGCCTTGGAATTTCATGGGTCAATCAGAGCAAAAACGATAAACGGCCATTGTGCGCGGAAAACGCCAGAATTGCCGCACACGTCAATTGCCCATTAACTCGCTCACTGGGTGTAAGGCCGCCACCCGGCTACACACTGCCTTAATAGCAATCATCAGCGGGATACCCAGCAACAAGCCCCAAACGCCCCACAGCCAACCCCACGCCATGATGCCAGCAAACACCGCTACCGGGTTCAGGCTGCTGGTGCGGCTGGTCAGCCAAGGCGTGAGTAGATTGCCCACCAGCGTATGAATCAGCAACGAAGCCCCGCCCACCGCCAGCGCCATATTGGGCGTGCCAAATTGCAAAAAAGCCACCAAGGCCGAGCCACCCGTCACCACCAAGGAGCCGACATAAGGCACCAAATTAAGCACCGCCGCTGCCACGCCCCACACGGCTGCCTGCTGCAAACCCAGTCCCCAATACGCCAAGCCGGTGGCTACGCCCACCAAGGCGCTGGTCCACAGTTGCACCAGCAAATAACGGCGCACTTGGGTGTTGATTTCATCGGCCATATCTAAGGCGCTTTGCTGGCGCTGTGCGCCGGGGCCGACCATGCCCAGCAGTTTGCGCCGCAACAAATCGCCCGAGGCCAACAAAAAGAAACTCAAAAAAACCACAGCGGCCAATTGCGCCAGCCCCGAGACCAGCCCCAGCGTGCCTGGCCACACATAATCGCGTACATTGAACGGCGGGCGCTCCACCACCACGCGCTGCACCCCCCGGCGCGTGGCAAGCGTGGCATTTTCTTGGGCGGCTTGTTCAATTTGCGTGGCCGCTTTTTGCACCGTCTCTAGCGTGCCGCCGCTGCCCGCGCGGCTTTGGCTACGCAGCTGGTCACGCACTTTTTTCGCTGCCACCGGCAAGGCATCCACCAATTGCGAGGCCCCATCGCTCAAAAACCAACTGCTACCGGCCAGCCCCGCCACCAGCGTCAGCAGCAACACCGCAGCACTGAGCGCACGCGGAATGCGCCAGCCTTGCAGGGTTTGCACCGCCGGTTGCAAAGCACAGGCCAACAGCAAACTCAACACAATCGGGATACACACCGCACTACCCCAGTGCAGCATGGCCACCGTGGCCAAAAAAGCCAGCCAAATCAAAGCCAGCCGCACCAAATCAAAAGCGGGGGTTGCCGGAGCTGTCGGGGATACTGCAGTTGCCGCAGTTGCAGCAGCAGGCCGTGGGGGTTTTGCTGGGGTTTTACCAGACGAAGATGCGCGCGCGTTCATGCGCCAATTTTGCCGCTGTAAGTGCCTGCGCTGTCCCAGCAGGTGTAAAGAAGATGGCGAATCGGCATTTAATTGAGCGATTGCACCCAGCCAAGGGCCGCTACCATCGCAGCCTATGCAAGCCAAGCCCTACCCCACCCGGCGCATTCTGCCCCCTCTCCTTCTGCCTCTGTTGGCTGCGGCGGCGCTGGCCGGTTGCGGCACCGTGGCTGATTTGCCCCATTTAGAGCGCCACGCTCCCAGTGGCCAGAAAAAAGCGATGGCCGTCCACCATTGGGATGTGCTGGCCAACGATGTGGCCGAGCGCATTGCCTACAAAATCAGCGAATGGCCACCGGGTGAATACCCCCTGTCGATTAAGACCAGCCAAACCACTGAATTCAGCACGGGCTTTCACAAACTGCTGCTGACGCGCTTGTTAGATAAAAACATCACGGTCTCTACCGAACCCACCAAGGTGGTGTTGCACGTGGATGCCCAATTGATTGCCCACGGCACCCCGATTAATCAACTGTTGGCCCGCAGTGCCATGCCGCTGGCATCGGGGGTATCGGTACTACGCAACTGGCAGCCGCCCGCCCCTGGGCGCACCGGCCCCGAGGTCGGTGACGGCGGCAGCAGCAACACCGTGCCAGTATCCACGGCACCGCACCACTACAACATGGGGCCGTGGCCCACCCGCACCGAAGTGCTGATTAGCACCTCGCTAGAGAGCGAAAAGCGCTACCTGACGCGCACCGCCGACATCTACTACCTAGACCCCGACGATGCCTTTTTGTATGCTCCACCGCCGCCCTTTCCAAGCCCTACGCCCATCAAAACATGGCGGGTGATTGCCCCATGAAACGCCGTACCGCCACCTTGGCCTTGTTGGCCGCTGCACTGGCCCTGCCCGGTTGCGCCCGTTACTACTATGGCGACGCGGCCCATGTGCGCGCCGATTTGGTCGAAAGCAACGCCCAAGCAATTGATATATTGCTTAAAAATACCGCTTTGGACCCCGCGCGCCCCCTGCTGGTGGCTACCTTGGTCAGTGTGGATAGGCTGGGCGAATCCTCGCGCCTAGGGCGCACCCTGTCTGAACAACTGGCTGGCCAGCTGGTGCAGCGCGGTGTGTTGGTGGTCGAGCCACGCTTGCGCGACAACTTGGTGATGCTTCCTAGCCAAGGCGAATTGCTACTCTCGCGCGAGCTGCACGAAGTGAGCCAGCGCCATGATGCCCAAGCCGTGCTGATAGGCACCTATGCGGTATCGCAACGGGCGGTGTACGTCAGCCTGAAACTGGTGCATCCGGTGGGCAATTTGGTAGTAGCCGCTGCCGATTACACCTTGCCGATGGATGACAACGTGCGCGCGCTGCTCTACGCCCGTTAATGGGATGCTGCTGCCATGCGGGTGCAGCTGGGCTAGACTGCGCCGTTTTCTGTTTTTGCATTCAACGCCATGCCCAACACCAGCAGCAATCCACTCGTTCTCATCAACACCAACTACGGCCCATTGACCGTCGAGTTGTACCCTCAGCACGCGCCCGCCACCGTGGCCAATTTTTTGGCCTATGTGGATGCCGATTTTTACGCGGGCACCCTGTTCCATCGGGTGATTGACCAATTTATGGTGCAAGGCGGTGGCTTTGACCATGCCTTGCAGCCCAAGCCCACCAGCACGCCTATTGCGTTGGAATCCAATACTGGCCTGAACCATGAGCGCGGCACGATAGCGATGGCGCGCACATCTGAGCCTGATTCAGCCACGGCACAATTTTTTGTCAATACGGCCAATAACGCTTGGCTCAACTACCAAAGCCCCAGCCAGCCCGGCTATGCGGTGTTTGGCAAGGTGATTGACGGCATGGATGTGGTGGATGCGATAGGCCAGACAAAAACCGCCCGTTTTAGCTTCAACGGGATACATTACCAAGACATCCCCTATCCCTATTTTTTGAGCATTTACAGCGCCGACCGCTACACGCTCGCAGAAACTTTGCAGCCTACCAGCCACACCTTGCAGGGCAATTCGTATGGGGTGGCGATTGCCAGTTACAGCGGTAGCCGCTTGGAATACGGTGTCAAGCTCAACGGCAGCAGCAAAAGCCTGACCGTCACCAAAATAGACGGCCAGCACAGCAGCGAAACCGTGACCGATGCAGCCCGCCTGCACTTTACCGATGGCCAATATGCCTACGACTTGAATGGCAACGCGGGCAAAACCGCTTTGCTGATTAACGCAGCGGCGGGCCTCACGGCCCTTACCCCGGATACCGTGGGTGTGGGGCTGAATTTATTTGACCAAGGTTGGAGCTTGCAGGAGGTGGCGCAAGTGGTGGTCAATATCGGCCTGTTTAATCAACTTAGCCATGCTGATTTTGTCAAAACGGTGTACCAAAACGTGGTGGGCAGCGCCCCAGATGCCGCGACACAGGCCAGCTTTACCGCCCTGCTCGACAACGGCGAGGCCACGCAAGCCCAATTATTGGCCTTGGCCGCTAACACCGATTTCAATGCCAGCACGGTCAATTTGGTCGGCTTGGCCCAAATGGGGCTGGCTTACGCGTAAATCGCTCAGTGCAGCATCAAAGAACCGGCGGCTTTGCTTTTGCCCGCGCGTGCTGGCGGATTGCACAGGCCGCAGGTGTAGTGGCGGTTTTCGTACAACTCGGTCACAAACTGGCCGCCGCATTGCGCGCATTTGGTGCGATTGAGCATCCCCGCATCGACAAACTTGACCAAGCGCCAAGCGCGCGTGAATGACAACAGTGGCTCTACTTGGGCCATCTGGATTTGCTCGATGTACAGGCGATAGGCTTTGGTCAGTTGGTCCACCGAGTCCAGCTCAATCCCTTTGGACAGGTATTCGTAGATGTTCAAAAACAGCGAGCTGTGGATGTTTTCTTGCCACGTCAGGAACCAATCGGTCGAGAAGGGTAACTGACCTTTGGAGGGTGATTTGCCCGCCACTTCTTTGTACAGGCGAATCAGGCGCTCATACGACAGCGTGGTTTCCGACTCCAACACCTGCATTCTGGCCCCCATGCCAATCAACATGGCAGCGCGCTCAATTTGCTTCGATTCGTTGAGTACGCTCTTGGCCGTGGTCTTGGCCACTTTGGTGTTGCTTGGGGCGGCAGGGGTGTGGGTGGCGGTCATGGTGCAATCTCCAATCGGGGCAGGCAGGGCGATACAGGCTTACAGAACTTCTGACACGCGGCTGGCCATCAGGATGTTGGCGTGCAGGGTGTTGGTGGCTTCGTTGCCCACCTTTTTCGGGGTGTTGTGGTTGGTCAGCAAGCTCCAGACCAGGTTGTCATCGACGCGGAAGCTGCAAAGTAGCGTATTGCGCGAAGCCAGTTTCATGACTTGTGCGGCCGACAAAGAGGCCAAAATATCGGCAGCTTCTTCGTTGATGCCCAGACGGAACACCGCTTCGGCTTTGTCTTGGCGAATCAGGGTTTGGGCCAGCATCAGGTAGGTCAGGTTGGCTTCGCGAATCTCGGCAAGCAGTTGTTCGTTGGTCATGGTGCAATCCTTTCAGTTCGGTCGGGGGTTTCAAGCCACGGCACATGGGTGAACCGTTGAAATGGATTGTGAACACATGCCAATCAAAAATTAAGTCGGGCTTTGCCGCTACTTTGTGTCAGGTAAGCAGACAGCCTTGTAGGAATTTGCCTTACAAGCTGTGCAGCACGGGGCTGCATTTGCCTATTGCACTGCCTGCTGCACTGCAACACTATTTGTGCATCACCCTGCGGAGGTGGCCTTTTATTTTTTTGCACCTGAACCACTTTTTTTGCTGAATGGGCCATGCCAGCATGGCTGGCACTGTGGTTTTTGCACCAAACACGCGTGAACAGCATGAACTAGACCGCTGTATGGAATCGTTACTGTTCCTAGCATAGGTTAAATTGCGATCATTTGCCTGCTCAGGAGTATTCGAATGGTCTTTTTATCCGTGCGTAATCGGCTTGCAGCTTTGCTGCTCGGCGTTGCGCTGTTCGCGCCTGCCATCGCGCAAACCGTTTTGGAGCTGCCTGTGGCTCAGACTCCTGGCATGGATGTGCGTCAGGCGTTGACTGTACCTCCTGGTGGCATGCTGCGTCTTGAGCGCCTGCCGCTGGATAACCAGAGTGGGGAGTTGGCCAGTGCCAATCTGCGCCGCACTAATACTGATGAAACCACTCCGCTATTGGTCGAGCATTCGGGTACCAAAGTGACCACGATGCGCCCGGCCCCTCGCACGCACTTTACGGGCCAATTGGTCGGTGACCCTAAGAGCAATGTCTTTGTGTCGATAGACAGTCAGGGCAACACGCGTAGCATTGTGCGCCGTGGCGAAGAGGTGTTTGTCAGCGATATGTCCGCCGCTTATGCTGCTACTGGCGCTAGTGCTACACCGGGCACAGCGGCCAGCCCACCGGCGCTGCACTCACGCCGGGTCGATTTCACAGCGGACGCACCTAGTGAACCCTTTGTGTGTGGGGTGAATAGTGAATTCACTAAAAAACACTACATTCCGCCTTCTGCCGCCTTATTAGAAAATATACACAACAACCAAATGCGCGCAGGTCTCATTGGTGTTGCTTCGCAAGGCGCCGAGGCCTTGGGCGCACAACGACGGGCGAATATCATTGTTGAGACAGACTATGAATTGTTCCAGCGCTTGGGTAGCAGTGCTGCTGTGCATGCCTATGTCACCGATTTAATGGGTTATGTGAGTTCACAGTATGAAACTGAGGTGGGTGCACGGTTGAATGTGACGCAGATCAATGTGTACACCAGCCCTGCAGACCCTTGGACTGGGAGTTCAACCAGCACCTTGCTCACTGAACTGAAGAACCACTGGAACGCCTCTAGCCGAATTGGTCAACCACGCCACCACGTGCATTTGTTAAGCGCACGGAATGCGGGTGGTGGTCAGGCTTATTTGAACACTTTGGCAGACGACCAAAAAACCTATGCGTATGGTGTTACTGCGAATATTGACGGTGGCTTTTCGGCCAGTAACCCACGGGTGGTTTGGGATGCCTTGGGCATTGCACACGAAATTGGCCACGCTTTTGGTAGTAGCCACACGCATGAATTTGACGAACCTTATCTTGGCTCCAATCAAGGGGGTGCCATTGACTGCTGTTATTCTGATGAAGTGGGCAGCCAGTGCGCTATCCAGTTAGGGGGGGCATCCCGTAGCGGGGTTTTGCCCGGAATAGGCTCCACCACTGGTGGTAGCTCTGGCACAGGTGTTGGCACCATCATGAGTTATTGCCATACGTTGCGTTCAGGAAACTCTAACATCAGCTTCAATTTTGGCACTAACCACGTTTGGGGGGTTAGCCCTTGGCGTGTGGCCAGTGTGTTGCAAAGCAGTGCCGAAACCCATCTACCGCTGGATGGTGCAGCGCAAGACTACATGCTCACCGTGTCACGCCAAGGTACGGGTAGCGGTACCGTCACTAGCACGCCTGCTGGCATCCAGTGTGGCAGCAGTTGCTCGACCAACTACAGTGCTGGCACGCAAGTCACACTGACCGCACAGCCCGCATCGGGCAGTACTTTTACCGGCTGGGGCGGTGCTTGTAGCGGCACCAGCAGCTGTACCGTCAGTATGAACAGCGCACGTAGCGTGACGGCCAACTTTACGGCAGCAGTAGCTAGCACTCGTCTGGTTATGTTGAGCAAATCGGGTACTGGCACGGGTGTTGTTACCAGCAGCCCTAGCGGCTTGATTTGTGCAGACGGTTGTGGCAGTGCGTCGGCCAATTTTGCCACGACCACGGCTATCACGCTGACGGCCATGCCCTACAGCGGCAGCACTTTTGCTGGCTGGGGTGGTATTTGCAGTGGTACCGGCAGTTGTACGGTTCCAGCTGGCATCAGCAGCGCTAGCGTGACGGCCAGCTTCAACAGCACAAACACCAATGCCCGTCCGTTCACCCTGAATAAAGCGGGCAGTGGTACTGGCAGTGTGACCATCACGCCGCCTGGAACTACCTGTGACCCCAGTTGCACTCGCTCGTGGCCAGTCATTGCTAAGACTGCGGTTATCTCCCTTGTGGCTCAAGCTTCTGCTGGTAGCACTTTTGCAGGCTGGAGTGGCGCTTGCAGCGGTACAGGCAGCTGCACTATTGCTGCAGGCAGCAGCGCTATTGAGGTGACAGCCAGTTTCAATGCCACTACGGCTACCACACGTACCATCACCCTGAATAAATCGGGTAACGCAATGGGTATTGTTACCAGCAGTCCTACTGGTTTGAGTTGTGGCGTAGGTTGCAATACAGCTTCAGGAAATTTCTCCAGAAGCAGTGCTATTACTCTGTCAGCCGTAATTCCTTACAGCAATATTACATTTTCAGGTTGGAGTGGAGCATGTAGTGGCACTGGTAGTTGCATTATTCCAGCTGGTGCCACCAATGCCAGTGTGACAGCCAGTTTTAATACCAGCACCAGCACGGTTACGGCTTTACAAAAAATCAATCTCGGCGGAGCTGTGAATTCTTCACAGAATTTCTCTGTGGCAGTGCCTTCAGGTGCCACCAACTTAAAAATTCAAACTAGCGGTGAGATAGGGGATGCTGATCTTTACGTGCGTTTTGCACAAGTCCCTAACACTACGACATACGACTGCCGTCCTTTTTTTCTTGGCAGCAATGAGGTCTGTAATATACCTGCGCCAACAGCTGGTACGTACCATATCCTGATAAAAGGCTATCAAGCCTTTAGTGGCTTGACTTTAACGGCCAGTTACCAAACTGCCACAGCGCAGAACTATGCACTAACCGTTTCACGCCAAGGTACAGGCAGTGGTATTGTCACGAGTACACCCGCTGGCATCAACTGTGGCAGCACTTGCTCGGCCAGCTACCTTGCTGGCACACAAGTAACATTGGCTGCACAGCCCACATCCGGTAGTGCCTTTACTGGCTGGGGTGGTGCTTGTAGTGGTACGAGCAGCTGTATTGTGCGGATGGAGAACATACGCAGCGTAACTGCTAACTTCACCCAAGCAGCCAACAATCGCTTGGTCACCCTGAGCAAGTCGGGTATGGGTGTTGTTACTAGCAGCCCTAGCGGGTTGAACTGTGCAGCCGATTGCTCCAGCACATCCGCCAATTTTGTCAGTACCACGGCTATCACCCTGACTGCCTTGCCTCAGAGCGGCAGCACTTTTACCGGCTGGGGCGGTATTTGTAGTGGTATGGGCAGTTGTACGATCCCAGCCGGTACTAGCAACGCTAATGTGATAGCCAATTTTAAGACCAGCGGTGGTGGTCGCACGATCAATGGGTTACAAAAAAACAATCTTGTGGGAACTGCTGGATCGCTACAGTATTTTTCTGTGGCTGTGCCTTTGAATGCCACCAACCTGAAGATTGAGACCAGTGGTGGCACTGGGGACGCTGATCTTTATGTGCGTTTCGCTCAAATGCCCAACACCACGGCATACGATTGCCGCCCTTTCTACTATGGAAACAATGAGATTTGTAATATCTTTTCACCGACAGCTGGTACCTACCACATCCTGCTCAAGGCTGATCAAGCCTTCAGCGGTTTGAACCTCAGTGCTAGTTATCAAATTGCTGAATAAATCAGTGTAAGTTGATGCGGTGGGGTATCGCCGTCCAGTAGTAACAATCTCCGGGATTCAGGCAAGGTTCAGGGGTTTGGCCCGGAGAGCATGTCAAAGTTTCGACGCAGCACGCGCGCGCAGTGCGGTCGCGGCAATGCCACTGCTGATAATCAGTCCCATGCCCAACCAGCCTTGGAGGGGGATGTGGTCGCCAAACAAAAATAGGCCATACAGGGCAGAGAATACGATGCCCGAATACTGCAAATTGGCCACGACCAGCGTGCCGCGTTGGCTGCTGCTGGCGCGGGCATAGGCGCGTGTCATGCACAGTTGCCCGCCCGAGGCCAGCACCCCAATCGGTAGCAGCCACAAGCCCGGCCAGCCCGGCCAATCAGAGATGCCCATGACCAAGGTGGCTACGGCCCCAGCCAGCGTAGAGCCTATGGCAAAGAAAAATACCGTGCGCGTCTCTGGCTCGCCCACGCGCGATAAGGTAACGACTTGCAAGTAGGCAAACGCCGCCGACATACCTGATAGCAGCCCAATCACCCCAGCAAACATTTGGTTTTGGTCTAAGCTGGGGCGCAGCACCATCACCACGCCTGCAAAACCAGCCAGCACCGTCAGCACCAGTGGCCCTTGCAGGGCGGGTGCAGAGGTGTTGGACGAGGGCCGCCAAGCCAACACCGCACCGCCGACAAAAAAAGCGGCAATCCATACGCTGCTCATGTAGTTGAGCGTCATGGCCGTGGCCAGTGGTAAGGCACCAATGGCATAAAACCACGTGCCCATCGCTGTGACACCAATCAAACTGCGCCAAGCGTGCATCCACGGGTATTGGGTCTGCAACACCACCCGTTGTGAGCGTGCCAGCGCCCACAGCACCAACATGCCAATCAATCCCCGGTAAAACACCAGTTCTGCCGTATTAAAGTAGGCCGAAGCGAACTTGATGCACACCCCCATGCTGGCAAACAAAAAAGCCGCCAGCACCATCCAAAGTGCTTGCATGGTTTAAGCCGCACGAAAAACAGTAGTTCTATGGAAATCCATATAGACCTGATGTGGTTGAGCGAGGGATACGCTTAATTGCTGGGAGATACCTAGTTTTTCTGGCGTGGTCAATAAAGGAGAAATTAATATTACCCCTGCCGGATTGAAGGTGATAAAGCCTGCATCAAAAGTTTTGTCCAAATTTGGAATCAAGAGCAATCCATTGAATGGGTCTAGGCGTTCTGCATTGTTTGACACACTCCAAGGTTTGATGTGTGAGGCCACCAGCAGTTGGGTATCTTTGAAGCCTGTGACGGAACAAGCGCCCCAGTAAGCCATCAGCTTCTGTCTGAAGATACCCTGACCAATTCTTGATTTGACGAGGTTGCATTTTTCGGTTGGACTCGTTTCTGCCGAATCCATAATGGCATCAATGTCGGACTCAATATCGCCATGATAACCTTTAGAAAGGTATTCTCCAAATTTAATCAGGGCGGCATTGTACATATTGTTGCCGCGCTGATTGCGTTGTTGAAATATCGGCAATGCACGAATTTTGGCTGCAATGGTTTCAAAGGAAGCGCGATTGACCAAAGAAGTCAGTGGCCCCTCAATAAATCCGTGGTCTATGGCCCACTGCGACATGGCACCACGAACAGCGCTTTCGTATTTTTTGACCGAAGATGCGGAAAGACCTTGGTGGCGCAGCCAAGCTTCAAAATTCACGGACTCTCTCCAAAGCAGTGCAATGCAGCACTTTAGCATTCACATGGCCAGAGATTGGCCAGTGAACGCCAAGGTGTTGGGCTGCTGACAGCTACACGGCCTCGATAGCTATCAGCCTTGCGGCACCGCTGCACCCATTGTGGCGCGATACCACTCATGGAAATGCTGCATTCCGTCTTCCATTGGGCTTTGGTAGGGGCCAACTTCATTATCGCCACGCGCCAGCAGGGCTTTGCGGCCTGCATCCATGCGCTCGCCAATTTCGTCGTCTTCAATACAGGTTTCCATATAGGCGGCCTGTTGTGCTTCGACAAAATCGCGCTCGAAAGCGACAATTTCTTCTGGGTAGTAAAACTCGACCATGTTCAGCGTTTTGGTCGGGCTGATGGGGTGCAGCGTCGAGACGGTAAGCACATGCGGATACCACTCCACCATAATGTGGGGATAGTAGGTCAGCCAAATCGCGCCGCGCTCGGGCAATTTGCCTTCGCGGTATTGCAGCAATACCTCTTTCCACTTCTGGTACACACTGGAGCCAGCATGGCCAAAAGTAGAAGCTACGCCCACGGTTTGCACCGAATACTCTTTGCTGAACTCCCAGCGCAAATCATCGCAGGTAACAAAGTTGCCCAAACCGGGGTGGAAGGGGCCGACGTGGTAATCCTCCAGATAGACCTCAATAAAGGTCTTCCAGTTGTAGTTGCATTCGTGTAGTTCTACCCGGTCGAGGGCAAAGCCTTCAAAACTGAGTTCGGCCCGTGGCCCCATGCCAGCCAAATCGGTGGCAATGTCGCGGCCATTGTCTTCAAACAGCAGGCCGTTCCATTCGCGCAGGGGGTAGTTTTTCAAGTCCAAAGCTGGGTCTTGGGCAAAATGGGGCGCACCCAACAAGCTGCCGCTGGGGCTGTACGTCCAGCGGTGCAGTGGGCACACAATGTTGCCACCGGCATAACCCTTGCCTTGGCCCTGCAAAGTGCCGCGCCCTTTGAGCATCACCGCTTGGCGGTGGCGGCAAATGTTAGAGACCAGCTCAATTTGGCCTTGGGCGTTGCGTACCAAGGCGCGGCCCTCGCCTTCTTGGGGCAGGGCGTAATAATCCCCGGCGTTGGGTACTGCCAGTTGGTGCCCCACATAGCGGGGCCCGCGCTGGAAGATGAGTTCTAACTCGCGCTGAAACAGCGCCTCGTCAAAGTAGCTTGAAACTGGTAGTTGGCTTGCAGCCTGCTGCAGTCGAAGACTTAAATCAGACATGGACGACCTGACCTAAAGACTCCCCACAGGGAGGTGCGCTTAAGGCGCGGGTGAGAAAAAAATAAACCGGCAGGAGGCCGGCTTGCAGGGAATGGGATTATAGGCCGTGGGGTTATTTTGTGGGGCATTCCCGCAGGGGCCATGCGTGTATTGCCAGCGGTATCGGCCTAAAATTGAAGGTTTTAGACTTTTGCAGGCCCGTTTCCATGCCCCACACCACTCCCCCCCTTGACATGGCTGCTTGGATGCAGGGCCATCTGCTGCGGGTTGAGGCTTTTTTGTCGGACTGGGTGGGCCACGGTGCCCCAGCGGGTTTGGGGCAGGCCATGCGCTATGCCGTGCTCGATGGTGGTAAGCGTTTGCGCCCCTTGCTGGTATTGGCCGCCCGCGAGGCCGTGGCCAGCGCCGATAGCCCCCACAGTCCCTTGCATTCCACGGCAGACGAGGCCGCCTTGCGCGCCGCCTGTGCGGTTGAGTTGATTCACGCTTATTCTTTGGTGCATGACGACATGCCCTGCATGGACAACGACGTACTGCGCCGGGGCAAGCCCACGGTGCATGTGCAGTTTGGCCAAGCCACGGCACTGTTGGCAGGGGATGCGTTACAAGCTTTGGCGTTTGAGCTGCTGGTGCCCGAGGCCAGCGCTATCCCCAATAGCATCCAAGCCCGCCTGTGTGGCTTGCTGGCGCGTGCTGCTGGTGCCCAAGGCATGGCCGGGGGCCAAGCGATTGATTTGGCCAGCGTGGGCATTGCCCTGAATGAAGACCAATTGCGCCAGATGCACCGCCTCAAAACTGGGGCTTTGTTGCAAGGCAGCGTTTTAATGGGCGCTGCTTGTGGCCAAGCCGATGTAGCCGCACAAGCAGCACTGGCCGACTATGGTGCCGCGCTGGGGCTGGCGTTTCAGGTGGTCGATGATATTTTGGACGTTACCGCCGATGCAGCGACGCTGGGCAAAACAGCGGGCAAAGATGCTGCCCAAGACAAACCCACCTATGTTTCCTTGCTGGGCTTGGAGCCTGCCCAAGCCTATGCCCAACAGCTGCACCAACAGGCGCTGGCGGCACTGGCCGCCAGTGGCCTACCCGACACCCGCGCGCTGGCCGGGTTGGCCCACAAGGTGGTTGACCGCGCTTATTAAGCGGCACTTTCTTTCTTCGCTCTGCTTCAGACACCGCCCTTCCAGAGACCCTGTCTTCCATGCCTACCAAGCCTTACCCCCTGTTGCAGACCGTCAATTCACCGGCAGACCTGCGCCGCCTGCCGCGCACCGAACTCAAAGCCTTGGCCACCGAGTTGCGTGCTTTCGTTATTGACAGCGTAGCCCAAACCGGCGGCCATCTCAGTTCCAATTTGGGCACGGTAGAACTGACCATCGCCCTGCACCGCGTTTTTAATACCCCAGAAGACCGCTTAGTCTGGGACGTGGGCCACCAAACCTATCCGCACAAAATCCTTACCGGACGGCGTGAGCGTATGTCCACCCTGCGCCAGTTGGGCGGCTTGAGCGGCTTTCCCCAACGCGCCGAGAGCGAATACGACACCTTTGGCACCGCGCACTCCAGCACCAGTATCTCCGCCGCTTTGGGCATGGCCTTGGCAGCGCGTAGCAAAGGCGAAGACCGCCACGCCGTGGCCATCATTGGCGATGGGGCCATGACAGCCGGTATGGCCTTTGAGGCGCTCAACAACGCTGGGGTGGAAGACTGCAAACTGCTGGTGGTGCTGAACGACAACGACATGAGCATCAGCCCGCCGGTGGGAGCGCTGAACCGCTATCTGGCGCAACTCATGAGCGGCCAGTTCTATGCCAAAGCCAAGAACGTCGGCAAAAACGTACTCAAAAATGCGCCGCCCTTGTTGGAGTTGGCCAAGCGCTTAGAGCAGCAAGCCAAAGGCATGGTGGTGCCCGCCACCCTGTTTGAAAAGTTTGGTTTTAACTACATCGGCCCGATTGACGGCCATGATTTAGATTCGCTCATCCCCACGCTAGAAAACATCAAGAGCCTGTCTGGCCCGCAGTTTCTGCACGTGGTGACGAGAAAAGGCCAAGGCTACAAACAGGCCGAGGCTGACCCCATCGCCTACCACGGCCCCGGCAAGTTTGACCCGAATGTCGGTTTGGTCAAGCCCGCCACCCCGCCCAAGCCCACCTTCACGCAGGTGTTTGGCGATTGGCTGTGCGATATGGCGGCGCAAGATGAACGCTTGGTCGGTATCACCCCGGCCATGCGCGAAGGCTCCGGCATGGTGGAGTTCCATCGCCGGTTCCCCGAGCGTTATTACGATGTCGGCATTGCCGAGCAGCACGCCGTCACCTTTGCCGCCGGGCTGGCCTGCGAAGGGCTCAAGCCGGTGGTGGCGATTTACTCCACTTTTTTGCAGCGTGCCTATGACCAAATGATTCACGATGTAGCGCTGCAAAATCTGCCGGTGGTGTTTGCCCTAGACCGCGCTGGCTTGGTGGGGGCCGATGGCGCTACCCATGCGGGGGCCTACGATATTTCGTTTATCCGCTGCATTCCCAATATGGCGCTGGCTTGCCCAGCTGATGAGCGCGAATGCCGCCAATTGCTCAGCACGGCGTTTGCCCAAAACCAGCCGGTGGCCGTGCGCTATCCACGCGGCGCGGGTGCAGGTGTCGCCCCACTGCACAGTTTAGAACCTCTGTCCTTTGGCAAGGGCGAAATCCGCCGCCAGCGCAACCACACCGATGCTGCTGCGGGGCCACGCATCGCCATTTTGGCTTTTGGCACCCTGCTCTATCCGGCCTTGCAAGCCGCCGAAGCGCTCAATGCCACGGTGGTCAATATGCGCTGGGCCAAGCCCTTAGACACTGCATTGTTGCTGCAAGTGGCCGCTGACCATGAGCTGCTGGTCACGCTAGAAGAAGGTGCGATTGCCGGTGGTGCCGGTAGTGCGGTGTTAGAAGCGCTGGCCGCCGCCCAAGTGCAACGCCAAGTGCTGTTGCTAGGCTTGCCCGATGTGTTTATCGAACATGGCGACCCGGCCAAACTGCTGGCGCTGCAAGGCTTAGACGCGCAAGGTATCGAGCAATCGGTCCGTATTCACCTTGCTGCTGCCCAGGAGCTACCAAGCCAACCTGGCCGATTTTAAAAATCCACCAAAGCGCGTGCGCCGACCAACACCAGCCACTGTGGTAGAAAAAATTCTCGGCGCAACGGCTTGCGCTGACTTGGCATTCTTTAAGTTGTAATCAGTTGTAATTATCAGAAGGCAAAATGCAGCAAGACGCGCCTCTTACTCCCGAGCCTCCTCCGGCACTTGTCCAGCATTGACTCCAACCAGCGGCAGCACGCAAACTGATGAACACGATTTTCCCTGACAAGTCAGCACCACTTTATGGGCGCAAAACGGGCTGGCTGTTGCTGTCCTTGGCGCTGATGCTGGTGTGGATTTTGCTCAGTGCCTCGGGTGCGTTGGCCGCCTCGCGCGAGGTACGTGTCGGGCTGTACAACAACCCACCCAAAATTATGCCGAGTGCCAATGGGGTACCTACGGGTATTTTGGGTGATTTGTTGCAAGAAATTGCCCGGCAAGAAAATTGGACCCTGCAACCAGTGCATTGCACTTGGGAAGCCTGCTTATCTGCCCTAGAATCAGGTGATATTGATTTATTGCCGGATGTGGCCTACAACGAAAAGCGGGCCTTGGTGTTAGATTTTCACCAAACAGCCGCATTGCAAGCTTGGTCACAAATTTACCGCCGCGAGGATGTAAAAATTCAATCCATGCTGGATTTGCAAAACAAGCGCTTGGCGGTGTTGGCAGGCTCCGTGCAAGAGCAATACCTTCAGGATTTGCTGGCCGGTTTTAGTATTCAGGCAACATTTATCCCTGTGCAAAGCTTTGAGCAAGCATTTACTAAAGTGGCCGCGCACGAGGCTGATGCCGCTGCCACCAATTACCATTTTGGTGACCAAGAAGCCGGTCGATTTAAATTATTGCCCACCAGTTTGATTTTTTTGCCTGCCAAAATTTATTATGCTACGGGCAAGGGCCGCAACCCTGATTTATTGCAAGCGATTGACAGAAATTTGAATTTGTGGCACGCCAATCCGCAATCTTTTTATTTTCAAAATCTCAAGCACTGGAGTGGTTTACCATCATCGCCCACGATTCCCACTGCTTTTTGGTGGGGTTTAACCATTGTAGCCGCATTGTTCTTGCTGGCCGTGGCTGGAATGCTGCTATTGCGCCGCGAAGTAGCACGCCAAACACACAATTTACGCGCCAGTGAAGAGAGACTCTCTACCATCCTCAATAGCGTAGAGGCCCATGTTTTTATTAAAGACCCCCAACTGCGTTACCAATATGCTAATCGCGGATTGTGTGAATTTTTGAATTTACCCATAGAGCAAATTTTGGGTAAAACCGATGATGCTTTTTTTGATGCTGCCACCGCTGCACGCATTCAAGAAACGGATTTTTCTGTATTAAAATCAGGCCAAAGGCTGGTCAAAGAAGAATTTGGCCACAAACTAGGCGAACCCAAAAAACATGTTTTTTTATCGGTCAAACTGCCTTTGGGTTTGCCCGGTCAAGAAGGTTATGCACTGTGTGGCATTTCTACCGATATTACCGAGCAGCGCCAGTTTATCGAAGAAATCCACCAACTGGCTTTTTACGATCCGCTCACGCACCTGCCCAACCGCAAACAACTGATGGAGCGCTTGCAGCACTGCTTGGCTGCCCCCTCCCACAACCAGCAAAGCACCCACGCGCTGTTGCTGATTAACCTGGATAATTTTAAGGACCTCAATGACACCCACGGCCATAGTGCGGGCGATCAGCTGTTGCAGCAGGTAGCCCAGCGCCTCACAGCCTGCGCCCGCCCCGGTGATATGGTGGCCCGTTTGGGCAGCGATGAATTTGCCTTGCTGATGGGCGAGCATAAATCCCAAGCCGCCAGTAGCCAGCACCAAATTGAATACGCTGCCACCCACATATTGCAAGCGCTTGCAGAAGCACCTTACTCTATTGGAAATTTAGAATACCGGGCTTCGGCTGGCATTGGTATTACGATATTGGACAATCGTCAAACCTCGGTGGAGGCGATTCTCAAACATGCTGATTTGGCATTGTTTCAAGCCAAGGCCCAAGGGCGCAAAAAAATGCGCTTTTTCAAGCCAGACATGGAAGTCGTGGTGGCAGCGCGTGCTGCCCTAGAGGCAGATTTGCGCGATGGTCTAGCGCGCGAACAATTTTTACTCTATTATCAACCCCAAGTGGACAGCCAATATCGCCTATTGGGTGTCGAAGCGCTGGTGCGCTGGCAGCATCCCCAGCGTGGTTTGGTGGCCCCCGGTAGTTTTATTGGACTGGCCGAGGCTTCGGGCCTGATTGAACCGCTAGGTTTATGGATTTTGCGTTGTGCCTGTCGGCAAATTGCCGATTGGAGTAAAAACTCTGATACTGCCCAGCTACAAATTGCCGTCAATATCAGCGCCCACCAATTGCACCATCCCAAATTTGTGGAGCAGGTGCTGGGTATTTTGCAAGAAACTGGGGCCAATCCCAATCGCTTAGAACTAGAATTAACCGAAAGCCAATTGGTCGAAGATATGGAAGGCGCGATTGGTAAAATGCAAACCCTCAAGGGGGTGGGGGTACATTTGTCGTTGGATGATTTTGGTACAGGCTACTCTTCGCTCAACCACCTGAAACGCTTGCCCTTAGACCAGCTTAAAATTGACCAATCGTTTGTGCGCGATTTGCTGATTGATGCCAACGATTTATCTATCGTCAAAGCCATTGTGGGCATGGGGCATAGCCTCAATTTGGCCGTTTTGGCCGAGGGCGTAGAAACCCAAGAGCAGCGCAATATGCTAGAGCAATTGGGTTGTGTGTTGTACCAAGGTTATTGGTTTGGCCGTCCCATGCCAGTAGAGCAACTGCTGGACTGGCGCGCACCTGCGATAAACTCTGGGGTTTAATCGGCCAAAAAGCGTGCGTAACGGGCCATATCGACATTGCCACCGCTGATCATAATGCCGACACGCTTGCCCTGAATATCGAGGCCACCGTGGCGCGCCCCAGCAATCGCTAAAGCGCCTGTGGGTTCCACCACAATTTTCATGCGTTCGGCAAAAAAGCGCAGTGCGTGCAGCAGTTGCAAATCACTCACCGTGACAATGTTTTGCACTTGGTGTTGAATCAAACCAAAGACCAATGTGCCCAAACTTTGCGCTCTGGCACCATCGGCAATGGTGTGCGGTGGGGCAATTTGCACAATCTGGCCAGCGCGCAAAGATTGCTGGGCATCGTTGCCCGCTTCGGGTTCTACCCCCACCACGGTGCATTGCGGTGCTTTGGCTTGCGCGGCCAGCACACTACCGGCCAATAAACCGCCGCCCCCTACGCCGACAAACAAAAAATCCAAATTTGGCACCTCCTCGAACAGCTCTAAGGCAGCCGTGCCTTGCCCGGCAATCACTTGCGCGTGTTCGGACGGCGGCACCAGCGTCATGCCGCGTTCTTGGGCAAACTGGCGGCTCAGGGCTTCGCGGTCGGTGGTGTAGCGGTCGTAAGTGACCACTTGGGCACCATAGTGGCGCGTAGCGGCCATTTTGGAGGTGGAGGCATCTTCGGGCATAAACACCACGGCCGGAATATCCAACAGCCGTGCCGCCAGCGCTACGGCTTGCGCGTGGTTGCCCGCCGAAAAGGCCAACACGCCGCGTCGGCGTTGCTCGGCATTGAGCTGCGACAAGGCATTAAAAGCACCCCGAAATTTGAATGAGCCGGTGCGTTGCAGGCTCTCGCACTTAAAAAACAGTTGGGCACCCAACAGGCGGTCGGCGGTGCTGGAGTGCAACACCGGTGTGCGGTGCGCTGAGCCTTTGAGGCGTGCAGCTGCTGCAATGACATCGTCGGGGGTGGGGGCGGTGGTTAAAGGCATGGCAGCTTTCTGGGTCGCATGGCAACGGTGATTATCCTGCAAGCCACGGCCTTTAATCGCCACCGCAACCGCCGCCACCATCGCCGCCATCACCGCCATCACCATCGCCCCCGCTGTCGCCGCTAGATTCTGCACCACCAAAATCATCGCAGCTGCCGTCGTAGCTGGCATCGGCAAAATCGGTGCCGCAGTAGGTACTGCTGCCGCTGCCACCGGCCTCGTTTTTGCGTGCAATGTCGCTGCAATCGGGCAGATAAAAGAAACCGTTGGTAATTTTCAATTGGGCATCCAAAGCAAACAGCAGCGGCAAGTGGCTAGGCGCGCGTGGGTCAATCTTCTCTTGTTGGCAGGCCCAATACCAAGCGCGGCGCAGGCCATCGTTGTGCTTGGCACGTCGGCCCAAGGTTTCGGCGGGCGTGTGGTGCAAAAAGAAGCCCAGCCCTTGCTGGCACCAATCTTGGTAAGCGCGGGTGTGCAAGATAAATTCGTGCCACAGCACATCCACGGCGCGCGAAGGCATGGCTACAAATTGGCGTTTGCTACGCAGGCAGGCCAGAAAAAATTGCCGCAAGCCTTGCTCGACCAGTTCGGCCTCTTTTTGGGCCAGATGCGGATAGGCATCGCGTAGCTTGCGCTTGAGAAACTGCGGCAAGGCTGCCTCGCGTACAAAGCGTTCACGCGCAGAGCGCACCACACGGGCCAGTAACACCCATATCAGCAGGGTGGCAAAAAGATAAAACGCCCAACGCGGCTGGGCCTGCCACCAACCCGCCAACATCCCCCCAAGAGCCAACAACCAAGCCAGCACGCAGGCCCACACCCCATGCCGATAGTGACGAAGCAAAATAGAAGTCATAGCCAGCAGGTGGGCAAAAGTAGAATCGGGGGTCAATCTAGATAAATAACAGGATAGTAAAAGGACTTCCCATGGCCGGACACAGCAAATGGGCGAATATTCAGCACCGCAAAGGTCGCCAAGACGAAAAGCGCGGCAAAATTTGGACGCGCATCATCCGTGAAATCACCGTCGCTGCCCGCGCCGGTGGCGGCGACTTGAGCGCCAACCCGCGCCTGCGCTTGGCGGTGGACAAGGCCAAAGCGGCCAACATGCCCGCCGACCGCGTCAAATACAACATTGACAAAGCCACCGGCAACCAAGAGGGTGTCAATTACGAAGAAATTCGCTACGAAGGTTATGGCATCGGTGGTGCGGCTATCATTGTCGATACCATGACCGACAACCGTGTGCGTACCGTGGCCGAAGTGCGCCATGCTTTTAGCAAACACGGCGGCAACATGGGCACCGAAGGCTCGGTGGCCTTCCAATTCAAACATGTGGGTCAAATTATTTTTGCCCCCGGCACCAACGAAGACAAAGTGATGGAAATCGCCTTAGAAGCGGGTGCCGACGATGTCGTTACCGATGATGATGGTGCCATTGAGGTACTGACCGCGCCTGCCACATTTGAAGCCGTTAAAAACGCCTTAGA
Organism: Giesbergeria sp.; assembly: GCF_028686475.1. GTDB lineage: Bacteria > Pseudomonadota > Gammaproteobacteria > Burkholderiales > Burkholderiaceae_C > Simplicispira. Next base: position 138,070 of record NZ_JAQUCA010000003.1, on the reverse strand, counting down.
AGCGGCGGGCCTGACCCCCGACGCTGCCGATGTCACCATGCGCCCCGACCTCACCATTCCCCTAGAAGGCGAAGACGCTGCCCGTATGCAAAAACTCCTCGATATCCTTGAAGACCTGGACGATGTCCAAGAGGTCTATCACAACGCTGCATTATGAAAGTTCTTGTCATTGGCGGCGGTGGCCGCGAACATGCCCTCGCTTGGAAGCTCAGCCAGTCGCCCAAAGTCACGCGCGTTTTTGTCGCGCCCGGCAACGGCGGCACGGCGCTCAACCCCAAGTTTGAGAACCTGCCTATCACCGATGTGGTGGCCCTGCGCGAATGGGCGCAAACCGAAAAAATCGGCCTGACCGTGGTTGGCCCCGAAGCGCCGCTGGCCGCTGGTGTGGTCGATGAGTTCCGCGCCCACGGCTTGCGTATTTTTGGCCCCACCAAGGCCGCCGCACAGCTAGAAAGCTCCAAAGCCTTCTCTAAAGCATTTATGCGCCGCCACGGTATTCCTACGGCGGATTACGATACCTTTACTGACCCAGCCCAAGCCCATGCCTTTATTGACCGGCTGGGCGCACCCATCGTCATCAAGGCCGATGGCTTGGCCGCTGGCAAGGGCGTGGTAGTGGCCATGAACCTGCAAGAAGCCCATGATGCCGTGGACTTTATGCTGGTGGACAACAAATATGGTGTAACCCACAACGCCGGTGGCGCGCGCGTGGTGATTGAAGAATTTTTAGAGGGCGAAGAAGCCAGCTTTATCGTGCTGTGCGATGGCAAAAACGTGGCCGCCTTGGCCACCAGCCAAGACCACAAGCGCCTGAAAGACGGCGACCAAGGCCCCAACACCGGCGGCATGGGGGCGTATTCGCCCGCGCCAGTCGTCACGGCGGATGTCCATGCCCGCGCCATGCGCGAAATTATTCTGCCCACCATCCGTGGCATGGAAAAAGACGGCATCCCTTACACCGGCTTTTTGTACGCCGGGCTGATGATTGATGCCCAAGGCCGCCCCAAAACGCTGGAGTTCAACTGCCGCATGGGCGACCCCGAAACCCAGCCTATCCTGATGCGCCTGAAAAGCGATATGCTCGATTTGCTCAATGCCGCCATTGATGGCAAGCTCAACCAAGTCGATTTGCAATGGGATCGCCGTCCGGCCTTGGGTGTGGTCATGGCAGCGCACAACTACCCCGAAGACCCGCGCAAGGGCGATGCCATTTCCGGCCTGCCGCCCGAGCAAGACGATGCGATGGTGTTCCATGCCGGTACCACGCTGCAAGAGGGTGTGGTGCGTACCAGCGGTGGCCGGGTGCTGTGCGTGACGGTGCTGGCCGATAGCGTGCGCTTGGCGCAACAGCGCGCCTACGATGTCGCCCGTGGCATCCATTTTGACGGTATGCAATACCGCCGTGATATTGGCCACCGTGCCATCAAAACCCTATGAGTTTAGCTACCAGCCCCGCCGCGTTCAATCCTGACGACACCGTAGCGCGCGTGCGCGGCTATTTGGTGGGCTTGCAAGCGCGCATCATGGACGCGCTAGAGGCGATTGAAGGCCCCGATGGCGCACGCTCCGTCATCGACCCTTGGAGCAAGCCCGAAGGCGAACGCTTACAGGGCGATGGCATCACGCGCATCATTGAAAATGGGCGGGTATTCGAGCGCGCCGGTTGCGGTTTTAGCCATGTGCGTGGGCCAAAGTTGCCCCCTTCGGCGACACAACACCGGCCCGAGTTGGCCGATGCGCCGTTCGAGGCGATGGGGGTCTCGTTGGTGTTTCATCCACGCAACCCCTATGTGCCCACGGTACACATGAACGTGCGGATGATTGCCGCCGGACACCCCGGCCAGCTGCCCGTGTGCTGGTTTGGTGGCGGTATGGATTTAACGCCTTTCTACGCCTTTGAAGAAGATGCAGTGCATTTTCACCGCAGCTGCCACGATGCACTGGCCCCGTTTGGGCAGGACAAATACCCACGCTTTAAGCAATGGTGCGATGAGTATTTCTTCCTCCAGCACCGTAACGAGCAGCGTGGCGTGGGCGGCATCTTCTTTGATGATTTTGCCGAACTTGGTTTTGAGCCAAGCCTGGCCATGACCCAATCGGTGGGCGATGCCTTTTTGGGTGCTTACCTGCCGATTGTGCAGCGCCGCCAAGACACCCCCTATGGCGAACGTGAGCGCGCGTTCCAGTTGTACCGCCGGGGCCGTTATGTCGAGTTCAACTTGGTCTGGGACCGTGGCACGCATTTTGGTTTGCAATCGGGTGGCCGCACCGAGTCTATTTTGCTCTCTATGCCGCCGCAAGCGGCTTGGTCTTACCAACGCCAAGATGCGCCGGGCAGCCCCGAGGCCGAACTGACCCAACGTTATTTGCAACGCCGCGATTGGCTCTGAAGCGCACGCCTGCCAACCGCCGCCAGCGGCCACCCTTGGGAGACGAAACCCCATGACCAACGCAGTTCCCTCTTGGATGGCCGGCCTGCGGGCCAAGTCTATGTTGGCCCTGACGCTGGCCTGTGCGCTGGCACTGCTGCCTGCGGTGTTGATTGGCTGGCAGGTACTCGATGGGGTACGCAACTACTTTGGCCAGAACTACGCGCGCAACTACACCCAGCTCAAACGCGAAAGCATTTTGGCTTTGGTGGCGCGCGAGTTGGCGCTGTCTTTGCGCTTGGCCGATTCGGTCGTTACGCGCCAATGGCTGCTGGACGAGGGCAATGCCGCCAAAAAAGCGCTGTTTTTTGAAGAAGCCGAAGGCTACCGCCAAGATTTTCGGGACCACGCCTATTTTTTGGCCAGCACTGGCACGCGGCATTTTTATTTCAATGACAACACCAAGCCGTTTAGCGCCGCCGCCCGCTACACGCTGGATTGGGGCCAGAAAAAAGACGCTTGGTTTGCTGGCACCCTGAACCAAAGCGGTAGCCACTACAACATCAATGTCGATAACAACGTCGATTTGCAAATCACCAAGGTTTGGTTTAACGTGATTATCCGCAGCGGTGAACGCAAGCTGGGCGTGACGGGTACCGGGCTGGATTTGACAGGCTTCCTGAAAGATTTCATCACCACCAGCGACTTGGGTGTCACGCCCATGATTTTGACCGCTGCTGGGGCCATCCACGCCCACCCCAATCGCCAACTGATTGCCATCAACACCGCTGGCCTTCAGCCTACGTTGGCGCACACCTTGGCGGGCCAATTACCCGCTGGGGCGCAGCGTGATGCACTGGCGGCGGCAATGGCCCAGGCCGTGGCCAAGCCGGGCGAGGTGAGCAGTTTCCAAGCCACGCTGGACGGCAAGGAGCAACTGCTGGCACTGTCTTACATTCCAGAATTGCAATGGCACATTGTCACCGCCGTGGACTTGAAAGCCGCCCAAGTCCTTAACCAAGGCTGGTTGCAGGCTTTAGTGGCCGCAGTGGTGGCGTTGCTGTGCGTATTGCTGCTGGGGTTTGGTTACGCGGTAGAAAAACTGGTGTTGCAACCGCTACGCAAGCTGCAAAAATCGGCATCGGCCCTGGCCCAGGGGGATTTCAGCGTGTCTTTGCCCCCCGATGGCCGCGATGAGTTGGGCGACTTGACCCGCGCCTTTGCCACCATGGTGCGCCAAATCCGCAGCAACACCGAGGAGCTGGAGCACAAGGTGCAGGAGCGCACACTGGCGCTGGAAGAAGCCAACCGCGACATGCGCCGGGCGCACCAGCAAATCAACGACTCGATCGACTACGCCAGCCTGATCCAGCAAGCCACTTTGCCCAGCCAGCAGCTCACGCAGCTGTTAGGCCCACACCAATTTGTGCTGTGGCGGCCGCGCGACGTGGTGGGTGGCGATTTTTATGTATTTCGTGCCGAAGGGCAGCGTTACCTGCTGGGCGTGGTGGACTGCGCTGGCCACGGCGTGCCCGGTGCGCTCATGACCATGCTGGCGCGCTCGGCCCTGGACCACGCGATGGCGCAGGTGGGCATTGCCTCACCAGCGGCCATTTTGGGCCATACCGATACCACCATGCGCGCCATGTTGCAGCACAGCGAGTTGCCGCGTGCCGTGGCCACCAACATGGATGTGGGCTTGGCTTATGTGGACCGCGAAGCCCGTACCCTGCATTACGCTGGGGCCAAAATCAGCCTATACTGGAGCGATGGCCAAACGGTGCAACAGGTCAAGGGCGGTCGCCGTGCGCTGGGTGACCGGCGCCAAGGCAGCTACACCGATACCCCGGTAGAGATGGTTCCCGGTGCCACTTACTATCTCACCACCGATGGCTTCCTTGACCAAGCGGGCGGCGAGTTGGGTTATGGCTTTGGCGACACCCGCTTTGCCCAAGTCCTATTAGCCCATGCCCGTTTGCCGATGGAGCAGCAAGCCAGCGCACTCAACCAAGTGTTAGAAGCCTACCGTGGCGATTACCCCCAGCGCGACGACATCACCTTGCTCTCGTTCCGTATTACCTGAAAAACCCCTTTCCTGCCACCATAGGATTTCTATGCAAGACATCAACCTGTTTGAGCTGCGGGCGCACTTTAACCGCAGCAATATTTTGCTGTGCTTTAACGGCCCCATTTCGCGCAGTCTGATTGAGGAAATCGGCAATGCGCTCAAAAACTACCTACAAGCCGACCAAGCCCAACCCAGTGCAGCGATGGATGTGTTCAGCGTGTATATCGAGATGACGCAAAATATCCGCCATTACGCGCTGGCGCACCAATACGACGAGATTGACAGCTCCGCCACCGTGGTGGTGGCGCGTGACGATGAGCAGCATTACATTGTGCAATCGGGCAATGTGGTTGAAAAACCCGATGGCCAAGTCATCATGGCCCACATTGCCAAATTGGCCAGCATGGACAAAGCTGAACTCAAGGCCGCCTACAAAACGCAACTGCGCCAGCCACGCACCGAATCCAGCGCCAGCGGTGCGGGCTTGGGCTTGATTGATATTGCGCGCAAATCGGTACAACCCCTGAGTGCTACCCTGACTGAACTGGACAACGGACGTTGTTTTTTCAGTGTGCGCGCCGTGATTCAAAAAACTTCCTAATTTATCGACCATGAGCGATACCAACGACATCTCTATCACGGGCAGCCAATCCACGCCCAGCGTGAGCGCCGACTGGGCGCAGGGCATACTGCGTATGCAAGGCGACTCCTACCCCGAAAATTCGTTTGAATTTTTTGGCCCCATCATCAGCTGGCTAGAGCGCTTTTTGCAAAACCCGCCCGCGCCCATGCTGCGCTTGGAGTTGCATCTGGTCTATATGAACACCAGCTCCGTCAAGGCCATGATGGATATTTTTGACCTGCTCGAAGATGCCCACCAACAGGGTCGCCAAGTGCGTGTAGATTGGTATTACGACCCGCGCAACGAGCGCGTGGTGGACTTGGCCGATGAGTTCCGCGAAGATTGCAGCTTTCCATTCCAGATTGCGGCCGATGCCTGAACGCCCAAGCCAGTCCGCCGATGAGGACGAGCTGGTCACCCAAGTGCAGGCCCTGTTGGCCGACCCAACGCACCAAAGCAACCCTTTGCGTGCGCCGCTGGCGCAGTTGCTGGCCTGTAACCAAGTGCATCAGGCGCAGTTACAGCGCCTGATTCGCATTTCTGACGGTTACCAGTACATATCACGCCGCCAACAAGAGAGCCTAGAGCAACAATACGAGCGCCAATTGCACCGCTTGGAAAAACTCGCCCGCATCTCCGACCGCTACCAAAACAGCCTGCGCGAGCTGAGCGAAACCCTCAAACAAGCTTCGCTGCATGACCCATTGACCGGCTTGGGTAACCGCCGTTTTTTAATGGAGCGCCTGACGCAAGAAACCGAGCGTGCTAACCGCAAAGCGTCGCCTTATACGCTGGGCATTTTGGATGTAGATCGGTTCAAAACCATCAACGATCGCTTCGGCCATGAGGCCGGTGATACCGTCCTGTGTGCCATTGCCCGCGCGATTGCCGATGCACTGCGCGAATACGATGTTTGTGGCCGTTGGGGGGGTGAAGAGTTTTTACTGTTGATGCCCGAAACACCGCTAGATTTTGCATTGCAGATTGCCCAGCGGGTGGCCCAGAGTATCAAGGCCATTCGCATCGAATTTCTGGACACTCCCATTTCTGCCAGCATCGGTTTGAGCGCCTACCAGCTAGGTGAGCGCTTTTCCGATACCCTCAACCGGGCTGATGCCGCTTTGTTGCGCGCCAAAGCCGAGGGCCGCGACCGCATTGAAGCCTGAAAGTGCGCTGCTATATTGGCAGCCATTGATTTTTTCCTGTTATCCTTTTTTCTCTGACCACTGCCTGATGACCACTACTGCCCAATCGGAATCCACCGCTAAAAAAGACGTTACTAAACTCCAACGCGCCATCGTTGACGGCCTTGAAGATGTCAAGGCGCAGGATATCCAAGTCTTTGATACCGAACACCTGTCAGCGCTCTTTGAGCGCGTGATTGTGGCCTCGGGCACCTCTAATCGCCAAACCAAAGCGCTGGCTGCCAGCGTGCGCGATGCCGTGCGCGAAGCCGGTTTTGCCAAACCCCGCACCGAAGGCGAAGACAACGGCGAATGGATTATTGTGGATTGCGGCGCTGCTGTGGTGCATATCATGCAGCCTACGATTCGCCAGTATTACCGCCTAGAAGAGCTGTGGGGCGAGAAGCCGGTGCGCCTCAAACTGGGTGCGGCCAAGCCGGTAGCCCCCGTGGCCAAAGTGCCCGCTAAAACCGCTGCCCGCCGTGCCGCCAAGGCCGAAGCCGCTGCCGCAGAAGAAGGCACGCTTGCCACAGCCAAAAAGCCTGCTGCACGCAAACCCAGCCGCGCCAGCACCGCTGCCGCACCTGCTGAAACCCCAGTAGCTGCCAAAAAGCCCGCCGCACGCAAAACTGCTGCCAAGCCAGCCGATGCCACCAGCACTGCCGCCAAAGCACCGGCCAAACGCACCGCCAAGAGCAGCAGTGCAGCCCCAGCCGCCCCTGCGGCCAAAAAAGCTATCAAAACCGTGGTCGTGAAGCCGCGCGCCGATAAAAAAGCCGCACCAGCCAAAACCACGGCGGCCAAAAAAGCCCCAGTCCGCAAGTCTGCGCCGCGCAGCCAGCCTGAGTAAGGAGCCTTGAGCCATGCGCCTGCTGATTGTGGCCGTGGGCCAGCGCGTGCCCGATTGGGCGCAAACGGCCTATGATGATTACGCCAAACGCTTTCCGCCCGAACTCAAGGTAGAACTCAAGGCCGTCAAGACCGAACCGCGTGGCTCTAAAACCCTAGAAACCCTCTATGCTGCCGAACGCGAGCGCATTGAGGCCGCCATTCCGCGCGGTACGCGCATAGTCGCGCTGGACGAGCGCGGCACCAACCTGACGACCAAGGCACTGGCCGAGCGGCTCAAGGGCTGGCAACTCTCGGGCGATGATGTGGCGTTGGTGATTGGTGGCCCGGATGGCCTAGACCCAGCTTTTCGGCAAGCCGCCCACGAGCGTATCCGCCTGTCAGATTTAACCCTGCCCCATGCGATGGTGCGTGTGCTGCTGATTGAGCAGCTGTACCGGGCATGGTCGGTCAATGCCGGGCATCCCTACCACCGGGAATAGCCTGTTTTAACCTACTTTTGCATCGCCCTTTGGCTGGAGCCTTGCCATGCCTGATTTTATTTACTTGGCCTCGCAAAGCCCGCGCCGTAGCCAGTTGCTAGAGCAGTTGGGCATCCCGCACCAATTGCTGTTGGCCCAAACACCAGACCACCCGCACGAGGCTGAAGATGCCGAAGCCTTAGAAGCCGTGTTGCCCGGTGAGTCTCCGACCGCCTATGTGCAGCGCGTTACGGCGCTGAAATTGGATGCGGCGGTAGCGCGGCACGCGCGCCGGGGTTTGCCGCCAGCTCCCATTTTGTGCGCCGATACCACCGTGGCCCAAGGTCGGCGTATTTTTGGTAAACCCGATGATGCCGCGCACGCCGCGCAGATGTTGGCACAACTTTCGGGCAGCAGCCACCGCGTTTTGACGGCGTTGGCCTTGCAGCAGGGCGCGCAGCGCTACCAAGCGCTGTCCGTCTCGCGCGTCACTTTTAGCCAGATGAGCGCCGCGCACATCGCCGCCTATGTGGCCAGCGGCGAGCCTTTGGGCAAAGCCGGGGCTTATGGCATCCAAGGGCGCGCAGCGGCCTATGTACAGCAAATCAGCGGCAGTTATTCAGGCATCATGGGGCTGCCGTTGTTCGAGACAGCACAATTACTGCGTGCTGCCGGATTTTTCCTCTGATTTTTCTTTTTACCGTGCATCTGTGCGCGCCCACCTTCCATGCCCAGCTTGCAACAAGACATCCTTATCAACTGGTCACCACAAGAAACCCGCGTGGCCATTGTCGAAAACGGCGCGGTGCAAGAGCTGCACCTAGAGCGCCCCTTAGAGCGCGGTTTGGTCGGCAATGTCTATTTGGGCAAAGTGGTGCGCGTGCTGCCGGGAATGCAGTCGGCCTTTATCGACATTGGCCTAGAACGCGCGGCTTTTTTGCACGTGGCCGATGTCTGGCAACGCCAACCCGATGGCGAGCCACCCAGCATTGCCCGCAAAACCGAGCCGCTGGTGCCGATTGAAAAACAGGTGTTTGAAGGCCAGTCCCTGATAGTGCAGGTGGTCAAAGACCCAATGGGCAGCAAAGGCGCACGCCTTTCGACCCAAATCAGCATTGCTGGGCGCTTGCTGGTGTTTTTGCCGCAAGATGACCATGTGGGTGTATCGCAAAAAATACCTGCTGCCGAGCGCGATGCCCTGCGCGCGCGCTTGCAAACTTTGGTGGGAACCAAAGAAACCGGCGGCGGGGGTGGTTTCATTTTGCGTACCAATGGCGAAGATGCCAGCGATACCGAACTGGCCGAAGACATTGCCTACCTGCGCAAAACGTGGGCGCGCACCAAACAAGCCTCGCTCAAATTGCCGCCAAAATCCTTGTTGCTGCAAGATTTAGACCTGTTGCAGCGCGTGTTGCGCGATTTGGTGGGCGACCATACGCACAGCATCCGGCTGGACTCGATGGAGCAATTCCAGCGTCTGCGCGCCTTTGGCCAAGAATTGATGCCCACCGCCACCGCCAAATTGCAGCACTACAAGGGCGAGCGCCCGATTTTTGACCTGTACGCGATTGACGAAGAAATCGCCCGCGCCTTGGGCCGTCGGGTGGATTTGAAATCGGGTGGCTACCTCATCATCGACCAAACCGAAGCCCTGACCACGGTGGATGTCAACACCGGCGGCTTTGTGGGTGCGCGCAATTTTGACGACACCATCTTCAAAACCAATTTAGAAGCTGCTGGGGCCATTGCACGCCAACTGCGCTTACGCAATTTGGGCGGCATCATCATTGTTGATTTTATTGACATGGTGCGCGAAGACCACCAACAGGCCGTATTGGCCGAATTTAAAAAGCAACTGGGCCGCGACCGCGTCAAAACCTCTGCCGGGGGCTTCTCGCAACTGGGCTTGGTTGAGATGACACGCAAACGCACGCGCGACTCTTTAGCCCACATGCTGTGCGAGCCTTGCCCCTCTTGCCAAGGACGTGGGGCGATTAAAACCGCGCGCAGCGTGGCCTATGACATCCTGCGCGAAATCCTGCGCGAAGCGCGCCAATTTCACCCGCGTGAGTTTCGCGTGGTGGCGGCACCGCAGGTGGTCGAGCTGCTGCTGGACGAAGAAAGCCAGCATTTGGCCGGTTTGAGCGACTTCATCGGTAAACCTATTTCTTTGCAGGCCGAAGGAGCCATTGGGCAAGAGCAATACGACATCGTGTTACTGTAGTGTTACTTTAGTTACTTTCTGTTACGCTACACTTTTCCAGCCAACCACCGGGTTTCGTGATGAACCTGCATGTTCCCACCATGTTCGTCATGCTGTTTGTCGGTGTGATGGCTATGGCCTTGTCGATTGCCTCGGTGGCCTACCGCCGCCAGCCTGATTTGCTGGTGTTCTCTTTTGGCCTGATGGCACAGGGTATGGGCTACGCCCTGTTTTTTTTGCGTGGCCAAGTGTCGCCCTTGTTGTCGGTGGTGCTGGGCAATATCGCCATCAATGCGGCGATGGCCTTGTATGTGCTGGCGCTGTACCGCTTTCAGGGGCGTGCTGCTCCAAGGGGTTTGGTGGCCGTACCGGTGCTTTTGGTGGGCTTAGGGACTTGGTGGCTGGTCGATGCCTACCAAGCGCGGCGCATTTGGATTTCGGCCATTACCATGCTGCAATTTGTGCATATGTCGGTGTTGTTGTGGCAGGGGCGGCAGCAAATTGTCGGGCGTGGCAAGTATATTTTGGGCTTTGCGGCGGTGTTGACCGTTCTGACCATGTTTTACCGCATCGTGGTGACGCTGGCGGGTTGGGATTCGGCGCAAAAAGTGACCGACTCCACCACCACGGTGATTCTGAGCTTTATGCTGTCCTTGCTCGATACCCTGTTGCTGTCAGTGGGGATGTTGGTGATGGCGCAAGAGCGCACCGAGCAGGCGCGTGTGGACAGCGAACACCGCTACCGCAAATTGATTGAATCGGCCAACGAGGGCATCTGCGTTCTGGAACAAGGCATTCTGCGCTTTGTCAATCCCAAAATGCTGGAAATTTTTGGCTATGACCGCGAAGCATTACTGGGGCAATCCATCCTTGATTTTATTCACCCTGACGACCGGGCCTTGGTGGCAGAAAACCACCAAAAACGCGCACAGGGCCAAGCCGATGATTTGAAATACCCCGCCCGTATCCTCACCCAGCACCGTGGCGTGCGCTGGGCAGAAATCAGCGGGGTGGCGATTGATTGGTGCGACCAACCGGCCACGCTTAATTTTTGCTCCGACATCACCGAGCGCCAAGAACTGGATGAGCGCATCCGTGATTTGGCCTTTCACGATGCCCTGACGCACCTGCCCAACCGGCGCTTACTCTACGAACACCTAGAGCGGGCTATGCTGCACAACCAACGCCATCAGCAACGCAGCGCGGTGTTGTTTATGGATTTGGACAATTTCAAGCCCCTGAATGACCGTTACGGCCACAATGTGGGTGATTTGCTGCTGCAAGAGGTAGCGCAACGCCTAAAGCAAGCCATTCGGGGCACCGACACCGCTGCGCGTTTGGGTGGTGATGAGTTTGTCGTGGTACTCAATGGCTTGAGCGCCGATGCTGCCACGGCCACCCAGCAAGCCGACCATGTAGCGCAGAAAATTTTGCAAACGCTGTCAGAACCGTACCATCTCAATTTGGCCGATGAAGCGCACACATTGGCCCGCACCGTGCAACACCATTGCACTGCCAGTATGGGGTTGACTTTTTTTGCTGGCCCGGATTGCAGCGCGGCACAATTGCTAGACCAAGCCGATGCGGCCATGTACCAAGCCAAAGAAGCCGGCCGCAATGGCGTACAGTATTTCCAGCCCGCTGTTGTTGCCGTTGCCCCGGCTGTTAGCGCCAGCAGCGTCTTAGCCGCTGGTGGCTGAATGCTAAAATTTCCGCCCGCATGTATTCCGGTGTGGGCGGCACCATTACGATTGAACCATGTCAAATTACAACGCTCCCTTCGAAATTCATGTGCATGGCGAGGTCTTACTGCGCCCCGATGTGCAGTATGCCCAACTGCAAGAGGCGCTCAAGCCGCTGTGGCACTATGCCGGTGCGCGCTCCTTGGCCGCTGGCGCTACCAGCGCCTACGAAGAAGAACCGGGCATCAGGTTTGATACCGCCGAGCATGTGTTGCGGATGTGCTGGACGGTGCGCGGTGATGAGGATTTTCGCCAAGCGCTCGATGAAATGTGCATGGCCCTCAATGAACTGGCCGAGCAAGGCGCACCGATAGAAGTCTCGTTCTACGATACCCAGTTTGACGACGACGACGAAGAGGACGACAACATCGCCGACGATGCAGAATCGCGCGATGATTTCATCATGCTGTTTGTCGGCCCCACGCCCGCTGCCATCATGCAGGTGCAACGCGATTTGCTGGTGCGCGATGTGGTTCACATGATGGAGCGCCATTTTGATGGTGCAGAACTGGGCGGCGTGGTCACCGAGATTGACAAACTGTTCACCCAACGCTTTGATGCCTTGGTGGACTCTTTAGAAATCAGCAAACCGCCGCGCGGCGGCGCGGGGGGTGGTCATGGGGGTGGCCGTCGGCCACGCCACCTGCACTGAGCGTGGCAGCTGCTGCGGCCGCTGTGGCCGATTTGCCTTATCTGCGCGCCTATTCTGCCTCTTTGCGCCAGCAAGTTGCCACCTTACTGGCCCAACCCCAAGGACTGGCTACGCTGCTAGAGCGCAAATATCCGCAAGCCCATGCTGTGCGTACCGATAAAGCGCTGTACCACTACACCACGGCCTTAAAAGAGCGCCATTTGCGCCGTGCCGATGCGGTCAATAAAGTGGTGTTCGATAGCAAAATCCATATTGTGCGCCATGCGTTGGGCTTGCATACCGCCGTGTCGCGCGTGCAAGGGGGGCGTTTGGCGGCCAAGCACGAAATCCGCATTGCAGCGCTGTTCAAGCAAGTGCCTGAAGAATTTTTACGCATGATTGTGGTGCATGAGCTGGCCCATCTGCGTGAACGCGAGCATAACAAAGCGTTTTACCAATTGTGCGAACACATGGAACCCGCTTACCACCAATATGAGTTGGATGTGCGCCTGTACCTGACGCACCTAGAGCAAGCCGGGCCACGCCTGTGGCAAACCGAATCGGTGGCACCATAAGCGCCGCCCTGTCTTAATGGGCCTCGTGGTGTGGCAAGGCGATGGCGTGGCAAGTGCTGGCGGACAGTTGCAGCCAGCGGGCAGCCGCCGTTTGCAAGGCGGCCAAGGTGCCGGTGGTGTAGAGCTGTAAGGCCGTGTCCGCTGCCAGTGGAGTGGATGTGTGGCATAAACGACCTGTGGCTTGCAATAAATGCCGGGTTTGCCGGGCGACTGGCTCGCCAGCGGCCACCAAACGGATGTCTGGCCCCAGCAGTGTTTGCAAATCGTCTTGGGCAAACAAATAATGGGTGCAGCCCAATACCAAGGTGTCGATTTGGCCGGGCTGTGCGCCAAACGGCCCCAGGGCTTGGGTGTAGCGCGCACACAGGGCTTGGGTTTCTGTGGTTTGGATAGGCCCATTGGCAGGGCTTTGCAGCGTGCTGCGCTCAATCGCATGGGCTAAGCCATCGCAGGGTTGCAGCACAAACGCGGCCTGCCCTTGCAAAGAGGCCAGCAATTTAGCAAAGCGCGCACTGCCCAAGGTGCCACGGGTGCCAATCACCCCAATCCGCTTGGTTTTGCTGTGGGCCACCGCCGGTTTGAGCGCTGGCTCAATGCCTACCAAAGGCAGTTGTGGGCGTTGGGCGCGCAATTCGTCAATTGCTGCGGCGGTAGCGGTGTTGCACGCTACCACCAAGGCTTTGATGTGGTGCTGCTGGCACAAATAATCGGCAATGGCATGGCTGCGCGCCTTGACGAACGCATCGCCGCGCTCGCCATAGGGGGCATAAGCGCTATCAGCCAGATAGACAAAGCGCTCCTGCGGCAGCTCCGCGCGCAGGGCTTGCAGCACGCTCAGCCCACCAATGCCGCTGTCAAAGACACCAATGGGCTGCTGCATGGCAGAGGGCATTAAGCGCCAGCGACAGTGATACCCTTGAACTCGCCGGTAGCGATGCGCTTTTCCCATTCGGCTGGGCCGGTGATGTGGGCGCTGGTGCCGCCAGCATCTACCGCCACAGTGACGGGCATGTCCACCACATCAAATTCATAAATGGCCTCCATGCCCAAGTCTTCAAAGCCGACCACTTTGGCGGTTTTAATCGCTTTAGAGACGAGGTAAGCTGCGCCGCCCACGGCCATCAGGTAGGCCGATTGGTGCTTTTTGATGGCTTCGATGGCCACTGGGCCGCGTTCAGCCTTACCAATCATGGCAATCAGGCCGGTTTGCGCCAGCATCATCTCGGTAAAGCCATCCATGCGCGTGGCGGTGGTGGGGCCAGCGGGGCCGACGGCTTCATCACGCACGGGGTCCACGGGGCCGACGTAGTAAATCACGCGGTTGGTGAAATCGACCGGCAGCTTCTCGCCCTTGGCCAGCATGTCTTGGATGCGCTTGTGCGCGGCATCGCGGCCGGTGAGCATTTTGCCGTTGAGCAGCAGGGTGTCGCCGGGCTTCCAGCTGGCCACTTCTTCCTTGGTGAGCGTGTCGAGGTTGACTTTTTTGCTCTTGTTGTAATCTGGCTCCCAATCAATCTTGGGCCACAAGTCCAAGCTGGGCGGGTCCAAATAGACCGGGCCAGAGCCATCCATGACAAAGTGCGCGTGGCGCGTGGCGGCGCAGTTGGGAATCATGGCCACGGGCTTGCTGGCGGCGTGCGTGGGGTACATCTTGATTTTGATGTCCAGCACCGTGGTCAGGCCGCCCAAACCTTGCGCACCAATACCCAGCGCGTTGACCTTCTCAAACAACTCTAGGCGCAGTTTCTCTACGTCGTCCAAGGCAGCACCGCTGGCGGCTTTGGCTTGCAGCTCGTACATGTTCAGGTCGTCCATCAGGCTTTCTTTGGCCAGCAGCACGGCTTTTTCTGCGGTGCCACCAATGCCAATGCCCAACATGCCGGGTGGACACCAGCCAGCGCCCATCGTCGGCACGGTTTTCAGTACCCAATCGACTAAATTGTCGCTGGGGTTCATCATAATCATCTTGGACTTGTTCTCGGAGCCGCCGCCCTTGGCTGCCACGGTGATGTCCACTTGGTTGCCGGGCACGATTTCGGTGAAGATAACCGCCGGGGTGTTGTCTTTGGTGTTCTTGCGCGCAAACAGTGGGTCGGCCACCACGCTGGCACGCAGGGTGTTGTCGGGGTGGTTGTAGCCACGGCGCACGCCTTCGTTGATGGCATCGTCCAAGCTGCCGCTAAAGCCTTCCCAGCGCACATCCATGCCCACCTTGAGGAACACGTTGACGATGCCGGTGTCTTGGCAAATCGGGCGCTGGCCAGTGGCGCTCATTTTGCTGTTGGTCAAAATTTGCGCCATCGCATCTTTGGCCGCTGGACTTTGTTCGCGCTCGTAGGCGCGCGCCAGATGCTCGATGTAATCGCTGGGGTGGTAGTAGCTGATGTATTGCAGCGCAGCGGCGATGGAATCAATCAGGTCTTGTTGGCGGATGGTGGTGGTACTCATGGGGGGGCGGAGTTTGTTGTCGATGATTGAAGTGTTAATTATCCTACTGCACGGCTTGCATCAGGCTGTCGTGGTGTGGGCACTGGCGGTAATATGCGTTGGATGCAGGAGCCAGCGCCATGACCACAGAATCTTCCCAATCTTCCCCTTCCACACGCACCGAGTTTGACAACCTTGGCCCGATGGCGGTGCCTGCCCAACGGCTTTGGGGCGCACAGACGCAACGGGCGCGGCGGCATTTTGCGATTTCTGACGAGCGCATGGCCCCAGAGTTGTTGCGCGCCTTGGCGCAAATCAAGCGTGCCTGTGCCTATGTCAACCATGCCCAAGGGCGACTAGAAGCGGCCAAAGCCACCGCCATCATTGCCGCCGTCGATGAGCTGCTCAATGGTGAGCATGATGAGGAGTTCCCGCTGTCGGTGTGGCAAAGTGGCTCGGGCACGCAAAGTCACATGAACGTCAATGAAGTGCTGGCCAACCGGGCCAGCGAGTTGCTGGGTGGCCCGCGTGGCCAAGGCCGTTGGGTACGTCCGTATGAAGATGTCAATTTAGGCCAAGCCAGCAACGACGTCTTTCCCACAGCCATGCATGTGGCGGCGGTAGAAGTTTTGCTGCGGCGCTTGTTGCCCGCGCTGCAAACCTTGCGCGCCACCCTGACCGACAAATCCCAAGCCTTTGCCGATGTGGTCAAACTGGGGCGCACCCATTTACAAGACGCTGCCCCGGTGGGCTTGGGCCAAGAAATCTCGGGTTGGGCGGCGCAACTGCGCCAAGCCGAGCAGCATGTGCGCGATGCCCTGCCGCACCTGTGCGAGCTGGCGCTGGGGGGGACGGCCGTCGGCACCGGGCTGCACGCCTTGCCCGATTTTGCCCCCTTGGTAGCCCAAGAGTTGGCTGATTTAACCGGCTTGCCTTTGGTGACTGCGCCCAACAAGTTTGAAGCCTTGGCCACCTGCGATGCGTTAATCCACGCCCACGGAGCGCTCAAAACTTTGGCCGCCAGCCTGATGAAAATTGCCAACGACATCCGTTGGATGGCCAGCGGCCCGCGCGGCGGTTTGGGTGAAATCAGTATCCCCGAGAATGAATCGGGTGCTTTCATTTTGCCCGGCAAAGCCAACCCCACCCAATGCGAAGCGCTGATGATGTTGTGTTGTCAGGTGCTGGGCAACGATGTGGCCATCAACATCGGCGGGGCTTCGGGCAATTTTCAGCTCAATGTGTTTCGGCCCGTCATCATCCACAACTTTTTGCAAAGTGTGCGCCTGCTGGCCGATGGGATGCAAAGTTTCCATGACCATTGTGTGCTGGGCATCGAACCCCGGCGCACACACCTGGCCGAGGTGCTAGAGCGCTCCTTGGTGTTGGTGGCCGCCCTCCATCCGCATCTGGAGGAAGAAAAAGTGGCTGAAATTGCCCGCAAAGCCCATACCGAAGGACTCACCTTGCGCCAAGCGGCGCTCGCTTTAGGCTATGTCAGTGCCGAACAGTTTGATGCTTGGGTCAAGCCAGCACAATTGGCCAAATTAAACTAAAGCGCAAGCTGCCATCGCAATCGCCGCAGTTTGTGGGCTATATTCGCAAAAAATACCAGCAACCCGTTGATTGGGCACCCGATAGATTATGAAAGTCAGTGACATCCTGCGCGTCAAGGGCAATACCCTTTACACCGTTGACCCTTCCCGCCCCTTGGCCGAAGCCGTGCAAATCATGTCCGAGCGCGACATTGGCTCTCTGGTGGTGATGGAGCATGGCGACTTGGTCGGTATGCTCACCTTCCGCGAAATCATCCAAAGTTTGGTCAAAAACGGCGGTAGCGTCGGCACCTTGCGCGTGCGTAGCGCGATGGACGATGCCCCCCTGACCTGCACGATGGAGACCGACATGGACGAGGTGCGGCGCATGATGCTAGAGCGCCATGCCCGCTATATGCCCGTCATGGACAGCCGGATGCTGATGGGCGTGATTAGCTTTTACGATGTGGCCAAGGCGGTGGTGGACAGCCAAAACTTTGAAAACCAAATGCTCAAAGCCTACATTCGGGATTGGCCCGACGAAGAAAAAGCACCCGCTGCCTAAGCGCACTGCCTGCGCTGGGTGGGCCGCTCTGGGATAATCGCCCCCATGAGCGGCAATACCTTCGGAACCCTTTTCACCGTCACCAACTTTGGTGAATCCCACGGCCCAGCCATTGGCTGCGTGATTGACGGCTGCCCACCGGGCATGGCCTTGAGCGAGGCCGACATTCAGGCCGACCTTGACCGCCGTCGTCCCGGCACCAGCCGCCACGTCACCCAGCGCAACGAGCCGGATGCGGTAGAGATTTTGTCCGGGGTCTATCAGGGCACCACCACCGGCACGCCGATTGCCTTGCTGATTCGCAACCAAGACCAGCGCAGCAAAGACTACGGCGATATTTTGCAAACTTTTCGCCCCGGCCATGCCGATTACACCTACTGGCACAAATATGGCCTGCGTGACCCACGCGGCGGTGGGCGTTCTTCGGCGCGCCTGACAGCACCCACGGTGGCCGCTGGTGCGGTGGCCAAAAAATGGTTGGCCGAAAAATTTGGCACGCAGTTCCGGGCCTGCATGACGCAATTGGGCGAATTGCCCATTCCGTTTGAAGATTGGGCGCATGTACCGCATAACCCCTTCTTCGCCCCAGTGGCCGATGTAAGCGCCTACGAAGACTATATGGATGCCCTGCGTAAAGCCGGGGATTCTTGTGGCGCGCGCATTCGGGTGCAGGCCACGGGCGTGCCGGTCGGTTTGGGCGAACCTTTGTTCGACAAGCTCGATGCCGACATCGCCTATGCCATGATGGGCCTGAATGCCGTTAAAGGGGTAGAAATTGGTGCCGGTTTTGCCAGCGTGGCCCAGCGTGGCACCGTGCATGGTGATTCACTCACCCCCGAAGGCTTTGCCAGCAACCATGCTGGCGGTGTTTTGGGTGGTATCAGCACTGGGCAAGACATTGAGGTGTCGATTGCCATCAAGCCTACCAGCTCTATCCTTAGCCCGCGTGATTCCATCAACCTCCACGGCCAACCGGTAGAGGTGATTACCAAAGGCCGCCATGACCCTTGCGTCGGCATCCGTGCCGCACCCATTGCCGAGGCTTTGTTGGCTTTGGTACTGATGGACCATGCCTTGCGCCACCGCGCCCAGTGTGGAGATGTGGTGCAGGCTGTGCCACCGATTGCGGCAGCGGTATAGCAGCGGCCAGATGCGCTGGCCGCACCCGTGATGGGTAGGCTGGCTTTGGCCTTATTGCCGCACCTCGTCCACCAGCAGTTTGAATTCATCAATGTCCTCAAAACTGCGATAGACACTGGCATAGCGAATATAGGCCACTTGGTCTAACTTTTTCAGTTCGCGCATCACCAGCTCGCCAATGTGGCTGGAGGGCACTTCACGTTGCGCCAAATTAAGCAAGGTTTCTTCAATGCCCTCAATGGCGGTATCAATTTGTGCCGTACTGACGGGGCGTTTACGCAGCGCAATGCGAAACGAACCCAACAGCTTAGAACGGGCGTAATCGGTGCGGCGGCCATCTTTTTTCACCACCACCGGAAAGCTCACTTCGGGGCGTTCGTAGGTGGTGAAGCGTTTTTCGCAAGCCGCACAACGGCGGCGACGGCGAATGACATCCCCTTCTTCAGACACCCGCGTTTCGACAACTTGCGTTTCTTGGTGGCTGCAAAAGGGGCATTTCATGGTGCAAAGCGTGCGGCTTAACGGTACACCGGGAAGCGCGCGGTCAGTGCGGCCACCTTGGCGCGCACCGCAGCCAAATTGGCTTCATCGTGTGGGTTGTCTAGCACGTCGGCCACCAAGTTGGCGGTCAGGCGGGTTTCTTCTTCCTTGAAGCCACGGGTGGTCAGGGCCGGAGTACCCACGCGGATACCGCTGGTCACCATCGGCTTTTCGGGGTCATTGGGGATGCTGTTTTTGTTGATGGTGATGTGGGCAGCACCCAAAGCAGCTTCGGCCACCTTGCCGGTGATACCCTTGGCACGCAAGTCCACCAGCATGACGTGGCTTTCGGTGCGGCCCGACACGATACGCAAACCGCGCTCGGTCAGGGTTTCGGCCATCACTTTGGCGTTTTTGGCGACTTGTTCTTGGTAGGCTTTGAACTCGGGGGACAGGGCTTCTTTGAACGCCACGGCCTTGGCGGCAATCACGTGCATCAGCGGGCCACCTTGCAGGCCGGGGAAGATGGCGCTGTTGAGGGCTTTTTCGTGTTCAGCCTTCATCAGAATCACGCCACCGCGTGGGCCGCGCAGGCTCTTGTGCGTGGTCGAGGTAACAACATCGGCAAACGGCACGGGGTTAGGATAGACACCCGCAGCAATCAAACCAGCATAGTGGGCCATGTCCACCCACAAGATAGCACCAATTTCTTTGGCGATGTTGGCAAAACGCTCAAAATCAATCCGCAAGGAATAGGCCGAAGCACCGGCAATGATGATGCGGGGCTTGTGTTCACGCGCCAAAGCTTCCATCTTGTCGTAGTCAATCGCTTCTTCGGCATTCAGACCGTAAGAGATCACGTTGAACCACTTGCCCGACATGTTCAGCGGCATACCGTGCGTCAGGTGGCCACCTTCGGCCAAGCTCATGCCCATGATGGTGTCGCCGGGCTTGGCAAAGGCCAGCAACACGGCTTGGTTGGCTTGCGAGCCAGAGCTGGGCTGCACGTTGGCGGCTTCGGCACCAAAAATTTGCTTTAGGCGGTCAATCGCCAATTGTTCCACCACATCGACATACTCGCAGCCACCGTAGTAGCGCTTGCCGGGGTAGCCTTCGGCGTATTTGTTGGTCAGTTGCGAGCCTTGCGCGGCCATCACGGCGGGCGAGGCGTAGTTCTCGCTGGCAATCAGCTCAATGTGCTGTTCTTGGCGCTCATTTTCGGCTTGGATGGCGGCGAAAACTTCGGGGTCGGTTTGCTCGACAAGGATATTGCGTTGGTACATGGTGGGTGGCAGTCCGGTAAATTGGAATCCCTTAAAGCCAAGGGCTGCCCAGGCGAACGGCGGAATCACCGGGGCCTGACAGGCCGCCAGCGGCACGCTTCCCAGTGGTTTCTCTGCCAAGGCTTGGCGGGTGTCCACGTCAGCAACGGCATGTTGCAGTGTGCAATGCCGTGCCTATCGCCAGTCGCGTGCTTGTCTAGTGTAGCTGACAGCGCGCACTAGCGCCATGCGGCTGCTTTCAAAGACCTGACAACAAGGCCACTTTTTCGCTGCTGGCCGTGGCGGGTGGCGTGGCTTTGGCTTCGGTGGCTTCGGGGACCTCTATGGCTTTGACAGCCTCGGTGGCTTCTGTGCTTGCAGCTGGTGTTGCTGTGGTGGGCACCATCAAAACCGGTTCGGGCTTGCGCTGGGCCAGCAGCGGGAAGGGCGATACCGGGGCTTTACGCTGGCCCGCTATTTGGCGCAGGCGTGTGTGTTCGGCCAATACCTTGCTGGCATAGCCGCCATCGTTGTCTAGTTGACTGGCTCCGACGTAGCAGACCAGCCCGCCCTCGACCGAGCCGGTGCGGCTGATGCAATCGGTCAGTACCTTCACACCCACGCGCAGATTGGTTACGGGGTCAAAGGCGGCCAGTTTGCCACCCAGAGGCTCGTATTTGTCGGTATGGACGCGCGTCATGACTTGCATCAGGCCCTGCGCGCCGACGGCGCTTTGCGCGAACGGGTTAAAGCTGGACTCTACCGCCATGATGGCCAAAATCAGCGTCGGGTCTAACTGCACCCGCGTGCCAGTGGCATAGGCTTCGGCCACCAACAGGCCCACCGGCTCGGGGGCGACCTTGTATTTTTTGCTCAGCCAGTAAGCCACTTTGGCTTGCTCTTTGGGCAAATCTTTCGGGTTGACGGCCAAAGTGCCGTCGCTGGGTGCTAACGGTGGTTCGGTCGGGCCTAACAGGGCTTCTTGGCGTGCTTGCAGCCAGCTTATCAGGCGTTCTTCGCCGGTTTGGCGCAAATCGGGGCGCGCTACCAAGGTAGCGCTGCTAAAAATAACCAACAGCCCTACCAGGGCAAAACTGTTGCGGACGATGGCTAAAAATCCGGTAATCACATCGGTGGCAAAGGTATGCACACCGGAGAGCCATGTTGCTGACGACGCTGTCATCGCTTTCCTTTCTCAGCGGCGGGGGCCTGTGCATTGGCCGCCCTCGTGAGGCAGCGCAAAGTTAGACAATCTCGCCTAGATGGTTGCGCCATCAAGTTTGTGCGGGGCATGCAGCCCGAAGAAGGCACAAAACTGACTTAGCCGGATTCGGCAGCGCTGGGGTTGATAGGAGCCTATGGGTGATCAGGCTGGGGCGATTCTAGGATTGGGTTAAATAGCAAGTCAATACTAAAAAGTGCCAATTTCATACTTTAAAGTTGTTAAGAATGCGGGTTTTCCCGCTGTTTCTCAAGGTGGTTTGCCAATATCCCGCAAAATGCGGCCATGCAAATTTTTTCGCTTCGCCTACAACTTTGGTTGCGTTGGGGTCTTGTTGCCTTGTTGTTGTGGCTGCTGCTGTGGGTTTTGGGCTGGCTGGCGCTGCCGCCGCTGCTGCGCGCGCTGGGCGAAAAACTAGCCACCGAGCGGCTAGGGCGGGTGGTGCAACTGGGCGCGGTAGATTTTCGGCCTTGGAATTTGCAACTGACGCTGCACGACATCCGCATTGCAGGTCGCCAGCCCGAACTGGATAAGCCCTTGCTGCAAGTGCAACGCCTGTATTTGGATGCCGATTGGCAATCTTTGCGCCATTTGGCACCGGTGCTGACGGCGTTAGAAATAGATGCGCCGGTGCTGCACATCACCCAACAAGCCGCTGGCCGTTGGGATATTGATGACATCATGGCGCGTTTGCAGGCCCAATCGCCCGCGCCAGACCCTGGCCCAGCAGCCTTTGCTTTGCACAACGTGGTATTGCGTGGCGGTGCGATAGAGTTTCAAGATGACACCATCGGGCGCACGCACAGCCTGCGCGCGCTGCAAGTGCAGCTCCCGAGTTTGAGCAATTTACCCACCCAGCGCACGGCCCAAGTGCAGCCACAGCTGGCGTTTGAACTCAATGGCAGCCGCTTTGCATCCACCACGCAGGCTACGCCTTTTGCCCCACAGCCCCAAGCCGAGATGCGCTTGCACTGGTCGGGTTTAGATTTAAAACCCTATTTGGCGTATTTGCCCGCCAGCTTGCCGGTGCGCTTGCAGTCGGCACTGCTCGATGCCGAGTTGCGCGTACAGTTTGCCCAAGCAGCACCCGAAGCCACCGCGCAAAGCCCCCTGCTGCGCCTCAGTGGCCAGCTGGTGGCGCGCCAATTGCAATTGCACGATGCCGCCCAAGCCAAACTGTTATCGTTAGAGCGCCTCACGCTAGACATCAAAGAACTGCTACCGCTAGAGCGGCGCGTGCAGTTGCGCGCTGTGCGCCTAGAAGCCCCACAGCTGCGCGTCCATCGCAACCCACAAGGACAGCTCAATTGGCTACTGGCAACGCCATCGGCAAGGCCCAGCAGCCAAAAAACAGAAAACGCCAGTAGCAGCGCCACGCCTTGGCAGGTTCAGCTTGAGCAGTTGAGCCTCCAAAAAGCGCAAGTCGATTGGCAAGACGATAGCTTGGCCACCCCGGCCCGTTTGGCCCTGCGTGGACTGGCCTTGCACGCCACGCACATCGCTTGGCCCTTGCAGCAGCCGGTGCCGTTTTCTGGGCAGATGCAGCTATCGGCACCGCGCGACCCGCACGCACCGGCACAACTGGCATTTACTGGCAAGGCCAACCAGCACCAAGCCCAGCTGGCGCTGTCGCTCAAAGCGCTGCCTTTGGCTTGGGGGCGGCCCTATTTGGCTGCGTCGCTGTTGCCGCATGTAGAAGGATTGCTCCATGCCGATGTGGGCTTGGCTTGGAATGGCCCCCACATGGTGGCCCAAGTCGCGCAATTGAGCTTGGACGATGTAGAACTGGCCTGCGCCGCGCAAACCGACTGCCAACCCGCCACTGCGCCCGGTTTGGCCCTGCGTAGCCCCAACAGCTTGGCCGAGCTGAAAAAATTGCAGCTACAAAACGCCCAAATCCATCTAGGCCAACGCCGCATCACGGTGCAAAGTATGGCCCTGACCCAGCCGCGCCTGTTGCTAGAGCGCAACAGCGCTGGCCGCTGGATGTTCGAGCAGTGGCTTGCCCCTGCGGCGCTGCCAACAGCCCGCGCCGCGCCGCAGTCAACGCCGCCAACACCGCCCGCGCAGCCTTGGTCGGTGCAGTGGCAAGATTTGGCCTTGCATGGGGGTTCGGTGGCCTTTCGGGATGGTGCCGCCAGCTCTGCGGTAGCGCTGATGGTGTCGGGTTTGCAGGTGCAACTGAAAAACTTTGCGCCAATGGATGCACAGGCGGCCCCCGCCACACCCACCACCTTGAGCCTAGCGGCACGCATTGGCGCTGGACGCACCGAGCCGGGGCGCTTGCAATACGATGGCAGTTTGGCTTTAGCACCCTTGGCCGTACAAGGCAAGCTACAAGCGCAACAGTTGCCACTGCATGTCTTGGTGCCCTATGTGGCGCACGGTTTGAACATGGACATCCGCCGTGTCGATGGCAGCTTTGTCGGGCAAATGAACTATGCCCAAACCTCTGGCGGCCCCCAAGTCAAGCTGGCCGGTGATGCCGCCTTGGACGATGTACGTGTACGCACTTTGGCTTGGGAGGAGCAAGCGCCCGACCCCAGCCTGCACGGCCCTTGGCGTATCAATCGGGCTGAAAATTTGCTCAATTGGAAATCTCTGGCGTTGCGTGGCCTCTCGGTGGCTTTGGTGCCCGCCCAGCCCTTGCAGGTCGAAGTGCAAGAGACCGCCTTGGCCGATTTTTTTGCCCGTGTCATCATCGAAAAAGATGGCCGCCTGAATTTGCAAAATTGGCGCAAAACCCCAGCAGCCAGCACCACCGCGTCTGCCAGCACCGCGCTGGCCACTGCTGCAACCCCGTCCAGCAGCAAATCCAGCACGTCCAGCACGTCCACGCCAGCGGCACCCATCATTCGCATTGGCCCTATCACCCTGTCGGGGGGACGGGTGGATTTTTCTGATTACTTTATCCAACCCAACTATTCCGCCGATATCACTGGACTGGCCGGGCGCTTGAGTGCTTTTTCTTCTGTGCCAGCGGCCCCCGGAATGCCCCCCCAGATGGCTGATTTGGAACTGCGTGGCCGGGCGCAAGGCACCGCCACATTGGAAATTACCGGCCAGCTCAATCCTTTGGTACAACCCTTGGCGCTGAACATTCGTGGCCAGATGCGCGATTTGGAATTGCCGCCCCTGTCGCCTTACACCGTCAAATACGCCGGGCATGGTATTGAGCGCGGCAAGCTCCACATGGACATCCATTACCAAGTGCAAGCCGATGGCCAATTAACAGCCGGTAACAAGTTAGTGCTGCACCAATTAAAGTTTGGCGACCCGGTAGAAGGCGCGCCCAGCAGCTTGCCCCTGCGCTTGCTCACGGCCTTGCTGGCAGACAGCAATGGCGTGATTAATGTCGATTTGCCCATCAACGGCTCGCTCAATGACCCAGAATTTCGTTTGGGCGCGGTTATTTTGAAGGTGCTGGGCAATCTCGTGACCAAGGCCGTCACGGCCCCTTTCTCTTTGTTGGCGGGCTTGTTCAGTGGCGCTGAAGAACAGGGCAGCGTTGCCTTTGACTTGGGCACGCCACAGCTCACACCCACTGCAAGGCAAAATTTGGACAAAATCGCCCAAGCCATGCAAGAGCGCCCCGCTTTGAACCTGACCGTGGTGGGCCAAGCCAGTACCGGCGCAGAAGACGAGGCTTGGCGCCAAGCACGTTTGCAAGAGCTGGTGCAGGCGCAAAAACGCCGCCAAGCCGTGCGCGCCGGTCAGGCCGGGCAAGCGCTAACGCCGGTCAGTGCCGAAGAATACCCGCTGCTGCTCAAAGAGGTCTATCGCCGGGCCGACCTGAAAAAAGAGCGCAACCTCATTGGCATGGCCAAAGATGTCCCCGTGGCGCAGATGGAAGCGGTGTTGCTTGGCAGCATCCAAGTGCCCGACAATGCCATGCGCGAGCTGGCGCTGGCGCGTGCCGTGGCGGTGCGCGATTATCTGGCCACGCGCGATTTACCGTTAGAGCGCTTGTTTCTGGGCGCGCCCAAAACAATGCCCGCACAGGCCGACTGGAAACCGCAGGCCACCCTGAGCTTAGCGGCCCGTTAAGCCGGTGGGATAGGTATCCGGCCAAATACCGGTCAAAATAGCGCTTTCTTCGACATGGGTCAGCCGGGCTGGCCTGCCATTTGTTCGCCAGTGCTGCCCCAGAAGCTTCTTCAGGCAGTCGTTTTCTTCACAATCCATGCTTTCTTTTCTTTCACGCAACAAAATGTCCGACGCTCCCGAAAACCATCCAGCCCCTGTCAAAACCCCTGAAGCGCATCCCCTCGATGCCCTGACCGGCGGGGCTTTTTCGGCGGCAACGTCGGGCGAGCGGGCTGCACGTATCCGCGAATGGCTCACTACCCAGCCCGCCCCCGAGCAATTGCAAGAAGTGTTCAAAGAACTCAGTGGCCGTGACAAGGGTGCGGCCAAAGCCGTGCGCGAGCGCATCGAAGAACTGCGCCGCGCCAAAAACCAAGAAGCCATTGCCGCTGAATGGGCCGCCAAAGCCCAAGCCCTGTTAGAAGGGGCCAAACTCAATATTGCCGATGCTTTGGCTTGGCAACGCGATGCCGCCAAGGCGGGTGCGCCACTCTCGCGCGAGCCGCTGTCGCTGCTCAAGGCCCAACTGGTCGAGCGCGTCAAGGTGATTGAAGACCTGCAACACCGCGTCCAAGTGCAGCGCGAGGCCGCCGTGCTGCTGGCCCAGCGCATTGAGGTGCTGTCCACCAAATCGTGGCGCGATGCCCAAGCCGCCCTCGAAGTGCTGTGTGCCGATGTGCAACACTGGCAAGACCAAGCCCAAGCCCTCACGGGGGATGCCAGCTGGGTGAGTGTCGAGGCGCGCTTCCCAACCCTGCTGGATGCCTCGCGCAGCCAATTGCTGGTGGTGTGGAATGCTTTCCAACCGGCGCTGGCCCAAGCCGTGGCCGCTGCCGAAGACGCTGCCGCCCCTCTGCCACCGGTGCCAGTGTGGGCCGACGAGTTGCGCGTCGCCCGTGGCCTGCCCACCGAAGCCGCCGCCGCAGCAGCAGCCACCGAGCGCCCCGCGCGCGTCGCCAAGCCCAAAGCCGCGCCCGAAGTCGTCGCCAAAGCGGTAGAAGCTGTGCGCGAAGCCTTGGCCAAGCTAGAACAAGAAACCGCCGAAGGCCACGGCAAAGCCAGCGCTGGTGCCGCTGCTGCCCTGCGCGCCGTACTCAAAGACCACGGCAAGCACATCGACAACACCTTAGAGCAACAGGTACACACCGCCTTGGTGGCCGCTGGCGAGCTGGAAGGCTGGCAGCGCTGGAGCGCCGACCAAGTGCGCGAAGAACTCATCGCCAAAGCCGAAGCCCTGCTCCATCGCCCCGAAGGCCAAGCCTTGGGTGGGCGCAAAATCCAAGAAAGCCTGCGCCAACTGCGCGAGCAATGGAAAAAAACCGACCAAGGTGGCGCACCCAACCATGCCCTGTGGAAAAAATTTGACGAAGCCTGCAACGCCGCCCACAAAGTCGTAGAAGCCTGGCTAGAAAAAATCCGCGCCGAAGCGGCTGAACACAAAGCGCAACGCTTGGCCCTGATTGAAGAGCTGAAAGCCTGGGCCGCCAGCCCTGCCGCCTCTGGCGACTGGAAAGCCGTCAACCGCAGTTTGTACCAGTTTGCCGACCGCTGGCG
This sequence comes from Giesbergeria sp., assembly GCF_028686475.1. Lineage (GTDB taxonomy): Bacteria > Pseudomonadota > Gammaproteobacteria > Burkholderiales > Burkholderiaceae_C > Simplicispira. The sequence continues at coordinate 111,095 of NZ_JAQUCA010000003.1, read as the reverse complement.
CGCCAGTGGCCACGTGGGCGAAAAACTGTTTGCCGAATTGCAACCCCTGTGGAAGCAAGCCATCAGTGCTGCAGCGGCACCGCTAGAGGCGGCGCAAAAGGCCAGCATTCTGCGCCGCCAAGCCATGATTGAAGAGGCCAACGTACTGGGTGCCGCCCCAGCTTTGCGGATTGATGCCATCAAGACACTGCAACAACGCTGGCAAGCCGAAGCCCAAAGCGTGCCACTGGAGCGCAAGCACGAGCAAAAGCTGTGGGATACCTTCCGCAAGCCGATTGACGATGCCTTCCAGCGCAAAACCGCCGAGCGCGAGAAACACGCCACCGAACTTAGCGCCCGTGACCGCGCCGTGGTCGATGCCGCCAAAGCCCTAGAGGCCGCCAATGCCAGCGGCGATGCCCAGCAAATCCGCCAAGCCATGACGGCCCTAGAAGCCGCCCTGCGTGGTCAGGCCCAAGCGCGCGCTGATGCCGATGCTGCGGCCCAAACCACCGAGCCAGCACCGACAGCCGAAGCAGCCCCCGAAAGCACAGAACCAGCCCCCGAAGGTGAAGCCGCCGACGCGCCAGAAGCTGCCGCACCTGTGCCGCCCAAGCCCGCCAACCGCCCAGTGGTGGCCGTGCGTGGCGATGACCGCCCCGGCATGAAAAAAGAGACCCCTGCCGCCCCTATGGGCCGCAATGGCAAACCCGGCGAACGCCGCGATGCCCGCCCCGGCCGCGATGCAGGTCGTCCCGATGCCCGTGGTCCGCGTGACGATGCGCGCAGTGCTGGCCGTTTTGGCGAGCGCGAGCGCGCCCCTGCCTACGAAGACCGTGGCCCGCGCTTGGGCGATGCCGCCTTCCGCGCCCAACGCGAAGCGATGGAACACGCCCAGCAGGCCCTCAAGAAGCTGGCCGCCCAAGCCCACGGCGAAGCCCTGACCCAATTGCTCACTGCGTGGGAAAAACGCGACCCGGCGCTGTTGCCTTCGGCACAAGAATTGGGCGCACGGGTGGCCCCGGTGGTGCGTAGCAGCTGGACACAAGTTTTGGCCAAGGCAGCTACGGGCGATGCGGCATCCTCGCTGCTGCGGTTAGAAATTGCCGCTGATGTGCCCTCGCCCGCCGAGCAAATCTCCGAGCGCCAACGCCTGAAGCTGCAACTGCTCACGCGCCGCAATGACCCAGCACCCACCGAAACCTGGGGGCAGGATGTAGCCACCGTGTTGGCCAGCGCCAGCGATGCTGGCAGCGCACGCCGTTTGCAAAACGTACTCAAAGCGCTGCTGCGTAAATAAAGCAGCAAGCGCCTACCCTAAAAAGCGCCTATCCCTGATGGGGGATGGGCGCTTTTTTTACAGCAACGCTGGTTCAACCCCCACCGCCGTGGCTTTCGGTGGGGTCTGGCCCGATTTGGGTACGCAACACGCGCAATTGCCGGTCGGTGATGACGGTAAACAGCTTGGGGGTGTTGGGAGGCTCTAAAAAACGCCAATCGTAATGGGTTTCATTTTTCAGGGAAAAAGGCGTGATTTTGGCTGGCTTGCCCAAGCGTCGGCGCACCTCGTCCAGGCCCATGCCGGGGCTGATACGGGCAAAATTTTCGGGCGTAAGCACTTGGCGTAGCGCGCTCATTTTGCCGTCGGGGCCAATGGTAATCATGTAGTTACGCAGACCGGCGGACTGGCGGTTGTATTCCAGCGTGCGGCTGCCGCCGCCTTCATCCCAGACATAATCGGGCGCGTCAAAGCGGTCGCGCACGTCCACTTCGGTGGACAGCCCCTCCTCCAGCTCGCTGATACGCTGCGGGTCACAGGCACTGAGCGCTAGCAGGGCACAGCCGATAGCAAAGCGGCGAACAAGGTGTTTTAAAGACGGCATGGCGCATCCCCCATTAAAATTACGACCAGAGAGGTTCACCCAGTCTATGTCTATTTTTGCCCGCCCCCATTACATGTCCGACGCGACACAATTTATCAACCAGCTCAAAGCGCAGCGCCCCGAGCTGGATGCCCAACAAGTGGCAGGCCGCGCTTTGCTCTGGGACAAGCAAGTGGACCGCGAGGTTTGGCAAGATTACGATGCTGGCCGCGTAGCGCAAAAGCCCTACCCCTACCAAGCCCAACCCAACCCAGGCTTGTAAGCAGTGTACGGTCGCTGGCGCGGGTTCGGTCATAGTCCCCAGCGTTCAAGGCGATAGAGGCATGAGCCAATAATGGGCAGCTCCCCTGCCAATGCGTCTGCCAAAGTGCCTGATATGGCTTTGGCAGGTCTTGCTGCGCCCGTAGCGCTTGCACAAGATAGCCACAACACCAGCGCCGCCTTGGCGCGTCTGTATGGTGAGCCACTGTTTGCCTTGCCAGCAGACTTGTATATTCCGCCCGATGCGCTGGAGGTGATGCTCGATGCCTTTGAAGGTCCGCTAGACTTGCTGCTCTACCTGATTCGCAAGCAAAACTTCAATATCCTCGATATTCCGATGGCCGCCCTGACGCGCCAGTATCTGGCCTATGTGGACGAAATTCGCAACCACAACCTAGAACTGGCTGCCGAATATTTGCTCATGGCCGCCATGCTGATTGAAATCAAGTCGCGCATGTTGCTGCCGGTACGCAAAGCCGACAGCGGTGACGAGGTAGATGACCCACGCGCCGAACTGGTGCGCCGCTTGCTAGAGTACGAACAAATCAAAGGGGCTGCCGTGCAGTTGGGCCAAGCACCACAGCAGGGGCGCGATTTTTGGCCCGCGCAGGCAGCGCTGGGGCAACACCTGCAACAGCGCCTGCCCGATGTGTGCGTGGCCGACTTGCAAACCGCTTGGCACGACATTCTGCGCCGCGCTACCTTGGTGCAACACCACCGCATCACGCGCGAAGAGTTAAGTGTGCGCGAATTCATGGGCCAAGTGCTACGCGCCTTGCAAGGGCGGCGCTTTGTTGAGTTTGAAGCCTTGTTTGACCCGGCCCAAGGCCGTGGCGTGTTGGTGGTCACCTTGATTGCCCTGCTAGAGCTGGCCAAAGAGACCTTGATTGAAATCACCCAAGCCGAAGCCTTCGCCCCCATTTATGTCAGGTTGGCCTATACGCCGGTTTGATGTCTGCCAGATGCCTCCTCTATGCCGTGCCCTTGCTGGGTACTCTTTTTTTATTCTGATTTTTTATGGCTTCACACGATTTTGACGTTCTGATTGTGGGCAGTGGCTTGGCGGGGCTGTCTGCGGCCTTGCACTTGGCCGCGACGCACCGCGTGGCCGTGATTACCAAGCGCACCATGCACGATGGCTCCAGCGCGTGGGCGCAAGGCGGCATTGCGGCCGTTTTGGCCGATGGCGACAGCTTTGCTGCCCATATCGAAGACACCTTGGTCGCTGGTGCTGGTTTGTGCGATTTGGCCAGCACGCGCTTTGTGGTGGAAAATGCCCCCGCCGCTATCACTTGGCTGCGTGATTTGGGGGTGCCTTTCACGTTAGAAGGTCAACAACTGCACCTGACGCGCGAAGGTGGCCACAGCGCCCGGCGCATTGCCCACGTCACCGATGCCACCGGCGCGGCGGTGCAAGACACATTGATTGACGTGGTGCGCGCCACGCCCGGCATTACCCTGTTTGAACACCATACTTTGGTGGATTTAATCACCAGCCAAAAGTTGGGCTTGGCCGGACAGCGCTGCTTGGGCTTGTATGCGCTGGACGAGCAAACCGACGAAGTGATTACCTTCCGCGCGCCGCAAACCATTTTGGCCACCGGCGGCGCGGGCAAGGTTTATCTCTACACCACCAACCCCGACACCTCCACCGGCGATGGCATTGCCGCCGCTTGGCGCGCTGGTTGCCGCGTGGCGAACATGGAGTTCATCCAGTTCCATCCCACCAGCTTGTACCACCCACACGCTAAATCGTTTTTGATTAGCGAGGCCGTGCGCGGCGAGGGGGGCCAGCTGAAATTGCCCGACGGCACGCGCTTTATGCCTGCCCACGACGAGCGGGCAGAGCTGGCCCCGCGCGACATTGTGGCGCGTGCCATTGACTTTGAGATGAAAAAGCACGGCCTCGATTGCGTCTATTTGGACATATCGCACCAAAGCCCCGCTTTTTTGCAGGAACACTTCCCCAACATTTTGGCGCGTTGCGCTGAATTGGGCATTGACATCAGCAAAGACCCGATTCCGGTGGTGCCCAGCGCCCACTTTACCTGTGGTGGTATCCTGACCGACTTGGCTGGGCGCACCGATTTGCCCGGCCTGTACGCGGTGGGCGAGGCCGCCTGCACCGGCCTGCATGGCGCGAATCGGCTGGCCAGCAATTCTTTGTTAGAGTGCATGGTGTTCGCCCGCGCTGCGGCCCAAGCCATTGCCGCTGCGCCGCGCTCGCTCATTCCGGCCCTGCCACGCTGGGACGATAGCCGGGTGCAAGATGCCGACGAAGCCGTAGTGATTTCGCACAACTGGGATGAGTTGCGCCGCTTTATGTGGGACTATGTGGGTATTGTGCGTACCAACAAACGCCTAGAACGCGCGGCGCACCGCATCCGCTTGCTGCAAGAAGAAATCCAAGAGTTTTATGCCCATTTTCATGTCACGCGCGATTTATTAGAACTGCGTAACTTGGTGCAAGTGGCCGAATTGATTGTGCGCTCGGCCCAAATGCGCCGCGAAAGCCGGGGCTTGCATTACAGCCGTGACTACCCGAGTTTGGCTGCCCCAGCTGCACCCACCATTCTTGTTCCTCCCATTAGCCATTAACCCAGCTTTTCCCAGCTTTTTACACTGGACGTATTGACCATGTTCCGTACCCTGCTTAAATCCAAAATTCACCGCGTTAAAACCACCCATTGCGAACTGCACTATGAAGGCTCGTGCGCGATTGACGAAGACCTGCTCGATGCGGCCAATATTGCCGAAAACGAACAAGTCCATATCTGGAATATCGACAACGGCGAGCGCTTTGTCACCTACGCTATCAAAGGCCAACGCGGTAGCGGCATGATTTCGGTCAACGGGTCGGCGGCGCGCCGTGCGTGTGTGGGCGATTTGCTCATCATTGCCGCGTTTGCCCAAGTGCATGAAGACCAGGTTAAAACCCACGAACCACAATTGGTGTTTGTGGATAACAACAACCGCCAAACCGAGTTGCGCCACCACGTACCCACCCAGCAAATGTGATGGCTTGCATGGTTGGATTTAGCCGTTGCGTTTAGCCCCATGCGTTTTGAGCAATTGCACCATTTGCTCATCGTGTTTGCGCGTGGCCAGCTCCAACAGGGAGCGCCCTTGGGTATCCACCCCCCGGGGTGAGATGCCCGCGCGCAACAGTTGGTGCGCGGCGGCCCAATTGCTGGCCGACACCGCTGCCAGCAGGCGCGGGTCTGCCGGGGTACGGTCTAGCGCAGGCCGTGTTGCGCTGGCGCTTGCTGCCGCAGTGGCCGCAGTCGGTGCGGCTTCGGGTGGGGGCTCGGCATCATCGGGCACGGCTGGCTTGTGGTCTAAAAACTCGCCCGCCAACGAGGCAACCACAAACCACACCACCACCGATACCGTAATCATCCCCATGATGATGAGTGCTTTGGTGTATTCGTCAAATTCATCCATGCCGGTCTCCGAGTAGCCATCGAATGTAGCGCAAGCTACCGTGGCACTAGACCATAGCGCACAATGCAAGCTTGCATTTTTGCTGGATTGCCGTTTTCATTATGTCTTTTGCCTCTCTTGGCCTCTCTCCCGCGCTGGCCCATGCGGTTAGCACGTTGGGCTTTACGCTGCCCACGCCCATCCAAACGCAGGCCATTCCGGCTATTTTGCAAGGTGCTGATGTCTGGGCCAGCGCCCGCACCGGCTCGGGCAAAACGGCAGCTTTTGCCTTACCAGCATTGCAACAACACCAAAACCTGCTGCTGGCGCGCCATGCTGGGGGCGGTGCGCGCCGCGTGCATACCTTGGTGGTGGTGCCCACGCGCGAGTTGGCCGCCCAAGTGGGCGAGGTGCTACGCAGTTTGGGCCAGCCCTTGCCACAAGCGCCCAAGGTGGTCGTGGCGTTTGGCGGTGTCTCGATTAACCCGCAAATGATGGCTTTGCGCGGCGGTGCCGACATCGTGGTGGCCACGCCGGGGCGGCTGCTGGATTTGGTGGAACAGCGCGCACTGCGCCTGTCCAGCGTGCAATTATTGGTACTCGATGAGGCCGACCGGCTGCTGGATTTGGGCTTTAGCGAAGAATTGAACCGCGTGCTGGCGCTGCTGCCCGCACAGCGGCAAACGCTGTTGTTCTCGGCCACCTTCCCAGACAGCGTGCAAGCCTTGGCGCAGGGCTTGTTGCGCGCGCCGGTGCGGATTGAAGTCGCTGCCATTGAGGATGAAACCCACGCTGATGCCACCATTCTGCAACGCGCCATCGCCGTGGATGACAAACGCCGCACCCAGTTGTTGCTCAAACTAATCAAGGATGAAGGTTGGGAGCGGGTGCTGGTGTTTGTCGCCACCAAATACGCTGCGGAACATGTGGCAGAAAAGCTCTACCGCGCCAAAGTTTTTGCCACGCCGTTTCATGGCGATTTGAGCCAAGGCGCGCGCACCCAAGTGCTGGAGGAGTTTAAGGCGCACCGCTGGCAGGTGGTCGTCACGACGGATTTGGCCGCGCGTGGCATTGATATTGCCCAATTGCCAGTGGTAGTCAATTACGACCTGCCGCGTTCCACCGAAGATTACACCCACCGCATTGGCCGCACTGGCCGCGCCGGTGAAAGCGGCTTGGCGCTTACATTGGTCACGCCCGCCAGCCAAGCCCATTGGCATTTGATTGAAAAGCGCCAGCACCTGAGTTTGCCGTTAGAACACATCGCTGGCTTTGAACCGACGGAGGTGGCACCGGCAGCATCGCCCAGCAATGGCGGCATCAAGGGCAAGCGCCCGAGTAAAAAAGACAAGCTGCGCGCGGCACAGGCAGCGGGTTTTCAGTCCTCGCCCAAATAAGGGGCCGCAATCGGTGGCTCTACCGGGCCACGCACTGGCGGCGCTTGGCGCTTGCCGTGGCCGGCCAGAATCTCCAAATAAAACTGGCTGCCGCCTTCTTTGGCCAAAGCATCCACGGCGCCGATGATTTCGCCCACGCCAATCGGGGTGGCCGCTTCTTGGCTAGGGCCAAACTGGCAGGCAAAGTCCCAATAATCTACGCCCTCGGGCAGGGGGCGGCTGCGTTCGCGCTTGAGGTATTTGCGAATCTCGTGCTTGGTGGCATCGAGCAGCCGGTCGGGGTGCTTGCCTTCGATGTGCAGTTGGAATGTTTTACGCATGGTGAGTTGTCCTTCAATGGGAAAATTCGCCCGGAATGGACGTCTCAGGTGCGCGATGATACGGCCTATGGCTATAAGGCAGTAGCGCCTTGGCCGCTTCGATACGCAAGGGCAAAGGCACGGCGGCATCGTTCATGACGCTGTGCAAAAAATGGTGGGCATTCATCCCGGCTGTGCTGGGGGCTGTGGGCAGCGCCAGCGAGGTGCGCGGCGCAAGCCGACACTGCTGCACCAAGCGGCTCCAAACCGATGGCCTGATGCTTTGTAAGTGCTGCAACAAGTCGGCTTGGGCCTCGGGGCTGGGTTCGCGCTCTAGCCAAGGCTCATCGGCAAACATACTACCCAAGCCGGGCACAATAAAAGCCGACCAATGCCCGGTGGCACTTTGCACGGCAGGCACCAGTGGCACGTGTTGCTGCTCTGGTGTGGGCCAAGTGCGACACAGCGCTGGGGCGAGGTCGGCCCCATACTGCTGGCGTAGCCACTGCACCACGTCCAGCGCCTCGGCCAGAGGCACCGGCACCGCCAGCGAGAACCACAGCTGGAAACCATCGCGTCCCGACACGGCCAAAGCGGGGGGTGGCAGGCCGCCATCGTCTTGCACCCGATGCCAAAAGGCGGCTATCTGCTCCCAAGGCACGGCGCGCGCCAGCTCTACGACGAGGGCGCGCACCCGGCCTTGGGCATCCATGAGCGCCGGGATGGCATTGTCCACGGCAAAATCTTCCAGCAGGTACAAGCGCTGGAGTTCGGTTTGCAGGCGGTTCATTCGGCGTGCAGGGCTTGGGCCAAGCGGCTTACGCCTTCGCGGATTTTTTCTACATCGGCGGTGGCAAAAGACAGGCGCAAGGTAGCTGGGTCGGGGTTTTGGGCAAAGAAGGGCACACCGGGCACAAAGGCCACGCCGCGTTCAATCGCGCGCTGGGCCAAGGCGTTGGCGTTCTGCTCTTGGCCACCGGCACCCGTCAGGCGCAACCAAACAAACAGTCCGCCTTGTGGTTGCACAAACTCTACCGCATCGCCCAATTGCTGGCGCAGGGCATCGCACAGGGCTTGGGCGCGTTCGGCATAGACTTGGCGCACTTGGGCCAGCGTGGTGGGCATCCGGCCTGCTTTTAGGTATTGCGCCGCCACGGCTTGGGCAAAGGTGCTGGTGTGGGCATCGCTAAACTGTTTGCACATCACGGCATTGGCCAGCAGGGCAGCTGGGGCCATCAACCAGCCCACGCGCAAACCGGGCGATAGCACTTTGCTCAACGAGCCACAATGCGCCAGCCAATCCCGGCTGCCGGGCACTTGGCTAGACAGCGCCAGCAAGCTCGGCGGTGGGGCGGCAGCAAAATATAAATCGCCATAGGGGTCATCTTCTACGACCAAGGTTTGGTACTGCGCCGCCAACTCTAGCACCCGTTTGCGCCGCGCCAGGCTCAAGGTGGCACCGCTGGGGTTGCCAAAAGTGGGAATGAGGTAAATCAGCTTGGGCCGATGCTCGATGATGAGCTGCTCTAGCGCCTCGGTTTGCACGCCATCGCTGTCCATTGGGGCGGTAATCAGGTCTGCGCCATACAGGCGAAAGCATTGGATGGTGGCCAAAAAGGTGGGCGCTTCGACAATCACCTTGTCACCGGGGTTAATCATGGTTTTGCCAATCAAGTCCAAGGCTTGTTGGCTGCCGGTGGTGACGATGAGTTGCTCGGGGGCGGCATCTGGTACGCCCTTGCTGGCCATAAAGGCGGCCAATTGTTCGCGCAGGGGCTGGTAACCTTCGGTGGCCCCATATTGCAAGGCCGCGCCCGGCTCTTGGGTCAAGGCGCGCTCGGTGGCGGCGTGAATGCCATCGACATCAAACATGGCGCTGTCGGGAAAGCCGCCAGCAAAGCTGATGATGCCGGGCTTGCCCAGCAGTTTGAACAGTTCGCGGATGGCCGAAGTTTCGATGGCATCGAGGCGGGAGGCAAATTGCATGGCAGAAATCGGTGGTGGACAATGGAACCCGGCATTGTGCCCGCGTCAGTCCAAGCCCTACACTGCCCGGCGGATGAAATCATGCAGAATCAGGAAATGGACAACACAGAAGCCGTAAAAGCTACATTTTTAAGCGCAGACTTCGATTTGTTCATCCAAGGCGGAATAGACGGGGAAAGGCCCATTGCCATCATTCCTGATGATTTAAAGGCCGTGCTTGCAGCGGAGGCCTCCTTACTTCTGCTATCAAAGACTACGGCCCAAAAGCAATACAGAGAGCATCCAGACATCAAGGCGCAAGACTACCGCCGCGTTCAAGCTATGCTTGACCACGGAGAGGTGTTCCGAGACAGAGAGATGCACTTGGGTTTATTGCACGACCAAGGCGCATGGTTCTACGCAGTGATCAAGACCACCAAAACCGGGAAAGCCGTTTTTTTGCAGTCATTCCGACGCACCAACGTGAGCGACATTGAGCGGATGCGAGCTAGAAGCGTGGTGGTCAGACCCGCTAAATAAAAAACCACACCAGTCGTGGAAGCGCTCTAACCCACGCGGCCCCGAAGGGTTTCCGGCTGCGCTAATTTTCACTGGTGCGGTAGTTCCATTCTAATGCAAAGAGGCCATACCAATAAACGCCCCAAAATTATCCATGCAAGCCTCCCAAATCGCCCCCTTCTTCGCCATCCTGCAAGCGGCCAACCCCCATCCGCAAACCGAGCTGCACTACAGCAGCACGTTTGAATTATTAACGGCGGTATTGCTATCAGCGCAGGCCACTGATGTGAGTGTGAACAAAGCCACGCGCTGGCTCTTTCCGGTGGCCAATACGCCCCAAGCCATGCTGGCGCTGGGCCAAGAAGGGTTAGAGGGCTATATCAAAACCATTGGCCTCTACCGTAGCAAAGCGCGGCACCTGCTAGCAACTTGCCGTATCCTGCTAGAGCGCCACGGCGGCGAGGTGCCACGCACGCGCCAAGAGCTGGAGCAATTGCCCGGCGTGGGCCGCAAAACCGCCAACGTGGTGCTGAATGTGGCTTTTGGCGAGCCGACGATGGCCGTGGATACGCATATCTTTCGGGTGGGTAACCGCACCGGGCTGGCAGCGGGCAAAACCCCGTTGGCGGTAGAGCAGCAACTGCTCAAACGTGTGCCTGCTGCCTATGCCGTGGGCGCACACCACTGGCTGATTTTGCTGGGCCGCTATGTCTGCCAAGCACGCAAACCGCGTTGCTGGGAATGCGCCGTGGCGGCGTATTGCGACTACCAGCCAAAAACGCCAGCGCCCTAAGATAGGTGGTGATGGGCTGGGCAGCGCTTATAAAACGCTATCGAGTTTGGTATCGGGCAAATCTACGTCGGGGGCGGGTGGGGGTGGCTCAAAGCAATCGCGGAAGGTAAAAACGATAGAGCTAAAGAACATCGCCGCCATGATCATGGCCAAGGCCACCATCAGGCCAGCCATCGCCCCCGCACTGAACAAGCCCAATACCGCCAGCAACGCCCCAATCAGGCTCATCAGTACGCCACCCAAAGCAAAAGCCCCCAGCCAGCCTAGGCCAAAAAAGATAAAGGCGCTAAAGTTGCGCCCACAGGCCACTAGGCTAAAAAACAGGCTTTTGACGGGCGGCACGCCATGCCAATGTACCAAGCCGGGTGCGTGCCAAAACAGCAACGACAGCGGCAAATAGAGCAACATCGCCAGCCACATGGCACTCTGGAAAGCATCGCTCTCGGCCAATTCTTCGGTCATGGGGATGTGGCCCAAATAGACTTGGGCAAACTGCCCGCCATCGACCAAAGCCGACAAGCCCATCACCAACAAAAAGCCGACCGCATACAGCGCCCCCAGCACCACCATATGGCGCAGGTGCTGCTTGCTGGTGCGAAAGGCCACCAACAGCACCGCCGGAGTCGGAAAGCGCCCCTGCATGGCTTCAGCGGCCGCCACCATCATGGCTAAGGTGGCCGAGGGCAACAGGCCCAACGCCAGCGCCGGGCCAATCAAGGGCACGATGGAGGCCAGCGACATCGCGGCCATCGTCATGAAAAACAACGCGGCAATAGCCATCGGCTGGCGACGGAACACGCTGATGCCCCCCTTGACCCAAGTGAGGCCGGTGCTGGCAGGGACGATGCGAAGTTTCATAAATTCAAAATTTAGAGCGCCAGAGGCTGGGCGATGCGCTGGCGCAGTACGCGCTCAAAATGGGCCGGGTCGTGCGGCGTGAGCAAGGAGGCTTGGCGCGGCAGGTAAAAATCCCACAGGCGCGAAATCCAAAAGCGCAGCGCCCCCGCACGCAGCATGGCGTTGAGCAGTTCGCGCTCGGCAGCTTGCAGCGGGCGCACGGCTTGGTAGGCTTGCAGCATGGCATCGGCACGGCTTGCATCGTGCTGGCCGCTGCTCAAATCAATGCACCAATCGTTGAGACAAACCGCCAAATCGAACATCCAAGTATCGACACCGGCAAAGTAAAAATCAAAAAAGCCGGTCAGCTGTTCGCCATCAAACATGACATTGTCGCGGAACAAATCCGCATGTACCGGGCCAGCGGGCAGCGCAGCATAGGCCGATGAGGCGGCGATATGGTTTTGGTAGGCCAATTCGGAGCGCAATAAATCCGCTTGCGCGGGCATCAGGTAGGGCAACACCACCGGCACAGTCTCGTTCCACCACGGCAGGCCGCGCAGATTGGGCTGTTGGCGCTCGTAGTTTTGTCCGGCCAAGTGCATACGCGCCAACATATCGCCCACGGCAGCACAATGCACGGCTTGCGGGGCCAATTGGCTTTTGCCTTGCAGCCGATTGACCAGCGCCGCCGGTTTGCCGCAGACTTTGTGCAAAATCTCGCCATGTGCGTCGGCGCGCGGGTCGGGCACCGGGATGCCAGCGTGGGCCAGGTGCTTCATCAGGTGCAGATAAAACGGCAATTGCGCGGCGGTCAGGCGCTCAAACAGCGTCAGGACAAAATCGCCTTGGTCGGTGGTAACAAAGTAATTGGTGTTTTCGATACCGCCTTCAATGCCGCGCAGGGCTTGCAGCTCGCCGAGTTGCAATCGGCGCACCAGTTCGCGCGCATCGTTCAGGGGGACTTGGGTAAATACAGCCATCGCTCAACAGACCAGAAAAAACGGACGAGAAAAAACGGAATTTGCAGCAGCCAGTGCCGCCAGCTTCAGCTGTGGCTTAGAACTGCTTGAGGTTCCAAACGCGGGTGCCGGTGTTGGTTTCGGCCCCACTGCGTGGGCGGTTGCGTACCCCGTCAGAGTGTTGCACTTCGTAAGGGGGCAAATCACCGACTTTGGGTTGTACCGTGATGTTTTGCGTTTGGCCGCCAATGCGTAACTCATCGACGCTGCTGCCAGCGTCTTCGATATGGATACGCTCGGTGCGTTGTTCTACCTGCCGTTTCGGCGCAGCCGCTGGGCGGTCGGTAGCAGGAGCAGGGGTTTGGGCCAAGGCCGGGCTGGCAGCCAAGGCCAGTAGCAAGAGGGGGGTAACAGCGCGCATGGCGCGATTGTAGGCGGCCCCTGTACCGCGCCAGCGCGGCCATGCACAATCAGGCCCATGAGTAAGCCTAAAACTTTGGTGCTGGTCGATGGTTCCAGCTACATGTACCGCGCCTTCCATGCCATGCCCGATTTGCGGGCCGTGCCGGGGGACCCCAACAGCCCTGCCACTGGGGCAATTTACGGCATGATTAGCATGTTGCAAGCCTTACGCCGTGAGCATCCTGCCGATTATGCGGCCTGTGTGTTCGATGCGCCCGGCCCGACCTTTCGTGATGCCATTTATCCGGCCTACAAGGCCAAGCGCGAGCCAATGAAAGATAATTTGCGCGCCCAAATCGCCCCTATCCATGAGGTGGTGCGCCTGCTGGGCTGGAGCGTGCTGACGGTGCCGGGGGTAGAAGCCGATGACGTGATGGGCACCTTGGCCCACATGGCGGCGCAGCAAGGCATGGAGGTGATTATTTCCAGTGGCGATAAAGACCTGAGCCAACTGGTGAATGAGCGCGTCACCATCATCGACACCATGAAGCAAGGCAAGCGCCGCGATGTGGCAGGTGTTACCGCCGAGTTTGGCGTACCCCCCCAGCTGATGGTGGATTTTCAGATACTGGTGGGTGATACATCCGACAACGTGCCCGGCGTACCCAAAGTGGGCGAAAAAACCGCTGCCAAGTGGTTGCTGCAATATGGTTCGCTCGATGCCATCATCGCCCATGCCGAAGAGATTAAGGGCGTGGTTGGGCAAAACCTGCGCGCCAGTTTGGGCTGGCTGCCCACGGGCCGCCAGCTGCTTACCATCAAAACCGACTGCGATTTGGCCGCTTGGCTGCCCGGCCTACCCGCACTAGAGGCACTGCGCCTAGAGCAACCCCACCGTGCCGCCTTGTACGATTTTTACCAACAATACGGCTTTAAAGGCTTGGCCCGGATGCTGGCCCCGGCCATGCCCACGCAAGCGCCAAGCAAGCCAGCCGCACCAGCACGCGGCGAAAGTGGCGACCTGTTTGCCCAAGATAACCCCAGCCCGCCCGTGCAACCCAGCCACGCTGTCGATGAAGCGCTAGAGGGCGATTTATTTGCCCCACCCAATGCCACCGAGTTGGCGCAAGCCATAGAACAGCGCAACTTGGCTTACGACACCCTTGTGACGTGGGAAGCGTTTGATGCGTGGCTGGCGAAAATCCAAGCTGCCGCACTGGTCGCCATCGACACCGAAACCACCTCCTTAGACCCGATGCGGGCCGAGTTGGTCGGTATCAGCCTGAGTGTGCAACCCGGCCAAGCCGCCTATATCCCCTTGGCCCATACCGGCCCTGAAGTGCCAACCCAGTTGCCCTTGTTAGAAGTGCTAGAGCGCCTGCGCCCGTGGCTGGAAGATGCCCACCATGCCAAGCTGGGCCAGCATATCAAATACGACCGCCATGTGTTTGCCAATTACGGTATCGAAGTGCGTGGCTATGTCCACGACACCATGCTGCAAAGCTATGTTTTGGAAGTGCATAAACCGCACAACCTGAGCAGCTTGGCCGAACGCCATCTGGGTCGCAGTGGCATCAGCTATGAAGACCTGTGCGGCAAAGGCGTACACCAGATTCCGTTTGCCCAAGTGCCGGTGGAGAAAGCCGCCGCTTATGCCTGCGAAGATGCCGACCAAACCTTAGAAGTCCACCAAACGCTGTGGCCCTTGTTGGCCGCGCATGAGCGCCTGTGCGCCATTTACGCATTAGAAATTGCCAGCAGTGAAGTGCTATTCCAAATAGAACGCCACGGTGTGCTGATTGATGCCCCCCTGCTGGCACAGCAAAGCCAGCAATTGGGCCAGCGGATTGTTGAATTGGAGCAAGAAGCCTACACCTTGGCCGGGCAACCCTTTAATCTAAGCAGCCCGAAACAACTGGGTGAGATTTTCTTCGACACCCTGAACATGCCGGTAGTGAAAAAAACGGCCACTGGCGCACGCAGCACCGATGAAGAAGTGCTAGAAAAACTGGCCCCTGAGCACCCGATTGCGGCCTGCATTTTGCAGCACCGCTCTTTAAGCAAGCTCAAGGGCACCTACACCGACAAACTGGCCGCTTTGGCGCACCCGCGTACCGGGCGCGTGCATACCCATTACGCCCAAGCAGTGGCCGTGACCGGGCGCTTGTCCAGCAATGAGCCTAATCTGCAAAATATTCCTATTCGCACCCCAGAAGGGCGGCGTGTGCGCGAAGCCTTTATTGCCGCCCCCGGTTGCGTGATTGCCAGTGCCGATTACAGCCAAATTGAATTACGCATCATGGCGCACCTGAGCGGCGACCATGCGCTGCTGCACGCCTTTCAGCATGGCTTGGACGTACACCGGGCCACAGCCGCCGAGGTGTTTGGCGTGGGCGTGCATGAAGTAACGCAAGAGCAGCGCCGCTATGCCAAGGTAATCAACTTTGGCCTGATTTATGGCATGAGTGGCTTTGGCTTGGCGCGCAATTTGGGCATTGAGCAGGCAGCAGCCAAAAACTACATTCAGCGTTACTTTGAACGCTACCCCGGCGTGAAGCAGTACATGGACGAGACCAAAGCCCAAGCCAAAGCGATGGGCTATGTCGAAACCGTGTTTGGCCGCCGCCTGATGCTGCCCGAAATCAACTCGCCCAACGGGCCACGCCGCGCCGCTGCCGAACGCGCTGCCATCAATGCGCCCATGCAAGGCACGGCGGCAGACCTCATCAAAATGGCGATGGTGGCCGTACAAAAAGTGCTAGAAGCTGAAAAGCCCAGTATCAAAATGATAATGCAGGTGCATGATGAACTGGTGTTTGAACTGCCCGAGTCCGAGGTGGACTGGTTGCGCCAGCACGTACCACGCCTGATGGCCGAAGTGGCCAGCTTGCGCGTGCCCTTGCTGGCCGAAGTGGGCATCGGCCCGAATTGGGAGCAGGCGCACTGAGAGCGCCCCCTCTTGTGCTTAGCGCCAAGCCGTAGCTACCAATTGGCGGTAATGCACGGCGGGGCGGCCTAACAAGCGGGCTAAGTCGGCTGGGTCGCCCACGTTATCGGTGCCCAACATGGCCAAGGTTTCACTGCACCAAGGGGATGGGGGTACCGCATCACCCACGCGTGCGCTTAGGCTGGTCAGCCACGGCGGCATACGCAATACCCAGGCAGAGCCGTGGCCCAATTGTTGGCGCAAGTTGGCAATCAACTGGCCCATCGTGAGGGATTCGGGGCCAACGCACTCCACCATGCAAGCGCTTTGCTGGGGTGCGC
Source organism: Giesbergeria sp. (assembly GCF_028686475.1). Lineage (GTDB taxonomy): Bacteria > Pseudomonadota > Gammaproteobacteria > Burkholderiales > Burkholderiaceae_C > Simplicispira. The sequence goes on along the minus strand of NZ_JAQUCA010000003.1, from coordinate 95,108 downwards.
CCAACAAAGCCACCACGGCTGCGGCCACATCGTGTACCGAGACCGGCTGCACCCGTGCATCCAACACCGGCCCTGGCAGCAGCACGGCGGGCAAGCGGGCTAAATTCATGAACAGGGCCGTGCTGTCACCCCCTCGGCCAAACACCACGCTGGGGCGCAAAATGGCGGGGCGCAGTTTGTGCTGGGCTGCCAAGGCCCACAGGCGCTCTTCTGCCGCCCGTTTGGTGCGGGCATAAGCAGTGGTACTACCATCAATGCCCAAAGCCGAAACCTGCACCACCCGTTGTACCCCGGCTTGGGCGCAGGCTTCAAACAAGGCTATCGGGGTGTCGCGATGAACCGCCTCAATCGGGCGGGCGCGGGTGTCGCGCAACACGCCCACCGCATTGACCACCGCATCCATGCCTTCGAGCCGGGGCAGCCAAAAATCGGGCACGGTATCGCGGGCAAAATCCATCGGCACTTGCAAGGCATTGCGCGGCGTTTGGCGTGGCGAGATACCGCCATAGACGCTGTGTCCCGCTTGGGTCAGGGCCGCGTGCAAGGTCTGGCCGACAAAACCAGTCGAGCCGGTGAGGAGAATTCGCATGGCTAAAAATCCAATCTCAGGGAAAAAATGGTGTTCAAGCTGGCGGATGTAGTGAAAAACTACGACATGAACTTGAACCTGGAAGCCTACCCGGTAGCCGAGTTCATGGCGCATGAATATCCGCTCACCTAAGCGCATGGCCGAAGGCTTGCGCCGCTGGGGGCAATTGGCCTTGCAGCAGGCCCGCATTGCCGAAGAAAACCAGTACCAAGGCGGCCTGCTAGAGCCGACTCCCACCCTATCACGCGAGCAACTCTTTGCCGCCTTGGGCAGCGACTCTAACCCCACCGAGCAGGCGATTGCAGGGCGCGTGCCAACAAACCGCCCAAGCCGCTGGCCTGAACAAGCCCCAGACCACCAAGGCGCTGGCCACTGGCAGCATCGAGGAGATGCCCACAGCCATTGCCGACAAGCTGGCCCCGGTGCTGGCGGCGCAGGGTCGCACTAACGCCATGCCTGATGTTGCCCTCACGAATGAGGGCAACAAGCCCGCAATTACAAAACGCAAAGCGAACAAGCTTTTTCTTGGAAAGGCGACTCAAAAGTTACGCGACAAGATTCCTGCCGATGCGATGGCGCTTGAGCGATTCAATGCCGATGGCAGCGAGGCTGAGTTCCAGCGTCTGCTTTCTATGAGAAAGTCCGACAAGGCTGGAATGTCAGAGCAATAAGCGCCATCCTGACCTTACACTGACAGACTGGGCTAGGCTACCAGAGGTAACGAATACCTTTGATGATGCCAGTCTTGGGAAGCCCGGGCAGAATCAGAACATGACCCGGATTGTGGTTCGCAAGAACACGCAGGAGGATGGGTCTGGCTATGGCGCGGTTTACGACTTCGCAGCAGGCGGCAGCAAGGGGCGCAAGAAACTAAACCTTGTGACGTACTTCCGTGGAACAGAAAAATCACTAGACGCATGGTGGGAAAAGAATAAGGGCGCTAATCCCGCCGCTGTCCCGAACTACCCGGAACCTGCATCTAGTGCCCGCGACGACGTTTTAGCGCCCTCTGCTAACAGTTTACCCCCATCGCCAGCCGGTGGCAAGCCCACCAATCTGCAAGAAGGCATTGCCGCAGCACGGGCTAACGCACAAGCCAAAAAGCAGGCAGAAGCCAGCGCGAAAGCCCAGCCGCCACAAGCCAAGTTTGGCGAAAAGTTCACAGTTTCCATTCCGTTTTTTGGCGATATTCCATATCGGTCAAGCCAGCCGTTCAGCGCGGGAAATGCAGAAGTTGTTTCCTCACGGGTTATCACGACCAACACCAAAATCACAAAAAACGATGCAAACGTATTGGGTTTAGAGCCAAAGCCGATGGTGTATGCCTGGCGCGTGTCTGTGGTGAAACATGCAAACGGCGAGTTCAGTTCTGTCATTGAAGCGATGAATTACGACACCGGCAGAACGCCTGACGGCGAAGTGGTGGCATATTTCAAGCCGGTAGAAAACCAAGAGGCCGTCAATCGCATTGCGCCAGCCATCGCAAAAGCGGCGCTGAAGGACTGGCAAGCACAGCAAGGTTCAGTTGGGTTGCTGCTAGATGCGGCAATGGAGCCTGAAGCGACCAAGTCCGGCCCGTTTGGCCCCATCTTTGAGGGCTTTGAAAACAACCCCGAAGGCGCGATTGCCAAGCTGATGCAGGAAAAGCGCGGCGAAGTGACTGACGCATTCACTCATCCTGAGCTGGGGAAGATTGGGTTTGTGTATGGCGACAACAACATGGGGTTGCTGCACATCGCCAATAAGCGCGGGATGGAGTGGGTAAACCGAATCCCTGAGATATTAAAAACAGGCGAGTTGGTAAAAGATGAGGGCGGATTGCCAAGAACTTACTTGGTGCGTCGTGCAGACACCCCGCCCAGCGTGGCCGTAATCCGCTTAGATTGGGATGGCAAGGGAAAGACTTGGCTTGTTACAGCCTATCCGGACGACTTCGGGAAGTTCACAAAAAGCAAAAACCCCGACAACAACCAGAAGCATACCGGTAGGGTTGTTGATGGGGCCAGTGGATTCTCTGGCCAGTCGGGGCAATTCGATTCTGCCACCAAGAGCAAAACCAAACAAGAGGTAGAAGATGGCAGCCTCGACACCGCGCGCTACACGGGCAAGGTGGACAACCCAATACTCGACACCCAAGTTGCACGGGTAGCCATTGCCAATAATTACTCGGACTTCAAAACTTGGTACGACGGCTATGTTGCGAAACGCAATGCAGAAGTTGAGCAAAAGACAAACCGGCTTGAGCAGCTAGAGGACTTCTTGCGCGCCCATTCCAGTGAGATGCGTAGTGTTAGACCGTTTGCGCCAAAGGCCAGTGCCAGTCAGGCGGTGCAGGACGCTTTTGCAGAATGGCGGCCATTGAACTCGGAGTCCATGAATGGATTGCTTTATCCGATTCCACCTGATAGAAATCCGCTGCAAGTCTGGACAAATTATCGCAAACGCGCTCAAGCCGAGGGCATTGCAGTTTCTAGCAATGGTGTCGATAGTGCAGCGGTTGCAGAACAAAACGCAGCCGAAGCAGCGCCAGACTATCTGCCAGCCGGATGGAAAAAATCTGGGGCATTTTACGAATTCCGAAACGCAAGCGGCAGTGAGTTTACGCCATCACAAGTGGCTGAAGTGCTTGGAGGCAAGGCGCGTCGTGCAGGCGCGTACTGGATGACAGATGTGCCATACCACCAGTGGGAGCAAGCAAAGGCAAAACTGCAAGCCGCTGGAATGTGGAGTGATTCTCAGTAGCCCAAAGCCGCCGCCCCCACCAAGTCCCTAGCCCGCAGCCTTGCAGAAAAGCAGGTGGGCGAACGCTTTGAGTTGTCGCAAGACGACAAGGAAGTCCGGCTGATTGACTCGATGGTCAGCACCAAAGAGGCATACATCACCCAAGATGGGCAAGAGTTGCACATTGCCGAAGTGGTGGCCAACGAGAACCTGAAGAAAGCCTCGACCGAAGCCATCCAAAGCGCCATGCAGGGGCGGCCAGCCAGCAGTGCGAGCGTTAAACGCTTGCAGGCGGAACTCGATAGCCGTGGGGTGGGGCAGCCTACTGGCACGAAGGAGGCTATTGCCAAGATTCGCGCCGAGAAGAAGGCGCAGGCGCAGCAGGCCGAAGCGCCAAAGGCAGCGCCACCTGCCAGCCCCACCGAGGATGCAGGCAAAGATGCCGCCAGCGATGCGCCCAAGTTCAGCCGCACGGGCACTGCCGACACCACCGCCCAACGCCAGTTCAAAGAGACCGAACGCGCCTATGGTGGCCGTGCAGCCTATGACCGCGCCAAGGCAGCGGGAAAAACCAAGCTAACCTATGGGCAGTGGGTGCAGGTACGCACGCCCAACTTTAAGGCGTGGTTTGGGGACTGGGAGGGGGTGAGGGCGCAGGCACGTCTGGATGCAATGAAGCCTCTACAGGTGCGGATCCCGAGTGAATGGCGCGAACTTTCACATGAAGGATTGCGCCAAAAGATGGCCGTGGAACTCGACCGCATGGTGCGCGAGAAAACAGAAATCAAGCATCCAGACTTTGGCGCTATTCGCGTTGGCCGCGCTGGCGCAAAGAAGTCTGGAGGTTCGGCACGCGACCCAGCAAAATCACTGGTGGTGGCGGATATTGAGGCATTGATTCCGGCATCCATTTATGCCCGCTCTAATACTTCACGCGGTGGCGATGGGCCTGATATTGCTGGTTACTCGACGCTTTTGGCTCGCGTGGATGTGGATGGCATAGACTTGGTGGCATCGTTTACGGTACGTCACCAATCTGACGGCCAGTGGTACTACAACGCGGTTGCGTTGCACGATGCAAAAGAAAAAGCCCAGGATTCCTATGAGCGTCCTGACCAGCAAGCCGGTTCAAGTGTCGCCCCTATCGCTGGGCTTTCCGACTTTATACGCCGCGAACTTGAGCGTGTCAATCCAGACAACGTATCCAAGGTGGTTGACCCCGACACCGGCGAGCCGATGGTGGTGTATCACGGCACAAAGAACGATGTGTCAAGGTTTGATTCCACCTTGGGGGCGGGCTTACTCGGAGCAGGAACGTATCTGGCTGCCGATGGCAAACACGCAAGCATCTACGCGAATAGCTACTACAGCAGGGGCGGTGGAAATGTTATGCCGCTGTACGCAGAGATCCGCAACCCGCTGGTGATCGTAGAGCGCAATGTGGACTACCCACTGGGCGTAGCTGCTAGGCAAGACCCACGCATCTTTGGTGAGTCCGCGCCCGACTCACTCTCTCCAATGGAGATTCAACAACGCATTCTTGCGGCAGGCTATGACGGAATCATCCACTACGAGGGAGAGTCGATCTATGAACTCCTTGCCATTAGCCCCGCCCAAGTGAAATCCGCCATAGGCAACAACGGCGACTTCGACGGCGCAAACCCCGACATTCGCCGCTCCTTTGCTGGCCAGCAATCCGCCAGCGCAGATACCCACGCACTAGCCAGCGCCCAACAACGTCTAAATGCTGGTGAAGATGCCGAGACAGTGCGCCAAGATACCGGCTGGCACAAGGGTAAGGACGGCAAGTGGCGCTTTGAGATTAGTGATGCGGATGCGAAGCTGGCCATCGGCTACAAGGGCGTAGCCTTGGGCAAACTGATAAACGAGGGGCGCTATCCCGACGCGGTAATGCCGCTGGCCGACTTGCTGGAACACCCGGCGCTGTTTGCTGCCTACCCAGCGCTGGCAGATATGCGCGTGGCATTTATCAAAACCAACCCCAATGGCGGACAAAAAGGAAGTTTTGACGCGGCCAATCAGCGCATTACCTTGAGTAACGACATGGCTGCACGCGAGGCGCTATCCACGCTGCTGCACGAAATACAGCACGGCATTCAAAATGTCGAGGGCTTTGCGACTGGTGGCTCGTCACTTGGGATATTGATGAGTCAAGAGAAAAAAGAATTGTCTGAGGCAAGGGCCATCATCAACTCCACGGAGCTGCACGAGGCGCTTGGCGATGATGTGGTTCAGTATGCGCGGGGAGTAGTAGCGAGAATAGAGGCACTTAAACTAAACGAGTATTCCCGCCTTCATGGCGAAGTAGAAGCCCGCAACACCCAGACGCGCCAGAAACTGACCGACGCACAGCGCCACGCCACTGCCCCTAGTCAAACCGTAGACGTGACCGATAGCGACACAATCGTCACTTTCAATGGCAAGGATATTGTTGGCGCACCCATGCCCGCCAATGCAGCGCCGAGTGCCACCCAGCAAGCCCCCCGCACCCCTGCTGCCACCATCCGCACCGCCATCACCCAAGCCTACGGCAAGCTGCTAGGCCAGTTGGAATCCAAGGGGCTGGTAACGCTGGCCCAGACCGAAGCACAGGCCATAGAGGCCGCAGCGCAGGCCCGCGCCCAAAAGACGGGCGGGGATGTGGCGCAGATTAAGCGCAGCCTGTCCGCTGCCATGCAGGGCGGCACGGGCTTGGATGTGAAGCGCTCCAACGGCGCAGTACAAGGCTTCTTTGACCCGCAAACCGGCCAGTCTTTCCTGATTGCCGACAACCTGACTGCCGAAGCAGCCCCCGGCGTGCTGATGCACGAAGTGGGCATCCACATGGCCGCCGATGGCAGCATGAAAGCGCTGTTCAACCGCGCCGCGCTGATGCTCAAGGCACAGAAGGCCGACCCGTTTATGCGGGCGGTGCAGGCCAAGTTAGATGCTGCTGGCGAAACCAGCGCAGAAGAAGTGGCCGCCTATCTGGTGGAAGCCTACGAGAACGACCGCGCCAAAGCACCGGCTTCGGTAAAACGCTGGCTACAAGACCTGCTGGCCGCCGTGAAGGCGTGGCTGCACAAGAAGGGCATTGTGGGCGCAGATAGCCTGACCGTGGCCGACATTGCTGCTGTGGCACGGGCTAACGCCAAGAGCATGGCGCGTGAGGGCGTGGGGGGTGGGGTGAAGTTCAGCGTATCTGGAAACAACGACATCCAGAAAGCGCAGATATTGCAAGGTAAGCCAGTTGCTGTTTTGGATTTGGCAGATGCACCTGCTGGCGGGTATGCCGATGTTGCCCGGTGGGCGGCAGATTTGTTTGCTCGTCAGGGTGGCAAAGCCGTTAATCCGGTGATTGGCGAAGTGACGCTCAATGAGCAATCGGCACGCGATTCAATGGCGCATGGCGGAGCGAACGCAGCCAAGAAGATTGCTTTTGCTGCTGTGAAGGATGTTATTGAGCGGGGTGCATTGGTGTTGCAAACATCACATGGGCGCAAAGATAGCTTCTACATTTCTGCGCCGGTGCAGATTTCTGGCAAGAGCAATATCGTCACAGTGCTGGTGCATCACGACCAGAACACGCAGCGCATGTACCTTCATAGCGTTGCGCTCAAAGAAAATCTCCTGAATCCGAGCGTATCTGCTGTTGATGCAAAAGCATCCGAACTGGGCAGCGCAACAAATTCAGGAGACAGCTCCAATGTAGCAAATCAGATTAAACAAGGCAAGGCCCATTCTGCCGAAGTGGCGCGCGAATTGCACCGGCTGTTGTCGCTGGATACACAGGCCAACCCCGACATTCGCTTCAGCCGTGCCCCCCAATGGCAAGCCTCCCAAGACCGCGCCGAGCCAACCCCAGCCACATGGCAATCCCCAGAGACAGGCCGCTGGGATGAAGCCGCCTACAATATCCAAGACCACCACATCGACACCAAGCGGGTGCAACAAGCCATTGAGGCCAGCAACGGGCAGTTGGCAGACGACCTGAACGTGCGCCAGCGTGAGGAACTGTTCTACCGACGCAGTGCCAAGGAAATGCAGGACTTCAAAACCCAAGAACTCAACCCGATGCTAGAGCAGTTGGGCAAGGATGGCATTGAGCTGGCGGCCTTTCATCCCAATACCTTTTGTTACGTTGAGCGTTTACCCAGCACGCTACGATGCTATGCTATTTCTCAAAGCAACGCAGGCGTATGCGTTTGCCATCCACGTTTTAACAGGTGTCCATGCAGCTCTTCAGCACCGAATCCGTTCTCGCCTTGGCCCCCGATGCGGCCTCGGCCAAAGCCGCCAACGGGCTGATTAAGCCGGGCAAATGGCCCTCATTAGGGGCCAGCGAGGTGGCCATCTGGGGCGAATGCCAAGGCAGCGGCTTGTACCAAACCCAGGTCGATTTGTCTGGCCCGTCTTTCCATTGTTCTTGTCCTAGCCGCAAGTTTCCATGCAAACACGGTTTGGCGCTGTTGCTGCTCTGGGCCAAGGACCCAACCCAGTTTCAGCAGGGCCAGCTGCCCAAGTGGGTCAGTGAGCATCTGGCAGCGCGCCAAGAACGCCAGCAGAAAAAAGAAGAAAAACAACAACAAAAAGCCGCCGAAAAAGCCGCTGACCCCAAAGCCGCAGAAACTGCCCTCAAAAGCGTACAAAAACGCTGGAGCCGCATCGACAAAGGCGTGGCCGAATTGCAACAATGGTTGTCAGACCAAGTGGCCCAAGGGCTAGGCCACCTCAGCCCGGACAGCCATGATGACTGGGACGGCGTGGCCGCCCGTTTGGTCGATGCCCAAGCCCCCGGTTTGGCCCAACGGCTGCGCTACGCTGGCGCAGAGTTGCTGCAAGGCCCCCAATGGCCCGAAAATGTGCTGCGCCGCCTGGGCGTGCTACAACTGGCCTGCCACGCCATCCAGCGCCGTGCTGCTTTGGATGAAAACGCCCAAGCCGACTTGCGCGCGCTGATCGGTTGGCCCATCGACAAAGATAGCATCTTGGGCCAAGCCCATAAAGTGACCGACCATTGGCAGGTGCTGGGCGTGATACAAGAAGAACGCGAGCGCAACCTGATAGAACGCCGCGTCTGGCTGCACGGCCTGCACACCGGGCAACGGGCCTTGGTGCTAGACCATATCTTTCCGGGTCGGGTGTTTGAGCAATCATGGATGGCCCTCAGCACCGTACAAGCCAGCTTGGCCTTTTACCCCAGTGCCGCCCCCCTGCGCGCCTTGGTGGCAGAGATACAAGCCATTAGCCCGGCGCACTTAGCAGCGCCCGCGCCCGCCAGTCCGCCCGCGCAAGAATGGTTACAGGTAGCGCAGCGCGTCGCTGCCAACCCTTGGGGCAGTTTGCACCCCCTGCGCTGCCACGAGGCCCTTTTTATGCGCCAGAACGAACAATTTTGCCTGCACTGGGGCGATAGGCTCTTGCCACTGCAATTGCGTGACAACGATGGCTGGGCCTTGCTGGCTTTGGCAGGCGGCCACCCCCTGACGGTACAGGGCGAATGGGATGGCAACCACTTGCGCCCCCTCACTGCCTTGGGGTCTGAAGGCCATTGGATTTGGAGCCCCGTTGCATGAGTACCGCCGCCACCGCCAGCCTCTGGAAAACCTTGTTGCCCCCTGCAATGGTGGGCACCGACAAAAAACCGCTACAACTGCCGCCGCTGCCCGGAGCCGTAGGGGCTTTGCTGGCCCAACTGCCCCAGCACACCGAACACCCGGCGCAACTGCTGCTGCAAGCCGCTGGCATCCTGACCGTGTGCGAGCGCGCCGGTCAACGCCCCCAGCCCACCCCCTTACCTGCCAGCCATGTGGCCGCTACGGTTGATAACGCACATGCACTGCCTGACCCGGCTTTGCACGCCACCCTGCGCTGGGTACTGACCGAAGCCCCACAGCACTTACAAATCCACTGGCTAGAGCAACTGGCAGTGGCGGGCTGGCGCTTGCCTGCCGCTTTGCTGCCCTTGGCACTCGATACCGCGCAACGCGCCAGCGTTCTGCGCCCAGCCGTCAGTGCCGTGCTGGGCGAGCGTGGCCGCTGGTTGGCACATCAAAATAGCAGCTGGCGTTATGCCGCCGGTACCGCAGAAACCGCCCCTGCCGACACCCGCTGGCAAGAAGGCACCTTGGCCCAACGCCTGCAACTGCTACGCCAAGAACGCCAAAGTCAACCCAGCGTTGCCCGCGCACGCCTGCAAGCCAGCTTGCCCGACTTACCGGCCAAAGAGCGCACCGAACTACTCGCCGTGTTGCAAACCGGCTTGTCTGCCGACGATGAAGAGCTGCTCACCGCCCTGGCCCACAAAGACAAAAGCCGCGAGGTGCGCCAAACCGCGCGCACCCTGCTGGTGCAGTTGCCCGATAGCGCCATCACCCAAGCAGCTATCGCGCGCTTGCAAGCCTGTGTGCAAGCATCAGGCAAAAACGCAGTTTGGACGATTGCCCCCCCAGAAGCCGCCGACCCGGATTGGAAAAACCACGGCATCGAGCTGGAGCGCCCCAAATACGAAAGTTTGGGCGAACGCGCGTGGTGGCTGTACCAACTGGCGCGGCAAGTACCGCTGGTGTGGTGGACGCAACACACCGGCATGGCCCCCGAAGCCCTATTGCAATGGGTAGCCCAAAACGATTGGCGTGATGCTTTGGTGCGTGCCTGGTGGGACGTATTGCGCCCAGCACCCGATGCTGCGTGGTGCCATGCCCTGCTGCAACACTGGCCCGGCAAAGCCCTGCCCGATAGCCAAGCCGCCGTGCTGGCACTCTTGCCCACCGAGCAACGCGAACCCTATTGGTTGCGCCAATTAGAAGGCGTGGATAAAAGCAGCGCAGACCAGCTAGAAGCGATGGTGCAGCAAATAACGGCTGCCTACCCACCGGGGCAGCATTTATCGCTGGCGCTGTCGGAGCAACTGCTGGCCAAAATCGCCCCCTATTTGCAGCGCCACTATTACCGGCAACAGGGTTTGCCCCCTTTGTGCTGTGTGCTGCACCCAGACACCCTGCCCCGGTTGCAAGCGCTGGCGCAAAACCCCCTCGCTACCGAAGACAAAGACACCCAAGCCTTCGCGCAAGTCTTGCGCCAGCAACTGCCGCTGCTGATGGCCCGCCAAGCGCTGGCCCGACTGCCACGCGCCACCACCCCCTCCCCTGCCATCCAAGGAACCCCATGAGCACCGCCAACGCCCTGCGCCAACACGCCGAACACCAATTTGCCCACGAACTCGAAGAACTGAAAAAAGTGGACAAGCACCCGCGCCCGGCCAACTGGGAACTCTCGCCGTGGGCCGTGGTGTCGTACCTGATGGGCGACAAACTCGACAACGGTTTTGAACTCAGTGCCAAATACATCGGCAGCCGCCGCTTGATGGAAATTGCCGTCTCCACGCTGGCCACGGACCGCGCCTTGCTGCTCTATGGCGTACCCGGCACCGCCAAATCGTGGGTGTCCGAGCATTTGGCCGCTGCCGTCAGTGGCAACTCGACCCTGCTGATTCAGGGCACCGCAGGCACGAGCGAAGAACAACTGCGCTACGGCTGGAACTACGCCCAACTGCTGGCCCACGGCCCGTCTGAAAAAGCCTTGGTGCCCAGCCCGCTGATGAACGCCATGCGCGACGGCAAAATCGCCCGCGTAGAAGAGTTGACCCGCATCCCCGCTGATGTGCAAGATTCGCTCATCACCGTGCTGTCAGAAAAAACCTTGCCCATTCCCGAGCTAGGCTCGGAAGTGCAGGCGGTGCGTGGCTTTAGCGTGATTGCCACCGCCAACAACCGCGACAAGGGCGTGAACGAGCTGTCAGCGGCCTTGAAGCGCCGCTTTAACACCGTGGTGCTGCCCGTGCCCGCGTCGGAGGATGAAGAAGTCTCCATCGTCGTCAAGCGCGTGGCCGAGATGGGCCAAGCATTGCAACTGCCCGCCGAACCCCCCGCGCTGAAAGAAGTGCGCCGCATTGTGCAAATTTTTCGCGAGTTACGCAGTGGTCGCACGCAGGATGGCAAAACACAGCTCAAATCGCCCAGCTCCTCCTTGTCCACGGCAGAAGCCATCTCGGTGATTAACAACGGCATGGCCTTGGCCGGGCATTTTGGCGATGGCGTACTGCATCCGCACGATGTGGCCGCTGGCCTGATTGGCGCGGTGGTCAAAGACCCAGTGCAAGATGCCGTGGTTTGGAAAGAATATTTGGACATTGTGGTCAAAGAGCGCGAAGACTGGAAAAGCCTGTACCGCGCCTGCAAGGAACTCGAATAACAACAGGCCAGCGCTGTGAGCAAAGTCCACTATTTTGGTATCCGCCACCACGGGCCGGGCTGCGCGCGCAGCTTGCTCCATGCCTTTGAGGTTCTGCAACCCGACTGTGTGCTACTCGAAGGCCCACCCGAAGGCGAAAGCGTGCTGGCCGCCCTGCTGTCCGAGCAGATGCAGCCGCCGGTAGCGCTGCTCAGTTACTGCCCGGATGAACCCCGGCGCGCGGTTTATCACCCGTTTGCCGTGTTCTCGCCCGAATGGCAGGCACTGCGCTGGGCCTTGCAACGGCAAGTGCCCGCCTCCTTCATCGACCTGCCGCTAACGCACCAGCTGGCGCTGGCCAAAGCGCGCGAAGAAGATGCCGCCGCCCAAGAGGCCACCGAAGCCACTGCAACCGATACCGATACCGATACCGATACGGGCACTGAACCCAACGCTGATGCCACAGCCCCCGCTGCTGCCACAGAGCCTGAACCCAGTTACCGCAGTGACCCCCTCAACTGGCTGGCCCAAGCCGCAGGCCATGCCGATGGTGAAAGCTGGTGGAACCACACGGTCGAAGAGCGCGGCGATGGCGAAGAGCTGTTTGCTGCCATTGCCGAGGCCATGACCACGCTACGCGCCGAGTTGGGCGAACAGGCCGAAGAAACCTGCCCCTACCGCGCCCGGCGCGAGCTACTGCGCGAAGCCTATATGCGCCAGCGCATCCGCGAGGCCATCAAAAAAGGCCATGAGCGCATCGCCGTAGTGTGTGGAGCTTGGCACTTGGGCGGACTGCAAGCCACGGTCAAGGCCAGCGCGGATAACGCCTTGCTCAAGGGCTTGCCCAAACTCAAGGTGCAATCGACCTGGGTGCCTTGGACATACCGCCACCTGAGCCGTGACAGCGGCTACGGTGCAGGCATTGAAGCCCCCGGCTGGTACGAACACCTGTGGCTGCACGGCCAAGCCGTGGATGCCAACCCGACGACCGCACCGCCGCGCACCGTAGGCTGGCTGGCCCGCGTAGCCAAGCTGATGCGCGAGCGCGACTTAGACTGCTCCAGCGCCCACCTGATAGAAGCCACCCGACTGGCCGACAGCTTGGCCGCCTTGCGCCAACGCCCGCAGGCCAGTTTGGAAGAACTGCACGAAGCCACGCGCACCGTCTTGACGATGGGTGACGATGCGGCGCTTGACTTCATTGCCGATGCCCTGCTGGTCGGCCAGCGCATGGGGCAAGTGCCGCCCGATGTGCCCACCGTGCCACTGCAAAAGGACGTAGAGCAGCAGCAAAAATCCCTGCGCCTCAAACCCGAGGCCACGCACCGCACCTTAGATTTAGACCTGCGCCAGCCCAACGATTTGGCACGCAGCCACCTGCTGCACCGCCTGCGCCTGATAGACCTGCCTTGGGGACGACCGAGCAGCAACGGCGGATCCTCCAAAGGCACCTTCCACGAGATTTGGGCGCTGCAATGGCAACCCGAATTTGTGGTGCGCCTGATTGAGGCCAGCCAATGGGGCCAAACCTTGGTGGCTGCGGCCTGTGCCGCCAGTTTGGACCGCGCCCAAAAAGCCGAAACTCTGGGAGCCTTATCGCGATTGGTGCAAGAAGTGCTGTTGGCCGACCTAGAGCCAGCAGTGCAAGCCATCACGCGCATCTTAGAAAACCGCGCCGCCGTCAATGGCGATACGGTGCAACTGCTTGAAGCGCTGCCACCACTGGCGAATGTGTTCCGTTATGGCAACGTGCGCCAAACCGACACCGGCATGGTGGCGCACATGCTCGACGGCCTCATCGTGCGTGCTGCCATCGGCTTGCCCTTGGCGTGTAGCGGCATCGACGACGACAGCGCGCACGAACTGCGCGGCACCATCTTGGCGGCCCACAGTGCTGTGGCCCTGCGCGATGCCGAAGAACAAACCCAAGCTTGGCAACGCGCCTTGCGTTTGGTCGCCGAGAGCAGCACCGCCCACGAGTTACTACAAGGCTTGGCCGGTCGCCTGCTGTTGGATGAGGGCATTTGGCACAGCGACGATGCCGCCACGGCCCTGTCTTTGCACCTGTCCAGCGGTACGCCACCCTTGCAAGCCGCCGCTTGGCTAGAGGGCTTCCTCAACCGCAACGCGATGGTGCTGCTGCACGACAACCAACTCTGGCAACTGGTGAACGACTGGCTGTGCAGCTTGGGCGAGAGCCACTTCACGCACATTTTGCCGCTGGTGCGCCGCACCTTCTCCGCCTTCAGCGCCAGCGAGCGCCAAGACTTGGGCCAGCGCGCCCGCCAAGGCGGCCACAGCAACGCCGCCTCGGTCAGCGTGGTTGCCCCACAGTGGGACGAGCCTTTGGCCGCGCTGCCGGTGCCACTGCTGCAAACCATTCTCGGAATCGCCCCATGACCGCCAACACCTCCGCCAGCCTAGAGACCCCGCCCCCCCTCAGCGAAGAAGAACGCCTGCGCCGCTGGCGCTTGGTTTTAGGGGGCGAAGCCGAAGGCAGCTGCGGCAAACTCTCGGGCCAGATGGCCGAAATGGACCAAGTCTTGGCGGCCTTGTACGACGCCGATGGCAAAAATGGCCTGGGTAAATCCTCCGAGCGCCGGGGCGGACGCGGCAGTTCCTCGCCCAGCGTAGCGCGCTGGCTGGGCGATATTCGCAAATACTTTCCCACCCCAGTGGTGCAGGTCATGCAGCGCGATGCCCTAGAACGGCTGGATTTGCGCGAAATGCTGCTGCAACCCGAAATGCTAGAGAGCGCCCACGCCGACGTGCATTTGGTCGCCAACTTGATTGCGCTGTCGGGCGTGATTCCGGCCAGCACCAAAGAAACCGCACGCATGGTGGTACGCAAAGTGGTGGATGAACTGCTGAAAAAGCTCGAAGAGCCGATGCGCTCGGCCGTCACGGGCGCTTTAGACCGCAGCCAGCGCAACCGCCGCCCACGCCACAGCGAAATCGACTGGAACCGCACCATCCGCGCCAACCTGCGCCACTGGCAAGAAGACTACCGCACCATCGTGCCACAGCAGCTGATTGGCTATGGGCGCAAAGCACGTAGCCCGCAGCGCGAAGTGGTGTTGTGCATCGACCAAAGTGGCTCGATGGCGGCCTCGGTGGTGTATTCCAGCATCTTTGGGGCCGTGATGGCCTCCTTGCCTGCGGTGGCGACCAAAATGGTGGTGTTTGATACCAGCATCGTGGATTTAACCGACCAACTGGATGACCCGGTAGAGCTGCTGTTTGGGGTGCAACTGGGCGGCGGCACCGACATCAACGGCGCGGTGGGTTACTGCCAGTCCATCATCCGCGAGCCACGCAATACCATTTTGGTACTGATTTCGGATTTGTACGAAGGTGGTGTCGAAGCCAACTTGTTGCGCCGCGCCGCCTCGTTGGTGGAGTCGGGCGTGCAATTTATTACCTTGCTGGCCCTGAGCGATGAAGGTGCGCCCTCTTACGACCGAGCGCTGGCGGCCAAACTGGCGGCGCTGGGGGTGCCCTCGTTTGCCTGCACGCCCAATGCCTTCCCGGACTTGATGGCCGCCGCCATTCGCAAAGAAGACATCAACGCTTGGGCCGCCACGCATGGGCTGGTGGCGACACCCAAAGGCCAGCCCTGAAAGCCAGCCACCTTGAGATGAGACTACCTTAACCTGCTGGCAGCAGCTCCAAACCACCCAAATAAGGCCGCAGTGCCTCCGGAATGGTGACGCTGCCATCTTGGTTTTGGTAGTTTTCTAGCACCGCCACCAAGCAGCGGCCTACCGCCAAACCCGAGCCATTCAGGGTGTGTACCAACTCGTTTTTACCCTGGGCATTTTTGAAGCGGGCTTGCAAGCGGCGCGCTTGAAAGGCTTCGCAGTTGCTGACCGAGCTGATTTCGCGGTAAGTGTTTTGTGCGGGCAGCCAGACTTCCAAATCGTAGGTTTTGGAGGCCCCAAAACCCATGTCGCCGCTGCACAGGCTCATCACGCGGTAGGGCAAGCCCAGCTTTTGCAAAATGGCTTCGGCATGGCCGGTCATTTGCTCCAGCGCTTCGTAGCTTTTTTCGGGATGGACAATTTGCACCATCTCCACCTTGTCAAACTGGTGCTGGCGAATCATGCCGCGCGTATCGCGGCCATAACTACCGGCTTCGGAGCGAAAGCAGGGCGTATGCGCCGTGAGCTTGACGGGCAATTCTGACTCGGCCAGCACCACATCACGCACAAAATTGGTCAGTGGCACTTCGCTGGTGGGGATGAGGTAGAGCGCCGCATGGTCGGGCACTGGCTCGCCCTCTTGCCCACCTTTTTTGGCCGCGAACAAATCACCCTCAAACTTTGGCAATTGGCCCGTGCCCTTGAGCGAATCGGCGTTGACCGCATAGGGCACATAGCATTCGGTATAGCCATGTTCTTGCGTTTGCACGTCCAGCATAAACTGGGCCAAGGCACGGTGCAGGCGGGCAATGCCGCCTTTCATCACGGTAAAGCGCGAGCCAGAAAGCTTCACGCCCATGTCAAAGTCCAGCCCCAAGGGCGTACCCACATCCACATGGTCTTTAACGGCAAAGTCAAAATTGCGTGGCGCGCCCCAGCGGCGCACTTCGACGTTGCCGGTTTCGTCGCTGCCTACCGGCACGCTTTCGTGCGGCAGGTTGGGCACCGCCAGCAGCAGATTTTGCAGCTCGGTTTGGATTTGCTCTAGGCGCGCTGCCGATTGCTCCAGTTCGGTTTTAGAGGCCGCTACTTGGGCTTTGGCGGCTTCGGCAGCGTCTTTGTCGCCTTTGCCCATCAGCATACCAATTTGCTTAGACAATTGGTTGCGCTGCGCCTGCAACTCTTCGGTGCGGCTTTGCAAGGTTTTGCGTTCAGCCTCTAGGGATTGGAAGGCTTCCACATTCAAGAAGGCTTGCGGCTTTTTACGGGTTTCGAGCCGGGCGATGGCCGACGCGAGGTCTTTGCGGAGGAGGAGGATGTCTAGCATGGCTTGATTTTAGGTCGCCCCATGCCGATAACATCGGCCATCTGCCATTAGGAGCGCTTATGTTTTTTGTTTTTGGCCCTTCGGGGCAGATGTACCGGGGTGGCCCAGAAAATTTGGCCAAAATTTCGGCGGTGCGTGGTGTCAGTCGGCCCAAAGCGCTGCGTACCCGCGCCTCTGGCCTACACGGCGAAGAACCGGCCCAGCCGCCCCCTTTTTTGCCCCCACCTCCTGCCAGCGCCCCCCCCACACCTGCACCCGCACCTGCACCAGTGCGCGCTTTGCGTACCCAAGATGCGCTCAGTGCCTATACGCGCGGCAGCAATCCACCGGTAGAGCGCCAGCCCCTGACCTTGGTGCGTGATGTCATGACGCGCGGGGCCCTGACGGTGCCCTTGTCGGCGCGCGTGCATGAGGTATGGAAAATGTTTGCCCGTTACCACGTCGGGCAGGCCCCGGTACTCAATGGAGCCGGGCGCGTGATTGGCCTGTTGTTGCGCGCCGATATGGGGCCAGCGGATTTGCTCCCGCCCAACGACAACGTGGCCGAACGGCTGGCCAGCGCGCGCCGCCCGGTGGCCGAGGTGATGGTCAGCCCCGTGCCCACGGTGTCGGAAGATACCGAGCTGCGCCGCTTGGCCACGGTCTTGCTAGAAACCGGCCTGCCCGGCCTGCCCGTGACGGACGATGCCGGTTTGTTGAAGGGCTTTGTGTCGCGCACCGACCTGCTACGCGCCATTGCCGCCGACCCACCGCTGGATTTGTGGAGCTAAAAACAGTGAGGCGCGTTAAACAGCTGCCTCTATTTTGAGGCCCTTGGGCAGCGGAAACTTGATGGTTTCCTCCATGCCCGGCACGGTGCGTACCGACACCGCCCCCAGCGCTTTGATACGCTCTATCACTTGGCGCACCAAAATCTCGGGGGCCGAGGCCCCGGCAGTTAAACCGACACGGCTCACGCCCTCAAACCACTCTGGGCGCAGTTCAGCCGCGCTATCGACCATATAAGACGGCGTACCCAATTTAACCGCCAGTTCGCGCAGGCGGTTGCTGTTGGAGCTGGTGGGGCTACCGACCACAATCAGCAAATCGACTTGGGCACTCAGCACCTTGACGGCATCTTGGCGGTTTTGTGTGGCATAGCAAATGTCTTGTTGCTTAGGCTCGCGCACACTGGGGAAACGCGCACGCACGGCAGCGGTAATTTCGGCGGCATCATCGACACTCAGGGTGGTTTGCGTGACTACGGCCAGCTTTTGGGTTTGGCTGGGCTGCACGCGCGCCACATCGGCCACATCTTCCACCAGATGGATGCCGTGGTCTAACTGGCCCATCGTGCCTTCGACCTCGGGGTGGCCTTTGTGGCCTATCATGATGAACTCGTAGCCTTCTTGCGCCAGCTTGGCCACTTCAACATGCACTTTGCTCACCAGCGGGCAGGTGGCATCAAAAATACGAAAACCGCGCGCCTCGGCCTCGTGTTGTACCGCCTTGCTGACACCGTGGGCGCTGAATACCAGCGTGGCACCGGGCGGCACATCGCTAAGCTCTTCAATAAAGATGGCACCCTTGGCCTTCAAATCATTCACGACATAGGTGTTGTGGACGATTTCATGGCGCACATGGATGGGCGGGCCAAATTTTTGCAGCGCGCGCTCGACAATTTCAATCGCGCGGTCCACCCCGGCACAAAAGCCGCGCGGCTCGGCCAGCAAAATCTCTTGTGGCCGTTTCACAGCACACCAATCACATGGGCTTCAAACGTCACCGCTTGGCCTGCCAGCGGGTGGTTAAAGTCCACCAAAATGGCATCGGCGCTATCGGCATTGCCCACTTGCACCACCACACCGGCATAGGTGGCCATGCCATCGGGGGTGGCAAACTCGACCACTTCGCCCACGGCATAGCGCTCGTCGGGGTCGCCCAAATCATTGAGCAGTTTGCGCGCTACCCATTGCTGCATGTCGGGGTTGTGTTGGCCAAAGGCATCACCGGCGGCCAGCTCGAAGGTGGCGCGTTGGCCTTCTTCTAGGCCCAACAGGCGCTCTTCTACTGCCGGGGACAGCTCGCCGCTGCCCAGCGTGAGCGTGGCGGGTTTGTCGGCAAAGGTGTTGATGATGTCGCCAGCGGGACCCGCCAGACGGTAATGCAGGGTCAGAAACGAACCCGGTTGAACGGTTGCCATAAGAAGAAGCCTCTATAAACTGGCAGCATTTTACGGTTGCCGCTTTAACCCTGAAGGCCTTGCACTATGTCGTTCAAAGACCGCCCCGCCGATACCCTGCCACGCGAAAAATTGCTCACCCGTGGCCCGGCTGCACTGGCCGATGCCGAATTGTTGGCTATTTTGCTGCGTACCGGCATCGCCGGAAAAAACGTGCTGCAAATGGCGCAAGAGCTGCTCGACCCGCCGATGGCAGATGCCAGCACCGGCCAGTTGCGCGGGGGCTTTGGCGGCATTGGTGGCTTGCTGCACACCAGTGCGGCGGATTTGGCACGCATCAAAGGGCTAGGGCCAGCCAAACGGGCTGAACTGGTGGCGGTGCTAGAGCTGGCGCGGCGTGCCTTGGCGCAACAGTTGCAGCAGGGCGAAGTGTTTGATTCACCCGATGCCGTCAAGCATTACCTGCAACTGCATTTGGCCTACAAAGGCCACGAGGTGTTTGCGGTGCTGTTTCTGGATGCCCAACACCGCTTGCTGGCGCTGGAAGAGATGTTTCGCGGTACCCTGACGCAAACCAGCGTGTATCCGCGCGAAGTGGTGCTGCGCGCCCTGCACCACCAAGCCGCTGCCGTGGTGCTGGCGCACAACCACCCCAGCGGCAGCGTGCAACCCAGCCCCGCCGATAGCGCCCTGACGCAAACCCTTAAAACCACGCTGGCGCTGGTGGATGTGCGCGTGCTAGACCATGTGATTGTCGCGCCGGGGGCGGCGTTGTCGATGGCGGAAAAGGGTTTGGTTTAGATGTGTGAGGGATATCTTCGATGAGTATGGCAAGCCTTCAAACCACTCTTGCCAGCGACATCACCCAAGCGCTGGCCCCAGGGAACCTGATTGTTAGCACATTGCGCGCCGTCTGGCCCGAGGCGCTGGCCATTTACGCCTTTGGTAGCCGCATCCAAGGCACTGCCCGTCCGGATAGCGATTTAGATTTAGCCATTTTGGTGCCCACCTACACCGATACGTTACAACGCTGGGACGTGGCGCAACAATTGGCTATGGTGCTGGGCTTTGACATCCTCCCTCGCCATGAATGGCGGGGATTCCCTCTACAGGACGGCCATGCCCGACCGCATCAGCTTGCGCTGACTTATTCAGTAAGATGCCTACCTTTCGGATTCCACTGATGGACGGCAAACTACCGGAGATTTCTGTGCTGGATTTCAAGTGCCTAATGGTGGGAGAATTCGGAATCTTATTCACACGGGCACTAATTCTAGCACCTAAGAACGGCTACGCCGTTCGCGCTCTCGACCTCGGGCTGAACCCCGAGGCTTCCCGCGCACTTGGTGATTACCCAGCCTCGTAGCCATAAGTAAACACGCCGAACCGGTATGGAGTTTTTTAGCCTCGTAGCCAACTGGCTGCCGCCAAGAATTTTGTGTCAGCATTACCCATGTTCTGGCAAAAATTCTCCCCCCCATTAGCCACTAGTCGCGGAGGCTTGCGCGCGCTGTTGCTGACTTTGCTGGCGCTGGCCCTGTCCGAAGCCCTCTGGCACCAAGGGGCACTGGAAAGCCTAGACCAGTGGTACAACGACAGCTGGTTTCGCTTGGCGGGGCAGCGCCATACGGTCGAGCGGGTGGCACTGGTCAAACTCGATGAGGCCACACTGGCCGAGTTTCCCGATGAGCCGCTGGTATTTTGGGGGCCACATTACGCCCAAGCAGTGCAAACCCTGCACGCTGCTGGTGTGCCAGTGGTGGGCTTGGATTTATTATTTAGCAGCAGCCCCGAGCAATGGCTGGCCAAGTTGGGCGGTGTACCCACGCTGGCGGCACGCCAATTTGACCAACCCTTGCGCCAAGCCTTGGCCAGCGGGCGCGTGGTGGTGGCCGGAATGCAGGCCAAAGATGAACTCTTGCTACCCGCCCCCGATTATCTGGTAGCGCTGCCCGATTTCGACATCACGCGCTTTGTGGGCGCTGCCGATTTACAAGCCGATGCCGATGGCGTGTTGCGCGCTTACTCGCCCGCCGTACCGCGCACTGATGCAGCCACCGGCTTGCAATTGCGTTCTTTGCCCTTTTTATTGGCCTTGCACGCCAGCGGCCAAACTGCGTCAAGCAGCCATTGGCAGTTTGCTGGCCGCCCAGTGGCGATTGGCGCGCGACTGCGCCTGTCTTATGCCGGGCCGCCGGGCACGGTGCCAGCGGTATCCATGCGCGATTTATTGCGCCCCGATGCCCTGAGCTTGCCTCAAGTGCAAGCCTTGCGCGGCAAAGTAGCTATTTTGGGGGCCAGTTATGGCGGCATGAACGATGTCCACATCACCCCCTATGGGCGCGGCTTGGGCCAAACGCCGCTGATGCTGGGCATGGAAATCCAAGCCCAAACCGTCGAGGCACTGTTGCAAGGCCATTGGCTAGACCCCACCCCCACCAGCACGCGCATTGCCTTGGCCTTGCTGCTTGTCTTGCCCGCCGCGTTGTTTTGGTGGCAGCAGCGCCTGTGGCGTGGTTTGCTGTTGTTTGCGCTCTTGTGCCTGTTGGCCGCTGGCCTGAGCTATGGCGCTTTGGGGCAGCAAAGTTTGCTCTCTACCGGGCATTTGCAACTCACGGCCCTGCTGGCCTTTGTCGCCATTTACGCTTGGCGCTTTACGCATGGCGAACGCGAACGCCAGCGTATTCGGCAGATGTTTTCGCGCTATGTCGAGCCGGGCGTGGTAGAGGCACTCATCCACGCAGACCACATGCCCCAATTGGGCGGCGAGCGCTGCGAAATGACCGTGTTGTTCACCGACATTCGCAACTTCACCACCATCAGCGAGCAATTAACACCCGAAGAAGTGGTAGAAATGCTCAACCACTATTTTTCTACCGCCTGTGCCGCCCTGACCGAGCAAGGTGCGTGCATTGACAAGTTTATTGGCGATGCCATCATGGCCGAGTTTGGCGCACCGCTCAAACACCCCGACCATGCCCGCCGGGCTTTAATTGCTGCCTTGCAGCTGCGGAGCGTGGCCGAAGATTTTGGGGGCTGGATGCAGCAGCGCTTTGCCGGACGCAATTTGCCCGCCTTTCGCATTGGGATTGGTATCCATACGGGGCAAGCTATTTCGGGCAATATCGGCACGGCACAGCGCATGGAATACACCGCCATTGGCGACACCGTCAATTTGGCCTCGCGGCTAGAGGGTATGACCAAAGCGATGGGCTGCGTCATACTGGCGAGCCAAGATACCCTGCACGCCGCTGGCCCCGGTTTTGTGCTGGGCCGCACAGACACCATTACCGTGCGTGGGCGTAGCCACCCCACTGAAGTATTTGAAGTAATTGCAATTGAGAAGGGAGCTTCCTTATGATAAAGAAAAAATGGCAACTTTGGGCTGTGTTCGGTAGCAGCTGGCTGGTGGGCAGCTTGGCTTGGGCGCAAATGCCCTCGGCGATGGTGCTGGGCGTGCAAGGCGATGTGGTGCTAGAGCTGGCCAACAAGACCCAAGCCCAAACCCTAGAACCTTTGGTGCGTCTGCTAGAGGGCGACCGCCTGCGCTTGGGTTCTGGGGCCAGCGTGCGCCTGTTGTATGCCCGCAGTGGCACACAAGAAGAATGGCAACAAGCGGGCGTGCTGCAAATTGAGCGGGCTAAAACCGTTGTTTTGCGTGGCCAACCGCAAGTCACTACGCGCCAATTGCCCACTGCCATCAGCCAACAAATGGCGCGCACGCCCCGCAGCGACAGCACCGGCAGAATTGGGGGCGTGCGCTTGCGTAACTTGCCCCTAGACCCCAACGCCCCACCGGACAGCAGCAAACTGGCCCAATTAGAAGAAAACTACCAAGCCCTGCGCCAAAGCACCCCATCCACAGACCACAGCCCCGAAATTTATTTACTGGCCGGTTTGCGTGATTTGGCCGCG
Organism: Giesbergeria sp.; assembly: GCF_028686475.1. Taxonomy (GTDB): domain Bacteria; phylum Pseudomonadota; class Gammaproteobacteria; order Burkholderiales; family Burkholderiaceae_C; genus Simplicispira. Next base: position 72,522 of record NZ_JAQUCA010000003.1, on the reverse strand, counting down.
CACGAGCGCCTACGCACCGAGCTGCAACGGCTGCAAACACAATATCCCGACGATGCCGTGGTAGCGCGCTTACAAACCCTGTATGCCGGGGTATTGCCAGCGCCTGCCACCCCCAGCACCGAGGATGCCGCAAAATAAGCGGCATGAGTCGTCACGAATCCGGTGCTTTGCGTTCTGCGCTGGCCCATGCCCTAGAAGCTGCACACCGGCAGCCCAGTGCAAGCCCTGCCCCCGCCCTTGCCAGCAGCAACCACAACCCTGCGCCAGCGCGCCTAACGCGGGCGGCGCGGCGCGCTTTGGCCCATCCCAGCGCGGTGCTGGCGCGTGCCATCCGCCAGCAGCGCAACCCCGAAGCCACGGCACCTACACCCCCAGCAGCCCGGCCCCGGCGCAACAAACAAGCCCCAGCACCCCGCGCTGCCAGCATTCGCCTAGAAAATGGTTTGCAAGATTTGGCCGCTGTGGCCGAACAATGGCGCCAAGCCCAAGCCCAAGCTGCCGCCGAGGCACAACAACGCCGCGAAGCTGCTGCCCGCCAAGAGGCCGAACGCCAATTATTCAACCGCGCAGTGGGGCCAGTGGTGCCACTGCGGCCACCCAATAAGTTGCACCTCAAGCACCCCGCCCCCGAGCCATTGCCGTTGCAACTCTGGCAAGACGAAGAACGGGTGCTGCAAGAATCCATCAGCGATGATTTTGATGTCAGCACCTTGCTCGATACCGACGACCAGCTCAGTTTCCGTCGCCCCGGTATTGGAGTAGAAATTACACGCCGCTTGCGTGCCGGGCACTGGAGCATCCAGCGCCAGCTGGATTTGCACGGCCTACGCACCGACGAGGCACGCGAAGCCTTGGGCGCTTTTATCCGCCAAGCGCACCGCAGTGGTTTGCGCTGCTTGCGCGTTATCCACGGCAAAGGTTTGGGTTCACCCGGTAAAAGCCCGGTACTCAAAGGCCGGGTACAGGCTTGGTTGGTGCAGAAAAAAGAAGTGCTGGCGTTTGTGCAAGCGCGCCCGGTAGAAGGGGGTGCTGGGGCTTTGTTGGTGCTGTTGATACCTGCGGGCCATCCACACACCGCCTATTCATCGCACCCCTGAGCCTACAAATGTGAGCCTACAAATGGCGCGCAAACGGGTCCACCTGTGCAGCCAAAGTGTCTGGACCGGGTTGCAAGATGGGTTTGGGCGCATGCGGCTCGGGTGGCATCTCGATGCGTACCAGTGGCAACGGCGACATGGGGCGGCCATAAATGCGCTGCACCCGCTCGGCCAAGGGCGGATGGCTGTCTAAGTAACGGCCTAGCCAGCGCTCGGTGGCCAGTTCTACCAGCAGCATGTGCTGCACGCTGGGGTGGTCTAACTCTGTCAGGTGCTGGCGTTGCGCCTGTTGTACCGTTTGCTCGGCCAACACCTTGCGTAACACGCCACCCAGGCCGTGTTTGCTGCGCGTCCATTGCACAGCGCGCGCATCGGCCAAATGTTCACGCTGGCGCGAGACGGCGGCCTTTAATACCTGCCCGGCCAGCCAGCCCAGCCAACCGACGGCCATGATGGCGCTGCCAAACAAGGTGGCCAAGCCACGGCGCTCGCGCAGGGTATCGCCAAAATGATGCACCAACTCCAGCCCAAACACCATGCCCGCCAGCCGCATCTTCAGGCGCGTATCGCCCTCGTGCAGGTGCGACAACTCGTGCGCCACCATACCTTGCAATTCTTCGCGATTCAGGTAATCTAACGCCCCTTGGGTCACAGCCACTACCGCATCGGACGCATCCCACCCGGCGGCAAAGGCATTGATGGCCGAGGTGCGCGCCAGCACCATCACCTGCGGCACCGGCATGTGGGCCGCAATGCACAGTTCTTGCACGATATTGCACAAGCGCTGCTCGGCGTGTGAGCTGCCGGGGCGGGCCTCGCGTGCGCCCACCCGTTGCGCCAGTTTGATACCTCCGGCGCGCAAATTGGCCGTTTCTAGCCACCAGCCCCCCAAAATAAAGAACAAGGTCATGCCGATGTTGACGGCCATAAACCCAGCTGGATAGGGTAAATGCATCGGCAGCACGCTGTTCATCAGCCACCAAGCCAACACCAAAGCGCCATGTACGCCCGCTACCAACAACAGCACCGCCAGCGCAAAAGCCAGCAACAGGCGGCGGGTTTCTTTGCGGGCATTGGCTTGGTAGTCCCAAAATTTCATTTTTTGGCGCTCCTGTTCGGGCTGATGCCCAGCCGCTTTGCCAGCCGCGCTAAATTGGCCCGGTCAAGTTGCAACTCACGCGCTGCGGCAGCCCAATGGTAATCATGCCGCTGCAAACAGTCTTGCACCCATTGGCGTTCAAAGGCTTGCACGCTGGCGCGCAAACTTTGTCCTACTGGCCCAGCAGGGGCGGGCGGTGCAGAAGGCAAAACACCCTTTGGCCCACCTGATGACAAGCCCGGTTCGGGCAGGCCCAAATCGGCCGCCGTGAGGCTCAAAATGCGCGGGCGCGGCCGGTGGCGGCCCAGTGCTTTCAGTACGCTGCGCCCAATCAAATGCTCTAGCTCGCGCACATTGCCCGGCCAGTCGTAGGCCAGCAGCGCGGCTTGGGCCTCGCGGTCTAGGCGCAAACTGCCCAAGCCTAAGCGGTTGCGATTTTCTTCCAGAAAAAAGCCGCTCAGCAACAACACATCACGCCCACGCTCGCGCAAAGGCGGTACTGGCAGCGGATAGACACTCAGGCGGTGGTAAATATCGGCCCGCATCCGTCCGGCCCGTACTTCGTCGGCCAAATCGCGGTTGCTGGCGACTACCAGGCGCACATCCACATGGTGTTCACGGTCGGAGCCTAGGCGTTGCAACTGGCCGCTTTGCAGCACGCGCAACAGTTTGGCTTGCACCGGTAAGGGCAGCTCGCCCACTTCATCCAAAAACAGCGTGCCGCCATCGGCCCATTCAAACTTGCCTTGGCGCTCTTGCACGGCACCGGTAAAAGCGCCGCGCACATGGCCAAACAGTTCACTTTCCACCAAGGTGTCGGGCAAGGCGGCACAGTTCACAATCACCAAAGGCCGTTCTGCCCGGCCAGAACGCGCGTGCAGCGCCCGGGCTACCAGTTCTTTGCCGACACCGGTTTCTCCGCTAATCAGCACGGTTAAATCACTGGGGCCGACCAGTTCTATTTCCTGCAATAACTGCTGCATGGCTGGGCTGTGCCCCATCAGCTGGTGGGCAGAAGCAGCACCACTGGCGGCCAGCCGGTAGCGTTCGGCGCGCAGGTGTTCGTTTTCTACCCGTTCGGCCAGCCGGTTGATGCGTACCGTGGCGGCTACGGTGGCAGCGGCCAAATCGGCAAAGGCTTGCAAGGCGGCCAAATGCGCTGGGGTAAAACGCCCCGGCACCAGCGCATCCAAAGTCAACAGCCCCCAAGCTTGCCCTTCTATTGCCAAGGCGCAGCCCATGCAATCGTGTACTTCCAATTGCCCGCACAGGCCATCAATCAGGCCATCGTAGGGGTCGGGTAAATCGCTGCCGGGCGGAAAAAGCATGGGCTGACTGGCCTGTAACAACATTTGCAAGCGCGGATGGGCATCCACCCGAAAACGCCGCCCCAGCGCATCGCTGCTCAGGCCGTCCATTGCCAAGGGCACCAGCCATTCACCCTCCAGCCGCAACAAAGCCACGGCATCGCATGGAAACAAGGCACGCACCGCTTGCAGCAAGCGCCGGTAACGTTCACATTCGGGCAGCTCGCGCGATAAATCGGCCACCAAAGGCACCAAGGCGGCTAACAGGGCAGAGATAGTCATATTGACCATTATGCAGTCTTTATGACACGTTTTTAGATGCAGTCAAAAAGACTTCATTTGAAATAACGCTTTGTTTTTTAAGGATTAAAAAATTGGCATAAATACTGCATTAGGCAGATAAGTCCACATTCATGTGGCTTAGTCTATTTTGAACCCTGTTTGATTTCTTGGAGACCCCTTTTTATGCTGACCGAAGCCCAACGTGCCATTGTCAAAGCCACCGTTCCACTGCTAGAAACCGGCGGTGAGACCTTGACCAAGCACTTCTACGGCATCATGCTCAAAGAGTACCCCGAGGTGCGCCCCCTGTTCAACCAAGCGCACCAAGCCAGTGGCGACCAACCCCGCGCCTTGGCTAACAGTGTGCTGATGTATGCGCGCCATATCGACCATTTGGAAAAGCTGGGCAACCTGCCCGCGCAAATTGTGCATAAGCATGTGGCTTTGCAAGTGCTGCCCGAGCAGTACCCCATCGTCGGTACTTGCCTGTTGCGTGCCATTCGCGAAGTGCTGGGGGCAGAGATTGCCACTGACGAAGTGCTGGCCGCTTGGGGCGCAGCGTACCAACAGCTGGCCGATATGCTGATTGGTGCTGAAGAACAAGTCTATGCCGCCAATGCTGCTGCGGAAGGTGGCTGGCGCGGTGTGCGCCGTTTCCGGGTAGCAGGCAAGGTGGCCGAGAGCGCCGAAATCACCTCGTTTTACCTAGAACCAGAAGATGGCGGCCCGGTGTTGCGCTACCTGCCCGGCCAATACATTGGCTTGCGCTTGGCGATTGCAGGCCAAGAAGAACAGCGGCGCAACTATTCACTCTCGAGCATTGCCGATGGCAAAAGCTTGCGCATCAGCGTCAAGCGCGAAGCGGGCGGCGTGGTGTCTAACTACCTACACGACCAAGTGCAAGAGGGCAGTGTGCTGGAGGTGTTTCCACCTGCTGGCCCGTTCACGCTGCAAGCCAGCGCCAAGCCTTTGGTGCTGATTAGCGGTGGCGTGGGCATTACCCCCACACTGGCTATGCTGCAAGCGGCTTTGCCCAGCGGACGGCCAGTGCATTTCATCCATTGTGCGCGCAGCCGGGCCGTGCACGCCTTCCGCGACACCGTGGATGCCTTGGCCACCCAGTACCCGCAATTGCACCGCTTTTACAGCTACGACCAAGCCACCGAGGCTGATGGTGCCGATGCCGTGGGCTATTTAACTACCGAGCAATTGGCCCAATGGCTACCCAAAAACCGCGATGTGGATGCCTACTTCCTTGGCCCCAAGCCGTTTATGGCCTTGGTCAAGCGCAGTTTGGCTGCCTTGGGCGTACCCGAAAGCCAAACCCATTATGAGTTTTTTGGCCCAGCGGCAGCTTTGGCCTGAACGGGTTTAGAACTGCACGCGCGGCGCTTGGCGCTCGGCCTCGGATTGGGTGGACTGCAACATGGCGGCGGGGGTAAAACCCGTCAGCCGTGCCACCAACAGGGCCGGAAACTGTGTGGCCGCGTTGTTAAAGTCCAGCGCTTGGTCGTTGTAGGCTTGGCGGGCAAAGCCAATGCGGTTTTCGGTGCTGGTCAGTTCTTCGCTCAGGGCGGCCATAGTGGCATCGGCTTTGAGTTCGGGGTAGCTTTCGGCCACCACCATCAGGCGGCCCAAGCTGGCACCTAAAGCGCCCTCGGCCACGGCCAATGCACCAATGGCGGCAGCATCGGTGGGCTGGTTGCGTGCGGTTTTGGCGGCCCCTTGGGCTTGGCCGCGTGCCTGAATCACGGCCTCTAGGGTGGCGGCCTCGTGCTTCAGGTAGCCACGCGCTACCTCGACCAAATTGGGCACCAAATCATGGCGGCGCTTGAGCTGCACATCAATTTGGCCAAAGGCATTGCTGATGCGGTTACGCAACTGCACCAGCCGGTTATAGACCTTGATAGCCCACCACAACACCGCCACCAGCAACAGCAGTGGTATCCAACCTGTCATGTCCATAGCGGCCCCCAGAACAACAATGATTTAGCGCAATTGCGGTACGGCGGCCTGCGTTTGCAAAGCCCGCGCCATGCCTTGGCCTACGGCTACACCAAAGCGCTTGGCCAAGCGCTCGGCTACGTTTTCGTGGCGGGTGTAGTCAATTAACTCTTCGGCTTTAATCACCTCGCGCGCGACAAAATCGACGCTGCCCAGATGGTCGGCCAAGCCCATTTCTATCGCCTGTGGCCCCGTCCAAAACAGGCCGCTGAACATTTGCTCTGTCGGCTTGAGTCGGTCACCGCGCCCAGCTTGCACCACGGCAATAAACTGCTGGTGGATATGGTCTAACATGGTTTGGGCATAGGCCCGTTGTTGCTCAGATTGGGGGCTGAAGGGGTCTAAAAAGCCTTTGTTTTCGCCCGCTGTGAGCAGGCGCCGCTCTACGCCCAGTTTGTCCATCGTGCCAGTGAAGCCAAAACCGTCCATCAGCACACCAATGCTGCCCACAATGCTGGCCTTATCGACATAAATCACATCGGCAGCAGCAGCGATGTAATAGGCCGCCGAGGCGCAGGTTTCTTCTACCACGGCATAAATGGGTTTGCGGTGCTTGGCCTTGAGGCGCACGATTTCATCGTTGATGATGCCCGCCTGCACCGGGCTGCCACCGGGCGAGTTAATCAGCAACACCAGCGCCTTGGAGCCTCGGTCTTCTAGCGCCGTCCGCATGGCTGCCATGATGTTCTCGGCACTGGCATCGGCTCCGGCAGCAATTTCCCCCTTGATACTGACCACAGCGGTGTGCGGTTTGCTTTTTTGGCTGGACGCGGCCATGTCTTGCGACATCATCATCCAGAACAAAAAGGCCACAAAGGCCAACCAGCCCAAGCGGGTAAGAGTGCGCCAACGCCGCGCTGCACGCTGCTCGGCCAAGGTGCCCAATACCAGTTTTTCTAACACCTCGCGCTCCCAGCCGGGGGCGTGGGCTGCTGGGCTGCTGGCTGGTGCAGGCGGGGATGGAGGCGCTGGCTGAGCGCCCCATAAGTCTGGCGCAGGAGGATAGGAAGGGTGCTTAGGCTCGGACATAAAAACAGGCTTTGGATGGGGGCGGGTGGCAAAACGCAGTATGCCTGCGCTCAATCCCAGCGCATAGCGGCAATATCGTGGGCAAAAATGGGGTAGTTCATCCACCAACCTTTCAGCCCCTTGCGCGCCACAGCGGTAATTTGCGAGGCAAAAATCCAAGCATTGACGGCATCGTGGGCCAAATGGCGTTGCAACTGGGCAAACAGCATTTGACGCTCACGCGGATTATCGCTGGCAGCGTGGCGCGCCATCAGCTCGCGAAAGGCGGGGCTGTCGTAGCCAAAATAATAATCCGGGTCTGCATAGATGGGGTAGTCTAGTGGCTCGACGTGGTTGATCATGGTCAGGTCAAAGTGGCCTTTGAACGGGCCTTCTAACCACTGCGGCCACGTTACCTCTTCCGATTTCAGTTCAATCCCCACTTGCGACAAATTGTCGGCCAGCATCGAGCGGTCAGTGCGTGCATACGGGGAGGGCGGCAGCGTCAAGGTCAGGGGGAGCGGCGTTTTGACTCCGGCCTCTTGCAGCAAAGCCCGGGCTTTGGCGGGGTCGTAGGGATAGACACCGGCCAAATGCACATAGCCCGGCTCGGACGGTGAAAAATGGCTACCAATCACCCGCCCCCGACCATCCAACATGCGCTGGATAAAGGCTTCGCGGTCAATGGCGTGGGTGATGGCGCGGCGCACGCGCACATCGTCCAAGGGCTTGCGCCGGTGGTTGATGGCCACCATGCCCTTGCCGTTGGAAGCCCCAATCACCACCTGATAGCGCTTGTTGGCTTGAAACTGCTGTGCGTTTTGTGTGGCAATGTTAAACAGCAAGTCCACTTCTTCGGTAAACACCGCCTTGGCCTGTTCTGCTGGGTCGTTGATAAAACGAAACACGGCCTGCTCTAGGGCCACATGGCTGGTGTTGCGGTGCCCAGTAAACTTACGCAGGGTAATGCTGTGGCCCTTTTTCCAATAATCAAAGCGATAGGGGCCGGTACCAATCGGGTAATGGCTGGCTTGTGCTGCACTGGCCGGGTGCAAAATAACGGCGGTGTTCTCGCCCAAGCGAAACAAAAAATTGCCATCCGGGTATTGCAAGGTAATGACTACCGTATGCACGTCTGGGGTGGCAATGCCCACTATGTTGTTGAACAGAGTGCGCTTGGCTTTGTTATGGGAGTTGGGGGCTTGGGCGCGCTCAAACGAAAATTTAACCGCAGCGGCATCCAACACGGCATCATCATGAAAGCGCACCCCTTTGAGCAGCTGAAAGGTGTAGGTTTTGCCATCTGGGCTGCGGCTCCAAGACTCGGCCAGCCACGGCGCGACGCTGCCGCTTTCTTCAATGCGTGTCAGGCATTCAAACACCGTGTAATGCACCACCTCACCAATCGAGGCCGACGGGGACGAGGTGGGGTCTAGGCTGTTAGGCTCTAAAGACAGCCCAATCACCACGCGGTTGCGTCGGCCCTGCGCCTGTGCCGGTGCAGACCACCCCAGTAAAGCGACCGAGGGGCTGGCCAGCAAAGCAGCCGAGGCACAGCGACGAGAAATAGACACAAAAAGCTCCTGATAACAAGCAAATGCACTGGCGCAAGCAGCGCTAGGATAATGCACGGCTTTGTGCAAGCCCCCTACTTTGGGTTCATTTTTTGAGAAATTGCTTTTTTGCCTAGCGTCTTCGCCTGCCAACATGCCGCTTTTTCAGCCTTTTTTACGGCGTTTATTGCCCACTTGGCGCAGCCGTTTATGGCTGGCACTGGGTCTATTGGCATTGGGCGGCATTCTGTGGGGCCTGCCGCAGGTGTACCAAAGCCGCGAAGAGCATACCCGGCACCAAATTGAGCGCGAACTGCACGCCATTAATTATCTACAAACGCAAAGCGTATTAGATTGGCGCGAGCAGCGCCTGATTGATGCCAGCGCTTTGGTCGATGACAGCCTGTTTACCCAATCGGCCGCACAATGGTTGCAAGTGCCCGAGGCCACGGTACTCACGCACCGAATGCAAGAACGCCTACGCATTTTGCAAGAGCGGGCCAAATACACGGCAGTTTATTTAACCGACCCACAGGGCCAGCTGTGGCTTACGCCCAACGGCAGTACCACGGGCCGCCTGCCCACCCCCGAGCTGCAAGCCCTAGAAAGCGCCTTGGCACAGGCCCAAGTGACGGTGCTAGAGCCTCGGCGTGATGCGTTTTTTGCGTTTCCGTTTCTGAGCGTCATTGTGCCGCTGTTTGAGGGCACCGAGCCGGTGGGGGCGATTTGGTTGGTCAGTGATGTGCGCGCCAGCCTCTATACCAAGCTGCAAACCTGGCCCACCCCGCGCGAAACCGCCGAATCCATCTTGTTGAGCCGCCACGGCGACGAAGTACGCACCCTCAATCCACTGCGCCACTCCTCCCAAGGCGGTACCACCGTATTTCAGCTGGCGCAATTGCAAGCCGATGACCCCATCGTGCAAGCCGTTGCTGGAGCGCGCGGCATACTTTATGGGCACGACTACCGAGGCCACCACGTCATGGCAATGGTCAGTGCGGTGTCGGATTCATCTTGGATTATGGTGTCCAAAATTGACATTGCCGAAGCCTTTGCAGACACCCAACTGCGCGAAATTTTGGCCCTGAGTTTGCCCGTCAGTTTGCTGCTGTTGCTGGCGGGCTTGGTATTTGCCTACGGCCAGCGGCGCGCTTGGCGGCGCGAACGTGAACTGAAAACCCAATTGCAGCGCAATATGCGCTGGCTAGAAGGGGCACAAAAAGCCGCATCGGTAGGCTACTTTGCGCTGGATTTGGCGCAGGAGCAATTTTTGATGTCCTCAATGGCCACCGAGATTTTTGGCCTGCCCAACACAGGCGTTTTGACGCTAGAAGATTGGATGCGCGCCATCGTGCCCGAAGACCGCGCAGAGGTCATCCACACCCACCGCCAAGCCATCGACGAGCGCACCCCTTTGCGCTTGCAATACCGCATCCAGCGCCTAGACAACCACGAACAGCGTTGGCTAGAAGTATGGGGCGAGTATGAAAACGGGCATGATGCCAACCAAGTAGCGCGCATGATTGGTACCATCCAAGACATTACCGAGCGCAAACAATCCGAACAAGAACTGGCCAACTACCGCAACGCGCTAGAAGAAAAAGTACGCCTAGATCCGATGACGCAAATTCCCAACCGACGTGCGTTGGATGAACATGTGCTGCTAGAGTGGCACCGCGCCATGCGTAACCACACGCCGTTGTCCTTGTTGATGATTGATGTGGATTATTTCAAGTCTTACAACGACCACTACGGCCATGTTGCCGGTGACGAGTGCCTGCGCCAAGTGGCCACCGCCATTGCCGCCTGTGCCTGCCGTTCGGGCGAACTGGCTGCACGCTATGGCGGCGAAGAGTTCTCGGTGCTGCTGCCCGGCAACGATGCGGCCCAAGCCCAACGCACCGCCGAGTGCATTCGGGCAGCCATAGAGGCTTTGGCGCTAGAGCATCGCCACTCGCAGGTGGCCGCTTGCGTCACGATTAGCGTGGGCGTGACCAGCGTGCAACCGGTATTTGCCCCCCTGCCGCAATACCACTGCGCCGAAACCGACACCGTGCCGCAAGCGGCGCACATCCTGTTTACCCAAGCCGACGAAGCACTGTACCAAGCCAAGCAACAGGGGCGCAACCGCGTAGTGGCTTACCAAGACAGCACCACCACTGTGCCGGGGGCCGATGTCTAGGTGTTCTTGCTAATGGCAATGGTCGGAAACTTGGCCGAGTAATCTTTGGCCTGTTGGGCGATTTTCACGGCTACCTCGCGCGCCACGGTGCGGTAGATATGGGCCACCTCGCTGTGGGGGGCCGCCACTACGGTCGGGCAACCTTGGTCGGCCTGCAAGCGAATTTGCATATCCAACGGCAAAGCGCCCAGATAGGGCAGGCCATATTGGGCCGCCATGCGCTTGCCGCCCTCGGCACCAAAAATATGTTCTACATGGCCGCAGTGGCTGCACACATGGGCCGCCATGTTTTCTATCAAGCCCAAAATAGGCACGCCCACCTTCTCAAACATTTTGATGCCTTTTTTGGCATCCAGCAGGGCAATGTCCTGCGGCGTGGTGACGATGATGGCCCCGGTAATCGGCACCCGTTGGCTCAAGGTGAGTTGAATATCCCCCGTGCCGGGCGGCATATCGACAATCAGATAGTCCAAATCTTTCCAGTTGGTTTGGCGCAGCAGTTGCTCTAGCGCTTGGGTGGCCATCGGGCCACGCCAAATCATGGCTTGGTCGGCATCGACCAAAAAGCCAATCGACATCACCTGCACGCCGTGGTTTTCTAATGGCTCCATCGTTTTGCCATCCAAGCTGTCGGGCTTGGCATCAATGCCGAGCATCATCGGCTGGCTGGGGCCGTAAATATCGGCATCTAACACGCCCACGCGCGCGCCTTCGGCCACCAAAGCCAGCGCCAAATTGGCGGCTGTGGTGCTTTTGCCTACGCCGCCTTTGCCCGAGGCCACCGCAATGATATTTTTCACACCGGGTATCAGCGGTACACCCTGCTGCACCGCATGGGCGGTAATTTGGCTGTGGATGTGAATCTCCACCTGCTGCACGCCCGGCACGGTTTTGGCGGCCTCGGTCAGTTGGCTGTGCAGCAACGGGGCCAAACTTTGGGCCGGGTAGCCCAGTACCACCTCAAAAGCCACCTGGGTGCCGTTGATTTTGAGATTGCGTAGCGCCCGGCTACTGACGAAATCTTGGCCGGTATGGGGGTCTAGCACGCTGGAAAGCGCGGCCAAAAGGCTGTGTTCTGTGACTTCCATGTTTGTATTCACTTCTGTGGGGATGGGCTAGTCTAGCCAACTGCCCCAACCCCTGTGCAGATGCGGCAATCTGGCTACGCAGCAAGCCAGCGCCCGCCTAAAATGCTTGGTTCCGCGCTGCACAGTGCGCCTGCCTTGCCCCTTTTTACCACCATGTCCGCACGCAAAATTTTTGTTACCACTGCCCTGCCCTACGCCAATGGCAACTTCCATATCGGCCACATCATGGAGTACATCCAAGCCGATATCTGGGTGCGTACCCACCGCATGTTGGGCAACGAGGTCAACTTTGTCGGGGCCGACGATACCCACGGCGCGCCCATCATGATTGCCGCCGAAAAAGCCGGTAAAACCCCACAGCAGTTCGTGGCCGATATTGCCGCTGGGCGCAAACAGTATTTGGATGGTTTTCATATCCAGTTTGACAACTGGCACAGCACCGACGCGCCCGAAAACCACCAATTGGCCCAGCAAATCTATCTGGACTTAAAAGCCAATGGTCTGATCGAAACGCGCACCATCGAGCAGTTCTTTGACCCCGAAAAGAACATGTTTTTGCCCGACCGCTTTATCAAGGGCGAATGCCCCAAGTGCCACGCCAAAGACCAGTATGGCGACAACTGCGAAGTCTGCGGCGCGGTTTATGCGCCCACCGACTTGATAGAGCCGTATTCAGCCCTGTCTGGGGCCAAGCCGGTGCTGAAAAGCTCGGAGCATTTCTTCTTTAAGCTGTCGGACCCGCGTTGCGTAGCCTTTTTGGAAGACTGGACACAAGATGGCCGCCTGCAACCCGAAGTAGCCAACAAAGTGCGCGAGTGGTTTAGCGTGCGTACCAACCCCGATGGCAGCACCAGCGAAGGCTTGGGCGATTGGGACATCAGCCGCGATGCGCCTTACTTTGGTATTGAAATCCCCGATGCGCCGGGCAAGTATTTTTATGTCTGGCTGGATGCGCCGATTGGCTATTTGGCCTCGCTCAAAAACCTGCTAGACCAGCGCGGCCAAAGCTATGACGACTACATGGCCGACCCAGCGTTAGAGCAATACCACTTTATCGGCAAAGATATTGTTACTTTCCACACCCTGTTCTGGCCTGCCACGCTCCAATTCAGTGGCCGTAAAGTGCCGGATTCGGTGTTTGTGCATGGCTTTTTAACCGTGAACAACGGCGAAAAAATGAGCAAAAGCCGGGGCACGGGTTTAGACCCGCTCAAATACTTGGCACTGGGCATGAACCCCGAATGGTTGCGCTACTACTTGGCCGCCAAACTGAGCAGCCGCAACGAAGACATCGACTTCAATGCCGACGATTTTATGGCCCGTGCCAACAGCGATTTGGTGGGCAAATATGTCAATATTGCCAGCCGTGCTGCGGGGTTCATTGCCAAGCGATTTGGGGGCGTGTTGGGTGAAGTCTCTGCCGATGGCGATGCGCTGTTAGAACACCTGCGCGTTACCGCACCGGCCATTATTGAGCTGCTGGCCGAGCGTGAATATGGCAAAGCCCTGCGCGAAACCATGCTGCTGACCGACCGCGTCAACGCCTATGTGGACCAAAATAAACCGTGGGAACTGGCCAAGCAAGCGGGCATGGAAGAGCGCCTGCACGATGTTTGCAGCACCTGCATCGAAGCCTTCCGCCTACTGACCATTTTGCTCAAGCCAGTGCTGCCTGCGCTGGCCGCACAGGTAGAAGCCTTCTTGCAGGTAGCGCCAATGAGCTTTGCCAGCCTGCAACAGCCTTTGGGCCAAGGCCATACCATCGGCGCTTACCAACACCTGATGCAGCGCGTCGATGCCAAGCAGTTGGAAGCCCTGTTTGAGCCGCCAGCGGCCCCAGAACCCGAGAAAACCGCGCCCGGCGGCGAAGAACTGGCCCCCATCATCAGCATTGACGATTTTGCCAAAATTGACCTGCGTATTGCCCACATCGTCAACTGCGAGGCCGTAGAAGGCTCCACCAAACTCTTGCGCCTAACGTTGGACGTGGGCGAAGGGCGCACGCGCAATGTGTTTAGCGGCATTGCCAGCGCTTACCAACCACAAGACCTGATTGGCAAACTGACCGTGATGGTGGCCAATTTGGCCCCGCGCAAAATGAAGTTTGGCGTGAGTGAAGGTATGGTGCTGGCGGCCAGCCACGGCGATGAAAAGGCCAACCCCGGTATTTATATTTTGAACCCGTGGCCCGGTGCTACGCCGGGGATGCGGATTCATTGATACGACATAGCCTCGTAGGTTGGGTTGCGTGCAACCCTACTCGTTTGATTTATGAAAACAGCTGCCATGCCCTATGTGGTTTATCTCTCTGAAGTAGAGTTTAGCGCGGTGCGTTCCCAAGGGCCGGGTGGCCAGAACGTCAATAAGGTCTCTAGTGCCATCCATTTGCGCTTTGATATTGGCCGCTCCTCCCTTGCCCCAACCGTGAAGGAAAAGCTGCTTCATTGGCCTGATCAACGCATCACCAAAGATGGCGTTATCGTCATCAAAGCGCAGTCGTCACGCAGCCAAGATGGCAACAAAGCCGAGGCCTTGGCGCGCCTTCAAGAGTTGATTGCCCAAGCATCGGTGGTGCTTCCGGTGCGTCGGCCCACCAAGCCCACCTTTGCCTCCAAGCGGCGGCGACTCGAAGGTAAGCTGCTGCGCTCTGGCATCAAATTGAACCGTGGCAAGGTAGAAGTTTAGACAGCTTTGTTCTTGAGGCCGACAGAAATCGAACTCTCGAATGAAAGCGGCGATTTTTTGCCAAAAGAACCAACAAAAAGAAAAGTGACCCCCCTGTATGGGCCTGTGGCAGTTTGGTAAGCGCAGGCCAAAGGGGCCTACTTTTGCAGTACCCGCAACCGGCCATGCGCTTGTTCTAGCCGTTGCTTGCGTGTGGTCGAGGTGCGCTCCCAGCTTTTCGGGAGCGTATGGCAATGGCACTCGGCCATGCACAGCAGCGCCAGCAAGGGCAACGGGCGCAATTTTGCGCGCGTCACAAGGCCAAGGCTATCCAAGGGGAACTCAAACTGCTTGAGTAACGTGGTGTGACGCTGCACTTTTTGCCCACGTACAGCCCCGAACTCAATCGCATCGAGACCCTGTGGCGCATGATGAAACACCGCTGGCTCGATGCGTTCCATCGGACCCAAGAAAAGCTTGAACAAGACATTCAGCACATCTTTGACAACTTTGGTAGGCTTTATACGTTAAATTTTTTCGAAAAAACTTCTTATAGCTGACTTAGCGATGACGTGGAAGCAGTCGTAGCTGATCTGTGCCTGGGGCAAGGCCTGCGCCACGCCCTTGGCATAGGCCGCACTCGTGTCCTGGCAGACCTGCTCGATCTGCGTGGGGTCACCACCGTGGGCTTGAAGGTCAGCGGCGAAGTCCACCACGCGTCCCTCACACGCAAACAACAGCCGCTGCCTCCACTGGCGCTGCAGGCGGTCATGCACCCCTTGCCCGGCTGTCTGGCAATGGGGACAAGGCAGGCGAGTGGCCTTGCAGGTCAGCTCAAAGTCGATACGTCGGCGTACCGTGTCCAGTTCAACCTTCTCAACGCTCCACGGTGCTTGCAAGCCCAGTGCGCTGGTAAACAGTGCTTCGATACCCATGCCCATCTTCTAATCCTCCTTAACGACATGACCACAGGGCCTACTACTGTCGATTCTTTCAGTCAAATTCCACACGGAATGACGAAAAGCAAAAAAAGCTTCCCTAATGCCGTTAAGCTGGGTTATTATGTTTCTACCTGTAAACGACCCGGAGTGGTCAATTAGTGGAGGGAAATCATGCGTAAAGTAACTCAAAATGTGGCTCGTACAGCCATAGCGGCGGTTTGTGGTGCTGTTTTTAGCTTAGGAGCAGTGGCCCAAGGCACAGTGATTGATTTTTCCAGTACCCGAGGCACTGGCATGAATCAGCAGGATGTGCTGATTGAGAATGTGCGCGTACTGACCGCCGTGCCCAATCCCTTCCAACCCGGAACCAGCACCACGGTCACCAGCAATTACAACGTTACTTTCCGTTTTGACCCAGCCACGCTGCATCTGATTCCTATGGGCATCCAGCAAACGGGCGGCCAAGGGGTCGAAAACTGTGCTGAAGCGGTAGTCACGATCTATGATGCCGTGCGCGGTGCTGCTGCTCCCCTGAGCAATGCGTCAGTCACCATCGGTAGCCGCACTGCCACCACCAACGCCTTGGGCGTTGCCACCTTCGCGCAACTGCCGCAGGGTGCAGCCAGCCTCTCGGTGTCTGCGGCCAACTACACCTCGGCCAGTCAAACTGCCACGCTGCAATGCACTGGCCCGAACCAATTGGCCGTGGCTCTCTCGCCGGCCGAGGGTAGCGGCGGTGGTTTGGGTAGAGGTCAATTCCGTACCATCCTGACTTGGGGCGAAAACCCACGCGATTTAGATTCTCACATGACCGGCCCTGCCGCCGATGGTGGCCGCTGGCATGTGTTCTATGGCGAGCCAACCACTGGTAATCAGTGTGCTTTGGATGTAGATGATGTTGACTCGCTGGGGCCAGAAACCGTTACCTGCCCACCTACCGACACCACCGGGGCTTTACAACCGGGCGTTTATCGTTACTCGGTACACCATTATGCGGGTTCTGAAAATATTGGTAACTCAGGGGCCAATGTACGCTTAGAGTTTGGCGGTGGCCAAACTTACAACTTCACCCCCCCAGCGGCCACCTATGTGGGGGAGGATGATGTCTGGACAGTGTTTGAGCTGACGGTGCACGCAGATGGCACTTCTAGCGTAGCTCCAGTGAATGCGGTCATGGGTGGCATCTCGGCGGGCAGTGTGACCAGCCAACGCCCGATTGCACCGGGCACCGGCTTTGGCCAAACCGAAAGCCCTATCACTTTCCGTAATCTGGTGAAATAACAGCGCCAGCAGGGGTTGGTTCTTTTTTTGGTATTCTCCCCTGTGCCCCGTGGCTAAACCGCCACGGGGCTTTTTTCTATGGATTGGGTATTTGCTCCTATGGCCGTGACTGCCGCTGACCTCGAAACCGTGGTGTACTCGGGCGATTACCGGGTTGATGCGCTGCTTGATTTCCCTGCTGTCTGGAATTTCTTTCCCGATGGCCGCAACGTTTTGTATTACACCTTTGATGCCAGTACGGGCAGCACCATCGATGGGGAGACCGCGCAGCCGGTCACGCGCTTTAATGCCACACAACAACAAGCTGCGCGGCAAATTTTGCAATATGCCAGCAGTGTTACCGGCATTGTCTTTACTGAAGTCAATAGCAGCAGCTTTGCCGATGTGCATTTTGCTGCCACCAACCTTGCTGGCAGCACTACGGCTGGAAAGACCTCCGCCTATTACCACTACAACGTGGATCAAAACAACGTATTGACTGGGCTAGACCCGGAAACGCTGGTTTATTTAGACAACGTAGAACACGCCAATATCAACCAACAGCCAGTAGCTGGCTCGGCGGGCTACGAAGTCTTGCTGCACGAAATCGGCCACATGTTGGGCTTGGGGCACCCGTTTGATACGACCTATCCCTTGCCCGCAGCCGAAGACCATACCAATAACACGGTCATGTCTTATACCGACCGGGGTGGTTTCAAAGCGCAGTTTCAGTCTTACGACCTCCTCGCGTTAGACTGGACTTATGGCCGCGACGGCCTGGGCGGAAACTGGGGTCTCCACTCACTGTACGGCCCCACCCTGAGTCTGGGCACCGAGCCTGTATTGCAACAGGGCACCCCCTACAATGACACCCTGTTCAGTCGCACCACCGATGAGGTTTTTGATGGTTTACAGGGCCTTGATACCGTGGTGCTGCAAGGCTTGCGCGCCGATTACACCCTCAGTCGCCAAGGCGCAGATTGGCAGTTGCAAGACCACACTGCAGGCCGCGATGGCTTAGATACCTTGAATAATATAGAGCGGCTCCAGTTTTTAGACACCAGCGTGGCCTTGGATTTGGACGCTGCTGCTGGCACAGCGGCGCGTTTGATTGGGGCGGTGTTGGGGGCTGCTGGACTGAATCGCCCCGATTGGGTAGGCGTCGCCTTGGATGCCGTTGACGCTGGCCTCAGCGCCGCGCAGTTAAACCAGCTGGCTTGGCAACTGGTACTTGGCCCCAACGCCAGCCATACGCAAATCATCGCGCACCTGTACCAGCAGCTCTACCACACAGCCCCTGATAACAGCATCTTGCAAGGTTTGGTGGCGGGCTTGGATGCGGGCCAATACACCCCCGCCGATGCAGTGGCTTGGGTTGCTGCCAGCGATACCAATGCCCACAATATTAATTTGGTGGGCTTAAACACACAGGGGTTGGCATTTGTTCCCGTCTGATAGGGTGTTGGTCGTTTCGGTGGTGAGCCACGGGCATGGCCCGCTGGTGCAGCGTCTGCTGTGGCAATTGGCCCAATACAGTGCAACTACTGTGGCACGGGTACTGCTCACACTCAATATCCCCGAGCCTGAACCTATTGCACCGCCAGAGGGCTGGCCGTTTGTTTTACAGATTCTGCACAACCCCCAGCCTATCGGCTTTGGTGGCAACCACAATCGGGCGCTGCAACAGGTGGCGGAGCCGTTTGTTTGCATCCTGAATCCGGATGTAGAACTCATCGGCCCCAAAGACCCTTTTGCCGCACTGCTGGACACGGCGGCCCAAGCCGGTACCGGCTGCGCCTACCCAGTGCAACTCAACGCCCAAGGGCAGGTGCAAGACAGCGAACGCGCCCTGCCCAGCCCGGCGGCACTCTGGCGACGGCGCGTTTTGCGCCAGCAAGAGCAGCGGGTGGACTGGGTCAATGGGGCTTGCATGGTGTTACCCACGCCCGTGTGGCAACAGCTGGGCGGTTTTGACAGCCGTTATTTTATGTATTGCGAAGATGTAGATTTGTGCCTGCGTCTGCGCTTAGCTGGTTTAGCCTTGCTGCGTGCGCCGGTAGCCGTGCGCCACGCGGGGCAACGGGCCAGCCAACGCCATTGGCTGCATACTTGGTGGCATATCCGCAGTTTGTTGCGCTTATGGGGTTCGGACAGTTACCGAATCCTACGCCGCCAGCCCGGTACTGCCCATACAGCCACCCTCACTGCCCCATGATGGATACTGCCTCCGACCACGCCACGCGCAATGCAGTGTATGCCGTGGTCGTGTCTTACTGTAGTGACGCAGAGCGCTTGCAATTGCAATTTGAGCGCCTCTTAGAGCAGGTACACACCATTGTTTGGGTAGATAACGCCTCTGACCCAGCACTGCGGCAGTGGGGGCAGCGCTGGCCACGCGAACGCGTACACCCCATTTGGCTGGACCAAAACCAAGGCATTGCCGCCGCACAAAACCGGGGTATAGAACACGCCTTGGCCTGTGGGGCCGCGCATATTTTGCTGATGGACGATGACAGTTTGCCCGCCCCCGACATGGTCAATTGTCTATTGGCCGCACTGCACAGCCATAGCAACGCGGGGGCAGTGGGCGCGTGCCATACGGATTCCAGAAGGGGACTAGAGCGTAGCCCCTTCATTGTGTTGGATGGTTGGCGCTTGCGTTGGCTGGCCTGCACCAACCCACAGCAGGTGTGGCAAGTCGATCATGTGATTGCCTCGGGCTGCTTAATTCCGGCGCCAGTGTTGCAAGCCGTGGGGGGGATGCGTGAAGACTTTTTTATCGACTGGGTCGATATTGAATGGTGCCTGCGTGCGCGCAACCACGGCTATCCTATTTTGGGGGCCTGCGGGGCTTTGTTAGAGCATTCCTTGGGCAATCGGGTACTGCGGGTGTTGGGCCAAGAAGTCTCTCTCCATGCACCGTGGCGCCATTACTACCAAGCCCGCAACTTTATCCTGACGCTGCACAGTCGCCAAACCAGTCTCGCTTGGAAGGCGAACATGGTACTGCGCCAGCTCAAGCGCTTTGTCGTGTTTTCCACCTTGGTGCCGGGGCGTTGGCAATATTTTAAAATGTGGCTACGCGGAGGGTGGGATGCCTGCCAAGGACGGTCTGGGCCTTTGCTACCTCCGGGAACCAGGTAAACCATTTTGCACACTCGTCTTTTTGTGCGCTGCATCTATCATCGCGCTGCTTGCTGCCCCCAGCACATCTATACAGGTACTGTCGCTCTCCTATGATGTGGTTGTCTTTGGTGGCCTTTTTGGTCTCGGCTATCGTTGCTGGTTTGGTGATACGCTGGTTGCGCGACCACGCCGCACTCTATGGGCCAGAAATGCCCCAGCGTTTTCATTTTGGCCATGTGCCGCGCTTGGGCGGTGTAGCCCTGTTGGCAGGCACCGGCTTGGGCTGGCTGCTCGGCCTGATGCAAATGGCTTGGGGCGACCCTGGCAACCTCAAATTAGGGCACTGGACGGGTCTCTGGCTCCTGACCCTGTTGCCAGCGGCCATTGGCGGCATTGCCGAAGACATGACCCAGCGCCTGCCGGTGCGTTTTCGGCTGGCGTTTACGGCCCTGTCGGGCTTGTTGGCCGTAAGCTTGCTAGACATGGGCCTAACCCGTTTGGGCTTGCCGTGGCTTGATGCGCTGCTCCAAAGCACGCCTTGGCTAGGCGGGCTGATTGTGCTGCTGGCAGTGGCTGGTCTGCCCCATGCGTTTAACATCATTGACGGTTACAACGGCCTGGCCGGTATGGTCGCCCTGATTGTGTGTTTGGCCTTGGCCCACGTCGCCTTGCAAGTCGGTGACCG
This sequence comes from Giesbergeria sp., assembly GCF_028686475.1. Taxonomy (GTDB): domain Bacteria; phylum Pseudomonadota; class Gammaproteobacteria; order Burkholderiales; family Burkholderiaceae_C; genus Simplicispira. Next base: position 52,226 of record NZ_JAQUCA010000003.1, on the reverse strand, counting down.
TGCCTTGGCCACGCTGGTGGTCGTCATGGCTACCGCCACGGGCGGTTTTTTAATCTGGAACTACCCGCGCGGCATGTTGTTTGCGGGCGATGGTGGGGCTTATATTTGGGGTGTGGTGATTGCGCTGGCCAGTTTAGCGCTGGTGCAACGCAATGCCGATGTGTCGCCTTGGTTTCCGATGCTGCTGCTGATTTATCCGGTCTGGGAGACCATGTTCTCTATTTACCGCAAACTGGCGCGGGGTGTCTCGCCGGGGGTGGCCGATGCGCTGCATTTTCACCAGCTTATTTACCGGCGCATTGTGCGTAGCGTGTTCCATGACGATGAATCGCGCCGCATGTTGATGCGTAACAACCGCACCTCGCCCTACCTGTGGGGTTTTACCCTGCTCACGGTGGTGCCTGCGGTGCTGTTTTGGAATAAAACCTGGGTACTGATGGGCTTTTGCCTGCTGTTTGTTGTCAGTTATGTGGTGGCCTATTTGGCGATTGTGCGTTTTAAGGTGCCAGACTGGTTGCGCCATTAAACAACCACCAGCTAAAGCGCTTGTTTTTACCCGATTGACTGGATTAACGCCAAGCCATGATGCCACCGATGCTGGTGGTTTGAGCGCGGCCCAAGGCTTCGAGGGTTTGGAGCAGCATGGGCAGGCTTTTCTTCCACGGGCCACGGCCTTTGAAGTGGGCTTCTATCTGCGCTTGGGTGAGTGGGGCCGCGCTGGTGGCCAGCACTTGGGCCACGGCGCGCACTTGTTCGGGCAGGGTGGCGGGCCATTGTTGCTGCACGGGCTGGGCGATGGTGCTGGTGGCAGCGGTGCTATCGGTGTCCACTTGCAGGGCTTGTTGGACTTGCGCGGGCAATTCTGGGGTGGCTTGGGGGTTTTGGAAAGCTGGGCGCAGCCAGCGGATATGGCCTTGGGCTTCTTCGGTGGCGCGTTGGCTGTTAAGGGTGACCAGCCGTTGCAATAGCATTTCGGTGTCGGTGGGCAGGCGCAGGTCTGTCCAGCCGTAGGCGGCCAGCACGGCGGCATCGAGTTCTTCGTGGAGTTGGCGCAAGATACTGACCAAGCCTTGTTGGTGGATGGTTTTCTCTTTGGCGCTCAGGGGACGGCCTTCGCGCAGGGCGGTTAGGACGTTGTAGAGGCCGGTCAGGGTGATGGTGGCCCCCACCTGCCCCAGTACGCGCTTGCGGTGGCTGTCAATTTGCTCGGCCAAGCTGGCAATGTGTTGGCGCAATTCTGGGGTCAGGCCGGTGTCTTGGTCGGGGAAGGGGAAGGTTTCAAAGCAGCGGGATTTGTTGTAACGAGGATCGTTGCCAACGCCCAGCCGTGAGCCTGTAGCTAGTGCCCATTCAATATGCAGTTGGCTGGATAAAACCCCCAGAAAAAAGTTATCTTCAAGCCCGATCACTACCAACATCTGGTCAGGCAATATCGCACCATCCAAGAATTGGAAAACACGGTGTTTCGCGGTCATTACGGTAGCGATGTAACGCGGCAAGCCTGCCAGCGCACGGCGCATTTCCTCGTTGTTGCGGCGATGCAGCCACCACTTTTCGCGCAAGTCTTTGTCTTTATTGACATCACGTTCGGGTTTTACGCGGTTTAGCAGCCATTGGTAGAGCTTGGGATAACGCTCGCGCACTTTCGTAGCGTCTAGCCCGTGGCAATCAATCACCAGCAAATTGCGGCTGTGGTCGGTTAGGTCTTTACCATTGCGGTAAGGCTTTAATGGCGCGTTAGCCTCGATGGTGGCGGCCTCTGCCACGCTCATCAACATGCCTGCGCCATGTGGGATAACGCCTGCACTGCTCAATTTGCTATTGGCTAATAGCGCTTTGGCACAGGTAACGTTGGCCCCCACAGTCAAATCTGCATGAATCAGGCCGGTACGTTGGGCCACAGTGACCAGCATTTCCCCATATTCACCCGGTTGCTCGTCGGTGACGGTGAGCAATTGACCTTCTGCACCCGCCCCCGGTGCCAGCACGGTCATGGCAATGCGTACCGCTGCCCCGTTAGCGCCATCCACCCAAGGATGGTCAGGAATGGCCAGCACCAAATGCGTAGGCTGGGCCTGCGTAGCGGTTTTTGCGGACTTGGTTTTAGCACCGCCGGTAGCAGCGGCGGCGGTGGGTGTGCCAGTGGCCGATTTCTGCGCCTTTGGCAGTATGAGGCCGCTGGCACACCTGCCGTCGTCGCCCCCACTCACTCCCACGCCATCATCCACGCACACTAAACCACCGTCTAACGCCGCCTGCACCACGCGCCGGTTAAAAGTCATGGTCAGGCTATTGGTCGTAATCAAGCCCATGCGCCGCGCCCGTCCACTGGCTACCTGTTGCGCCGCATGGTGCCACCAATACAGCACAAAATCTGCACTATCTGGCACCTCGGGCCAAGCCCTACGCAAAGCCTCGACATACCCATCACCCAAAGCCTCGCGCATACGCAACTTGCCAATAAACGGCGGATTGCCCACCACAAAATCCGCCTGCGGCCACTGCGCCCGTTTGGCCCCCACATAACGCCACTGCGGCACCTGCGCCGCCTCGTCGGGCACCTGCTCGCCCGTTACGGGGTGTGTTTTGAACGTGACTCCATCCCAACGGCTTAACAGCTGCCCGGCTGGGTTGTAGGCCGGTTCTTGCGCGTCCCACGCCAACACCGCATCGCGGCACTGAATGTTGCCGTAGTTGTGTACCACCGGCTCGGCCACGCTGGCATTGCCATAGGTGCGAATGTGCCACTGCAAAAAGCCAATCCACAACACCAACTCGGCCAAAGCAGCGGCACGCTCGTTCAACTCGATGCCCAACAATTGTTGCAAAGTAACCGTTTCGCCTTCAAAGCCCAATTGGTCTTGCGTTTGGCCCAAGGCTTGCAACTGGTTGAACACTTCGCCCTCTAGGCGCTTGAGATGCTCCAGCGTCACGTACAAAAAGTTGGCACTGCCACAGGCTGGGTCTAACACCCGAATGCTGCACAAATGGTGGTGAAACTTTTTGACCTCGGCGCGTGCTTCGGCCAACTTGGCTTGCGCGGCCTTGCCCTCTAAAGCGGCGGCCTCGTGCGCCAACACCAAGGCGGCGGCTTGGGCGTTGGCCCAATCGGCGCGCAAAGGCTCTATCACCGTGGGCAGCACCAAGCGCTCGACATAGGCGCGGGGGGTGTAGTGTGCGCCCAAGGCATGGCGTTCGGTGGGGTCCAGGGCGCGCTCTAACATGGTGCCAAAAATGGCCGGTTCTACCTCGCGCCAATTGGCTTGGGCGGCGGCAATCAGCAGGTCTATTTGCGCTGGCGTGAGCAACAGGCTGTAGTGGTGCGTATCGGCCCCCTTGAACAGTTTGCCGTTGAAGTGCAGCACCGGCTTGGCCAAAGCAGCGCTGAAACCGCCTTGGTCCATATCGGCCCACAAAATACGCAACATCTGTTGCAGCGTGCTGGGTTGCTCGCGGTAGGTTTGCAACAAACCCAAAAAGGCACCGGGGGGCAGCAAGGCCACATCTTCGGCAAACATGCTGAACAGGCAGCGCGTTAAATAAGCAGCCACCACGTCGGGCGGCAGCGGGTTGGGGCCACTTTCTAAAGATTGCGACAAGCGTGCCAACAGCGCCGCTACCTCGCGCGTGACTTGCGCGCTGATGCGGGCGGGGTTCAGGCTGTCGGGGTCGGTCCAAATACCGCGCAGGCGCTGTTGTACCTCGGGTTGTGCCAAATCGGCCAGCGCCAGCCGGTGGCTGCGCGGGTCCGGGAACGGGGTATAGGTGCCACCGCTGCGGCTGAATTCGGCATAAACCTCTATTACCGTGCCCACATCCACCACCAACAAAAACGGCGGGCGGCCCTCGGCAGCGGGCAAGGCACGGGCGTAGCCTTCGGCTTGGCTGCGGGCGCGTAATAAGCCGTCGTCAAAGCCCTTGGTGTGGCGGCTGGCCTTGAGCTTTTTGGCCTCCAGCACAAAATGGCCGCGTTTGTAGCAGTCGATGCGTCCAGCGCTGCTGCTGCCGTCGCCGTGGCTAAAGGTCACGGGGCGCTCAAACATGTAGTCTTGCGCCGGGCTGGGGTGGGGCTTTTCTAGGCCCAGCACATCGCACAGGTCGAGGATGAAACTCTGCGCCGTGGCCAGTTCGCTGGCGCTTACGCCTTGCCAGCGGTTAATAAAGGCTTGCACAGCGGCGGGGGTGGGCGGGTTTGTCAACATGGCCACCATGATAGGCGGCTACGCTGGCAAGGGTGGGCAGCGTGGGGGCTAAAATCTCTTATCCGGTGCCGGTAGTCCGGTACCACCCGACATCTTCTATCTTCACAGGGATTCGGACACCCAACGGGCTGCACAAGTCTGCTACGGTGTTCCCGCTCGCATGGTCACCAACTTCCTTACCAAACTTTTCGGCAGCCGCAACGACCGGCTCCTCAAGCAGTACCGCAAGACCGTGGCACGCATCAACGCCTTAGAGCCTGAGTTAGAAAAGCTCGACGATGCGGCACTGCGGGCCAAAACCGAGGCTTTCAAGCAACGGGTAGCGCAGGGCGAATCACTCGATGCGCTGCTGCCCGAAGCCTTTGCCGTGGTGCGCGAAGGCTCCAAGCGCGTGATGCGGATGCGCCATTTTGACGTGCAGTTGCTCGGTGGTATGGCGCTGCACTACGGCAAAATTGCCGAAATGCGTACCGGCGAAGGCAAAACCCTGACCGCCACGCTGCCGGTCTATCTGAATGCTTTGTCCGGCAACGGGGTGCATGTGGTCACGGTGAACGACTACCTGGCCAACCGCGATGCCCAATGGATGGCGCGTTTGTACAACTTTTTGGGCCTGACGGTGGGGATTAACCTGCCCAACATGGGGCGCGAAGAAAAGCAAGCCGCCTATGCTGCCGACATCACCTACGGCACCAACAACGAATACGGCTTTGACTACCTGCGCGACAACATGGTGTATGAGTCGGCCGACCGGGTGCAGCGCCAGCTCAACTATGCCATTGTCGATGAGGTGGATTCGATTCTGATTGACGAAGCGCGCACGCCGCTCATCATCAGCGGCCAAGCCGAAGACCACACCGCCCTGTATTTGGCGATGAACCAAGTGGTGCCGTTCTTAACACGCCAAGAAGGCGAAGCCGACCCGCGCACCGGCGAAGGGGTGATTAAACCCGGTGACTTCACCTTAGATGAAAAATCGCACCAAGTTTTTCTGACCGAGCAAGGCCACGAAACCGCCGAGCGCGTGTTGGCGGCCCAAGGCATGTTGCCCGAAGGCTCCTCCCTGTACGACCCGGCCAATATCTCGCTCATGCACCACCTGTATGCAGCGCTGCGCGCCCACAATCTGTACAACCGCGACCAGCACTATGTGGTGCAAGACGGCGAAATTGTGATTGTGGATGAGTTTACTGGCCGCCTGATGTCGGGCCGCCGCTGGAGCGAGGGGCTGCACCAAGCAGTAGAAGCCAAAGAAGGCGTGACCATCCAAGCCGAAAACCAAACGCTGGCTTCTATCACCTTCCAAAATTATTTCCGCCTCTACGGCAAGCTCTCGGGCATGACCGGCACGGCGGATACCGAAGCCTACGAGTTCCAAGAAATCTACGGCCTAGAAACCGTGGTGATTCCACCCAACCAACCCAGCAAACGCCAAGACCAGCTCGACCGGGTGTATAAAACCACCAAAGAAAAGTACGACGCGGCCATCCAAGATATTCGCGAGTGCTATGAGCGCGGCCAGCCAGTGCTGGTGGGCACCACCTCGATTGAGAACTCGGAAATCATCGACCAACTGCTCACCCAAGCCAATTTGCCGCACCAAGTGCTCAACGCCAAGCAGCACGCGCGCGAGGCCGACATCATCGCCCAAGCAGGCCGCCCCGGCATGATTACCATCGCGACCAACATGGCCGGGCGGGGTACCGACATTGTGTTGGGGGGCAATATTGAAAAAGACATCGCCGCGATTGAACACAACGAAGCCTTAGATGCGGCCACCAAGGCCAGCCAAATCGAAGCCCTGCGCGCCGCTTGGAAAGAAGAAAACGAAAAAGTCAAAGCGCTGGGCGGCTTACGCATTATTGCCACCGAACGCCACGAATCGCGCCGCATTGACAACCAATTGCGCGGGCGTTCGGGCCGCCAAGGAGACCCCGGCTCCTCGCGCTTTTACCTGAGTTTAGATGATGCGCTGATGCGGATTTTTGCCGGTGAGCGGGTGCGCTCTATTATGGACCGCCTGAAAATGCCCGAAGGTGAAGCCATCGAGGCGGGTATCGTCACGCGCAGTATTGAATCGGCCCAGCGTAAAGTTGAGGCGCGCAACTTTGATGTGCGTAAGCAGTTGCTGGAATACGATGATGTGGCCAATGACCAGCGCAAGGTAATTTACCAGCAGCGTAATGATATTTTGGATGCAGCAGCGCTGCACGATGTGATTCATGCCATGCGCGAAGATTGTTTTACCGATTTGGTGCGCCAGTATGTGCCAGCAGAATCGGTAGAAGAACAATGGAATCTGCCCGCCCTAGAGGCCGCTTTAGCCCAAGAATGGCAATTGCCGCTGGATTTGCGCGTGCTGGTAGAAGGTTCCGAATCCATCACCGATGAAGATATTTTAGAGAAGGTGCTGACTGCGGCCCATGCGGCTTTCCAAGCCAAAGTGGATTTGGTAGGTGAAACCAACTTTACCCATTTTGAGCGCATGGTGCTGCTGCAAAACTTTGACAGCAACTGGCGCGACCATTTGAGCGCGCTGGATTATTTGCGCCAAGGCATCCATTTGCGCGGCTATGCACAAAAGCAGCCCAAGCAAGAATACAAGCGCGAGGCGTTTGAATTATTCCGCCAATTGATTGATACGGTAAAAACCGATGTTACGCGCACCCTGATGACGGTGCAGGTGCAGTCGCCAGCGCAAATTGAGCAAGCCGCCGAAGCAATGGAGCAGCGCGCCGAGCATATCGCCAACGTGACCTACACCGCCCCCACCGAAACCGGCGAGGCTGAAACCACGCTGGACGAAAGCACCGTGACGCGACAAGCCAAAGCCGCTGCTGTGGCCGCTGTGGCGGGTAGCCATGTGGGCCGCAATGACCCTTGCCCTTGCGGCAGCGGTAAAAAATTCAAGCAGTGCCACGGCAAGCTGGCTTAAAAGCTGGCGTGCGTTGATTTACATCAAATCTCGAAGTTGTCAATCAGGCGCGTGCTGCCCAAGCGGGCGGCACCCAACACCACCAAGCTCCCAGCACCATCGCCCGCTTGGGGCGCTTGCAAATCAGTGCGACGGCGCACGGTCAGGTAATCGGGTTGCCAGCCGCGTGCTTGCAAGGCTTGCAGGGCTTGGGCTTCTAAAGCTGGGACTTGGGCGGGCAAAGTGTCGGCAGCGGTCAGTGCAGCATGGCCCAAGGCTTGCAGCGCCAGCGAGAGCTGTACCGCCTCGGTGCGTTCAGCCTCGCTCAGGTAGCCATTGCGTGAACTCAGCGCCAAGGCATCGGCAGCGCGTTGCGTTTGCCCGGCTACTACGTTAATCGGCAAAGCAAACTGCTGCACCATGCGGCGCAATACCATCAGCTGTTGGTAGTCTTTTTGCCCAAACACCGCAGTGCCTTGGGCTTTGCCCGCAAACACGGCACTCAACAGCTTCATCACCACGGTACACACGCCAGTAAAGAAGCCGGGGCGAAACTGGCCTTCCAAAATATCCGCCAATTGCGGGTCGGGTTGCACTTTGAAGGTTTGTGGCTCGGGGTACAAGTCCGGCTCACGCGGGGCAAACACCACATCGCAACCGGCGGCCTCTAGCTTGGCGCAATCGGCCTCCCAAGTGCGTGGGTAGCTGTCAAAATCTTCGTTCGGCAAAAATTGCAGCCGGTTGACAAAGATGCTGACCACGGTGGCATCGCCCAGTGGTTTGGCTTGGCGCACCAAAGAGAGATGGCCCTCGTGCAGGTTGCCCATCGTCGGGACAAATGCGGGCTGGCGGTAAGCCGCCAAAGCGGCGCGCAGTTCGGGAATGGTGCGAGCGATGTGCATAAAAAAGCCCAAAAGCCTAAAAAACAAAAGGCGGATTATTCCGCCAAAGCAAAACCCGGTGCTGGGGTGCTTACCAAGCGTGCTGTGCGTTGTTGGGAAAGCTGCCGTCTTTGACAGCACGCACATAGGCTTGCATGGCCCCACGCACGCTGCCAGCATCCTGCATAAAGTTATGCACAAACTTGGCCATCTTGCCCAAGTTCATGCCCAACATATCGTGTAACACCAGCACTTGGCCAGCAGTGCCACTGCCCGCGCCAATGCCAATGGTGTGGCAGTGTTGCAGCTCTTGCGTTAGTTCTGCCGACAACTGCGCTGGCACCATTTCTAATACCACCATACTGGCCCCAGCGTCTTGCAACTCGTGGGCATGGCGGCGCAAAATTTGTGCTGCTTGCTCGCCCTTGCCTTGCACGCGGTAGCCGCCCAAGGCATGGACGGTTTGCGGCGTCAGGCCCAAGTGGGCGCAGACGGGGATGCCACGCTCGACCAGAAAGCGCACCGTCTCGGTCGTCCAGCCACCGCCTTCGAGCTTGACCATGTGCGCGCCCGCGTGCATCAGGGCCGAGGCGCTACGCATGGCCTGCTCTTTGGATTCGTGGTAGCTGCCAAAGGGTAAATCACTCACCACCCAGGCGGTGCCTTGCACCCGGCGCAGACCACGGGCTACGCTGTCGGTGTGGTAAATCATGGTCTCCAGCGTCACGCCCACGGTGCTGGCCAAGCCTTGGCAGACCATACCGAGGGAGTCGCCCACCAGCAGGCACTCTACGCCAGCGGCATCGGCCACGGCGGCAAAAGTGGCATCGTAGGCGGTGAGCATGGTGATTTTGTCACCCGCTTCGCGCATTTGTTGCAGGCGCGGCAAACTCACTGGGCGCCGCTGTGGCAGTGGCGATGCGGGTGGCAGAGTGCCATAGGGGGTGGTGGCAGAGGGGGGCATGGGGGCCAACTCACAAATTACATAAGATTTCCGAGTGTAATATGGGCCTTCATGCAAAAAAATGGCAACCCGCTTTGGCGGGCTGTGTTTTGCAAGTGCCACAGCAAAGGAGACCCTCCTATGGAAGCATCCAGTTTTTCGGGTGATGTGTCTGCACTGAGCGGACTGGCCGTGGCTTTGGGCTGCGGTTTGCTGATGGGCATTGAGCGCGAGCGGCGCAAAGATGGCCAATCTAAGAAGGTAATGGCGGGAATGCGCTCCTTTGCCTTGGCCTCGCTTACGGGGGCCTGTACGGCCTTTTTAGGCTCACAAGTGTTGATGGCGGTAGGCGCGGCTTTTGTGGCCCTCATCAGCATTGTGGCCTACGCCTACGACCGCTCCGATTCTCCCGGCGTAACCACCGAGATTGCCCTGTTCATGGCCTATTTGATTGGCGTGATGGCGGTGCAAGCGCCGATGTTGGCCTCGGGCCTGACGGTGATGGTGACGGGCTTGCTGGCGGCGCGCAATGCCCTGCACCAGTTTGCCCGCGATTGGTTGCGCCCCGGCGAGGTGCAAGGCGGGTTGATTTTGGGCGCGCTGGCGCTGCTGGTGATGCCGCTGCTGCCCGACCGCCCACTGTGGGGGCCGGTATTGAACCCGCAATTGGTGATGAAGCTGCTGATTGTGCTGCTGCTGATTCAATCGCTGGCCCATGTGGGGCGACGCTTGTTGCAGGCGCGCCAAGCGGTGGCGTTGTCGGCACTGGCCTCGGGTTTTGTCTCTAGCACCGCCACCATTGGCAGTTTGGGTATGGAGCTACGCACCACGCAAGGCTCGCACAAGCTGCAAGCGGGGGCGGCTTTGCTCTCTTGCGTGGGCACCACCACCCAAATTGTGATTATTGGCGGCACCATCCAACCGGCGTGGATTTTGTCGCTCTGGCTGCCCGCCTTGATTGGCAGTGGCGTGGCCGCACTGTGGGGCGGCTGGATGGTGTGGCGCTATGCCACGCCCCCTGCCAGCGGTGATGCCGCCAGCACCAACGGCCCGCCGCCAGATACCGATTTGTTCCGCCTGCGCGATGCCGCCCTGATTGTGCTGCTGCTCACGGCCATTCAGGCTGGGGTGCATGGATTGCGTCTGTGGCTGGGCGACACCGGGGTGATGGTGGGCACGCTGGTGGCGGCGTTGGCCGACATCCACGCCGTCACGGCGGCCTTGCTCACGGTGGGTGTACCCGGCAGCCCCGAGGCCACACAGATTGTCTGGGCCTTGTCCGCCGCGATGGTGGTCCACGCCTTTAGCAAAAGCACCGTGGCTTGGGCCAGTGGCGGTTGGCGCTATGCGCTGGCCTTGGCACCGGGGCTGTTTGCCCACACCTTGGGCTTTGTGGGTACGCTGCTGGCGCTGATGTGGTAGCGTTGCAGCAATTCTCAATTTGGGCTCAAAAAGAGGCACGGACAGGGGCGGTGCCTGCCACTGCACGCCGCCTAATCCGCTGTTTGCGCCTTAGCCATGCCAGCTCACTGCGCTTGGGTAAACGCTAATCCGTAACTGCTACTGCGCCCGCCAGCGTCTGAGCGGTGCAGCACGCCCAGCGCCACCAGCTCGGTAATATCACGCAGGGCAGTATCGGTCGAGCATTTGCCCAAGGCGGCCCATTTGCGGCTGGTCAGTTTGCCTTCAAAGCCATCCAGCAAACGATTCAGCACCTTGATTTGCCGAGGATTCAGGCTAAGCCCTGACAGGCGCTGCCAAAACTGCGCTTTGTGCAGCACGGCATCTAAGGTGTGATGGGCCAGTCGCAAGGCTTGTGCCAGCATGTGCAGAAACCATTGCAGCCAGTCTGTGACCTCTAAAGAACCCTTTTGCGTGCGTTCCAACATCTCGTAATAGGCTTTGCGTTCACGCTGAATTTGGGCCGACAGGCTATAAAAGCGTTGCGGGCTGCCATCGGCGCGCGCCAGTAATAAATCGCCTATCGCACGCGCGATGCGGCCATTGCCGTCGTCAAACGGGTGCAGCGTGACAAACCACAAATGCCCCAATCCGGCGCGCACCAAGCTGGACTCGGTGGGGGTGGGGGTATTGATCCAAGCCAAAAAACGTGCCATTTCCTCGGGCAAACGCTGGGCCGGTGGTGCTTCAAAATGGATGGTTTGCCGACCGATGGGGCCGGAAACTACTTGCATTGGCCCATTGGCATCATCGCGCCAGCTGCCGATACTGATTTGGCTCAAACCAGAATACCCAGTAGGAAACAGCGCAGCGTGCCAGCCAAACAGGCGTTGTGCGCTCAGGGGTGCAGCACTGTTGGCAGTGGCATCCAGCACCATCTCGACCACGCCCTCCACATGCCGATCGACGGGGGCCAAAGAGCCAATATCCACCCCCAAACGGCGCGCAATCGAGGAGCGCACCGAGGCCACATCCAGATGTTCGCCTTCGATTTTGCTGGTGTTGAGCACATCGTCGGTCCAAGTGGCCAAGCTGGCTTGGTCACGCAGCCCCAAGCCGACATCCGCCAGCCGCCCGAGCAGCAAACCCTGCGCCCGGCTAACCTGCGCCAGTGGCTCTACCAAGGCAGCCAAGTCGTAGCGCCAGTGTGGCCAGTCGGGGGCTTGCCAGATATAAGCGTAATCACCGCAATTCATGCGGCGATTATGGCGCTAATCACCGCACGGCGGCTTTTTAAGCCCGCTTGCCGTGGCGATGGTGCAGCGGTGGTGCAGTGGGTGCCAGCGTCGATAATCGGGCGCATGACTTCCACCCCCGCGCACCGCGCCACCGACTTTAGCGCCTTGGCGCTCAGCCCGGCCACTTTGGCCAATTTGCAACAACTGGGCTACTTGCAAATGACCCCGATTCAGGCGGCCAGCTTACCTGCCGCCTTGCTGGGGCAAGACCTCATCGCCCAAGCCAGCACCGGCAGCGGCAAAACGGCGGCTTTTGGGCTGGCCCTGCTGGCCCGGCTCAATGCGCGCTGCTTTGGCGTGCAAGCCTTGGTACTGTGCCCGACGCGCGAGCTGGCCGACCAAGTGAGTGCCGAAATCCGCCGCCTAGCGCGTGCCGAAGACAACATCAAAGTGGTAACTCTGTGCGGTGGCGTACCCTTGCGCGGCCAAGCACAAAGCCTGTCGCATGGCGCACATATTGTGGTGGGCACGCCGGGGCGGGTGATGGACCATTTGGAGCGCCAAAACCTGTCTTTAGAGCAGCTCAATACCTTGGTGCTGGACGAAGCCGACCGCATGTTGGACATGGGTTTTTTTGACGACATCGCCACTGTAGCGCGCCAATGCCCCAAAGAGCGCCAAACGCTGTTGTTCTCGGCCACTTACCCCGAGGGCATCGCCAAACTCAGCCAGCAGTTCATGAAGAACCCGCAGCAAATTAGCGTGCAGGCGCAACACAGCGCCAGCAAAATTGACCAGCGCTGGTACGAGGTCAAGGACAGCGAACGCCTGCACGCCGTCGGGCAGTTATTGGCGCATTTTCGGCCAGAATCCACGCTGGCATTTTGCAACACCAAGCAACAATGCCGCGATTTGGTCGAAGTCTTGCAGGCACAAGGCATCAGCGCCTTGGCCCTGTATGGCGAGCTAGAACAGCGCGAGCGTGACCAAGTCTTGGTGCAATTTGCCAACCGCAGTTGCGCCGTGCTGGTAGCCACCGACGTGGCCGCGCGCGGCTTGGATATTGCCCAGCTGGCCGCCGTGATAAACGTGGATGTAACCCCCGACCCCGAAGTGCATATCCACCGCATTGGCCGCACTGGCCGGGGTGATGCCGAAGGCTTGGCGCTCAATTTGGCCAGCATGGACGAGATGGGCAGCGTCGGCAAAATCGAAGTGCTGCAAGGCCGCCCGTCCGAATGGACAGCGCTGACCGAACTGACACCAGCCCCTGGTGGCCCGCTGTTGCCGCCGATGACCACGGTGCAAATCATTGGCGGACGCAAAGAAAAAATCCGCGCAGGTGATGTGTTGGGCGCTCTGACCGGCGAGATGGGCTTCACGCGCGAGCAGGTAGGCAAAATCAACGTCAATGAGTTTTCTACCTATGTGGCCGTGGAGCGCGGCATTGCCGAGCAGGTGGTGCATCGGTTAAACACAGGTCGCGTCAAAGGTAAGAGCGTTAAGGCACGGCTGGTATAAGCGTCTCCTATGCCCACATCCCCCAAAGTACCGCTGCCAGCGTGGATGACACCACGCAATTTGTTATGGGTCTCGGTGGGCATGGCTCTGACCACGATGGCCCTGAAAACGCTGGCGTGGTACATCACCGGCTCGGTGGGCTTGTTATCGGATGCGATGGAGTCAGTGGTCAATTTGGCCAGCGCCCTGTTTGGCGTGCTGATGGTGACGGTAGCGGCCCGCCCAGCAGACGACAACCACCCCTATGGTCACCACAAGGCCGAGTATTTTTCCTCTGCTTTTGAGGGGATGCTGATTTTTGTCGCTGCTGGGGCCATTTTGTGGACGGCGATTCAGCGCCTGTTGGCCCCACAGCCGCTAGAGCAAATGGGCTGGGGTTTGGCCTTGTCGGTGTTCAGCTCACTGCTCAATGGCGGCTTGGCGTGGGTGATGCTGCGCGCCGCGCGCCAGCACCGCTCGATTGCCCTAGAGGCCGATGCCCGGCACCTGTTTACCGATGTTTGGACTTCTGCCGGGGTGGTGTTGGGGCTGGGGGCGGTGGCCCTGACGGGCTGGAGTTGGCTCGACCCACTGGTAGCGATAGGCGTGGCCCTGAACATTCTGAAAGAAGGAGTGCATTTGGTCTGGCGCTCCTCGCAGGGCCTGATGGACGAAGCGGTAGAGCCTGAAGTGCTGGCCACGATTGAGCAAACTTTGGGCGGCTTTTTAAGCCAGCATAACGCCCACACCAGCCCCGGCTTTTCTATCCGTTTTGACCATATCCACACGCGCATGGCTGGTCAACGGCGCTTTGTGGATTTGCACATGCACATCCCCGGCCATTGGAGTTTGTCCCATGCCGCTGCCTTGCGCGGTCAGGTAGAACAAGCCCTGATGGCTGCTGTGCCCGGCCTGCGTACCAGCATACAGTTGCTGCCGATTAACGTTGAAGCCTATATAGAGCCGGGAACGGCTCCTAGTCCCTCTCTGCCATGATAAGTTTATTGCAACGGGTACGCCACGCCCATGTCGAGGTGGACGGCCAGACCATCGGCCAGATTGGCCCCGGTCTGTTGGTGCTGCTGTGTGCCGAGCGCGGCGACAGCAATGCCCAAGCCGACCGCCTGCTGGCCAAATTGCTCAAATTGCGTATTTTTGCCGATGAAGCGGGCAAAATGAACCGCAGTGTGCAAGACATCGGCGGTGGCTTGCTCATCGTTAGCCAGTTCACTTTGGCGGCGGACACCAGCAGCGGCAACCGGCCCAGTTTTACCCAAGCTGCCAGCCCGCAAGACGGCCAGCGCCTGTACGATTATTTTGTCGCCCAAGCCCACGCCTTGCATCCCAACGTGCAAACCGGCCAGTTTGCCGCCGATATGCAGGTACATCTGCTCAACGATGGGCCAGTAACGCTGCCGCTACGCATTGCGCCAGACAACGCTTGATGAACTGGATGATATGGGTGATTAAGGGTAAACCCTGATGTGGAACCCCACACTTGGCCGAATAGCCCCCGCTGCTTATCGTTACGGGTATTGACCGGCGCTGACAAAAGCGCTGTTTTTACCCACTTCTGTAGCAGGGGACACCCATGTCGTCACCAACGGGGCAACGCAAGCCGTTTTACCACTCTCTTTATGTTCAGGTACTCATCGCCGTGATTGCGGGCGTGTGCTTGGGCCATTTTTATCCGCAATTGGGGGCCGATATGAAGCCCCTGGGCGATGGCTTTATCAAGCTCATCAAGATGATTATTGCCCCCATCATCTTTTGTACCGTGGTGGTGGGCATTGCCGGTATGGAGGACATGAAAAAAGTCGGCAAAACTGGCGGTTTAGCGCTGCTGTATTTTGAAATTGTGTCCACCATTGCTTTGGTGATTGGGCTGGTCGTGGTCAATCTGCTGCAACCGGGCAACGGCATGCACGTAGACCCCAGCACCTTGGATACCAAGGGCATCGCCGCCTACACCGCCCCCGGCAAAATGCAGGGCACGGTTGATTTTCTGCTGAATGTGATTCCAACCTCGGTGGTAGATGCCTTTGCCAAGGGCGAGATTTTGCAAGTGCTGCTGTTCTCAGTGCTGTTTGGCTTTGCCCTGCACAAGTTTGGTGGCCGAGGCACGTTGGTGTTTGACTTTATCGAACGCTTCTCGCATGTGCTGTTTGACATCGTAGGCATCATCATGAAGGTGGCCCCTGTGGGTGCCTTTGGTGCCATGGCCTTCACCATTGGCAAGTACGGCATTGCCTCGCTGTTCTCGCTGGGCAAACTAATGGGTACCTTCTACTTGACCTGCCTGCTGTTTGTTTTTGTGGTGCTGGGCATCATCAGCCGTTTGCATGGCTTTAGCATCGTCAAGTTCATCCGCTACATCAAAGAAGAATTGTTGATTGTGCTAGGCACTTCGTCGTCCGAATCGGTGTTGCCACGCATGATGGAAAAGCTGGAAAACTTGGGCGCACGCAAATCGGTGGTCGGCTTGGTAATTCCGACTGGCTACTCGTTCAATTTGGATGGCACTTCGATTTACCTGACGATGGCGGCGGTGTTTATTGCCCAAGCCACCGACACCCCCATGACCTTGACACAGCAATTGACGCTGTTGGCGGTGTTGTTGCTGACCTCTAAGGGGGCAGCCGGTATTACGGGCAGTGGCTTTATTGTGCTGGCGGCCACGCTGTCGGCGGTGGGTGGTGTGCCAGTGGCTGGTTTGGCACTGATTTTGGGCATCGACCGTTTTATGTCTGAAGCCCGCGCCCTGACCAATCTGGTCGGCAACGGTGTCGCGACCTTGGTGGTAGCCAAGTGGACGGGTGATTTGGATATGCAACGCTTGCAACAAGGCTTGGATGCTCCTACTCTGGTTGAAGCCCAAGAGCCAGAAGTGTTGATGGATGAGCGCCAAGAGCATATGGCCGTGCCTGCTGCTGCGCGCTAAATCTGCCCACCATCTCCATACGCCAACCAGCCGCAGCAGAGAGTATCTGCTGCGGCTGGTTGTTTTTTTAGGCTGCCTCGGGTGGCAGTAGCTCCAAGCCGCAGGCACGGATGTCTGCTACGGTGGTGGCTAGCGCGGCGGCGGAATCGACCCCCAGTTTCTCAAATACTTTGGCGCGATGGACTTCGACCATGCGCTCGGATATGCCCAGCTTGGCAGCAATCACTTTGTTCAAGTCCCCTGCCGCTACCAGCACTGCTACGCGGCGCTGCTGTGGGGTGAGGCTCTCGACCATCGATTGCAAAAATTCAGCCCGTTTCGCGGCTGCCTGCCATTGCGCTTCTTGCGCTAGCGCATCGCTCAAAATGGCAATCAAGGAGTCGTCGGCATAGGGTTTTTCGACAAAATTCAGCGCACCTTTGGCCATCGCTGCCACGGCCATCGGAATGTCGCCATGCCCACTCAGAAAGATGACAGGGTTGCGTTGGCGTAAACCGCGCTGCAACAGCTGTTCATGCACTTCTGGCCCCGACATCGGATCCATACGCACATCCAGCAAAAAGACACCACGCACTGGGGGCGGCAAGGCATCCAAGGCTGCGAGCAAGGCCGGGCCGCTGCTGTAAGCCTGCACCTCAAAACCATATTGGCGCAATAAGAATGACAGCGCACCACTCACGCCCACATCGTCATCACAGAGAAAAATGGTGTTCATGGCGGTGTTTCTGGAGGGGGTGCAAGGGGTGGTAAGGCCAGCGGCAACACAAAACAAAATACAGCGCCGCTGCCCGATTTTGCATCGCTGGCCGTGAGGCTGCCGCCGTGTGCCTCGATAATCGAGCGACAAATGCCCAGCCCCAAACCCATGCCTTGGGTTTTGGTGGAATAGAAGGTGGCGCACAGGTCGTCCATGTTGCGCCCCTGTAAGCCCGGCCCGTTGTCGGCCACGGAGATTTCCACGTTGCGATTGGCCGCATCTGCTGCTTGCTGTGCCGTGATGCTTAAACGCACGGCCCCTGCCAGATGGGGCTGCTCTGATAGCGCCTCTAAGGCATTACGCAATAAATTGCCCAACACCTGCTCTAAACCAACCCGGTCGGCCAGCACGGGGTACTCTATCTGGCTGGGGCAGGGATACTCTAAGGCGATGCCTGCTTGCTGGAAGGTAGGCCGGTGCATGAGCACTACCTCGGCCACCAAAGCCGCCATATTTAGCTGCTGGCGTTCGGCGGGGGTACGGCTGGTCTGGCGGCGAATCCAATGCACGATGTCGCCCGCCTTGCGCGCATTTTGTTGCAGGGCATCCAAGGCGGCCAGAATGTCGGGGCTAGCGGAGGGCATTTTGCGAATCGCCATCGACAAGCCCGAGCTGTAGGCCGTCACAGTGGCTAAGGGCTGGTTCAATTCATGTGCTAACTCGGAGGCCAGCAAGCCCAAATCATTCAGGCGTGCATGTTGTGCCATCAATGCGGTGTAACGGCGGTTTTTTTCTTCCAGCCGCTTGCGGTCACTGATGTCCACGATAGAACCCATCCAGCCCATAGGCTGGCCTTGCAAGTCGCGCAACGGGGACTCAAAAATCATCACATCAATGAAATGGCCGTCGCGGTGCTGCCAGCGGCTCTCAAAGCCGGTGGCCGGGGCGGCTCCGGCCAAGGTGTCTAGGTTGCGTGCCATCATGGCATCGATGGCATCGGGTGGCCAAAATGGCAGTGGTGGCGTGGCCCCCACCAACTCGGTGGCAGCGTAGCCCACCATCTCGCACAGGGTTTTATTCACATACAAAATGGTGCCTTCGGCATCACGGGCGCGCAAGCCTACCAAGGCCGAATCTTCCATCGATTGCCGCCAAGCGGCTTCGGTTTGGGCATCGGCCACCGCTTGGGCCACGCGCCGCATTTCGCGGCGCAACAGCCACGAGCCAGCCAGCCCCAGCAGTAACAGGCCCGCCAACAGGGCAAAGGTGCGCGGGCTGCGCCACCACAACAAGGGCATTTCGTAAGGGCGCAAAACCAGACGGGTATCAGCCGATGAGGCTAAGCGGCGCTCAAATGGGGTTCCGTGCGCCGGGCGTTGCGTTTGCGCCGTGGTGGCGATGACTTCGCCCAATTCAGACAAAAAAGAGACCTCGTAGCGGCGATTGAGCCAAGCCAAGTCGGTGCTGCCCAGCAGGTCGGTGATGTCATAGCGGGCCAGCAGTTGGCCGCCCGGCTGGCCGTGGCTGCCGGGGGCGGGTACGACCAAATGTTCAGCTTGGCCGCGTATTTGGATACGCAGGTGGGCGCTGTCTTCTAAACCATGCCACGGGACGCGGCGCTCGGCACGGGCCAACAGCTGCCAGTTGTCGTCCAACCAAACTAAGCGATTGGCCAAGCGCTGTAAGCTGGCTTGTACCTCGGCCAGTTCGGCAAAGTTGTGGCGCTGGCCTGCAGGGTCGAGGGCCAATTGGCGTGCCATATCGCGCAAACGCGCCCGTTCTACCTCTAGGCGGGCGGCTATTTGGGCCTCTACACTGGCGGCATCCGAAGCCAAGGTTTGCTGAAAAACGCGCTGTTCTGCGGCATCGTTGACCGAAGCCCAAGCCCCCACCATCAGCACAAACAGCAGCGCCAGCAAAGCGGGCAACAACCAATAATGGCGCTTGATAAAAGAAGCCCTTTCCGTAGGACGAAACGGGGTGGGGGGCTGGGCCGTTAGCATGGGTGCATTCTAGGATTAGCCATACCGCAGTAGCACGATGCACCATCCCAATCCCGCTTTAACACGCCGTTGCTTCAGCCACGCCTTGGCAGTGGCCGGTAGCTGGCCTTTGGTTTGCAGCAGCGCCACGGCACCCACAGCCCACGACCCCATCGTGATTCAATTGAGCCATGTGGTAGGGGCCGATACCGCCAAAGGCAAAGCGGCCTTGAAGTTTAGAGAACTGGCCGAGGCGCGCACTGCAGGCCGGGTACGCGTGGAGGTGTACCCCGACAGTAGCTTGTACAAAGACCGGGAAGAATTGCAGGCGCTACAAATTGGGGCAGTGCAGATGCTGGCCACCTCGTTGTCCAAACTGGCTACAGTGGGCGGCAGCGATTTTGAGGTATTTGACCTGCCGTTTTTATTCAAAAACCATGCCACTTTTCGGGCAGCGGTAGATGGCCCGGTGGGTACGGCCTTGCTGCAACGCTTAGAGCCTAGCGGCCTGCAAGGGCTGGCGTTTTGGGACAACGGTTTTAAGGTGTTTAGCGCCAACCGGCCCTTGCTCAGTCCGACAGACTTTCGCGGTGCCAAAATTCGGATTCAATCGTCTAGGGTGTTGGTGGCACAAATGCAAGCCTTGGGCGCAGAGGTATCGATTCGCCCTATGGCCAATGTGTACGAAGCGCTGCGCTCGGGCCAACTGGATGGCCAAGAAAACGTGCCCGCCAACATCTACAGCCAACATCTGCACGATGTGCAAAGCCATTTGAGTGTCACCCGGCATGGTTATCTGGCCTATGTGGTGTTAGTCAACCGGCAATTTTGGGACAAACTGCCCGCCGATATTCGGGCCGCACTGCATTTGGCCTTGCACGAGGCCACGCAATACGCCAATAGCATTGCCGAGGCAGAAAACCAGCGCGCGCTGGAGCTGCTCAAGGCCAGCGGCAAATTGGCGGTGTATGAACCCAGTGCCACCGAGCTGCTGCGCTGGCGCCAAGCACTGACCCCCGTTTATCGACAAGCCGCCACTTGGATGAGCCCGGGCATCCTAAGGGCTATTGGTGCCCACCATGTTGGCACACCGCGCTAGGTGTTTGCCCATTTAAGAATGTCTTCAGGCCCTGGGCGCACCATGCGGCCATGCGTACTTTTCATTCCTCCCCTTGGTGGCTGGCGGTTTTGCTGGCAGCATATATCTCCGGTGTGCCACTGGCCCACGCAGGTGACACCAACGCCCAAGCCCAGTTACAGCGCTGGACAGCCGAAACCGGTGGCACGCCCAATGCCGAGCGAGGGCGGGTGTTTTTTACCAGCCGCCACGGTGGTGAGTGGTCTTGTGCCTCGTGCCACGGCAACCCGCCCAGCACCCCAGCCCGCCATGCCAGCACCGGTAAAACCATTGCACCGCTGGCTCCTGCGTTCAATCCTGAGCGCTTTACCGATACGGCCAAGGCCGATAAATGGTTCCGGCGCAATTGCAAAGATGTCTTGAGCCGTGAATGCAGCGCCGCCGAAAAGGCCGACATGCTGGCTTGGCTGGTACAGCTCAAACCCTAAACGAGGCTGACGATGTTTATTTTTTCCTCTTCTGGCACGGCTGGCCACGCCATGCGCGCAGCGCTAGGGCTGTGGGCTTGTTTTGCCCTGCCCACTGCTTGGGCTGACCGCCCCATGATGGCCGCCAGCGCCATGCCACCGGCCTATCAGCAAGAATGCGCGGGCTGCCACATGGCCTATCCGCCCGGTTTGCTGCCCGCTGCCTCTTGGAACCGCATGATGCAGGGCTTAGACAAGCACTATGGCAGCGATGCCAGCTTGGACGATGCCACGGTGCGCCAACTCAGCACTTGGCTGCAAAGCAACGCTGGCACCTATAAGCGAGTACGCGAAGAGCCACCCCAAGACCGTATCACCCAATCGGCGTGGTTTGAGCGCAAACACCGCGAAGTGCAGCCCGCCGTCTGGAAGCGCCCCGCTGTGGGCAGCCGGGCCAATTGCATGGCCTGTCATACGCGCGCCGACCAAGGCGATTTTGACGACGACCGGGTTCGGATTCCCAAATAAGGAGCGCCAACATGACTGTCCACACCGTCCACACCCGCCCCTTGGGTGCCGCCGCCGCCCCCACCAGCACCCCCGGCACGCGCCGGGTGATGGATGCCACCACGCGCATGTTGCACTGGTTGATGGCGTTATCGTTTACCGGCGCTTACATCACCGCAGAAAGCGAACACTGGCGCTTGGTACATGTCACCTTAGGCTATACGTTGGCGGGCATTGTGCTGGCACGCCTGCTGTGGGGGCTGCTAGGGCCACGCGCCGTTCGGTTGGCCGGTTTGTGGGCGCGGGTGCGTGGCCTGCCAACATGGTTGCAATCATTGGCGGCGGTGCGCTCGTGGGCGGCTTGGTGTGATTTGCTGCCCTCTGGGCGCAATCTATTGATGGGCTTGGCGATGGTGCTGATGCTGGCCTTGGTGCTGCCACTGAGCTTGAGCGGCTACGCCGTTTGGGATGAATGGGGGGGTGAGTGGCTAGAAAAAGTGCATGAATGGGTAGGCAACGCCATGCTTTGGGTGGTGCTGGTACATATCGGCCTGATTGTTTTGATGAGCGTTTTGCAAGGTAAAAACCAAGCCCTGCCCATGCTCACAGGTCGGGTGCCCGGACGCGGCCCCGACAGTGCCAAGAAAAACCACGGCTGGCTGGCCTTGCTGATTTTGGCTGCGGTGCTGGCCTTTTGGGGCTGGCAATGGCAGAGCGCACCACAGCAAAACGCGGAAGCTGCCACCCCCTTCTCGTTAGAAAATACCCGCTCTAACCACCACGACGACGATTGAGCGAAAGAACCTCTGCAATGCGTATTTTGTTGGCTGAAGACGACGAATTGTTAGGCTCGGGCATCCGCGCCGGGTTGGGGCAACAGGGCTTTCAGGTGGATTGGGTGCGCGATGGCGTGGCCGCCGAGCGTGAACTGGCCACCGGAGCCTACCAAGCCTGCGTACTCGATTTGGGCCTGCCGCGCCAAGACGGTATGGCCGTATTGCAGCAACTGCGCGCCCGGCGCCTGGCCACTCCGGTGCTGATATTGACGGCCCGCGATGCCGTGCAATCGCGCATTGCCGGGCTGGACGCGGGGGCCGATGATTATTTGGTCAAACCGATTGATTTGCACGAACTGGCCGCACGCCTGCGTGCCTTGGTGCGCCGCGCCCACGGTCAAACCGAAACCCGCTTGCGCTGCGGCAAAGTCGAGCTAGACCCCGCCGCGCACCAAGTATGGAGCGATGGTCAATTGGTAGAGCTGTCCCAGCGTGAATACGACTTGCTGCACGCCTTGCTGCTCAATGCCGGGCGGGTACTCAATCGTGAGCAGCTAGAGCAGCGCCTTTACCAGTGGGGCCACGAAATCAACAGCAACGCCGTTGAGGTGCATATTTATCACCTGCGGCGCAAACTTGGCACCAACTTGATTGAAACCGTGCGCGGCGTGGGCTACCGCATCCCCCGCGATGGCGTATGAACAGCGCACCGCCTAGCGCGGCCAAGCCACGCTCCCTGCAAGCCCGCTTATTAACGACCGTGTTGGGGCTGGTGCTGCTGGCTTGGTTGGTAGCTGCTGGCTTGGCCTGGCAAGAATCTGACCACGAAGTCGAAGAGCTGCTCGATGCCCATTTGGCGCAAACTGCCGCCTTGTTGCGGCTACAAGCCCTCGATGAGCTGGACGATGACGACCTGAACGAAGCCCCAGAATTGCACAAATACCAGCCGCAGGTGGTGTTTCAACTCTGGCACGAGGGCCAATTGCTGGCACGCTCGGCCAGCGCCCCCAGCAGCCCCCTGACCGAGCGCCAGAAAAAAGGCTTCGTCAATAGCCAAGTCGGCGGCGAATCTTGGCGCGTGTTTGTCACCCAAGGGCGTGAGGACGATGTGCGTATCTTGGTGGGCGAGCGCCAATCCATGCGCCAAGAGATTGTGCTGGCCAGCGTCCTGAGCCTGTTGCAGCCAATGGCTTGGACGCTGCCGCTGCTGGCGTTGGGCATCTGGTGGGCGGTACGCGGTTCGGTGCGGCCCTTGCGCCAGTTAGGCCAAGCCGTGGCGGCGCGCCAACCGCAATCGCTGGCCCCGTTAGACAGCCACGGCATCCCGCCCGAAGTGCTGCCCTTGGTCACGGCCCTGAATGGCCTGTTTGAGCGCACGGCAGAACTGTTGGCCGCCGAGCAGCAATTTACCGCTGCCGCCGCACACGAGTTACGCACCCCGATTGCCGGGATTCGTATGCAAGCCCAAGTGGCCCAAGGGGCTATCGAGGCCCACGAACGCGCACAAGCCTTGGCCGCCACCGTGCAAGGCTGTGACCGCGCCACCCGCTTGGTCGAGCAACTGCTGCAACTGGCACGGCTAGATGCCGAGGCCAGCACATCGGTCCAGCAGTTCAGTGATTTGGCCGCCGTGGCGGCTACGGTGGTGGCCGATTTGCAGCCCTATGCCCAACGACGCCAGCAAAGCGTGGAATTGTTGGCCGCACAGCCGGTGCGCGTGCCGCTGGCCGAAGCGCTGGCCCAAGTGCTGTTGCGTAATCTGCTAGACAATGCCTTGCGTTACAGCCCGGATGGCGCACAGGTGCAGGTGCAGATAAGCCCGGCCAGCGCACAAGCGCCAGCGCAGCTGTGCGTACAAGACAGCGGCCCCGGCATGAGCCAAGAGGACATGGCCCGCCTGGGAGAGCGCTTTTTTCGGGTGCTGGGCACCGGGCAAAGCGGCAGCGGCTTGGGCTGGTCTATTTTGCAACGCATTGCCCGTTTGCATAATTTACGGGTACAGCTAGACCGCAGCCCGCAATGGGGCGGTTTGCGTGTACGCATTCACTGGCCCCGACACAGCACGCCCTGAGGCGCTACAGTGCAGACTTTATCGGTAGTGTCTGCATAGAAGTCTGCATACAAAGGGGGAGTGGCTGATGGTGTCCGGATTTGCGTGGTTGCTGGTGTTTCAACTGGCCGGAGAGGTGTTGGTGCGTGGCCTGCAATGGCCGGTGCCGGGGCCGGTGGTGGGTATGTTGCTGCTGTTGCTGGTGTTGGTTTGGCGTGGTGGCCCCGGCGACAACCTGCGCCAAGTCGGTCAAGGCTTGCTGGGCAATTTGTCGCTGTTGTTTGTGCCAGCGGGGGTGGGCATCATGGTGCATGGGCACCGCATTGCCGATGAGTGGCTGGCGCTGGTGGCGGCCTTGCTGGTCAGTACCATGCTCACGCTGGCCGTAACGGCCTTGGTGATGCGCGCCTGCCATCGTCCCACGCCAGACACCTCCAAGCCCCCCGAGGAGCCTGCACCATGAGCTTGCCGCCACCTATCCACGATATTTGGGTCTATTTGGCCGCCTCGCCGCTGCTGGGCCTGACCATTACGCTGCTGGCCTATGTGCTGGCCTTGGCGGTGCATCGGCGCTGCCGCCTGCACCCACTCACCAACCCGGTGCTGCTGGCGGTGGCTTTGTTGGTCACTTTGTTATTGTGGACAGATACCCCCTACCAAACTTATTTTGATGGGGCGCAATTTGTCCATTTTTTACTCGGGCCAGCTACCGTGGCCTTGGCGATTCCGCTCTATGCCCAATTGGGCCGGGTGCGCGCGATGCGCTGGCCGGTGTTGTTGGGCTTGGTGGTGGGCAGCTTGACGGCGGTGGTGTCTGCTGTGGGCACGGCTTGGTTGCTGGGGGCCAGTTTGCCCACGCAGCTGTCTTTGGCCCCCAAATCAGTCACTACGCCGATTGCAATGGGCGTGGCCGAGCGCGTGGGTGGCATTGCCTCGCTGACAGCGGTATTGGTGATTGTGACCGGCATTTTGGGGGCCATACTGGCCCCGACGCTGTTTCGGCTGCTGCGGGTGCCCGACCATGCTATGCAAGGCTTTGCCTTGGGCGTGGCCGCGCATGGCGTAGGGACGGCGCGCGCCTTTCAAATCAGCGAGCAGGCGGGGGCCTTTGCCGCCTTGGCGATGGGCCTGAACGGTGCCATTACCGCTTTACTGTTACCTGCCTTGTTGTCGGGTTGGCGTTAATGGTGCTGGTTTTGCCGACCTTGGCCTAAGATTCCCAGACGCATACGCGGTTGCGCCCACTGTTTTTGGCCAAATACAGTGCTTCGTCGGCGCGGCTTAGGCTGCGCGTGGCATCGTCGCCCGATAGCATCACCATGCCAATGCTGATAGTGACCGTGACTTTACCCGCCGAGGTCAGGGCCGGGGTTTGGGCCAAGGCTTCGCGCAGGCGGTTGGCCAAGGCCAAAGCATCGGGCAATTGAATTTTTTGCAGCAGCACCGCAAACTCTTCGCCGCCCAAACGCCCTGCCACATCGTTTTGGCGCAATTTGTGCCGAATCAGTTGGGCCACATGTTGCAACACTACATCGCCCACCGGATGGCCGTAGCTGTCGTTGATGCGCTTGAAGTGGTCAATGTCCATCATCAGCAGGGCCGTACCGTATTCAGGGTGGTTTTTGTTGCCCATGATGGCCTCTTCTAGGCTCACCATAAAACTGCGCCGATTGGGTAGATTGGTCAACACATCCGTGGCGGCCAAGGTGGCCAAGGCCATTTCGCGTTGTTTGCGCTCAGAAATATCTTGCAGCAGCCAAAAACGCCCCAGTTGTTCGCCATCGCGCACAATTGGCACCCAGTTGATTTCCAAGGCGCGCCCGCTGCTGCACACTGCTTCGGTGTTGCGGCGTTTTTCGCTGCTGCTGGCGCTGCCGGGCACCGATAACCACGCAGCACGCATCGGCCCCAATTGGGCGCACAGGGCCTCGTGGGTCAGGCCCTGCAAGCTGCTGGGCGGGCCGGGCAGTTCTAGCCAGTCGCACAGATTTTGGTTGACCATCGTGACGATGCCGTGGGCATCTTCCATCAGTACGCCACCCGGAAAGCGCTCTAGCAGCGTGGTCAGGCGCAGGCGCTCCATCGCCAAGGCGGCCGCAGATTGGTGCTTCTCGGTAATGTCCACCATCGTCCAGACGACTTCGCTGTTTTCGGGGTCTTCTGGGTCACGCAGTACGGCGTGCATATCAAACCAACGCACTTGGCCTTGGGCATCGCGCATGGGGTATTCAAACCGCAGCTTGCCTTGTTGGCGCAAAGTCTCGTAGCGTGCTTGCATGGCCTCAAACGAGGCTAGGCTAACGTGCAGGCTAGACATGGGCTGCTGGGTGAGGTCTTGGCCGGGTTGGGCAAAAATTTTGTTCAGCCGGGCATTGGCATACAAAATGCGGCGTTGCTGGTCCACCAGCAAAATGGCAGCACGGCTTTGGTCTATCAAGGCTTGGTGCAATTGGGTTTGGGCCACGCGGGCGCTGATGTCGGTGTAGGTGCCCACCATGCGCGCTGGCAAGCCATCCTCACCCCAAGCCACAATGCGCCCGCGCGCCTCAATCCAGAGCCAGTGTCCCTGTGCGGTACGCATCCTGTATTCGGCAATGATGACTTGGTCTGGGTGCTGCTGGATTTGTGCGTTCCACTGGGGCAAAACACGTTCGCGGTCGGTGGGGTGCAGACGCTGGAGCCAGTCTTGGTAATTGAAGACGGCGGGCAAACCGGCTTCGCCCAGCATTTCGCGGATGCGCTCATCCCACTCTAAACTGCCGGTAGCCATGTCCCAAGACCACAGGCCATCGCGCACCGCTTGCAAAGCCAAGCGCAGGTATTCGGCGTTGAGGCGCAAGGCTTCGGCGGCGGCGTGTTCTGCCGTGATGTCGTGGATATAACCGTGCCACAGGGTATCGCCCTCTGGGGTGCGCTCGGGCTTGGCTTGGCCCAATACCCAGCGCACGCGGCCATCGGGCAGGCGCACCCGGTATTCGCAGCGCCAAGGTTTTAACTGCTCGGCCGATTGGGCGATAGAGTGCAGCACCCGATGCCGGTCTGCTGGGTGCAGGCGGGCTATCATTTGGTCGGCTGACTGCTCCACTTCGGCGGCACGGATGCCATACAGGGCTTCGATGCCGGGACTGGCGTAAGGGATGCAGGCGCTGCCATCGGCGCGTTGCAGGTATTGATAAACAGCACCGGGCACCTCGTGCATGAGTTTGGTCAAGCGCTCTTGCGAGGCTTGGGCGGCTGCCTCGGCTTGTTTGCGGTCGCTGATGTCTAGCACGGTGCCGGCCATGCGCCGGGGGCTGCCATCGTCCATCCTCTCTACAACCTGCCCTCGGTCTAGCACCCAGACCCAATGGCCATCGCGGTGGCGCATCCGGTATTCGGCTTCGTAGTAGCGGCTTTCGCCTTGCAAATGGGCGGTGCAGGCCGCTTGTACGGCGGGCCAGTCTTCGGGGTGTACGCGCTCTTGCCAAGTAGAGAAGCGCGCCGGTAGCTCCCCTGCTTGGTAGCCTAATCTGGCGGCCCACAGGGCGCTAAAGTGGTTCTCTTGGGTTTGGCAGTTCCAATCCCAGGAGCCCAAATTGCCGCCATGCAGGGCCAAGCTCAGGCGCTCGCTGGTGGTGGCCAGCTCTTTGGCTTGGCGGCTTTGTTGTACCCACAAATAGGTAATCCAAGCAGCTGCCAAGAGCAACAAGCTGGAGCCTAAAATATTTTGCAGATGGCTATGGCGTAGCGCTTTTTGCACCGCCGCCAAGGCACGCTGTTTGCCTATGCCCAAACTGACGATAACCGGATAGTGGCTGACCCGCCGCCAAGCGTAGTAGCGCTCCACGCCATCTGTGGGCGCTACCACTTCGTAAACGCCTTGGGTGGTAGAAGGGTCGGCCAAAAATTGCCGTGTGCGCGGCACCGATTGCCCCATCACGGCCTCCATGCCCTGCGAGCGCGCCAAATAGGCCCCATCGGCACGCAACAGCATGGCTATGTCGATAGCATCAGGAAAGATATTTTGCAAGGCTTGTGACAGATGCCGTGCTGGCACCGACAACACAATCACCCCGGCAAAACGCCCTTGGGCATCGTGCAAGGGGCGCGAAAATTGCACCGTCCATTGTTGCGACACCCGCCCCAGCACCGGATGGCTGATAAACAGATGCGGCAGCTCGTCGATGCTGTCGGCATGGACTTTGAAATGCTCGCGGTCGGCAATCGAGATGGGCTGGCCATCACTGCCTTGGGGTTGTTTGTTGGGCGATAAGCTAGAGAACACAATGTTGCCCCGCGCATCGGCAATGGCCACTTGGGCCAAGCCCCCAGCAGAAAAGCTTTGTTCGGTAATGTGCAAGGAATTTAAAAACTCTTGCCGGTTTTGGCTGGCCCAATGTTCACCTAAATGGATGGCGACATAATCAATTTTGCGAATCAGGGCCTCGGTTTGCAGCGCCAGCGCGTGGGCGGTTTGCGTGGCTCCTTGGCGGGTTTGGTTTTGCACCTGCTGCAACTGCGCTTGGTGCGAGTGGTACAACTGCACCCAATACACCGTCAGTGCCAATAACAACACAGCCCAGCCTGCCAGTGGACGCAGCACCAAGGCACGTACTTTTTGCGATACGGGACGCAAATGGCGAACAAAAAAGGTAGGCAAAGACAGAAACGGCGAAAAAAAAGAGCAACCCTAAGCCAGCCAGTGTAACGCCAGCGCTGCACAGCAAGCAAAAACGGTTTCAGGCCAAGGGCAGCAGTTGGCGTTGACTGACAAACTGGTGTAGCTGGCCGCTCAGGGGGTCGGTAAATGCCAGCGCGCGCGCCAGCAGCTGCAAGGGCCGAGAAAAATCGCCCTCGGGCTGGTCTTGGACTTGGGGGTAAAACGCATCGTAGCGCAAGGGCAGGCCCAAGGCGGCCATTTGAACGCGCAATTGGTGGCGTTTGCCGGTAATGGGCGAGAGCCGGTAGCGCGCCCAAGGGGCGGCTACCTCCAGCAGCTCCATCTGGGTGTGGCTGTTGGGGGGGCCGGGTACTTCGTGCATTAAAAAGAACTGGCCGCTTTCTGTTAAGCGGCTGTGGTGCTGGCGCGGAAACTCTAATTCAGGCCGCCACGGGGCTACCGCCTCGTAATGCTTGACGATGGCCCGGTCTCGAAACAAATTTTGGTACAGGCCGCGCGTGGCCCGTTGCACCGAAAACAACACCAGCCCGGCGGTTTCGCGGTCAATGCGGTGCAGGGGCGAGAGTTCGGGCAACCCCAAACGCTGGCGCAAGCGCACCAACAGGGTTTGCTGTACGTAGCGCCCAGCGGGTACTACCGGCAAAAAATGCGGTTTATCGGCCACCAACAAATGGGCATCTTGGTACAGCACTTCTTCTTGAAACGGAATCACCAATTCGTTGGCAACTTCACGGTAATAGTAGAGGCGCAAGTGTGCCTCAAAGGGGCGCTGGGGTGTCACGGTTTGGCCGCGTGCGTCCACCACTTGGCCGGTCTCCATGCGCTGCTGCCATTGGCTACGTTCTATCCCCGGCAGGTGTTGGGCTAAAAAATCCAGTAGCGTGCCGCTGCCGCTGGCGGGCAAAGCAACACAACTCGGGTTAAGTCCAGCGCGCATTGGCAATACTGCTGTGGTGGTGTTGGCGGTGCTTGTGGTGGTGTTGGCGTTGCTGATGGACGATGGCATGGTCTGTGTTAACGTTGTTGGGCCAGCAACCAATCGCACCAATCGGCCAAAAAACGGTCGGCGGGGTTTTGGCGCTCGGCCACCTCGGGCCAACGGCGCAAACAGCTGTGGACAATGCTTTGCAGTTGCCACAGGGCCTCGCGCCCCAAAAAACACAGTTCTGCCGTGGCTTGGGCATCGCCTTGCAGCAGCTCTAGCAGTTTAGGCGCGCATTGTGGATGCAAGCCCGCCTCGCTGAGGGTTTTGCTAAGCCCTTGCAAGCGCTCCTGCACAAATGCCTGTGGCCCGGCGGGCGCGATGGCCACCAAGCTGCACAGTTGCTCCCAACGCTCAAACGCCAGCGTAACGATTTGCAAATAGCGTTGCACATTGGCCCCGAGCAATACCAAGGTTGGCTCGGGTGGCAAGCTTTGGCGCACCAGTGCCATGACGTGGTGGCACAAATCGGCGGGAAACTTGCGGTGGTTGAGCCGTAGCACTGTGGCCAAATGCAGCCCCGGCGAGTCGTGGGCATATTTATCGTAAAACGTGGTCACGACTTCGCACAGCAGCAAAATTTGCCCCAGTGGCGAGATGTCGGCACCAGACAGGCTACGCGGGTAGCCGCTGCCGTCCATGCGCTCGTGGTGTTCTAGCACCGCCGTCGCCACGGCATCGGGGTAGCCACCAGAGCCACGCACCATCAACATGCCAATGATCGGGTGGGCTACCAAATTTTTACGCTGCGCCCCGACAATTTTTTGCGCCCGGTCGCGCCAAGCTGGGTCCAGGTGCAATACCCCCATATCGTGCAACAACGCTGCTGCCACCACGGCCACACTGTCGGCATCGCTCAAACCACGGCGCACGGCCAGCCACCAAGCCAGTATGGCCATGTGCAGGCCGTGTTCAAACAGGTGGAGCGATTCTTCGCGCATTACGGTCAGTTTGAACATGATGGAGCCGGGCAGCGGAATTTGGGCCAAAGTGGGCCAAAATTGTTCAAACCCCGGCCCCATATCTTGCATGAGCAAGGGCAATAAACCATCACGCTGGATTAATTGCCGTGCTACGGCGGTCAGAACGGTGTGGTCCACGGCATCTTCGGCCACCAAATGGCTGTCCACGGGTTCGCGCAGGGTGTGTTGCACCAAGCGGTCGTACAGGCGGCCATCCAAGCGCATCCCCTTTTCTACCAGCTTGATACCACTTTCTGCATAGATGGCCTCGTGCGCCACCACGGCGCGCTGGTGGGCCAAATCCGTCACGGCACGCAAATAGTGCGGGCTATGGGGCAGTTCGGTAGGAAAAACCGATGGCGGAGTGCTGTCTATTGCAGAAAGGTCGCGCATATAGGGCAAGAAAAAAGATGCCGTATTAAACCGCAGGCGCTTGGGGGGTGCGAAAGGTGGTGGTTGGCGGCTTGCTAGACGAGCCGGGTGTTATTATCAAAAAAGTTTCGTTAAGGAAATACCCAATGAGTACCGATTGCACTATCTAGCAAGCTGCCGCACAACTCCAAGTCAGCGTACAACGGGTGCGTACCCTGTGCCGCGATGGCAGCCTAGAGGTACGAAAAATAGGGGCCACTTGGCTCATTGGCGCTGCCAGCCTCAAGCGCTATGCCCTGCGTACCGCGCACCAAGTGGCCGAAGACCACCCGCGCTACCTGGCCAATACCCCAATCAAACGACGCAGCGCCAGCAGCGGTAAGCCGATTGCCTTGAGCTTTTTCTCCGGTGCGATGGGCTTAGATTTAGGCATTGAACAGGCCGGTTTTGAAGTGCGTTTGACCTGCGAGATGGACAAATACTGCCGCCAAACGATTGCGCTGAACCGCCCAGACACGGCCTTGATTGGCGACATCAACGATTACAGCGCCGAGCAGGTGCTGCACTACGCCGGGCTGGAGCCAAGGCAAGAAGTGGACTTGATGGTCGGTGGCCCGCCCTGCCAAGCTTTTAGCACGGCGGGCAAGCGCAAGGGCTTCAAAGATGAGCGCGGCAACGCTTTCCTGACCTACCTGCAACTGGCCTTTGCCATCCGCCCGCGCTATCTGGTGATTGAAAACGTGCGTGGCCTGCTGTCGTGCCCGATGCAACATCGTCCGCATGAATTGCGCGGTGCGGAGTTTCCGGACTTGACGCTGGACGAACTGCCCGGCGGTGCGCTGAATTTTGTCTTGAATGAAATTCGCCGCCACGGCTATGGCTATTCGTTCAACCTGTACAACGCGGCCAATTTTGGCACGCCGCAGGTGCGCGAACGGGTGGTAATTGTCTGTGCGCGCGATGGTTCACGTCCACCCTACTTACCTCCTAGCCACAGTGACCAAGGCCAGCATGGCCTGAAAAAATGGAAAACCTTTCGACAAGCCACCAAGGGACTGGAAAGCACCGAACACCATCACCTCAACTTTCCAGAAAAACGCCTGCGCTATTACCGCCTGCTGGGTGAAGGCCAGAACTGGAAAAATCTGCCCGAAGCCTTGCAAAAAGAGGCGATGGGTAAATCCTACGATGCGGGCGGCGGTAAAACCGGTTTTTTGCGCCGTTTGGCCTGGAATAAACCGGCCCGCACCTTGGTCACACACCCCGCGATGCCCGCTACCGATTTGGCGCACCCGCAGGAGTTACGCCCGCTTTCCGTCGAAGAATACAAGCGCGTACAGGAATTCCCCGACGACTGGACGCTGGCCGGTCCACTGGTGGAGCAATACAAACAAGTGGGCAATGCCGTACCTGCCAGCCTGGGCCGCGCCATCGGACAAACGGTGATGGCATTGCTGAAAGGGAAACCCGTGGCGCAGATTCCCGGCTTTGTCTATTCGCGTTATAAAAATACCAGTGATGCAGAGTGGGAAGTGCAGTTCCAGCGCATCGCCGAGCGCCGCCAGACAGGCGCGTAAAAAAGCGGCCCCTACCTTGCAGCAGGGGCCGTGCTTCAATTTTCAAAAAATTGACTGTGGCTTACAGCAGCGGCACACCCGTTTTGCTTTGAATTTCCTCTAGCGTCACGCCGTCGGCCAGCTCTACCAATTTCAGCCCTTCGGGGGTGACATCCATCACGCCCAAGTCGGTAATGATGCGGTTGACCACACCTTTGCCGGTCAGGGGCAAGCTGCATTGGGGCAGGATTTTCAGGTCAATGCTGCCGTCTTTTTTCTTGGCGACATGCTCCATCAGCACAATCACGCGCTTCACGCCAGCCACCAAATCCATTGCGCCGCCCATGCCCTTGACCATCTTGCCCGGAATCATCCAGTTGGCCAAGTCGCCCTTGTCGGTCACTTGCATTGCGCCCAAAATGGACAGGTTGATTTTGCCGCCCCGAATCATGGCAAACGATTGGTCCGAGCCAAAAATCGACGAGCCCTTGATGGTGGTGACGGTTTGTTTACCGGCGTTAATCAGGTCAGCATCCACCTCATCCTCATACGGAAAGGGGCCAATGCCCAGCATGCCGTTTTCGCTTTGCAGCCACACTTCGATGTGGTCGGGTACATGATTCGCCACCAGCGTTGGGATGCCGATGCCCAGATTGACGTAAAAGCCGTCTTGCAGTTCCTGCGCGGCACGCGCAGCCATTTGGTCTTGGGTCCAGGCCATGATGGGGTGTCTCCTTAAACTTTGCGGTCGCGCAGGGTGCGCTTTTCGATGCGCTTTTCGGGCGTGGGGTTGTGCACAATGCGGTGTACATAAATGCCGGGCAAATGCACATCGTCGGGGGCAATCTCGCCGGTGGCCACAATGCGTTCTACTTCGACAATGCAAATCTTGCCAGCGGTGGCCGCTGCTGGGTTGAAGTTGCGCGCTGTCAGGTGAAAGCGCAAATTGCCCGACATATCGGCCACATCGGCCTTGATGAGTGCCACCTCGGGCACCAAAGAGCGCTCCATGACATAGGTTTCACCGTCAAACTCGCGCAGCTCTTTGCCTTCGGCCACCAAGGTACCCACGCCGGTTTTGGTGAAGAAGGCTGGAATGCCTGCACCGCCCGCACGCAGCTTTTCTGCCAAGGTGCCTTGGGGGGTAAATTCCAGCTCCAGCTCACCCGCCAAGTATTGGCGCTCAAACTCCTTGTTCTCGCCCACATAGGACGAGATCATCTTTTTGATTTGGCGTGTTTCGAGCAGCTTGCCCAGGCCAAAACCATCCACGCCAGCATTGTTAGAAATCACGGTCAGGTCTTTGACACCCGAATCGCGCAGCGCATCGATCAGCGCCTCTGGGATGCCGCACAGGCCAAAGCCGCCCACAGCAATCAGTTGGCCATCGGCCACCACGCCTTCGAGGGCAGCGGCGGCGGAGGGAAACACTTTGTTCACAACAGTCTCCTTGAGATAGGTTGTAGCGAAGATACTACGTAACCTGCTACGTAGTATCCCCTAAAGACTTGCCCTGCCTTGCTGCCGATGATGGACTTAGATTACCGCCTTGCTTTTGAGTTGGCCCCGGTGGGCTTGGTGTTGTCGCGCCACCGCATCATGGTGGACTGTAACCAGCATTTTTGCCAGATGTTTGGCGCTTCGCGCGAGGTGTTGCTGGGGCAGTCGTTTCGCTTGCTCTACCCCAGTGCCGACGAATACGAGCGCATTGGCGAGCGGCTGGTACCCATTTTGAATGCCAAGGGCTACTACTCCGACAGCCGCATCATGCGCCGTTTGAGTGGAGAGATGTTCTGGTGTCAAGTTTCAGGCCGGGCCGTGAATCGGCAAGCGCCGCACGCATCGGGCATTTGGAGCTTTGAAGACATGAGCGCACAGCGCCCTGTGAAAGCCGACTTGACCGGACGCGAGCGCGAAGTGGCAGCGCGTTTGCTAGAGGGCCTGACCTCGAAAGAAATTGGCAAAGCTTTGGGCATTAGCCATCGCACGGTAGAAATTTACCGCGCACGTTTGATGCGCAAATATGGCGCGTCTACTGCGGCAGATTTGGTGCATAAACTGGTGGTGGGCTAATACCACTGTGGCTCAAAAACCGACCAAGCCAAGCCCTTGGATGTGTGGGTGTACCAAGTCAGGTAGGAAACCGAAACAGATATTCGTCTAGGTTTTGAATTTTCTGGTTCGCAATGGCAATACCCTCACTCCTGAGGAGTTCTGCCTTTTTCTCGGCTCCAAGGGCGTATTGGCCAATGCTGCCATCGCTTTTTACCACCCTATGGCAAGGAATGTGGATTAGATGGGTGTTTTTTGCCATGGCGGTGCCCACTGCTCGCCAAGCTTTGCTGCCCAAGGCATGGGCCATTTCTTTGTAGGTAGTGACTTTGCCCTTGGGTATCTGCTGGAGCAGCTCGTAACACCGCTGGTCAAAATTGCTGTTTGTGCTCATCGCGCTCTTCCCCTGAGAAGTAGTTGAGTTGCAGGTTGGTTTATTGCACTTGATTGCGTCCAGCTTCTTTCGCGCGGTACAGGGCCAAATCTGCCTGACCAATCAGTGTCGTTGGACTGGGGCAATCGCCACCATCGGGCCGCCACTGTGCCACCCCCAAACTGATGGTGACTATGCCTGAGGGTGCCATTATGTGGGGCAGGGCCAAAGCCGCTACGCCAGCACACAACTGTTGGGCCAATGTGTAGGCTTCATCACCGCTGATATGGCGCATGATGACTGCAAATTCCTCGCCCCCATAGCGTGCTGCCAGTGTATGGGGTCGTGCGGCCACATGGTGGGCTAGAACCTGCGCTATTTGTTGCAAGCAATGGTCGCCCGCCAAATGGCCATAGTGGTCGTTGAATTGCTTAAAGTGGTCGACATCCAGCATGACCAGCGCCACGCCAGTAGCCTCAGTGCTGCTACAAGCATGGGCCAAGGTTTGATCGAACAGACGGCGATTGGCCAAGCCTGTCAGGCCATCGGTATAGCCCAACATTTCCAGTCGGGCGTTGGCGATTTCTAGTTCGGCAGTGCGTGCGCGCACGGCATTTTCTAACCGTTCTTCAGAGCTGCGCGACCACTCCAGCATCTGTTGCTGTGATTGTTCGCGCGCCCGGCGTTCTGCATGGATGATGTCGGCCAGTGCCAAAGACAGCAGCAGCATCTCGAAGGTGGACGCAATTTGCAAGGCATAAGCCGTCACACCATTGGTAGGTACGACACCAAAGGCACGCAACCCGGCCACCAACACCCCCAACCACAAGATGCTCCAAGCGATTAAAAAGGAGCGGGCGCTGCTCTCCCCAGTACGCAGGGTTTGCCAACCTGCCAGCGCAATCGTCAGGCTCATGGCAAAGCCATTGAGCAAAAGGCACTGATTGAAACTGCGTACCGGCATCGGTGCAGACAAGGTGGCTAAAAACCCGAGGGCCAACAGCAAAAAGAGCAGCATATGCCCTTGCAAGCAACGATCCAAACGCGGCAGCCGTCGGGGGGTCTGCAAGAACAGCCGCGTAAAGTGGGCCCCAAACAACGCCGCCACCGACAAAATCGTGCTTTGGGCCACGTTGTCAAAGGCAATCGCTTCTGTCCAGACCAACAAACGGCCATAGCCGTTACCGGCGAACATGCCCAAACCCATGCACAGTACATAGAGGCTGTAAAACAAGAAGCGTTGATCGCGCAGCGAGAAGTACAACAACAGGTTGTAAATCATCAGAGACAGCAACGCACCGTAATACAGAAACTGCAAGATCAGCTCGCGCTGCTCGTGGTGGTGAAAACCAGTTTCACTCCACAGTACCAGTGGCACTGTCAGAGAGTAGTTGGAGGTGGCACGCACATAGAAAAATTGCGCCTCCGGGCCTAACTCCAGCGGAAACACAAAATGCCGGTGGAACACTGGCCGACTGTGCAGCGGTGCTTGGTTGCCGGTGCGCCAGACTTGGCCCTGCGGGGTATAAAGTTCTAGGCTGTCGATTTGGCCGTAAGGTACTTCTAGCAGCCAGCGTGTTGGTGCTTCTGCTGGGCGCTGCAAGCGCAGACGCAGCCAATAGGCCGATGCCGTGAAGCCAAAATTCAAATCTCCGTCTTGGGTTGGCCGCACAAAACGCCCGGCCATCGCGGGCTGGCGCACCTGCTCAATGCTGAACTGGCCGTTGGGGTCTTCTAGTACGGCCACATCGGCGCTTACATCATGCCGCTCGGTGTGTGCCTGCAATGTCTGTGCCCCCACTGGCCCATACCCAAGCCAGCACAGCAGGAGCAAGCACAGGCAGCGCAGCATAGTGGCCAAAAAAGATGGGGAGGTTGATAAGGGGTAGCGGTGGCGGTATCCCGCTGGATGCAAACGTAAAGTAGCAGCGCGTAGTTCAGAGTTTAACCGCGAAAAAATCGCCTGCCTCTGGAGCAGGAGCCAGCGCGGGCAGCCGATTTACCAAGCCTGCTGTATGTGCAGCTATGGCGGCAGATGGGGCACAACCCTTGGTTGTGGCTAACATCGTGGCCTTCACAACTAAACTGGAGACCGCTTCCATGTCCGTGCGCTACCCTTTTCCCGACCTGAATACCTTGCCCGAAGACATCCGCACCAAAGTGCTGGAAGTGCAAGAAAAAGCGGGCTTTATCCCGAATGTTTTTTTGGCGCTGGCACGCCGCCCGGCAGAGTGGCGCGCCTTTTTTGCCTACCACGATGCCCTGATGCTGAAAGAAGAAGGCAGCCTGAGCAAAGGCGAGCGCGAAATGATTGTGACGGCCACCAGTGCTGTCAACCAGTGCTTGTATTGCGTGGTAGCCCACGGCGCTATCTTGCGTATTTACGAGAAAAAACCACTGCTGGCCGACCAAGTGGCGGTGAATTACCGCAAGGCCGACATCACCCCGCGCCAACGTGCCATGCTGGACTTTGCCCTGAAGGTGTGCCAGCACTCGCACGAAATTGACGAGGCCGATTTTGCCGCCCTGCACGTCCACGGCTTTGACGATGAAGACATCTGGGACATTGCCGCCATTACCGCTTTCTTTGGCCTGAGCAACCGCATGGCCAGCTTTGCCGGAATGCAACCCAACCCCGAATTTTTTGTCATGGGGCGTTTACCCCGGCAAAAGTAAGCCCGATATTCAGGCGGCTTGCCGCGCTTGTGGGCTGGCAATAAAGCCGTAACGCGCTGCCAATGCAGCGGCCTGCATTTCTTGGGGTTCCCATTGCCATTGGGCCAAAGCATCGGCCAAGGCGGCTACGTCTTGGCTGTGGACCAAGCCCAGCCCTAAATTGGTCACGAGGTAGGCTTTGCCGGTTTCATCCAACAAACAGCTTTGCGCTTGGGCCAAGCGCCCGGTGTGGCTGTGGATACTGCCATCGGGTTGCAAACGCCAGACCCACGGCGTGCATTCCAACTCCACATAGACGCGCTGTGGCCCGTTCTGAAAAAACCACTGGCCTTGGGCATCGGCCTCGTAATTGCGCCCGATAAATTGCAGCAGCTTTTCGTGCTGCAATAGTGAACCTTTGCTTTGCGGGAAGGGGCCTTGGGCCTGCGTGGCAGCGTCGCGCATCCACCAGCGTCCGCGTGCGTCTAACCCTAGCCAGCCATAGCAATGGGGCACATGTGGCCATTTGGCCAAGGCTTGTTGAACAATATCATCCATGTTTATCCATGCGCTGATTGTGCAATATCAGTCGCGCGTCACGCGCAATACCTCTTCGCGGCTGGTGATACCGGCGGCAATTAGACGTTCACCATCGTCGCGCATCAGGGTCATGCCACTGGCGATGGCGGCTGCACGGATGTCTGCTTCGGCAGCGCGTTGGTGGATTTGCGCCCGAATGGCCTCGGTGGTGGTGAGCAGTTCAAACACCCCGGTGCGTCCTTGGTAGCCAGTGTGGCCGCAAGCCTCGCAGCCCTTGCCCACGCAGTGGGTGCAAAGTTTGCGTACCAGCCGTTGTGCCAACACGCCCAGCAGAGAAGAACTGAGCAAAAACGGCTCGACCCCCATATCGGTCAGGCGGTTGACAGCGCTGGCCGCATCGTTGGTGTGCAGCGTGGCCAGTACCAAATGCCCGGTAAGCGAGGCTTGGATGGCAATTTGCGCGGTTTCAAAATCGCGGATTTCACCAATCATGATGACATCCGGGTCTTGGCGCAGAATGGCGCGCAGTGCTTTGGCAAAAGTCAGGTCAATTTTGCTGTTGACTTGGGTTTGGCCGATGCCGGGCAACTCGTACTCAATCGGGTCTTCCACCGTCATGATGTTGCTCTGGCTGGCATCCAGCCGCGACAAAGCGGCATACAGCGTGGTGGTTTTGCCTGAGCCAGTGGGGCCAGTGACCAGAATAATGCCGTGCGGTTGGGCAATCAGTTGCTCAAAACGCGCCAGCACTTCGCCTTGCATTCCCACGGCCTCTAGGCTGATTTTTTCGCTGGTTTTGTCCAGCAGGCGCAGCACGGCCCGCTCGCCGTGGGCGCTGGGCAGGGTAGAGACGCGCACGTCAATCGCCCGTGTGCCCAAACGCAGGCTGATGCGGCCATCTTGCGGCAGGCGCTTTTCTGAAATATCCAAATCGGCCATGATTTTTAGGCGCGAAATCAAGGCGGCGTGCAGCGCGCGATTGGGTTGCACCACTTCGCGCAAGGTGCCATCGACCCGAAAACGCACGCTGCTATGGCGCTCATACGGCTCGATGTGGATGTCGCTGGCTCCATCGCGCGCGGCTTGTGTGAGCAGCGCATTGAGCATCCGGATGATGGGTGCATCGTCGGCGGCTTCGAGCAAGTCCTCTACGGCGGGTAGTTCTTGCATCATGCGCGAGAGGTCGGCATCGCTTTCGACTTCACTGACCACGCTGGCCGCGCTGGATTCGCCTTGGGCATAGGCGTTGCTGATGTGCTGGGCCAGCGTGGGCGCATCCACAGTTTGCAGTTGCAGCGTGGGGTATTTGCGTAGCACTTCGGACAGGGCGCAGACATCGGGAGCTGGCCCGTGGTACAGCAGTAATTGCTGGCCGTCGTCTTGCAGCAGCAATTGGGCCGTGCGGGCAAAGGCGTAGGGCAGGGGGTAGCGCATCGCCATGCCTTAGAGCGCACTTGCGGGCGGCAGGGCTTGACTGTCTCCCAACGGACGCGCAGGCGGGGACGCAGGCAGTGCGGGCAGCACCGGCGCTTCGGAGACCGAACGCAAAATGATATTCGGGCTGGGTTGTGTGGCCTGTTGCAGTGCGCGGATGGCTTCGTAGCGGTCCACCATCAGGGCATCGCTGGCGGCGGCATCGCGGATGACTTGCGGGCGTAAAAACACCATCAAATTGGTTTTTTTGCGCGAGCGGTTTTCACTGCGAAAAAAATGCCCCACCACGGGCAAATCGCCCAACAGTGGCACTTTGTCTTCGGCTTGGGAGTAGCTGTCTTCTAACAAGCCACCAATCACGATGATGCTACCGTCTTCGACCAAGACGTTGGATTCAATCGAGCGTTTGCTGGTGGTGGGGCCGTTGGTGTCTTTCAGGGTGGCGGTGTCGATTTTGGAAACTTCTTGGTAAATCGCCAGTTTGACGGTGCCGTTCTCGTTGATTTGTGGGCGCACGCGCAGCATCAGGCCGACGTCTTTGCGCTCTACCGTGGTGAAGGGGTTGACGGTGCTGGTGTTGGTGCTGTTGGCATACGAGCCGGTGACAAAAGGCACGTTGTTGCCAATCACAATGCGCGCTTCTTCGTTGTCCAAGGTCATGAGGTTGGGGGTGGACAGCACATTGGCATCGCCGCTGTTTTGCAGAAAATTGGCCAGCGCGCCCAAATAATACTGGCCGTTGCTGCGCGGGGCCAGCGCCAAATTCAGGCCCTTGCCCAGGCCAGACAGGGCTTTGACATCTTTGCCCAACACCCCTACCGTAGCCGCCAAGAGGTTAGAGCCACCACTGCCCGAGTTGGTGCCAATGATGCCCACTGTGCCATCGCCGCTTTGGCCTAGCACGCCTTGCCATTGGATGCCAAATTCGGCCATTTTGTTGGCCGCCACTTCGACAATCAAACTCTCGACCAGCACTTGGGCGCGGCGGCCATCGAGTTGGTCAATCACGGTACGCAACTGGCGGTACAGCGGCTCGGGGGCGGTGATGATGAGTGCGTTGGTGCTGGGGTCGGCCTGAATGATGCCGCCGGTAGAGGGTTGGTTGCTTTGGCCGCTGCCCAAGCTGGCCCCGGCGCCCATGCTGCTATTGAGGCCCGCATTGTTGCCGCCCAAGCTGGTGTTTTGCAGCCCGCTGCTGCCGTTGCTGGGGGCCGATGGCATCGCAGCAGCCCCTTGGTTACCACCGCCCGAAGCGGCCAAAGCGGCGCGCAAGGTGACGGCCAGTTTGGTGGCATCGGCGTTTTTCAGATAGACCACATGGATGTTGCCGCTGGCGGCACTGCTGCCAGGCAGGGCGGGTTGGTCCAATTTGGCCACCAAGGCGCGCACTTGGGCGACGCGCGCCGGATTGGCGGCGCGCAAAATTAAAGCGTTGCTGCGTGGTTCGGGCAAGAGCGTGGTTTTGAAACTGGTATCACTGACACCGGCGCCGCCATTGCCGCCACCATTGCCGTTGCCCGAATCTATCAAGCGTGCCACCAGTGGGGCCAAATCAGTGGCTACGGCATGGCGCAGGGGGATAATTTCGACATCGCTGGCGTTGGAGACATCCATTGCAGCGATGATTTTGGCCAAGCGTTGCAGGTTGTCGGCGTAATCGGTAATGATGAGGGCGTTGCTGCCCGGATTGACGTTGATGGTGTTGTTTGGGCTAATCAAGGGGCGCAGCACCGGCACCAAGTTGTTGGCAGTTTCGTAATTCAGTCGGAAAATCTGCGTCATGATTTGTCCGCCACTGGGGGCGGAGCGCCCTTCGCGCGCCACACTCACGCCACCACCCTGCAACTTGGCATCGGCCTCGGGCACGATTTTGTACAAGCCAGCCGACTCCACCACGGTGTAGCCTTGCAAACGCAAGGCAGCCAAAAATTGCTCAAAAGCCGCCAGTGGGCTGACCGGGCGTTCGGTGACCAAATTGATTTGCCCTTTGACGCGTGGATCGACCACCACATTGCGCCCGGTAATGGTGGCCAAGGTGCGTGCCACCGCTTCGATGTCGGCCCCGGCAAAATTGAGCGTGACGGGTTCGTTCGGGCGTACGCTGGTGCTGCTCGGGCTGAGGGTGTTTTGGGCGTACAGGCTGGGGCTGGCGGGCAAGAGCAGGGCGCTGGCCAACAGGGATGAAAGCGCTATCCGCAAGGGGGTAGGGGCGAAGGACTGCATAGATATTCAGAATCAACCCAAGGTGATAAGGGCAGTGGCACCACGGCGCCGCCCCAGAAGGTTCAAAAGGTTGGACAGGGCGGCCTCGTGGCCTAGGCTGGCGCTGGCCTGCCCGCTAAAGCGCAGGCGCTGGCCCACCCATTGCCCGCTGCCGCCCAATTGCAGCTCGCCTTGCAGCGTGCGTACCTGCAAGCTGGGGGTGTCGCCACCTGCTAGGGTGAAGCGGTAGCTACCCAAAGGGCGCAGGGTAGAAAGGCGCGAGGACAACTCTAGCGCGTCCAGTTGGGCTTGCCCGTGGATGCGCCAGCGTCCGGCACTCCAGTGGGCTTGCAGGCTTTGGGTGTTCAGGGCCAATTGGCCTTGCAATTGCACCGTGTTCCAAGGGGTGCCCAAACCTGCCAGTAGGCTGGTGGGCCAGTGGCTGCTGCCATTGGCCACACTCAGTAGCAGGCCCGCATTTTGTAGTTTGACTTGCAGCAGCAAGGGGGCCGGGGTGCAGCAGCTGGCTTGCAACTCGGCTTGAAGCCCGTTCCATTGGGGGCGCAAGCGCCATTGCAGCCGTCCGGGCAAGCGGGCGTGGTCGCGGCTGGCGGCACCGCCAGCCAGTACCAGTTGCGCCGAACCCTCCCAGACGCTGCCGCGCACTTGTTGCAGTTGCAGCCGTTGCGCGCTGATATGTGCCAGTCCCCAAGCCAGCCAATGCGCTGGGGCAAAAAGCACCACGGCCAGACTACCGCCCAGCAAAACCCCGGCTGCGGCCCAAGCCCACGGTGCTGGGGTGGGTGCTGGTAAGCGTGGGCGCAAGGAGCGCAAAGCCCGGTTCATGCTGGATGCTTTACTGGCCATTAGGGTTGTGGTGGCAGGGCCAGCACCAAGCTGCCATCCCAGCGGGCGCTATCGGTGTGGCTGCTGCGTACCAAGCGCGCTTCTTGGGGTACGGCGTGGGCGTTGGCACGCGCTTGGGCCAGCCAAGCGGCCAAGGCGTTGGCCGGGGTGCCTTGCAGGGTCAGGGTGGCTTGTCCGCCTTGCAAACTCAGGCGTGCGCTGGCGCCTAGATGTTCGGCCACAGCGGCTTGCAAGGCCCGGCCAGCGGCTTCGGGCGATAAGCGCGGCGCATTTTGTAATGCCTGCGCTTGGGCTTGCAAAGTCTGCATGGTGTGCAATTGGGCATCGAGGCTGGCGTGGCGCGCTGGCGCTTGGCGCAGGGTGTGCAGCGCTGGGGCCAAGGCCCACCACCACAGCAGGGCCAGCGCGACCACCGCCGCTGCCGCTTGCAGTAGCAGCCGTTCGCGTGCCGCCAAACCGTGCCAGTGGGCGCGCCAAACAGAAGAAGGGGCAGGGTGAGAAACACTCATGGGGTATCCACAGCAGGGCGCACCATCAGGGTATCGCCATCAGTGTCTAAGTGCTGGCCGCTGGCGCGCAGCTGTTGTGCGGCTTGGCTTTGTGCATCGGCGCTAAGTGCCGGGCCACGCAGACGCAATTGGCCGGGGCTGTAATCTAGCGCCTGCAAAGCCCAACTACTGGGCAAAGCGCGCGCGCTGCTGGCCAGCAAAGGTTCTAAATCTTGGGCAGATAAGCTGCCGGTGGCTTGGCGCAGTAGGGCCAATTGGCGCTCCATTTGCACTGGAGCATCGACCACCACGGGCACTTGCGGGAAGGTTTGCGTGAGGATAGCGCGCACTTGGGCTTGTTTGGCCTCTAGGGCGCGGCGCTCTTGCCAAGCGCTGGCATTGAGGCCCACCAAGTGCGCCAGTGCCAGCGTGCCTAAGGCCCAGCGGGCTGGTCGCCATGCCGCAGCGCCCACAAAAGCCCCTAGCCCGGCTGCCAATTTGCGTAAGGCGCGCCGTTGCCCAGTTTGGGCCAAATCAAACTGCGCCAAATTCCAGCCATTGCCCAAAGCCAGCAAG
The DNA here is from genome assembly GCF_028686475.1 of Giesbergeria sp. Classification (GTDB taxonomy): domain Bacteria; phylum Pseudomonadota; class Gammaproteobacteria; order Burkholderiales; family Burkholderiaceae_C; genus Simplicispira. The sequence goes on along the minus strand of NZ_JAQUCA010000003.1, from coordinate 8,930 downwards.
GCGCGTTCGTGGGCGTTTTGCAGTAGAACCGGCTGGCCTAGCAGTTGCTCGGCCAAGGCAGCGACGGCAGGCTCGGCGTAGAAAGCGGGGGGTGGGCCGTCCTCTGGCGCGGCGTGGCGCATTAGCGCTAATGCTGGGGCAGCAAACGGCAGCAGCAGCACGCCTTGCTGGCTGCCGTAGCCTTGCAGCAGCAAGCGTGCCTCATCGGGCGCGCCCAAAATATGGGCGCTGGGCGCGGCATCCTCTGCCCACTGGGGCGCGGCCTCGGGCACGATACGAGCGACTGCCATGCCAGCTTGTTCTAGGGCTTGCAAGTGGCCTTGCAACCAGTCGCGCGCGCACACCGCCACCCACCCATCACGGTTGGAACTGTTAGCGCTGTTAGCGCTGGTGGGGGATTGCAGTGCCAAATGCAGTTGTGCTGGCTCGTCGAGCAAGCGTTCTTCTAGCAAGCCATCGAGTACCGCCCGCAGGCGCGGCGCGTTGGCCGCCAAGTTGCCTTGGGGCAGTTGTACGCGCTGCCAAGAGAGCATTTGCGCGGGCACCAAAGCCACGGTTTCGCCGGTGGCACGACTGGGGCGCGGTAGCAGGGCCACGGCGGCACTGCCTTGGCTGCTGACGTGCTGGCCGTCGTTGCTCAAGGTGTAGCGGTATTCGGTGGCTGGCCCCGGTGGGGCCAAGGGCAAATGGAGGATCAGGGTGCTCATGGGTCGGTCTGGCGGGCCATTGTAGGGGGCGGCGCAGGCACTGCACCCCGTTCGCGCCATAGGGTGCGTACTTCGCGGCCTTGGCGATAGACAATAGAGCGCTCTTGCACCGTGACATCCTCCAAACGCAAACGGCCATGCACTTCAAAATAGCTGGAGCGCACATCGTGCAGCGTCTCTTTGATTTGGGCATTTTCGCCTAGCAGAGCGCGCGCGTCTTCTAAACTCCGCAGGTGCTGATTTTGCCGCGCTGCCAGTAAGCGGTTGGCGGCGGCTTGGTCTAATCCTTCGATGCTGGCCAAGAGTACCTCGGCGCTGGCGGTGTTGAGGTTGATTTTGCTGCGCTGGGGTAGCAGTGTGGCATAGGGGGCCAGCCGGGCAATGGTGGATGGCGTTAAGCCCAGCCAAGTCCACTGGCCGATGGTGGGCGGGCGCAAAGGGGCATCCTTGGCCTCGGGGTTGAGGCTTTGGCGCAGGGCCAAAGTCAGGGTTTCTAGTTCGGCACGCGGCAGGCCCAAGCGGGTAAAGAGGCGCTCCCATTGGGCCAAAATTTCGGGCTGAACGCTGTCGCCATCCAGCAAATTGTTCAGGTTGAGCCGGGCTTGTAAATCCAAAATTTGCCCCGACAAAAAAGCATCAGCGGTGTCGATAGTGGCATCATCCACTTGGCTGACGTTTTTCTCGGCGGCTAAAAAGGTGCTTAGGCGCGCTTCTTCCAACGGCACGGCCCACGGCTCGGCCAGATGGTCGGCCCCACCGGCGTTGTAGTCTTCTATCAATATCAGGCGCGACCAGTCTAGCGCGCCGACCAAAATCCAAGCTGCTTGCACGCGCGTGCGCTCGGCGGCTTCGATTTCGCTGCTGCGCCACTGTTGCCACATAGAGCTGGCCGCTAAAGTGGCCACCAAACTGACAATCAGCATGGCCGCCAACAGAGCAGCACCTTGTTGGCGTAGCCGAAGGAGCTTGTTTGGCTTTGTTGGGGGGGCGCGCCCACAGGTTTCCATCTTTTGTGGATGCCATTTTTTATGAAACAAAATGAAACACCGCGCCCAATCCACATAGGCTTGCTCGGTGCGAATGCTGTAATGCTGCGTGCGAAAATAAATGCGTATGCGCTCCAACAGTTTGGGCTGGTGCGGAGCATCGGCGTTTGGGGTGTAGGGGGAGACTGGCATCCGCAAGATTTTAAATTTGCCTCAATGGTTGGTTATTGGATTTTTCCTGTAGATGGGATAGGATGGTGTAATTTTATCCGACTGCTGGCCTGCGTGGGGTAGTCGTCTAATCGTAGTTGGGCATTGCTGTATGTGTCGAGCAAAATTTTGGCGTAGTCATAGGAGATAGAAATGAGTCCGGAGCCGAGGCTTATCCTCTACTTTACGATATTGTCCTTACTTTTGAGTGCCGAGGTATCGGCTCAACAGTTAATTAAAATTTCACAATCGGCATGGTTGATGCTGACACCTGTTGAACGTGAATTCATTCAAAAAAAACACATCGTCGATTTGATAGAACAAGATGCCTTCGGAACCATTATCGACAACCAAGGTATCAATGAATCCACCAGTGGAACTAGCAGTGGTGCTATTCTTGGTAGTGCCGTTGCAAACGCTGCTTATGTGGATAATGTCATCAAAGGGGGCAACTATTCTGCTATAAACCAACTAGCAGTCGGAATTCTTGGGGCAGTACTAGGCTCAACGCTTGATAGTAAGCCCAATCCTCAATACCACTTTCGATATGCAGTAAGGCTGGAGAGTGGGAGCGTCAAATATTTTGATGAAACAAAAAGTGATCCATTCAGGCATCCTGTAGGTGTTTGTGTCTCCGTACCGAGTATTTCACTGCTTGACCAAGAACTTTGTACGCAGACTGGGGCAACGCTAAAAGCAAAATATGTAAATATACCAGTAGCACAGACTGTTGGCATGCCATCAGTATTAGCAATTTCAACGAACAATGAGGTAGAACAGAAAAGAACCAAAAATCTAGATAATTCATCAATTCAGGTGGACTGCAAACTTGGAGATCTTGCTCCAGTGAAAACAAGTGCAGAAAAATGTGAGCTAGTTAACGGAGTTAAAATTCAATGATCAAAAAAATCGCAATTACAATTTGTTTCTTGGCACTAGGAGGATGTGCTACAACTTACATTTATGATAATAAATCATATGATTCTAAAGAGAAATATTTACAGGCTGTTGACGCTAAAGTTGCTACTGTATTAGCTTCAATTAAACCATTGCCAAGGCCTCTTACTCAAAGAAAATTGGTGGTTGCTATACCATCAGCCATCGCATTGACTGAAGCAGAGAAGAAAAACTTTGTAAAAGTTCAAGGAAAAGAACCGAGTGCACAACAAGTTGAAGTTCAACTTAATGTAAATCATGGAGTATTTAAAGATACAAAAGTATTTTTCGATGCAATCCAAAAAATGAATATTTTTGCATCCACTCAATTTATAGAAATGGATTCAACGACGGGTTATTTTCCTGCATCGCCAGATACTGATACATTGTTCATATCTATTTCTCCAGGAAATTCTGGGCAGTGGTTTTATGTGTCACATAAGTATGGAAAGCAGATATTTCTTTACGACAAAAGCAATGCAACTGCAGAAGTTAGGTTGCAAGCGTTCATTGATGCTGTGCAAGTCCAGGCTCTCCGAGACTGATAAGTTAGACGCAACAAGTTCTGTCCGCCTGTTCTTCCCGCAAGCTCCAGCAGAGTAGTCATCGGAAAAGTGGATCGAACTTCCTGCGTCTAACTTAATTCATCATAATCAGAAGGGACTAGGCTCAAATTATTTTTTACGTGAGCGCTGGCGCTTACTTTCAACGTTAGAATTCTTCACTCCGAGGAAAATATGCACATTACACAAGCAATAAGCTATGGAAATGCTTGGTCAATATTAGTTGAACAGCACCCCGAAGAATTCACTGACATAAAAGAAGAAATAAAGGGGCCAGGGTCGAGTTAGTTTTTGTGTGGGTGCTAGTGCTAACCCTGCGCTGAAGCGGACAGCCTCCAGCTGCCGCTTACCTTATTAGGAATAAAGGGGCCAAGCTCGAATCATCGTTCTGACACCGATCACAGCGAATTCGAAAACCGAAGTTCAACTTATGGAATCTCAAAAAAGGCTCGTCTCTTGGTGGTCGTCCACACTGAACGGCGCAACAGCATCCGAATCATCAGCGCAAGAAAGGCAACAAGATATGAAAGTTGAATACGACCTCTCCAAACTGAAGGACCGTAAAAATCCATACGCATCCAAGCTGAAGAAGCCCATGAATGAGTTGCCTCTTCAGTGTCGTTAGACTGTTTTTAGCTCCCAAATTCAGGTGCCGTACCAGCTCGGCTTTGGTACTCTGTCCTTGTGCCGTTAGAAGCAGACGAAAAAATGCTCATTTTTAAACTGCACGCAAGCGCCGATAGACCGTTTGTCGGCTGATGCCCAGTTGCCGCGCTGCCGCAGAGATATTGCCTTGGTGCTGCTCTAAGGCTTGCGCTAATGCTTGGCACGACAAGGTTTGCCAACTGGTAGCACTGCTGCTGGCTATGGGGGTATCGGCTGGGGTGTTTGGCGGGGTGCAGACTGCTGGAGCTTGCATCTGCGGCCATAAGTCATCGGGCAGGTGCGTCCAAGAGATGCAGCGCTCCCCCGGCTCTAGCAAGGCTATAGCGGTACGCAACATATTGCTGTATTGGCGCAGATTGCCCGGCCAGTGGTAGCGGCTCAGGGCCTGCATTAAGCAAGGGTCTAGGTAAACATCTGGTGGGCCATCCAGTTCAGCCAACAGGCTGTGTGTCAGGGCTTGAAAATCACTGCGTTCGCGCAGGGCAGGCAGCTGCACGCTCAGGCCGTTGATGCGGTAATACAAATCGTTGCGAAAACGCCCTTGTTCTACCGCATCGCGCAGTGCTTGGTGGGTGGCACAAATCAACCAAAAATCAACCGCTGCTGGCTCACCACAACCCAGCGGTGTGACTTGGCGCTCTTGCAGCACGCGCAGCAACCGTGCTTGCAAGGGCAGGGGCATGTCGCCAATTTCATCTAAAAACAAGGTGCCTCCGTGGGCTTGGCGCAGCCGTCCGGGGGAGCCTTGTTTGCGTGCGCCCGTAAAGGCTCCGGGCGCATAGCCAAATAATTCGGCTTCAATCAAATGCTCTGGCAGGGCAGCGCAGTTGATGGCAACAAACGGCCCGGCACGCCGAGGCGAGGCGGCATGGGCGGCTTGGGCAAACAGTTCTTTGCCTACTCCAGATTCGCCCAACACCAATAATGGGATGGATTTGGCGGCCACACGCCGCGCTTTGTCGGCAGCGCTACGCCAGCGTAAATCGCCGGTGTCCAAGCGGGTAAAGGCATCTATCTCAGGTGTTGCCGTAGCGGCTGTATAGGTGCCAGAGTGGGCCACCTTGCCCGTGGGTAGCACGGCTGGAACATGGCGCGGCCATTGCACTTGGGCGTACAGCCATTGGCCGTGGCTGGTTTGCAAGCGCAGCGGTTCGGCGCTGTGCTGGCGGCCATGCCGGTGTACCTGCGCCCAAGGGGTAGCAAAGCATTCTTGCCACGGCCTGCCGCCAAGGGCCGATGCTGGCAGGCCCAGCCATTGCAAGGCGGTGCGATTGGCACCGAGCAAGCAACCACTACTATCGGATAGCGCCAACAAACCTTGGGCAATGCCTCCTAGTCCTTCGGGTTGGGGGTGCAATTGCAGCACCGTTTGCTGTTGGTAGCCCGATAGCAGTAGGCTATTTTCAATCATGCGTGCTGCCGTAGCAACCAAGCCCAGTGTGTGTGGATGGCGTTGGCCTTGGTGGCCAGAGATGTCCAATACGCCCAGCAACTCACCACTGGCCGACACAATCGGCGCAGCTGCACAGGTCAAAAAGCTGTGGCACTCTAGGTAATGCTCGGCCCCATGGACTTCTACGCCATCCACTTCGGCCAAGGCGGTGCCAATGGCATTGGTACCGCGTTGGCTTTCATGCCATGAGGCCCCACAGGCCAAGGCCACCCGCTCGGCTTGGCTTAAAAAGTCCAAATCGCCCAAGGTGTGCATTAACACCCCTTGGCTATCGGCCAAGATAACCATGTGATGGCTGTGGCGCACTTGGGTAAACAGGTATTCCATCACGGGCACAGAGTGGCGGATCAGGCCGTGGTTTTGCGCGCGCAATTGTTGCAAACTGCGCTCGGGCAAACGTCCGGCCGGGCTTGCTTGGCCGATAGGTGGCAAGCCCGCCGACAGGCTGCGTTGCCAAGACTGGGCTAACCGCGCCCCCAGTAAATCGGGTGGGCAAGCACCAAACTCCAACAACTGATGCCGCGCTTGGCGTAGCAAGGTGGTAGGCAAAAGGGGTTGGGCGGGCATATCAGTCTCCGGGTTGAGTGTGGCAGTGTATCGACCCGCATGGTGCTGGTGTAGCACGCTTACCCGGATGGCGGACAGCTGTACCAGATTGGAACAACTGTCACGTGACAACGGTGGACAACCCGGCCAGTGCAGACACCGCAAGGCCACAAGGTGCTGCAAAAAAATCTGGTTTTGGCGCTACCCATCGCGTGCATGGTTGGGGAATACCCCTAAGTTGGGGCATGGGCGCATCGGAATGGCGCGGCTTGGTACAGCTCTTGCAAAAGCAAGGCTAGGTAGCTTGGCCGATAGGCAGGATACCGATGCGAAAAATTTTTCAGGAGACAAAACCCATGTTGTACGCAGCCCCCGGTGCCGAAGGTGCCAAGATTCAATACAAAACCCGTTATGACAACTTTATTGGTGGCCAGTGGAAGGCCCCGGTGGGTGGTTTGTATTTTGATGTGGTCACACCCATCACAGGTCAGGTTTATACCCAAGCCGCTCGTTCTACCGCTGAAGACATTGAGCTGGCGCTAGACGCTGCCCATGCTGCTTTTCCAAGCTGGGGCAAAACCGATGCTGCCACGCGCTCTAACATTTTGCTCAAGATTGCCGACCGCCTAGAACAAAACCTGGAGCTGCTGGCCTATGCCGAAACCGTGGACAACGGCAAAGCCATCCGCGAAACGCTGAATGCCGATTTGCCGCTGGCGATTGACCATTTCCGTTACTTTGCGGGCTGCCTGCGTTCGCAAGAGGGTGGCATCTCCGAAATTGACGAGAACACGATGGCCTACCATATCCATGAGCCACTGGGCGTGGTGGGCCAAATCATTCCGTGGAACTTCCCCATCCTGATGGCCGCTTGGAAGCTGGCCCCGGCGTTGGGCGCAGGCAATTGCGTGGTGCTCAAGCCCGCCGAGTCCACGCCCATTTCTATCCTGATTTTGGCCGAGTTGATTGCCGACCTGCTGCCACCGGGGGTACTCAATATCGTCAACGGTTTGGGTCGTGAGGCCGGTATGCCACTGGCCACCAGCAAGCGCATTGCCAAAATTGCCTTTACTGGCTCTACCGCCACAGGCCGCGTGATTGCCCAAGCCGCCGCGCAAAACCTGATTCCGGCCACGCTGGAGCTGGGCGGTAAGTCACCCAACGTCTTCTTTGCCGACATCATGGACAAAGACGACGATTTTCTGGACAAGGCCATCGAAGGCTTGGTGCTGTTTGCCTTTAACCAAGGTGAAGTGTGTACCTGCCCTAGCCGGGCGCTGATTCAAGAGTCCATCTACGAGCGCTTTATGGAGCGCGTATTGCAGCGCGTGGTCGCCATCCAACAGGGCAGCCCACTGGATACCGACAGCATGATGGGCGCACAGGCATCGCAGGTACAGATGGACAAGATTCAGTCCTACCTAGAAATTGGCCGCCAAGAAGGGGCCGAATGCCTGATTGGTGGCGCACGCGCCGAGCTGGAAGGCGACTTGGCCGGTGGCTACTACATCCAGCCTACGCTGTTCAAGGGCCACAACAAAATGCGTATCTTCCAAGAAGAAATTTTTGGCCCAGTGCTGGCCGTGACTACCTTCAAGGACGAGGCCGAAGCGCTGGCGATTGCCAACGATACCCCCTACGGTTTGGGCGCTGGCGTCTGGACACGCAACGGCAATCTGGCCTACCGCATGGGCCGTGCCATCCAAGCAGGCCGCGTGTGGACTAATTGCTACCATGCCTACCCCGCCCATGCTGCCTTTGGCGGCTATAAAGAGTCGGGCATTGGCCGCGAAACCCACAAGGTGATGCTAGACCACTACCAACAGACCAAAAACTTGCTGGTGAGCTACAGCGAGAAGAAACTGGGCTTCTTCTAAAGCAAGCGTGCTCTACGCTGCGCGCATTTGTCCAATAGAGCGGCATTTGGTACCGTGCCGCTTTATTGGCTTTTGCCTCCGCCTTGCAAGGGCTGCGCCCAATCGCGCACGATGGGGCCAGCAATGCCCGAGCTGGGCGGCAATTCGAGTTGTAGCCGAATACCATCGGGGATGCTGATGTTGGCGCTGCCCTCGCCCTCTGGGTTGGCCCCACTGCTCGACAGGGGGTTGCTCCAAGTATCGCCCCGGTAGTAGAACAGTTGCCAGCCCACCAGCGGGAGCAATACGGTCTCGTTAGCGCGTTCGGCCTCGCCGGGAGTGCGCGCCCACATTGCTGCTTGTTGCCACACCTGCTGCCATTGTGCGCGCGTGCGTACTGGGCCAGATTGCCAGCGTAACCATTGCTCGGTGCCTTGCACATTGCGCCGCGTCCAAGCCACCACAATGGCCCCTTCATCCACCGGCGCGCTGCTGCGGCGTGTCAGGCGCAACACTTGGCCGTCCCAGTCTAGCGGGGTGGTATAGGGCAGGCTGAGCATGGCATCCAAATCGGTGCCCCATTGGGCCAAGGCGGTTTGCAGTACCAGCCATTGGCTAGTGCGTGCGCTGGTTTGCTCTTGGGTGCGTACCATCGCATCGAGGCCGCGCCAGCCCATCATGGCCAACAGGGACAGGGCGGCCAAGGCCACCAGCAACTCGACCAAGGTGAAGCCGTGTGGGTGGCGGTGGGGGGGGAGAGGATGGAGGGGCACGAGGTTAGGAATAGGCACCAGCGGAGCCAAGGGGAGGCTTGGCGGTTATAAGGTATCCAGTGGGCTCAAGATACCTCGCCCGCCTTTGTTTAAGACGTGGGTGTAAATCATCAGGTTGCGCGTGAAACCTCGGCATTCATGCCGGGGAGGTAGAGCGCGGAACGCATCGCGTTCCTTGCTTTGGGCCGGTACCTGCTCACATCCATTCAATAGCCCGGTTGACAGAAATTAGTG
>NZ_JAQUCA010000047.1 GCF_028686475.1 Giesbergeria sp. | reverse complement strand
AAATCCGATGAATTTCACAACCTTGTCACTCATCTTTTTATACGAAAGTATAATTTAAATCTTTTATTTAGAAGTTAATAATTTTAAAAACAAAAAAATTGAAAACATTTGAAATTTTACCACCACCATCTTATGAATGGGCACACCGTGACCGCGGCTGTTGCATAAGTAAGTCTGGGGTTCGCTAGGCTCCAGGTTCTCCTCTCACAAACGGTGCCCCCGAGAATGAACCATCGCATAATCACCTGAAAAATCTCCTCAGCTGGTGCCTTGTTGGGTCATGCGGCAGAGCTCTGACCTGTTAAGCGCTTTGCCAGCCGCACCCGCAGGCTGGCCACCGCAGGGTGACCTTCAAAGTGCGCGAGCAAGTTGACCTTCATTTGCGCGGTGATGTTGGAGCGCTGCACCATATCAGGCCAAGTTTCCACGGCTGCCTGTGCACAGCGGCGCAGCACCGCTTGGGCAGGCTTTTCTGGAATGTTCAGCAAAGCGCAAAACTTACGCAATGTCATCGGCGTCAACTGTTCGTAGCCGGATGCTGCTTGTACAGTGCCCGCTCTGACCTTGGGCTTCAATGCTCCGCCAGTGGGACGAGGCAACAAAGGTAGTGCATGCCCTTTGTGCGGCCCATAAGACGCATACCCCACGATGTCGTATGCCCCAGGCAACTCAGGCGTTCTCCCATCGGGGTAACGGATGCCGATGTTTTTCAGGTGCATGTTTGAGTTACCCAGCATTTCGTTGACCAGCAAGCGGCGCAGCAACTCATGCACGCCTGGCTCACCAAACAGCTCGAGCAAAACCGCTGCGACCTGGGTGTAGTCACCTTGGGTGTACTTGTCCTCTGGCCAAACACCCAGCACTTGGCAGAAATCTTCACACTGCACCCGTCCTGGCTGGTCTCGGTCATAGCGGTGAACCGCCAGAAACTGGGTGGTCGTGTCCGACTCTCCCAAGTCATAACCATGCTCGGCTTCCAGCATGTTGAGCGGCACCAACTCTGCATCACACACACGAACCCCTGCGGCCTTGGCCATTTCCAAGGACAAGGCCTCCAATTCCGGCAATCGTGGATAGCCAACCACAGGCAGCTTGGCAATCAGGTGCGTATCACCGAGTTTGGTTCTGGCTACATAACGGCCATCCGCTTTGCTGACTGCCAACTTCGGCTGCACTCCAGAGAGCGAAACTCCTTGCGGCATCGGCTGTGCAGTCATCCCAAGTTCTAGGGTGTCTTGCTCTTGGGTCACATAGCGCTGCAACTGCGCTGTGTTCAGCTCCACTGGTAATGCATACACATTACCGGGCAGGTCTTTGCCACAGGCGGCGAGCATTTCGAAATGGTCTTTGGGATGGCATCCCCGAAGCTGGGCTACATGGTCTCGAAACACCCCCTCAGGCAGTAGATTCTGGAAGAACGCCGGCAGCAACCAGCCATTGATTGCTGAATGCTTACCATTGAGCAGGGTGGAGGTGTAGTCCTGCCACAGCTGACGCTGCTGCCAAGGCTGGTCTGCCAGTAAGGAAGCACTCAGTACGGGGGCGTTCTCACGTTCGGCAAAGTGCTCATCGGCCACAAACCGCTGTATCACAGCATCTTCAGCCAAGGCATATCGAAGCAGTACGCCGATACGGTGAGCAGATGTTGTACCCCCCAGAAAGATACCCAGCGCTTTAACCTGCATAGCCAGTACCCCTCTCTTTTAGCGCATTGAGGGCAGCTTGAACCTTGGTTTCCACCACCGGCTCTGTGGTTGTCGCTTGGCTTGCCTGCACCGCAGCAGCAGCCTCCTTGGGCACCAGCACCATCTCCAGCCCCAATCGGTCGGCTATGGTGAACAGGGAGCTGAGTTTGAAGTCGTGCTCGCCGCTCAGAATCAACTGCAGGGTACGCGGCGAGAGGCCCGCTTCACGCACCAGCCGCACTTGCTGCATGTTCTGGTGCTTCATCATCTGCTTCAACAAGGAAGCGACAGCTTGGTGGTTTTTCATACTAACAAAGTATACATTTTTCTTTTTATGCTACTTTGATAGTGTTTCTTTCCAAGCGAAAGCACCTTCCTTGAGGGAAAGTGCTGGTCGGACTGCACGTCATAGTGGGGGTAGTTGCAGAATTCGGACCAAGTGACCACTCAAAAACCTTTTGCGTATGTCTGCTCTCTTAGCTCACAGTCCGGAACAAGCCGATGGAACCGTGCGGCCGGTAAGGCTGTTTGATGAACTGGTAGACACCGACCCTGGGCAGTTTTGTCGATTCCCCCCGGTAACATATTGCTGGTGTTTCCCGCACACCTGATAAAAATACGCAACGAAAGAATTCGATGACAGATGACAGCCAACTATTCAAAGAGGACCCAAATGCCCCCGGCGGGTGGCTTGCATCGCCAGCAGGTCTTTTCCTCATCGCCTCGGATGCTGCCTACGACCCTGAATCTGGGTGCACACCTGAGGGCCACCTTCGGGGTTTGCTGGTGGTTCAGCGTCTATTGAGTGCAGCTAGCAAGGCTGGATTTGCAAAGGGTCAATTGCTCGAAACCATGCTGTCCAGTGGCGAAGTCAGTCAGCGGGTGAAAGATTTAGCTTTTGAGATGACTGAAACCCTCGGGCAGAAAGAGGCGGCACACGTCATTCAGAGGGCTATGGAGGAAGATATCCAGTATTGAATGAAGCCCCGAATGGAGAGAGGGCTCAGCTTTCTCTCCGACTTAAACTGCGACTGCTTCATCATTATGGTAAATATAATACTTACAGTATTTACTTTGACTACCCGCCCGAAATTCGCAAGGTCATCTACACGACCAATGCCATCGAATCGGTCAACATGGGGCTGCGCAAGTTAAGCAAAAATCGGGGCTCGTTTCCCAGCGATGAGGCGCTGACCAAGCTGTTTTATCTGGCCCTGCGCAACATCAGCCAGAAGTGGACGATGCCCATCCGGGATTGGAAAGCTGCCTTGACCCGATTTACCATCCAGTTTGGAGAGCGCATCTCCAGCCACTGAAGTCCGAACCGTTTACACAAAAATTCGGACACGCCCCATGCACTGGACTCGCCTTGACTTCCATCGGATTCAGTAAGACAATGACCGTAATAAAAGTCCTTACACAAGACTAGGACTGCGATTGCAAACCCAGCCAACTGCGCCACGTTACAGCCCGGCCGGTTGTTACCGCCGTGCAGCAACTGGTACCACCTTTATTGGTAAGTTCGATGAAGTATGACGAATCACTCCGCACGCCTGAAGTCCGCCTGAAAGAGGCAGAGCAGATTGGCGACCAGCTCCGCACACTGCGCATTGCGCGTGGCGTGACCCAGAGTGAGGCGGCAGCGCGCGCAGGTGTTTCTCGGTCCACCGCAGTACTGCTGGAGAAGGGGGACGAAAGCCGCACGCTCTCGCAGGTCCTGCGCTACTTACACGCCCTGGAGCCTGAGCTTACCTTGGCTGGCTTGCTGACAGGCAAATCGGCCGCCGTGCGTGTCTTCAATGAAGCTCCCCGCGTCCAACGTGTCTACAAGTCGAGTGCAAGCGCTGGGCGCAAGGGCGTGGGCTCCACTTTTGTCAACAAAAGCGTGTCCAAGGCGACCTTCAGGCCTGATGCTGGGCAATCTACCGAAATGACCGCGAAAAGCAAGGACCCGTATGACTTCTGACCGCAACCCCTATGCCCGGCCTCCCAGTAACGTTTTCGTGTTCGCACATGTGGCGGATGAGCATGGCGCTGACTTCGTGCCAGCGGGTTCGCTGGAAGGCGCAAACACCGCGCAGCCTGTTTTTGTCTACGGCAAGCGCTATGTGCAACGCCCCTATGCCGTCGAGGTGGACCCCGTCGCCTTGCCACTGAAGAATGAGGAGGGTGGCGCCAAGCACTTTGTCTTGGCTGGACTCACTGAGTTCGGGGGTATCCGTGACGCGGCCCCGGATTCCTGGGGGCGTAGGGTCATTGAGAACAAGCTCAAGGTGGCTGTAAACAAGCTGCCGGAGGTGTGGCCTATCTCTTAGAAGCGGGCTCAGACCGGGTGGGGGCCTTGGATGTGCGCCTCTCGCGGGATTCTGAGGCTACGGCCCCGGTGTCCGCCGAGATGGACCTGGCGCGCCTTCTGGAGGCAGCGGACCGCATCGAGAATGAGGAATACGTCGGGGAGGACCTCGCCATCTACTTCGGATGCCTTGGCAGCGCCGGCGGCGCGCGGCCTAAGGCTTCCGTGCGCACCGATGACGGTGTTCTCTGGCTCGCCAAGTTCCCATCCAAGTCAGACCGCGCCTGTAACGCTGTTCTCGAAGCTGGTGCATTGGAGCTTGCACGTGCCGCGGGGCTTCGTGTGCCTCCCGTGACGGTTAAGCAGGTAGGTCAGGCCAAGGTGCTGTTCATTCGGCGATTCGACCGCTACTGGGCAGAGCCTGGGGTCGTTCCGGACCCCGCCAAAGAAAGTTGGGAGCCGTTGAAAAGACTTAGAGGCCTGCCTACTATCGAAGGCCGCATAGGCTTTTGCTCGGCACTCACTCTTATGGGCATCGATGAGTATGCAGCAACCCGTAGCTCCTACAAGGCCCTAGCAGAGCAAATGCGTGCCCGCGCGCTCCCTGAGTACCTCGCGCGGGACTTGCGCGAGCTGTTTAAGAGGCAGGCGCTCAACATCTTCGTCACGAACACGGATGACCACTTGCGCAATCATGGATTCCTGTACCAGGTCGCAGCCAGAGGATGGACCCTCAGCCCGCTCTATGACGTGCTTCCCATAAGCGTTGTTGCTCAGGACCGGATGCTGCACTTGGAGGTTGGGGAAAGGGGCAGGCTAGCCACGCTGGACAACCTGATGACCCACTGGGCTGTGTATTTTTCGAGCAGGGGGCAAGCGCTGAAGGCGCTGCACGAGGTGTGGCTGGTGGCTCGTGCGTGGAAGCCGTTTTTCGAGAAGTTCGGTGCGACTCAAAAGGACATGGCGCACCTGGAGGGGGCCATTCGGAGGTTGGACCAAATTGCATCTCCAGAGCTCGAGAAGACGCTACGGGGTCTCTAGGGCTCAAGCTCTTGAGAGAGAGTCCACAAGCCGATGGAAATCGCGACGGCGCATGGTTCCGCATCTTAGCCACCAACACGATTATCGAACCGAAACGAAAAAACTTGAAGTTAAGTCCTTCCTCCTCAGAGGCAAAGAAGTAGAAAATATTTCAAGTTGTTTCGTTTCTAATGAATAGGTCAATGTTCCGTAGGGGGTGGTAGTAGCCATTCCATTACACACAAGTCCCCGCCTCGCTCAACTCTCTGGCGTAGCGGGCTCCTTGAACAAAGAGGGCTATCTCCTGCAAGCCCAGCCATAGCGTCTTAGCTCCAGGCTCTCCATCGCCCTTTCTTGCCAGAAAGCCCCCGCGCTGGGCGATTAGCCGCAGCACCTCATTGAGTGTTGGCATCTTTTGCGGTACCCGCTTTTTGTTCAAGATGAACGCCGCTCGCCACTCGTCGGGCTCGAACACCAGCCCAGCATCGAGCTCAGACATCGTGCGCCCCAGCCGCATCAGTCGGTTGATGCGCCAAGCAATCACCATGTAAATGGCCAAGGCCGCTTCCAGTCTGTCTTTGTCTCCCAGCTGCAAGCGCTCGACCCGGCAGCCCTCCTTCAAAATCAGAAAGAACAGCTCTATTTCCCAGCGTGCCCGGTACCAGTCAATTACCTGAATCCGTGACCCAAAAAGCACCTCCCGGCCACCCCAGCCTCAGCCGATTTTTTCTGCAAATATGCACCCGCATTGAACCCTGATGCCCTCCTGCGCCGCTGTTCGCGTGCTTTTTGTCACTCCAATCGCACCACAAAGC
>NZ_JAQUCA010000046.1 GCF_028686475.1 Giesbergeria sp. | reverse complement strand
CTTGCCACTGGGGGTGGCCAGCCATTGCATGTCAGGATCGAACCACAGGGTCAGCGAGCCGCGGGCCTTCAAGGCGGCGTTGTACTCGGGCCAGTTGGTGGTTTTGTAGCGGGTCTTGGCGGGTGCGGCTTCACTCATGGGACGTTAGCTTACCTGCCGGTCGGGGGATTTGTGCAACAAAGCCGTTTTGCGACCTCAACAACTTTGTTCATGGCGATTGGCTTGACTGATTCAAAGCCCCCCCCTGGCCAGCAGGCGAACAGCACCTTCCAAGGCCCAGTTCAACACCCCGCTCAATTCATGCTCAATGATGTGATTGGCCAACAGCGGGTCGCGTTCTGCAACGGGGATGGTGACATCAAAGGGAATGATGTCCAGTCGACGCCAAAAGCCTTCCGAATGGTCGGTGATTGTCGGTACATGGTTGCCCAAAATCAGCCACTTGCCCAATATCCGTGTGGAGATAGGGTCACGGTACTTGCGGTTGATGGCCACCTTCTCACCTGCCGTCACCATCTTGAAAGTGCTGTCACTGATGCGCCCCTGTGGTGCTTCATCACAGTAAATCAGGGAAGCATTCACGGTTTCCGTCATATTGAAATTGTTCAGTTGGTCTAGGTTGACGGCAGCCACTCGGTGATGGAGCGCTTGTACGATGTTTGCCAACACGCCTTTGCCATTGGCACCAGAACCTAGCCAAAACTGTGCAATTTGATGTCGAGCATCAGGCTGTAGCGTGTAGCCGATGTACTCTTGCACCCGTTGGCGCACAGCAGCGTCAGGCAAAATCCACTCTATAAAGCGCTCAAACACTACAGAAGTTGGAGCTGTTGGGTCAAAGTTGCACTTGATAACGTGCCGTAGACCCAGTTCTTTGTCGTGAGGCAGCAACTTCACACCTGTAGCGTCCAGATGGACATAGCCATTGAGCACCGGGACAATGGTTTCCTTGCTAGGCTCAGTCAACTTTGACAAACGCAGCATGGCCGTTGCACAGGCCTGCTTTGCATTGTTGCAGCTAGCATTACCATGCCCCCCAAACTCCTCAATCCAGTCAAGCGCCAAACTTTGCATGTCGTGCTCGTCGATTTCCTCCCAGTGAGTGCCACCCCAGTGCAGGAACTGCTTGTCTGCTTTACGGTAGTCACCTGTATCCACAAGGTAGTTAGCAAAACCCAAAGGCTTGAAGGATTCGCGGCTCATACGCATCCCGTTACACACAAGTCCCCGCCTCGCTGAACTCTCTGGTGTAGCGCGCACCCTCGACGAAGAGGGCAATCTCCTGCAAGCTTAGCCACAGTGTCTTTAGCTCCTGATTCACCATCACCTTTTCAGCCCAAGAAGCCTCAGCGCCGGGCAATCAGTCTCAGTACCTCGTTGAGCGTGGGCATCTTTTTCGGTATCGGTTTCTTGTTCAAGATGAAGACCGCGCGCCATTCGTCGGGCTCGAACACCAGCCCGGCCTCTAACTCGGGCACAGTGCGTCCCAGACGCATCAACCGGTTGATGCGCCAGGCAATCACCATGTAAATGGCCAGCGCCGGTTCCAATCGGTCTTTGTCTCCCAGCTGCAAGCGTTCAACCCGGCAGCCTTCCTTCAAAATCAGGAAGAACAGCTCAATTTCCCAACGCGCCCGGTACCAGTCAATCCGTTCGCTCGCTTGCTTGAGGCAGTTGACCTCTCGGTTGCTCAGCAAGCGCCATTGCACCGGCTTGACTTCCTCCGGCGCATTGACTTCCGTGGCAATCACACAGGTAACGACCAGGCTCGCTTTCTTAGGGTCTAGCAGGCTCAGGCGCTGCACACGGATGTCTATTCGACCGTGCGGCTCTTGCGTCCACGCCCAGCCGGCAGTAGGAAACGAATACGCCCCAGTGGCGTTTGCCCCATCACCTGTTCCCACAGCTTGCCACCATTGGGCAGCACTCGGTTGTGCTGGCTGCGCACCAGATAGTCGGCTGGATAGCCCAAATCACGTGCTTTGCACATCAAGGCCATCATGTCCGATTCGCGGTCACCCACACAGACGTGGCGCGTGCTTTCGAGTGCTTTGTCTTTGGCGCTCTCGGCAATGCGCTCTTAGCTCTCAATCCAGCGACGGCTCTCGCATAGGCCGGGGCGCTGGCCGTCTTTGTCCTTACATTGGCGCGCCCAAGTCAAAGCGTTGCCAATCTATCGGTCAGGTGAAGTTCCAGTGTAGCTGAGGGCTAGGGACTTGTGTGTAATGGGATACCTCACAGGTTGCTGGCGTACATTTCATGTAATAGCTAAAATAATGGCTATTTATTGTGATAAATCGCTGTTAAGAGACACTATATTGGACTTTTATTTTGCATCTCATCAAGAAATCTGCACTGAACTCGGTTTGCGCCTCAAGCGCCAACGTTTGGCACAGGGGATGACGCAGAAAGACCTGGCTGAGCGCGCTGGTCTAGCTCCAGGCACGGTGAAAAATCTGGAAGGTAAAGGCGTGTCCTCGCTGGAATCGACCATCCGCATCGTGATGGTGTTGGGGCTCATCGACGAGCTGGCCCCGCTCTTCGAGCTGAAAGCCGCACCGTCGATTGCACAGATGGAACGCGCCCAACTGGCCGAGCGCAAACGTGCGCCCCGTAAAGCCAAGCTGGTGCGCAGCACATCATGATGAAAAAAGTCGACGTTTTTTATGAAGGCTGGGGCGAACATTGGCATTTGGCCACCCTGGCTGACGATGGCCACAAGCTGCTCTTTGAGTACAGTGCGCAGGCGCTTGCACAAGGTCTAGAGCTATCGCCACGCCATTTGAAATTACAAGCAGCGGCGTATGGTGATTTCCCGGCCTACCAGTTGGGGCTGCCAGGGCTGATTGCCGATGCACTGCCCGATGGCTGGGGCCTGTTGCTGATGGACAGGCTATTTCGCCAGAATGGCATCGTCCCAGAGCGTACCTCGGTGCTCGATAGGCTATCGTTCATCGGCCAGCGAGCTATGGGCGCACTCAGCTTTCAGCCCGCTACCGTGGGCGACCTTACCATTGACAATGTGCAATTGCTAGGTCTAGCGCAGCAAGCGCAAACTTTGCTCAGGGGACAAGACAGCGCCATCCTCAAGCAGCTTGCCCTGATGGGTGGCTCACCCCATGGCGCACGTCCCAAAGTACTGGTGCATTACCATGCTGCTACAGGGCAGATGAGCACACAAGCCTTTGACGGCAGTGCGCCCTGGCTGGTGAAATTCCAAGCGCAGAACGAGTACAAGGAAGTTTGTGCCATCGAACACCTCTACGCTGAGCTGGCACGGGATTGCGGCTTAGAGATTCCTGCCACGCAGTATTTTGACCTGAGCCCACAGTTGGCCGCATTCGGGATTGCCCGTTTTGATGTAACGGGGGCCATGCGCATTCCTATCCACACATTGGCAGGCCTGCTGCATGTTAATTTTCGTCTACCTGGTACCGTCGATTACACGACGTTCTTGCGTGCTACACGCTTTCTCACTCGGGACGAGCGCGAAGTGCAAAAGGCCTACCAGCGTACAGTGTTCAATGTATTGTTCAATAACCGCGATGACCATCCGAAAAATTTCAGCTTTCTGTTGAAGCAAGAGCGTCGCTGGGTATTGGCACCCGCGTATGACCTGACCTTTTGCGCGGGGCCTGGCGGTTATCACCAGATGGATGTTTGCGGCGAGGCACTGCACATCCATCGCACTCACTTGCTGCAACTAGCGGTGCAATGTGCCGTCGATAAACGCTGGGCGGAGCAGGTCATCGAACAACAACTCGCCGTAGCGCGCACCTTTGCTGTACAAGCCAGAGACTACTCCATTCGTACCGCTTCAAAGCAAAGCATCGTAGCTACTATTACAGTCAACGCAGCAAGACTCAGCGCCGCTTGACCAATGAACCACACCAGCAGACCCAGTTTTGAACGCTACATTGGCATCGACTACAGCGGTGCCCAAACTCCTATCAGCAGCCTCAAGGGGTTGCGGGAGTTCATGGCGACCGCTGAAAGTGATGCGTTAGAGGTGCTACCTCCACCGAGCCCTCGCAAGTACTGGACACGGCAAGGCGTAGCGCACTGGTTGCTGCAAACCTTGTCCGATGCGACCCCTACCATCGTAGGTATCGACCACGGATTTTCGTTCCCGCTGCGGTACTTTGAGTACCACCAGATACAGCCGGACTGGGATATCTTCCTGCGCGATTTTCAGCAACACTGGCCCACCGATGGTGAATATGTCTACGTGGACTTCGTGCGCGACGGTTTCGTTGGCAACGGTGCACAGCGTATTGGCAGCCCGAAATGGCGGCGCATCACGGAACAACGCTGCCGAGCCAAGTCGGTGTTCCAGTTCGACGTTCAGGGTTCAGTCGCTAAGTCGACACGCTCCGGCCTGCCGTGGCTGCTCTTTCTGCGAGAGAAACTCGGTCAGCAACTGCACTTCTGGCCCTTTGATGGATTCTGTCCTCCTTCCGGTCGGTCGGTGGTCGCTGAAGCATATCCATCCCTCTACAAGCACCGCTTTCCATCCAGCTCAAGCATGACGGGTGACCAGCAGGATGCTTGGGCGATTGCCTGCTGGCTCAAGCAAGCAGACAGCAGCGGAGAACTCCAAGCCGTCATGCTCCCACAGCTGGACCCCAGCATGCAACTGATGGCCAAAACCGAAGGCTGGATACTCGGTGTTGCTTAATCGAGCTGGGGGTACTCTCACAGAGAGTGCCGGAAAAGTGCATGTCGTGGCCACTTCAATGGCAACTCGCCAGTAGTGCGCTCACCGGGCAGCATCCCCAGCAGGCAGCCGCTTTGTTTACGAAATGGGCAGCGCAGCCGCAGACAGGCTTGTAGCAGCAGGCTAATCGTTACACCAGAGTGAATCGACAGACCAGGCCCTGGTCAGTGTTTACCAGCTCATCGAACTGGGCTGCCGGTCGCATCCACAAAACATGGGTGCCATTGCCTTGTTCTGGCCTGTAGAGAATACCTGTCTCCAGCGTGGCCTCAATCAGGCAAGCACCCTCCACGCGGTACAGTCCACCCTTGTAATGCCGTAGTCGTGCCCCAGGCATCAGGTGGGTTGGTACAACTAATTCAAGCTGTTCGGACATCGCGTACCTCAATAAATCCAGGGAATCAGCCGCCAAGTCTGCCCACGGTAGTCGGCGTATTGGGGATAGTGCTTGAGCAGCCACTGCTCTTCCAACTGGGCTTTGGCTATGAAAATGGCCAATAGAGCCAACCATAGCACCACGCCCAACGCATTCGCCAACCACGCAGCGGCACCCGCAGCGAGCAGCAGTACAGCATCGTACATTGGGTGTCTTACCCAGCGGTAGGGGCCTTCTTGCACCAGCCTTCCATCGGGGTGGGGCTCTGGACGGATATTAAAGTTACCGGGCCGATTGACCCAAAGCGTCCACGAACCAAGCACAGCACTAGCCAACCAAAACACCCAGCTCCAAACACTTGGCAAAGATGGCTGGGCTTGTAGAAAACACAGAACAGCCAGAGCTAACAGGGTGGTGAATTGCAAGGCAACCCAAAGTTGGCCAAGCGTTTTCGGGTTCATGTGCAAAGCCTCATAGGAGCCTCAATTGCCTGCACGGCTTTGAGCCCACATCGTGAAACTAGCCCTATGTTTCTCATGTTTGTTCTAGGCAGGTAAGGCAGCGGATGGCCAACTGGAATGGTCCGGTCTGGCCATCGGCCACCCCAGCCTCAGCCGATTTTTTCTGCAAATATGCACCCGCATTGCACCCTGATGCCCTCCTGCGCCGCTGTTCGCGTGCTTTTTGTCACTCCAATCGCACCACAAAGCGGGTATTTTGGCT
>NZ_JAQUCA010000031.1 GCF_028686475.1 Giesbergeria sp. | reverse complement strand
CAGCCTGTGGAGAGGAAGGCGCTGGCTTGGGTCGTAAGACCCGAGTGAAACCGGCCTCTGTGAAGCAGGAAGCAAGCGGTAGATTTAATCAGAAATGATTAGATTTGCGTAGGTATTGCAGAACGGTACAAAACAAGGCTTGTGCAGGCATGACTGGCTGTCTTTCCTATTTTTGCTTGGTTCAGGCTTTCGGGCGAGACGACGCTCCGGCAGCCGCAGCCAACCCGTCTAAGTCATCATCAAAATCGAACAGGCTATTACCGCCGGTGGGGCTTGCAGAGGCAGCGCTCTTTTTTGCTGCAAGCGTGGCTTTTTTACCCGCCTTGGCTTGCGCTTGGTGCGCCATTTGCTCGGCGGCCAGCGTGGTGGCATCGGGCGGTGGGTGGTTTTGGCTAAAAGCAGCGGGCCAGCCACCGTGGGTAGCAATGGCGGCATCGACTTGCTGCATCAGCATTTGCGTGGCTGCGAGGGCGGCATAGACGCGCTGCCAGTGGGTGATGTCGTTGGGGCTGAGGCTGCGGCCTGCTTTGCGCCGGTCGTCTAGCCATTTGTGCAGCACTTGGTAGCCGCCAATGGTGTGCTGCCACACGCTTTGGCGCACGTTGGCAAAACCGCTGCTGGCGTTGATAAACACTTGGCCCACATCGCCCGACAACGCGGCCAAGGTTTTGCCTTTTTCGGCCACTTTTTGCAAATGGGTATCGGTGCCAAAAAAGACGGGGACGGTGGCAGGGTGTGGGTTGGATGTACCGATGGCGCTGGCTTGTGGATGCTCCAGCAAATGCCATTGCACCAGTTGGCTACCCAGCAGCGCCAGCGCATCGAACAGGGTGCGGGTGCCGGGAATGGGGATGCGCGGGAAGTCGGTGCGTAAAAAGGCGGCGTAACGCTGGCGATAGGCCGGGCTGTGCAGGATGGCGTAGAGGTAATGGAAGATTTTTTCGGCGTGTAGTGGCGCGCTGGGGTCTTCGGGGCGGTAGTCGGTGGGGGGGAGATGGAGGGCGGATTGCAGCGTGGCGAGGAAGCTGGGGGCAAAATTGGCTTTGCAGGCTTCAGCGTCATACAGCCAAAGCGGGAAGTGGTAATTGACTTCTTTGATTGAAACTGTGTGGTGTGTTGTCAGTAGATTTGCAGCAAAAACGTGTTCGTAACTGCCTACTATTTCCGTACTGCGTACCAAAGAAAACGCCTGATTTTTTCCTGCCAACATATGCCGCATCACATCAGGGCGAGGCCGAACCATGAAGCCACTCGCCTTGCCTGTGTAGTAGGTCTGGCGCACATCAAAAGGCCGGTAAAGAATGGGTTGCACCAAATTTTGGGTAGGCCCAGTTGTTTTCAAATCTTTCTGTGCCCAAGTAATCCGCCAGTCTTGGGCATCTTTCCCTAAAGCATAAATTTGTCGTGCCTCTTCCGGTTCACGCTTGGCAAAATCTTGCACCGTATCCCACGCCTGTTTTTCCGTGAAGTGGATGCAAAGGTCGTCACGGGCGGTCACAATGCCCACCGAATTGACCGGCGCAATCATGGGCAGCGGCCAACCACATTCGTATTGCACCACGCCCGCGCTATCACTGCGTACCAGTTGCAAGCGTTCGCCAGACGGTGTAAACGGCTTGAACAATTGCAAGCCATCGGCCATTAAAGTTTCGTACTTCGACTGGCGCGGCCCGGTCAAATCGGCATGTTCCACCCGTTGCGACAAACCCGGCTGCACATCGCCCACGGCAATGGCCACGCCCTCGGTGATTTCAAACACGTTTTCATCGCCCCCTGCGGTTTCGCCGCGCTTGGAGTTGCCGTGCAAATCCACAATCCGCAGGTGCGGAAAAGTGTGCAGCAGACTCTGGCGCACCCCGCGAAACGTGGGGCTTTCCAAATACGAATTGCTGGTGATGTAGCCCAGCACGCCGGTTCCTGTGGTTGCCAGCCTGGACTGCGCCAAACGCATAAATTTGACGTAATCGTTGTTCACCCACTTCGGGTTGCGCTCGCCCAAATCGGCCTCGTTGAAGCGAAAGTAACTGTCCGCGCCATCAGGCAAGCGCGAGCGCATCAGCTTGGTAATCCAATCGCCTTTGTTGGTGGATTCACCCGAATAGGGCGGATTACCCAACACCACTGTCGCTGCTAGTTGTTCTTTCGTGCGATTGGCCGCCGCTGCCTCGTGCGCCAGCATCGGGGCCTCAAATTCCAATTTCGGATTAACGGCATGTGCAGGTTCTAGCGCATTGGTCAAAAATACATTCACCCGTGGCCCGCCCTCGGGAAAGTGGTAGCCGGTTTCGGCCAGTTTCAGGCCAATTTTCATGTGGGCAATGGCGTAGGGGGCCATCATCAGCTCAAAGGCATACAGGCGCGGCAGCAGGTGCTGTTGCACGTAGTGTTGCCACAGCGGTTGCCACTGCGTTTTGCTCACCTGGCCTTGTTTGGCCCACTTGGCGCGCATATGCGCGTGGATTTGGCTAATCACTTCCACGATAAAGGTGCCGGTGCCGGTAGCAGGGTCTAGCACTTGCACAAAGGGCGTGGCGGCGGTGCAGAACGGGGGCAACTTGAGTTCGGGCTTGCGCGCCAGCATCTCGCCCCAAGTGATGGTGCTGGCTAGGCCGTCTTCAATGCCAAACTCGGTTTTCAAAATCTCATCAACGCTGCGCACAATAAATTGCACCACCGGGCCGGGGGTGTAGAACACGCCGCGCTTGGCGCGCATGGCCTTGTCGTAGGCTTTCAAAAAGTCTTCGTAAAAGTGGATGACTGGGTCATCGCCCGGCTTGCTGGCGTTAAAACTGCGTAACACGGCATCCATAGGCACCTCGCGCAGGGTGCTAACCACTTCGTTGATGCCCAATTCATCAAAATCGACCCGCTGAGTTTTGCGGCGCGCGCGGCCTGCGGCGTGCAAAAAGTCGCCCAATAGCTCTTTCAGAAATGGGTTGGTGCTGGGCACCATGTCTGAGAGGTTATCCGCCACCAGCGCGCCGCTCTGGCGGCTGGCGCTGGCAGTAAACAGGCCATAGGTGATGGTTTGCGCGAACATATCGGCAAAGCCATCGGGCGAGAGGTCGGCAATCAGGTTTTCTTTGAACGCTTGGTGCAGCTGGCGCAGGTGGCCGCTGTCGCTTTCTAGCGCCAACACGGCGTTGGCACGGCTGCGGATGCGTTTGGCCAATTCGGCCAGCGCCAGCGCCAGCGATTTGCTGTCGTTAATGACTTGGCGGTATTTCAGGCGAAAGGCACTGGCCCATTGGCTGCGCCAAGCGTCTTGGTCGGCGGGGCTGGCAGTGTGTGCTGGCCAGCGCAGTTTTTCTTTCAGGGTTTTGGCCACATAGCCCAGTTCAAGGGCGGTGTCGGCTTCGTCCCAACCCAGCACGCGCAGCGTGGGCAGGTCGCCCTGTGCGGATTCATCGCTAAAGTGCGCCAGCGTGATTTCACGCGCTGAGGCTTCGCCAAAGCTGGAGACAAACAGCAAATCGCGCGCCTGCCAAGTTTGGTGGCCGCCACTTTGGGCGCGGCTTTTGATGGCCAGCGCATTAAGCATCCGGCGCAGCACCACAATCGGCAGCTTGCCTTGGTCAAAATCGACAAAAAAGATGCCCCAAGGCTGGCCGCTGACCAGCGGGCGCAGTTGTTGGATGGATTGGATGGCCACTGCGTGCTCGGGCTTGAGGTGCAGCTCTTGGGGTTGCCAGTCATAAACGGCATCTTCCCAGTCCTCCACGTCCACGGGCCAGCCCAGTTCGTCGCGCAGATAGCCCACCAGCGTGGGGATGGTGTGGATGCGGCGCAGTTTTTCGGCCTGTGGGTCTAATAGGGTTGCCATGTGGTGGGGCCTTTGGGTGTTTAGTTCAGTTCCATCCATGCCAGCAGTTGCGCGCCTACGCCTGCCGGGGCTTGCACTTGGCGCAAGTAGCCGTTTTTCAGGTGTTTTTCGGCTTTGGCGCGCGCTTGGGCCAAGGTGGTGGGGGCAATGCGGCACTGGCGCGGCGTTTCGGGCGTGCAGCGGATGATGGTGTCGATGGCGGCAGCGTCTTCTAGCACTTGGCCGCTGTGCAAGTCCAGCAGTAGCCATTCGGTGCGCCCGGCAGCCAGCGTCCAAGCGTCGGCATCTAAGGCCACGTCGGTGATAGTGTGGTCTTTGCCCGGCAAGCCAAAGCAAAAGAATACGGCGTGGGTGTCGGGCTGGAGATGGGCTTTACCGCTGAACACGCGCCCCGGAAGGGCGGCTAGACGGGCTGGCAGGTCGGGATGCGCGGCCAGCAGGCGCTGGTACTCTAGGTGCATGGTTTCCAGCGCCGAAGGTTCACCTTCGTAGGCGTGGTCAAAGTCTTTCAATGCCTCAAACGCATCATCAGGGCGCAGCAGTTTGCCGGTTTCAATGCCCAGCGTTTTGGAAATCAGCAGGGTTTTGTTAGAGACTTTTTTGTACAGACTCAACAGCTCGTCCAGCTCGCCGGGGGGCAAAAAATTCCAGTATTCAACGCTGCCGCGAATGGTTTGAACCTCTGGGTGGTCTTGCAGTAGCTTTTTCTCGGTGTCGGGGTTCATGCGCCGGTCCACGCGGCCAATGCGCTGCATCAGGCGCACCGGGTTCCAGTGCAGGTCGTAGTTAATCAGGCGCGTGGCATCTTGCAGGTTCAGCCCTTCACTGAGCACGTCGGTGGCAATCAGCACGCGGGTTTCTGGCAGACCTTGGGCTTGCAAGTCGCTGCTGCTTAGGCCGTTGTAATAGGGGGCAAATTGGCGAATCACCTCACTGCGGCTGCGCTTGGTGGCCGAGTCAATTTGGTCAATGCCTTGGATGCCAGCTTTGCCTAACTCGCTGGCCAAATAGCGCGCGGTGGCCATGAACTCGCTAAAAATCATGACCTTGTGCTTTTTCAGCACCGGGTCGGTTTTCAGCAAGTGGATGAGAGCGCGCAGTTTGTCGTCGTGGCTGGGTTTGAACTGGCGCAGTTCGTCCAAAAATTCGGCAATCTGGTTCAGGTCTTGTAAGGATTCGGACAAAATTTGCGGCACGTCAAAGGCGTTGCGGTCTAACTTATCAGCGGCTTCGAGCATTTCTTCGGGGATGATGTCCTCGTCTTGCTCTTCAGTGGGCGCGGCATCAAACAGTTCGTTTTGGCGTGCTTGGCTATCGCCTAGCAGTTCGCTGTGGTGGATTTTCCAGCGCTCAAAGGCGGCTTGTTCGTGCTTGGTGCTGCTGTTGACCTGCACAAAGGCCATCATTTTGTAGAGCAGTTGCCAGCACGACGCTTCAAAGGCTCGGGCGGAACTTTCAAAACGCTTCAAAAACAGGATACGAATCAGCCCCACGACTTGCTTTTGGCGGTTTTCGGCAAAACCGTCGTCCACGGGCACTTTGGAGTAGGCCAGTGGGTAATACATGGGCAGGGTAAACAGCGGCTGCTTTTTGTTGAAAGCTTTTTCCAGCAGGCGTAGCAGTTTGCCGTAGGTTTTTTTGACCGAATATTCGGCCAGCTTGGGGGCCTCGCGTTTGGGGAACATGGCCTCTTTAGCACCCGCCGTGATTTGGCTTTGCTTGACATAGGCGCGGCTGCGCTGCACCACCAGCGAACGAAACAGGTTGTCGTGCGCCAGCAAATCGCCTGCCTCGATGCCCGGCAGCTCACCCTGAAGTAACTCGCTACCCATGCGCTGGGCCAGGTCTTTTTCCAGCTTGCGAAAATGTCCCGGCAGCGAGTGGATGCCAAGGGTTTCTTTGAAGTGACCGGCTTCGCGCTGGGTGAAGTGTTCTATCAAATGCTGCAAGTCCATCAGGCGGTTGTTGATGGGCGTGGCCGTGAGCATGAATACTTGTTTGCTCTTGGCCAAGTCTTGCATTTGCCAGTAGCGCGAGGTGTCTTTTTTGCTGCTGGGGTTGCGAAAATGGTGCGCCTCGTCCACTACCACCACGTCCGCCTGTTCTTTCAGCCGTTGCAGCTTTTCCACCCAAGTGCCGCCACGCTGCAAATCGGTGTGGTTGATGATGACCAGATTGGAAAAATCACCAAATAACTCGGGCAGGTAGCGGCGCAAGCTCGATTCCCAAACCGGTTCACGCCCAGACTTGGAGACGATGAGCAGCACTTTTTTGCGCTCAAACTTCACCAATCGTTCAATCAGCATCAGGCCGACAAAGGTTTTACCCAGCCCTACGCCATCGCACAAAAAGGCACCGCCAAATTTGGCCCCAATTTTGAGCAAAGCGCCATAGCCATCGCGCTGGTACTGGTCGAGAGTGCCGTACATGCGCGAGTGGTGGCGCTCCCAATCCCCGGCGCTTTGTTCGTAATTCTGGAAATACGCTTGCAAGGCTTTGGCGTACACCTCAAACGGCAGGTATTCGCGCGTGTGGCGTTCAATCACTTTCAGCACAGCGGCAGACACATCTTCGGCATCGTCCCAATGGGCTTCGTACCACTGTTGCAGTTCTTCCACTTCGCGGCGCAACTGAACGTTCAGTTCCACATTGCCCGTCAAGCCGGGAGAGGTAAAGTTGCTAGAGCCGACCAAGGCCGAAGAGCCAACCACCGCTAATTTGGAATGGGTGATGTACGCCTTGGCGTGAAACTTCTTTTTGGTGTAAACGCGGCACTTGATTTGTCCGCTGGCCAGCGCTTGCACGATGGCGGGCACGCCGGTCAGAAAATCGTTTTTGGTTTTTTCGCGTTCTATGCTGTCGTCCAGCTGCGCCGTGATGCGGGCAATACCTTCGGCCAATGCTTTATGGGTGCGCTTAGTGACTTCATCGCCCATCAGGATGCGAATTTGGTCGAGCTTTTGCCACTGGCCATCCAGCGCCAGCAAGGCACCAATTTCAAAGTAGCCCGTGGCAATGTCGAAGCGGGAAGATATCTCTGCCCACTCCGAGAGGTAGTTCAGTACCTTCCATTCAGCATCGCTGTTATCAACGATAAAAAGATCATTGCCGGTTTTTGTGCCCACTTGCTAGTGCCTCCTGTGGGCACATCCTACCAAGAAGGACTTAGGCCGCAGTAGCGGTGGAGTTGGGCAAAGTGCCGGTCAAAATAACAACTTTAAGGAGGTTGAAGATGCAAACTTGGCAAATGCAAACCGCCAAAGCACGGTTTTCCGAAATGGTCAAACACGCAGCCGACGACGGCCCCCAGGAGATCACCGTACATGGCCGTTCGGTGGCTGTCGTGATTTCCCGCGCGCTTTTCGACCAACTCAGTGGGAATCAAGCCTCGCTGGTGGACTTCATGCAGCAGTCCCCACTGTATGGCAGCGACGACATCGAGTTCGAGCGCGACCGCAGCCTAGCGCGCGAGGTGGACTTTTGAGCTACCTGATTGACACCAACGTGCTGTCCGAACTGCGGCGCAAGCAGCCAGACCCGAACGTTGTGGCCTGGATGCGCGCCAGGCCGCGCCAGTCGCTATTTTTGAGCGTGCTGACGCTGGGCGAGATTCGCAAGGGCTTGGAAAGGGTGGAAGACGCTGCCCGCAAGCAGTCCTTGTTGGACTGGCTGGAAGTGGAGCTGCCCAATTACTTCGTGGGCCGCCTACTCGCGGTGGATGCCCACACCGCCGACCGTTGGGGGCGGCTGATGGCCCAAGCGGGCAGACCGTTGCCGGCCATTGATGCGCTGCTGGCGGCCACAGCTTTGCAGCACGACCTGACGCTGGTCACGCGCAACATCAAGGATTTCGCCGGTCTTGAGGTTCGTCTCCTAAATCCTTGGGGGCAACACTGAACGAGTTGATTTATTGCCGGTTTTTGTGCCCGCCAAGAAAGACTAGGCCGCTGCCCGTTGCAGCCGGTCGCGCACACCTTCCCAGTCTGAGCCATCGGGTGGGGTTTCAATCCAAATCAGGCGCACGCCAGCATCATCCAAACTACGCAGGGTGGCAAACAATTCTTGCGCGGCGGCGGCGGGGTCGTGCGGCATGGGGCGCAGCAGTACCTGCTTGGACGCGCTACGCATCGCAGTACGTGCATACACCGCCAAATGGGCAGCGTCCGCGCCCAACACATCCAACCCGGCTTGCAAGGCTTTGGCATCCATCAGGCGCACTGTGGCTTGAGGGGCGTAATGGCTGGCCAACGTACCCGAGGCGCGCGGCGTGTGCGCGGGCAGCTCTTCGGGCGATAGCGGTTGCACGCCACAAGCAGCGGCAATTTGTGCGCGCGTAATGGCACCGGGGCGCAGCAATACCGGCACGCCACGGGTGCAATCGACAATCGTGGATTCAATGCCCACGGCACAGGGGCCGCCATCCAACACCAACAACTCTGTGCCCAATTCTGCTTGCACATGCTGGGCCGTGGTGGGGCTGACGCGGCCAAAGCGGTTGGCACTGGGTGCTGCCACACCCCAAACACCCAAGCCAGCGGCGGCGCGTAACACCGCTTGTGCCACCGGGTGCGAGGGGCAACGCAAGCCGACGCTGTTCTGCCCACCCGTAGCCGCACTGGCGGCACCGGGCAAGCGCGGCACAATCAGCGTGAGGGGGCCGGGCCAAAAGGCGGCCATCAGGGCTTGGGCAAAGGCCGGAATTTCTTGGGCAAAGTGGGTAGCAGCGCTGGCAGCGGCCACATGCACGATGAGTGGGTGGTCTGCTGGGCGGCCTTTGGCAGCAAAAATTTGCGCCACCGCTGCATCGTTGCTGGCATCGGCAGCCAAGCCATACACGGTTTCGGTGGGCAAGCCCAGCAGTTCACCGCGCTGCAAGGCTTGGGCCGCAGCGGTGATGGAGTCGGGCGAAGTGCCATCCAAAATCATGCTGCTGCTCAGAACGGCGCAATGCCGAGCAAAGCCGCCGCTTGCAAGGCAGTGGCGCGGGCGGCTTCTGGCGTGGCAGCGGTAATATTGAGGTGCCCCATCTTGCGCCCATGCTTGGCTACGGTTTTGCCATACAGGTGCAGATGCGTGCCGGGCAAGGCCAGCACGGCATCCCACGGGGGCGTTTGTGCCGTGTCGCTGTGGGCAAACCACAAATCACCCAACAAATTGAGCATGACAGCGGCACTGTGTTGGCGTGGTTGCACCAATGGCAAACCCGCCAAGGTACGCACTTGCAGTTCAAACTGCGACACATCGCAGGCATTTTGGCTGTAATGGCCGCTGTTGTGCGGGCGCGGTGCAATCTCGTTGACTACCAAGCTGCCATCTTGCAACACAAAGAACTCAACGCACAGCACGCCCACGTAGTCCAAATCTTGCGCTACGGCTTGGGCTGCGGCCACGGCTTGGGCGGCTACGGCTGCTGGGACGTTGCCGTCATAAACCTCGGTGACGGCCAAAATGCCATCGCGGTGCAAGTTGCGCTGCACCGGCAGATTGACGATGCTGCCATCCATCCCACGCGCCACAATCACCGAGCATTCCAGCGCCAGCGGCAGCATTTTTTCTAACACGCAGGGTACGCGCTTTAAGGCGTGCCAAGCGCTGGCCAGTTCGGCGGCAGTTTGCACGCGCACTTGGCCCTTGCCGTCGTAGCCCAAACGGGCGGTTTTCAGGATGCCGGGCAGCAGCTCAGCCCCCACAGCAGCCAGTTGTTCTGGGGTTTCAATCACTGCATAGGGCGCACAAGGCACGCCACAGCCAACAAAATGGGCCTTTTCTTGGGCGCGGTCTTGCGCCACGGCCACGGCACGGGCTGCTGGGGCAACAAAGCACTGCCCAGCCAGCGCCGCCAAGGAGACGGCGGGCACGTTCTCAAACTCGGTGGTGATGGCATCACAGATGGCGGCCAAACGGGCCAAACCTTCTGGGTCTTGGTAGCCCATTGGAATATGCTGGTGGCTGACCAAACCTGCTGGGCTGGTCGGGTCTTCATCGAGTACGGCGGTAAAGTAGCCCATTGCCTGTGCTGCATGGACAAACATGCGCCCCAGCTGGCCACCACCCAACACGCCCAGCGTAGCGCCGGGCAACAAAGGAGCATTAAGCGAATTCATCAGTTTGCGGGCGGCAAAGCCATGTTGCGCGCAGTTTCGGTTTGGGCAGCGCGGAAGGCTTCTAGCTTTTCGCGCAGTGCCGGGTTTTCTGTTGCCAGCAGGGCCACGGCAAACAGGGCGGCATTGGCCGCACCAGCTACGCCAATGGCAAAAGTGGCTACCGGGATGCCCTTGGGCATTTGCACAATGCTGTGCAAAGAATCAACCCCCTGCAAATGCTTGCTGGCCACGGGCACGCCCAACACCGGCACCGTGGTTTTGGCGGCAATCATGCCCGGCAGGTGGGCTGCACCGCCAGCACCGGCAATGATGGCTTTCAGGCCCCGGCCTGCGGCGGCCTCGGCATAGGCGAACATATCGTCGGGCATCCGATGGGCCGAAACCACACGCGCCTCGTGGGCGATGCCAAACTGCTGAAGAATCTCGACTGCGTGCTGCATGGTGTCCCAGTCGCTGCTGGAGCCCATGACAACGCCGATCTGAATGGTGGTCATAGTGTGGGGGCGGTGCACCATCGTGGCGGCTGCCGCAAAATGTGAACCTGTGATTTTACTTTGCCACGCCCTTGTGGAAACCCCAACACCATGATCGACATTACCTTAGAAAATTTTGAAGCCGAAGTTCTGCTGCCCTCCATGCAGGCCCCCGTGTTGCTGGACATCTGGGCACCTTGGTGCGGCCCCTGTAAGCAACTCGGCCCGGTGCTAGAGCAGCTAGAAATCGACTATGCCGGACGCTTTATTCTGGCCAAACTCGATGCCGACAAGGTGCCGCAAATTGCCGGACAACTGTCGCAAATGTTTGGCGTGCGTAGCATCCCATTTTGTGTGCTGTTCCATGAAGGCCAGCCGGTGGATGGCTTTGTCGGGGCTTTGCCAGCCGCCGAGGTGCGCGAATTCTTAGAGCGCCATCTGCCCCCCGCTGCCGAGGTCGCTCCAGCGCAAGCTCCAGCCACTCCAGAGCCGCAAGCACCCCAAGACCCCCAAGCCGAGCAGCACCGCCTAGCCGATGCTTTGGCAGCTGACCCCGGCAACAACGATTTGCGCTTTGATTACGTCAAGCATCTGATAGCCACCGGCCAACTCAACGAAGCGGCAGCGGCCTTGGCCCCAGCGATGGCCCAAATTCCGGTAGAACTGCGTTTTGAAGCCCTGAACCAATGGCTTAACGCCTTGGAGTTTGTCGCTAATGACCCGCGTGGCGCTTGGCCGCTGGAAAAGTTTGACGAATTGCTGGCCGACAACCGGCGCGACTTTGCCACCCGTTTTGCCAAAAGCCGCCGCTTGATTGCCCAAGGTGAATGGCCCGCAGCGATGGATGAATTGTTAGAAATCATCCAGCGTGATAAAAAATGGGACGACGAAGCCCCGCGCAAAACCTATGTCGCCCTGCTAGAGTTGCTCACGCCACCGCGCCCCAAGCCCACGGCTGATGCCGCAGGCAAAGCAGCCAGCCCCGGCATTGCACTGGCAGGCCAAGCGGCAGTGCAACAAGACCCGCAGGCCGCCTTGGTGTCGGCCTACCGGCGCAAGCTCAGCATGGCGCTCAATTAAGCGCCACGGCCTTTTTAGGCCGTTAGGCGGGTCAGGGCTTCGCGGTACTTGGCCGCCGTTTTTTCAATCACATCCTGCGGCAAGGCAGGAGCGGGGGCGGTCTTGTTCCAAAGCTGGCCGTCCACTTGGGCTTGCTCCAGCCAGTCGCGCACAAACTGCTTGTCGTAACTGGGTGGGTTTTGCCCCGCTGCCAAGGCGGCCTCGTAGCCCTCGACCGGCCAGTAACGCGAGCTGTCGGGGGTCAGTACCTCGTCCATCAACACCAAAGTGCCATCGGCGGTCAGGCCAAACTCAAACTTGGTGTCGGCAATAATCATGCCCTTGGCCAAGGCGATGTCGGCGGCTTCTTGGTACAGGCGGATGGCCGTGTCGCGGATTTGCGCGGCCAGCTTGTCGCCCACCATCTCTACCGTGCGCTCGTAGGTGATGTTCTCATCGTGGTCACCCATTTCCGCCTTGGCAGCGGGGGTGTAAATGGGCGCGGGCAGTTTGGCGGCGTTGGTCAAGCCAGCAGGCAATGGCACGCCACACACCGATTGTGATTCTTGGTACTCTTTCCAGCCGCTACCGGCCAGATAGCCACGCACCACGGCCTCAATCAGGACCGGCTGCAAGCGCTGCACCAACATGGAGCGGCCTTGCACTTGCGGCACTTCTGCGGGCGTAACCACCGATTCGGGGGCTTGGCCAGTCAGGTGGTTGGGGCAGATGTGGCCCAGCTTGTCAAACCAAAACAGCGCCATTTGCGTCAGCAGCTCGCCCTTGCCGGGAATCGGCTCGCCCATGATGACATCAAAGGCCGACAAACGGTCCGAGGCCACCATCAGGATGCGGTCATCGCCCACGGCGTAGTTGTCGCGCACTTTGCCGCGTGCCAGCAAGGGCAGCGAAGTCAATGCGGAAGTGTGCAGGGCAGAGGAGCTGGACTGGGTCATGGTGTTGGGCAATAAAAACAGAAAGGGCCAACCCCGATTTTAGGCCGCAGTCGGCCACGGTTACAAACGCTGCTGTGTGCAACAGAACCCAACATTCTGCGGGTTTTTTCTGGCCGTGGCGATAGGGGGTTTTTACCCCCTGCACCAAGGTGGTTCAAGCATTGCTTTTATGCCCGTGCGGGCGCATAGTTGCCTAATGTGAAAGCAGTGTGACGGGTTTTAGTGGCGGCCCACGCGGCATCTGCGTTGGGTTTTGTGACAACGAACGAGCGGAGACAGCATGAATTTGACCATTAGCGGCCACCATCTGGACGTGACCCCCTCCTTGCGTACCTATGTGCAATCCAAGCTGGAGCGCATCACGCGCCATTTTGATCAGGTGGTGGGGGTCAAGGTGTTGTTGTCGGTCGAAAAACAAAAAGAAAAAGAAAAACGCCAGCGCGCCGAGTGCAACATCCATGTCAAGGGCAGCGATTTGTTTGCCGAATCTGCACACCAAGACCTGTACGCCGCTGTCGATGAAATGGTGGACAAATTAGACCGCCAAGTGATGCGCTACAAAAACCGCGTACAAGAGCACCATTCGGATGTGCGCCCTTATCTCAGTGCGTGAGCCATTTGCCCGCTCCCGACTGGCCGCCGCCGTGCGGCCTTTGGGTTCTTCTGCGACAAATTGTTAATCTTTGCGCCAGCGGGTGCATAATCTGCGCCAAACCATGAACCGACTTTCCTCCATCCTGCCTGCCGCGCAAGTTCTTGTGGCCGTTGACGCCACCAGCAAAAAGCGCGCCTTTGAAGAAGCTGGTCTGTTGTTTGAAAGCCTGCACGGACTCTCGCGCGCGCTGATTACCGACAGTCTGTTTGCCCGTGAACGCTTAGGCTCTACGGGTTTAGGCCACGGTGTGGCCATTCCGCATGGCCGCATCAAGGGGCTCAAATCGCCGATGGCGGCCGTGTTCCAACTGGCACACCCGATTGGCTTTGATGCCCCTGATGAGCAGCCCGTGGGGCTGTTGATTTTTCTGCTGGTGCCCGAAGCCGCCACGCAAAAGCACTTGGAAATTTTGTCCGAGATTGCCGAGCTGCTCAGCGATGGTAGTTTGCGCGAAACCATCAAGTCTTGCGCTGATGCCGTTGAGTTGCACGGCCTGATTGCCCGTTGGCAATCAACCCAAATGGCCTAAGCACTGCGGAGCGCCCCATGAAGCACAACGTGGTTAGCGCCGATGCCCTGTTTGAAGAGTTCCGCACCACCCTGAAATGGGAGTGGGTAGCCGGTTTGGGGGCATCCGAGCGCCGCTTTGAAGAGATGGCGGTGCGTACCGCACGTTCAGGGGCTGATTTGGTCGGCCACCTCAACTACATCCATCCTTACCGGGTACAAGTGTTGGGCGAGCGCGAAGTCGCCTACTTGGCCGGTGCCACCACCGAAGATTGCAAGCGTCGCATTGCCCGCATCGTCACACTAGAGCCGCCGGTGCTGATTTTGGCCGACGGCCAAGGCCCCCCCGAGGGCTTGCTAGAGATGTGCGAGCGGGCGCAAATTCCGATGTTTGCCACGCACGAGTCATCCGCCTTTGTGATTGACGTGCTGCGCGCCTATCTGTCCAAACATTTTGCCGACCGCACCACGGTGCATGGCGTGTTTATGGACATTCTGGGCTTGGGCGTACTCATCACGGGCGAGTCTGGCTTGGGCAAAAGTGAACTCGGGCTAGAGCTGATTTCACGCGGTAACGGCTTGGTGGCCGACGATGCGGTCGATTTGTACCGCATCAACCAAACCACCATTGAGGGGCGTTGCCCCGAGCTGCTGCAAAACTTGTTAGAAGTGCGTGGCATTGGCCTGCTGGATATTCGGGCCATTTTTGGCGAAACCGCCGTGCGACGCAAAATGCGCCTGCGCCTGATTGTGCATTTGGTCCGCAAAGAGACGATGGAACGCGACTACGAGCGTATGCCCTACGAACCGCTCACCCAAGACGTGCTGGGCGTGCCGGTACTCAAGGTGATTATCCAAGTGGTGGCAGGGCGCAATATTGCCGTGCTGGTCGAGGCGGCGGTGCGTAACACCATCCTCAATTTGCGCGGCATTGATACCTACCAAGAGTTTGTCGAGCGCCACCGCCGCGCGATGGACCAAAACCTGTAATTTTTATGCGCCCCTGGCCGCCCTGGCTGGCTTAGCAATGCTTTAACACTGCTCGCTGCGCTCACACACGGCCTGCTTGGCGACGCACAGGGCGCACTCGCCATACAAGGCCATCGCGTGGTCATGCACCAGCCAGCCTTTGGTTTTGGCAATGGCTTGTTGGCGCTTTTCAATCTCGGCATCGTAGAACTCTTCCACCTTGCCGCATTGGGTACAGACAAAATGGTCGTGGTGCTGGCCTTGGTCTAGCTCGTACACCGCCTTGCCGCTCTCAAAATTGCTACGCATCAGCAAACCGGCCTGCTCAAACTGGGTCAGTACCCGGTACACCGTCGCCAGACCGACATCCGAGCGCTCTTCTAACAGCACCCGAAATACGTCTTCCGCTGTCATGTGGCGCTGCGTGCCTTTCTGGAAAATTTCTAAAATTTTCAGGCGCGGCAAAGTAGCCTTGAGTCCGGTACTCTTAAGTTCGTCGATATTGGTCATGACCAGAAAAGATGCAAAGGAAGATTTTATTGCCAGCCCTAGGCAGTGGGCCAACCGCTACAATGAATCGGATCCATCATAGCCCTATGCTTTTGTCCATGCCCGCCCAAGTCCATTGCAGTGCCCGTTTGGGGCTTATCCTGTTGTGGGGTGCCAGTTTGGCCGCCTGCGGCAGCCTTGACGGCACCAAAGACCGCCTTGCCAGCGCCGTCACGCCTTACCGGGTGGATGTGGTGCAGGGCAATTTTGTCTCGCGCGAGCAGGTGCAAGCCTTGCAAGTGGGCATGGGCCGCCAGCAGGTGCGTGATATTTTGGGCACGCCCTTAGTGACCAGTCTGTTCCATGCCGACCGCTGGGAATACGTCTTCACCCTGCGCCGCCCCGGTGTGGAGGTGCAAACACGCAAACTCACGGTATTTTTCAAAGAGGATGCTTTGTTGCGCTTTGAAGGCGATGAAATGCCCTCCGAGAGCGAGTTTGTCGCCACCTTGGGCAATCGCAACCAAGCGCGCACCACACCGGTGCTAGAAGCCACCCCCGAGCAGTTGGCGCGTTACCCCGGTAGCACCCCTGCCACTGCCCGAGCAGAGACCTCTGCGCCGCCCACGGCCCCGGCCAGTGCTACCTATCCGCCACTGGAGTAGCCCCCAAGTCCCCTTTTTTGTGCGCCAGAGCCAGTACGCTGCTGGGGCTACCCGTGTTTTTTTCTAAATGTAAGCATGACCACCTCCCTTTCTCCCCGTTCTGCTACTTTCCGCGTGGCGGTTGCCGGTGCCAGTGGCCGCATGGGCCATATGTTGATTGAAGCCATCAGCGCCAGCGATGACTGCGTACTCGCTGGCGCCTTGGATATTGCTGCCAGCCCCATGATTGGCTCGGATGCCACCGCTTTTTCTGGCCATGCCAGTGGCGTGCCCATCACGGCAGACATCCGCGCCGGCCTGCAAAATGCCGATGCCCTGATTGACTTTACCCGCCCCGAGGGCACTTTGGCCCATTTGCGCGTCTGTGCCGAAATGGGTGTCAAAGCCGTGGTCGGCACCACTGGTTTCACCGAAGAACAAAAAGCCGAAATTGCCACGCTGGCGCAGCGCACCGCCATCGTGCTGGCCCCCAACATGAGCGTGGGCGTGAATGTGACGCTCAAATTGCTAGAAATGGCCGCCAAGGCGCTGGCCACCGGCTACGATATTGAAATCATCGAGGCCCACCACCGCCACAAGGTGGATGCCCCTTCGGGCACGGCGCTCAAAATGGGCGAAGTGGTGGCCAAAGCCATAGGCCGCGACTTAAAAGACTGCGCCGTCTATGCGCGCGAAGGCGTGACCGGCGAGCGCGACCCGTCCAGCATCGGCTTTGCCACCATTCGCGGGGGTGATATTGTGGGCGACCACACCGTTTTGTTTGCGGGTACCGGCGAGCGCATCGAAATCACGCACAAATCCTCCAGTCGCACCACCTATGCCCAAGGCAGCTTGCGCGCGGTGCGCTTTTTACAAAACCAGCAGGTCGGCCTGTTCGACATGTTCGACGTGCTGGGCCTCAACTAAACCCTGATTTTTTATGGACGCGCTGCACTGGTTACACCAAGGCGACTTTGTCACCCAAGGCACGGCAGCTTTGCTGCTGCTGATGTCGGTGGCCAGTTGGGTCGTTATCGTCTGGAAAAGCTGGCTGATGCACCGCGCCCGTGTGGATGTGGCACGTGGTGTCGCCGCGTTTTGGCAAGCATCGAGTTGGCCAGTGGCGCGCCAGCAGATTGCTGCCCTAGACCGTGAAGCCTTGGTGTTGCCCTTGGTGGAGGCCGCCGACGCTTTGGCCCAACCGCCCGGTGGCAGCATTACCTTGGCCCAAGCAGGCAGCGCCAGCCAGCAACTCACGCGCGTGTTGCGCGATGCCCTGCACCGGGTGCTGGGCAAGCTGCAATGGGGCCAAGTGTTGTTGGCCACTATTGGTTCTACGGCACCGTTTGTCGGTTTATTGGGCACCGTTTGGGGTATTTACCATGCCCTGACGGCCATTGCCAGTGCTGGGCAAATCAGCATTGAGCATGTTGCTGGCCCGGTGGGCGAAGCCTTGGTCATGACCGCTGCTGGCTTGGCGGTGGCCATCCCAGCCGTGCTGGCCTACAACATCTTTGGCCGCCTGCTCGGGCGCATCGAAGCCGATTTAGAAGGCTTTGCCCGTGACCTGCGCGAGTTGGTGGTTGATGCCTCTCCCGTCAGCACCACGACCAAGAAACCAGCGGCCAAACCAGCCCCTGCGTCCCCGTTAGCCCCGGTATCGGCGGCTCCTGCCACTGCTGCCACTGGTGTAGCTGCCAGCGTGGTGGCTGATTAAGTTTACCTCTAGGAGTGCCCTCTCATGGCTTTTGGTCGCCTCGAACGCCATAGCGCACCCCAGCCCATCAGCGACATCAACATGACACCGCTGATTGATGTGATGCTGGTGCTGGTGGTCATTTTTATCCTGACTGCGCCCTTGTTGGCCAGCAGCATTCGGCTCGATTTACCCCAAACCGAGGGCGCTACGCCGGGCGCGGCCCCGCGTTCGGTGACGGTGGCACTCAACCAAGCTGGCCAAGTGTTTGTAGAGGAGCAGCCCATCGCAGCGCTGGCCTTGGCTGAAAAATTGCGCGCCATCGCGGCCACGCAGCCCGATACCGAAGTGCAATTGCGCGCCGATGCCGCTGTGCCCTATGGGCGTGTGGTCGAGGTGATGGGGCTGGCGCACCAAGCCGGTTTGCGGCGCATTGGTTTTGTAGCCGAGCCTGCCTCTAAGGAATCCCAGTGACAGCGGAGTCATTGTAGGCAAAAATGGCCTTAAAGGCTCCATCACACAGTCTCCGAAGCCGGTGCTGTATCCAATGATTTCATCCTAGAAACCAGCGCCACCAGCAACAACACCGGCACACCCAGCAGGGCCGTGCCGACAAAAAATGGCGTGTAGCCGTGGGCATCGACAAACTGCCCCGAGAACCCCGCCAGCCATTTAGGTGCCAGTAGCATCATGGAGCTAAACAGCGCATACTGGGTGGCCGAATACTGCACATTGGTCAAGCCCGACAAGTAGGCGATAAACGCCGCCGAGGCAATCCCGCCCGATAGGTTATCGGCACTGACCACCCACACCAGCCCGGTCAAATCGTGGCCGCGCGTGCCTAGCCAAGCAAATAACAAATTGCTGGCCGCCGACAGCACCGCGCCCAGCATCAGCACGCGCATCACGCCCAAGCGCAAAGACAACACGCCACCGATAAACGCCCCCAGCAGCGTCATGAGTACGCCAAACACCTTGGTCACGGCGGCCACCTCGTCCTTGGTGTAACCCATATCCACATAGAAGGGATTGGCCATGATGCCCATCACCACATCGCTGATGCGATAAATCCCAATCAGCGCCAGCATCAGCACCGCCTGCCAGCGGTAGCGGCGCAAAAAATCGGCAAACGGCTCCACCAGCGCACCGCGCAGCCATTCGGCTGCATTGCGCGAAGGCGGCAGCGGCGCTTGCTGTGGCTCGTGCGATAGCAACACGGTAATGGTGCCCACCAGCATCGAGGCCGCCATCACCATATACGCCACCTGCCAAGCACCGTGCTGGTAACCGCTGGTCTCGGGGGTTTGCGCGCGTGCGGCCAGCCACAACACCCCGGCACCGGCCCAAATCATGGCCAAGCGGTAGCCGGTTTGGTAGGTAGCGGCCAAGGCGGCTTGGTGTGCGGTATCGGCAGACTCGATGCGGAAGGCATCCAAGGCAATATCTTGCGTGGCCGAACCAAACGCCACTGCCAGCGCACACCACACCACTGGCTCCAATGCCTGTTGGGGGTCATTGAAGGCCATGCCCAGCAGCCCAGCCACAATCAGCCCTTGCGATAGCAACAACCAACTGCGCCGTCGCCCCAAGCGGCGCGTGAGCAGTGGCAGCGGCAACCTATCGACTAAGGGCGACCAAGCCCACTTGAACGCATAGGCCAGCCCGACCCAGCTTAAATAGCCAATCGTGGTGCGGTCAATGCCAGCTTCGCGCAGCCAAAAGCTCAGGGTGCCCAACACCAGCAGCAAGGGCAGGCCCGCAGAAAAGCCCAAAGTAAGCATCCGCAAGCTGGCCGGTTCTAAATAGACGCGCAGGGTTTGCCGCCAAGAGGGGCGTGGAGCTGGTGGAACGGCGGCGGGGTCGGCTGACATCAAGGATTCCTTTTTGTGCCTATTATTGGCGCATGTGCCTGTTTTGCTCCCATTCTTTGCCCCCGCCGCTGGCGGCCCATAGTCTTTGGTCTGCGCGCCGTGGTTTTTTGTTGGCCGCCGGGGCCAGCCTGATTGCGCCGCCCGCCTTGGCCCAAGTAGATGTGGGCAATGCCTCGGCCATGCGTAAGCTGGTGCCCGCCGAGACCCTAGAGGCCGCCGCCGAGCAGCAATACCGCCAAATGCTAGAGCAAGCGCGCGCCCAACGCGCCTTGGCCCCCGACAACCACCCGCAACTGCAACGCCTGCGCGCCATTGGGCAGCGCTTGCTGCCTTTTACCGCACCGTGGAACCCGCGCGCGCGCAGCTGGCGCTGGCAAGTCCATTTGATTGCCAGTCCGCAAATTAACGCCTTTTGTATGCCCGGCGGCAAAATCGCCTTCTACACCGGCATTCTGGAAAAGCTCAAGCTCACCGACGATGAAGTCGCAATGATTATGGGCCACGAAATGGCCCACGCCCTGCGCGAACACGCGCGCGAGCGTATCGCCAAAACCCAGGCCACCAACATCGGCCTGCGCTTGGGCGCGCAACTGCTAGGCTTGGGCGATTTAGGCAACTTGGCGGCCAACTTGGGCGGGCAATTGCTCACGCTGCAATTTAGCCGCAGTGACGAAAGCGATGCCGATTTGGTCGGGCTAGAAATGGCCGCCCGCGCTGCCTATGCGCCCACTGCCGCCGTCAGCCTATGGCGCAAAATGGGCCAAGCCACCGGCGGCAAAACCAGCGGGCTGGCGTTTTTATCCACCCACCCCAGTGGGCCGCAACGCATCCGCGAATTAGAAGAAAACGTGCCCAAGGTGCAAGGCTTGTACAGCGCAGCAACGCGCAAGTAAGCCGCAACGGCTAGGGCACCGCGCTGGCCTGCCAAGCCTCAAAGCCACGCTGGCGCAACACACAAGCCGGACATTGGCCGCAGCCATAGCCCCAAGGGTGGCGCACTTCGCGCGTGCCGTGGTAGCAGGTGTGCGATTGCTCCAGCAAAATATCAACCAAAGCTTGAGCGCCCAAGGTGTGCGCCAGCGCCCACGTTTGCGCCTTGTCCAGCCACATCAGCGGGGTCTCGAAGGTAAAACGTTGGCCCATGCCCAGCGACACCGCCACCTGCAAGGCTTTGATGGTGTCATCACGGCAATCGGGGTAGCCCGAAAAATCGGTTTCGCACATGCCGCCCACCAGCGTATGCAGCCCACGTCGATAGCCCACCGCTGCCGCCAACTGAAAAAACAGCAGGTTGCGCCCCGGCACAAAAGTATTGGGCAGGCCAGCAGCCGTCATGGCAATTTCGGTGTCGCGCGTGAGGGCGGTATCACTGAGGTGGCCCAACACGGCCAAATCGACCATGTGGTCTGGGCCTAAGCGGGCAGCCCAGTGCGGAAACCGCGCCCGCAGGGCGTGCAGCACGTTGTGCCGTGCTTGCAGTTCAACTTGGTGGCGCTGGCCGTAATCAAAGCCAATCGTCTCTACATGGGCAAACCGCTCTAGCGCCCACGCCAAACAGGTAGTGGAGTCTTGGCCGCCCGAGAACAAAACCAGTGCATTGGTATCGCGCATGGTTATTTCGTTTTCTCTTCATCAGGGATTTTGAAGGCAGAAAAATCAATATTGGTTTCGTGGATATACACAATAAAGCGCTTAGAGACCAAAATCAGCTCGCCGCCGTCGGCGCTCATCTCTAGCGGAATAAAACCGCGCCGGTCATTGAGCAAGTCTTGCAAGCGCTGT
The DNA here is from genome assembly GCF_028686475.1 of Giesbergeria sp. Taxonomy (GTDB): domain Bacteria; phylum Pseudomonadota; class Gammaproteobacteria; order Burkholderiales; family Burkholderiaceae_C; genus Simplicispira. Next base: position 3,451 of record NZ_JAQUCA010000031.1, on the reverse strand, counting down.
TGGGCTTGCAGATGGATAAAGCCCCGGCAACGGGTGCTGTCGTACAGTGCCACTTCTACATGAATCTTTTGGGTGGGCTTTTTGTGTGTCATGGTGCTTGGGGGTATGGGCAGGGCTGGTGCCAAACGGCAAAAGCCCTACCTTAACGCCAATGCGAGCAGCAAGCCAGTCGCAATGTGCCTAAAAAATGCAATGCTTAGTGGCCAAAATGCGCCCGCACCGTGCCCACGCCGCTAATATGGGCCTCGAAACGGTCGCCCAGTTGCACCGGGGCCATCGGCCCCAAAGCACCCGTCAGAACCAAATCACCGGCACGCAGGGGCTGGCCCAAAGAGGCCATGCGCCGCGCCAGCCAGACTGCCGCATTGAGCGGATGGCCCAAACAGGCGCCGCCGTGGCCGCTAGAGACTTGCTCGCCGCTGCGCGTCATGGTCATTTGCACCATTTTGAGGTCCAAGCCATTGAGCTTGGTCGGCACGCCGCCCAACACCACCAAGCCGCTAGAGGCGTTGTCGGCCACGGTGTCGATAAACTGGATATTCCAGTTGGCAATGCGGCTGCCAACAATCTCGATGGCGGGCAGCACATAGGCGGTGGCATTGATGAGGTCAATCAGCGTGGCATCGTCCAAGTCCAAATCGCGCTCTAGCACCAAGGCCACTTCAGCCTCTACCTTGGGTTGCAAGGTGCGACTGGTGGGGATTTCTTCGTCATCGCCATAAATCATGTCCGACAGCAGGGTGCCAAAATCGGGCTGGCTCACGCCCAGTTGTTTTTGCACGGCGGGCGAGGTCAGGCCAATTTTGCGCCCCACAATGCGCCGCCCTTGCTCTACCGCATGGCGTACATTGGCCAGTTGCACGGCATAGGCGGTCTCGGCATTCGGAATTTCATCGCGCAGCGGGGCAATCGGGCTGCCACTGGCTTCGGCTTGGCGCAGGCGCTCGGCCCACGCATTGATTTGCAATTGTTCTGGAGTGCTCATGAAAAAAGTCCTGAGGTTAAAAGAACTGCATCATGCACGCTTTATTCCAGCGCTGCCGCAGGGCTGCATCGGCTGTTTTTCGCTCCAACGGCATAGATGCACCGTGTTAATCAAAAACTTCCTGCAAGCTACGCGCCGTGATGGCACGGTCAAACCAAATCTCTAGTTGCTGGAGGTTGGCCTGCTCTACATCGGCCAGCGTAGCAGCACCCAAAGGACCAAAGCGGGCCACCAGCAAACGCTGCAAGCTACGCGCTTGACCTTCTCTATGGCCTTCTCTATGGCCTTCTTGGCGGCCTTCTTGGCGGCCCTTTTGCTCCGACTCATGCGCCCATTGCTCTAACCGCGTTGCCAATGTCATTTTTAACTCCTTCAAGTCTTGCACCTTGGGCAAGGCCAAATGGTGCTTGCTTTGGCGCAATAGCACCGCCCGAATCCAAATGGCAAAAATCCGCATCAACTCCGGGTTGTCGGCCAGCCAATCATTAAGCCGGTCTATCACCGCCAGCACTTCGGCTTGGTTGTGTGGGTGCTGCAAACGCATGACCGCTGCCACCAAATTGTGCATCGGGGCCAAATCGGCCTCGGTGTAGCGATTTTCGGCAATCAGCAGGTATTGCATACTGGGCAAAAACTGCGCTACCAGCCCCGGCACCTTGGGAATCAAGTCGGCAATGTTGCTGGCTGCTGTCCAAGGCGCATCACCGTTGTACAGCACTATCGGCAACACCGGCGGCAAGCGTCGCTGTGGCAATACCTGTTTGGCTTTGATGAGGTCTTGGTAGAGCAGCCCCACATAGCTCATCATGCGTACCGCCATCCACGGGTCCACCTTGCTTTGGAACTCTATCAGAATGTAGAGATACACCCATTCTTGCCCCACCTTGACGCGCCAAACCACATCATCAGCGCGATGGCGCAAGTCGTCGGTTACGTAGCTACCGGGCATTTTTTCTAGCGTGCGGTAGTCCAAACTGTGCAGCCACGCATCGGGGATAAAGCCCAGCACCAAGTCGCGCACCAACTCGGGTGAGGAAAACAGCAGTTTGTAGGAAGCATCGTTGTCTTGGGACATGGTGTGCCTATTTTAGGGATGCCTTGTGCGCCTTGGCCGCAGCGCGCACCGCCCGCCGCGACACCTTGGCCACCGCGCAAGCCATGTCCAGTGCGGTAAAACCTACCGGCTCGCCGCGCAAAGCTCTGGCAATGATGTTGTCGGCCCAAGCGACACCGCAAGGTTGAATTGGCTCCCACTGCGTAGGCTCGGGGCCGCGCCATTGTTCTAACAGGCCAAACAAGCGCGCTTTGGCTTGGGCGCTTTCTTCGGCGCTCACGGGTGGATAGACCGGCGCAGGTGGTTGATAAGGCGGCGTAGCTGGTGCTTGACTGCTGCTGGCAGCCAGCGTGGCCACCACCGGCAAACGTGGTGGCGGGCGTTGGTTATTGAGCCATGCCGGGTCAAACCCAGCCCAATCATTAAGCGCCATCACCTGCACTACCCAGCCCAAGGGTTTGCCCAAACTCGCTGCATGGTCTAGCAATTGTTGGCATTGCAAGGCGTTGGGCAAAGCAGGGCGCTTTTTGGCATGGCGCACCTGTTGCCAAGCCTCTAGTGCGCTTTGGTCTTCGGGGCTTTGCAGAGCGGCTAAAAATAAAGAAGACGATGAGGAAGATGACAACACTGCTGGTTGCACCACAGGCGCAGGTTCTGGCGCTGGCGCTGATGGCAGTTCTGGCGGCGGTGCCGGAGGCGGTGGCGCTGGACAAGGCACCAGTTCCGGCACCACAGGCACAGGCGCTGGCGCTTCCGTTATCTTTGTCGGTTCAAATGCGTTCAATCCGTTCTGGGTGGCGATTTCTGCACTGCTGGCGGAAAAATCACCGCCTTTCGGTGCTGAAAACACCACCTCAGTGGATAAATTTTCTGCCAGCGTCGGGGCCAAAGCCGCCTCGTTCACGCGGTACACATGCGTGCTGATGCCCGGCATTTTGCCGACTTGCAACACGCCCATTTTTTCCAATTGGGCAATATGGCTTTGCACCGTGCGTTTGTGCAGCCTCGTAGGTTGGGTTGCCTGCAACCCAACATAACCCGGCCACAAAAACCGCTGCATTCCTTTTTGGGGTGCGGCGGTTTTTTTATGCTGCGTGCCGTGCGGGCCAATTTGGCAAAGGTTGGATTACGGTGTAACCCAAGCTACGCGGTTTATGGTGTTGTCGGTGCGGCCTTGGTGGGTGCTGGGGCTACCATCGCGCACCACGGAAAAGCCTCGTAGCGCGACTACGCGCGTAAAATCGGCAGAATGTAGAAAGAAGATTTTTTACCATGAGTACCATTACCTGAATCCGTGACAAAAAAAGCACCTCCCGGCCACCCCGGCCTCAGCCGATTTTTTCTGCAAATATGCACCCGCATTGCACCCTGATGCCCTCCTGCGCCGCTGTTCGCGTGCTTTTTGTCGCTCC
>NZ_JAQUCA010000012.1 GCF_028686475.1 Giesbergeria sp. | reverse complement strand
CCCAGCGGCGCAAGGTTGTTATGGACACACCTAATGCCTTTGCTGCTTCTCCTATACTTATTAATCTGTTCATAATGGATAGATTAGCGTAGATTTGAGTAGATTCATTGAGTTCTGCTGCTAACCCCAAATATTGCCAGAACCTTACGCATGTATCTACTGGACACCAACATTGTCTCCGAACTACGCAAGCCCCGCCCCCACGGGGGAGTGCTGGCTTGGATAGAAGCCATTGACGATGCTCACCTGCACTTATCCGCCGTCACGCTAGGAGAGATTCAAGCCGGTATTGAACTTACCAGAGCGCAAAATGCCAACAAAGCCACCGAAATAGAGGCTTGGCTCGACTTAGTAGCCCAAACTTATAACGTCCTGCCGATGGATGCAAGCACGTTTAGAGCGTGGGCGCGGCTGATGCACAAAAAATCCAACACCTTGTACGAAGATGCGATGATTGCCGCCACCGCCCAAGTGCATGGCTTGGCCGTAGTTAGTAGGGATGTGGCAGATTTTGCAGCCTTGGGGGTTGAGGTGATAAACCCGTTTGTGCCAACCTGAGCAGGCGCTAAAACCCATCCAAATGCACATACCCGCGCACGCGGGCGGTATGGTGGTCTAGCTAGGGATCGAGGTCATAAGAGCCAGCCCCTGCCATCAAAGCCACATTGCGTTTGCGTGCTGCCCAGAATTTTATGGGAATCTGACCCCAATTTTCTTGCTGGCTGACCGAGGCGGGTCAGAGTTTGCAAGCAAGCTAACCTTGACCGGAATCTTCGCGACAAGCTGGGGGCCACTTTTGGGCGCGCAGACGATGCCACCATGCTAGAAAGTTGAGCGCTGTTTGGCTGTGTTTTTAGGTATCGCCAGTTAACCTAAACGCACATACCCATGCACGGCGGCAGCAACCGCGATGCCCACGGCGATGCCAGCCGCTATTTCCAGGCGCGTATGGCCCATGCGTTCACGCAACGGCGCTCGCTCGGGTGAACTGGCTACCAAGGCATTGATGGCCTGCGCGTGCTTGCCTACTTGGCGGCGCAAGCTGCTTGCGTCTAGCATGACGATAAAAGCCAGCGTCACAGCCACACCAAACGCCGGGTGCGCCAGCCCTTCTTTGAAGGCAATCAGCGCCGCCGTGCTACTAACGATGGCACTGTGGTTGCTGGGTAAGCCGCCATAGCCAATCAAGCCAAACGCCAGCTGCCCGGCGCGCAAACTGTTGACCAAAAATTTCAGCACCCCTGCCACCAGCCAGGTCAAAAAGGGCGTTAGCGCATACGAAAAATCCATCTTCACCCCTGCACTGGCCACAGCGCCCAGCCGCATGTCAGCACCCACAGCACCACCGTAAGCAACAACTGCCAATCCGCCAGCAGGGCATCGGTGGGCGACTCGCCGCCATCCAGCGCCTCCACCACGAACCAATAGCGAAACAAGCCGAACAACACCAGCGGCACAGTAATGACCAGTGCTGGCTTGGCCGACATCACAAACATGCTGTAAAACAACAACGCCCCCGTGGCCGACATTTCCGCGTAGCGATCAACCAGAGCAACAGAGTATTTCTCCAGCACTTTGCGCCCCTCGCTACCGCTTTGGCTCAATTCTTGGCGGCGTTTGACAGCAGCCAAGTACAACGCCAAGCACAGCGTGGTGATGAACATCCAAGAAGACACCGGCACACTCAGCGCCACAGCACCTGCATACACGCGCAACACAAAACCAATCGCAATGGTGAAGATGTCCACCACGGGCTGGTGCTTGAGTACAAAGGTGTAGGCCAGATTGAGCGCAAGATAGGCAGCAATCACCCCCAGCACCTTGGGCACCACAAACCAAGCACCCAGCAGCACGGCATACAGGCCAGCGAGCAAAAACAAAGCCGCAGACACAGATACGACCCCCGCAGCCAGCGGGCGGGATTGGGATTTTTTCGGATGGCGACGGTCACGCTCAATGTCGTGCATGTCGTTGATGACATAGGTGGCTGACGAGGCCACGCAAAACAGCAGCATGGCCCACAGCGCCTGTCCGATTGCTACCGGATCGAGAAACTCGCCGGAAAACATCAGCGGGGCCAGCACGAAACCGTTTTTCACCCACTGTTTGGGCCGCAGGAGCTTGATCAGCCCGCGCAGCTGGGCCCAAGGGGAGTGGGCAGTTACGGTACGATCCATTGTTTTAATCTTGGTGATAACGTTAAATGTTTGCCTCAACCAAGCTGGCTGTTCAGTACGCAATTTTCGCATTGATCGCAACCACAGCGAATATTGGTGCTCAGGACTTGGTGGTGCAAACTTACAACGGCACCGGAGCCATTGTGGCCTCCATCGTAGCGGGCACCGGGGTGGGGCTGGTGGTCAAATACCTCCTCGACAAACGCTATATTTTTCGCTTTCGTGCGGCCAACGTGGCCCATGACACACGTACTTTTGCCCTGTACGCCGCTATGGGCTTGGCCACCACGGTGATTTTCTGGGGCTTTGAGTTTGGTTTTCACTACCTCTTTGCCACGCGCGAAATGCGTTATCTGGGTGGTGCCATCGGTCTGGCGATTGGCTATCTGGCGAAATACCACCTCGACAAGCGCTACGTTTTCCAGAGGCAGCATCCATGAGAGCCGTCTCCTCCTGGGGGCGACTCAGCGCCGACCCGCACCACGTCCTTAGTGCGCGCGACCTGCCAACACTCCAACAAACCTTGCACCACCGCAACAGTCCAAGCGTAGCCTACGGCATGGGCCGCAGTTACGGTGATGCCTGCCTGAACCCCGGTGGCACCCTGTGGCTGACCGGCGGGCTAGACCATTTCATCGCCTTCGACGAGGACAACGGGCGTTTGGTGTGCGAAGCGGGCGTGCTGCTGCGCGACATCCAGCGGCTGGCTGTGCCGCGCGGCTGGATGCTGCCCGTGACACCCGGCACCCAGCTGGTGACGGTAGGCGGCGCGATTGCCAACGATGTCCACGGCAAAAACCACCATGTGCTGGGCAGCTTCGGCGACCACGTGCTGCGCCTGACGCTGCTGCGTACCAACGGCGAAACCATCGAATGCGGCCCACACGAGCGCAGTGATTGGTTTGCAGCCACCGTGGGCGGCGTGGGCTTGACCGGCATCATCACGCAAGCCGAACTGCAACTGCGCCGCACGCCCGGCCCCTGGCTGGACACCGAGACACTGGCCTATGCCAACTTAGACGAGTTTTTCCAGCTGGCCGATGCTTCTGAGGCGCATTGGGAACACACCGTCTCGTGGATTGACTGCATTTCTGGCGGTGGCGGGCGTGGCGTGTTCATGCGCGGCAACCCCGTCGCCACCGCGCCGCGCCCCCTGCCCGCCGCCCAGCAACGCACCATGCCGCTGGTGCCACCGGTGTCGCTGGTCAATCGCTTATCGCTGCGCCCCTTCAATGTGGCCTATTACCACCTGAAGAAATGGCGTGCAGGCCGGGCCATCGCGCATTACGAAGCGTTTTTTTATCCGCTGGACAACCTGCTCGAATGGAACCGCATGTACGGCCCGCGCGGCTTCTTTCAGTACCAAAGTGTGGTGCCGCGTGCCAACGGGCAAGATGCCATCCAGGCCATGCTGCGCGAGATTGCCCGCTCGGGCGACGGCTCCTTTTTGGCGGTGCTTAAAACTTTCGGCAACCGCCAGCCGGTAGGAATGCTGAGCTTTGCACAGCCCGGCGTGACCCTGGCCTTGGATTTTCCCAACCACGGCGCGCGCACACACCGCTTGTTTGAGCGCCTAGACGCCATCGTGCGCGAAGCCCAAGGCCGCATCTACCTGGCCAAAGACGCGCGTATGCCACGTGAGCTGTTCGAGGCAGGCTACCCCCGCCAGCCAGAATTTTTACCCTACCGCGACCCTGGCATCAGCTCGGGCCTTTCGCGCCGCTTAATGGGAAGTTGAATGCCCCCCCAAAAAATCGCCATCATCGGCGCGACTTCAGCGATGGCCGAGCATTGCGCCCGGCTGTGGCTGGCACAGCAGCCCACCACAGAGTTGATCTTGGTAGGCCGCGACCTGCCACGCACCCAGCGGGTGGCTGCCGACTTGCAGGTGCGTAGCCCGCAAGCGCGCATCCATGTCGTGCAGGCTTCGTTTTCAGACCCTGCGGCCATCGACGAGGTGGTGACGGGCATATGCGCCTCTGGCCCGCTCGACATCGCGCTGATTGCCCACGGCGCGCTGCCCGAGCAGGCGCAATGCCAAAACGACCTGCAAGCCTGCCGCGAAGCACTGGACATCAATGGCATCTCGCCGGTGCTCTACGCTGAAGCCTTTGCCAAGCACATGGCGCAAGCCCAGCACGGCACCATCGCGCTGATTGGCTCGGTGGCCGGAGACCGGGGGCGCCAATCCAATTACGTCTATGGCGCCGCCAAGGGCATGGTGGCGCGCTACGCCCAAGGTTTGCAACACCGTTTTGCCGAGAGCGCGGTGAAAGTCGTGCTGATCAAACCTGGCCCCACCGACACCCCCATGACGGCGCACCTTAAAGGGCAAGGTGCCAAGCTGGCCTCGGTAGAAAGTGTTGCCCAGCAGATGGTTGCGGGCATTGCCGCTGGCAAACCCGTGGTGTATGCACCGAAAAAATGGTGGCTCATCATGATGATCATTCGGCTCCTGCCCGGGTTTATTTTCAATAAGATGAAAATTTAGGGATGGTTTCCACAACCCATTTTTTGTTTTTACGATCCAATAAAATCAACCGCTTACGATGATAGATTTGTCAAAATGGGGTTGCACAGAGGTTTCTTAGCGCTTAATTCCTCGAACTGAAATACCAATCAGCTCGACAACCGATTTTTCAGCGTCGCCAATTTTGTTGAAACCATGGCAAGTAAAAAGCCCACCAACAGATCAACGCCATAATGCATTCCCGTCACAATCGCCGCCCACGCAGAAGTTAAAAGCAAAAGGGCAGAAAGTCCGAGCGCCACACCACCATAGCGAATATTCAAAAGGAAGGCTACCGCAGGTGTTGCAACATGGAGTGACGGCATTGCCGCTACAAAGCCATATACTGGTATCTCCGTGAAATAATAGTCACCGGCCCGGACCTTCAGGGAATTGAATGAAATAAACTTCTGTAGCTCTGCCACACGCCAGCTATCAGAAAACCAATTGGGTGCGAGATCCGCGAATTCTCTTTGCATGAATGGCCCCCAGGCTGGAATTAAGATGTATAGAAAAGCACCCACAGCATAGACCAAGAAAAGCGAAGTCACGTAGGTCTCGTACTGTTCTTTACCTTGAATATAGCTCGCAATCGCAAACATTCCGACGATAGGGAAAATCATCTGGTAGCTGATCTCAGCAAGCACTATTTGGCCTTTGCTGCCGTGGGCTTCCTCAATTAGCCAATTTCGCAAGGTTTCGAAACCAAGCAAGGCATCTATTTGCTTTAATGGGATATCGAACTCTCTACCCCACATGAAGACCGACAGCTTAAGAACAGTGAACGCATAACTGACCAGCACTATCCCCACAATCGCAGATGTAATCAAGGGAATTGATTTCTGCATATCTGAGTATGCAGCAACCAAAAACACAACGAGTAGCAGCGCGACAGTCGACAACAAAGAATCTGGCAAGGGAAAAAACAATGCGAAGGCCACAGTTACAGGAACTGCACCCACCAAGTTTTTTTCCCTCGATATCCAATATGTTGCTGGATGCTTTTTCAATGCAACCGCAAGCATCAGGCACAAGGTTAAAGGCCAGGCAAGGGGGTTTCCGAACTCACCCCAGAAAATGGTGAGCGCAGAAGATGGAATAAATCGACCATGAACTGGCCCAAGCCAATGCCACAAGAAAACTGTCAAGACGAATGTGGTCGCGATAGCCAGCCTAATAGTGGTCGCATTTCTCATAAAATAAATTTTCTACATAAAATCTTAACCCACAGCCTCTCGACGGCACTGCTCAACCGCTTCACGCAACTGGGCCGTCCGGTGACGGTGGCGTAGGTACGTCCGGGGCAAGGGGAATGCCGTCTTGTCGCAGAGTTATGCAACAAAGCCAACCCAACTTACCAGGCTTGCCCGCGTTATTTTTAATAAGATGAAAATTTAATCCAAACCCAAATCCTTCTTTTGAATGATTTGCAGAGTGGCAGCATCCACCGTGATAACAGCGCTGTTTCCAAGGCAGTCATAAGATGTTTTTTTATAAACACGCCCATTGAAATGAATTTCATCCCGGTTTTTGATATTTGTTAAATACAATTCTTTTTGAAAATTTAACCGAAAAATAGCAGCAAACCTATCCCAAGTGAAAATATCGCCCCTCAGAACAATGTGCGTATCGTCCCACAACCTTCTGAGTGCTGGCTCCTGCAGTAGATTTTTATAGAAAATTCTGCTCTCCAAATAGCCTGTCGGTATTGATCTTTCATAATGCCCCACCCGGCTACCGCTGGCGGCAGGCAACCTGGCTATAAAGCCATCGGCCAGTGCCAAAGGGTCAATAAAAACATAGTCTGCGCCAGCGGCATAAGGTGTCATGCCTATATTGCACTTCACCAAGTATTTCCCGGTACGACCCCTCAAAGCCACGCCCTCCTGCAAGAAATCATACCTTAACCAATTCCCATAAAACAGTGTGGGCCGAACCCCTAGAAATGGGTAATAGAACCCACGCTCATCGGCCACCCCACTCTTTTCAATATATGGGGCGCTGTAGTAATCCAAAGAAAAATGGGATTCTATTTTTGTGGCAAAAAAAATCAATGCCAAAGCCAGTCCGTAATAGCCAAAATTCTTATTTTTCCGTATAGCACCTGCACTCATCAAGCCAAAAATCAACAACGACACCACCAGAGGAGCCGTCAAAAACCGGCCCGCCATATAATCTCCACCCACATAAAATAGATAGACAAAATACAGCAAAATTCCAAAAGAAAAACTAATATAGCGCTTATCAAAAAAACCCAAGCCAAAGCCCAGCCCAATAAACACCAAGGTGCCCACATCATTTTCTAGGCTGTATTGAATTAAATTCCAACCCTGATGGCTGGACTGGTAAATATCCAAGCCATTTTGCACCTTGGCAATCGCCGTATTGGGCACAAAAGCACCATAATACACCAGCGAAAAAATCAACCACAGCAGCATGGGCGCCAAACCAGCAAGCACCGCAGGAGCGGCCGCTCTTAAAAAACGCACGCCGCCCGCCGAAAAGTCAGCACAAATCAAAAACAACAAAGGCGGAACCACAAAAATAATGGAATCCGGCCTGTTCAGATACAAGAGCGAAAAAAGAAGAAAAAATCCAAAATAATCCCTCTTACCAGACACCCATTTCAACAAAAATAGCGCTAAAAACACATGGGTTAAAGGATTTTCCAGCCCAGAAGACGAATAATCCACAAACGCCGCCGAAGAAATAAAATACAAAGCCACCAGCAAGCTAGAGAAATTGATGCCCCCCAGCAAGCGAAAAACCAGCACCAAAAACAAAATCAAACATGCGGCGCTCAACCCAATCGCAGCCCAATAAGGGTCTCCGCATACCACCACTATCGGCCAAAGCAGAAACATCCACAGTGGATGGGTAAAAACCTGCACGCGCTCGTCGATATTCCAGCGGGGGCCATAGCCATTGATTAAATTATCAATCACCCTGAAGGTAATGAAGGCATCTTCTGTGACCCAGGCAGTCACATAAAACACCCAACCAAACAGGAGCAGCAACAGAAAAAACCATGCCCGCAGCCAAAAAATAGAAGATTGGTGCATTTTTATCCCTCAAATTTATTTTTCACATCCATTGACTTGTAACTCATAGAAACCACAGCAAGCACCACAAGAAAAAGCCCATAAAACAGCAAATTCATGTGCCAGCCCTCAGCCCCCAAGCCATCAAAGATAACAAGGCCAATTCTTAGAAATGTAATAGAAAGCCCTAAGAAAAATACCATTACTGGCAGCCCCCAGCCTCTGCATCGCACTTCCTCCAGCAACTTCGGAAAAACCAAGAAGAGCAAGGGAAAATAATAGCTCCACCCCAAAGGGCTGATGATGAGCATCAAAGGAACCGCCAGAGCAAAAAAACCGTTAAATTGGTTTTTTTCTACCTCCGATGCTATTTGAAACGATAAATAAGCCGCCACCAACACCGTCAATATATTCGCAGACTGCACCCAAGCCCCTCTAGCCGATTCCCAACCAAAGCCATACTCAAAACTCAAAATTCTGTAGAAGAACCCGGTATAAGAGGCGTTCCAATTCACTCCATACCAGTCGATGGTTTTCAGCATGGAAAAATACTGCAAATAACTTTCTACCCCGCCCAAAGCCGCACCCACTAAAGCAAAAACAGCAACCGTAAGCGCCGACGCAAAAAATGCGCGCCAGCTTTTAGCAAAAAATAGCATCAAAATAAAAAAGCCACAGAACAGCTTAATACTCGCAGCCAACCCAATCAAAATACCGCCCGTAATTTTTTTTCCAGTGTTGCAAAAATTCAAGGCAAGCGCCAAGATGAAAAAAATAAAAAATGCCACTTGGCCATAATTAAAATTAGAAAACGATGGGTAATAACTAAAAAATACCAGCTGCACCAAAAAAACCACCACCGCTGGCGGGGGGGCGACCCATATATTTTTCAAAACTAAAAATACACCCATTGCGCCGCAGAGCACTGAAAGCACACTCCACAGAGAAAAAGCAATGCCATAATCAAGAACAACAAATGGCACCATTAAAACGTTAAAAAATGGCGGATTCAAATTGGGATGCAATCCAGAATGAACTTCATTCAGCAATGAACCAGCGCCGCCCACTACAGTATCTTTCGGCCAATAAGCAGACTCCCCGCTCAATAAGCGATGGGCAGAAAGATAGAATTTGTAAAAATCTGATCCAATCGGCGAGCCAAGTTGATCCAGAAATGATTCCAAATAAATCAGAAAAATGATGCCACCCCAAACCAACAGCAGAAACCACAACCACCTTGGCGGTTGCTTGATCATGGCCTCCAGCTCTTTTTGCATAATTTATTCCAGCGATTGAAGTGCATAAAAAAAGCGCCCGAAGGCGCTTTTTTATGCGTGATTATTAAAATCAGGTACCACGGCATTCAGCAGGACGGTACTTGGCAAGCAAAGTACCTGTCTTGCAATCCCACGCAATACGGTCGGTGGGGAGCGTGCCAGCAACCAGGGCAGTCTTGGCCGTACCATAAGTAGGAACGAAAATAATGCTGCCACCACCGGCCTTGGTAGTGGTCGTGACGGTGATGGCACCAGCGGTATCGATAGCCACGCTGGACACGTTATCGGTTGCCGACGGTGCAGTCCAGCCATTGGCAAACGCCATGCCGTTGGCCGCATTCTCAGCAACGGTGGTCTTGGCTGCAGAGGCAGCGACCATCGCTTCAGACACACGACCGCGCACGGTGTAGTCCTGGTAAGCAGGCAGAGCCACAGCGGCCAAAATACCAATGATCGCCACAACGATCATCAGTTCGATCAGGGTGAAACCTTTTTGTACGGAACGCATAGTACGGTTCATAACATCTCTCCTTGGAGTGGGTGCAAACAACAACCTGCAGAAAGATTCTTCAGGTTCGCCAGACTATAAGCAGTTTGCGTGCCAGCTTGGCTTGAGGGGGCTAAGTGCAAGCAGCTGTATCGGCAAGCGGGCAAATCCCCAAAATTTGTAAGGTTTTTTTTACAAAGCCTGCCTTTTTGCGCTGGGGCCTGACATTTTTGTCGTGCAATTGTGTCAAGTCTTGGGACACAGGGCGCGCAGCATGGCTTGGCGCAAGATGGCGTTCATGCGGGTTTGGTAGCCTTTGCCTTGGCTTTTTAACCAGACCAGCACATCCGAATCCAATCGTACAGTGGTGGACGTTTTGGTCGGCTTATAGAACGGGTTTTGCACGGCGTTTTGCCAAAATGCTTCGTCAAGCGGCTCAATCTCGCTGTAATCAATGTCGCTGTCGGGTAGCTCAGACAGTGCCTTGAGTTCAGCTTCTTGCGCTGCCGTCAATGGCGGCAGGTGGTTCAAGTCCACTTCATAGCGAACAGTTTTGTTCATAAAGCGGGCCTCGCGCACCGCTTCGTCCAACGATACTTGGGGTACGCCATGCTTTTTGAGTGCCGCCACCAGCCGTTCTTGGCGGTGCAAAATCGGGGTCAGTGTGCAGCCCCCCATACTTCTACGGCCTGTCTGATGACTTCCGCCAGCAGGCTGGGGCGAACATGCAAAGTGGTGCGCTTGGGAATATCTTGCAGCAGTGCCAGCACCTGTGCTGGCGTGCGTGCGCCAACGCGCCCAGCACGCAACAACAAACCCAGCGTGCCGTGGGTGGTTAAATGCAAACTATTGGCTGCCAGTCGGGCAGCGGTGTCATCGGTCAATAGCGTACCAATCGCTGCTTGCAGACACAGTGTCAGCGCTTCTTGCTCGCCACGGTGCAAGGTGTACAAGGTGCCTACGGCATTGACACGCGCGGAATATCCCGTGACTTCGGCCCTGACCCAGCACACGGATGGATGAGTCAGCGCACCAGGCCGGTGGTGCTCGACCTCGCGCCAAACTGCTTGCGGCACATGCACCTGTGCGTAATCAGAAAGCACATCCAGTGCATCTAACTCGTCCAGATGAATCAATGGCCCCGCATCGGCCACCACCAACAAGCCAGCGGCATCAGTCTTTGCCATGCAGGCCCCAGCGCACGTCTTCCAGAATGAACTGCTCGGCCAATACGTCTTCGTGTGACTCCAAATAGCGCCGCAGCGATTCGTTCACCAACTCTTGCATGTTGCTGGCCCAACCTTGGGCCACTAGGTTTTGTGCCTGTTGCCACAGGCGTTCAGGTATCTGGGCTTGAATGACGTTTGGCATTGCTTGATTCCTTATTACGCGCCTCATCACGGCGCAAACCTTCGCTTAGTATGGTGCGGGTGCCTGACGCTGGCGCGGTGCCAAGTCTATCTCGGGCAGCTGTCCACCCAAAGCGGTCAAGCGTTTAGCCGCCTGTTGCTGGATAAACGCCTTGATGCACTCGCGCATCAATTCAGATTTTTCTATACCCGGAGGTGCCAAGCCCAGCGCTTTGGCAAACAAAGCATCATCAATGGTAACGGTGGTTGGCATGTTTGAACTTTTCCAGGAAAAAAATCGGGGTCAGATTCCCATCCATTTAAGCTTCAGGCTGTTAAGGCAAACCGCCCATTAAACTCAAATTTTATGCGTTTGATTATACGTAAATAATGGGGGTCAGATTCCAATTTATTCTGATTCCGATTTTTCCGGCTTGGGGCCTCGGTTTTTGCTTGCACAGCAGGCCCATTCGCCGTTAGACTCTGGCTTGCTGCGCGTACCAAGCGCGGCACGGGTTTGACAGCCCGGTTTCACTTGGCGCAGTAGCCGCGTCCCCTTTGTGAGGGCAGCGGCTTTTTGTTTCATGCACTGCGCGCATGGCCCGTTTTTGGTGGGCTGTGTGGGGACGCCCGCAAAGGCGTGCCGGGTCCAAGTGCCGGTCTGTCAACCCCGCATGGTCTGCCACCCAACCTTTTGACAGGGGAAGGGTGACGGGTTTATCACTTGTCCACTTGGAGCCATCATGGCTGACACCTTCTCCCGCACTAGCACCGCGCCGCCCAGCGCGCAGGTGTTGCAACGCACTTTGCAGCAATTAGAAATTTTGCTGGCCGAGCCAGCACACAGCCGCAATGGCACTTGGTGCCAACAACGCCAACGCGCTTTGCTGTGGCGCAACCGCCCATGTTTGCAGTTGTTGGCCGGTTTTGCCGCCGATGGCAGCACCGATTTGCTGTTTGCCGCCATGACGCAGCGCGCGCATTAAGTCGCCGCGTACCCGCGTTTTTTTCTTCTTTTCTGGCGTTTTGCTGTTTTTTGCTGCCTAAGGCGGCCAGCGTCTGCGCGCCTGTGGGTTGTGTTTTCTCTGTGCGGAGAGGTTTTGCCATGTCCGAGATGTTTTCTATTACCCGCGCCAGTTTGCGGATGGGCCGTGCCGCTTGGCAGTGTTCCTTACCCAGCGGGGCCAAATTGGTGCTGCTTTGTATCTTGCACCACTACAACGATGCGCGCGGCATGGCCTTCCCGTCGGTGGGGCGGGTGGCGCGTTTGTGTGGACTGCACAAACGCACGGTGCAAAGCCATATTGCCCAGCTGGAAAAAATGGGCGTGTTGCAGGTGGGCAAAATGCCGGGCATCAGCACGCATGTGTACCGCGTGAATGAGGAGGCTTTGGCCCCGACGCTGGCAGAAAATTTATCCACTGAGGTGGTGTTTTCAGCACCGAAAGGCGGTGATTTTTCCGCCAGCAGTGCAGAAATCGCCACCCAGAACGGATTGAACGCATTTGAACCGACAAAGATAACGGAAGCGTCAGCGCCTGTGCCTGAACCTGCGCCTGTGGTGCAACCAGCAGTGTTGTCATCTTCCTCATCGTCTTCTTTATTTTTAGCCGCTCTGCAAAACCCCGAAGACCAAAGCGCACTAGAGGCTTGGCAACAGGTGCGCCATGCCAAAAAGCGCCCTGCTTTGCCCAACGCCTTGCAATGCCAACAATTGCTAGACCATGCAGCGAGTTTGGGCAAACCCTTGGGCTGGGTAGTGCAGGTGATGGCGCTTAATGATTGGGCTGGGTTTGACCCGGCATGGCTCAATAACCAACGCCCGCCACCACGTTTGCCGGTGGTGGCCACGCTGGCTGCCAGCAGCAGTCAAGCACCAGCTACGCCGCCTTATCAACCACCTGCGCCGGTCTATCCACCCGTGAGCGCCGAAGAAAGCGCCCAAGCCAAAGCGCGCTTGTTTGGCCTGTTAGAACAATGGCGCGGCCCCGAGCCTACGCAGTGGGAGCCAATTCAACCTTGCGGTGTCGCTTGGGCCGACAACATCATTGCCAGAGCTTTGCGCGGCGAGCCGGTAGGTTTTACCGCACTGGACATGGCTTGCGCGGTGGCCAAGGTGTCGCGGCGGGCGGTGCGCGCTGCGGCCAAGGCGCAAAAGGCAGCGTTGGAATGAAAAATGAGCGTCTGACCCCCATTTTTCCGCTATGCCAAAAAACGCCCTGCTTTGCCCAACGCCTTGCAATGCCAACAATTGCTAGACCATGCGGCCAGTTTGGGCAAACCTTTGGGCTGGGTGGTGCAGGTCTGTTAGAACAATGGCGTGGCCCAGAGCCTACGCAGTGGGAGCCGATCAAGCCTTGCGGTGTCGCTTGGGTAGGGGCCATGCTGGCCCACACCGTGACAGACATGCCGCGTGCAGCCATCAACCGAGCATCAGCACGTAAGCCCTGCTTGCAGAGCGAACAACACCACCCCTCTTACCACCTAGACTACCCTGGTGCGCCTGCGTCTTGCTGAAGCGTGCATCGCTGGCCTAAATGTCAAAGCGGTGGTGCGTCCACTTGGCTGTTGACCTGATCAATGGCGATAAACCTCCTTACGATTACCGATGCGTACAACAAGGATACGCAAAGCACCGTCCTCGATGCTGGCGATGATTCGCCAGTCCCCAACGCGGTACTTCCAAAAGGATCCAAGCTGGGAACCTTTGAGGGCTTCCCCGATGCTACGCGGCTCGTCGAGCTGGGCGACACATCCATGCAAGAAAGCGAGGATACGCCGTGCTGCCTGCGGGTCGATCTTGCCTAGCTCACGCTCGGCGGCAGGGTCGAGCTCAACCTTCCAAGCCATAGCGCTTCATTACTTCTTCAAGCGGTATGGTTTGGGTCTTGCCTGCGCGAATGTCAATCAGGCGTTGCTCTGCAAGATACAAATCTTCGAGGTCGTCCAAGTGCTCAAGGATGGCTTCTCGGGCATAGAAAGTTTTGGTGCGCCCGGTCGCCTGTGCCAGTGCTTCAAGGCGGTTTTCCACTTCAGCTGGTAGTCGGATGGCTAACATTTTTGGCTCCTATTTTGAAAACGCTATACAAGTATAGCCATGTTGCCAAATTCGTCGATTTTTTGCCCCGATAAAAGGAATGCTTATCGGGAACTATCCCAAGAAACAGGACCAATGGGGTAGGCCAAAGACTGGGTACGATGCCCCATCAAAGGACAGTCCCGTCAAGCCCCCCGGCGCTGCACCACCTCCCAGCCCTTGCAGGCCAGTGCGATGTAACGTGGCACAGGCCGCGCACCCGTGCCATAGGCGCTCATGGTGCGTGATGTCATTCCCAGTGCTTGGGCAGCTTGCGACAGACTCAAACCATAGCGAGCGCGCCATTGGGCAAAGATGCGTGTGTTCTCATCCGCAGCATTCTGTGCTTGCGCGTCTAGCCATAGCGTGTCAGCACCAATTTGAATGTCCAGTGCTGGCCACTCCACTGTCCAGCCTTCGCCGTCAATCAGTGTGGCCGTGGCGAAGACCTTGGAATCGTGCAACCGAGCGAGGCCGGGCGACTCCTCCAACAAGGGCTTAAAGTCCAGTATGTAGGCTTGGCCATTGACAAATTCCAAACGCATTTTGAACTCGGCCAAAACCTCAATGCCCGCTAGACGGGCGCGTTTCATGTGTGCCATAGGTGCCACTCTTTCCATAAATCAGCCAAGTTGACCTCAACCCATTGCATGACTTCAGCGCGCAGGCCGCGCGGCCATGCGCCATCAGTAGCCAAGGTATCGAAGTAAATGATGACGTCCACCTCGCCACCCACCAAATTTTCTCCAAACGGAGACCTATTTCCGCAAGCGCCAAGCGCATAGTCAAGCATGACCCATAGCGAATAAACTCAGCTTGACCCAAGCCACGGTTTGGCCGCCAGCACTTCTCTTGTCTTATCGTTGCAGCACCATGTCCATCACTCTCCAGCAGGCATTCCAGCGCACGCTTAAACAGCGCGCGTTTTCTCAGAGCGCGGTGCTGCACCGGGTGCAGTGCGTCATGCGGTCGCTTCCATTTTTTTAGGCACGCTCGCTATGTCCACCAGCCTTTGGGATGCCCCCATTTGGCAAGACCCCGGCACTTGGATTGTGCTGGGGATTTCTTTGCTGTTTTTAGTCGTGGGTTGGGCTATACACCGTAGCATCCTGAAAGTGATGCGCTCACCCAGCACCGCGCCGCCCCCAGCGCCCGGCCAAAAGCCGCCCCCGCCGCATTAATCCCTTCCCTTTCCCTTACCAGCCCCCAGCACGCACCATGTCTGACATTCTCAAAACCATCTGCGACGTCAAAGTCCAAGAAGTTGCCGCCGCCAAAAATCGCAAATCTTTGTCGGCCATGCGTGCCGATGCCGAAAGCCGCGTCCTGACACGCGATTTTGTCGCTGCTTTGCGCGCCAAAATCTCCCTCGGCCAAGCCGCTGTGATTGCCGAAGTGAAAAAAGCCAGCCCGAGCAAGGGCGTGATTCGGGCCGACTTCATTCCGGCGGATATTGCCCAAAGCTACGCCGAGGGCGACGGCAAAATTAGCGCTGCTTGCTTGTCGGTACTGACCGACCGCTCGTTCTTTCAGGGCAGTGTCGATGCGCTCAAGCAGGCGCGTGCCAGTTGCCAACTGCCAGTGTTGCGCAAAGACTTCTTGGTCGATGCCTACCAAGTCTATGAAGCCCGCGCTATGGGGGCCGATGCCATCTTGTTGATTGCCGCCTGCTTGGACGATGCCCAAATGCAAGACTTTGAGGCCATTGCACGCAGCTTGGATATGGCCGTGTTGGTCGAGGTGCATGATGCTGCCGAGTTAGAGCGGGCACTCAAACTCAAAACCCCGCTGCTGGGCATTAACAACCGCAATCTACGTACTTTTGAGGTCAGCTTACAAACCACGCTCGATTTGCAACGCTATGTGCCGCAAGACCGTTTGTTGGTCACCGAATCGGGCATTTTGACCCCAGCAGATGTCAAAACCATGCGCGATGCGGGTATACACAGCTTTTTGGTCGGCGAAGCCTTTATGCGCGCCCCCGAACCAGGGCTGGAACTGGCCAAACTGTTTGCCTAAACCCCGTTAGGAGACTCTCCCCATGCAAAAGATGGTTGTTTGTTTATCGGTACTGGCCGCTGCTGCCACCGCGCTGCCCGTAGCAGCGCAGCAAGACCCCGAGTTGCTCACGCAAGCGCGCAGCATCGCCAGCGAGATACCGCCCAAACTGCTGGCGGTGCTGCAAGAGGAAATCACCAAGGGCGGGCCAGAAGAGGCGATGGCCGTCTGCCGAGAGAAAGCCCCGCAGATGGCCAAGGCGGCTTCAGAAAAAACCGGCTGGAACATTCGCCGCGTCAGCCTGAAGAACCGCAACCCCAACGCCACCCCCGATGCGTGGGAAAAGGCAGCACTAGAAGAATTTGAGCAGCGCCAAGCCGCCGGGCAAGCCCCGTCCACGCTGGAGAAGGGCGAACTCATCACCGAAGGCACGGTGCCAACGTACCGCTATATCAAGGCTTTGCCTACACAAACTTTGTGCCTGAGCTGCCACGGCAGTCCAGACAACTTTAGCCCCAGTTTTAAGGCCAAGTTGCACGCCTTGTATCCACACGATAAGGCCACCGGCTATGCACCCGGCCAAATCCGTGGCGCTATTACGCTCAAGCGCGCGCTCTAAAGCCTGCCAGCTATGCAACAACAAGCTGCATTGACCCAGCTGGGCAGCGCTACCCCAACCGATTGGCCGATAGCGCCCGGTTGGCAAGCGCTGGTGGATGATTTTTTTGCCAGCACCAGCGGCCAACAACTCTTGGCTTTTTTGCAAGCACGCTTGCAAGCTGGGGCCAGCATTTTTCCGCCGCAACCCTTGCGGGCGCTAGAACTGACACCACCCGAAGCGGTGCGCGTGGTGATTTTGGGGCAAGACCCCTACCACGGACGTGGACAGGCCGAGGGACTAGCATTCTCCGTCGCCCCCGGTGTCGGTTTGCCGCCCTCGTTACGCAATATTTTCAAAGAATTGCAGCGCGATGTAGGCACGCCTTGGCCCGCGTTTCCAGAGCCGGGCGGCAGCTTGGTCAACTGGGCCAAAAATGGCGTGTTGCTGCTCAATACCTGCCTGACGGTAGAAGAAGGGCAAGCCGCCAGCCACGCGGGCAAAGGCTGGGAGGGCTTCACCGATGCCATCATCACCCAAGTCGCCCAAGGGCCGCGCGCCGTGGTGTTTATGTTGTGGGGTTCGCACGCCCAATCCAAACGGGCCTTGATTCCGACCGACCGGGGCCATTTGGTGCTGGTGGCCAACCATCCCTCGCCGCTATCGGCCTTGCGCCCACCGCTGCCGTTTATCGGTTGCGGCCATTTTGGGCAGGCACGGGCTTTTAAGCTGGCGCAGCAGGCCCCAAACACCAAAAAACCGGTGTAACAATCCATCCCTGCATTTTTTCACCTACGCACGGAGACCCGCATGGAACAGCAACCATTTTTAGACATGCCCGACAACCAAGGCTACTTTGGCGAGTATGGCGGCCAGTTGATTCCGCCACAGCTCAAGGCGGTGATGGACGACATCAACAGCGCTTACGAGCAAGTGCGCCAAACCAAAGCCTTTCAAGAGGAATTGGCCGAGCTGTATGCCCACTATGTGGGCCGCCCCAGCCCGATTTTTTATGCCAAGCGGCTGTCACAGCGCCAAGGCGGCGCGCGCATTGTGCTCAAGCGCGAAGACCTGAACCACACCGGCGCGCACAAAATCAACCATTGTTTGGGCGAAGCCCTGTTGGCCAAGCACATGGGCAAAACCAAGGTGCTGGCCGAAACCGGTGCCGGTCAGCATGGCGTGGCGTTGGCTTCGGCCTGTGCCTTGGTGGGCATTGATTGCGAAATTCACATGGGCGAAGTGGACATCGCCAAAGAGCATCCCAACGTCGTCAAAATGAAAATTTTGGGCTGCAAGCTGGTGCCGGTAACACGCGGCACGCGCACGCTCAAAGATGCCGTCGATAGCGCGTTTGAAGAGTACCTGAAAGACCCGGTCAACTTTATTTACGCGATTGGCTCGGTGGTGGGGCCACATCCGTTCCCGAAGATGGTGCGCGATTTTCAAAGCATTGTCGGACGCGAAGCGCGCGCCCAATGCCTGACCCAACATGGCCGCCTGCCCGATATGGTGGTGGCCTGCGTCGGTGGTGGCTCTAACGCCATCGGCATTTTTACCGAATTTTTGCCCGATGCGGCAGTGCAACTGGTGGGCGTAGAGCCTGCGGGCAAGGGTTTGGATACACCCGACCACGCCGCCACGATGGCGCGCGGCACCAAGGGTGCGCTGCACGGCTTTGCCTGCTACACCTTGCAAGACGCGCAAGGCGAGCCGCTGCCGGTGTATTCGATTGCCTCGGGTTTGGATTACCCCGGCGTGGGGCCACAGCATTGCTACCTGAAAGACATTGGCCGGGTGCAGTACGAATCCGTCACCGACGACGAATGCCTGGATGCCTTCATGACGCTGTCGCGCACCGAGGGCATCATTCCGGCATTAGAAAGCGCCCATGCGGTGGCCTATGCCATGAAAGTCGCCAAAACCATGTCGCCCGAGCAAACCATTTTGGTCAACCTGTCGGGCCGTGGCGATAAGGATGCCGATTTTGTAGCGCAGCATTTGGGGCTTTAATTCTGCCCTATGCCTTGCCTCTGCTTGTTATGCGCCGCTTTCGCCACCTAACGGGGCAGCACCGCACCGACATCAGCAACCGCCGTTTGGGTTTGTTGCTGGCCTTTAATGCGGGCGCTATCAATGCAGGGGGGTTTTTGGTGTTGCGGCTCTACACCTCGCACATGACGGGCTTTGTCTCTTTGCTGGCCGACAATTTGGTGCTGGGCAATATGCTGCTGGTGCTGAGTGCCTTGGGGGCCTTGCTGTCGTTTGTTGGCGGGGCCGCCCTGACGGCTATTTTGGTGAATTGGTCGTTGCGCCACCGCTTGCACAGCGCTTATGCCCTGCCCTTGCTGATAGAGGCGCTGCTAATGCTGCTGTTTGGGCTGGTGGGCAGCATCACCTTGGATTGGCACACCCCATTTGCGGTGCCGGTCACGGTGTTGTTGCTGTCCTTTATCATGGGGCTGCAAAATGCCACCGTCACCAAAATGTCGTCTTCGCAAATTCGCACTACGCACATGACGGGCATCATCACCGATTTGGGCATTGAGCTGGGCAAAATGCTCTATTGGAACCGCAGCCCACGCCGCCCCGAGCAGCAGGTGCGCGCCAACCTCCAGCGCTTGCGTCTGTTTGCGGGGTTGTTGGGCATGTTTTTGGTCGGTGGCATTGTGGGGGCGCTGGGTTTTAAGCATCTGGGGTTTGTCTCGGTGGTGCCCTTGGCGCTCATTTTGCTCGCCTTGGCGCTGCCGCCCTTGTGGATAGACCGCGCCTACCTGTGGCAACCCGCACGCCGTTTGACGGCTGTGGAGCCGCCGCCCCCACCGCCCCCATCCAGCTGATAGGTGTTGCACCATGTGCGCCCAAGGCTGGCATCATTCGCTACTTTGATTTAATCGAATTTTTCATGACCGATTCCGCGCCCGCCGCTTCTTCTTTATCTGCCTCGATGGCACCCCTTGCTGCCACCGAGGTGGCTGCAAGCTTGGTCGTTACACCGACCGAGGCCGCTGCCGCTGATGGCCCAGCTGATGGCCCTGCTGCTGCACCGCGCCGCCCGCGCACCCGTCGAGGAGGGAAACGTGGTGCCAAAGCCAAAGCCCATGCCAATGCCGACCCTGCGGATGCCACAGCCGTGCCAGCAAGCGCTACCGAAGCGGCCCGCCGTGCGCCACGCCCGGTGCCGCCCATGCTAGAAAAATTGGCCGAACTCTATCCGGCCCTGTTTGGCGCGGTGTTTCGCCCGCTCAAGCGGGGTATTTTTCAAGATTTGATAGCGGCCCACCCCGATTTGTTCGAGCGCGAAGCCCTCAAGCAAGCGCTGGGGCTGCATACGCGCTCTACGCGCTACCTACAAGCCGTGGCCACGGGCCAGCAGCGCTATGACTTGCAAGGCCAGCCCGTCGAGGCGATGGCCCCGGAGCATATCCACCACGCTTTGCTAGAGGTGTACCGCCGCCGCCAAGGCTACAAGCAGCCCGCACTGACTGCCAAGTTGCACGCACGCATCATTGCCAATATCGAAGCCAGCGGCCTAGCGCGCGAAACCTATGCCGAGCGCGTCCGCACGCGCGACGAAGCCGCCACGGCTTTACTCGACCAAGCCTTGGCCGAATTGGCCGCCAAAGTAGCGCGCGAAGAAGCCCTGCTACGCACTTTTGAAGCCAGCGGTCAAAAAAGCCTGCCCGCCTTTGCCGAGATGTATGGCATGGATTTACAAACCGTGGTGCGCGCCTTGCACAGTGCGCGCAGTCGGGCCGCCAAAGCCAGCGCCAGCCCCAACGATGGCCAAGCGCAACCAGACAATACAGCGCTCGGCCTCTAAGCCCGGCACGGTCAAGGGTTCTACCTGAACCACTTGCACCTCGGTGGGCAGGGCAGCGATTTCATCGTGCGGGTGTTTGCCTTTCATGGCCAGCCAGAGGCTGTGCGGCCCCAAGGCAGCCCGCGACCAAGTGGTGAAATCGGGCAAGGAGGCAAAAGCGCGGCAACTGACCACATCAAACGGGCCGGTTAATGCTTCCACCCGCGCATGGATGCCATGCAGGTTTGGCAGTTTTAAGGTGACTGCCGCCTGCTGGAGGAAGGCTGCCTTCTTGGCCACGGTATCCACGCAACTCACGTCCAACGCCGGGCAGCAAATGGCGAACACCACGCCCGGCAGGCCACCGCCAGCACCTACATCCAACAGGCGTGGGGCGGTGCTGCCCGCTGCGGCCAAGCGGGCTAAATGCCGCTGCAAGGGCGGCACGGCAGCCAGACTATCGAGCAGGTGGTGCGTGAGCATTTCTGCCGGGTTGCGTACCGCCGTCAGGTTATACACCTTGTTCCACTTTTGCAGCAAGGCCATAAAGTCGAGCAGTTGTTGCACTTGGGCATCGCTCAAGTGCAGGCCCAGCGCGTGTAGGCCTTGGCGCAGTGGTGCTGCTAAATCGCTGCTGTTCATGCTGCCTCCGGGGTGGTGCTGCTGGCAAAGCCCTTAAAGCCGCCTTTTTTCAGATGCACCAGCAGCAGTGACACGCTGGCCGGGGTAATGCCCGAAATGCGCGAGGCTTGGCCCAAGGTTTCAGGGCGGTGCTTTTGCAGTTTTTGCCGTGCTTCCATGCTCAGGGCAGAGACTTGCAGGTAATCCAACTCGGGCGGCAGGCGCAGGCTTTCGTAGTGCGCCGCGCGTTGCACCTCGTCTTTTTGCCGGTCGATGTAGCCCGCGTATTTAGCGGCAATTTCTACCTGCTCTAACACCGCATCGGTGGCATCGCCCAAGGTTTCACGTGAAACAGCGCTGCTGGCGTATTTGCTGCCGTCCATCTCCATCAAGGCGGCATAAGAGACGTTCGGGCGGCGCAGCAATTCAAACAAGTTGTATTCGTGTTCGATGGCTTTGCCCAGCACGCGCTCCGATTCTGCGGCGGGCAGGATGCGCGGATTGACCCAAGTGGATTTAAGGCGTTCTGTTTCACGTGCCACGGCATCGCGCTTGCGGCTGAAGGCTTCCCAACGGGCATCGTCCACCAAGCCCATGTGGCGGCCTTGCTCGGTCAGGCGCATATCGGCGTTGTCTTCGCGCAGTTGCAGGCGGAACTCGGCCCGGCTGGTGAACATGCGGTAGGGTTCGGTCACGCCCTTGGTAATCAGGTCATCTACCAGCACGCCCAAATAGGCTTCATCGCGCCGGGGCAACCACGGGTCTTGGCCCCGGCATTGCAGCGCGGCATTCAAACCGGCAAACAAGCCTTGGGCGGCGGCTTCTTCGTAGCCCGTGGTGCCGTTGATTTGGCCGGCAAAGAACAAGCCTTGAATCTGCCGGGTTTCAAAATTGCTTTTGAGCGCGCGCGGGTCAAAGTAGTCGTATTCGATGGCATAACCGGGGCGCAAAATGTGGGCGTTCTCTAGCCCCTTCATGCTGCGTACCAGCGCCAATTGGATGTCAAATGGCAGGCTGGTGCTGATGCCATTGGGGTAGAACTCGTGCGTGGTCAAACCTTCTGGCTCTAAGAAGATTTGGTGGCTGTCTTTGTCGGCAAAGCGGTTGATTTTGTCTTCCACGCTAGGGCAGTAGCGCGGCCCCACGCCTTCAATTTTGCCGGTGAACATGGGGCTGCGGTCAAAGCCACTGCGAATGATGTCGTGCGTGCGCTGGTTGGTGTGGGTAATCCAGCACGGCATTTGCTGCGGGTGCATGGCCGCCTTGCCCATAAAACTGAACACCGGCAGCGTGCCCTCGTGATTGCCGCCGGGCATACCGTCGCCGGGCTGCTCGGTGCATTGGGCAAAATCAATCGTGCGGCCATCAATGCGCGGTGGCGTGCCGGTTTTGAGGCGCGCTTGCGGCAGTTGTAGCTCTTTCAGGCGCGCCGACAGGCTGATGGCGGGCGGGTCTCCGGCACGGCCAGCGGCATAGTGGTTCAGGCCGACATGCACTTTGCCATCCAAGAAGGTTCCGGCGGTCAGTACCACGCTGCGGCTGCGAAAGCGCACGCCAATTTGCGTCACAGCCCCCACCACCCGGTCGCCTTCCAGCATCAAATCATCCACCGCTTGCTGGAATAGCCAGAGGTTGGGTTGGTTTTCCAGCATCCGGCGGATAGCCGCTTTGTACAAAATCCGGTCGGCCTGCGCCCGCGTGGCGCGCACGGCGGGGCCTTTGCTGCTGTTGAGGATGCGAAATTGAATGCCGCCTTCGTCCGTGGCCAGCGCCATCGCACCGCCCAAGGCATCCACTTCTTTCACCAAATGGCCTTTACCGATGCCGCCAATGCTCGGGTTGCAGCTCATCTGGCCCAAGGTTTCGATGTTGTGGGTGAGCAGCAAGGTCTGGCAACCCATGCGGGCAGCGGCCAAAGCGGCCTCGGTTCCGGCATGGCCGCCACCGACCACGATGACATCGAATTCCTGGGGATACAACATGGGCTGTCCTGCGCTGCGGGGCTAAAGTAAAGGGTGCTGATTTTCCCACTTTTCCTACTTTTGCCACCGCTGCTGGCTTGTGCCACACTGGCAGGTTTTATTTGAACCTCAGTAATGCTATGCCCCATACCGTTCCGGCTTGTCCACAATGCAGCTTAGAAAACACCTATCCCGATGGCGCGCAGTATGTTTGCCCCGATTGCGGCTTCGAGTGGCCAGCACAGCCCAACAACGCCGATGCTGATGAAGCCGCCAGTGATGGCGTAGTGCGCGATGCCAATGGCAACGCATTGGCCGATGGAGACGCCGTGATTCTGGTGAAAGACCTCAAAGTCAAAGGTGCGGGCGCTACCCTGAAAAAAGGCACCAAAATCAAGGGGATACGCTTGGTAGATGG
Organism: Giesbergeria sp.; assembly: GCF_028686475.1. GTDB lineage: Bacteria > Pseudomonadota > Gammaproteobacteria > Burkholderiales > Burkholderiaceae_C > Simplicispira. The sequence continues at coordinate 58,769 of NZ_JAQUCA010000012.1, read as the reverse complement.
TGCCGACGGCCACAATGTGGATTGCAAAACTGACCTCGGTAGCCTGCTGCTGAAATCAGAGTTTTTGAAAAAAGCCTCGTAGCCCGCTGGGCGGGTGGCGGGCTTGTTACGGGCGTTTAAGGCAGCGTGTAGAGCGGAATATCTTTCTCTGCCGCCAGCGCCTCTAGTTGCGCCCGGGTTTGTGGGGCGACAAAACGGGCAATGGCCTTGTGGGTGCTGGTGGCGCGCAAGGTAGCGGCATCGACTGGCAGGGCCAATCCGGCAGCTTGGCACAGGCGCGCCGCAAAATGGGGTTCTAAGGCGGCCAGCGCTACCCGGCCATCGGCGCAGGCGTATATCTGGTAGCCCGCATGGGCTCCGCCGGTGTCGGTATCGGCGGCCATGAGGCCCCAAGTGGCGGGCAAAGCCATCCACTGGGCTGATTCGGCCAAACCCACATCCATACAAACGCCTTGGCCGGTTTGACTGCGCGCCAATTGCGCTTGCAAGATGGCCTCACTGGCGGCCAAACTACCAGCCATGTCGGCCAGCAAGGTGGCGGGCATTTGCAAGCCCGGTAGCAGACCGGCCTCGGCTTGGTAGGTTAAATCGTGGCCCGGCTCATCGGCCCGCGCTCCGGTGGCCCCAACAATCCGCACCATCGACAACTGTGGATAACGTTCGTGCAGCAGTGGCCAATCCAAGCCCAGCTTGTGCAAGGCCGAGTGCCGAAACGAGGTGAGCAGCACATCGGTGTTGGCCAGTGCTTGGTGCAGCAAGGCTTGGCCGCCTTCGGTTTTGAGTTGGGCGTGCAACACTTGGATGCCTTGCTGCAAGGCGGCATAGGCGCTGGGGCTGTAATGCTGCATTGGGTCTGCCGTGGGCAAGCCGGGGGGCGGCGGTGGCTCCAGCTTGGTGCAGTGCGCCCCCATCGCGGCGCAGCGCAACAGGGCAGCGGGGCCAGGCAGGTTCAAGGCCAAACTCAAAATACGAAGGCCGCGCAGGGGCTGGACAGAAAAGCAGACGGTCATGAAGAAGGCAGCGCTAGGTGAATGGAAGCAAGCATTTTGGCCAAACTGGGGGGGTCTATCTATCCGGCCTTACCCCTGCCGCGTGCCATTGCAGTCGGGATAATGGACGCAGCCCCAAAAGCGTTGGCCCGCCTGTGGCCCTTTGCGCGCCAAACGTAGCAACATCGGGGCAGCACAGACTGGACAGGTCGGTGCGCCTTGCGCCGCCGCTGGGGCGCGCGGTGGCTGGCTGGGGCGCTGGGGCGCGGTGCGCTCTGGGGCGGCTGGCGCTGGCCGTCGGGTTGGTAGCGCCACGGATGCGGGTGGCACGGGTGTGGTGGCGGCAGGGGTAGTACTAGGGGCCGCTGCGCGCCGGGGCGGAGTAGGCACCGCTGCCGGAGGCGTTTGCGCCACTGGCACCGTTTGCGCGGGTCGTTGTCGAAAAATCTCTTTGGCTTGGGTTTGGTGCAACCATTGCAGCAGCGCGGGGCCATCAATCAGCGACAGGTTGCGCCCTTGGGCAAACTCGATGGCCGGTTTGGTAAAGCGCCCTGAAGTGACGACAAAACCGCCATCGGCACCTTTGGCGGTCATCAGGCCGAACATTTCGCGCACTACCTCGACACTGACGCGAAAGGCTTTCCACTGTTTGCACTGCACCAAAAATTTTTCGCCATTGCGGCGCAAAATCAAATCAATGCCGCCATCGGCACCACCGCCGCCGGTTTCTTCGACTTGGTAGCCCAAGCGCCGAAAGACTTCGCCCACCAGCACTTCAAATTCTTGCCAGGTGATGTCATCGAGTGCATCAGCCGCCGGGTTGGCAGTGACTTGTTGCAGCAGCTCGGCGCGCTTGCGTTGCTCGCGCCAGGCCAACCAAGCCCCAGCCAAGCACAGTGCAGGCAGCAGATACTGCCCCAGCGTGGCCAGCCCACGCGCCAGCAAGGCCCCAGCGTGCTGGTACAAGCTGGCCAAGCTATGCACGTCGGGCTGGGGCTGGCTGGCAATGTAGTGCAGCCCGATATAAAACGCCAGCGCCAGCAATACCCCCAGCCACCACGGCAACCACGCGGCCACGCCAATGGCACTGCGCGTGATGGCTTGCAGCTCGCCCCAGGTGGTCGGGTCTTCTTGTTTGCGACGTGCCATCGCCCAGCCTCCGCCGCTTTAGCCCAGATGTTTGCTGACAATGCCCGCCAGCTCAAACATGCTAATTTGGGGTTTGCCAAACACCGGCAACAGTTTGGCATCGGCATTGATAAGCTGTTTGTTGCTGGCCTCTTGCAGTTGGTGTGTACGCACATAGTCCCAAATCTTTTTCGTGACATCAAGGCGGGCCATAGGTTCGGCACCAATCACGGCGGCCAGCGCAGCACTGGGCAGTTTGCCGGGAGTAGGGGCACGCGGGGTTTTGGCCGCTTTTTTGGCAGGCGCTTTTTTGGCTGGGGCGGCTTTGCTGGTTTTGGGGGCAGTGGCTGCCCCGGCCTTGGGGGGGTATTTGCTGACGCGCGGTTCAAATTCAAAATTCACTTTGCCTGCGGCCTTGTCCCAAACCAAGAAGGCCTTGAACGCGCGGCGGGTGCGCGGGCTGAAGAATTGCTCTAACAAGTCTGTTTTGCCACTGCTGAGCAATTTGTGCATCTGCTCGCGCGCCACGGCTTGTTGCAAGATGACGGTGCCACTCTTAAAGTTGCAGGTGGCTACCGGCTGGGCGGCGGTGGCTACGGCGCGGCTGCACACATAGTGGCTGCCGTGTTCATAGACGGGTGCGCCGCACTGCGGGCAAGCCCCCAAAGATTCTTGAGCGGCAAAGTCCACCAGCTCGCCGCTGTCGGCAGCGTTTTTGTCATCCCCAAAATCAAACTCTAGTTTGTAGTTGTGCGCTTCGTCGTCGTAGGTCAGGGCGATTTCGGCGGTGAAGGGCCAACCGGCCTTGGAGCGAAAACCCTCCAGTGGCCCCAAGCGGCGCTGCGCCAGCAGTTGCTCGGCCTCTTGCGGCTCAAAGGTGCGGCCAGCAGGTGATTTGCCAAACGAGAAGCCGCAGGGCTCGGCCCCCGGTTTGCCCACGCAGGCATAGCGGCGGTAGTTCTCTTTCACTGCGCCGCCACAGTTGGGGCAAGGGGCTTGCAATTGCACATAGTCGCCGGGGATGGTGTCGCGGTCGTACTCTTTGGCTTTTTTCACCATGCGCTCGGTCATGGCGGCAATTTCGGCCATGAAGCTGTCGCGGCTGAGTTGGCCTTTTTCCATCTGCGCTAACTTGTATTCCCATTCGCCCGTTAAGTCGGCGCGCGAGAGTTCTTTGACATCCAAGCCGCGCAGCAGCGTCATCAATTGGAAGGCTTTGGCCGTGGGGATGATTTCACGCCCTTCGCGCAGCATGTATTTTTCGGTCAGCAGTCCTTCGATGATGGCAGCGCGCGTGGCAGGCGTTCCTAAGCCTTTGTCGCGCATCGCCTCGCGCATGGTTTCGTCTTCCACCTGCTTGCCGGCGCTTTCCATCGCCCCCAGCAGGGTGGATTCGGAATAACGCGCTGGCGGGCGGGTTTTGAGGGCTTTGGGGTCCACTTGTTGCGCCAAGGGCTGCTCGCCTGCTTGCACCGGCACCAAATGTTGGCCTTTGTCGCCGTCTTTGGCATCGGCGGTTTCGCTGGCGGCATCTTTGCCGTAAATGGCCAACCAGCCCGGTTTGACCAATACTTTGCCCTCGGTTTTGAAGTGGTAGCTTTGTCCGGCCTGTTCTACTTTGCTGATGCGCGTAGTGACCAAGTATTCGGCACTGGGAAAGAACACCGCCATAAAGCGGCGCGCCACCAAATCGTAGAGTTTTTGTTCGGCCTCGCTCAAATCACCGGGGGCTTGCAAGGTCGGGATAATGGCAAAGTGGTCGGACACTTTGCTGTTGTCAAAAATGCGTTTGTTCAGGCGGATATAGCCTTGGTTGAGCGCGGTTTGGGCGTGCGCTGCCAAGTGGCCCATGCCGCTGCCCGCCAGCATGGCAAAGGTTTGCTGGGCCACGGGCAGGTAGTCTTCGGGCAGGGCGCGCGAGTCGGTACGCGGGTAGGTCAGGGCTTTGTGGCGCTCGTACAGGCTTTGCGCCAGCGCCAGCGTGGTTTTGGCCGAAAAGCCAAACTTGCTGTTGGCCTCGCGCTGCAAGCTGGTCAGGTCAAACAGCAGGGCGCTGGCTTGGGTGGCGGGCTTGCTCTCTTCTGTCACTTGGGCCGGGCGGCCACGCGCGGCAGCGGCAATCGCTTGCGCTTGCTGGGCCGACCAAACCCGGTCGGCGCGTTGCTCGGGGTCGTCGGTTTTTTTCCATTGGGGGTCAAACCAGCGGCCGGGGTAGTCGCCCGCTTGGGCGGCAAAGCTGGCATGGATTTCCCAATAATCGCGGCTGACAAATTTGCGGATTTTTTCTTCGCGTTCCACCACCAACGATAGCGTAGGCGTTTGCACCCGGCCCACCGTGGTTAAAAAGAAGCCGCCATCGCGCGAATTGAAAGCCGTCATGGCGCGCGTGCCGTTGATGCCGACCAGCCAATCGGCCTCGGAGCGGCTGCGCGCTGCATCGGCCAAGCCTTGCATTTGGGCGTTGCTACGCAACTGCTGAAAGCCATCGCGAATCGCTTGCGGGGTCATGGATTGCAACCACAAGCGCTGCACCGGCTTACCCAGCGGTTTGCTGCCGCCCGCGTATTGCTCAATCAGCCGGAAGATTAACTCGCCTTCGCGCCCGGCATCGCAGGCGTTAATCAGCTGCGTCACATCCTTGCGCTTGGCTTGTTTGACCACCGCATTCAGGCGTGCCTTGGTTTTTTCTACCGGCTTCAAATCAAAGTAGGGCGGAATGACGGGCAAATGGGCAAAGCTCCATTTGCCGCGCTTCACGTCAAACTCCTCGGGGGCTTGGATTTCGACCAAATGGCCCACTGCGCTGGTAACAACGTAGTGTTCGTTCTCAAAATGGTCATCGTGCTTGTCAAACTTGCCCGCTACGGGGGTCAGGGCGCGCACAATGTCTTGGGCTACCGAAGGTTTCTCGGCAATGACCAGGGTCTTGCTCATGGGCTAATTTCTCTCTATCGGAAAATGGAGGCACCGGCTATGTTGGCCGGGCGCTCCTACAATCTGGGTTTTCGCGCGTACACGCGCACGCGCATGTGTGCCCATTAAACTTAACAGAGTTTTGCTATGCCCCGCACCGCGCCTCCTATCAGCCCTTCTGCGCGCCGCCGCATCCAGACCCGCCGCTCGGGGGTGCATGGCAAAGGCGTATTTGCCCTGCAAGACATTGCACCGGGCGAAGTGATTATCGAATACACCGGCCAAATTATCAGCTGGGAGGAGGCGCAAAACCGCCACCCCCACGACCCGCTGCAACCCAACCACACCTTTTATTTTCACATTGACGAAGACCGGGTGATTGATGCCTTGGTGGGGGGCAACTCCGCGCGTTGGATTAACCACAGCTGCCAACCCAACTGCTACGCCGATGAGCGCGGTGGGCGTATTTTTATCACCGCCTTGCAAGCAATTGCGGCAGGCGAAGAGCTGAACTACGACTATGGCCTCATCATCGAGGAGCGCTACACCGCCAAACTCAAAGCCCAATACCCTTGCTACTGTGGCAGCAGTGTCTGCCGGGGCACCTTGCTGGCCCCCAAGCGCGGCTGGCGGCCCCCGATGCCTGGCAGTTTTCAGGAGCAAGGCGATAGCGTATGAGCCAGCAACCTCAAACCCAAACTCCACCCCTGCGCTGGCCCGCCGAAGCCCTGTGGGAGGCCATCGCGCCACAATGGCCGAGCTTTAGCGTCGAAGTGCTGCCGCGCATTGATTCGAGCAACTCCGAGCTGATGCGCCGCGCGCGCGCTGGCCAGTGCGAGCCGATTTTGCTGGTGGCCGAACAGCAAACCGCCGGGCGGGGGCGCTTGGGCCGCCAATGGCTGGGCCAGCTGGGCGATTCTTTGCTGTTCTCGCTGGGGTTGCCATTGGCACCACAAGACTGGTCGGGCTTGTCGCTGGCGGTGGGCGTGAGCGTGGCCGAGAGCCTGCAAGCCGTGTTGCCCCCTTTGGGCAGTGGCCAACCGCGCCTGTGCCTCAAATGGCCCAATGATTTGTGGCTGTGTGATGGCCGCAGTGACCGCAAATTGGGCGGCATTTTGGTCGAGACCGCCAATTTTGTGCCGATGCAAACCGATGCCCGCCACCCGACACGCCCAGCGGCCACCCGCTATGTGGTGATTGGTATCGGCCTGAACCTGCGTCCCCAAGACAGCACCGGGCTGTCTTTGCCAGCGGCTTGCCTGCAAGAAATTCATGCCGAGATGGATGCCCCTGGTGCTTTGCTGCAAGTCGTGCCCGCGCTGGTGGCGATGCTGCAATCTTTTGAAGCCTATGGTTTTGCCCCGATACAGGCACGGTTTGAGGTGCGTGATGCACTGCAAAACCGCAGCGTGGTGTTAAGCGATGGCCAAACCGGCAGCGCGCACGGCGTGGGCGAAGATGGGGCCTTGCGCGTCATGACGACCCAAGGAATGCAGCACATCACCAGCGCTGAAGTCAGTGTACGCCCGGCCTATGCTGCCGCCACTTTGTCCATCTGAGGCGTGTTTGTTGCCATGTTACGTTCTACCGTTTTAATTTTGGCGCTGGCCAATGCTGGCTACTACGCTTGGTCACATGGGCTGCTGCCGCTGGGCAACACCACGACAGCCACCGAGTCTGAGCCGCAGCGCGTGGCCCAGCAACTGCACCCCGAAGCCCTGCGTATCGTGCCTAAAGCAGGCGCGCTGGCCGCCAGCACCGAAGAAGAAGCTGTTGAACCGGATCCAGCGCTGGAGGCGCCCCCTGCAACGATAGAGCCACAGCTGCCTACGATTACCCCCCCCACAGAGCCAGCCACTGCGCCCGTGGCCGCCAGCGCCGCACCCGCAACGCCGCCTGCACCCTTGCCAGCACTGGCGGCGGCGGTGCCAGCAGCGGCAGCAGTCACAGCCGCAGCGGCAGCAGCGGCACCCGTGGCCAAAAAAGAAGTCAAGCAGGAAGTCAAGCCTGCTGCCCCCCCCACCATTTGTTTGCAAGCGGGTGCCTTCAACACGGCCCAAGCCGAAGTGCTGCGTAAAGCCTTGGGTGGATTGCCTGCGGGCAGTTGGAACCTTAGCAGCGCCACCTTGCCCGGACGCTGGATGGTCTATATGGGGCGCTTTCCGGACCTTGAATCGCTGAACAAAAAGCGCAAAGAGCTGCAAGAGCGCAACATCAGCTACGACCGCCCACGCATCGCCGCCCTGGAGCCGGGCCTGTCTTTGGGCCGCTACTCCAGCGAGGAGGCGGGCGAACGTGCCTTGGCTCAACTCAACGCCAAAGGCATACGCAGTGCCAAGGTGGTGCAAGAGCGCGCCGAAACCCCGGCTTTTGTGTTACGCCTACCCACCGTGGCCCCCGATGCCCGCCAGCGCATCGCCAGCACTTTGCGCCCGGCTTTGGCTGGCAAAACCTTGCGCCCCTGCGCGGGGGATTAACGAATCAAGGTAAGCGGCAGCTGGAGGCCGTCCGCTTGAGCGCCGGGTTAGGCACTGGTTATGCTGCGCTATTGACCTACAACGGCAAGCACGGCCTTGGGATTGGTGCTGGCAATTGCGAGCAAAGTGCGGGCTGCACCGCTAGGCTGCTTGCGTCCTTGCTCCCAACCTTGCAGCGTTCGTACGGAAACGCCCATGAGTGCTGCAAACTGGGATTGAGAAAGACCCGTCTTTTTGCGTGCTTCGATGACAGGTGAAGTCACCACATTGAGCTGACTAGACTTCATTTCGTAGATAGCCTGGAGCAGGTCTGCGGCAAGGTCACGTTCAGCTTCGTATGCAGCCAGTTCTTTGTCGGTGAGGGGCTTATTCTTCGAGGGCACGTCGAATCTCCTTGAGCTTGGGGCCTGTGAGGTTATCTGTTTTCGACTTGGCATAAAGCGTCAGTAAAACGACCTCACCATTTACTGTGCGAGTGAAGTAAATCACCCGCACACCACCAGATTTGCCCGAACCAGTCCGAGACCATCGCACCTTGCGAATACCACCAGATTCGGGCACAACATCTCCGGCAGTCGGGTGATCAGCAATGTAAGCGGCAAAAGCACCTCTCTCTTCCTCTGTCCAATAGAGCGGCCATTGCTTCTGAAAGAGCATCGTTTGAACGACTGTTAGCATGCGCGGACGATACTCCCTAGGAGTAGGATTGTCTAGTACTTCCGTCTGATAGGCCTAACTCAGGCTGGCCGCCAAGGCGACAAATTCGGCCACCGGCACTTCTTCGGCGCGGCGTTGCACATCAAACTGGCCGGTAAAGCCTTTTTCGTCCAGCCAGCGCCCCAAGGTGTGGCGCAAGAGTTTGCGCCGTTGGCTAAAGGCTACCTGCACCAGCGTTTCTAGCAATTTGGGGTTCAGGGCCACGGGCTGAGCGCGCGGCACCATGCGAACCACCGCGCTGTCTACACGCGGTGGCGGGTCAAAACTCTCGGGCGGGACAAACAGCACGTTTTCCATCGCATAACGCCATTGCAGCATCACCGAGAGGCGGCCATAGTCGCTGGTGGCGGGGTGGGCCACCATGCGGTCTATCACTTCCTTTTGCAGCATAAAGTGCTGGTCGGCAATCACATCCACAAAGGGCAGCAGGTGGAACAAAATCGGCGTAGAGATGTTGTAGGGCAGGTTGCCCACCACGCGGATTTGGGGCGCGGCCAGCGTTTGCGCTACTTGGGCAAAATCCACTTTCAGCACATCGGATTCAATCACGTTGAGCTGGCTGTGCAGGCGCAGGCGCAATGCCAAATCGCGGTCCAGCTCAATCACCGTCAGGCGGCCTAGGCGCTCGACCAAGGGCTGGGTCAGGGCAGCCAAGCCGGGGCCAATCTCTACCACCGACTGGCCCGGTTGCGGGTCTATGGCATCGACGATGGCATCAATGATGCCCCGGTCAGACAGAAAATGCTGACCGAAGCGTTTGCGGGGTATGTGTTTCATCAAGATGGGCGCTTAGGGGGCGTCGCGGTATTCAACATAGGCGCGGGCGCGCAGTTCTTGCGCCCACTGGCGGTAAGCGTCTTCGGTTTTTTTCTCGCGCAGGGCGTAGCGCGCCATTTCGCGTTGCTCACGCGGGCTGGGTTGCACTTGGCGGCGTTCCATCAGTTGGATAAGGTGGACACCAAAACGCGATGCCAAGGGCTGGCTGATTTCGCCCGGTTGCAGCGCATTGAGTACCGCTTCAAACTCGGGCACGTAGCGCCCCGGTGCGGCCCAACCCAAATCGCCGCCTTCTTTAGCGCTGCCATCTTGCGAGTGTTCGCGCGCCAAATCAGCGAAATCGGCCTGTCCGGCCAGCACGCGGCGGCGGTAATCGGCCAAACGCGCGGCAGCAGCGGCCTCGCTCAGTTGCGGTGTGGCGCGCAGCAAGATATGGCGCGCGCGGTTTTGCGTAATCGGCGGCAGTTTGCTGTTGCTGGCCTTGTCCACCACCTTCAGGATGTGGAAACCCGCCGCCGAACGCAGTGGTCCCGCCACGCCACCAATAGACAGGTTTTGCACCGCCTGAGCGAACAGTTCCGGGTAACGCTCCGCCGGGCGCAGCCCCATCAGGCCGCCTTGGGCGCGCTCGGGGCCAGCGGAATGCTCACGCGCCAGCGCTGCAAAATCTGCCCCAACGCGCGCTTGCTCGGCCACCTGTTGCGCCAAGGCTTGGCGCTGGGCCAGCCCTTCGGGGCTGGGGTTTTCGGGTACGGCTATCAGGATGTGACCTAGGTTGAGTTCTACGGCCAGCGCTTGGCCGCCGGTTTGTTCGCGCAGGAAGGCATCGGCCTCGACATCCGTCACGCGCACGCGCGCATCGACTTCGCGCTCGCGCAGGCGCTGTTGCAATAGCTGGCGGCGCAGGTCTTGGCGGAAACGCTCGGGTGTCACCCCATCTTGGGCCAAGCGGTGCAGCATTTCTTCGCGGCTAACGCTGTTTTGGCTGGCCACCAATTGCTCGGCTTGGGTCACGGCCAAGTCATCGACCTTGATGCCGTTTTGCTCAGCTTGCTGTAATTGGATTTTTTCCAAAATCAGGCGCTCTAGCACTTCGCGCTCTATCAGGGCGCGCGGTGGTGGGTTGGGTTGACCGGCCAGTTGTTGCAACACTCTGGCCAGCCGGGTTTGCAGCTCGTTGTAGGTGATAGGCTCCGAGTTGACCACGGCCACGATGTAATCGGCTTGGCGCACGGCAGGGCGGGCGGTGGCGGTGGGCAAGGCCAGCGGTGCAGACAAGGCGCGCGACAAACTGGGGCTGCTGCCACCAGCAGGCGCAGCGCGCAAGCCTTGTGCGTTGGCCCCCAAGGTGGCAAAAGAGGCCAAACAGGCCAGTCCCAAGGCAAAGACACGGTGGTTCATGGCAAAAAATTCTTCTCAGTCGTAGTTGCTGAAGCGGCTGGGCGTACTGACTTGTTCACGCAGATACTGGTAGCGTGGGATATTTTGTTTCAGGCTGGTGAGTGGGTTAGAACCCAGCGTCAGGCGCGAGAAGCCGATAAACTCTAGTTGAAACAGCAGCCGGGTGTTGCTGCTCTGGAGGGTGTTTTGCAGGCGCTCTAATACCACGCGGCCAATCCAGCAGCAGCTGTCGTACTCTAGCCCGACCACGGTATCGACCAATTTGCGGTCTTGCAGACTGTAATTGAGGCGGCCCACGCTGTACCAGCGGCCCCCACCTTGGCCACGGCCTGGCCCCAAATCTAGCCCCTTGTCGCCCCACAAATCATTGAGCGGCCATTGCCAGCCGACATCCAATTGCTCGCTGGTGCCGCGTTGCAGCCGGTAGGCGGCATTGACGGTGCGGTAATGGCTGGGGCTGTAACGCGCGCCCACCGTAGTACGAATGGACTGGCTGGTTTTGGGGTTGAACTGCACCGTCGAATCTAAGCCCCACTGCGGTGTCCATTGCACGCCAGCACCCAACAGCAAATCAGACAGGCGCTCGTCCAGCGCTGGTGCGCCCGGCAAGGTCACGTTTTGGTCCGAAAAGCGCAGGCGCTGGGCAATGCCAAAGCGCGCTGCCTCGGCCCCGGTGCTTGGGTCTAGCAGGCGGGTGGTCACGCCCAAAGTGAGCAGGTTGTTGTCGGCCAAGCGGTCGTGGCCGCCAAAGGCGTTTTCGGTGTAGATGGTGGCAAAGTTGAAATCGTTGGCGGCCGTGTCATAGACCGGCAACAGGCGCTGGTCGCGGTAGGGGGTATAGGTGTAAAAAGCGCGCGGCTCCAGCGTTTGCAGAAAGTTGCGCCCAAAATAGCTGGCATCGCGTTCAAACACCAAACCGCTATCCAAGCTGAAGGTGGGCAACACGCGGCTGTAAGAGCGGCGCGCATCGGCCAGTGGGCTGTCAAACTCGTATTGCGTGGCGTGCAGTTGCAGTTTGGGCACTAAAAACCCAGCAGCGGCCAGATAGGGGCGGCTGATTTGGGCCAAGGCATAGCTGCGGGTGGCATTGGGTTGGCCGGTCAGGCTGCGCTGCGCCTGAAAGCGCGTGGCATCAGCCTCTAGGTTGACATCGAACACGCCCCACTGTGGCGGCGCATAACGCCAGTGCAATTGCGGTAGCCGGTCGTAGGGCGGCACGATGGGGGCCGTCACATCCTGCAAGGTTTGCCATTTGAGGGTACGCAGTTGCAAGCCCATATCACCCGCATTCCAACTGAGTTGGGCATCTGCGGGCAATAAACGCTGGGTCAGTTGCGTACCCGCACGCGAGAAATCGCGCCAGTAGGCATCATCACTGACGCGCTCTAAATTCAGGTTCAGGCCGATACCGCCCAGAGGGCTAGGGATGCCCGCTTGGTGCTTGATGCCATAGCTCCAGCGGTCTCGGTGGCGTAGCCGGTCGGAGGGCAGAAACTCGCCATGCAGGGTGCCTTGGTAGCTTGGCTCTAGGTAGCGGAACTCGGCCCCGGCTTGCAAGCCACGCTTGGCCATAATGGCCGCGCGCAAGGTGGCATCGCGGTTGGGGGCGATGTTCCAGTAATAAGGTTGCTCGTACTCTAGGCCATTGATGCTGTTGATACCAATTGTGGGCGGCAACAGGCCCGATTTGCGTTTATCCGACAGCGGAAAGCTGATGTAGGGCAAGGGCAAAATCGGCACGCCCTGAAACTCCAGCACAGCGCCTTCGGCCCGGCCCACCTCTTCGGCCATATCAAGGTGGATATTGTCGGCGCGCAACATCCAGCCGGGCTTCCAAGTAGCCTCGTCGGTGCGCTGGCAGGTGGTGTAGGTGGCTTGGCGCACGATGGAGCGGTCACGGTCTAAAAAATCAACCCGTGCGGCCTCGCCGTGGGCGGCATTGCGTAAAAATTGGTAGCGGGCTTGGTCAAAAAAGCCTTCAAAGGCGTTCACGCGCAGTTCTAGCAGCGTGCCTTCATAGACATTGCCTGCCCGGTTGATACGCACTTGGCCCTGCGCCTGCAAAAAGTCTTCGGGCACGGTGTATTCCATGCGCTGGGCGCGAATCACGGTGTCGGCGCGGCGCAACTCGGCATCACCCTCCAGCACGGCGCGCACATCGGGCTGGCCTTCGAGATGCTCTGCCGAGACAAAGGCAGGCATCTGCGCGCGCACTGCGTCTGGAATGGTCTCTTGTAGCTGGCTGCTGGCGCGCAAAACCAAGGGCGCTGGCGTGGCGGGCTCCACGGGCGCATCCCCCTCTTGGGCCAAGGCCAAACAAGGCCACAAACACCAAACAGCCGCCCACTGCGGCACCGGTGCCCACAATAAACTGGGGGCGTTACGGGCAGAAAAACGCACCGATGAAAAGGGAGTGCGAAGCAGGTCGGGCAAGGGAATTCATCCAGAGGAAAGCAGCAGGGGTGCCGTTAAAACCAGCAACCACCCATTACCCGCACCAAACAGGCCGGGTTTGTAGGTGCCGATTATCCACATGCACACCACTAGATGCCCAAAAATAGGCCCAGCTGTTGTAGAGTCTGCGCCGAAACGGCAAAACTCAGGCCGTTGCCTCTTTTTTACCATTCCATCTACCAAGGAACGCCCACATGCCAGAACGCAAAACGATTGAAAGCTGCCTCAAGAGCTACGACGGTTATATTGATTTTTGGAGCGACGATGCCAACGATACCGAGCAACTCTACAAACTGCGCGACCACATCCATGACCGTCTGGGCGAACTCAACCCGGCACAACAAGCCGAGCTACGCAAAATAGACGACAAGCTGCTCAAGCTGGTCAACGACAACCGCGACAGCCAAAGCTGGGATGCGGTAATGTTGCGTAAGACCGGCGTGCTGGTCAAAGACGAGCGCTACTAAGCCGTACCAACACGGCATGGTGCAGGCTGGGTTTGTAGAATCCAGCCCGCCATGAGCCACCCCTCCTCCCCCACCCCCTTCGCCCTTTCTACCCCTTCTGCCACCAGCGTCACTTGGGCCGACAGCGCCCGACAGGCAGCCTGTGCCACTTGGCTGGCCGCACTGGCTGGCCCCCACCAGTTGCTGCCCGAAACCCTGCGCCCAGCTTCGGCCGATGCCAGCTTTCGGCGCTACCTGCGCCTAGACACGCGCAGCGGCCACAGTTGCATCGTCATGGATGCGCCACCCGATAAAGAAAACTGCCAGCCTTTTGTGCAAGTGCAAGCGCTGATGCAGCAAGCCGGTTTGCACGTGCCCGAGATTTTGGCCTGGAACGAAGCCGACGGCTTTATGCTGTTGAGCGATTTGGGCCAACACACCGCCATCGAACAGCTGGCCCCCGAGCGCCCGCAAGACGCCTACGCTTACTACCAGCAAGCCACCGACACCCTGCTGCAATGGCAATTGGCCTCGCGCCCCGACGTACTGCCTCCCTACGACGAGGCAGTATTGCGCCGCGAGCTGGCGCTGTTTCCCGAGTGGTACATCGCCCAACACCGCGCCCTGACGCTGGACGCGCAGCAACAAGCCATTTTGCAGCGTGCTTTTGATGACATCGTGGCCGAGAACCTCTCGGTGCCCAGCGTGTTTGTCCACCGTGACTTCATGATGCGAAACCTGATGACCCCCACCACGGCAGGCGGGCCATTGGGCGTGCTGGATTTTCAGGATGCGCTGTATGGCCCCATCACCTACGATATTGCCAGCTTGCTGCGCGATGCCTTTATCAGCTGGGAAGAAGGTTTCGTGATTGACATCACGGTGCGCTACTGGGAAAAAGCGCGCAAAGCCGGACTACTGGGGGCCAATAGCCCCAGCGGTTGGGGCGCTGATTTTGGCGAGTTTTACCGCAGTGTGGAGTGGATGGGCTTACAACGCCACTTCAAGGTGGCTGGTATTTTTGCCCGCCTGACGCTGCGCGATGGCAAACCCAAATACTTGGCCGATGCACCGCGCTTTATCCACTACATTCGCTCCACCAGCCAGCGCTACCGCGAGCTGCTGCCGCTCAGCCGCCTGATAGACCAGATTGAAGGCACGCCAGCCCCAGTAGGCTATGCCTTTGGTCGCGTCTAAGCCCACGCCACCGCCAGCCCGCCACAGGACTACCCCCATGCCACGTTTTTATTGCCCGGTTACGCTGTTGCCCGGCACCGAGATTGACCTGCCCGCTGGTGCGGCGCGCCATGTGCAAGTGTTGCGCCTGCAACCGGGCGACAGCATCACCCTGTTTCATGGCGGATTAGAAGGCACAGGCCCCGGCGGCGGCGAATTTACGGCCACCGTGCTACGCATGGGCCGCAGTGAGGTACAAGTACGCATCGACACCCACCACGCCATCGAGCGCGAAGCCCCACGTGCCATCCACCTGCTGGCTGGCATTACCGCCAACGAGCGCATGGATTGGTTGGTCGAAAAAGCCACCGAACTGGGCGCGGCCAGCATCACGCCGCTGCTGGCCGAACGCAGTGTGCTCAAACTCAAGGGCGAACGCGCCGAGAAAAAACTCGCCCACTGGCAAGCCGTGGCCGTGGCCGCCTGCGAGCAATGCGGACGCAACCGGGTGCCGCGCATCCATGCAGCCCAAACTTTGACCGATTGGCTGGGCCAGCACCCCAGCACCGAAGGCAGCGGGCAGCGGCGGGTGCTGTCTTTGCGCCCCGACAGCCAAGCGCTCACGTCACTGGCAACCAGTGCTGGGCCAGTGTGGTTTTTGTCTGGCCCCGAAGGCGGGCTAAGCGCCACCGAAGAGCAGCTGGCCTTAGCGCACGGCTTTATCCCCACCAGCTTGGGGCCACGGGTGCTGCGCGCCGAAACAGCCCCTCTGGCCGCCTTGGCGGCACTGGGCTGGTGCTAAACAAGCCAGAACTTAGCGCGACTTGTCGGTATCTTTGGGGTCGGCTTCAATTTTGCTTTTGAGTATAGAAACAAAAGCCACACTGGCCACCACCATGATGCCAATGCCAATGATGCTCATCAGGCCATAGTCCGTGGTAAAAAGGTCATTTAGTAGCTTCATCAGCAGCACCCCTCTGGTTGAAAATAAAAAACCATTGTAGGGGGCAAAACAGGCTGTATCTATGGCAAAAGATAGGCTTTGCGCTTTGGCTGCTGCTGCGCCAGACCTTGGTGCTGGGTCTCACCCAGTCGTTTGCCTGCACGCCGGGCTTGGCACTGCGTGTAAACCTTGATTTTTTGCCTATTTATCTGGGCAAATAATTCGATACAGTCGGTGGCAGCTCCATTTCGTTCTTTTCTTTTCATCCTTTGAGGTTTTCTGCATGACTGCACGTACCGCCATCCACCGCTTGCAAGTGGCCCAGAGCCTGCAACGCTTTATTGACGAGCAAGTGTTGCCCGGCACCGGCATTGACAGCGCCAAGTTTTGGCAAGGTTTTGATGCCATCGTGGCCGATTTGGCCCCACGCAACATCGCCCTGCTGGCCGAGCGCGACCGCCTGCAAGCCGAGTTGGACAAATGGCACACGGCCAACCCCGGCCCCATCACCAACATGGCGGCCTACCGCCAGTTCTTGGAAACCATTGGCTACTTGGTGCCCCAACCCGCCACCGCCCCCGCCAGCACCCGCAATGTCGATGATGAGCTGGCGATTCAAGCTGGCCCACAACTGGTGGTGCCGGTACTCAACGCCCGTTATGCCCTCAACGCGGCCAACGCGCGCTGGGGCAGTCTGTACGACGCGCTGTATGGCACCGATGCCATCCCCGAGACCGACGGTGCCGAAAAAGGCCAAGGCTACAACCCCGTGCGCGGCGCCAAGGTAATTGCCTTTGCCCGCAATGTGCTAGACCAAGCCGCGCCGCTGGCCGCTGGCTCGCACCAAGATGCTGCTGGCTACCGCATCGAGGGCGGCCAATTGCTGGTAACGCTCAAAGACGGCAGCAGCACCGGCCTGAAAGATGCCGCCCAACTGGCGGGCTTCCAAGGTGAAGCAGCGGCCCCCAGCTCGGTGTTGCTGGTCAACAATGGCCTGCATTTGGACATCATCATCAACCGTGCTACCCCGATTGGCCAATCGGACGCTGCCGGTGTGGCCGATGTGGTGCTAGAAGCAGCCCTGTCCACTATTTTGGATTTAGAAGACTCGGTGGCGGCCGTGGATGCCGAAGACAAAGTGCTGGGTTACAGCAACTGGCTCGGTATCCTCAAAGGCACGCTGACCGAATCGTTTGAAAAGGGTGGCAAGCAGCTCACGCGCGGCCTCAACCCCGACCGTGTTTACAGCGCACCCCAAGGCGGCGAAGTGCGCCTGCATGGCCGCAGCCTGATGTTTGTGCGCAACGTCGGCCATCTGATGACCAACCCGGCCATCCTCTACACCGCCGCCGATGGCAGCGTGAAAGAAATCCCAGAAGGCATCATGGATGCCGTGGTCACCACCACCATTGCCCTGCACGACCTGCAAGGCCACGGTGCCAACGGTATCCGCAACAGCCGCAAGGGCAGCGTGTATATCGTCAAGCCCAAAATGCACGGCCCGGCCGAAGTGGCATTTGCCGCCGATTTGTTCAGCCGCGTGGAGCAACTGCTCGGCCTGCCCGACAGCACCGTCAAGCTGGGCATCATGGACGAAGAGCGCCGCACCAGCGTCAACCTCAAGGCTTGTATCGCGGCTGCTGCCAGCCGCATCGCCTTTATCAACACCGGCTTTCTGGACCGCACCGGCGACGAAATGCACACGGCCATGCTGGCTGGCCCGATGATTCGCAAGGGCGACATGAAGACCAGCGCTTGGATTCAAGCCTACGAGCGCAGCAACGTGCTGGTCGGCCTGACGATGGGTCTGCGCGGCAAGGCGCAAATCGGCAAGGGCATGTGGGCCATGCCCGACCTGATGGCTGCCATGCTGGAACAAAAAATCGTCCACCCCAAGGCCGGTGCCAACACCGCTTGGGTGCCCAGCCCCACCGGCGCGACGCTGCACGCGCTGCACTACCACCAAGTCAAGGTGGCCGACATCCAAATCGAGCTGGAAAAAACCAGCGCCGATGCCGTGCGCGACGACCTGCTCACCGGACTGCTCACCATTCCGGTCAGCAGCAACCCCAACTGGAGCGATGTTGAAAAGCAGCAAGAGCTGGACAACAACATCCAAGGCATTTTGGGCTATGTAGTGCGCTGGGTGGACCAGGGCGTGGGCTGCTCCAAAGTGCCCGACATCAACGACATCGGCCTGATGGAAGACCGCGCCACGCTGCGTATCTCCAGCCAGCATGTGGCCAATTGGCTGCACCACGGCATCGTCACCGAGCAACAAGTGCGCGCCACCTTTGAACGCATGGCCGCCAAGGTGGACAAGCAAAACGCCGGTGATGCGCTGTACCAACCGATGGCCGGTCACTTTGAGACCAGCATGGCCTACCAAGCCGCGCTGGATTTGGTGTTCAAGGGCAAAGAGCAACCCAGTGGCTACACCGAACCGCTGCTGCACGCTTGGCGTTTGAAGGTCAAAGCGGCGCAACGCGCAGCCTAAGCCTAAAAAGCGGTGCCTTTGGGCGCCGCTTTGGGCGCTCAACCGAGGGCAGCGGTACTACACTGTGCCGCAACGCTGCAAGGAATGCCCTACCATGCCCAATGGATTGCCCGAAAAAGACGACCCCCTGTTCCAATGGTCACGGCGCATGACGCGCTCTTTGGCCGATGTGGACGCACGCATTGCCCGGTTGGCCTTATTTTTGGATGTGGATTTATCCTCGCACAATGAGGCGGTAATAGAGCAGCTGATTGAGCGCACCCACCCGCTGTTCCAACGCTACCAACACAACCCCGATGTGCCACTGACCGATGACCACGGGCGCGAACGCCACACGCTAGAAGAACTGCGCGGCCTGCTGGTGGTGCGCTGCAACATGATGGCCAATATGCTCAATGAACTCGGGCTAGAGTTAAGCACGCAAATTGCCTCCGCCGCCGAAGACCACTTAGACCGGCTAGGCTTTAAGCCGGGTGCCGATGGCTTCACCCTGCTGCCTCGGCGCAAGCCCTAAGCACCGGTGCAGGCTGGCAGCGCGGCCCCGTAAAATCGGCTTATGCTCTCTGCCAAACACGAACTGCTGGCCGCCTTAGCGGCTGAACTAGAACAACTCTCCCCCGGTGCTGGTGCCAAGGCGGCGTTTGAATCGCCCAAAGTGGCGGCGCATGGCGATTTTGCCTGCACGGCCGCCATGCAATTGGCCAAGCCGCTCAAGCTCCACCCGCGCGCCTTGGGTGAGCAACTCAAAGCAGCGCTAGAAGCCACGGCCGCCTTTCAGCGCTGGGTGGCCGCAATTGAAATTGCTGGCCCCGGCTTTTTGAACATCCGCCTACTGCCCGCCGCCAAGCAGCAAGTGGTGCAAGCCGTGTTGGCCCAAGGGCCACAATTTGGTGACCAACCCGCGCGTGGCGAAAAAATCTTGGTCGAGTTTGTCTCGGCCAACCCTACCGGCCCACTGCACGTCGGGCATGGTCGCCAAGCCGCCTTGGGCGATGCCATTTGCAACCTGTACGCCAGCCAAGGCTGGAGCGTGCAGCGCGAGTTTTATTACAACGATGCAGGTGTGCAAATCGACACCCTGACCAAAAGCACCCAACTGCGCGCCAAAGGCTTCAAACCCGGTGACGACTGCTGGCCGATAGACCCAGAAAACCCCGCCGCCAAAAATTTCTACAACGGCGATTACATCCAAGACATTGCAGCCGCCTTTTTGGCGAAGGCCACCGTCAAGGCCGATGACCGCGAATTTACCGCCAATGGCGATGTGGAAGACTACGACAACATCCGCCAGTTTGCCGTAGCCTACCTGCGTAACGAGCAAGACAAAGACTTGCAAGCCTTCCAGTTGCGCTTTGACGAGTATTACCTCGAATCGAGCCTCTACACCAACGGCCATGTCGAGGCCACGGTGCAGCGCCTGATTGCCAATGGCAAAACCTACGAGCAAGATGGCGCGTTGTGGCTCAAGTCCACCGACTACGGCGACGACAAAGACCGCGTTATGCGTAAGCAAGACGGCAATTACACCTACTTTGTGCCCGATGTGGCTTACCACATCCAAAAATTTAAGCGTGGCTTTACCAAAGTGGTCAACATCCAAGGCACCGACCACCACGGCACGATTGCGCGGGTGCGCGCCGGTTTGCAAGCGGCTGATGTGGGCATTCCGCAAGGCTACCCCGACTATGTGCTGCATACGATGGTGCGTGTGGTCAAGGGCGGCGAGGAAGTCAAAATCAGCAAGCGTGCTGGCAGTTATGTCACGCTGCGCGACCTGATTGAATGGACAAGCAAAGACGCGGTGCGCTTCTTTTTGCTCAGCCGCAAGCCCGATACTGAATACACCTTCGATGTCGATTTGGCTGTGGCGCAAAACAACGACAACCCGGTCTATTACGTGCAATATGCCCATGCGCGCATCTGCTCGGTGCTGCGCGCTTGGCAAGAGCAAGGCGGGGCGGGTGTAGCGGCACTGCAAAACGTCGATTTATCGGCGCTGCAAGGCCCACAAGCCCAAGCCCTGATGCTGCTGCTGGCCAAATACCCCGAAATGCTCACCGCAGCCGCTGCGGGCAACGCACCGCACGATGTCACCTTCTACCTGCGCGAGTTGGCCGCCAGTTACCACAGCTATTACGATGCCGAGCGCATCTTGGTAGAAGACGAGGCGGTGAAGCTGGCCCGGCTGGCGCTGGTGGCAGCCACCGCCCAAGTGCTGGCCAATGGCTTGGCCGTGTTGGGGGTATCAGCTCCCGAGCGCATGTAATCGGATAACAGGCATGGCCGTCAATTACCCCATCCTGAAGGATGGGGCTTGAAGCCGAAAGGATTTAAGCCAAGTTGACCAGGGAAAGCGGTAACCAGCCCGCTACGTTGACAACAGGTCGTTGAGACGCACCAGCAAATGCTTCCTCAGTTTGCTGCTCTGCAAGGTTTTGATCATGCTGGGCCAAGGTAAAAGCCCGAAGGTTGAAACCGCAGCTTGTAAAAGCTGGAGCCGGTTGTGGACATTCCCGAGGGGAGCGACATCGCAAGATGTCCGTCACTAGGCCCGTAAGGGCTGACTAGCTGGAAAGACAGCTGATTTTTTGGAGAGATACGTGGCAGTTTTTGTGTTGGATTCCCAAGGTAAGGCATTGATGCCCTGCACCGAAAAGCGCGCCCGGCTGCTGCTGGCGCGTGGTCGGGCGCGGGTGCATCGCCTTGTGCCGATGGTCATCCGACTCACAGACCGTGCAGCGGATACCTGCACTTTTCAGCCACTGCGTTTGAAACTCGACCCCGGCAGCAAAACTACCGGCTTGGCTTTGGTGCGCGATGCTGAAATCATTGACCAGCAAAGCGGCGAAGTGCAAGTTACTGCCGTGGTGCTGAACTTGATGGAGTTAATCCATCGTGGCAGACAAATTTCCGAAGCCTTAACCGCTCGCCGCCAGATGCGCCGTCGGCGTAGAAACCAGTTGCGCCACCGTGCGCCGCGTTTTCTCAATCGCGGCAACCAAAAAGAAGGTTGGCTGGCCCCCTCGTTGCAACACCGGGTCGATACCTGCATGGCGTGGGTGCGACGCATCCAACGCTGGGTACCACTTAAAGCCATCAGCTCTGAGCTGGTGCGCTTTGATATGCAAGCCCTGCAAAACCCGAAAATCTCGGGCATCGAATACCAGCAAGGCACTTTATTCGGCTACGAACTGCGCGAGTACCTGCTGGAAAAATGGGGCCGCCAGTGCGCGTATTGCGATGCCCAAGACGTTCCGTTGCAAATCGAACACATCCACCCCAAAGCGCAGGGCGGCAGCAATCGGGCTTCTAACTTAACGCTGGCTTGCGCCTGCTGCAACCAGAAAAAAGCCGCGCGTAGCATTGAAGATTTTTTGGCCAAAGACCCCAAGCGTCTGGCCAAAATACTGACACAGGCCAAACAGCCCTTGCGCGATGCAGCAGCCGTCAATGCTACCCGCTGGGCGCTGGCGAATGCGCTGCAAGCCACCGGCTTGCCGGTCGAACTGGCTTCGGGTGGTCAAACCAAATTCAACCGTTGTACGCTGGGTATCCCGAAAACCCATGCACTCGATGCTGCTTGCGTCGGGAAAATACAAGCCATCGAAAACTGGCAATGTCCCACCTTAACCCTCAAGGCCACAGGCCGAGGCAGTTACCAACGCACAAGGCTGAACAAATTTGGCTTTCCAAGGGGCTACCTCATGCGCCGTAAACGGGTGCATGGTTTTGGCACTGGCGACATGGTACGCGCCGAAGTGCCCTCGGGGGTCAAAGCTGGCATCCACATCGGTCGTGTGGCGATTCGAGCCAGTGGTTCTTTTAACATCCAAAGCTACCAAGACGGACAATCCGTCGTGGTGCAAGGCATCAGCCACAAACATTGTCGCGTGATTCAGCGTGGTGATGGCTATGGCTACTTCTTCAACCGGGCCAACAGCGCAAAACGTGAACCGGCAAGGCCCCAAGCCAGGAACGCTGTGCGTTCCGCGCTCTGCCTCCCCGGCATGAATGCCGAGGTTTCACGCGCACACTGATGAAACAACAGCAACAAGGCGGCACCATTCTGGGCTTTATTTTGGGCTTGGTGGTGGGTTTGGGGGCCGCCTTTGCGGTGGCCGTCTATGTCACCAAAGTACCGGTGCCCTTTTTGAACAAAGGTGCCGTGCGTGGCACGGGCCAAGATGCCGCCGAAGACGAAAAGAACAAAACTTGGGACCCCAATGCGCCCTTGTATGGCAAAAATCCGGCCCGCATCATCCCGGCCGAGCCTACCGAACCGGCCCCAGCGGCCAGCGCTGTAACAACCACCCCACCCGCAGCGGCCAGCACCGACACCAAAGCGGCCCATGCCAAACCAGAAGTCAAAACGGCTGAGAGCAAGCCGCCCACCGAGGCCAAGCCCGCCCCCACACCAGCGCCAGCCAGCGCCTCGGCTGCGGCCAGTGCCGACCCACTGGGCGATTTGGCCAAGAGCCGGATGCAAGCCAGCAATACGGCCAGCAACAGCACCGCAGAAGACCCCTTCACCTACTTCGTGCAAACTGGCTCCTTTGGCAGCCAAAACGATGCCGAAGCCCAACGCGCCAAACTGGCCATGCAAGGCTTAGAAGCACGCATCAGTGAGCGCGAACAAGGCGGGCGCACGGTGTTTCGGGTGCGTTTGGGGCCGTTTGGCAAACGCGGCGATGCCGAGCAACTCAAGGGGCGGCTCGATGGCTCAGGGGTGGATTCGGCCTTGGTGCGCGTGAACCGCTGAACTTTTGCCCCGCACTGACTCTCTGAACCTCATTCACTCTCCTTGGAGTATTTTTTTAATGAAACGCCGTGACTTCTCTCTGACTGCTGCCGTGGCCTTGGCCGCTCCCCTGCTGCCTTTATCAGCCCAAGCGCAGGCTGCCACGCCCAAAGAAGGCAAGGATTACCACAAGCTGACCAAGCCGGTCAATACCGATGCACCCGCTGGCAAAATCGAGGTGCTAGAGTTCTTTTGGTACAGCTGTGGCCACTGCCATACTTTTGAACCCCTGTTCAACAGTTGGAGCAAAGCAGCACCGGCCAATTTGGTGGTGCGCCGGGTGCCGGTGGCCTTCAATGCCAGCTTTGTACCCGCGCAAAAGCTCTACTACGCTTTAGAAGGCTTGGGCAAAGTCGAGCCGCTGCACGCGCGGGTGTTCCGTGCCATCCACGTTGAGAAGCAAAAGTTGGCCAAAGACGAGGACATCATGGCCTGGGTCGCCAAGCAGCCCGAGTTGGACCTGGCCAAGTTCAAAGAGATGTACCAATCCTTCACCGTAGCCAACCAAGTGCGCCGCGTCACGCAATTGCAAGAAGCCTACAACGTCGAGGGCACCCCCTCGATGGGGGTGGCCGGACGTTATTACACCGATGGCACCTTGGCTGGCAGCTTGCAAGCGATGTTGCAGGTGGTCAACCACCTTGCCAGCCTCAAGGCTTAACACCGGTCTAAGCCGGTTTAGCGGCCTTGCGCGCTACGGTTGGCCAGCCTGTACCCTGTACGCAGGCCGGTAAATGGTGGGGCGCTCGGCCACCAAAGCACTGCTGATGCCGTGCAAAGATTCTGAGTGGCCAATAATCAGATGCCCATCGCGCTTGAGATAGGGCAACAAATTGGCAATCACTTTTTGCTTGGTTTCTTGGTTAAAGTAAATCAGCACGTTGCGTAAAAAAATCACATCAAACAAACCGGGCACGCGCTGCGGTTGCAGCAGGTTGCAGTACATAAACTGCACCCGTTCGCGCAGTTGGCGTGCCACCAACAACATCCCTTGCTGGTCTAAGATACCCTTGAGGCAGTATTTTTTCAGCAACGCGGGCGGAATGCCATTGGTGCGTTCTAAAGAATACAGCCCCCGGTGCGCTGCCGATAATACTTTGGTGCTGATGTCCGTGCCCACAATCTCCCAGCTGCCTTGGCCCAAACCCAAGGTATCGGCCAACACCATCGCGGTGCTGTAAGCTTCTTCGCCGCTGGACGAGGCGGCACTCCAGACCCTAAAACCACCTTGGCGACCACAGCGCGCGGCTTTCTCGCGCAAAAAATCAAAATGCTGTGGCTCGCGGAAAAAATAAGTCTCGTTGGTGGTGATTAAATCCACCATCGTTTGGCGCTCCTGCGCTTGGGCCTCTTGGCTCAGGTGCTGAAAATACTCGCCAAAGCTGCGTAGCCCCAATGCGCGCAAGCGCTTGGCCAGCCGCCCGACCAGCAACACCTTTTTCGCCTCCGATAGACTGATGCCCGCAATATCAAAAATCAGCTTTTGAAACTGCGAGAACTCCCGGCTAGAAATAGAATCTTCGCCATACAACAGGAAGTCTTCCATAGTGGGCCTCACTCGGTTTGAAGAGATGAGCGCACAGCTATTTCGGGTAGCCACAAAATGCGGTCTATATCCAAGACCACGACAAATTGCTGCCTGATATGTGCCATGCCCTGAATAAAATCGCTACGCAGGTGGGTGCCAAACTCGGGTGCTGGCTCTATCGCTTGGGGTGCAATTTCTAGCACTTCAGACACAGCATCGACCACCACGCCCATTTTTTGCGGGCTGGTGTTTTCTAAAGCGGCATCATGGTGCTGGGTTTCGACCACCACAATGCAGGTGCGCTTACTGCTGGGCCGGGGTGTGCGCTCAAAGCGCACCGCCAAATCAACCACGGGTACCACGCTGCCGCGCAGATTAATCACGCCGCGAATCAAGGGCGGCACCAAGGGAACCTCGGTCAGGGCGTGGTACTCGATGATTTCGCGGATGGCCAAAATGCCCATCGCAAACATTTCCTCACCCACATAAAAGGTGAGGTATTGCTGTGGGTCAGTGCCTGCCGCCAGCAGCGCTTGTTGGGCTGCTGTGGGCGAGGCAAAACTGGGCAATTTTGGGCTGGTCATGGCCGCACCTCCGCCAAAAAGGACTAAAAACGCACGAAATGGGACTCGTCAGGGTGGTTGCTGATGCTGGCAGTGCTTGCCATGACAGGTTGTCGGTTCAGGCCGCCGATACGCAATGGGCTGGCAGGGGCTTTTTTGCCTGCATTCCAGCTGGCATTGGTATTGGTGCTGGCATTGCTGGCAGGTTTGGCGTTGCTGCGCCCTTGCTCGGCCACATAGAAGAACGACATGGTCTCTTGCAGGCTGATGGCCTGGGTGGACATCTCTTCTGCCGTGGCGGCCAGCTCTTCGGAGGCGCTGGCGTTTTGCTGCGTGATTTGGCTCAACTGGCTCATGGCGGTGTTGATTTGGTTCACGCCCACGGTTTGCTCTTCGGAGGCGGCGGTAATCTCTTGCACCACATCGGCGGTTTTTTGCGTGGCCGGCACGATTTCATCCAGCAGCTTGCCCGCTTTTTCGGCCATGCCCACGCTGTTGACGGCCAATTGGCCAATCTCTTGCGCCGCCACTTGGCTGCGCTCGGCCAGTTTGCGCACCTCGGCGGCTACCACGGCAAAGCCTTTGCCATGTTCACCGGCACGCGCGGCCTCAATGGCTGCATTGAGCGCCAGCAGATTGGTTTGGTAGGCGATGTCGTCGATGATGCCAATTTTCTTGGCAATTTGCTTCATGGCCAGCACGGTATCGTTGACGGCCTTGCCACCTTCGGCGGCTTTGCTGCTGCCCTGTGCCGACATGCCATCGGCAATTTTGGCGTTTTCGGTGTTTTGTTGGATGGATGAAGCCATCTCGTTGATGGAGGCCGAGGTCTCTTCGACCGAGGCGGCTTGCTCGCTGGCGGCTTGCGACAAAGATTGCGAGGTGGAAGACACTTGCGCCGTGGCCGAAGCCAAGGTTTCGGCGGTGGCACTGACATCGCTAATCGTTTGTGCCAGCTTGGTCACCATATTGTTCATGCTTTCTTTGACGGTTTTAATTTCGCCCTTGTAGTCGCCTTGCACGGTTTTGCTCAGGTCGCCGTTTTCCATCGCCGCAATCACGGTGACGATTTCATCGACTGGCTGCGTAATACCATCTAAGGTTTGGTTAATGCCATTGACCAAATTCTTAAAATCGCCTTGGTGTTTACTGGCATCGGAGCGCACATGCACCATGCCATTGGCTCCGGCTTGAATCAGTACATTGGTGTCGGCAATCACGGCCTCAATGGATTGCGTCATGCGCTGCATGGCCGCCATTAAACTGCTGCTGTCACCAGCATGTAGATTAATTTTGCTGCTTAAATCACCCACTGCAATCCGGTTGGCAATATCAACCGCTTCGTCGGGTTCGCCACCCAGCTGGCGCAATACCGAGCGCGTTACCACCCAACTGATGATGCCCACGGCAGTCAGGGTTAAAGCAGCAATCAACAAAGACAAGGTGAGCGCACGGTCTTTGGTGGCCACGGCATCTTCCATGCCTTTTTTACCCAAATTCACGTTGTAGGCAAAGAGTTCTTCAATTGCATTTTCAAGTTGGGCACCAATTACACTGGCCTGCACCGACATGGCTTTGGATTTTTCTACGCCTTCGGCACCATTGCGTACCTCTTTGATGACGGCAAACAACAGTGGCTCATATTCGGAAAAAATTTTACTGACCCGCTGTAATAAGACGCGGTCTTTGTCGTCCACGACGGTTTTTTCGTAGTCTTTTAGACCTTGCAACAGCGCTTCGCGGTTTTGACGCGCTGATTTTTCCAGGGCTATCAACTCTTCTTCTTGGTGCATCACCATCATGCGATTGGCACTCAGGCGCAGATTGAGGAAATCTTTTTGCACATGGGCCAAAATCACCAAAGCGGGCACGGTGTTTTCGCTGGTAAAGCTGGAAGCCTGAAAGACATGCTGCATGTCTTTTTGCGCCAAGCCGGTCAGCATGGCAATGCCAATCAAGGCCGACCCTGCCAAGAGGCTCATTTTTTTGGTCACGGTCAGTTTCATGGTACCTCCCTTTTTTGCTCAAAATAACGCGGGCCACCCATAGTCCTTGCTATGGTGCGGGCGCTTTGTGGCCGCTGCTGTGGTATTGGCGGCCATCGCGGTGTGTCACATATTGCACCAAACTGGGTACATCTATGATCAAGGCCACGCGGCCTGTGCCCAAAATCGTAAAGCCACTGATGCATGCAATGCCCTGAAACACGGCCCCCAAGGGGCGAATCACGGTTTGGTGTTCGCCTTGCAGGGTATCGACCACCAAGCCCGCCCGGCGGCCCGCGCAGTTGACCACCACCACGTTCTCGCGCAGCACGGGCTGCAATAAAAATGCCAGTTCGGGGTCTAGGTTGCTGAGGTCTTGCTCTGATGGGACCGGGGGCGGGGTATCGGCAATGGCAAACAACTGTTTCAGGCGGATAAAGGGCAGCAGCTCGCCACGCAAATTAAGCTGGTCGCGGCCTTGGGCGGCCTGCATTTCTTCGGTGGTCAGCTCGACACATTCATCCAGCATGTCCAGCGGAATCACAAACGAGGAGCCACCCACGCCGACCAAAAAGCCGTCAATAATGGCCAAGGTAAGCGGCAGGCGGATACGGATGGTGGTGCCCACGCCTTCGGTGCTGTCAATTTCGGTGCTGCCGCGCAGTGCGGTGATATTGCGCCGCACTACATCCATACCAACACCGCGCCCCGATAGGTTGTTGACTTGGTCGGCGGTAGAAAAGCCCGGCTCAAAAATCAGCTGGTGGATTTCGTTGTCGGACAGGGTTTGCTCGGGCTTGACCAAACCGCGCTCTATGGCTTTGGCCAAAATACGCTCTTTGGGCAGCCCCCCCCCATCGTCCGAGACTTCTATCACGATGCTGCCCGACTCGTGGTAAGCGTGCAAACGCAGCGTGCCTTGGGCTGGCTTGCCGCGTGCCAAGCGCACGTCTGCTGGCTCAATGCCGTGGTCTATGGAGTTGCGTACCAGATGCGTCAGGGGGTCACTGATTTTCTCAACGACGGTTTTATCCAGCTCAGTCTCCGCGCCGCTGATTTCCAAGGCAATGTCTTTGCCGATTTCTTTAGAGACATCGCGCACCACGCGCTGAAATTTGTTAAAGGTGGCCCCAATTTGCACCATACGCAGCTGCAAAGCAGAATCGCGCACGTTTTCTACCAGCCGGTTCATGACCGAGGCGGCCTCTAGCAGCTCGGGGCTGGCGCTTTTGAGCGCGCACAGGTTGACACTGGCACTGGCAATGATGAGTTCGCCCACCAAGTTGATATGTTCATCCAAGGTTTGCGCGTTGACGCGAATCAGACCAGCATCGGGGCTGCTTTTGTTCTCTTTAGGGCGTGCCGGGGCCAGTACGGCGGTGCTGGAGCTGCTGGAGCTACTGGTGGCCGCTGGCGCTGGTGGCGGCGGTGCAGGGGCTGCTGTGGCGGTTGTGGCGACTGCTGGGTCAGCCTCGGTGCTAAGGTGGGCGCGCAGATACGCCTCGGCCTCGGTGCGGGTCAGGCTGGCGCATTCCACCAAGCGCTGGCTGTGTTGCTGCTGGGCTTGGGCAGAGCCATCGTGGCCGATGAAGTAATCAGCCAGTGGGCTGTGCGGCGGCAAGATGCGAATCTGGGCATCGTGGCGCACAAACTCAAACACGTTCTCAATCGCGGCTTGGTCGGCTTGGCTGTCGTAGCAGATTTCAAAACCGAGGTAGCAGTCTTCGGGGTTCATCTCCTCGGGGTTGGGGATAGCCTCACTGAGGGTGACGATATGGATGATTTGCCCCAGCGTGCCCAAGTATTGCAAAAAGGCTACCGGGTCCATGCCATCGCGCAGCACCTGCGGCCCAAAGCGCAACGAGATATGCCAATGGCTGGTGGTGGCGCAATCGCTGGCGTTGTCCGGCGCTGCTGGGCTGGTTGCCACAGCGGCGGGGGCGGGCGCAGCTTGTTCAGGTTCAGCGCTAGGGGGAGTGGCGCAGGCATGGGCGCTGAGTTGAATGCGCTCCATCAGGGTTTGGCTGTGCTGGTGAACCTCGGAGCCGGGCGCTTGCTTCTGCGCTACCAACTCAATCAGGGTGCCGATATGGTCGCACACTTCTAGCAACAGGGCCACCAACTCGCGCGTGATTTGCAACTCGGCAGCACGCAGTTTATCGAGCAGGTTCTCGGCGCTGTGGGTAAACACCACCAGATGGTCAATGCCAAACAGCCCAGCTGAGCCTTTGATGGTGTGCGCGGCCCGAAAGATGGCATTGACCAAATCGCTGTCGTGCGGGGCTTGTTCAATCCGCAGCAGCGCCTGCTCCATGTTGTCAAGGAGTTCACGGCTTTCGCTGATAAACGTTTGCAGAGCGTCGTCCAGATTCATGCAACGGCCCTCGGGGTTGAGTACAGACAGCTATAGGTGACCACTATCAAGCATAAAGACCATGTTGTCTATACTAACAATGGCATGGGGATATAGCCGTTACATCTACTTATGCTAAGAATTTATGTTACGCACCACGGCCATTGCTTCATCCACCCGCTCCACCGCATGGATGGTCAGGCCCTCTATCGGTTTTTTGGGTGCGTTGGCTTTGGGCACCACCGCCACGCTAAAACCCAGTTTGGCCGCTTCTTTCAGGCGCTCTTGACCGCGTGGTGCCGGGCGCACTTCACCGGCCAGCCCCACCTCGCCAAAGGCCAAAAAGCCCTTGGGCAGTGGTTTACCGCGCAAGCTGGAGCTAATGGCCAACATGACGGCCAAATCAGCCGCTGGCTCGCTGATACGCACGCCGCCCACGGCATTGACAAACACATCTTGGTCGGCACAGGCCACACCGGCATGGCGGTGCAGCACCGCCAGCAGCATGGCCAAGCGGTCCCGGTCTAGGCCCACCGACAAACGCCGAGGGCTGGGGCCACCGCCATCGACCAAGGCTTGGATTTCTACCAGCAAGGGGCGTGAACCTTCTAGCGTCACCAGCACACAGCTGCCGGGCACCGGCTCGCTGTGTTGGCTTAAAAAAATGGCGCTGGGGTTCGTCACGCCTTTCAGACCCTTTTCGGTCATGGCAAACACGCCAATTTCGTTGACCGCGCCAAAGCGGTTTTTGATGGCGCGCACCAAGCGGAAGCTGCTGTGCGTATCGCCCTCAAAGTAAAGTACCGTGTCCACCATGTGTTCTAGCACCCGTGGGCCAGCCAATGCGCCTTCTTTGGTCACATGGCCCACCAGCACCACCGTGACCCCAGAGGATTTGGCCATGCGCGTCAGGTGGGCCGCGCATTCGCGCACTTGGGCGACCGAGCCGGGGGCCGAACTCAATTGGTCTGAATACACGGTTTGAATCGAGTCAATCACTGCCACCGCTGGTTGCACTGCCTCAATGGTGGCCAGGATTTTTTCTAGCTGAATCTCGGCCAGCACCTGCACTTGGCTTTGATGCACCCCTAGCCGCCGCGCACGCAGGGCTACTTGGGCACCGCTTTCTTCGCCCGTCACATACAAGGTGGGTAGGCCGGTGCGTTGCAGCGCATCCAAGGCTTGTAACAGCAAAGTGGATTTGCCAATGCCGGGGTCGCCGCCTATCAGCACCACGCCGCCCTCGACAATGCCGCCGCCCAACACGCGGTCTAGCTCCTCAATGCCGCTGGGCGTGCGCGCCATGTCGGTGGCCTCTAGGGCGGCCAGCGGTGTGACCGGTTGGGCAGCAGCCAGCCCCACATGTTGGCTGGCGCTATAACGGTTTTTAGACGGCACGGCACTGGCCGCCAGCGATTCGGTCAGGGTGTTCCAAGCGCCACAGGCAGGGCATTTGCCCAACCAGCGTGTGCTGGTGCCGCCACACTCGTTGCAGGTAAAAATGGTTTTTTCTTTGGCCATGTGGCCCCCCAAAAAAAGAAACCCGCCACCAGGGCGGGTTAAGGACACGGTTGCAGTGCAAAAATCAGGCAGCAGCTAACCAGTAGCCCGCATTGAAGGGGCTGCTCATACGCAGTGCCAGCGGCGAAATATCTACCAGCTTGTCGGTGGGCAGTGCCTCATCGACTGGCAGCTCGACACCCAACGCCAGAGCGGGGGCATCAGTGGCCTCAACGGCCCGTTCTACTTGGCCAAGGGATGCAGAACGGGCTACAGAAAAGAATAGAAGCAACGGAAGGCAATTTTGCGCTCGGCCCAATAATCGGCGGCATCGCGGAAAATATCCAGCAGTTGTTCGCGCGCTTCTTTATCAAACTTGGCAGTGATAGGAATTTGCTCTAGTGCCACGACAAAACCGGGCTGCGGCCCCGAGCGGTGCAGCGGGTCGGTCATGCCGTCGTACAGGGCATCAAAATTTTTGCCGTGCTGTGCCGGAAAGGTAAATTGTTGGGCGATTAAATCCAGCACATCTTGCTTAGACTGTGCATGGGCGAGGTTGGCATAAAGAAAATGGTGTCCCAGTGCTACGGCGGCCTCTTGCAAGTCCTGTACGCGGAAGGCGCGAATGGATTGCACAATATTGGCGCGCACACGCTGCAATGGGTTGTCCTGATCTTTACGAAGTGGCATGTCCATCTCCGCTTCTCTTTCTTAAAGTCCAAAAACTGGGGAGGCCCCAACCCACTGCAACGGGTGGCGTCGGGAAAGATGGCTTACATAAACCAAGTCCGCGCAGACGGCGGGTTGGCAGACAAACGGGTAAAAAAACACACTCAAAATACGGGTTTACCCGAAAAAATCAAGCCGCTAGTGTGACGCAAACCCCCCTAAAAAGCAAGGGCCTGCCCAATATTTAGGCAGGCCCTAAGGGCAAAAAAATGGGGCGGCGCACCGCCCCCAGCTGCATGGATTTAGCGTTGCACTAGCGCTGCACGTTGGCGTCGGCCACGGTCAAGGCCGTCATATTGACGATGCGGCGCACAGTGGCGCTGGCCGTCAAAATATGCACCGGCTGCGCTGCGCCTAGCAGCACCGGGCCAATGGCAATATTGCCACCAGCAGCGGTTTTGAGCAGGTTGTACGAGATATTGGCCGCATCAATATTGGGCAACACCAGCAAGTTGGCATCGCCCAACAAGCTGCTGTGGGGCATCAGGGCAGCGCGGGCTTTGCCATCCAAAGCCACATCGCCGTGCATTTCGCCATCCACCTCTAACCACGGGGCTTGCACTTGCAGCAGCGCCAGCGTCTCGCGCATTTTGACAGCGCTGGGTTGGTTGCTAGAGCCAAAGTTAGAGTGGCTGAGCAGCGCTACCTTGGGCTTGATACCAAAGCGCATCATCTCTTCGGCAGCCATGATGGTGATTTCGGTCAGTTGCTCGGCGGTGGGGTCGTAGTTGACGTGGGTATCGACCAAAAATACTTGGCGGTCGGGCAGCAGCAGGCCATTCATGCAGGCATAGGTGTTGCAACCGGCGCGCTTGCCAATCACTTGGTCAATGTAGTTCAGGTGCATCGGGTTGGTGCCCCAAGTGCCGCAAATCAGGCCATCGACTTCGCCTTTGTGCAACAGCATGGCCCCAATTAGCGACAGGCGACGGCGCAGCTCAATTTTGGCAATCGGCACGGTGATGCCTTTGCGCTCGGTCATGCGGTGGTAGGTTTGCCAGAAGTCGTGGTAGCGGTGGTCGTTTTCGACGTTCACCACATCGTAATCTTGGCCTTCCTTGAGGCGCAGGCCAAATTTTTCGATGCGCTGGGCAATCACGGGTGGGCGACCAATCAGGGTCGGGCGGGCCAGGTGTTCGTCCACCACAATTTGCGCGGCGCGCAGTACGCGCTCTTCTTCGCCCTCGGCGTAGGCCACGCGCTTGCGCTGGGCTTTTTTGGCCGCTTGAAAAATCGGCTTCATGGTGGTGCCCGAAGCATAGACAAAGCTCTCTAGCTGCTCGCCGTAGGCCACCATATCGGCAATCGGGCGCTGGGCTACGCCACTGGCAGCGGCAGCTTGGGCCACGGCGGGCGCAATTTTCATCATCAAGCGCGGGTCAAATGGCTTGGGGATGAGGTAATTGGGGCCAAAGGCCAGCGGCTCGCCCGCATAGGCAGCGGCCACTACTTCGCTTTGCTCGGCCTGCGCCAACTCGGCAATCGCATGGACGGCGGCAATTTCCATCTCCACTGTGATGGTGGTGGCACCGCAATCCAAGGCTCCCCGGAAGATGTAGGGGAAGCACAGCACGTTGTTGACTTGGTTCGGGTAGTCCGAGCGCCCCGTGGCCATGATGGCATCTTGGCGCACTGCCCAAACATCTTCGGGCTGGATTTCGGGGTTGGGGTTGGCCAAGGCAAAAATTAGCGGCTGGGGGGCCATTTTGGCCACCATGTCTTTTTTCAGTACGCCACCAGCAGACAGGCCCAAGAACACATCGGCGCCTTCAATCACCTCGCTCAGGGTACGTTGCTCGGTTTTTTGGGCAAAGACGATTTTGTCTTCGTCCATCAGTTCGGTGCGGCCTTGATACACCACACCGGCCAAATCCGTCACCCAGATGTTCTCACGTGGGATGCCCAATTTGACCAGCAGCCCCAAGCAAGCCAACGCAGCCGCGCCTGCACCTGAAGTGACCAGCTTGATTTTTTTCGGGTCTTTGCCCGCCACTTTCAGGCCGTTCAGGATGGCCGCGCCCACCACAATCGCGGTGCCGTGCTGATCATCGTGAAAGACCGGAATTTTCATGCGCTCGCGCAGTTTGCGCTCAACATAGAAACAATCGGGCGCTTTGATGTCTTCTAAGTTGATGCCACCAAAGGTAGGCTCTAGCGCGGCAATGATTTCGACCAGCTTTTCCGGGTCTTTTTCGTTGATTTCGATGTCAAACACATCAATGCCCGAGAACTTTTTGAACAGTACCGCTTTGCCCTCCATCACCGGCTTGCCTGCCAGCGGGCCAATGTCGCCCAAGCCCAGCACCGCCGTGCCATTGGTGACGACACCCACCAAGTTACCCCGGCTGGTGTACTTGAAAGCGGCTGCTGGGTCTTTAACGATTTCTTCGCACGGCGAGGCCACGCCGGGCGAGTAGGCCAGCGCCAAATCGTGCTGGTTGACCATCTGCTTAGTGGCAGCAATGGCAATTTTGCCGGGCTTGGGAAACTCGTGGTATTCCAAGGCAGCGCGGCGCAATTGGGCTTTTTTATCGGGCGTATTGGCCGAGGTGGATTCAGGCATCGTGCTTTTCCAACGGGTGGTGGAGCAGCGGTGCGCTGATGGACATCCAAGGAGGCACCGGTGACTCCTATCAAGGGGAGGCTGATTGTAGACCTGTGTATGCTACCTGCTGGTATTGCAGCCATAGAGGGCTTATAGCAAGGGTGGTTTGTAAGATAAAAAAGTTCGGGGTTTAATACCGTCGGTCACCAGCCAGACTGGAGGCCCTCTTTGTTTGAACCCCTAAAGGAATTTACGATGAAAAAAACCCTTGCCCTGTTGGCCTTGGCTGCTGCCGGTGCCGTTACTTCTTTGCCTGCTGCGGCCCAGTTTGCCAAGGCCGAAGATGCCATCAAATACCGCCAATCGAGCTTTTTTGTGTTGGGCCAACACTTCAGCCGCATTGGTGCGATGGCCAATGGCAAAGCCCCCTTTGATGCCAAAGTAGCCCAAGAAAACGCCGAACTGGTCGCTATGCTGGCCAAGTTGCCCGGTGCAGGTTTTGGCCCCGGCACCGACAAAGGTGCGCCCACCAAGGCCAAGCCCGAAATCTGGACGGAGCAAGCCAAATTTAAGGAACACGCCGAGAAGTTCCTGACCGAAACCACCAAGCTGGCCGCCGCCTCCAAGACCGGTGATTTGGCCCAACTCAAGGCCGCTTTTGGCCCCGCCGCGCAAACCTGCAAGGCTTGCCATGACGCCTTTAAGGACAAATAAACTCTTGGGCTGTACGCTAATCCCATCTCCGGACAATAGGGGCCTCTAGCGGCCACCACCGAGGCCGCAACCCTTGCCGGGTTGGGCCTTTTTAGCGTGCCGAACGCCAGACCAGCCACCACCGACCAGAGAGACACAATTTATCATGGGCAATCGTCTAACCGCCATCGCTACCCGCACGGGGGACAACGGCACCACGGGCTTGGGCAACAACCAGCGCGTTTCTAAAAACAGCCTGCGTATCCATGCGCTGGGGGATGTGGATGAGTTGAACTCCCACATTGGTTTGCTACTGTGCGAAACACTGCCGCAAGACATGCGCGAGTTGCTGATTGACGTGCAACACCAATTGTTCAATTTGGGGGGCGAGTTGTCGATTCCGGGCTATCAATTGCTCCAACCCGAGGCGGTGCTGCAACTAGACCAAGCACTGGCCAACTACAACGAAATGCTGCCACGTCTGCTAGAGTTTATTTTGCCCGCTGGCAAACGCGCCGCTTGCCAAGCGCACATTTGCCGCACCGTAGCCCGCCGTGCCGAACGCGCCGTAGTAGCGCTGGGCAACGAAGAATCTCTGCACGACACGCCGCGCCACTACCTTAATCGCCTGTCCGACCTGATGTTTGTGCTGGCGCGCGCCCTCAACCATGTCGATGGGGGCGATGATGTCTATTGGCACAGCAGCCGCTTGGCACAACTCACCGAAAGCGCTACGCCATGAATGCCTTGCTGGCCCGCTTGCGTATTGGTGTACGCCTCAAACTAGGCTTTGGTGTGCTGATGGCCATGATGTTGCTCATGGCAGCCATTGCCATCTTGCAAATGAATCGGGTGGCCGATACCAACCACCAATTGGTGCATGAAGAATGGGTCAAGGCCGAAGCCAGCAGCGTGATTGAAGCCCTGACACGCGCCAATGCCCGCCACACAATGGAGCTGGTGCTGTTTATTGACGATGCCTCTTTGGCGCGCAACAAAGAAAAAATTGAGGCCAACCGCTTGGCCATTAACCAAGCCTTGGCCACCCTAGAGCGGCTGATTGACAGCAGCGAAGGCAAAGATTTGCTGGCCCAAGTGCAAGAAGCACGGGGGCGTTATGTGCAATCGTTTAGCAATGTGCGCGCTTTGGTAGAAAGCGGTGACCACGCCAAGGCTTTACAGTTATTACAAACAGAAACCTTGCCTACCTTGGATGCGCTGCAAGTCAAAGTCGGTGCGCTCAATGCCCTAGAAAAGCAGCGCGTGGACAATGGCGGACGTTACATTTTGGAAGAAATTGGCAGTGCGCGCTGGTGGCTGCTGGCGCAAGCCTTGGCCGGTTTGGTGCTGGGCACGGTGTTGTCGCTGTGGATTACGCGCTCCATTGTGGCACCACTCAAACAGGCGTTGCAGGTGGCCCAACAAGTGGCTGCGGGGCGTTTGGGCAACCCAATTCAGGCCCAAGGCCAAGATGAAACCGCCGACTTGTTGCGCGCCTTGCACCACATGGACGATAGCCTGATTCACATCGTGACCCAAGTGCGCTTGGGCACCGAGAGCATGGCCAGCGCTACCCAGCAAATTGCAGCGGGCAATATTGATTTGTCCTCCCGCACCGAAGAAGAAGCCAGCGCGCTAGAGCAAACCGTGGCCTCCATCCACGAGCTGACCAGCACCGTCAAACAGAATTTTGAACACAGCAAAATAGCCAACCAAATTGCCGATGCCGCCTCTCAAGTGGCGGCCAAAGGCGGTGAAGTGGTGGGTCAAGTGGTGCATACGATGGACGATATCAATGTATCGTCGCGCAAAATTGCCGACATCATCAGCGTGATTGATGGCATTGCCTTCCAAACCAACATTCTGGCCCTGAACGCAGCGGTAGAAGCAGCCCGTGCGGGCGAGCAAGGGCGCGGCTTTGCCGTGGTGGCCTCAGAGGTGCGGAACTTGGCGGGCCGTGCTGCCAGTGCAGCCAAAGAAATCAAAGGGCTGATTGATGCCTCGGTGAACAACGTCACGGCAGGCTGTACCCATGTCGAGCGCGCCGGGGCCACGATGGATGAAATTGTGGTCAATGTGCGCCGCGTGGCCGACATCATGGGCGACATTGCCCGCGACAGCCAAGACCAAAGCACCAGCATCGACCAAATCAACCAAGCCATGACGCAGATGGACCAGGTCACGCAATCCAACGCGGCACTGGTGGAGCAGGCCGCAGCGGCCGCCCAATCTTTAGAGCAGCAAGCGCAAAGTTTGCTACAAGCCGTGAGCGTATTCCACTTGCCGCCCCAGCGCCAAGGCTAGGCAGGCCAGCTGGGCAGCAGCACCATGTTGCCCGGCACAAACTCTCTGCCCAAATGGCGCGCTAAAGGCTATATTGGCTGCTTCCTGTGCTGGAGGCCCGCTATGTTTGAATCCGCAGAAATTGCCCACAAGGTCAAAAAATCCGTCTATAAAAAAGCCGTCCCGGCCTTGCGCGCCGCCTTGCTAGAGGCGCAAATTGACCTGTACGAGGGCAAAAAAATCCCAGTGGTGCTGCTCATCAGCGGCCAAGATGGCGCAGGTAAAAGCGAGACCATCAACCTGCTGTACGAGTGGATGGACCCGCGCTTTTTGTCCACGCTGGCCTTTTCTCCGCCCAGCGAAGAAGAACGCGAACGCCCCCCCATGTGGCGCTACTGGCACGCCTTGCCGCCCAAGGGGCGCGTGGGTATTTTTGCCGGTTCTTGGTACTCGGACACCATCCGCGAGCGCATTTTGGGCAATATCTCCTTGCAAGAGGTGGATGCCCACGCCGACCAAATCAACCGCTTTGAGGCCATGTTGGTCAACGAAGGGGCGTTGGTCCTCAAATTTTGGTTTCACCTCACGCGCGACGCGCAAAAAAAACGCCTCAAAGACCTAGAGAGTGACCCACACACCGCTTGGCGCGTCACCAAATGGCACTGGGAGCGCCTAAAAACCCACGACAAACTACAAGAAGTAGCTGGGCATTTCTTGCGTATGACCAACACCCCCTGGGCACCGTGGGTGGTGGTGGATGGCAGTGATGATTGCTACCGCTCTTTAACCGTAGGTCAAACTTTGCTGGCAGCGATGCGCGCGCGCCTAGACCGTCCGGCCATCTTGCCGACCACCACCGTGGCCCCTTTGGTACGCACCGATATTGACGGGCGCAACGTGTTGTCGGTGCTGAACCAGCAACTGTCTTTAACCCAAGACCACTACGAGAACGAGCTGGCACACTGGCAAGGCCGTTTGGCGGAGTTGTCGCGCGCGCCAGCGTTCAAGCACCGCGCAGTGGTATGCGCTTTTGAAGGCTCGGATGCTGCGGGCAAGGGCGGAGCCATTCGGCGCGTTTGTGCCGCCCTGGATGCCCGTTTGTACCAAGTGGTACCGATTGCCGCCCCCACGGAAGAAGAACGCGCCCAGCCGCACCTGTGGCGTTTTTGGCGGCATCTGCCACGCCACGGCCATGTCACCATTTTTGACCGCACTTGGTATGGGCGGGTGTTGGTCGAGCGGGTGGAGGGCTTTTGCAGCGAACACGATTGGCTACGCGCTTACACCGAAATCAATGATTTTGAACACGAGCTGGCCGAGGCA
Source organism: Giesbergeria sp. (assembly GCF_028686475.1). Lineage (GTDB taxonomy): Bacteria > Pseudomonadota > Gammaproteobacteria > Burkholderiales > Burkholderiaceae_C > Simplicispira. Next base: position 20,551 of record NZ_JAQUCA010000012.1, on the reverse strand, counting down.
GGCACCATCGTGGTCAAATTTTGGTTGCAAATCAGCCAAGACGAACAACTGCGCCGCTTTAAAGAGCGCGAAGAGATTGCCTTTAAGCGTTTCAAAATCACCCAAGAAGACTGGCGCAACCGCGAACAATGGAACGCTTACCAGCAAGCGGTCTGCGATATGGTGGACCGCACCAGCACCGGAACGGCACCTTGGACGCTGGTAGAGGCCAACGACAAAAAGTATGCACGCATCAAAATTTTGCGTACCCTGTGCGAACGCCTAGAGGCCGAGTTGCAAACCCCACCCAGCAAACACAGCCTAGAGCGCCTGAAAAAATTAACCAAGCCAGAGGCCCACACCAGCAAAGGCAAGGATAAAGACAAGGGCAAAGAGAAAAAAGCCTCGTAGGTTGGGTTGCGTGCAACCCAACATTGCTTAATCCAACATTGCTTAACCCAACACCAAACGGCAATTGCATCACTCCTTTGGGGATAAGGTGGTGGTTCGGGTTGGGGGATGTTGGGTTACATGCGTAACCCAACCTACGCTTTGCGCCGTTTGGGTCGGCTGGCGCTGACGGGGGCGGTGGCTGCTGTCAGGGCTTGGTAACGGGCAAACAAAAAGGCAACGCGGGCGGTATCGTCGGGTGGGCCTTGGTAGCCATAGGCGGCATCGACGGCTTTGTCTAATTGTTGGTGGGCTTTGCTTAGTTGCACCGGCATGGTTAATGGGTCGTACAGGTCAGCCAAGGTGCTATCTGCAAATTGGGCGCGGGCATCCAGCACGGCTTGGGCGGCAGCGGCGATGGCTAGGCGGCGTTTTTGTACCGGAGCTGGCGCTGGCTGCTGCGGGGTGTCTTCTGGCAAATCGGGCCAAGGGAAGTTGTTGTAAACGATGTCTTTGGAGTAGCGGTAATCGCTTTTTAGGCGACCACAGACGGCACGCATCCAAGCGTTGTGCATGGTGCTGCACAGAATACCAAAGTGGTACAGGGTTGCCCCGGCAGCTATTTTGACCAAATTGCTGCACAACGTTTCTGGCTGCTCAAATCCGAAGGGCACGAAGGCCCGGCGCTCCGACGACACCTCGGGCAGTACCAAATAAGGCTGGTCTGGGATGTTTTCTACATGAAACCGCGTTGGAGTTTCAGCCAGTTTGCGCGTGGGCGCACTTTTGCTCGCCAATCGCAATGCTTTCACAGCCTGTATGCGTTCCAAGCACTTGGGCAAGTGGCGTAGTTCATTCGGGCTGGCTTGGCCCAGCCACAGACACCAGCGTTCGTAACCGTTCAAAAATTCATCGGCCCCCAGCCAGCGGCGGAAGAATTTGGCCGCGCTAGGTTCTTGCTGAAGGAAGGCTTCTTTTTCTTCAGTGGTAAATAAATAATGGCCGCCATCAATCGGCTTGTTGCCAATACCTATCTCGGGCACGTTACAAAGTGGCGTGCTACGGCGTGGCAACACCACATCGGGCGCATCCACCAAATAAGGGTTGATATTCTGTGCCGATACAGCCACCGGCTCCCCGCGAATATCCGGGTAGTGGTAAATCAGATTGTCCGTGCGCTCCTCTAAGCCAAAACCCACAATCACGCAATGCACAGCGGCCACGCCCTTGGCATCGTTGCTCCATTGGAAGGTGCGGTGGGCAAATTGGATTTTTATCCCTTGGGCCAACATCCAGCCCCAAAGCACCCCCACCTGTTCACCTTGGGTAATGCTGTTGGTGGACACAAACGCACAACGCACCCTCCCCGCAGAACTATCGCCGCGCAGATAGCGCGCCGCCTTCACATACCAAGCGGCCACCAAGTCCAACAAACCAGCATTGTTGACATCGGCCAACACCCGGCGCGTGTCTTCACGCTGGGCATCGCTCATAAACTTGGCCCCGACAAACGGCGGGTTGCCAATCACATAACTGCACTGCGTGGGCGGCAGCACCTCGGCCCAATCCAGCGTCAAGGCGTTGCCCTGCACAATGTTGGCCTTACGCACCAGCGGCAAGCGGTTAAAGTGGCCGCCCAATGCTTGGCTGGCGCGCAGGTTTTCTTGGTGGTCGGTCAACCACAGCGCCACCGTGGCAATGTGGGCCGCGCTGGCTTCAATCTCAATACCGTGGCATTGGTGGACATCGCACTGAATTTGCTCAAACTCCTTGGCATCCAAGGTGCCACTGACAGTGCGTTGGCGTTGCTCTAGTTCGAGCAAAGCCTCGACGGCATCCAACTCCAAACGCCGAATTTCGCGGTAGGCCAATACCAAAAAATTGCCACAGCCACAGGCTGGGTCAAAAAAATGCAGGCCGCGCAAACGCGCTAAAAAAGCCTTGAGCCGGGCTTTGCTGCCGCGTGCAGTTTTGAGGTCTGCTTGCAAAGCGTGCAAAAACAGCGGGCCAATCACGCGCAAAATGTTGATTTCGCTGGTGTAGTGTGCGCCCAGTTCGCGCCGCTTGCTGCTCTTGGCCGTCACGCCCTCGTCATCGTGGTGAATCACCGCCTGAAACAAGGAGCCAAAAATGGCCGGGCTGATTTGTGACCAATCAAATTGTTCGGCGCAGTGGAGCAGCACACTGCGCGCGGTGCTGTCAAAGTAACACCGCTCTAACTGTCCAGCAAACACGCTGCCATTGATATACGGAAAACCGCGCAACTCGTGCGGCAGGTTTTTGGGCCGCTGGTTGGGGGCGCGGTTCAGGGTGTCAAACAGGTTTTGCAGCGCACCGTCCAAATCACTGCCATCTTCGCGCGTGTGTTGGCGCACATAGCGGCTGAACGCGCCGGGGCTGTCAAAAATGGCGGTGTCTTCGGCAAACAAGCAAAACAGCAGGCGCACCAAATAGCGCTCTAAATCGGCCCCGTGGTAGCCGCCATCGCGCATGGCATCGTGCAACTGGGCAATGTTGCGCGCGGCGCTTTCGTTGACGCTGATTTGCTCGGCGCGCGCTTGGGTTTCAAAACCGGCCAAAAACAAATAGGCATCTATTTGCTGCGGAAACTCGGCCAGCGTATGGCACAGCGGCGCGCTGCCATCGCCGCGCCGGTACAGGTGCAGATGCTCAAAATCACTCACCAAAATGTAAGCGGGCAATTCGGCATCTTGCAGGCCGGGCAGGTAATCTAGCGCCTGCTGGTAGGCGGCTTGCAAGTCTGCGCCGCGCGATTTCATCTCTATCAGCAATTTGCCGGGATAGAAACCATCCATGCGCCCACTGCTGCCGCCGGATTTTTTAACACGCTGCTCAAAACTGACCAAGCGTTTGGCCGAAAAGCCGAACACCTCGCACAAATCCCGGATAAAGTTTTGCGCCTGGCCCATTTCGTAGCTGGCGCTGGCGTAGTCTTTGGCGAAGGCGTAGGCGCGGTGCAGAACTTCTGCTTTGTTCAGGGTAACGGTCATGGCCACATTTTGAGCGCAAAAGACGCATCAAACGTAACCCAGCGCACCCGTGTGTACGCTGGGACTGCGCTGCGCCTTAAACGTCGATATTGCCCGCGCGCAGCGCGTTGGTTTCGATAAAGTCGCGCCGTGGCTCGACTTCATCGCCCATGAGCATGGTAAACACGCGGTCGGCCTCGATGGCATCTTCGATTTGCACGCGCAACAGGCGGCGCACTGCCGGGTCCATCGTGGTCTCCCAGAGTTGCGCCGGGTTCATTTCGCCCAAGCCTTTGTAACGCTGGCGCGCCGTGGTGCGCTCGGCTTCCGAAATCAGCCAGCGCATGGCTTGGCGGAAATCGGCCACTTTTTCTTCTTTTTGCCGTTCGCCCTCGCCGCGTAGCACCTTGGCCCCCTCGCCCAGCAAGTCCCTAAAGGTAGCTGCTGCTTCGGCCAGTGCGGCATAGTCGGCCCCCAAGACAAAATCTTGCGTGATGGTGCTGCTTTTGACGTTGCCGTGGTGCTGGCGGCTGATGCGTAGCAGCGGTTTGTCGCTACGCACGTCAAACTCGCCCGCCACCGTGGCCGGGGTGCCGGAGGTGTTGAGTTCGCGCAGCTGGGCCTCTAGTGCGGCGGCGCTGGCCTGCGCTTCGGCCAAGGTGTCTAAATTGAGCGCCACGCCATCGGCCACGGCGCGCAGGGCTTCGGCATCCATAAAACCCGACAGGCGGGCAATCACGCCCTCGGCCACTTGGTGCTGGCGTGCCAGTTCGGCCAAGGTGTCGCCGCTGAGGGTTTGCGGCGTTGCGCCGCCAGTCAATACGCTGGCATCTTTGAGCGCAATACGCAGCAAAAAGCTGTCTAGCGCGGCGGCATCTTTCAGGTACAGCTCTTCTTTGCCGGCTTTGACTTTGTAGAGCGGTGGCTGGGCGATGTAGATATGGCCGCGCTCGACCAGCTCGGGCATTTGGCGGTAGAAGAAGGTGAGCAACAGGGTGCGGATGTGCGCGCCGTCAACGTCGGCATCGGTGTTGTGGCAGCACAGGCCACCCATGCCAGCAACAAAGTTCTCGTCGTCTTGCACCGAAAAATCGTACACCATGCCGTTGCTGGCCTGCACTGGCTCAATGCTGGTGATGGGCAAGGCAATCAGGTCGCCATCGAGGCGCTCAAAGCGGCGGTTTTTCTCGTTGCTGACCCCGCAGGCCAGCGTGGCGCGCAAAGCATCGGCTTGGGCGTGGTCGGCCCAGACGGATTCCAGGCGGCGCAGGTCGTTCTGGGTGCAGACGCTGATGGTCCAGTACGGTTGGCGCGTGATGCAAGGCTCACCACGGATGCTGCGTTCTACGCCATCGGGCTGGAGGTGCGACAGCGAGGCCACCACGCCCAGCGAACTGAGCAGGTACATCAAGCCGCTGGCTAAATCGTAAGAGGCCGTAGTAAACGAGATTTTCTGCTTTGAAACCGTGCCATCGCCCAGCAAATAACCACGCAAAAATGCCAGCCGCAGTGGCTCACTGACATTGAACACCAGATCAGGAATGCACTTGCTCGACGACACCGTGCCCTCGACAAAACCAAACAGGTGCTGCCATGCCAGTGCCGCCACCCGGTTGACCAGCTTGAGTTCGGCGGCGCGCTCGGCCTGTTGGTACAGCACCGGGCTGTGACCAAATAAATGGCTGAAATGGCCAACCATCTCGCTGGCAAAACCCTGATTGTTTTGGCCAATCGACAGGCGCACGCCATTGCGCGCCGAGCAAGAGCCTTCGGCCAGATAAAAGCCCAGCAAGGTGAGCAACGAGGCATCGACGGGCAGCTGGCGTTGCAAACCGTGGCCGGCGTGATGCTCGGGGGTCAATTCCAAATCAGTACGTTGGGCCAACCAAGCCACATCTTCAGCATTTAGCTCGGACAAACGCACTTGGTCACGCACCGCGTTATGGCCGGAGGGCGTGCCAGCTTGCTGCCACTGGGTTTGCAGGCGACTGGGACCGACATTGGCGCGTTGCAGGAACACTTCTTCATTGGCCCCAACGGCGCGCAGATAGGCGGTGTAATGCTGCATAGTGGGGCGTGAGCTGCCGTTCTCCCAAGCGTAGAACGTGACCGGCTGGCGGATACCCACAGCGGCACATAACTCGGCATTGCTCAGGCCACTGGCACGTCGCCGTTGCGCTAGTTCGGCGCGCACATCCTCGGGCAAATCAACACGTGGGCTGCCCCAGTCGTCATCGGCATGGCGCGCCAAGACTTGGGCGCGGCTCCAGTCTTCGATAGCCGGGCCGCGTAGCCAAATTTGCTGCGCGGCGGTGGGCACCGCCCACAGGCGTTCTAGCAAATCCAGCTGCTGTGGGGCCTGCACTGGCAAACGCAAAGTACCGGGGGCCACTACCTTGTCGCCCACGCGCAAGGCATCGCCGCGCTTGAGTTGGATGGCACCGTTTTCATGCACAAACACGCTGTGGCTGGACGTGACACGCACGGTGCGGCCATAGGCGGTACGCACGGCGTACAAAGTTTCGTCCAGCGGGTGGCGAATTACCGCTTTAATCGGCTTGAAGCGCACGTCATGGGCATCGACACCAAAACACAGCACCTCGCCCAAATCTGCGCCTTGCACTTTGGCGACACCGTCGGCGTTTTCTAGCGCGCCATGCTGCTGCAAAGCCGCATCAATGAAAGCACCAATCCGCACCATGCGTGCGCCCTGTGTGCCAGCACGCACAAACACATGGTCATCGCCATCCACACTCATGATGATGATGCGGTGGTAGCGCAGTTTGTCGATATTAAAGTCGTCCGCCCCGGCTTTGCTGCCTTCTCCTTCGCTGGCAGTTTTGCCAATGCCGGTGCCCAAGGCGGTAATCAGCGTCAAAATTTCATTGCTGGTGAGCAGTTTTTCATAGCGCGCTTTTTCGACGTTCAAAATTTTGCCGCGCAAGGGCAAAATGGCTTGGAACTTGCGGTCGCGGCCCTGCTTGGCGCTGCCACCGGCAGAGTCCCCCTCGACAATATAAATTTCGCACAGCGCTGGGTCTTTTTCTTGGCAGTCGGCCAGTTTGCCCGGCAGGCCCATGCCGTCCAATACGCCCTTGCGGCGCGTCATTTCGCGCGCTTTGCGTGCTGCCTCGCGCGCGCGGGCCGCTTCGACAATTTTGCCGCAAATGATTTTGGCATCGACTGGGCGCTCTTGCAGAAAATCGGTCAACAGTTTGCCGACGATGTCTTCCACCGGAGCGCGCACTTCGCTGGATACCAGCTTGTCTTTGGTTTGGCTGCTGAATTTAGGCTCGGGCACTTTGACACTCAGCACGCAGCACAGCCCTTCGCGCATGTCGTCGCCGGTCACTTCGACCTTGGCCTTCTTGGCAAAATCGTTTTCTTCGATGTATTTGTTGATGACGCGCGTCATGGCGGCGCGCAGGCCGGTAAGGTGCGTACCACCATCGCGCTGTGGGATGTTGTTGGTAAAGCACAGCACCTGCTCGCTGTAACTGCTGTTCCACTGCATGGACACTTCGACGCCAATGTGCGTGCCAGGAATGCCGCCGTAAGTCTCTGCCGGGCGCTCGCCAGCGGCATAAAAGGAGGTGGGGTGCAATACCGTTTTGCCCTTGTTGATAAATTCGACAAAGCCGCGCACGCCACCAGCGCCCGAAAAATCATCTTCCTTGCCGCTGCGCTCGTCTTTGAGGCGGATACGCACACCATTGTTCAAGAACGACAACTCGCGCAGGCGCTTGGCCAAAATCTCGTAGTGGAACTCGTTGTTCTCTTTGAAGATGTCGGTATCGGGCAAAAAATGCACTTCGGTGCCGCGCTTGTCGGTCTCTCCCACCACCTTCATGGGCGAAACCTCGGCCCCTTCTACGTTGTAGGTGATGCGGTTTTGTACAAAACCTCGGCTAAAGTCTAATACGTGTACTTTGCCTTCGCGGCGCACCGTGAGGCGCAGTTTTTTGCTCAGGGCGTTCACGCAGGATACGCCCACGCCGTGCAGCCCGCCCGAGACTTTGTAGCTGTTTTGGTTGAACTTGCCGCCCGCGTGCAGTTCGGTCAGGGCGATTTCGGCGGCACTGCGTTTAGGCTCGTGCTTGTCGTCCATTTTTACGCCGGTAGGAATACCGCGCCCGTTGTCGGTCACGCTGATGGAGTTGTCCGAGTGGATGGTCACCACGATGTCATCGCAGTGCCCGGCCAAGGCTTCGTCGATGGAGTTGTCCACCACCTCAAACACCAGATGGTGCAGGCCGGTGCCGTCCGAGGTGTCGCCGATGTACATGCCGGGGCGTTTGCGTACCGCCTCTAAGCCTTCCAAAATCGTAATCGCCCCCTCGCCATAGCCCTCGCTGGCCCCAGCCTGATGGGCATCAATTTTGGTCACGGGCGCGGGGGTGTTGCCGTTGTCTTCGGGCAGGGAGTGTTCAGCAGCGGTCATGGAGTCAGGCCTTGGCAATGCGGGGGAAACCGAAAAATACACAAAAAAATCAAAGCGCTGCCCAGAGGGAAGGGCAGCGCCAGCAGCTTAAATACGCATTGGCATGACCACGTATTTGAAACTCTCGTTTTCGGGGATGGTCAGCAGCGCCGAGCTGTTGCCATCTTGCAGCTGCAACTTGACCATGTCTTGGCCCATGCTGGCCAAGGCATCAATCAGGTAGGTGACGTTAAAGCCAATTTCGATGCTGTCGCCGTTGTAATCAATATCGAGTTCATCCACCGCTTCTTCTTGCTCGGCGTTGTTGCTGGCCACGCGCAGCACGCCGGGGTCTAGGTTGAGGCGCACGCCCTTGAACTTCTCGCTGGTCATGATGGCGGTGCGTTGCAAGCAAGCCAGCAGCGGGGCGCGGCCTAGCGTGACTTCGTTTTTGTGGTTGCGCGGAATGACGCGGTTGTAATCCGGGAACTTGCCTTCGACCAGCTTGGTGACAAACTCCATCACGCCAAAATTAAACTTGGCTTGGTTGTGGGCAAAGCACATCTGCAAGGGGGTGTCGGTGTCGCTGAGCAGGCGCTGCAATTCAAGCACGGTTTTGCGCGGCAAAATGACTTCTTGCTTGTTCGGTACTTCAATGTCCAGCGTAGCGCTGGCAAAGGCCAAGCGGTGGCCGTCGGTGGCGACCAAACTAAGCTGCTTGCCTTCGGCCACAAACAAAATGCCGTTGAGGTAGTAGCGAATGTCTTGCACTGCCATCGCAAAGGCGACTTGACCGATCAAGTTCTTGAGGGTTTTCTGTGGCACGCTGAAGGTGGGGCCAAAGCTGGCCGCCTCTTGCACCACCGGAAAATCCTCGGCGGGCAGGGCTTGCAGGGTGAAACGGCTTTTACCGCCCTTGAGCAGCAGCTTGCTTTGGCTGTTCTCTATTGCCACGGTTTGGTCGTTGGGCATGGTACGCAAAATTTCAATCAGCTTGCGCGCATTGACGGTGGTGGCAAAGTCGCCGGTGTCGCCACCCAAATCGGCGGTGGTACGAATCTGAATTTCCAAGTCGCTGGTGGTCAGTTGCAGGGCGTTGCCGGTTTTGCGTAGCAGCACATTGGCCAAAATAGGCAGGGTATTGCGGCGCTCGACAATGCCCGCTACCGACTGCAATACCGCCAGTAATTTGTCTTGGGGAGCTTTGAGGACAATCATGGATAAAAACCTTTGGATGATAGAGGGGGCTGCTGCTAGAGCGAACCACAGGGGCAGGAGCGCAGTCCAGCCAAACCCGCCATTTTGCCCGTTTGCAGCGGCAGTCGGACAAAAGCACAGGGGGTGCAGCAATTCTCAATTTGACCAAACGGGAGCAAACTCGGGGCTGGACACAGCAAGGGGAGGCTGTGATGGTTGCCATCGTGAAGGACAAGGGGCTTGATTTTGCCCGGTTAATGCACCGAGTACGCGAAGTGCTGGAGCAACTGCCCGATGTCCGTCAGGGCAAGAACCGGCACTACCGCATGGGGTCGATGCGGGCCTGAGCGCGTTTTCGGTCTTCTTCATATCCTCTCCGGGCTAAACCCCAGAACCTTACCCGCATCTTTGTAACTACTTGATTTGCATAGACTTTTTCAGTAACCACTTCCCTGAATACACTCTCTATTGGATATATAGCGCTGGCCTAGCGTTTAAGCCGCCCTCTGTTGGCTATAAGCCACCAGCGCTTCTAGCTTGGCTTGGGCTGCCCCGCTGTCAATCGCTTGTTGCGCCAGCGCCAGCCCAGCGGCAATGCTGGGGGCGACATTGGCGGCATACAAAGCCGCACCTGCATTGAGGCAAACAATATCGCGTGCGGGGCCGGGTTGACCTGCCAGCACGTCCAACACCATGCTGCGCGATTGCTCAGGCGTTTCTACGCGCAATTGGCGCGTGCTAACCATCGGCAGGCCAAAATCTTCCGGGTGGATTTCGTACTCGGTAATTTGGCCGTCTTTGAGTTCACCCACCCAAGTGCTGGCCCCTAAACTGATTTCATCCAAACCATCGCGGCCATAAATCACCAGTGCATGTTCAGCGCCCAAGCGTTGCAGAGCGCGCACTTGGATACCGACCAAATCCTCATGGAACACGCCCATCAAAATGTTGGGTGCGCTGGCCGGATTGGTCAGTGGCCCCAAAATGTTGAAGAGGGTACGCACGCCCAATTCTTTACGCACCGGGGCCACGTTTTTCATGGCGGGGTGGTGGTTGGGGGCGAACATAAAGCCAATACCCACCTCGGCAATGCACTGGGCAATTTGTTCAGCAGACAGGTTGATGTGTACCCCGAGGGCTTCCATCGCGTCGGCGCTGCCGCTTTTGCTACTGACACTGCGTCCGCCGTGCTTGCTGACTTTACCGCCCGCAGCGGCAATCACAAAGGTGGCGCAGGTAGAGATGTTGAAGGTGTTGGCCCCGTCACCGCCGGTGCCCACAATATCCACCAAATGACGGCTGTCGGCCACCTGCACTTTGTGCGAGAACTCGCGCATCACTTGGGCGGCGGCAGTGATTTCGCCGATGGTTTCTTTTTTTACCCGCAGGCCGGTGATGATGGCGGCGGTCATCACCGGCGACAACTCGCCGCGCATGATGAGCCGCATCAGGTGCAGCATTTCGTCGTGAAAAATCTCGCGGTGTTCAATCGTGCGCTGGAGCGCCTGCTGGGGGGTGATGGACATGGTGGTAAAGCGATAAAAAAGAAGGGCGATTGGCCGTGGCCTGAGTCTATGCGCTATGGGGCACGATGGGCCAATGTCGTCGCGCTGGGCATGGCCGCGCAGCGCTCCAACAGCATGGCATCGCCATAGCTAAAAAAACGGTAATTGCGCTTCATGGCGTAGTGGTACAAGCCCATCACCGGCGCATAACCGGCAAAGGCGCTCACCAGCATCATCAGCGTGCTTTTGGGCAGATGAAAATTGGTCAGCAGCAAATTAACCACTTGGAACTCAAACCCCGGCGTGATAAAGATATTGGTCTCGCCCGTGGTCTGGCCGCTGCGCGCCCAAGACTCTAAAGTACGCACCGTGGTCGTGCCCACCGCCACCACGCGCCCGCCGCGCTGGCGGCAGCGCTCTAAGGCGGCCAAGGTGGCCAGCGGCACTTCGTACCATTCGCTGTGCATTTGGTGTTCGGCCAAGTTCTCGGTTTTGACTGGCTGAAAGGTGCCTGCGCCCACATGCAGCGTCACGCTGGCGCACTCGATGCCTTGCGCGGCCAAATTGGCCAGTACCTCTTCGTCAAAATGCAGTGCCGCAGTGGGGGCGGCTACGGCACCGGGAGCGCGCGCAAATACGGTTTGGTAGCGCTGGGTGTCTTCGGCGGCGTTAGGGTCGTGGGCTTGGTTTTGTTGGCGCTCGATATACGGCGGCAAGGGCAAGTGGCCGTGGCGCTCCATCAGCTGCCAAGCGCTTTCTTGGGCCGGGCCATGCAGCGCGAAGCGGAACAGCGGGCCGTGTTCGTCCGGGTAGCGCCCCAGCAGCACGGCATCAAAGCCACCGCCGTGGCGGCCCCCGGCCATGTGCAAGGTGGCACCAGGCTGCGGTTTTTTACTCACCTTCATGTGCGCTACCACTTCGTGGTCGCTCAAGACGCGCTCAATCAGCAGTTCTAGTTTGCCGCCACTGGATTTTTCGCCAAAAATGCGCGCTTTAAGCACACGGGTATCGTTGAACACCAGCAAATCACCAGCACGCAGTAGGCCGGGCAGGTCGCGGAAGATGCGGTTGACGGGTTGCGCGCCCCGGCCATCGAGCAAGCGCGAAGCACTGCGCTGCGGCGTAGGATGTTGGGCAATCTGCTCGGGCGGCAGAACAAAATCAAAGTCACTCAGGGTGAAGGCGGTAGAAACGGCAGCAGCAAAATCGGGCATGGGGCTTGAGGGCCGAACAGGCCCGTACCAAGGATAAATAAGCGCAGATTGTCCCATGCCCACCTGTCCCATAATCGCTGCGCTGCGGGTGTGGTTCTGCCATGCCTGCGGTGTCGTGCCGCCGTACCCTGAATGCTGGGCGGTGGTGTGCCTGTTTAGCGTCTAAGGAATCCATCGCCATGCCTCTTGTCGTGTTCAACCAGAAAGGTGGAGTGGGCAAATCCACCATCACCTGCAATCTGGCTGCCATCAGCGCCAGCCAAGGGCTACGCACCTTGGTGATAGACCTGGACGCGCAAGGCAACTCCAGCGCCTATCTCTTGGGCCATGCGCCCGCACCAGAGCAACCGGGCATCGCGCATTTTTTTGAGCAAACCTTGGGTTTTAGCTTTCATCCGCTGCCGCCCAGTCACTTTATCCAGCGCACACCATTTGCCCAGTTGGATTTGCTGGCCTCTAGCCCACGCTTGGATGAGTTGCAAACCAAGCTCGAGTCGCGGCACAAAATCTACAAACTGCGCGAAGCGCTGCAAGCCTTGGCATCAGATTACGACCGCATCTACATTGACACTCCGCCAGCGCTCAATTTTTATACGCGCTCGGCCTTGATGGGTGCAGCAGCTTGCCTGATTCCGTTTGACTGTGATGATTTTTCGCGCCAAGCGCTTTATACCCTGCTGGCCAATGTGCAAGAAATCCGCGCCGACCACAACGCCAGCTTGCAAGTGCGCGGCATTGTGGTGAACCAGTTTCAGGCGCGCGCCAGCTTGCCCCAGCGCTTGGTGCAAGAGTTGTTGGATGAAGGGCTGCCGGTGTTGCAACCCTACCTGCCGCAATCTATCAAGGTGCGCGAATCGCACCAACAAGCCACGCCCATGATTTACCTCGACCCCCGGCACAAGCTCACCCAAGCCTTTGTCGCCCTGCACCAATCTTTGGCGGCTACGCCTGCTGCCAGCACTTAAATTTGCCCATGCAATTACAAGATATTCTGTATTCTCAAGGTTTTGGCACACGCCGTGTCTGCGCGGGTTTGGTACAACAGGGCTGGGTAGAAGTCTATGCCGCTGGCCCAGAGCAAGCACCAGTGCAGTGCCTCGATGCCACGGCCCAGTTTACGCCAGAGGGGCTGCGCTTTCGGGTGCAGGGTGTGGATTGGGCCTACTTTGCCCATGCCTATGTGATGCTGCACAAACCCGCAGGCACCGAATGCTCGCAAAAGCCCTCCACCTATCCCAGCATCTACACCCTGCTGCCCGCACCTTTGCGCCAAAGGCCCGTTAAAAGCGCCATCCAGGGCGTGCAAGCCGTCGGCAGGTTAGACCAAGACACCACCGGCCTGTTGCTGCTCAGTGACGATGGCCAGTTTATCCACCGCATGAGTTCGCCCAAAAAGCATGTGCCCAAAATTTACCGCATCACGGCCAAACACGCGATAACACCCGCGCAAATAGAACGCCTGCTGGCCGGTGTGGTGCTAGACGATGACCCCAAACCCGTGCGCGCTGCCGCTTGCAGCTTGGTGGATGAACACACTTTAGATTTAACCCTGACCGAAGGCAAATACCACCAAGTCAAGCGCATGTTGGCCGCCGTGGGCAACCGGGTCGAGGGTTTGCACCGCCGCCAAATTGGCCAGTTAGCGTTACCAGCAGATTTAGCCCCCGGCCAGTGGCGTTGGTTAAGCGCACAAGATTTGCAGCGTTTAAGCGCCGTTGCGGCCAGTGCGTAGTTAAACCGTCTTGGTCGCGCGCCATAATAAGAGACATACTTCTTCCGTGCCCCAGTGGCCCGCCCTTTTCCCACCACTTGCCCGAAAACGAGTCCGCCGCTATGGATACCTTTGTCTGGGATCAAAATTTTGTCACCGGCTTGCCCGATGTCGATAAACAGCACCATGCTTTGGTAGATTTGTTTAACGAACTCAGCAGCTCGCTTTTTCTGACCGACGATTCCCGCGAGGCCGTAATGAGCGAGATTTTTGACCGCTTGGTGGCCTATACCCATTACCACTTCAGTGATGAAGAGTTGCTCATGGAGGCCGAGGGGGTTGACCAGCGCCATGTGCTGGCACACAAAAGCTTGCACCAGCAATTTGTGGCCCAAGTGCATAGCATGTGGCAGCAGCGCGGCCTGATGGGGGACCCGGCAGAGACTTTTGTCGGTTTCTTGACCTCGTGGTTGGGAATGCACATTTTGGGCATAGACCAATCTTTGGCACGGCAAATTACCCTGATTCGCCAAGGCATGTCACCCGCCCAAGCCTTTGAGCAAGAAAACTCGGCCTACGATAACGGCACGCAAGCCTTGCTAAAAATGATTGGCAAGCTCTACCATGTGCTATCGGCGCAAAACACCGAGTTGGCCCAAGCCAACCAGCGCCTAGAAGAGCGGGTGGCCCGGCGCACGCGCGAGTTGGCCTTGACCAACGAGGAGCTGCAACAGGCCAATTTGCGCTTAGAAGCCTTTTCGCGCACCGATGGGCTGCTGCAAATTGCCAACCGAGGTTATTTTAACGACCGCCTGGCCCAAGCCTGTGCCAGCGCCGCCCGGCGCCAAGAGCCGGTGGGCCTGTTGATGATTGATGTCGATTTTTTCAAGCGCTACAACGATACCTACGGCCACCAAGCGGGCGATGCTTGCCTGAAAGCCATTGCCAAAGCCGTGCAAAGCGCCACCCAGCGCACCACCGATTTGGTCGCCCGCTACGGTGGCGAGGAGTTGGCCGTGATTTTGCCCGACACCGATGAGCAGGGCACTGCCGAAGTCGCCCGGCGCGTGGTGGCTGCCGTGCTGGCGCTAGAGCGCGAACACAAAGCCTCGGATGCGGCCCCTTTTGTCACGGTCAGTGTGGGGGCAGCTTGCCAAATACCAGAAGGTGTAGCCGGAGACAAAAATCTGCTCAGCAGCGCCGATGCCGCCCTGTACCGCGCCAAAGAGGCCGGACGCAACTGCTGGCTGCTATCGGTTTAAGTGGTTGCGTAAAGCGTAAAGCTTGAAGCGCTTAGGCCAACATGGCTTGGGCAGCAGCTTGGTCGGCGGCTACTTCTAAAATTTTCAAGAAGCCGCTGATTTCAAACACCTCGCGCACATGGGGGGCCATACCGCACAACACCAAGCGGGCTTGGGCCTGTTTGGCGCGCTTGGCCGACATCAGCACAATCCGCAGACCCGCACTAGAGATGTAATCCAACGCTGTAAAATCAATAATGGCGTGGCGGCCAGGGGTGTCAAACAGCGGTGTGAGGGATTTTTCTAATGCGCCTGCGGTGGCGCTATCCACCCGACCCATAATGCAGGCCACACGCGCCGCGCCCAGTTCTGAAATCGTACATTCGAGAGCCATTTTTTTCTTTCTAGCAGAGAAGCAATAACAACTTAGTCGTCTTTACGCAGGGTTTTGAGCAGCACAATCAGATTGCCACTGCCATCGTAATAGGTGCGGGCATCGTCCATCAGGGTTTTGACCAAATGTACGCCCAAACCGCCCACTTGGCGCTCGTCTAAATCCATATCGAGGTCGGGTTCTGGAACCTCGACAAACGGGTCAAACTGCGGCGCATCGTCTTTGATGATGATTTCTAGCCAATCATCCGAGATGCTCATCCGCACCCGAATCATGCGCCCCTCGGCCCCCTTGAGGCCGTGCAGCACGGTGTTGGTAATCAGTTCATCTAAACATAAATTGGCAGAGAATGCCAAATCTGGCCGCTCGGGCAGGGCATCTTCTACGGCAGTGGCCAGTTTTTCTAGCTCTTCTAATTGGGCTGGCAAGGAATAATCCAGCAGCAATGTCTTTTGGCGCAGTTCGGGCAGTGGGCTATCCATCAGGAGCTCCTTACTTTCTACAGAGAATCAGACAGGTCAGGTCGTCCGAAGCCTCGGCACCATTGACGAATTGTTCCACATCTTGCACCAAGGCCGCCACCAAGGCCGCTGGGCCTTGGGCCGGTTGGGTTTGGGCCAGCCAGCGATGCAGGCGCTCGTCGCCATAGGCTTCATCTTCGGGGGAGAAGGCTTCGGTGACACCATCGGTGTACAGCACCAAAGTGTCGCCGGGGGCCAGTGTGGTGCGCTGGTCTAGGTAATCCATGCCAGGAAATACGGCCAGTGCCAAATCGTGGGTGCTGAGCAGTTCGCGCACTTGGCCATCGGCTTGGCGCAGCAACGGTGGGTGGTGCCCAGCGCTGGCGTAGCACAGGCTGCCGTCGCGCGGGTCAAAAATACCGTAGCAGGCAGTGACGAACAAGTCCATTGGGTTGCGCTCGCACAGCAGGTCATTGGCTTGGGCCAACACTTGGTGTGGTGGCTGGCCGCTCATGGCCAAATCCAACAACACGGTGCGCGAGACGGCCATAAAAAACGCTGCCCCTACGCCCTTGCCAGACACATCGGCCACCAAGAGGCCATAGCGCCCATCGGGCAACAGGAAGCCATCGTAAAAATCACCGCCCAACTCGCGTGCCGGGAACATGGCCGCATGGACGGCCCAACCCGGTTCATTGGGAAACTGCTGCGGCAAGATGGCCAATTGCATGGCGCGCGCCAAGTTGAGTTCTTCTTGTACCCGGTCGCCCACGGCGCGCAGTTGCTCGTTTTTTTCGGCCAGCTCGGCAGTGCGTGCTTGCACTTGGGTTTCGAGTTCGCGTTCGCGTGATTCGTTTTGCTCGCGAATCACCTCCAGCAAGCGGCCAAACTCTACCGCCACGGTGTTGAAGTTGCGCGCTACCAGCACCAGCTCATCTTGGGTGTCAATTTGGATGCGGGTGTCTAAGCGCCCAGCGCAAAAGGCATCGGTGCCGTCTGACAGGCTACGCAAGGAGCGCAGGGTGGACAGGTAAATACCGACAAACAGGTAGGCAATGGCGGCCAACGCTCCCACCAACAGGGCGGCAATCGTCCATTGGGTGTATTGCAAGTGGCTGATGCGCGCTTGCAAGTGGGTGTCGGCCAGACGGGTCACGGCTTGCAGCAGGGCGCGCGCGCGCTGTTGGTTGTCATTGGCCAGCAGGCGCAATTCGTCCAAGGCTTGCGGGTCATCCAGGGTTTTATCGGCCGCATCTTGTTGCGCCACAATGCCCACCAGCAGGGCTTGCAGTTGGGTTTGCAGGGTTTGGGCTTGTGGGTGGTGTTCGAGCAATTGGGCCACACCGGCTTTCAGGCCGGGCATGGACTCACTAAGCACCACTTGCGCGCCCAAGGCATAAGAGGCCATATCGCCGGTATTCAGGGCCAGTGCGTCTTGCTGCTTGCCCAAAGTGTCCAGCACCAAGGGCAGGCGGCTGGTGAGCAGTTCAAAGGTGGCATCGAGTTCGGAGTCCACATTAAGCCGGTAGGTGCGCGCACTGGCCTGCAACAGCCCCAGCATGGCGTTGATAGCCCCATTGAGCACCGCAAAGCGCCGCTGTGCAGGCGCGCTGGCATCGAGTTGCTGCACCTGCTGCCAGCGCTGTTGCAGTTGCGTCCAAGCGGCATCTGGGCTATCGGTGGATGCGGGGGTCAAGGCGGCCAAGGCTTGGCTGGCTTGGGGCAGGGCATCGGGTGCCGGGCCGCGCACGGCTTGGTCACGCAGTTGCACCATGTGCGCCAACGCCTCGGCCTGCAAGGCAAAAGCGCGCAGGCCGGCGCGTTCGGTGTCGGCACTGTGGCGCGCTTGGCGCACTTGCTGCCACAGCGGCATACTGAGCGAGGCCAAGGCCACCAACACTACCACGCCAATCAGCAGGTATTTGCGCGAAAAGCTCAAGCGCCCCGAGAGCCAAATGGCCGGGGCAAACCAACGTAACACTCTGTCCGAAAAAACTGACACCGGCGCTTAGGGGGTGGGGTTGCTGGAATCGAGCAGCACCTTGACCCCTGCATCGGCATTTTTGCGGTCCAGGTAGCCAATCGCACCGGGGGTGGTTTGCACCACTTTGTTGACATCGGCGGCAGTGGCCACCTCGCGCGGCGGAAAACCCATGCCAGTAAAGGCTTGCCGCGCCCAATAGGAGCGCAATTGACCCGGACTGCGCCCAGTAATCTTGCTGTAAAACTCCATGCGTAAGGGCGCACCTTCTTTGATGTCAATCGGTTGAATCGGCTTGCCATCGGGCCAAGTTTGTACCTGTTTCAGAAAAATTTGCGTGGCTTGGCTGGGGTCAATTTTTTCAACCGGCACGGCACGGTTGGCAATCACCACCACCGAACCAGCGGGTGCCGAAGTTTGTGCCCAAGTTGATACAGGGGCCGTTAAGGCCACTCCCAACAGCAGCATAGGAAAGGATTTCATTGCCAGACCTTAGAAAACGACATCCAACACCACACTGACCAGATGGACACGGTTGTCGATAGGCAGTGGCTTGAAGTTGGCAAACGGCCCGGGATGGTAAGGGCTGGGGGTTTTGAAGCGGTCATATTGCACTTTGAGTGCCATATTGTCTGCAAAATCCCAGCGCACGCCCACCGTAGCCGAATGGGACGATTTGTTGGTGCCGGTGGCGGCATCATCGAGCGCCCCTTTGAGCTGCGCCAGCCCGCCATCGAGCTGGGGATTCAGGCCGGTAGGCCCCAAGCCACTGGTGTCCAAGGCGGGCGTTTTGCGCTGCTGGCGGGCTAAGCCGATGTAGGGGGTGAAGTTGCCCACACTGCGCCCCAGCGTCAAGTGGTAGCTATCGGCGCTGCCCAACATGCCCGAGCCAGAGGCAAAACGCGCCCATTCACCCAGCATCGTCCAGCCGTCCCAGTTGGCGTTAAAACCTACGCTGGTGTAGATGGGGGTGCTGTCAAAGGGGTTGATGTAGCCCAAGGTGGCTTGTGCTTTGCTGCCCAAACCTGCGCGCAAAGCGCCGGGCAGCATCGGATTGGCGGCCAAGGCCGATAAGCCGCCTGCCATTTGTGCCAAGCCAGCATTGAGCCGGTCCACTTGGGACGAGCGCAAGGTGGTGCTATCGACCCACGTGCGCGAAGCACGCAGCGTGACATGCGGCAGCGCTACGCTGGCCGCCAAGCCTTTGAGGCCGGTCACCTCGTTGTCCGATGCAATCACCGGGTTCATGCTGTTGAAGCGGATTTTGTAACTGCTGCTGCCTGCATAGGCTTGCAACAACCAAGCGGCGTTGCCTGTATGGTGGCGCCATTGCACATCGGCACCATCAATCGCAATCACGCTGTTGGCAATCCAATACACCGGCAGCGGCGGGCGCACCGTCATGTTGGCATAGCCAATTTCGGTCACATCTGAATCAAAATACAGCGGACTGCGGTAGCGCCCTACGCGCACCGCGACGTCTGGCCCCCATTGTTGGCGCAGGTAGCCCATACGCAGTTTGGGGTCCATGTTCTCGCCAGCGCGCCCCACCATTTGCAGCACCGCCGAGGTGGACTCGCCCGCTTGCCAGTTCAGTTGCAGCCCCAGCACCGAGTCAAGGTTGCCCGAAACCCCACTGCGCGCCAACGATTTTTGGTCAAACGAGAACACCATCCCGGCATCATCGTTGTGGTGGTGCGTCAGGCCCAAAGTGGCAAACCCCGACATTTTGAAAGCGGGTGGCGGCGGGTTGGAGGCCCAATCCGTCTCTTGCGCCTGCACTGGGCACCACACCAGCAGCGACCACAACAAAGCGCCCAGAGGCAAACCAGGCACACAGGGCGGGGAGGATGATGGCGATGGCGCAGAGGCTTCCTGCATAGGCATTTTCGGTAAAAGGGAGCGAAAAATAAACTGAATGACCGGCAACGATAGCAAACGGCTCAAAATATACGGGGCTACCTGAAACTTGGCCAGCATAATTTAGCCAAGTTACTTTGTTTACACTTTATCTGCCGGAGGTGTGTGCCATGCGTTTTTCTGTTGCTGTGCGCCAAATTTTGACTACGGTCGGACTGTGTGCGGCCGCGCTGCCCGTGCTATCCCAAGTGGTGATTAGCGATCCACCTGCCGAACACCACTTCGGCAAGATACCGTTGGGGGCAGATTATGCAGCGCAGTATTTTTCGGTCTTTAACCAAGGCCGCAGCCCGGTAACCCTAGGGCAAGCCCGCATTGATGGCCGCATGGCGGTTTGCATGGCCTTGGGCTGCCCCAGTGTGGCCCCAGAAGACTTCACCATGGATGGCGCTGATGGTTGCAGTGGCCAAACCTTGCAACCGGGGCAAGGCTGCTCTACCTTGGTGGGCTTTGTACCCACTGCTATCGGCACGCGGGTGGCCCGTTTGGTTTTTACACTGGCCAATGGCAGCGAAGTAGAGCGCATCATCAGCGGCATGGGTATTTCGCAGCCGCTAGAGTGCGTGCTAGATTGGGCCGAACGCACCTACCCTGATTTGTTGTTGCAACCCACCCCCACCCAAGTAGATAGCCCATATATTGGTCGCTGCTACCAAGGGGGCGCTTTGTGTCTGGGGGCCGATGTGGCGGTGCCCACCTTTGCCCCAGCCAGTCTGTATTATTTGCTTCAGGGGCAGATGGGGGTGTTGGGCCAGCTAAGCGATATTGCGGCCACGGCCACGCAACTGCCGCCCGCTACGGCGCGCTGCAACCAGCTTTAACTGCGAATTACGACTTCCGAATTGCGCGGTGTGTTGACCTGCCATTAGGGCAACCACTGGGGTTGCCAACAGTTAACAAAAACATAGACAAATGAGGACTTTCATGTTAGATTGCTGACCGTTGATCTTCAATGGGCTTTGTTGCACAAATCTGAAAAAAGACGGCATTCCCCTTACCCCAGACGGATTTATGCCACAGCCACCGTCACAGGACGGCCCATTTGCGTGAAGCGGTTGAGCAAAGCGACGCGCACTTGCAGCTCCACCACCTGACGCTCAAACGTGCGCGCCATCACCCGCTCGCCCAAGCGTTTAAAGCAGTGCATC
>NZ_JAQUCA010000011.1 GCF_028686475.1 Giesbergeria sp. | reverse complement strand
CTAACGGCTTGAACGTCCGGGAAGCCGCAGCACGACTCAAGATTGGAAAAACAGCTTTGTATGCTGCGCTACAACCGGCCAAAGCCACAACAACCAACATCTGAAAAACGCTTCGGTAGGCTTAACGTACTTTAAATTCCGTTTTCTACAGCGACCCCAGCACCAGATTGATCCAGCATTCTTGGATTGCCAATCAACACCCATGTGACCACAGTGCTGCTATCTGCTAACCAAGTTGGGGTAGAACAAGCGCAGTCGTGTCACCAGCCGCCATCTGGCCTGGTAGGGGTCGCTGTAGCACCAATGAATCGGCCTACGTTTGCAGGCGAGGTGTCGTGAAACAAGTGTTTTCCGCTTGGCCTTCGCGTAGTGCCTCAAACACCCTGAAACAGGGTCAAAACATGTACGTCAAACCCTGTCGGATTGCCTCAATAGACGGAAATCCAGTGCAATACCTTTTCCGACACTGAAATGGCGGCTGGTGACACGACTGCTTGTTCTACCCCAAGTTGACGGAAATTTCTGGGGTTCCGGCTTAGTCCCCCAACCTCACCGGGCACGCCATGGAAAAGAACATGTAGGCTGGCGTGCTTATCTCTGGCGGGCACATTGCAAAGCTGCTTGATGAACACCTGCGTTCACTTGTCGACACTGCCACTGTTTCCACTGTCTGACGTCGAATAATCGAGATTGACGGCTCAAATGATCGCGGTCGCTCGTGGCTGCCGCGTGATCCGGGAGGGGCCAGCGTAGATTAGGACTGAGGCGGCAGGTAGCGGTAGCTTCCGATGCGCAGCACGGTTTCCTCGTGCCGGTTCTCGTAGTACACGGCCAGCAGGTTCGTGTCGTTGGCGGTAAGGTGGTTCCAGTGGCCGTCCTCCATGCTTAGTTTCTTAAAGCTGAGCCCGTCATCCTGGCTCACCAGCATCGTTCTACCACTGCTCGAGGTAATCAGGCTCAGGTCTTGCAGCGCGAAGCATTGGTCGATGTGAATCGGCGTGTCGCGATGCGTCCACGCATAGCCCTTGTCGGAGGTGAACAGTTCCGACGCTATGCACATCAGCCCGCCGCCCGAACCGAGGTGAACCGATGTCGTGCTGGACGCGGTGTAGTGCGAGCTGCTCTCCCATTCGCATTTTTGCCACGCTTTGGCCGCGCCGTAATACATGACGAACGGCGGCTGCTCGGGCTTCTTGTTGTCGTGCATGTACGACCAGTCGTATTTGCAGAACGCCAGCAAGCCATTGCGGCCGGGCAGGGAGCAGATCCGTTCGATAACCACGCCCTCGCCGGTACGCGGTGTCTGATCCCAGGGCTCCCAAGGGCCGGCGAGATCGGCCCCGCGGAACACGAGGGTTTGCGCATACGAGCCCGACTTGGTGGTGTCGGAAAAGAAGCCTTTTTCGACATAGCTGTAACGCCGGTATTTCGTCGCGGTCCATAGCCACATGCCATTGAAATACACGATGTCCTGATAAGACAATTTGCCGTCATTGAGCGACAGATCGCTGTTGTTCGCGGGTGCCGGGCCGGCACTGTGTTGCCAGTTCAATGCGTCGCGCGAGTAATAAAACCCCTCGGGGCGCGAAGCGCACGACCAGGAGCGGTTCCACGCGATCCACACGCCGTTGACGATCTCGAGCTTGTTCAGGCTGACCTCGCATTCGGGCGCATCAAGCCACACCTCCTGCCACTGCAAGCCGTCTTCGCTGCGATAGAAGCGGTCCTTGGAATCGATGCAGGCCACCACCAGCCAGAACTTGCCGTCAGTGCGGATGTAAGTAATCTTCTCCGCTTCGCACGGCGGCTGCGTGACTTGCTGCCATTCGAGGCCAAGCAGGCAGGGCTCGCCGTCCTTCACTATCGTCACCGACTGCATCTTCAACTGTTCCAACGCTTGCTTCTGCTGCCATTCCGCCCGTTTGCGTTCCTTGATCGCGATGACCGAGGAATCGAAGTCGCCCTTGACGAAAAACTCAAGCTGCTCAGAGGCTTCGGTGCACACGCAGGAAAATGCATTGAGCGTGTGTTCGATCTGGTTGTAGTAGCGCTGGAACTGGTCGCCCCAGTCTTCGTTGTCGGTGGAGTCGTCCAGCACGTAATCCGAATAAGCGATGTCGTTCGAGAATTCGAATGTGGGCAGATTCCAGTGGGCAATCTGGCTGTTCGCCACGTACAGCGCTGATTGATGCTCCGACAAGAAATCGCGTGCCTTCTTCCGGATTTCGTTCAGGCTCGACAGCGCCAAACGCCGCCCGAGGCTGCAGGCGGCGGAGCCGGCCTTGTCCAGCACACCGCTCAGGAAACCGCCGTCGGACGAGGGCATGTAGAACGCATATTCCATGGCCTTCATGGACACGCTGCCGATTTCCACCGTGATCTGCAGATTGGCCCAACCGGCCACGCTCAACTGCTTGAGCACCTTGGAATAGTAGGCATCGAAACGCAGCGCGCGATAGCGCACCAGGTTCTTCCAGCCCTGCGTGCTTGCGTTCAACTGCTGGGCGGCGTGGAGCACGGCGGCGGAGTCCTCGCCGTTCACCATTAGCAGCAGGCTAGGCAAGATGTCCTTCAGATTCGTCGGCTTGAGGAGCCCGAGCACGATCTTGATCGCCGGGCTTTCGATCGGCTTTTGCGCGAGCGTCAACAGGAAGAAGGCATCGAGCAGCCAGGTGGCTTTCTTGTTCTCGTCGTCGAGCAAGGCCTGCATAATCGGCTGGCAGTGCAGCGCCTTGCGTGGATTGTCGGCTAGCTCGAGCACATCCTGGAGCAGCTCGGGCGTGCCGGCATGGTCTGCCAGCAACGCGATGAATTCGCGCGCCGGGCTGCTCAGCGCCGCGGCGTTGTCCACGCACAAAGCCAGCAGCAGCAGGTAATCGCGCTTGGCTTGGTTGCTGCCGCAGGCGTCGAGGAAACTGTGCACGGTGATGTCCGGCAGCGACGACACAAGCGCGATCTGCTCCGACGCGGCTTCCGTGTCCAGAGCTGGTGCCTCTGGCGGCACGTCGAGTCTGTGCTCATCGCGATACACCGCAATCGCCAGTTGGCCGCCGCTGATGATTTCGCAGATCAGATCCCGAATGCTGTAGGTCGTAGCTAGGCCGTTCAGCTCCTGACCGAAGAATTTTGCGATGATTTTCTCGCGCGCCGCGTCGCTGGGGCACAACTCCGGATCGCCGATCAAGTCGGCGATTTTCACGTAGTGATCGGCCAGGAAATAAAGCGCATTGAAGCCGACGCCGGAAATCGAATTTTGGATATAGGCCGAATCGATGCCGTGCTCATCGGTCGACAGCGCGACGGTGGCGCGGTATTGATCGAGGCCCACATAGCCGATCTGATCGATCAAATCATTGATGAAATCGAGCAGGCGCAGGGTTTCGTCGCAATTCACCCCAAGCTTTTCCAGCGTGGTAACGAGGTAATTGCCGATGTCGCGGCCGGTCAGCATCGCGCCCGGATGCTGACGCAGGAAATCATAGGCAAGCCGCAGAACCAGTAAGTTCTTGGGGATCGGCGCGAAGCGGCGCTTGTTGGCCTCGATATTGAGTGCCCAATTGCTGAAATTCGTGTTGTCCTCGAGACGCCGCAGACGCTGATCGATTCTGTCGACCGCCTGCTCGAGAAAATCTCGGGTTTCGATGATCACTTCGTTCATCGTGCCGAGGTTGTTGCGGATCACCGCAATGCCTTGCGCTGTGATTAGATTCTGCTGTTGCAATTGCTGCAGGTAATGCCAAGCAAAGCGCTGCATCTGCAGCATATCCGCCTGGTTCAGCGCCTGATTTTCGCTAGTCTTGCCGCTGACCGAATGGGCCAGGCGCTTGAAGAAACCAGCCTCCAACTGGCGCGCCAGGCGCTCTTGGCTGGCCGTGACAAGCCGCGAGGCATCCATCGCCAATTGCTGTGTGACGGCGGCATTAGCTCGATGCTTTTCGACGAGCTGATTGATCGCAGTGAGTTCCGAACTGTCGAGCGGCGCCCCGAAAATCTGTTCGGCTTCGCTCAGGCTGGCTTGATTCATCTTGATATCTCAGAGATTGTTGATCTTGTTTTTCAAGCGCATGCTCTGTGCGTGCATGGTCTTGATTTGCTGCTCGAAATGGCGCTCGGACAACACGAGCCCCCGATGAAACTCCGCGAAATACTCCTGCGAATGTTGCAGGTACTGCAAGGCATCATGCGCGTGCACACCGATCGCCACCACCTGCTCCGTGGCTGCCAGGGTCAGCTGGAACGGCTTCTCGAAGTGATTGTCGAGCGCGATATTCATCGCCAGCGAAGTGATCATCCCGCCCACTAGGCTGCCGATCAGCATGCCCACCGGGCCGCCCAGCGCACCGATCGAGCAGCCCATCGAGGCACCAACCACAGCTGCGCCGGTTTGGAAAATATTCTTGCCTGTGCGCGTTTCCAGCTCGTCGCGCGTCATCTTGCCGGCTGCGAATAGCACCAGACATTGCACCAGATCCACGGCGCAGACTGTCGTGCCGGCGATCGCGCCGCTGGCCAGGCTGGTTTGGAACGCCGAACCCGAGAACAGAGACGGCAGCGATCGCGCCGCGAGGCTGACACTGGCGGTGGCTGCACCGGCTTTCAGGGCACTATCACCTGCCGCGATCGCAGTGTCACGCAGGATACGCAGCGCCGCCTGCTCGGTGTTTAGTTCGCCATCGCGCACCAGCTTGATGCTCTGGAACGTGTTGATGCAGCCTGCCGTCACCGCCGTGATGACGGCCGCCGAGCCGGCCGCGCGCAGGCTCTGCTGAACCGTGGCCTTGTTCAGATAGCCTTCCTGTATGCGCTGGTGCATATCCTTGCCTTGATGCGTGCCAGCACCGAGTTGCTCAGCCTCAGTCTTACTGAGCGGGGTAGACTGCACGCCGTCTACCTCGATCTGGCCGACCGTGTTGTCGCGCACTTTCTCGGCCGCGCGCGCCACCTCGGGGCGGGTTTGTTGATTCTTCAGCACGGTCTTGTGAGCGGACGCACGAATGCCCTCGATTTGATCGGACGGGCCGATGAAGCGGTCAGCCTGCTCGTAACGGTGAATGCCGTCGCGGGTCGAACGGAAGGCATTCTGTGTCGCGTCTGCGTCCTTGAAATACTTCAGTTGCGCACCCAGCATCTGCTCGCCATCCTTCATCACCACGATGTCGTAAGTCGGATCGTTGCGCGTCAGCGGGGTTTGCTTGAAGCTGTCGGTCAAGGCACGCACGTCCTTGTCTTTCAGGATCGCATCCAGATTGAAGGATTCTGCGTGAAAGGTTTCGGCGGCGAAGCCCCCTTTGATCGCAGCGTTTTGCGCGGTAGCCGAAATATTGCCCATGATGGAATTGGCCTGATTGATCTCGCCGATCATTTGACCGATTTTCCGTGTGGCTTCGGCCGGCCAGATAGGACAGACGCTGACGGATTGGACTAGGGCTTTCTGGTACTCGTTATTCATCGTAGATCCTGACTGAATGCGTAGCTGGGCTCATCTTGGCCGAAACAGTAACCGAAAGACGGTGATGCTTTCGCAGCGCGTGTCTTGTGTTCGATTATGAATTACGATCTCGACATGTCCTGAAACACCTCTGGAAGTGGAAACTCCCTTTGTATTGGGGTCGTCTCAGAATTCGGAAAAAATCGTACGCGCTAAGCTAGATGGGGTCGTCTCAGAAAACGGAAAATAAAGCACGCTAACGGCTGGAATGTCAGGTTGAAGCCTAAGAAGTTGCGCCGAGAGCGTCAGACAAGGCCGGAAACGGCCCCTAATCTGACGAAATCAGGGCGTGCACCTGACGCCCAGCTGAGGTACACATCAGTCTGACACCGCCAGCATCACGCCAGATCTTGCCAGCGGGTCGCACGGCTTAGCGTGCTTTATTTTCCGTTTTCTGAGGCGGCCCCGAAAAATGCGCTTTTCTTTTCCTGCCCAAAAAATCAACGTAGGCTTTAGATCGGTGCAGTGCCCGCCCTTCCCACTGGCCCGCCAGCGGGCCAAGACCTTTGGGTATAGGACAAGGTCAAGCCACCCGGCGGTGGTGCTCCACCTCCCAGCCCTTGCAGGCCAGCGCGATGTAACGTGGCACAGGCCGCGCACCAGTGCCATAGGCGCTAATGGTGCGTGATGTCATTCCCAGTGCTTGGGCAGCTTGAGACAGACTCAAACCATAACGAGCGCGCCATTGGGCAAAGATGCGTGTGTTCTCATCAGCGGCGTTCTGTGCTTGCGCATCCAGCCATAGCGTGTCAGCACCAATTTGAATGTCCAGGGCTGGCCACTCCACTGTCCAGCCTTCGCCGTCAATCAGTGTGGCCGTGGCGAAGACCTTGGAATCGCACAACCGTGCGAGGCCGGGCGACTCATCAAACAATGGTTTGAAGTCCAGTATGTAGACCTCGCCATCGACAAATTTCAAGCGCATCTTGAACTCGGCCAAAACCTCAATGCCCGCTAGACGGGCGCGTTTCATGTGTGCCATGTGAGCCACTCTTTCCATAGATCAGCCAAGTTGACCTCAACCCATTGCATGACTTCAGCACGCAGGCCGCGCGGCCATACGCCATCAGTAGCCAAGGTATCAAAGTAAATGATGACGTCCACCTCGCCACCCACCAGATGGCAATGCGCTGGGCCGTGGTCGCGTTCGCGCACCTCCAGCCGGTACTTGTTGTTGCGAAAGCACTGTTTGGTCGTCATGCTGGCATTATATAGAAATAGTTTCTATAGTTTACCAAGCACAACGTCACGCGCCGTGAGATCTACAGGGATCTTCCAAGTAGGGGTTCCAGTAGCGTGTAGAGCCGGGGGCCTGAAACCAGTCTTGTCTCGCGGCAATGTTACTTGCTCCGGGTGCATTGCAAGCGCTCCAAACCCTAGCAGCCATCAAGTCAGAACCAAAACCGCCCCTCGCTTCGCCCGAGTTAATGCGACGTACATCAACTGGCGCTGATTGCTTTCTTTGGATTTTTCGCTCAGATAGCTTTGCGGAGCCACTACCGCTACACAATCAAACTCCAGTCCTTTGGCGCGGTGCATCGTTGACATATAGACGACGTTGCGTTCATCGGTATGGTTGCTTTGTGCTGTGATGTTTATCGTGCGAACTCCCGCTGCTTGCAACTGTTTGGCCAGTGCATCACGGGTTTTTTCACTGGAGGCAATCACACAGTATGTAAGCCCTGGATGGGCTTCTTCGCTGTGGTGTCCTTGTTGCAGAAATTGCAAAATTTCGATGAAAGCTTTTTCCAAGCCATCCACATGCAACACTGACGGCACTGGGCCGTGTGACAGTGAGCGGTAGCGTTGGCTTTCATCTTGCCCATTGTCTAAGTCATCAATTTCTACACCTTCGAGCAGAGCCACTGCTTGGCGCCGAATTTCATCCGTTGTGCGGTAGTTGATATAGAGCTTTTTTGAGCGTCCACGGATGTCAATGCCGCATTGGCTCATCGCCGCTTTGTTGCGGTTGTAAATGCGCTGATGACCATCACCGACAAAAAACAAGTCGTTTGGGTCTGGGGCAATCATGGCTCGGATGAGTTTGAGTGCTTGCGGACCAAAATCTTGGCTTTCATCGACAATGATGCCACTGTAGCTGGTGCTTGCTTGTCGACCGTTGGTTAGCATGTGTGCTACTTCGCGGTAAGCATCGTTGACATCTTTGAGCTTTCTGGAGGCCAGTTGCCCCCGGTACTCATCAAAGACTGGCCAGACGGCATCTCGTTTGCTGCGACTTAACACAACACCGCGCCCAATTCTGCGAGCGATGCGGTATTCTTCCAAGGTCGTAATGCCTTGAGCCAGCACGATTTGTTCGAACTCTTGCTCGTAGAAGTCATTGGGCAGGTCTAAGCTGGTATCGCGAACAGCCATCGCTGATTGCCACGCCTGCGCTGCTCCTTCTTGCTTGCGGTCGTACACAATCCGGTGTTCCAGCTTTTGTTTGCGCATATACGCATGCACCCAAGCATCAAGATTGGTCACTTCCAGGCGTTTGAGTACCTCTGGCTCACACAGGGTTTTCAGGTTTTGTTCGATATCGCTGGACAGGTTGCGTGTGAAGGTCGTCAGCAGCACCTTTTGACCGGCAGGGGTTCTGTGTTCAGCCAGCCACTTGGCGCGGTGCATGGCCAACACTGTTTTACCGGTACCAGCGCCACCCAGCACACGTACCGGGCCACTGCGGTCACCTTCAGCCAGCTTCTTTTGTGTTGGGTGTAGAAAGACCCGCCACTGCGCCAGTGGGGCGTTCAGAATGGACAGTAAGGTTTCGTCATCACTGACTACCTTAAACCTGGATTGCGATTCGGGCGTGTTGAGGGCAGTCGCAAAGTCTTCTAGGTCAATCTGAGCGTTGGCGTCCGTTTCCCGAGCCTTCAAGATGCCTTCAATGTCATCACCAGCAGCCAGCAGGAACAGGCCTTCATAGGCCTCCACGGGCAATTGAGCTTGTAGGGCATCGAGCTGTGCATCCGACATCACGCAGCGCACCATTTTCAGCAACTCGGCTGGAACGCCGAGACTCATCAACTGATGGTCCGAGAACTCAGCAAATAGCGGCGCTGTCAGGGTGCTTGCTGTGGCCAAGGATGTTGGCTCGGGCACCGTGGCGGCTAAAGGTGTAGCTTGGGTTGCTGGTTCGGTCACTTGCTCCAAATTGACCAGTTGCATCGCGCCTGTGACTGGGTTGATGGCTAATTTACGGTTCTTTGCCCAGCGGTAAGCACCATCGTGGTGGTCTACATAGAGCAGCACATACACGTCGCCCGTGGGTGGTTTGAAAATGATGCCACGCCAATCGTCATCGAGCCTGACAGATTTGAGGTTGGCATCTCGGGCACTGTGGATGTTCTCGTAGTTGATGCCCGTGCTGGTGGGGTCGGCTTGGAATTGCGTTGCCCACTTCATGATTTTGCTGTGCATTTTGGCAGGCAATTTGGACAGTTGCAGCAGGAAATCGTTGCTCAAAGCAACTTTGGGTTTGAGGGCCATTACGTTACTCCTGTGTGCTCAAAGTCAAGCCTAGCTGCTGCGCTACGGTGTTGAACCATGCAGCCTCATCTATCTTGGTCATCGATTCATCCAATAGCAATACTTTCCATGCCTGCGCTGTCCATAGGTCGAGCATGTCTGCTTGGTCGTTACGCAGAAGCACCAGCTTCTCAGACACCCAACACAATTCGCAGTCAGCCACTACTTTGCCCTTAGCATCCAGCAGTTCGTAGCTCACCTCTGGAATTTCAGCACCGGCTTGCGCTAGTTTTTGCAAGCCAGCACGCAATGGCTCCATGACTTGCTCCAGAGTTTCATCCCAAGCACCGTGGAGGGAGCTTTGGTGGGTAGAAGCTGCCTGTTGCGTGCTGGATACTGCCAGCAATGGAGTGGGGTCGTGCGCTTTGAGGCCAGATGCGGTGCTAAGCCACATGCCAGGCAGAGTCTGGCTGGTGTTGTAGATATGCAGCCATAGCCGCCAAGCCCGGTGTAAGGCTTCTTCGTCCGGTGCTGCACTGTCATCCAGAACCAACACGCCCGGTGCGCTCCAGTTCTTACTGCCTTCAAAGCCCAGTCTGTCCATGCTCAGAGGCCAGAGACCAAATTGCTTGCACCAGCCATTGCCGCCGGAAACACTGGGCGCAAACCCTTTTTGAACGGTTACCACTTCACTGGGCAGGCAATCTGACCATTGCGCTATCAAGGACTTGTAGGTGGCCATTTGCGTGGCATCTGATGGCACCATTAAGAAACCATGCCACAGGGCATTGCGCTGCAGCTGGTTTACCACAGGGTCGGTTGCCGCAGACTCCACTGGTGTTCCAAGCCAACTTAACAGGCGAGCGATAGCATGCAGGGTAAATGCCTTTTCTTGTGCCCTGGGTGTTTGGTCTGATGCTTTGCTTCCGTTATGCCACGACATGGTCGCTAGGGGGGAATCGAGGTCGGTTTCTAGTTCCCCTTTCAGGGCAGAGGCCACATCGTTGTGCGTAACTGACCAAACCCAAAACTTGCCACTGGCAACAATGGCACTGCGTTTGAGGGCATCTTCCCTCAGACAATCCTTGTGATACGCCCAGCCGTCGCAGAACACGGCAATTGGACGCCTCGGGCTGTTGGACGACCAGGGCCAAATCACAAAGTCTGGTTTGCTGTGTACCGCGATGCCTTGCTCTGGGCCTAAGGAGCACTGCGGCTCTATCTTGTAGCGTTGGCCACCAACTTCCAATACATGGCCTGATTTGCCATGCACCACATCGCCGACCAGTTTGACTTTGGGGATGGCACTGCAACCGCCTAAGCGTTTGAGGCTTTCGATAAAACGCGCCTCCAGTACCGAGTCAAAGTGCGGATTGATGTAAATCTCGGAGATAGTTGCAACGCGTTCAAGCTGGTCTAATGCGCCCACCAGTTCTTCGAGTACGTCTTTGGCGGTATCACGCGATACCAGCTCCATGCTGCGGCCTAGTCGGTGTTGGAAGACACAGCGGTAACAGCCATCTTTTTCTGGGTCATCGTGACACGAGCAGTCGGCCACAGCAGCCAAGGCCATGTTCAGCACTTGGATTAAAGTGCCTGCTTCTTGGGCTAGCAGTTGGTGCAGATAGCCAGTGCCGCCGGGTACCGAGTCGTACAGCATCACGTAAAAACGCTTTGGGCCGCCATCTTTTCCGGGTTCATCTTGCAGCACCATACGCAGATGGTCAACTTTGCCGCCAAAGCGTTTCTTTAAGCCCAGCTGCATCGCAGCCATGAACGACTGCACTACCCGCTCATCTACCCCGTTCTTGGTATACGGCACCAAAATACGCAGTGCTTCCGATTCAAACTCCCGGTACAGGTACAGGCATTCGAGCAGGTTGCTGGGGTCGTCACTGTTGCGTTTGGGGCAGTCAAAGCTGTGGATTTGCTCTTGCGATGCCGTGCCACTGCGCTTGAAGGTTTTCTGCACCTTGCCGCAGTGTTGGCACAGTCGAAATCCGGGCCGCGCTTCTTCTTTATCGGCCACCTTGAATGCTTCGCCGGGCTTGGCTAATTCACCGAAATTGACATCGCGGAAGGTAACGCGGGTGATGAATTCAAACCCAAAGGGCAGCTCTCCGGTGTTAATCTGCCACGCTTCGCGGATGTCCGATGCCGCAAAATCGGCCATGAGCTGGCGAATATAGTATTTGGGCTCTCGGTCTTCGGTGCTGTCGTCGATGCGCACTTCGGTGTCATTGCTGTTGGCAATGGCTTGCTTGAAACGCAGCAAGGTGCGTCGCTGGGCAGCATCTGACCACATGGCGTCGTTGCAGCGCGGGCATTGCAGGTGGATATCGGGCTCTTTGGCCAGGTTCTGCATGTGGTTGCAAGAGGGGCAAAAGCGCCACGCCTCGGCCTTGGCCAAGTTCATGTTGATTTGGTCCACCTCTACGCGCCTTTGGTTGGCATAGAAGCGGTTTTCTGGGGCAAATTCTGACAGCGCTGATTGTGCTGGCCGCTCGTATTTGAGGGTGTTTAAGGTGACATAAGCGCCCTGCCCCGGCTCATCACTGGCACGCTTGCGCCAGAGTACCGATTTGAGTTCCACCCCAGCCTCTGGAAAGGCATAGTTTGGAATCAGCCCGGCATCTGTTAGGGTGTTGAGCAGGTCGCGGTTGTTGATTTCCTTGATGAGTTCGAGCAACTTGTCACGCTCGCGCAGCAGTTTGTCCATCTCATCTTTGGTCGCCTCGTCTTGTGGTTTTTGTTGCAGCTTGGTTTTGGCGCGGTCCAGGTCATCTTTGCGCTTTTTGTAACTGCGCCGTTCTTCTAATAACTCTTCCAATGCTTTGACCAAGCAAACGCGCAAGCCGTCCGCTTCGCCTTGGCCTTGCATGAAGTCCAGCAAGCGGGCGCGCACCGCTTCATCCATATCCTGTGCCAACATTTGCACAAAGGCATCGAAAAGCCGCTGCTCATGTTGCAGCACATAGTCGCAAAACAGGTAAGGAAAGCGCTCTTGCTTGTTTTGGTCGATGGCATCGAGTGCTTGCGAGGTTTGTTCGGGCAGTGCTTTGTCGTTATTCAGGTTGGCTACCCAATCGTCCATGCAAAAGGCGAACAATTGGCGGCGCAGCACTTCGGCGGCCTGCAAGAATACCCCCGGTGGCGCAACTTCGCCACTGAGCATTTCTTGGGTTTCGGCGAAGAAGTACAAATCGTGCGGGCTGCTGCCGTCGGCCAAGGTGGTGGTGACTGCGTTGCCATCACGCCGCCCAGCGCGGCCTATGCGCTGCAAGAAGCTGGCTTGGTTGGGCGGCACGGAGCACAGCAAGACGGAAGATAAATCTCCAATGTCCACGCCCATCTCCAAGGTAGGGGTGGCAGAGAGTAGGTTTTCAAACCAAGGCTGCGGCTGCTTGCTTTTGAAGCGTTTTTCAAGCTCTTCTCTGGTTTGGCGCTCCAATAGGCCGGTGTGTTCTGCTGCAATCACACGGCGCAGGTCGCCTTGGCTGTAGCGTTGTGCCCACCAGCTACGTGCTTGGGGCAACAGCATCTCATAGTGCAATTGGGGTGCATCAAGGCATGGCATACCGAGTAATTGCTCGGCCATGTAGTGGGGCACGGTCAGGCGGCGTTTGCTGTCCTCGGTGGCCACAAAGGCGACCGTGGTGTGCAGCTCTAAGGCATTTGGGTTGAGCGCCCAAGTGTCTCCTTGGTGGTGGCTGGTTTTAAGCAACACGCCACTGGAGGCCAATACTTTGAGTGCTTCGGCGTACATGGCCGCCGCCATGCCTTTGCCCAATAGGGTTTGTTGGCCCAACACCGCCTCAGCCCAGCGCTCGTACCAGGTACGACTGCTGCCCGAAATCTTGTCGAAGTCACGCTGGTTGCCTTGTGTCAGAAAAACAGGGCGGGGAGTGCTTTCTCCCATCTTGGGCAGCCACTCATTGCGGCCAGCGGTTTTTATCAGTGCATACACATTGCCGTCACCCGCATAATTGGCCAGCTCGGTGTGCATTACCCCGCCTCGGCGGCGCAGGTGGGTCAACATACCCCATAACCATTGGGCTACGGTTTGTTGCTCAAGGCCACGGGTGCCATACTGCTCTTGGTACAC
Organism: Giesbergeria sp.; assembly: GCF_028686475.1. Lineage (GTDB taxonomy): Bacteria > Pseudomonadota > Gammaproteobacteria > Burkholderiales > Burkholderiaceae_C > Simplicispira. Next base: position 71,287 of record NZ_JAQUCA010000011.1, on the reverse strand, counting down.
CGGTAAAAGCTGCCCAGCCACTGCATACACCATCGGCCAAGGGGGTGCTAACACTGCTTTGCCAATGCGCTCTAGGGTGCGCCCACGCTGGCTTAGATAGGTAAATTCGCTGTAGGCTTGCCACAACAGGCGCTTTTTAACCCGTTCGGGCAAGCGGCTTTGAGCGGGTAGGCTCTGGTGCTGCAACAATCCCACCACCCAGTCGTGCTGCCAGGTCATATTGGGGGCGATGAATTCGGCCACCAAGTGTGCGGGTGGCATGTGCAGCACGGAGCCTGGGGTTTCAAAGCTGCGCGCCATAGCCTCCAGAAAATCACTCCAGCCCATGCCTTGCGCGTTAGGGCTAATTTCGTCAATCAGGTGCGCTAGGGCGGTGCGTACATTGTTGAGGTAGGTTCTGGCACCAAAAAAGCCCGCCCGGTGGGCAGCATCTTGCACCGAATCAGAAAACGCAATCAGCTTTTTATCGTCATTGAAAACGCTAGCCCAACTGCTTTCTACCACTTGGGAGCCCAAGGTGGCGTTGCGCGCCCCCAGCAATAGCAGCTCATCACTCTCGCCGCAGGCCGGACAGGTGGTGTCGTGCAGGGTGAACTGCGTGTTGCCCCTGAGCTGGGTTTTCTGAGCCATGACCTGAAAAATACTCAGCAGTTCCTTGTGACCGCAAGCCACGCATTCATCTTGTGCGTGTTGCAAGGTGCCGCAAGAAATACAAACGCGCTTGACCGTACCCTCAACGTGACTACGCCCGTGGCCTATGCTGGAGGCAGCGTAAAAACGGGTGGCTTCCGGCCTTTTGGCAAACCAAGTGTTGTAGATTTCATTGAGCTCGGTCGATAACTTGCTGCTGCCTTGCACCAATCTTGAAATCCAACCGGTGGTGCGGCATTGGCTGCATTGCACCAAGGGCAAGTACACGCCATCGCGTTCACCGGGCAGGTCACGTTCGCTGCGGAAACGAATGTCCTGCGGCTCAACGCTGAGTTTGGCCACCATGCGCCGCAATTCACGCACCCATAACTGCACGCGTAGCGTGACCAAGGGCTGTTGGTTCTCGCCCAAGGCCCAAGCGACAAGCACCAGCAAGGCATCTAACACTTGCCCGACTTGCGCCTGCGAGGCCGCAGGCATGTTGCGCGCAAACGATTCGCTCAGTTCGCGGTAGCTGACCACGCCACCCTTGACGATTTTGAGCAGGTTAACAAAAAGCTGGTGTTGCTTGAGCAGCCGGCCCAACTGTTGCCGCCACTCTGGGGCGGCAACATCAATAGGCGGCGGTGTATCGGGAAAGAACAGCCTAAACCAAGCTGCCACTGCTGCTTGCGGGCCAGCGTACTGGCCCGCTTCCAAGGCGGCCACCAATTCGGGCCGGAAGCTGAACATGTAATCGACGGTAGCATCTTCGAGAAACAGGCCCACCGATTGGCGGCTCTCGGTGACTACAGCGTCTTCATCAAACGGCACGCCGAAGATTTGTCGTGCGTAATCGCGCAGTGGCGCGGTATCCGAGGAGCCGCCCAAGGTAGCCGAGGTACCCGCACAAATTAAGTGGCTCTGGGGTATCTTTAGCCGGGCGCGCAAGCGGCGCAGCAACAAGGCTAAGTCGGTGCCTTGCGCGCCATCGAAGGTGTGCAGTTCATCGACCACCACGTAGCGCAAGCTATCTGGGGCATTCATAGCCCAAATGCGCCGGTCTTTGGGGCGCAGCATCAGGTAGTCCAACATTTTGTAGTTGGTCAACAAGATGTCAGGGGGGTGTTTACGCAGGGTTTCGCGGTCGGTAATCACCGAGCTTGGGCTCATGAGCATCCCTTCGCCCGGTGCGCCAGCCTGCCCGCCCACATACAAGCCTACGCGCAAACCAGCAAAGGCAGGTACGCTGGCCACCAGCTCGGCAATGCGCCGGGCTTGGTCCGAGGCCAGTGCATTCATGGGGTAAATGACCAAGGCTTTAATGCCCGCCTCCCCGGCAGCACGGGCACGGCTGCAATGGTCTAGCACCGGGAACAAAAAGCATTCGGTTTTACCGCTACCCGTGCCGGTGGCTACCAGGGTGCTTTGGGCCTTGCGGTTGCTGGACAAACGCTCCCAGGCTTGCTCTTGGTGCTGGTAGCCGGGGTGGGCGGTTTGGAAGCTCTGGAAGAACGTGCGCCCTGCTTGGCCACTGCTAAAGGGCAAACCCAGCTGCACATACGGCCCTTTGAGCCACGCGGCTTCATCATCCACAAAGCGGGCCATCAGGCCATTGCAGAAGGTGTCCGCTGGCTCAAAAGCCGAGACCAGAAATTGCTTGAGGCCGGTTTGGATGTCACGGGCAAGGAGGGAGGGCAGCATGGTTAAAAAGTAATTTTGTTCAGCACTGCAAAGTTTTCAATTTGAACAAATTCTTTGGTAGTCGCTTTGCATTCTAGCGGTATTAGCAATCAAATTTTTGATGCTTCAATTTACTGAACTTGCAATAATTTGTAACTTGCAATTTAATTAATGTTAGTTAAAAAATTTTAAATGCTAAAAATTATTTTAGTTTCTTATCCTCTTCATTCTTTGAAAAGAGCAACTTTTTCTAGCTGTTTCATAAGCATATTCTTTAATGTCAACATTCTTCTTTGGTTATTCTCTTTCACTTTTCAATATCAACAGCCCTATCCTTTGTTAAGCTATCAATCATTTTGAAAAGAAATCAAACATAGGTGCTATTTAAGAAAATTATAAAATTTTGTTCCACTACCGGTATACGTTAAAGGTAAATACGCTTGATGAAGAAAACTTAAAATTTGCAGCAGTGGCAAGGTCGAGAATTTTCCACGGCGAAGGATAGGTCAGGTACTCTGATGTAGATAGCACTAATCCTATCTTTTTTCTTGGCCAAGCGACATCAAGACTTAGTTGAATTGTATCAAAAGGGTATTGAATTTCTGGTGGTGGCCAGCCAGCTGATTGCGCAATACCTAAAATGCCATGGTATGCAGGGTCTGCATACTTCAAGGCCTGTTCCCAAGTTCCATTAAAAAATCCATTTTTCCTTCGCAACTGGTTGATAGTTTGCATTTCTAGTGAAGTGATATGTAAAGAATCGTGCAGTGGTTGGAGCCGATGGCAGGCTTTACATAAAACTTTGAGATTACTATAGAAGTTATCGCCTTTATTTCCGTTGATATGGTGTACATGGAGTAAATTTTTATGATTGAGCATATTTACGCTACATTCACTACATGTCCAATCATTTGCTGAACGAAGTTTCTCTGAAATTTTACTCCAGTTGGTAGAATAAACAGATTCTCCACGAGTAACATGGGTTCTGCTTGGGAGATGGCGAAAGCAGGAGGAGTAAGTTTCAAAAAATTCATTCAAATTGAATGCTTCGCGTATTTGGCGTGCATTTTTATTTACTTTTGCCTGCTTGTAATTCAGCATATTCAGGCAAAATTGACACACATATAAACTAGCCCTGTCCAGAATTTCATGTGTCGAGTTGCTGGAGCCTGTTAAATTAAATATGCCGCTGGTATCTGTTGTAGCAATGTATCGTTCAAAGCGCCCTGCTTTTTTCATATCCTCTAAAGCTTTGCAATGGGCGACATGAAATTTTTTTCCTACATCTCTATTTCCATTCAACACATCTTGGATATTTCTTCCTTGGTCTGGAATGTATAACAGAACCTGTCGCCCATCATAAGCGATTAGTCCAGAGATATTTTCTAAATTTTCTAGCGCAACTTCGATACCTTTTTCTAATTCTATGTCAATAAGAGGAATAGCAGCATGTTCTGCTAGAGAAAAAGGAACTGGAGCTGCACCAAGGTTTTCTACGATTTTCCATAAAGCCGAAAAATCATACTTGAGCTTCATGGTTCATTCCTGAATGAGTTTGCGAATTTGAGTTTCCGCATTAGTAATCACGCGAAAAGTAACACGGCGCGATTTTTCTGCATCTTCTTTACCGTCCTCTGATACCACTAAGCGGCTAGAAGAAAGTCCGACAGCTGCAATATTATGCCGAATCCAATTTTGTTCGGCTTTTATTGCATCTAGGCTTTGAACGAAAAAAAGCACCGACCGGGTACGTGCTTGGGACAACTCCATGTTTCTAAAGTAGGCATCCTCTTCACTGCTGTTCGCGTGCCAGCGTGAGCTAGTATGGCCTTCAATGCGTACTTCGTTAATAGATTGGCGAAATTTCTGTAAAACCTTCATGTAGCGTGGAAAAAATTCTGTCAAAACTCCTTTGAATTGGGTAGTCATAGTAAAAGAGCCAGTACCAAACAGAATATCAGGGGATTTAAATTGAAAAGATAATGTTTCTTTATCAATACCAGCATTCCATTTTTCCAAATCTTTTTTAAATTCTTTATGGAGTGCTTCGTAGAGAGCTACCTGATTGTTTTGGTAGGCTACAGCCACTTCTTTTATTTTATCACGCTCAATTAGAGCATGGCGCATTAAAGCGATGCTGATGAACAAAAAAATCATCATCAAGCCCGACATTAGGTCAGAGACACTGACCCAATGGTCGGAAGTTTCATGGTCCACTTTGACTGTGGATTTACCAAATATTTTTTCCATGGAACAAGCCTTGTTTAAGGAGGTGGCAGTTGACGGTCTTTGGTTTTTTGGGCTGCTTGACCTTGTTGGTAGGTTTGCATCAGATGGTTAGCAATCGATGCCAAAGATGAGCCTAAATCAGTCAAGGCAGCGTTTAATTGTCGGCTTAAAGCTTCATCAAGTTGGCGCAGTTGCGAATTGACGGCTTCGTTCGTATGCTTAACAACCTCTTGGACTTGTTTTTCTACAGCCTGCAAAGAGCGATTGGCGTTTTGCACCATCGTAGCGTTAATATCATCAACGACTTTCTGATTTTCTGTTCGCATCTTATTGCTGGTATCGATAGAGGCATTTGCTGCTTTTTGCAATTGTGCAAGAAGTGCATGAGTAGCTTCACTGCTGGTAGAGACTATTTGTTTTGATTTTTCTTCCACAGCCCTCAAAGACTCTGTAATAGCATCTGTTATTTCTGTGCGGATTTTATCAGTGTTAGATGCTGTAGTTTTAAGGGCATCAAACATATCTTCAGCAATGCGTTCCACTTGCTCTGCAATGGTATCAGCAGAATTTGATAAGTGTTCGTTAGTTTTTCTAAGGTGTTCATCTAATTGAATGCTGCCTTGCAAAATAGTGGAATTCAATTTATTGCTACCGGCAACAAGCTGCAAACCAATTTCTTCTACTTTTTGCTGAAGCTGAGGTACAGCAAGAACAGCCTGGTCACGCATGGCTACAAAGGCTTCGATATGCTCGGTCAGTTCATCAATTTGGTGTTGGTTGATGGTCAGAACATGATTCAGGAGCTGCATATCTTCTGGGATTCTCGCAGTTTCAGTACGAATAGAAGCTACAGCAGTATTGGTGGATTCAATTGATTCAGTGCCTAAACGGTAGAGCTGTATCATTTGGTTAAGTTGCTCTTTATAATTTTCCTGCCAATCCACCAGCTTTTTAACAGAATCGTCGAGCCGCTTGAAGTTTTCACCGAATTGCTCAGTGAGTTTTTGGTTGAAATCAACAATCACCTGTCGTAAAGCATCAATGACTTGCTGCGTGGCAGATTTGGAGAGCATTTCAGCAAATTTATCTAGCTTGCCCCAGAGGTTGGTTTCAAATTTTTCCTGACGCTGGGTAATAGCAGTACGAAGGTCGATGATTTCAGTACGCAAAATTTGCAATTGGGCGACCAACGAACGTTCATCGTTACCACCAATCCCCTTAGCGATGATAACGAGGGCGGCTTGGTTTCTAGTGAGGATGTTATGTATTTCTTTGGGACCCACTTCCTCAGGGGTATTTGGATTTTGTTTCGCTTGTTCGGCTTTAAAATTGTCAATGTAGTTGGTTTGTTTAATTTTGAAAAAAATGGCAAATGCCATACCAATAATGCTGGTAATGAAGGCAGTTTTAAGTCCTTCTAACAGGGTCGGAATGCTGCTATCGATGTGCTTGGTATCAAAATTTAATAGGCCTATCAGAATACCGACAAAGGTGCCAAAGAGTCCCAAAGAGGTCATCAGGGAAGGCGCATATTCGACATAGGTTGAGCTGCCACCTTGGCGCATTATTTTCAGGGCACGGATACAAGAGTACCCAATAGCCAAGAAAAAAATGAGGTTGATGCCCCAGGTAAACCATTGATTACTTAAAAAATTACCCATTGTTCAGCGAAGCCTTATGCTTGATTCAATAAATTAATTTACCTAGAGGTAGTCTTCACAGTCTGTGCAGATGCGCCAATGGGCTTTTCTTGATGGCCATCGGGAATGGCTCTGCGACATTGCTGGGTAATTTGTGCATACAAGCCTCAAACAAAGGGCTTTGAAGCCAGTCTGCAAGCCATCTTTTGATGTTCCAGAGTGGCAAATTCTCAAACCACGCCGGGTTTATAGCAGCAAACTGCCTGACAAACGGAAAGATGCCAACATCGGTGGCGCAAGGCTGAGTGCCACCCAAAAACGGTTGTTGCGCCAAGCGCTGCTCTAGCGGCTCCAGTAACACGGCCACGGCTTGGTCGCGGTGGCCGATTGCTTTATCGCCGCCGCCGGTGCTATCTTCAACAGCGAATCGCTCTGGGTACTTATATCGGTCTAGGTGGTGTTTGAAGTCGCCATCGTTGCAGTGCAGCAGCTCTAGGTTGTCTGGGGTTTGTGCCCTGCTCCACCAACTTTTTGCCTCAGCACTGGCTTGCTGGTGGCTTAGCGCCCATTGCACAATGTCCCAGCTTTGCTCCAGCACTTGGTCATCGGGCAGCACAAGAACCGGCACTGTTCCTTTGGGTGAGATGGCCAGCATAGCGGCGGGCTTGTCACGCAGGATGATGTCGTGCGCGTCAAAGGCAATATTGGCCACCAGCAAGGCCATGCGGGCGCGCATCGCATACGGGCAGCGACGGTAGGTGTAGAGCAAGGGGCGTGACGATGATTTCATTGACAGCGCACCTAGCGTCAAGGCAATTTATTGCGCTGGCGAATGCGTTTGCAGCCAGTCTTTGAGCGCGGCATCAATGCGCGTTTGCCAGCCTTTACCGGTGGCTTTAAATGCGGCCATCACTTCAGGCGATAAGCGGATGGTAGTGGCTTGCTTAGGCGCTGCCTTGAGCGTGCCTACCGGTCGCCCAGCCTTGCGCCGTGCAGCAATATCTGCTGGGGTATGCACGCGGGCAAATTCACCACTTTGCGCTGGCTCTTCGTCATTCCGTGTGGAACTTGACTGCGAGAATCTATAGTAGTAGGCCACCAGTGGTCGTGTAGCCAAGGAGGATGGAAAGATGGGCATGGGTATCGAAACACTGTTTACCAGCGCACTGGGCTTGCAAGCACCGTGGAGTGTCGAGAAGGTTGAGCTGGACACGGCACGTCGACGTATCGACTTTGAGCTGACCTGCAAGGCCACTCGCCTGCCTTGTCCCCATTGCCAAGCCGCCGGGCAAGGGGTGCATGACCGCCTACAGCGCCACTGGAGGCACCTGGACTTCTTCCAGTACGAGGCCTGGCTGCACGCCCCGGTGCCGCGCATTGCTTGCACCGCCTGTGGCAAGACGACACAGCTGGATGTGCCTTGGGCGCGCGAAGGCAGTGGCTTCACAGCCCTGTTTGAAGCACTGGCCTTGTCGCTGTGCCAAACGCTGCCGGTGCGCCAGGCCGCAGCTTTGCTGCGCTGCTCGGACAAACAGCTGTGGCGGCGCATCGAGCACTACGTCAGCGCCGCACGGGCACAAGAGGACATGTCCAGCGTCAGTCTCATTGGTATCGACGAAACCAGCCTGCGCAAGGGACAAAACTACATCACCGTAGTGCATGACCTCGATGCCAAGCGGCTGTTGTTTGCGTGTGAGGGACGTGACCACCAAAGCGTGGTGGACTTCGCCGCTGACCTTCAAGCCCACGGTGGTGACCCCGCGCAGATCGAGCATGTCTGCCAGGACATGAGTGCGGCCTATGCCAAGGGCGTGGCGCAGGCCTTGCCCCAGGCACAGATCAGCTACGACCGCTTCCACATCATTGCTATGGCCAACGAAGCGATGGACAGCGTGCGCCGTCAGGAGATGAAAACCGAGTCCCAAGCGGTGAGCCAAGCCTTGGGGGAGAACGACCGCAAACTACTCAAGAGCTTGAGTTGGGGCATGCGGCGCAACCCCAAGGACTGGAGTGCCAAGCAAACCCGGGCCATGCACTGGCTGCAGCGCTCGACGCTCAAGAGTGCGCGCGCTTGGCGCCTGAAGATGGCCCTGCGTGCGGTCTATGCCCGTGCAGCAGCGTGCAATGAGCAAGAGCAAGCGAGCAAGGAGTTGAAGGCTTGGATTAGCTGGGCCCAACGCAGCCGCTTGGAACCCTTCCAAAAATTGGCCAAGACCTTGAGCGAACGCTTGGAGGCGGTGGTGCGCGGGATGCTGGACAAGCGCAGCAACGCCTATGTGGAGGCCATGAACGGCTTGCTCCAGCAAGCCAAGCGCGCAGCCAGAGGGTTCAGGACAGCCAGCAACTTCATCGCTATCGCGTATTTGCGTATGTCCAAGCTCCAGCATTTGCCGCCCAACCCGTTGCAACCGGCCATGCCGCAGTCAGGCCCACTGGTACACCGCTGTCTTTGATGTTGTCAAGTTCCACACAAAACGACATAGAGCCTTTGCGCTTGGCCTACTGAGCGCATCAGCGCTTCTTCAAATGCGCGCATTTCGGAATCTGGGTAGGGCATCAACATCGGTCTAATGTAACAACAAATAATCAATAAACCAATTATTTGTTGCTACATTTTATAAGTCATTGGCCTTTGTTGATGGAATAGGTAAAGTCAGTTTCTAGCGCACAGCCAAAATGGCATCAAGCAGCAATACCCAATTTTTTGGCCAGCGCCTGCGCACGGGCGCGCGACTGCTTGCGCGCCGGGGTGGGGGTGCTTGATGCTTCATCCAGACGGGTCAAATCCACGGCTTGGCGAGCTTGGGCAGAGGCTTGGGTGATGAGCGCCTGAAACTCGCTGGCCAGCACCTTGCGGTGACCCCCCGGTGTGCGTTGTACCTTGCCTCGGTAAGCACCAGAATCGAGCAAAGCGGCCACAAAAGGACGCGAAAAGCCACAGCGGTTAGCAGCTTCTTGGGTCGTAATCCATTCAATCACACTTATCGCTTGGCCGCCAGCGCATAAACTTGGTTGCGCTCTCGCTTGCCTACGGCAATGACGACCACCACCACCTCGGCATCACGCACCTCGTACACCAAGCGGTAGCCGACACTGCGCAGTTTGATTTTGTAGCGGTCTGGGTGGCCCGAGAGCTTGGCGGCTGGAATGCGCGGGTTGTCTAGGCGCTCGGCCAGTTTGTTTTTAAACTGCGTGCGGATGGTGGCGTCTAGGCGCTGCCATTCATCCAGTGCCGCAGCTTTAAAGCGCAGGTCAAAGCGCATCCAGCGTCACCGCAATTTCTGGCTGGTTGGTGCGGGCATCGGCCAAAGCGTTGAGCTCCAAATCTTCGAGCCTGTCGAGCAACGCCTCAAATGCTTGGGCCGGTATGCAGTAAAACGCTGGTTGGTTGCGATTGAGGATAGCCACCGGGCCGCCTTCACCCGCAAAGACTGTGCCCATCGGGTCGCGTTTGAGTTCTGTAACGCTGGCGGCCACCGAGGCGAGTAACAAATGTGCCATCAGACAGCTCCTTTTATGGCTTGAATTTTCATTTTAGGCGATAAAGACACTATTTAAAGCACCTTTCAGAGGCTATTTAAAGTTGGGTTGCCTGCAACCCAACCTACAAGGCTTTTCTTGATGGGTACAGGGAACAGTTCTGGAAAATTGCTGGGTAATTTGTGCATACAAGTCTCAAACAAGGGGCTTTGAAGCCAATCTGCAAGCCATCTTTTGACATGCCAAAGCGGCAAGGTCTCAAACCACGCTGGGTTTACAGCAGCAAACTGTCTGACAAACGGAAAGATGCCGAAATCCGTGGCACAAGGTTGAGCGCCGCCCAGAAACGGTTGTTCAGCCAGACGATGCTCCAGCCGCTCCAGCAGTACAGCCACGGCTTGGTCACGGTGGCCAACTCGTCTGTCCGTTGCAGCAGCACTGGCGCTATCTTCCGCAGTGAACCGCTCTGGGTACTTGTAGCGGTCTAGGTGGTGTTTGAAGTCGCCATCGTTGCAGCGCAGCAGTGCTAGGTTGTCTGGGGTCTGTGCCCGGCTCCACCAGCTCTGCACTTCAGCACTGGTTTGGTCATGGCTTAGTGCCCATTGCACAATGTCCCAGCTTTGTTCGAGCACTTGGCCATCGGGTAAAACCAGCACTGGCACTGTTCCTTTGGGTGATGCGGCCAGCAGGGCAGCAGGTTTGTCACGCAGGATGACGTCGTGCGCGTCAAAGGCGATATCGGCTACCAGCAAGGCCATGCGGGCGCGCATGGCGTACGGGCAGCGACGGTAGGTGTAGAGTAGCGGGCGTGACGATGGTTTTTGCATCAAGTTTAATTTTCTCTACGCTGGTTGAGTCCAGCGCCTTGCTGAACTCAACCTGTCAACAACTGGATGGGCTTGAAATAACCTTTGATACAGCGTTTCGTATTGATGATGCACACCTGAATATGATTTTTAGCCCGAAATCCAGATGCTTCGTATAAGTCATTGGCTTCTGGGAAGGGTGCCCTTACCGAATCGTAGGCAGGAAGTCCACGGTCAATGCGGTATTGGTGTAAAGCTTGAATGACTGCACAATCTAACTCACGTCGTAATCTGTCTTTGCCACCTGTATTTTTGGGTAACTCCAGACCTGCTTGGTGGTAGGTATCACGCAAAGTCTCGAAAGCCAGCTTGACTTCCTCTAAGCCGGAGATAGTAGTCAAGTCCAAGCAATAGCCTAAATCGATAATGGCCCCCACTACGCTGGGCTCATCCACCTTGCCTTTGGTTTTTCCGTTTGCAGCCCAGTCTAGCGCGCGCGCAGGGTCGTTCTCCCAAAAGTACACGCCGTGGCCCAGCCACTCGGTTTTACTTTCGGACTTGCTCAAACCTTTCTGGGGAGCTGCTACGACCGACTTGACCACCTGAAGGTCTGTGCCATGGAAACCCAGCACAAAAGCGGGTTGCCAGCGGTAAAGTGCCCAAATATCAGCCATGGATGAGCTTCCGAGGTTTGCCAGAAGCAGAAACCAGTCCTGCACGCTTCAAAAAGGCCAGCGCGGCAGCCGGTGTACGGGTCACTTCTTGCTGGAACTGGCGCATATCCTGCAACACCTCGGCGTGTGACGTGAAAGAGCCCAAATACTGGGTCTGCTGTGGCTTAGTGCGTTTTTTTTCGCCAGTTGTGTTGGTCATGCCCACTCCTTTTTTTAGTTTTTCGCTTATACGTTGAGCAAAATTAGCGGGTGTACCATAAACTTTCACTTCTTGGCCAAATAGTTGCATAGACTCTGCCAAGAGACGGCAACCCTTATCTTCCAAGAGTTTAATGAAGGCTTTGATATCTATATCATCTTCATGTTGAGGGGAGAAAGATGTTTGGTGAATTCGCTCCCACTTAAATATATCTGAATCAAATGCAGGGTAAATAATTAAATCGTACCCTTTTTGGCTCAAAGTGGTAGTGAAATCGTCGATATATTCTTTATTTTCAATTTCAAGCCGTCTCATAATATCAGGGACAATGCCTATTTCTTTGAGGGCATCGGTGTGACCATCTATGCTTATTCTTTCACCGGCAGAAGCTGGCAGTAAAAACAGTACCTTTTTTATGGGGGTTTTCATGAAAATTTTGCCTTTCTGTGGTGAGGGGCTGCAAAAAAATGGCCAGAGAATAGCCAGAGAACACTCTGGCACAGCTTACCGCATCGCCCCACCGGGGGCAAGGCGTTAGCGTTTGGGCTGGGAAGCATTTTCAAGGGTGGTTTGCGGCAAAAAACCCCCACGCCACGCGGTAATCGTCTTCGCGGCTGGCGCGGGCGAAGGGGGCGGTGTAGTGGCGCTGCACTTCGCGGGGGCCGCCGGGCAGGGTGTCGTCCTGCACCCATTGGGTGATGGTGGTGCCATCGGGCACGCGTGCAGCGCCGCCGCGTTGCAGGGCATCGGGGCTGTCGGTGGCATCGGGGCTGGGGTAGGCCCAGAGGTCTTCCCAGCCGAATTGGCCTTCGCGCACTTTGCCATCGGGCAAGGTGATGCGGGTTTTGGGACTGGTGCGGCCGCCTCTGCGTGGTAGGCCGACACCGACCAAGCCTTTGCTGTTGGTAAAGACGATGCGGCCGGTGATGTCGTACCAAGTGTCGCGCTCGTAGCCTTGCATGACGGGGAACTGTACGCGGTAAATCAGCAGCAGCTCGGCCAGCGTGAGGCCCAAGGCTTGGGCCACCAGCACATCGATTTCGATTAAGGCCATGCGGCGGGCGTAGTCGGAGCGCAGGGCGCAGGTGCGCGTCCAAGTGCTGGTGAGGGCGGGCCAGAAGTGCTGCGGCAGGCGCGGGTTGCCGGGCTGGCTCCAGCTTTGGTCGGCAAAGTCGAGGTCATAGACCTGCTCCCAGAGGGGGGCGTAGTGGGTGGTGAGGCAGTTGAGGGCGAGGGCGCGGGCACGCAGGCCAGCAGCAACATTGGCAGCAACGCTTGGGCCAATCGTTGGCAATTGGGACATCAATGAAATATTGGCGTGCCCTGCCCCGGTGCTTTTGACGCGAAAGTCGGCCACGATGGATTGCGTCATAGCCAAAAAAGACACCAGTTCAAGCGATGACCTGAACGCTGAAGCCAATACCGTATGGACTTGTGCGGCACCGGGAGGCACCAAGGTGGTGATAAGCGTGCGTTCTGAAGATGGCCCAATCATTTCGCGGTTCACCAGCCGGAAAAACTCCGTCACTGCCCGTTGGCGTGGCCGATTGACGCGATAAAGCTCTGCATCTTCCTCGGTGGGTTTGGCTGGGTGTTCGCGGTCTAGCAGCCCTTCCCATGTCACTTCTAGCGTTTCCCAATCTAGCCAACTGACGCGGGGGGTGCGGCGCAGGTATTCGGCGCGGTCGGGCATGGGGCGGTAGTTGGTGCGCGGCAGGTAGTCGTCGGGCAGGGTTTGCAGGTCGATGATGTCGTAGTGGCCGCTGGCAGTGCAAGCTTTGCGCGGGGTTTTGTTGAACGGGTTGGCGAGAAAGAAATGCGGGCCAGACAGCACCCAGTCGTGCGGCGTGGCGGCAAAGCCGGGGTCGGTGCTGGAGCGGCGGCTGATGGTACCGTCCTTCTGCTGCATGGTTTCGTGCCACATCTCGGTAGAGACGTAGCCTTCGCCCACATCGGCCAAGCGACGCGGGTAGGCGGCCAGCTTGGCCAGCACGCTGTTCAAGGCGCTGGCGTGCAGTGCGGGTAGGCGGGCGCGGCGGGCTGGGGTGCCGGGTTCGTCGTAGAGCTGGGCAAAGGTGGCCAGTGCAGCCTCATCGACACGCACAATGCGGTTGCGGTGGCCAGCGATATTCCATTGACCTGTTGCGCTTTTGATGCCGCCCACTTCACCTTGGCCATCATGCCGATAGCAGGAATCGACGGTGGATGAAGTGAACAAGTTGGCTATGTGGTCAAAGCCAATATTGCGCTGTTCTGCACCATAAATATGAATTCCATAGCGGGTTTGGTCGTGAACCTCTGCAAAAAGGAAGAATGCGTTTGCAAATTGAAAATGCTTTCTCAACCGCGAATAGATAATTTCACGTAATACCCCACCCCTGGGGTCATCATAAGGCCCTTCGGGATGCAATAACCCAGTAACCCCCTGCGCGCTATTTAATCCCCAAGCCAGCGGCATAAAGCATTTATACAAATTGGTTTGCACGCCCTTCAGCAGTGGGTAATTCTGCACCGCATTCAAAAAGGCTTGCGTGCCTTCAGCTTCTTGCAGTTCGTCCGTCCATTCGGCTTGCAGTCCGCTAAATTGTTCAAAGGCTTCGGCGCGCAGTTTGGCCAAATCACTGGCACTGATTTTGCGCACAGCAAACACCGGGTTGCGTTCGCCCAAAATACCGGCTTCGTTCCATTCCACTTTCAACCAAGGCGGATTACCCAAAATCAGGTCAAAACCGCCGTTTTCCAGCAGCACATCGGCAAAGCACAGCTCCCAGTGCATAAAGCGGCGCTGTTCGGCAATGGCCTCTACCACGGGCACGCGGGCAAAGTGTTGGCGCAGGCGGCTAATACGCAACTGGCCCAGCTTGTCGTGCAGGCGCGGCGCGGGGGCGGCGGCCAACGCGGGCTGCACCTCGGCAAAACCATCTAAACCCGATTGCACCGGGATAAACACGGGCGCGCTATCGTCCGCGCCAAAAACCAAAGCGGCGCTGCCGGTAGCAGGTTGGCTGAATACCAAATCGGCTTGGGAGGAAGTAATGTCCACCACATTGCCTTCCAAAATCGCGCCCACTTCCATCCACCATTGTTCGCGGCTGGGCAGTTCGGCACTGCGCGTAATCGGCCAAAACCACAGCGCGCACCAGTAGTCCATCACCAGTTTCAGGCGGCGGAAGGGGGTGGCCAAGTCGCCATCTTCATTCAGTAAACCGGCTTTGCGGATGGCTTCTTTTTGCGCCCGGCTGATGCGCCGTTGCTGCTCGCTGGCCGCCTCGCCGGGTTGGTGCGGCCAAACGTGCAACAGGTCTTCGGTGCGGTCGCGGTCGCGGGCCAGGGCGGCGGTGTGTTCAGCCCACAGGGTATCGACTTGCGCGCTCAGTTGTTGCAGCCGGGTCAGTTCGTAGCCTTCTAGCGGCTGCTTGAGGGCTTTGTGCCATTCTTTCAGGCGCTTAAAGTCTTCGGGGTAGAGGGCTTTGGCGGTTTTGTCGCCATAGTCGGCCATGCCGGGGTCGGGCAGCAAAAAATGCCAGATTTCATCCGGGCGGCGCGGGGCGCTGGCGGTGGCGCGGCGTGGCGCTTGTTCGTGCCAAGCCGGTTTAGCGGCTTTTTTCAGGCTGGCGGCGGCATAGACTTGGTGGCGTGCGCCAATCAGGCTGTTACCGGCAAACAATTGGTAGCCAAACCACGGCACGCGGGCGGGCAGGGGCTGGCCGTTGTCGTCTTGCTCGCCATAAATGGCATTGAGCCAGATAGAGACTTCGGCCAGCTCTACCGCCACCGGGTTTAAGTCCACGCCATAGACGTTGCGGTCGGCCAAGTACATACGCACTTTTTGCAGCTCTTGCGCGTATTGGTCGTGCGGGATGCGGGTTTTAAGCTCGGCCTGTTTGCGTTCTAGGTAGGCTTCGGCCAGTTGATTCACGGCTTCGTTCAAAAAGGCGGCGCTGCCCATCGCGGGTTCGCACACCGTCAGGCTGAGGATGTCGTCGGCAGTTTTGACGCGGCCATTGCTTTCGGCCAGCAGCTCTTTTAGCGCGTATTTGACCAAGCATTGCGTGAGCACCTGCGGCGTGTAGTAACTGGCGCTTTTTTGGCGGTCGCGTCCGGCCAAGCGGTAGATAAAACTGCCTTTGGGGTGCATACGCAGTTGGTATTTGCCGGTGTCTTGCTGCCGGTCATAGACCAATTCATCGTCCTCATAATCTGGCAGGCGGCTGCGCGGCACAAACCAAGCGTTTTCGAGTAGGTCGGGGCCGCTATCGGCGCTGCTGGAGGTGCTGGAGCGGCTGGGGCGCTCGTCGGCGGGGGCTTCTTCCTCGTCTTCGTCGGCATCGTCGCTGGCAGCGCGGCCTTTTCTGGGTGCGGGCTTGACTTCGTACAGGTCTTCTTCGGCAAAAAAGCCCCGGTAACTGAGCAGGGCTTCATAGACTGCGCCCAGTTGGTTGATAGAAAGCAATTGGTAACTGACCCGGCCAGCGCGGCGGCCTTTGCCGCCTTTGCTCAACGATAGCAGTTTGATAACTTTTTGCCAAATTTCATTGGGAAACTGCACCTTGCCCAGCAGCGGCATGGAGGCATCGTCAAACAATCGGCTATCGAGTGGGGCCATCGCAAAGGTGTCTTTGGCTCCTTGGGGTACTGGGTGGCTGGTATCGCGCAGGTGGGCTTGTTCGCCGCCCAAGCCACAGCCTTGGGCCACCAGTTTGAACAGGCGGCGCAAGGTGAGGTCAAAAAATTTACCTTCGCGGGCTTGCGGCGTGGTCAGGGGTTGCAGTTCGAGGTCGCGCAGGCTTTCTAGGCTGTAGCCTTTCAGATAGACCTCGCTTTGGTTGATGGGCACATAGCCCAGCTCGGGCCGGGCTTCGATGTAGAACATGAACAGCAGGCGATAAACCATGCGTAAACATTCAAGGCTGAGTTCACCGGCTTCGAGTTTGTATTGGCCGGAATAGACGCTTTTTTTGCTGCCGCTGGCTTGTTCGTCCAACTGGCGGGCGGCCTCGTTGCCTAGCAGTTGGATGGCTTCGCGCAGGGCGTATTTCAGGTCTTCACTGACACCAAAGGCGTGTTTGTGCGCGTTTTCGTCCAAACTTTCGAGCAAGCTGCTGCCTTCGCCGGGGGCTAGGCTGTCTTTGTGCAGCAGGGCGGCGGCGGCTTTGAGGGTGTCGGTGTCTTTGCGGTCGAGGATGTCGGCCCAGTTAAAGCGCAGGGCGCGGTTGTTGGGCCATTTGTAGCGGTCGAGCAGCAGCCATTCGTCCAAGCCCAGCAGCAGCACATAGCGCGGCGGGTTGTCGGCACCAAACACGGCATCGGAGAGTAAATCGGCCCAAGTTTCGCCCTTGATGTGGGGCGGTAGGGGTTCATCGCCATAGTGCAGGGCCATCAGTTCGTGGTCGAGCAGGTCTTCGTCTTCGCGGCTGGGTTGGTAGGCCGGGATGATGGCCAAGCGGTAGGCGGTGCCAGCACCGGCTTGGTGGCCCAGTAGCTCCCAAATGGGCAGCGCCAAACCGGGCACCAGTTCTTGCAGCGCCGGGGTGCGAGAGGGGGCGGCATAGCCCAAGGCTTGCAGCAAGCCGGTTTGCAGTTGCACAAAGCTGGCCCAGCGCTCTTGCGCCTCATGGCCTTTTTGCACTTGACCCCGCAAGCCAAACCAGCGCCCGGCCCAGGCTTGCAGGCGTTTGGCCGGGGTGCGCTGGGTTTCGTCGCCGGGGTGTTGGTCTTCGCTGGCCTGCCAAGCGTCTAAGCGGGCTTTGATGTCGCCCTTAAAGACTTCAGCCAAGTAGTGGTGGCTGTAGAACTCGTTTTCGTTGCTGATACCGGCAAAGGTTTGAACGGCTTCTAATACGGGCATGGCTTAGGCTCCGGCAGGGGTGGCAGCAGGGTGACAAACGGCGGCCAGCACCTGAATCCAAGGCTGTGGCTCGGTGGTCAGGGTGTCGTGTACCCACTGGCGGTAGTCATCAAACACGCGGTTGATTTGCTGGCTGCGCTGCTCAAAGCGGCCGCGTTTGACGGTTTCTAATTGCTTGTCCAGCTCTAGCGTGAGCTGCTCTAGTTGCTTGCCTTGCAGGCGTTGCAACTCGGCCAAGGTGCCTTCTAGGCGTGCGGTTAATTGGGCGGCAAAGGTTTGCTGCTGTTCCAGCATGAATTGGCGCATGGTTTCTACCGCCTGGGGCAAGGCTTGCTGCATGTGCGCTTGCAGGGCGCTTAGGCCATCGGTATGGCCCCGGTTGGGCAGGCCAGCGGCTTTGAGGCCGGCACGGCTGGCAAAGGCATCAAAGGGTTCGAGGGCGAAGCTGCCCTGCCCGATGCGGCTGGCCACTTGCCACTCTACCAAGAGGGGCTGGCCTTTGCGGTTGGGCACCAAGCTCATCAGGATAAAGGCTTGTTCTTCTGGGGCCAGCTTATGGCTTTGCAGCAGCGGGGCTTTGTGGCGGCCAAAATGCGTGACTACCCGGTCGCCCACCCATTCCATGATGGGGTGCTGTGGCCACAGGTAATGCAGTTGGGGCCAGGTGTCTTCTTCGGCGCGGGCTTGGCGGGCGGTTTCGATGGCTGCCATCATGCGCTGGGTGTCGGCGCACAGGGAGTAGTGGTCGTTGGCGGCTTGCACCTCGCGTGGCAGTTGGCGCAGGCGGTCTTGCAGGTCTTTGGGGGCGGTGATGGCGATGATTTTTTCTTCGTCTTGTGCCGCCCATTGGCACAGCGTTTGCCCTTGGTTGAGCTGGGTGAGGGCGGTTTTGGCGTAGTGGTAATCGCTGGCAAACAAGGAGGCGGGCTCTGCAATCTGCGCCAAACTGCTGCCGGTGGTGGGCGCTTGAGGAGCATCATCGGTGTCAGTCCCACCAAAGAGCTGCATCATCCAATCGCCTTCGTTGTCGGGCTCCTCATCGCTGGCTGCTTGGTCCAGCTGGGCTTGCACGGCTTCCGGTTGCAGGCCTTCGGCCATGAAGTTGGCCACTTTTTCGGCTTCTTTTTCTGGGTCAAACACGTTGAGGAAGGCCGAAGGGTCGCCGAGGTTGAGGTAGGCTTGGTCGTCTTTGGCTTGCAGGATTTCCAGAATACGCAGGTCGCCGCGAATCTTTTCGTTCACGGTTTCGGTGAACAGGTAAATGATTTGCGGTTGGTGTTTTTGGCCGTAGCGGTCCACACGCCCATTGCGCTGTTGGAACACCATGAGCGACCAAGGCAAATCAAAATGCACCAGCCGGTGGCAGAAATAATGCAGGTTCAGGCCCTCACTGGCCACGTCAGAACACAGCAGCACGCGGATGGGGTCATCTAAGCGGCCAAAGCGGTCGACCAGTTCTTGCTGCTCGGTGTCTGACATTTGCCCGTGCAGCACGGCCACTTGGTTCGGCTTGAGCTTGAGGTCTTGGCTGAGTTGTTTTTCTAGCCAGCGCAGGGTTTCAATGCGCTCGGAGAAGATAACCAAGCGGTCTTGGGCATTTTGAACTTGCCAGCCAAAAGCGGCTGAGGTCAGTTGCTGCAACAGGCGTTGGTATTTGCTAAAACCGCTGGCGGTGGCATCCTCAGTCAGGGCGCGCAGGCAGTGGGCTAGTTCTTGCAAGCCTTCGACTTCTTGGGCTTCGGCGGGTGTGGGGCGGTGTTTGCCGGTGAGCAGCTCGATGCGCTTCAGGGTAGATTCCAAAGCCGCAGCAGGGCTGGAGAACAGTGCCTTTTGCATCCCTACACGTTGCAGCTGGCTGGATAGACCGCCTTTGCGCTGGCCCCCTTGCGTGAACGATACCTCCAGCAAAGCGCGGTAAGCGGCCTCTTCTTGGGCACTGGCGGCTTGGCGCAAGCACAGGGTTTCGCGTTCTTGAAAGTCGCTGGTCACCTGGTCTTTGATGTCTTTTTTGAAGCGCCGAATCACCAAACCCTTGCTGCGAAAATCATCCGGCGTGTAGTGGTCGGGGTCGGAAATGGCTGTAGGGTCAAGCAGGCTCATGAGCGACGCAAAGCTGCGCGCTGAGCCATCGTGCGGCGTGGCCGACAGCAGCATGAGGGTATCTGAGCGGTTGGAAAGCAGCCGGGCTAAACGGGCGCGGCGCGATAAACCTGATTCACCGGCACGGGCAGCCACGTTGTGGCACTCATCAATCACAATGATGTCCCACCAAGCGTTTTCTAGGTAGTTGCGGTACTCCAAATTATTTTTGAGCGTATCCATCGAAATGATGCTGCGGTCAAAATAATTGAAGGGGTTGTGGTTGGCCGGAATGCGATTGCGTACCCGTCCGAGGCCGAGTGAATCCAAGCGCGTGAGGGGGATAGAAAAACGGCTCCACCATTCTTTTTGGAACTGGGTAAGCATGGCTTTTTGCGTGACTACCAAGATGCGCTTGCCGCGCCCACGCTGGATAAGTTCGGTGGCCAGAATGCCCGCTTCTAGCGTTTTACCCAAGCCCACGGCATCGGCAATCAGGATGCGCGAACGTGGCTGTCGTAAGGCTTGCAAGGCCGGGTCGAGCTGGTAGGGCACCACATTCATCACGCCCCGGTGCCCAAGATGCACCTTGTCGTCGTTGGGCACGCTGCGCCGGCGCAGGCTTTCTAGGTAGAGGATGGAGGCGTTGTAGGTGGGGCTGACATCGGGCACCAACTCGGTTTTGCTGGGGTCGAGGACTTCGATGGTGTCTTCTAGCGCGGTCAAAAACAGCGCATTCTGGCCACGTACCAAGTCAGAAATACCATCACAGGTGAGCAAATGGCCACCATCGGTAGCGGGGTCCACGCGGCGAATCAGCCACTCTTCGTCTCGGATAACGGCGCGTGCGCCGGGGGCAAATGTGAGCATGTGGCGGTATGGTTGGTGTTGTGTGCCTTTAGGCGCTGGCACCCAGAGGGCTGGCGTTGCTTTGGTGTTGGGTATACAGTTCGCGCAGTTTTTCACGCAAAGAGCTCATGCCGCCGCTGACATAAACCCAATTGCCGTGGACTGCACGCACACTTTCTACCGACGCATGGCGAATAAAGTCCGTCATGAAAAGGACGGGGTTGTTGCTTTTTGACAAGGCTACCAGCTGGGTGCTGTTGCGTGCGTTGGCAGTCACAAATGCCAGTTTGGCAAATTTAAAATCGTTTTTAATCATATGCGCTTGCCCTGGCATCAAGCCTACGATGGTGGCGGTAAAAGTTTTTTCACCTTTTTTTGGTGTGCGCCGGGGGTCTCTGGTCAGTACAGTATCACTGGTGTCTTGTGGGTCTTGGATGTCCACGGGTCTGGGGGCGGCTACGGGTTCTGCAGCCGCCGCCTCAGGGGTAGATGGCGATGGTGTCTTCTGTGTCACCTGCGCTTCAGGGGGGGCTGGCACAGGGGCTGGGCTTGGTGGCGGTGCTGTGCTAGAAAAAGGCTGCACCATCGGCTGCGCCAATAAGTTAATCGGAATCTGGATAGGCTGAATCTGCGCCAAAGCAGCGGCAATTTTGCTGTGCACGTCTTTGGTTGCTTCAGCAATCATCGCGTTGATTTTTGCTGCGATTTGTTGACGCAGTGGCTCTGTCAGTGCATCCACAATCGAGGAAGCTACCGATTGTGCGATGCTCTGACAGGCTGTTTGCAATGTGCGCGCATCTGGGGTGGTTATGTGGTCTGGCATAAAGCGGCTCCGTTTCAAAAATAGATTTATGGCCCCAGATGCAAGCTTGCCGTTTGTACCTAAGGCAAAATTTCTGCGGCAGCGCGGCAATCAGGCAAGCGCCGACAGACTAATCTATCGGAGCTTACCTGTAGCTTTAAAACGAAAATTTTTCGTCAGCCTCTGATGGCACCAGAACAGGATACCAAAGTGGCAATGACCGGAATCTTCGCGGCAAGCCTCGGGGTTCAGCCCGAGGTTCGAGCGAACAGGCCGGTACGGCCTGTTGTTTTTCGCATCGCGTAGCCTATGATATTTACTGTGAGTACCAGCACCAAAACCCTCCAACTGCGTATCAAAGACAAGCACGCCAAAGTGCTGCGTCAGATGGCG
Source organism: Giesbergeria sp. (assembly GCF_028686475.1). Classification (GTDB taxonomy): domain Bacteria; phylum Pseudomonadota; class Gammaproteobacteria; order Burkholderiales; family Burkholderiaceae_C; genus Simplicispira. The sequence goes on along the minus strand of NZ_JAQUCA010000011.1, from coordinate 49,975 downwards.
CGTAAGGTCAATCAGGTCTGGAACCACGTCAACGAGGTGTCGGCCAAAGCGGCGCGGCCTTTCCACGGCAAGCCAAAATTTTTGTCCGGCTACGACCTGCAAAAATGCACCGCTGGCTACAGCAAGTGCGATGATGTGAAAGTAGGCAGTGGCACAGTGCAACTGGTGTGCGTGGAGTACGCCACGCGGCGCAGGCAGTTCAAAAAAACACGGCTTAATTGGCGTGTCTCCAATCCAAAATCATCCAAGTATTCATTGGGCTGGATACCCTTCAAAGGTGGGCACGCCAAATACAAAGCCGGACAAATCCACTTTGCAGGCCAAAAATTCAGCTTGTGGGACAGCTACGGCCTATCCAAATATGAGTTGCGCGGTGGTTCATTCACCGAAGACAGTCGAGGCCGCTGGTATTTCAATGTCACTATTGAGATGCCAGAATTTATCGGCCCCCGACTGCCTGCCCCAGCCGTAGGCATCGACCTTGGCCTCAAAGACTGCGCCACGGCATCCAATACGCAACAATTGCATGGGCGCTGGTATCGTCAGCATGAACTGGCCTTGGCCAAAGCACAGCGGGCCAACAAGAAAAAGCGCGTCAAGGCGATTCACGCCAAAATCAGGAACCAGCGCAAAGACGATATGCACCAGTTCAGCACAACGCTGGTGCGAGAAAACGCCGCCATCTTCGTGGGCGACGTGGCCAGCGCAAAGCTGGTTAAAACCAAGATGGCCAAGAGCGCGCTGGATGCGGGCTGGTCATCACTAAAGACGATGTTGGAAACCAAGAGCCATCAGGCCGGTATTGTCTTTATGGAAGTCAACGAAGCGTATTCAACCCAGACTTGCTCGTGCTGTGGGAGTATTCCCGCCAGCAGTCCGAAAGGTAGGGCAGGACTTGGAATAAGAGAATGGACTTGCAGCGATTGCGGGGCGGAACACGACCGCGATGTGAACGCGGCACGGAACATTCTTGCGGCGGGCCATCGTCGTCTAGCAGTAGGAATCTTCGGGGTTTAGCCCGGAGAGGATGTCAACCAAGCATCCACCATCTCGAGAACACCGCAGAACACCATAAAACAGGGGTGGTGTTCTGCAATTTTTTGGACGTTTTCCCTATGTAGATAAGGATACAGAACACCAGAACACCAAGAACACAAAAAAATACAAGCTCGCGCAAGAATCTCAAATTTAGACCGATAGCTTGCCCGGTCTAGATAGCGCCAAAAACAAACCCGACACATAGCCGGATGTCTTGCTCGATAGCTTTGTGCTAGTCGGTAAAAGCCTTGTCTGTTGCTTGCTTCAATAGTTCACCTATCGAGCACAGTGGGCCACGGCTACGCCCACCCGCTATGCACTGGGAGCACTGCCAGTAATGGGTTTGAAAAGCTCTATCGGCCTCCCGCCATGCCTGTGCTTGGTCAAACTTTGGCAATGGCTTGGTGGCCCGTTCTGGGGCCATTGCCATTGCTGGGGTTTTGGTCTTTGGCAAAAGACTTTGCAGGTAGGCTGCAAGTTCGCCACGTAGCTCTACGGGTGTGGCTGCAATATCTGCGCGCCAGTCTGCGCGGGCCTTGTCACTGGCGTTGGTTGTGTCGCAAAGCTGCATGGCTATCGCCAACAATCCGGAGTCAGATTCCGGTAAAACCGGTGCAGCAGTATGGGCCAGTTCTGTGCTTTTTCTTTGCCCTTCTACTTTTTCCGGTGTTCTGGGGGTTCTGGATGTTCTGGGAATGCTTTCTCCCAATGAAACTGGGGTATTTTGCGCAGGAACACTGAGGCTTTTTTCCGGATTCTGCGGTGTTCTGGGAGCCACTTTCAGGCGCTCGATAAGGCTTTCAACCGTCATACCCCTCCCTCATCATCAATAGCAGAGCAGGGATAGACTTCATACACGCGGTTTTTATGGCCTTGAATGGTCAGACTCTTAGAGCTTCTCCCGTCATTGCCAGGCGGTGGCATCATGCCCACTTTCTGTAGGTGGGCGATGGCGAGGCCAAAATCAAGGCCCGTTAACGCTTCGCGCATTCCTACACTGTTGAACAGGTAAACCCGACCCTTATCGCCGTTGCGCCAGTAGCCAGCCCGGTCACGTATCAGCAGGGGGCGAGCTGGGTCTGGCAATGTATCCGCATCGCTAAACCGGCTGTCGCCATGCTTGTCGATAAAGTCGGTCATGGCTTGCACAACTTGGCTTTGTTCTGAGTTCCTACCCTTGCTGTCGCGTGCATTGCGCCATGCTGCAAAGCCAGTACCAGCAGCGCGTATGGCTTCACCTTCGGGCCATCCTGTTATGCCGTAGAGGGTGGCCAGTTCACCAGCCATTGCCAGCACTGCGAACCGGCTTGCAACACGCTGTTCTTGCCCCTCCCCGTTGGTGCTGAATTCAGACCTAGCACGTATGGTTGCCAACAGTTCGACCAAATCTGCCTTTTCGGCTGCCAGATTGGCTACAAATGCCCTACCAGCGTGCCCATAATGGGCCTTGGCCTCGTTCTTGATGCTGTCGGACAAGGCACAGCCATCGGGGTGGTGGTGCAATTTATCCCATACGCCATGCGCCCTGTCCCCACATGGCACGTCAAAAATCCGTACCTCTTGCCCAGCCTTGATACGGTAGCCACCTTCGGCCATGCTGGTAGCAATTGAGCGTTCACCATTGGACAGCACCGACACGCGCCAGCGGGCCACCTTGCGAACCCCCCCTGCTCTATCTGCACGCTGCTTGCCTTGCCCGTTGCCAAGCATGTAAACCGTTGCCCCCACGTCCTTAGGGTCGGCTTCGCTGATTTCATCCAAGGCCAATAGGCAGTCATTAAATGCAGCTGCCACTGCCTCTAGCCCGTTGCTGGTAGTGAGCCATCCACGTTTATAGGCCGGACTTCCCCATACACTGACAGCACCAATCATTAGGCTACTTTTGCCGGTAGAGGATGCGCCTATCAAGTGTGGCCCCCCACTTTCAGCGTTTACCTTCACCAGCACCGGGCCTGCAAAAGCAGCGCAAAGCGACAGCACCAGCATGGGATTACCCACGGCCATTGCTGCAATCCCAGACTGCCAGCCCTCTAAGGTGCCAGCGGTGCCAAATTCGCTATCGGCCTTGAATTCGCTTTGGTACACCACACCAGCACTATCCGGGCCGATAGTGCCATCGGGCAAGACGAAAGCTCGGAAATTTTTATCTACCCACCCTGTTTGGCCAACACAAAGCAGGTTCTTTTCAGGATGTTGGGTTTGCAGATACATTGTCAGTGCGTCCCGTCCCTTCGGGGACAGCTCCACCCCCATGCTGTACAGAACGGCGCGCAAGTCAGAACCATCGCTAGCCAGCATGTGCATGGGCATGGCCCATTCATGCCAATTACCACGTGTGTTTTTAAAGCGCAACATACGGCCATAGTTGCCATCGTGTGCATCAGCAGTAACCGCTTCGACATACAAAGGGCTGCATATCCACTGCTGGGTGGGGACTGGAGTAGTATTTTGACCACGGCCCACAGACTTCATATCGAAAAGCCAAACACCGGGACGAAACTTTTGCCCATCCTCACTATGCCAGTCTTCAAAAATTCGGTAAGTGGGACGCTCGTTTTCAGCGGGTATGCGTTTGTCTTTACTGACTTGGACATGAGTGCGCGCAGCCGATGGAAGATTCTGATGAAGGTTGGATAGAGATAGAGGTTTATTTAATTCTGGAACTTGCATTTCATTTTTACAATTTTTTGACTGGGAAGTAGTAATACCTACCATGAGGACACAAAGAAATTTAGCTCATAAATTGACGTATTCCCAACTTTTACATTAGAAACACATCACCAAGCAGTGCATAGCTCAGGCTAACCACAAACAGAAATTAGTTGCTTGTGCAGTTAGCTTCTGTGCAGTTAGCTTCTGTGCAGCACTGAACACAATTTTTATTGTTCTATTTGAAAAATTCAGAATGAAAGAAGGCTGATTTGCATGAGCTTTCGATTCGCTACACAGAAAATGCACACATCCAAGAGGCAAGTTGTGCCGGACGAAAAAGCCCACTCTCAGCGAGCCAAGAGGAATCGGTTACAGGTTAAGCAGGCGCTTTTTGCAAGCAAAGGACTTCCAAGTCCACGGCGATGGGCAGCATCTGGTGCTGGTAGGATGACCCGAAATTTGGGCGCAAAATAACACCATCGACCAAGCGGCAAAAGCCTTGGTGGAGCAGTGGCACTTGATTTGCAACCTCACGAGCATGGTGCAACCGCTGCTCAGCATGGCGAAAGCGGCGGACTTGGGTGGCCCGTTGGTTGATGAAATCGAGGCGGCAGCAACGAAAGCGCACCAAGTTCTGACCCAAGCATGAGATAACGACCGGCCAAATTTGGCCGGTCGTCCATGCAGCAACTCCACCCCCATCGGGTGGCTTTTTTTCGTCCTCTGCCGGACGCAGCTTTGGGGATTTGCACCCCGACACGGTACTTAAAGAAGAAGAAAGCAGCACGCAGGCTGTGCCAAACCTACGTACCCACGCCCTCACGGTAACGTGGCCCCCGATACCGCCGCCAGCAGGCTCAGTCGCATCGGAACGGCGCTCTACGCGAGCAGCGTGCGCTAATTCAGCAGCCCTTGGGCCACCACGGAGCGCAAACCCCGTCTTTTCGCATCCCCCTACGCCTGACCTGAAGTGTCAATCCACCCCCATCAGACGCACTGGCCGCCACGCCAGCAGATTCCTTCTTTCTTTGGCAGTTGTTGTCTCCATGCGTCCATAGCGCTTCTGCACCGTTCCTGTTGCCGTCTCCCGCGTTAGTGCAGCGCCTAAGCCGCCTTCCGTATCGATCAGCACCCGTACACCAGCAAAAGCCAACGCCATGCACACACCTGTTGTCCCATTGCCGCCCAGTTCGCACCGTGCAGCACACATCGTTTTGCCCTTCTTGCCTACCAAAGCTGCTCAAAAAATAAGCAAATTACCTACCAAAAAATTTCTCTTTTTCAATCTGTGTTGCGCTCTGTAGCTAATGTAGCAAGCTAAGTTGTTGATTTTGCTAAGTTTGTTCCTCTGTTCTTTGACACTCTGTGTTGAATTGTTGAGATCGGCTCCGAGCTAAAAAACCCCATTTACCGTAGGGTGAACAAAAAAAACGGGAAAGCTTACGCCCCCGTCTATTGATGGTCTCTTGATAAAACTTCTTGATGCTCTATTCCTGCAAGCGCAGTTGCTGAGTACATGAATCATAACCCGCCCCCCACCCAGATCGCAAACTTGAAAGATTCAATTTTTCGCGTATCTTTTGAAGAAAAAAAGCATACGCCGACCCGCAGAATCCAGTTCAAGGGCGCTGGAGAATTTTTTCTAATTTTTGGAAAAATTTTCTGATTCTGGGGAAAATTTCCTGATGTCAGGAATTTTTTTTCGATTCTGGGGAAATTTTTCCCAATTCGTGAAAATTTTTCTTGAGTTTGGTTTTTTTGATCTTTAGCCACAAACTTTGGGTTGTCACATGACTAAGAAGACACAAAACAGGAAGATGCAATCGGAATCGCTGTCCACGGTCAGAGTTCGGCTTCTATTGAAAGCGGATGACGTGGGCTTGGAGCCGCTGTTTTTTCACCTCCAAAGCCTCCCAACATCAGTTGCACGCTCCAACTTCGTCCGTGCCCTGCTGGTTGCGCCAGTGGTGATTGACCGAAGCCTGCTGGATGTATTGGGCCAAACATCGATGGATGGAGAGGTAGATGGCACCCTTCCCGTAGAAATCAGCATCAGCCAACGTGATGCTGGGTTGATGGATGTCTTGCGAGAACTCAACGCGATCTCTGGCTTGAGCAATCGCCGCCTCTATATCAAGCGCCGCCTTGTCTTTCTATTTGCAGTGCATGGCGTTAGCCGTAGCGCCACCTTGCTGCTGCAATATGCGAATCAAACAATGCGCCAAGCTGTTATGCCTAATGCAGCTGCTACCGAGGCTATCAGCCCTGTCAATCAGCCATCGCCATTGGAAGAAGCCCCCGCTACTACCAGTAGTCCGATTCTTCATTCCCCAATTCAACCCATTCAAATAGAGCCTACCAAAGCACCAGTTCAGCACGCAGCGCCACTACCAAGACTCAATGCAGACGATGGTGTCATGGATTTTTCACCAGTCAAAAGTGAAAATGAGGATCATACCAAAGCACAAAAATTATTAAGTAAGGGTACCAAGTTCACAAAATTCAAAGAAAACGCTAGATTTTTTGGAAACATGAATAAATAAACGTGGCTAGTTAAATTGGTAGTGGTGTTCAATTGACTGATTTTTTGCAACCATTCCCAAAGTCATGCACTACCAAACTAACGATCTGGCGTGTAGTTTCATAGAGAAGGCTGTGCGGTGACAGCATGAGGCTTATCATGAAAATAATGCTGAATTACAGCAAATCAGTCAAAGATTGACCACTACCCAAAGCAGAAACTCTCATCGAAGCCATCCAAGACTTCTTTGGCGACACCAGCCACACCCGTGAAGAAACGATTGCAGGGTTGGAGCGGGTACAGCAGCACATCAATCTGCTTTTGGAGACAGTGGTGGATGACGATTCCGCAGATTAACAGTAAAAACACAGCGAATTTTCGACGTGCCTAGCGCAAGCTAACCTTCGCCATGCAGCAGCGCCACCCTATAAAAAAGGGTGGCGTTTTGCATTTAGCAGGAGAGTTTTACACCGAAACAGGCGAATCGCGGGGCTGGCCTTGGTGGCGAATCAGCGCAGTGCGTGCCCAGCCGAATTGCTTAGACGGCTTGGGCTTAGGGTTGTAGGGGATGATGTGCTTGACGCGCACTTCCTGCACACGAGGTTTTTTAACCACCTTGGGCAAGGCTACAGCCCAGAGCAAAGCGCCCATCACTTCCAAGGCGATGGATTGCATGAGGGAAGTCATGGTGGCCACGGTATCGGCCTCGATGCCCAATAGGCGGGCGATGGAGGCATCCACGGCATTGACACCAGCTTGGGTTACCCTAGCGCCATGTGCCGCTACTGCTGTTGACAAACTGGAGCGCAGGTCTTCAGCACGCAAGGCTTGGGTGCGCTCGTCTTGTAAAGCGCCTGTTTTGGCTTGAGCAATGTCTAGCGCAGCCGCAGCAGAGGTGCAGCGTGCACCTTCTTTGGCTTGGCAACGCTCTAGTACAGCAGCGGCTTTGGCAACTGCCACCTGTGCGCTGGCGAGGTCTGCCGATACCAGCGGCAAACCACGCGCATCAATCAAAGCCAGCTCTTGTTCATAGCGTAGTACCTCGGGTGAAGGAGGGACTTCGGCCTGGCGCTGCTGGCCCATGTGGCGCTTTTCGCTGTCGAAAAAGTAAGCGTGGTTGTAAAGCGTCACCAGCACGCAAACGGCAAACACGCCTTGGCCAATACGACTACCACGGGCTAAAGCTGGTAATAAATGGCTGCCCACTACCATCACCAAAGCCAATGCCACAAACATCACTGCTCCAGCCATGCTGGTAGAGCGCTCCATCGCTGACATACCGGCCATGCCAGCACAAACCAGCGTTACCACGGTAGCCAAAGCACCAGAAATCCAGCGGGTGGCGGTGGGGATGTGATAGCTACTCATCAGGATTTTTTAGTACAGGGGATTGCAATAGATCAATTGTATTATATGATAGCTATCTAAATCAAAAGATAGCTATCTATTTATCTATCTACCACGCAGTAAGATAGCTATCTCGTGCTGGAGAAAAACTCAATGACCATCTATGCAGTGGTAAACACCAAAGGTGGTGTAGGAAAAACCACCACCGCCATTCATTTAGCAACCATGCTTGCCTACCAAGGCAAGACGCTACTTATCGACGGCGATCCACAGGCCAGTGCCGCAAGTTGGGCAGCGTGGCGGCGAGAAAGTGGGAGCCATACACGCAACCCGACAACCGCTTGTCTGATTGGAAAGGCCATTCTGACCGAAGGAAGGCCGTTAGCCTGCGGGTTTCAGCATGTGGTCGTGGATGCTGGAGGACGTGACTCAGCGGGCTTGCGTTCATCCCTTTTGCTGGCCCAGCGTGCAGTGATTCCGGTGGGCGCATCCAACCTAGATGCCGCAGCGATGACCGATTTACTCATGGTGGTAGAACTGGCACGGGATTACAACCCCGATCTGGATGTTCGAGTGCTTTTAACCCGTGTTGATCCCCGTAGCAAAGATACTGCCGATATGCTGGAATTCTTACAAGAACAAAGACTCAATGTCTTGACAAGCAAAGTGTGTGAGCGCGTGGCGTTCCGGCGAGCCATTGGCGAAGGAGCGATTGTGCAAGAACTAGGCAAAGACAGCGCAGCAATTGCCGAGATTGAAGCATTTTTCCACGAGGTGACTGCGTCAACTACCCCGACCTGAAGGTTGGAGCTTGGAAGGCGAAAGCCTTACAAGTTCGGGTTGACCAGACTAAGCGCCCCGGATGCCTTAATCCGGGCTTCATTGCCGAGTAAAGCGGGCGCTACGTTGTGTGCAGGTGCGAAGACTCACCTTGGGATGCTTCCTTAGTCCCAAGCTCTGAAAGTTCTGGTTGCAGACAAGCGACAGGGTAAGCACGAAACGGATTGGAACCGCCCGCAAGGGTAAGCCGATACGCAACATTGTCGAGGGGAGCCGCACCGCAAGGTGCGCGTCACTATGCCCTTACGGGCAGAGCCGCAAGGCCCAGCAGAGGTGAAAAGCCTCGCACTAATTTCTGTCAACCGGGCCATAGAACGGACGTGAGCAGGTAACAGCCCGAGGCAAGGAACGCCATGCGTTCCGCGCTCTACCTCCCCGGCATGAATGCCGAGGTTTCACGCACAAACTGATGAATCGGATGCGCGGCAAACCTGACCTATCTGGTATCACCCCTCCCCAGAAAGACCCTACCGCCTTTCTCGAAGGTGCCAGGGAAAACAGCATCACTCCAACGCCGTCCAGTTCTGTTTCAACCTCTGCCGCCGAGCTACCACCAGTACCCACCGTGCAAAAACTGTTTCGCATCCGTTGGGACATTGCAAAAGCACTGAAGAACGGGGCAATTGCGGAATCGTCTCCAGGCCGTCGTGTAACCGAGACAGAGATTGTCGAACGCCTGTTAAAGCAATATTTGAAAATTGATTGATAGCTAGATAGCTATCTAAAAATTGGCGGCGGAGCTTTACCTTACGCAGGAGGGATGTCCTGCGCCCGCAATTTTTTTCAAGTTTGTATCAAAACTGCGGTACCATACACCTGTTTTGTTCGCACAAAGCAAAAAGCCTACAGCCACCCTGAGAAAGTTACTGTAGGCCCGCCGCGAACGCCACATCAACCATCCTGTGCCTTGCACACCGGAAATCTGCGTTCGCCTGTTTGTGCGGATTTTAGCGGATTTTTGGTGCAAGCGACACAGAATGACCTTATATGTTAAAAAATGTCATTCCGCACCGCCTACGCCTTGCATCCAATTCAGCACGCCAGCCGCAACGGCTATGCTCATCGCTGTAGCCTCCAGCAGGCTACAGCAAGCGTCCACGCACAACGAAAAACAAGTTCCTATTGGGGAACATCTAAGCATTGCTACAGGCAAAGCATGTCCGTTCAGTGCCCCAACTACCTGACACGCTGCACCCAAGACATGCAGCGCAAGGAAATTCCTAGCACACTTTTGAGCCATTTCCAGCTCGAAAGATTCACAGTCGGCTATCTTCAATCGTTTCAGATTTTCTGTTTTTCGCAGGACAATCTGCACAATTGCTCCACAGGGACACACCAACCATCTAATTCTTGACCTTTACCACACCGTAAAACGACAAAAGCCGCTTCTGTACCAAGAGAAGCGGCTTTCATCGGGTTGCCCATGCTGCCCCACCAAGAACGAGTCCTAGAAAAAACAGCGCAAATACATAGTTGCGCCGATTTTAGAACTTTTCTGTGGCAGTTGGCAACACGGGGGATTTTTCGCCCTCAAAAAAATGACTGCCACACTCTCATCTAATGAATTTGCTTTACCTGCACCCTATCCGCCGAGCATTGCCCGTGCGGCAGACCGTGCCACCGATTGCCGCATTGCAGCCATCAGTGCCTTAAAGCCCTACGCACGCCTACTACTGCAAGCCGTGGTTCGCAGTATCCAAACGAAGGACATTACCAATTCCGTTCGCATCAGCAACGAACGGTTCGCACAAACGCTGCATGTCAGCGTGAACAAAATTTGCAAGATCAAGAAAGAACTCGAGAGCAAAGAGTGGATTGTTCGCTCCCAAGTGCAATCGCGCAAACTTGGGATGCAGGTCAGCGACATTTTCTTGACCCCTTGGGCCTTGCAAACACTGGGACTGGTCAGTGCCCGTGCCAAAGACCATCCGGTAATGCCCATTCCCAGCGAAGATCAAATTGCTGTTCGCGCCGCCGTGGAATTGCTAGAACCAGCACCTGCCCAACACATCAAGATCGAAATCGAAACAAACGGCGACCAGCCAGCCCCTGTCGCCCAACCAGATGCGCCTGGCACCAGTGAAGCCCCCGTGGTGGCAGCCAATTCCGATCCGCAAGCTGCTTACTACGCCAATAACCAAGTGCCCGACGACCTCATGCCACTGCGCCATTTGGGATTGCGAGCATCTGCGATTCGCAAGCTCATGGGCATGGCCAGCAAAGCGGGCTTAATGCTGGGCCACATCGTTGAACTGGCAGAAGATTCGATTGCCAAGGCCAAAAATCCCTACGCTTACACCGTTAAGTTACTCAGTAGCAACATCGACTGGCAAGGCCGATTGGCAGCTAAACGCCAGCGGGAAGCGCAGCAACAAGAAGCCGCAGCGCAAGAGCAGCAAACGACAAATGATGCCAGCACTTTGCGCCAAGCCTTGGCCCAGACGGGCTTGTTGTCCAGCGAAAAACGCCTCTATGTTTGGCAGTGGAACAGCAGCAGCGCCGTGCTGGAGCGCACCAAGATCGAAAATTTCGTATGCAACCCGCTATTGGCAAAATGGTCTGTAGTGCTGGACACCCCATCCATCGCGCAGGCCATACGCGATGGAACGATTTTCGCGGTAACAAAAGAGCAACTGGAGCAATGGCAAACGGCACCATCGGATGATGCAGATGCAGATGCACCACCTTTAGTGTTCACACCACCGACCCCAGCACCGGCAAGCGAAGCGGTTGTCCAACCTCCAATTGAGGACGAAGGGCGCGTCCATCCTTGGCATGGCACGCCTGTAGCCGCAAACATGGACGCACTGTTTGCAGCTGCAAGTGCATCACCACAGCGATGGCTATGCAACCCGACGAGAAAAACCGTGCTTTTCAGCGTAGATAACGACTGGATACGCATGGCGAAGGTGCAGGAAGTGCAGAGTAAGGAAACGCACAAGGTTCAATGGCTGGCTGTACCCCCTAGCGATGTGACCAAGGTGGCCCAGCTTCTGCAAAAAGGCCAGCTCATCCCCGTCGATAAGGCCACGGTGCAAAGCTGGCAGCCATCGCCGCCCCAGCGCGAAGCGGCACCGCCAGAGATGGCCCCTGCGACAAAAGCAACAGACTCCTCTACGCGCAAACCGGGCTGGCAGGGATTGGGTAATTTGCTAGGCGGTTTCGCCCCAGCCTGACAGCGGGAAAACTACCGGCCAAATTTGGCCGGTTGGAAAAATTCAACTGGCCCACGCCAAGGGCAGAAATAGCATCGGCTGAAACAGGGGCCGAGGTTTTTTTGTGCCCGCTCACCACCTTCCACCCCCATCTTTTGCGCTAAAACACGACCGGCCAAATTTGGCCGGTCAGGAAAAAAGCGAACTGGCCCATGCCAAGGCCAGAAGCGGCATCGGCTCAAACAAGGGCCGAGATTTTTTAGCACCCGCTCACCACTTTGTACCGCCATCCTTGCGCCAAAGTACGACCGGCCAAATTTGGCCGGTCAACGAAAAACCGCACAAAGTCCAAACTTGGACTCATGGCTCCCCTACTTTTCGTAGTGCAAAGCCGTCTTTGCGCTCCACAAGCTCAGTTGTAGCGCGTACAGGCTCCACAAAAGCCCGCCTTAGACCCGGACGACTCAAACCCGTCCCCAACCCGTCCCAGCCCACGGCACCCACCCAGTTTTTTCTTCATATAGCGTTCACCCAAAACGATGAACGCAGCGTTCACCGAAAAAGCAAAGCGCCCTAATAACTATCCCAATCTTTCAGAGAACAGTTCCCAAGGGGTAGAACGGGCTTCGCGTTTTTGCTAATTTTTAAAGCACTCTCCCAATTCAAGATGCCTCTTGGCACAACGTCCCCAAATACCGTTTACCAGGAAAAAACACACTGTCTGCGCTGTGCTAACGCCTGCTAGGCCATACGCGCTGTGCCCAAGCACTAGCCAACCGCTTTGCCTAGCTCATCCGTGCGACGCTGAATCGGCGCACGACCGCAAATATTGATGGTGGTTTAGATACTGGAATGGCCCATCTGTGCCTGAATCACATCGAGCGGCACTTGCTTGGCCACCGCCCTGGTGCCGAAGGTGTGCCTCAGCCAGTGGGTTGATGCTTTGGCCAACCGGAACCTTTCTTTTTCCGGTAACGTAGCGGCTACTACCGCTTTGCTCATCCAATCCCGGAAATGCTCATACAGTGCGCCTGATAGCCTATCGCTTGCATAGGGTCTTGGACACTGGGTAACAGCGGAGCTTGGGCTGGGGCCACAACAGGTGGTCATCGCTGAATCCACGCGCCTGAAGGTACTCAAGCAGGGCTTGCAAGCTCACTGGCGGAATGGCCACCATGCAAAGCTGGGAGCTACTGTCACCCCAACGAGAAGCGGTAATGCCAGAGACAGTGCCAACGGCAAAAGCAGCAAAAAATCCTCTATGCACAAATCGGGCTGGCAGGGGATAGGGCAGGGGCTGGACAGTTTGCTGCGGAATCTCGCACCCGCCTAGCATTTGGAAAAACTACGACCGGCCAAATTTGGCCGGTCAAGGAAAAACCGGCTTTGCCAAGACTCAGGCCAGTGTCAGCCCTACTTTGTGGAGTCCAAACCCAGACTGCGCGCTCCACAAGCACGGCTGTAGCACGCACAGACTCTACAAAACGCCGGATCAGACCGCCCATGCCCACGGCTCCCGCTACCGCTACCGCAAAAACTTCATATAGCGTTCACCAAAAACGATGAACGCTGCGTTCACCAAAAAAAGAAACGCCCTAATAACTATCTCAATCTTTCAGAGAACAGTTCCCAATGGGAAAAACGGGCTTTGCGTTTTTGCTTATTTTTAAGCATTGCCTAAATTTAAGCGCCCTCCTAGCACCACGTCCCCAAATACCGTTACCAAGCAAAAACACCCTGTCTGCGCTGTACCAACGACTGCTAGGCCATACGCGCTGTGCCCAAGCACTAGCCAAACGCCTTGCCTAGCTCATCCGCACGGCGCTGGATTGGCGCACGCCCGTAGGTGTTCATGGTGGTTTGGATACTGGCATGGCCCATCTGCGCTTGGATCACATCGAGGGGCACTTGCTTGGCAACCGCTCTGGTGCCGAAGGTGTGGCGCAGCCAGTGAGTTGATGCCTTGGCCAGCCGCAACCTTTCTTTTTCCGGTAACGCAGCGGCGGCCACAGCTTTACCCACCCAGCCACGGACGTGCTCATACAGCGCCTGATAGCCTATCGGCTGCATAGGGTCTTGCACACTGGACAACAACGGGGCTTGGGTGGGGGCCAGCGCCGGATCATCGCCAAATCCACGCGCCCGAAGGTACTCGCGCAGGGCGTGCAAAGCTGCTGGCGGGATGGCAACCAAGCGGTTCTTAGCCCCCTTACCATGCACCTGCAATAACCAGCCCTCCGGTTCGTGCTGCAAATCGCCCAGCTTGGCCGCAATCAGTTCGGCGCTACGCAAACCTACGCTGCTGATGAAAGCCAAAATGAAGCGAATCCGGTAGCGTGAAGGACTGGCCTCTTGGCGATCAATGTAAGCCAGCACTTGCTCCATTGCCGCTTCGCTTAGGGCTTTGCTCTCTAGCAAGCGCTGCTCTTTGTCATCACCTTGGGCCTGATTGACCAGCACCCACGGGTTCGCGGGCAGGTAGCGCGCCGCTTGCAGCCACGCAAACAAACTGGCTACGAGTGTGATCGCTTGCTGGCGGCTATGCAGTGTCAAGGGGCCACGAAACGGTGCCCAGCCCACTGTTCCGGGGCTTGCCCTTTGGCGCGAAATCCAGTCCGGGGGAATGTCCGCTAGAAACGCCACATACGCATTGCAGTCCTGCACGTCCATTGTGGACAGTGGCTTGCTGTCTCGATAGGCTTGCAACCACAGCAACAAGCGCTGTGCTTCGCGGCGGTAGCTTTTAACCGTGGCGGGCGAGCTGGTGCGCGCAGTAATCCAGCTTTCAATGGCCTGCAAATCGCTACTGGCATTGAGCAGGCCCAGCCCATCCGCATTGGTGACAGCAAGGGCGGTACTGGCGACTTCCAGCCTGAACAAGCGCTTGGCCAGCACCGGCAAATCGGGCAGCAAGTTTCGCAAGTGCGCTTCGATGCGCTTGGCCTTGGTGCTTCCGATTCCTGGCATCACAGAAAACCAGCGCCCACCGACCCCGATGCGCTGGTGTAGCTGGCCCAGTGTGTTGATGCCTGCCCACAGCAGGCGCTGTGCCGTGGCATCGTCAAACCAGCCTGTGACCAAATCCTCTGGCAACGGCTGTTCGGCAGCCAGCGCCTCTAAGCGACGCAGCATGGTTAATTGGCGCTCGCGCAGACGGGCACGGCGCTGTTGGCGATGGTCAGCAGGGTAGGCATCGGCGTACATCTCAAGAATTTCCGCTTCGCTCCAGCCATCCAAGCCTTGCTGCTCACAAAAATCTTCCAAACTTGGCGCGGCTACCGAAGTGCCACTATTGGCAGCGATATGCAATCCGACCAAGCGCCACTCACCGATACCGGCATGGCGACGGGCTACGGCGCGCACCAAATCTACCGTTTGCTGGTGTGCGGTGCTGGCCTGATGGCCATGCTCAATGCCCAGATAGCGGCGGGCGCTGTCAAGGCGGGGCAGCCCTTCGGCCACGGCGCGTAGGTAGGCGAAGTGGTGCAGGCCAAGGCGGCGGACGAAATGAATGGTCTGGGTTGTGGTAGGTAGAGGCACGAGCATCTCTTTCGCCAGCATGGGGCTGCAAGCCGTTGATTTCAAAAGGAATCTTTCGATTCACTACAGATTAGCCACTTTTGACCGCTATTTTTTGCCCTAAGATAAGTAATCATTATCTTAGGGATGTAGGCTGAAAAGTAGCCCGGAGAGGGGCATCGAAAGGGCCAGCCCTCCTGCTCACGCAACGGCGAGCGCTGTCCTTGCCCAAGGTGCAGGTCTGCACGAGTGACCCCCGCGCCTTGCACTTCCTTGGGGTAGGACAAGTGGACGGCTGCCAGCGCATGGTGTGGGCGTTTGGGGGATGGCGTTTTTTCATTCAAGAATTTGTATGAATATGCAAATGCCTGCATAATCGAAAAATGAAGCTACTCAGATTTATTGACTCCAGCCAGAAAGATTTGCGCGCAATGCCTGCTGACGTGCGGCAAGCTTTGGGCCTTGAGTTGATGACTGTGCAATATGGCGGTGAGCCTAGTGACTTCAAACCCATGCCCAGCGTGGGCGCAGGCGTTTATGAAATCCGCTACCGGGACACGGCTCATGGGGCATTTCGTGTGGTCTATGTAGCCAAGCTGGCTGATGCGGTCTATGTGCTGCACGCTTTCCAAAAAAAGGCGCAGAAAACACCCAAGCCGGACATTGATTTAGCGGCACAGCGTTACCGAAAACTGATAGGAGCACTCTAATGAACGACGATACCATCCAAATTACCGAAAGCAGTGGCAATGTCTTCCTTGACTTGGGCTTTGACCCTGCGGAAGCTGAAGTGATGAAGCTGCGCGCCGAGGTCATGATTCGCACAGCCCAACAACTCAAGGCACAAGGCTGGACGCAGGCCGAGGCAGCCCGCCATCTTGGCATTACGCAACCGCGCGTTTCGCGCCTCATAAAAGGCAAAGTGGAGGATTTCAGCCTTGATATGCTGCTGATGCTGGCAAATCGTGCGGGATTACATCCGCAGTTGCAGTTTGCGCTTTGACCAGAATCTTCGCGGCAAGCCTCGGGGTTCAGCCCGCCATTTCGCTGTCCGGCAATAGCGGCAGGTCGAGTCACCACAGTGTAAGTACCCGATCTAGGGGTCTGAGGTGCAGTGGAACAGAAAACCGGGTTAATGGGCCAAATGAAGTGGCCAAAAATTGGATGGCCAAGATAAGATGGGATCTTGGTTGTTGGCCACGGGTGTAGGTGGTGGTCAACTGACGTGAACCCTAAATGACCAGTAGCGCTCTCTGAGCGACGACTACTTCCTAGGCAAGAAGCAGAGGGTCGGCCGGGATTCGGACGGAACCCGACATTTTTCAATCCAAGCTGTTGTTTCAATTGATAAAAGTGCTTGGTATTGCGTGATTGCAAAGTACAAAGAGAGCCTTAACCCGGTCTGACCGCTATGACCCACCCTGCCTACTTGGGGTCGTCTCAGAATTCGGAAAAAATCGTACGCTAAGGGAGCAAGGTGTCAGGTTAGAGCTATAGACCGTGCATCAGCAGCGTCCAGAAATGCGGAAAACGATCCTAATCTGACGGTTTTACCTGTCTGGTCTGACGTCAAGTTGGGGCATACCCCATTTGGACATATGCCACTGGTTTAGGCTCAGTACCTTGGTGACGGAATTTTCGGCGGTTCCGGCTTAGACCCCCAGCTAGCTTGCTCGAGGCGAAGATTCTGGTTATACCTTGCGTTCAAGGCACGGGGCTACTTTGCAACTTAACAGGTCGGTTGCGGGGCTTAGGCCTACAGCCCATATCAAATTTGCCGGAGCAACCCCGGCCTAGGCCTCAGTCGCCATCGCTGCACGCCCTGAAATTCAGCCCTCGGTGGCCCTGCGTCGGCAAAGAGTCCCAGGGCCACCGGTACGAAAAATCAATAACTTAGCTCTGGGTGCCTAGAGCCCTGATTTCACGGCTGCCAAAAATGTCTAGAAAAAATGGCCCCTGATAATAGGCGTTATCAGGGCTGATAAAGGACATCTGTCCACACCTCAGTGGCTGGGCTGCTGCGTTGCACGACAACCTGACCACGGCCAAGTGGTAGTCACTTTTGGTCTTGTTGTTGGTTTTTTTGGCGCAAATTTCCCAGATACAGAGGTAGATTCAGTCTTCAATTCGTGACGCGGACGGAGCGGAAGACCTCACTAAGCTGCACAGCAGCTGCGCGCCTATCGCCCATGTCCACGAGCCGGTCGAGTGCTCTCAAGAGCTTCTGTGCTGTAGCCAAAGATATGTGTTGCTGCCGCTCGCTGAAGCGCTGAATTAGCCCCGATAGCCGCCCCGGCAAATGCGTGCCACGCCATCCAGGCGGTGTCCCATCTCCAACTAGAAGGTGCTCAAGGTTGTCGACGAAGTGCTGAGCTGGGTAGTGTTCGAGGCTACTTTCGCAAAGGTCCATCCAGGCGCGGGCGACGAAGGTGACAGACCCGTGGGTACGCAATATTGGCTCGAAGACTGGAAGTACAACCTCCACTTCGGACCAGTTGCGGTTCGCAAAGCGAACGGCCCCTCCTGCGTACCTGAAATCTGAAAAGAACAGGTGCTTGACGATGTTGACAAAGTCCTCCTCTGAGTGTCCGCCATGGCCCGCGTGGTGCCAATCCCCATAGGCCAGAACGCGCTGCATGATGACGGATAGTAGTTCCAACGCGGCTTGAGGAATCTCCTTGCTGTCCGCAACCTGAGCTATCAGATGACTTGTGAAACATTCACCGAGACTCGCAAAAGCCTCGTCATTGGTGGCCATGACAGGTTGCAGAAAACGCCGTGTGGCTTCCTTAACTGGCAGCAGTAGTGAAATTCGAGCCAGAAATCGGTAGAGATGACGACGCCACTCGAAGTAGTCCGGGCCGTAATTGTCATCAAGGTCTCTTCGGTTTCTCGCCCACGTAGGCGCGATTCGCTCGATGGTCCACTTGGCCAAGCCTTCGCACCAGTCCAGGAAAAGCGCCGCGTGCGCGTGGTCCGCCAATGCAGCTTCCAAGGGAATGACCTGCAGAACCTTTTCCAGTAGCGAGGTGTCGACGTGTACTGGGTTGGCACGCCACTTGGCATCGACAGTGCGACCACGTCGCTGGCGAGCTTGAACAGCCACGCTGTCAGTAATCGGCACCCAAGGCGCTGGCCACGCCGGAAAAGCGCTAACCACAGGTGCTCCATCTTGGAGACGTTGGAGTTCCTCATTGATGACGTCTTGGATTCGTGCGTAGTGCCGTGCCTCTGCGTCTCCTTCGGCAACATAGTTCACCTCGAAGAGCGCAAGCGCCGTAGCCAGCCGCAATGCAGCCCACGCGATGTCTGGATACTTGGGCCAGGCACCCAACAAGGAGCCGAATGCTGCGACTGCGATTTCCTCGTAGGGATGGGCGCACAGCTCCGTGAGGAAAGCCTGCAGCGGCTTGACGTCCTCGTCGTCTTTCGCAACTGCGAACAATGCCCCCAGCCCTCTGGTGGCGTATAGCACCGGATGGTGCATGAGCTTCACTCTGCGGGTGAAAAACTGTTGCGGCACCTCCGGTGTCTGCGCGGCACGAACGCACACTTCAGTGGCCCATTCGAGATGCGCTTCGGCGTTCTCCAGCAAAAAAATTGCAGCAACACCAGCAACGGCCGATTGCCGTTGATGTGCCAACTCTACGTGGTCGTGTCTGGTGGCGAAAAGGTCTTCAAGGTCGAGCGCTTTTGCTTCTGTTGCCGCAGCTTCGAGCGTGAGTGACTCCTTCAGCTTACCGTCATCAAAGTAGGAGTAGGCCCAGTTTAGAAGAGTGAGATTGCGTCCCATCTCGCTTTGACGTGCCTGTATCGCCTGGATGTCCTCGCCTTTGGCCTTGGGATTTTCGTGAGAGATAACTATCTGGGATTCATCCGGGCTGAGCTCTGCGCGATAGTTTTCTGGCTTGCCGAGTTCAGCCCAAATCTCCGCAGTTCTTGTTAGGTCCGAACACAGTTCAGTATTCGTTCGTTGCTCAGCGTAGTCAAAGGGAAGGTCCCCTGAGAAGTCTTGGATGGCTTCGGCCGCTTGCGCGCCAAGCTCTCCTCCCCTGAGCACCATGAGAGTGCCGAGAGAGCGGATGTCCGAACGACGCACTGGTCGTTCGTTGCCTTCCTTCACGGCCGACCAGTGAGGTCTGTCCTGCGGTTTGAAGAACCCGATGAGGTTTGCCATCTGCGACATGTCCTGCACGTGGCGTTGAATGTCCCAGTGCCAAAGGCGTTGATTCGTCGCGATGGGCAGACTTACTGCAGAAGTGTGTTGGGCCTGCAGCGCGACAGCAGCGGCAACGGCTAGTACACCTACGGACTGGTGTCCTTCCAGAACTGCCTTGAGGATGTCGTCTACCGGGGTACCTTTCTCGACTTCACGAAACGCCCAAACCTCAAGAGCCATCAAGCCTGAGTTAACGGTTGAAGACCCGAAGCTCCCACGCGCACCCAGATAAAGGCGGCTGTCGCCCCAGAACACTTGCCTTCCCCACGGAAATTGCATGACAAGAGGGATGGGTGTTCCATCCCTCTCATGTGAGAGCCGATGCAGCTGCCGCCACGACCGAATCGCATGGTTTGCAATCTCCCGAATCAATCTCCTACCCTGGTCCGGTGCTTGCAGCAGCAGCGAGTGGAATGGTTCTCTAGTTGGAGCCGCAGGTGAGAAGGAGAAGTGGTCGTCGATGGAGAGATGGTCCCATTCGAAATGGCTAAAGCTGTGTGAAACCAGGTAGTCGCGCCCTCGCATCTCCTTCTGCACAACGACAGGAAGGTTTTTGCGCAATACAAAGAGCGAAAAGTCCGCCAACTCCGCCGGACATGCTCGCGAGAGTAATTGGGTATGTGTGAACACGGACTGAACGGCCTGCTGTGGCATTAGTTCCAGGTGGCGTAAATCGCGGAGATATTGAGTGACCAATGAGCCCAGGGTGAGCGAAGAGTTAAACACCAACGTGCGTAGCGCGGACTCGAGTTCGTCCAAGCCATCCCGCCGGTCTTCGATATCAGCCCAGACCCCACGGTCCATCGAAAACTCTCTCTTATGGCGCAGGTGCTCAATGTGATAAAGCCACGCCAAGCATGTCTGAACGATTCGCACCGAAACCCGGTTGCTGTAGTGGGAGAACGCGTTCTGCCAAACCTCAAATGCCGCAACTACGTCCGGAATCACACTCGTTGGGATGTCTTGTGCGTGGTTCAGAAGCCAATCGCAAAAGCGAGCCCAAGCAGCAACGTCGGAAGGATGCCCCCACATGTCCGCGTACAACATGCGCTTAGCGAGGTCGAGGTCAGGAGCGTCTGAGCGCTCGAGAATGGCGGAATTCGGCATCGTCTTTTCAGCTTGGTACCAGACGACCACCTTGCGAACCCGCGAGTGTGCAGTGTCGAACATCGCTCGGTCAAACTCGGCGGAGTACTGTGCGAATGTCTCTAAGGAGAACGGCCCGGCCATCCACGCGCGCAACCACTGGGAGCGAAGTCCCCGGTTTGTCTCCAATGTGGCCAAGTGCTTGGCCCAGTTCTCACCATAAGCAAGCTCCGTCTGGGAGAGCAGTTCAACTACGCGCCCAAGCGCCGGCGGCTCCCCAACTTCACGAATTACATCCGGCCATGCGTCATCCGCCCGGACTAGGTGCTGCAGGAAAGCCCATTCGAAAAAGATGTCGTGAGAGAACTGCACGCTGTGCCCGTACCTGACGGGTCGCACAATCTCGTCTGCTTCAAGTTCGGAGAGTACCTGAGCATCGACATCAGCTACGGGAATACGCCTTCCAAGTTGATGTGCACCAGCCTTAGCCAACTGAACCAGGACATTTCGCCGGTAGCCCACTCGCGTGGGGTTCGCGCCGTAGCCGCCGCGCTCCCACCACAGAGCCGCAAGGTCAACCTCAGAAGTGGCTGGTGCATTGGAGGCGTCTACCTCCTTGGCTAGGACGGCCGAAAAGAATGGCCTACGAACGACCGCGCGGACTGAATCACTGCCGAAAAGAAGGGGCCGCAAAGCTGGCTTGGCTTGCGCGAGCGCCTCAGCTTCCTCGTCATCGAAAGAGTCGATGGTTAGTGTCCGCACTCCACTGGAGAACAGACGCGCAGGCAGCCAAGTGCGTAGCGGCTCCATTCCCGTGTCGCGCACGGTGGCCACAACGCACCAGCCTGACAGCGGCTCCGACGAGTGAATGGTGTTGAGCAGGTCAAGCAGGATGCCTCGATGTTCAACCTCGATACGGTCAATACCGTCGACGAATAGCACACTGGACCCAGACGCGGACAACTCCACCAGGAGCTCTTCCAAGCTACTACTGTGCGTCATACCTGCGGCGGCGGCGTACTGCGCCCACGTACTCCCCCGCAGACGGTCGGACTTTAGGAAGAGGACAGCTCCAGAGGCGGCAAAGCGTTCGACCGCCGAACGGAGAACGACAGACTTGCCCGCACCTGGCATTCCGCCTATTTGCACAAATCCAGGCAACTTTGCAGCTTCGACCACCGCTTGAACGCGGGTGTCGCGCGGCACACTCAGGCCAGAGATGCTGTTCGTAATTTCGGCAGCAGCAAGTCGACTCTCCTGCTGTATGGCTTGCAAGACTCCTTGCACACTCGGTGCCCCAGCAAGTCTGAATGCGCCGTTTAAGCGCGCGACGAGAGTCTTGCGGTCGAACCCCGCAGCGCGCCCTTGCGAAACTCGTACCAATGCCAGCAATCGGCGCCACAGGTCATCAGCGTGGGGTCGGTCTACTGGAGCTAGGATGTTGGCAAGGCGAGCAACTGTTTCCGCCTCGGTCGGTGAGCCTTCTGTTAGCAAATCCAGGCGTATGAGGACGAAGTGACTCAGTAGATTGTAGGTGGCCACATCAAGCTCGTCGGACGCCACCTTAGGTGATAGGATGTCGCGAACCGCCTCGAATTGCGAGAGCTTGTCTCCGGCGGCGCCGTCGGTTTGCAGCTTACGGACAAACTGCTCCGAGGAGCTTTCTGCACGCGCCCACTCACAAAGTGTCTCGAAACACCTCTTGGCTGCGTCCGATATTTCGCCGACGATAGCACCCACCCTGTCCAACGAAACTTGAAAACCCGCGTCCATGAGCGTTTCGTAAGCGCGCTCAATCGTCTCTCGGAAATCAGTGTTCGTGTTCGCCGCGCTAATTACCAGCTTGCGCTTGATTTGAGCGCTGAAGGTTACTGAGACCTGGTCGGCGCCGACTGCACGAACGATAAGGTCGTCCAAAGGCTGGCCGAACGAACCTTGCTGCACGGAGACATGTCTGACGACGCGGCCCGGCAGGCCCGGCGCTGTCGTCTCGCACAGAAGCGCTGCTGCGTACACCGAAGCAACAGCATCCTCGAAGCTGAAGCCTTGTCCACCAGTCAGCTCGGGCGAAGTACCACTTGGGGCTGCTTGCGTTGTGCTGGGGGTCTGCTGACCGTCACTGACTTGTTCCGTCGTCATCCCTAACCGTCTCCCTGTCTATATAAACCGGGTTGCTGGCCCAGGTGCGGCGACATCGTCATGACCAGGCGTGTGCAGTGTCCCGGTCATGTTGACGAGCAGTATAGCTACGGCCAGCGTTTAAACGCAGCGCGGCTAACCAAAGACCGCCACCATCCGCGCCAGTGCGCTGTCGATACCTGAGCGCATATCCAAAGGCTCAAAGGCTGTGTCGCCAGCCATAGTTGGTGGGGTCAGATGGACGCTTTCGGTCTGCTTGAGTGGTAAGTAAGCACAAAACAGGTTGCTTGGCTTGGTCTGGGCGCTCAGTCCTGTGTAGGGTATGTAGGGTAATGTATGTTTTCCCATATGAGCCGTGTCACACATCTGCGCGTGCGCCTACGTACGAAAAATGCTATGGAATGAACAGCCCCGGGTTTCGAGGAGGCTGGTTGGTTTAAGTGAATACCTCTGTCGAGGTGTTGCTGGCGGTGAGTTGCCTCAGCTTCTGCCGGCGGGATACCCCCAATCGGCGTGAGCAGTCGGACGTGATTGAACCAGTGCACCCATTCTAAGTAAGAACGCGCAACCGTCGTGGAAGCGGCTACACTGGAGAAGTGCCAAAAAAATTCCACATCGGTTTCGTGTGCTTACTTAGGGTGGCTAGTTCCACGGATTGCCTGGTCTTCCAGACAGCCCGGCGGTGAATCAACTCGGCCTTGTACAGCCCGTTGATAGTTTCGGCCAGTGCGTTGTCATTATTGTCATTGACCAATAATTCTGGACACCTCGACAGGGGCCTATTGGCCCTCCTGAGTACATACGAGCATGACAGAACCTCGCTTTCGGTGAATAAGTCCGCGCACAGCCTCAACGCGTACCGGTAGATGGCCGGGATGGGCTGCCTCAGGCAACGCCATGCATCAGTACAGCCCGTCACCCGAAAAACATAGTGACAGTTTATCTTTTTTAAGCCAAACTTTGGACTTGCACAAACAATCTCGAGAGCTCTTGCCGTGCCTGTAAATGCATCCATCCAACTCGTCACCAATTTAGTCAAAGGTGAGCTCCACGCCGACCAAGTCAACAGCTTTCTGGCAACCGCCGTGCGCTTTGAGTGTTTCGTCGCTTTCGCCAACGAAAACGGCCTCGACCTGTTCTGGGACCAGCTGATTGAAAAGCTGGACACGGGGGAGCTGACGTGTCGCTTTGTGGTCGGGTTTAACTTCTACCACACGGACCCCAATTTCCTCTATGCTGTGCAGGAGTTGGTTATCGACTACCCCAACCAGGTGGAGTTCTACGTCAGCGGTGAAGAGTCCAAGTTAACCTTCCATCCCAAGATTTACTACTTCGGCTATCCGGACAACACGTACCGCGTCATTGCTGGCTCTGCCAACCTGACGCAAGGGGGGCTGTCGCTCAATCACGAGGCATCTCTGGCTTACGAGTCAGGCTCTCAGGTTCCCAGCAAGCATGCGGGCCATCTCGGCGACGACCTGACTTCTCTGTTTGACCATTTGTTGAAAACCGGCGAAATCGAGGAGGCAACCCCCGAAGCCCTTGATGAGTATGCGCGTCGCCATCAGTTCTATGCGCTCCACCGGAAGGTTGCCGAGAACCGGGCACGGCAGTCCTGTGTAGAGGTCCGGCCAGTTTCTGGAGCACCGTACCTAGCGGAGCTTGAGGCTGTCCTCGAAATAATGCGTGCGGACAAAGGGACGAACGGGTTCGCGGTTCAGGCCAAGAGGCGTGCTACAAGCATCATCACGGCTCGCCAACACCTAGACAACATCGCGCACGACCCCGCGCTGACGAGGGCCGGGTTCCTTGCGGAATACGAGGGGCTGGTGGGCAGAAAAGGTGGACCGCCCCCCGCCTGGCATTCAGGTAACCTGAATCGACGTCGAGCGACGGTAGCTGATAGCTTTGGAGAGGCGCAAGCAGCACTGCTGGACCTTGAGGCCAAGCTGACGCCCACCACCAGCCCCAGCGCCGCGTACAGCATCCTGTCCGGCTGGCTCCACAGCGCAGCGCACGTTGGACCAAATGTGATGTCTGAAATTCTGCATACCTTTGACAAAAAGCGCTTTGCCATCCTGAACAAGAACTCGGTCTCCGGGATGCATATGGCTGGATTCCTGCAATTCCCTCTGAGGACTTTAAAGACAAACGTCACGGCAGCAATGTACGAAGAGTTCTGCGAGAAGGCTGAGCTGGTGCGTGCCGGCCTTGGCCTGAAGGACCTTTCGGAGCTGGACGCTGTGTTCAATTACGCCTACTGGTAACTGGGCTTTTGCTGGCTGGAGCGCAAAGACCTCAACAAAGCATGGAGGCCTGAAAAAACGCACAGGATAAAATACTGTGCGTCTTGGGGGGGTTGCATGAACTAAGAATTAATGCGGTTTAGCGCAATTTCTATCGCTTTTCCTGTTGCTTGAGGAAGCGGTTTAATTAATATTTTTAATATGGTTCTATTTCCTTTCTAAGCGCTTGTGCAGCGAAATAATGTTAGGGAACTGGTCTTTAGAAATTCCCAGAGCTTCGCAACGTGCTTTTAGAGAAGACCAAGCGCCGTAAACGGTAGTGTTGGTAGTCAACTCTTCAGCAATCATAGCCTCCACTTCATGAGGCCAGAACTTACACGCAAGGTGATGCGGTTCTTCGATTGAAATCCACGGTGCAAAAACCAATGTTCCACTCATAACTTGCCAACTACCACCCGCGCGGCGAGCAATTTTTGACAAGCTTTGGTTAGTCCTCAATTGGTTTTCAATAAACGCTTGCGCGTAATCGAGGTCAGAGTTTCTAGGTATGCCCGGGATAAGCTCGATAGTTTTAGCATACCGAGATTCTCGGTACATCAAACTCTCTCGTCCAACACGGACGCCAATATGGCTATTTGCTGGCAAGTGCATTTCACCACCGGACTCAAGCCAGATTTCCGGAACGTCTAGCACACGAGCCAGTGTTGTGATGTCACTTGGCACTTGGACGTTTTCTTCCAATAAGGGGGTCTAAGCCGGAACCCCAGAAATTTCCGTCAACCTTGGTTAGCAGATAGCAGCGCCGTGGTCACATGGGTGTTGATTGGCAATCCAACGATGCTTGATCAATCTGTGGTGCTGGCCTCACGCCTCACTTCGGTTGCTGTGTAGGGATTCGAGTTTCCCAATGGGGCAGGTGGAAAAAGCGAGTTTTGTTCCCCCATATTTTGCCTTGTTTCCCCGTCTTTCCTCAACCTTAACGAACTACAAAAGAGTCGGATCAGAAACTGCTAAACAAGGTTGACGGAAATTTCTGGGGTTCCGGCTTAGACCCCCAAACTTTGGGCCTTTAACGGGCCGCTGATTGGGATGCTGCCCTGTGAGCGAACTGCTGGCGAGTTGCCATTGCAGTCGCCACGACATTCGCTTTTCCAGCACTCTCTGTGAGTGCCACCCCAGCTCCATTAAGCAACACCAAGTATCCAGCCTTCGGTTTTGGCCATCAGTTGCATGCTGGGGTCGAGCTGTGGGCGCATGGCAATTTGTAGTTCTCCGTTGCTGTCTGCTTGCTTGAGCCAACATGCAATCGCCCAAGCATCCTGCTGGTCACCAGTCATGCTTGAGCTGGATGGAAAGCGGTGCTTGTAGAGGGCTGGATATGCTTCAGCGACCACTGAGCGACCTACTGGAACAGAAAATCCATCGAAGGGCCAGAAGTGCAGTTGCTGACCGAGTTTCTCTCGCAGAAAGAGCAGCCAGGGCAGGCCGGAGTGTGTCGACTTAGCAACTGAACCCTGAACGTCGAAGTGGAACACCGACTTGGCCCGGCAGCGTTGTTCAGTGGTGCGTCGCCATTTCGGGTTGCCAGTGCGCTGCGCACCATTGCCAACAGACCCGTGGCGCACGAAGTCCACGTAGACGTTCTGGCCATCGGTAGGCCAGTGTTGCTGAAAGTCGCGCAGAAAGACATCCCAGTCCGGCAGGATACGGTGGTACTCAAAGTACCGTAGCGGGAACGAAAAGCCGTGGTCGATACCGACGATGGTGGGTGTCGGTTCGGACAAGATTTGCAGCAGCCAGTGCGCTAGGCCTTGCCTTGTCCAGTACTTGCGAGGACTGGGCGGAGGCAGTACTTCTGATGCATCAAGGTTACGGGTGGCCATGAACACCCGCAGCCCCTTGAGGCTACTCGTGGGGGTTTCGGCACCGCTGTAGTCGATGCCGATGTAGCGCTCAAAAATTGGTCTGTTGGTGTGCTTCATGTCAGGCCGTGCGAAATTCGTGCTCGCGGTAGTAGGCCAAGTAGCCTTGGTGTGCAGAGGTCAGGTTTTTGATAGACCATTGCAACGACATGCCCAGTTGAGCTCGAGCCGCTGCGGTGAGCTGTTGGGACACAAGTAACTCACCCTGGTGAGAAAAAGAAATCCACCCGCCATCGAACAAGGCATCGAGGTGAGGGGCAAGCAGCAATCCGTTGAATACGTCCAGACGCTCAAGGTCAGAAGTGCACTTGGCCCAAGGCTTGATGTGGGAGGCCCGCAGGAGTGCTGGGATAGCGAGACCGGTGACGCAACAGCGTCCCTCCCAAAATTCAAGCAACGCGTTACGAAAAAGGTTTTGTCCCACTCTTTGAACAACCATGCGCTCGACTTCGGTCGTTTGGGGAAGGTTCTGCGTTTTGCTTTTGAACTGTTCAACGACCTGGTTCGGCAGGGTTCGGGCTACAGCTGCCGCCTGCTGCAGTACTTTGTAGAGCTCATCGATGCTGTCTACCGATATCTCGCCATTTTCTGCTGAGGCTAACAGGCTAGGTAGTGATGCCGTTATGCGGTAAGCAACGGGGGCAGCGACCCAGACATACACAACTTCCGGGAAAGTTGCCGACCGCAGTTCCAATTTCCCATGCTCGTTCACCACTGGCTCACGTTCAAACCCGCAGTCAGCGGCGGCTTTTTCGATGCGAATGCGCTCAAGCGGGGTCATGGCTTTTTGTTGGTTACTGATTTAAGCCGGTTGACCAAGATATGCACTTGGGTCGATGGATTGGGATGCTCATCGTTGCTGGCTGGGTTGCTCATCAATCGCTGGGCATGCTTGAGCGATTGCTCCAAGTGGGGTGCAAGCAGCTCGAAAACGCCGACCATGCCCTTGTCGTACTTGGCAAAGCCGGGGTTTTTCTTCAAGTCTGACACTACAGCATTGCCGACTGACTTGTTGCCCCGACTGGCATACGGCTTTTCTGTATAGCCAAAGTGCAGCAGCAGCCAAAACTCAAAGCACGGAACGGACACTATCCCATTCAGCGGTTGGCCTTTGGCTCGCAATTCGTGCAGTCGGGCTACAGCTTCTTTGAAGCGCTCGTGGGCATCGCGGTCAAAAACGCAATACACCTCGTCAAACGCATCGCCCTCTCGTTGCGCCTGCGCATACAGTTCTTCGGCCCGTGCCACCACTTTATCTGGGGATGAACCATCGTTCTTGCCTATCATGACCTGCTTGCCTAGGTTCAAGGCCCTGACCATGTCACGGAAGTAGATGGGCTCGGTTTTTTCACCTTCGCAGACCAGCAATATACGAGGTGCAGGCTGCCGAACTGGGCGTACTGCACGTTCGGCATTTGGGTTGCGAGGCTTGCGTTTCCCAAACGGATTGTCAGCTGCCATAAAAGTCCAGCTCTTGCAGATTGGGGATACCACCGTAACGGCCATTGAGGTAGCCGCGCTCAATGGCTTCGTTCTCGCGTGGGCTGAAATCGGACAGTGGGTACAACCGGGCTTCGCGCGCTTCATTTTTCTCGATAAACCACACTTGGTCGCGGCGCAACAGCTTTTGACTCAACAAGGTGGTGTCGTGGGTAGTGAAGAGTAGCTGCGCTTGGCTATTGGCATGCAGCAGCAGGGAGACCAAGTGCCGCACTACCAAGGGGTGAAGGCTAGAGTCCAACTCATCGACTACCAGTACCAAGCTATGGTTCATCACATCCATCCACGGGCCTGCGAAGGCAAACAGGGCTCGCGTTCCGTCGGATTCCTCGCTCTCGTCGAATTCAACTGTCTCACCTGTATTGGTATCGCGCCGCTGGAACTTGAGGGTGGTGAACTCTTTGCCCTTGTAATTGTTGAGCAACTCTTGGCGGATAACATCACCTACGCTGCTCGGTAGCATGTCAGGGCTGAAGGCCCGGCGTTCTAGGCGGATACCGTCAATAGATAAATCGGCTGAAGTGAGGAATTCCACCACCTTTGCCCGTCCAGCTTCGTCCTCGCACCGCTGTGCCGTGAAACCACCGCTTAATGCACCTGGAGTTGCAACCACTTGTAAGCGCTGGCTAAACCACTCAAAGACTGGTTTGAGCTGTTCGTTGTTGCTCTGCATGCAACGCGACAGGAACAAGGTATTGGCCCGGGTCTCGGTGGCCCACACATGGCGCTGACGGCCCCCTAAGAACTTGTCAGAAAAGTCGTAAGCGTCGGTCTGTGAATCTGGGTTGAACAGCCGATGGAACCACTTTTGTGGCCGACCTGCTGGGTAGGCATACAGCCACTCCTCGGTAAAGCGGAAGGTGTTGCAGCGTAAACCGTACTCGTAGCGTACCCCGGCTTCGATGAATTGGACGGAGAACTCAGAGTCCGCTGCCCGTGAGGCAGCCGTGAGCTTGAAGGGCACCACCGGAATCAAATCACCCTGCTGCGACTCGCGGGCGGAGTTGACCACCTGATTTTTGACAAAAGCCAAGGCCTGTACCAAAGTGCTTTTGCCAGCAGCATTGGGGCCATAGAGCGCGGCGGCCCGCAACAATCGCCCGCCCTTGCTGAGACCTAGGGCTTGAAAGGTATTGTGCTCCTCCCACTCCTTGAGGGCTGGAGCGGCCACCATGCTCCACGTTTGCGGCTCGTGGACGCTGCGGAAGTTGGAGGCGGTGAACTCGATAAGCATAATTTCATGTTTTCAGTGCATCTTTTACATGATACACGCAAAAATAAGCATTAAAAATCACAGACAGGCCAAACAAGAGCAGTCCCTGAGCGCTCATACGCCAGTGTCCGTCAGCAGACCATCACCTCACAGCATCCTTCTTTCTGGCCACACGCCCAGACTTTGCTGTCTGAAGCCTCATCAAATCGAACTGATTTTCACTGAATTTGGTACTTGGAAAAACAACCAGATTCTTCCCGCCCTCCGCTGCAGCACTCGGCTTTGTTGCACAAAATTCCAACAAGACAGCATTCCCCTAACCCCAAACGCAGTTATGCCACAGCCACCGTCTCGGGCGTGCCCAGCTGCGTGAAGCGGTTAAGCAATGCCACTCGCACTTGCAGCTCAGTCACCTGACCCTCAAACGTGCGTGCCATCACGCGCTCACCTAAGCGCTTGAAACAGTGCATCTTGGTCTCCACCAAGCTGCGCCGGTGGTAGCCGCTCCAGTGCTTCCAAATTTTGCGCCCCAGCCGCTGGCAAGCGCGCACCGCCTCGTTGCGCGCACACTCGCCCATCTTGTCGGCCTTGTTTTTCCATAGACGCGCGTTCTTGCGCGGTGGGATGATGGTCTGCGCGTTGCGCTGGGCTATGGCTTCGTGACAGGCTTTGGTGTCGTAGGCACCGTCAGCGCAGACGCTGCCTATCTCCTGCCCCTGAGCAATCTGTGCCAGTAGCTCAGGCAGCATCGGCGCATCGCCTACGCTGTTGTCCGTTACCTCTATGGCACGTATCTCCAGTGTCTTGGCATCGATGGCCAGATGTACCTTGCGCCACTGCCTGCGGTATTCAGCACCGTGCTTTTTGCGTTTCCATTCGCCTTCGCCCACAAACTTGATGCCTGTGCTGTCAATCAGCAAATCCAATGGGCCATCGCCACTACGACGGCAGGGCAGTTGCACCTGCAGCGTCTTTTGCCGACGGCTGAGCGTGCTGTAGTCGGGCACTGGCCAATCTAGGCCGGCCAACTGCAACAGGCTTTGCACCAGTCCCAGAGTCTGGCGCAGCGGCAAGTTGAACAGGCATTTGAGGCTGAGGCAGAACTGGATGTAGGCATCGGAGAACATCTGTTGGCGACCGCGCTTGCCGCTGGGTGTGGCCAGCCACTGCATATCACGGTCAAGCCAGCGAACCGCGTGCCTTGAGTGCAGCGTTGTACTGCGCCCAGTTGCGGGTCTTGTAGCGTGTCTTGGTGGGTTTGGCAGCGTCACTCATGGCCCAAGACTACCTACTGTTGGGGTGTTTATGCAACAAAGCCCTGCCCCTGAGCAATCTGTGCCAGTAGCTCAGGCAGCATCGGCGCATCGCCTACGCTGTTGTCCGTTACCTCTATGGCACGTATCTCCAGTGTCTTGGCATCGATGGCCAGATGTACCTTGCGCCACTGCCTGCTGTACTCAGCACCGTGCTTTTTGCGTTTCCATTCACCTTCGCCCACAAACTTGATGCCCGTGCTGTCAATCAGCAAATCCAATGGGCCATCGCCACTACGACGGCAGGGCAGTTGCACCTGCAGCGTCTTTTGCCGACGGCTGAGCGTGCTGTAGTCGGGCACTGGCCAGTCTAAGCCGGCCAACTGCAACAGGCTTTGTACCAGTCCCAGAGTCTGGCGCAGCGGCAAGTTGAACAGACATTTGAGGCTGAGGCAGAACTGGATGCAGGCATCGGAGAATATCTGTTGGCGACCGCGCTTGCCGCTGGGTGTGGCCAGCCACTGCATATCACGGTCAAGCCAGATAGTCAGCGAGCCGCGTGCCTTGAGTGCAGCGTTGTACTGCGCCCAGTTGCGGGTCTTGTAGCGTGTCTTGGTGGGTTTGGCAGCGTCACTCATGGCCCAAGACTACCTGCTGTTGGGGTGTTTATGCAACAAAGCCAAGGTACGCACTCCTGCAACATGATGTTGCTGTGTTTACACCGCAAATCCAACATACCCTCAAGGGTATGTTGGTGGTTGCATTTCAATTCTGGCGGCCGTCTGATACAGTTTTTCGGTCTTCACCATCAGTTCATGCTGTGAGCTTCAATGCACTTTCGTAGACGAGTTAGTTCTTCTTCATGGGGCAGCTGCTGATGCCCAGCAGGGGGTAAGCTGGGCAAAACCGAAACACTCCAGTGGCCAGTGGAATCACCCCTAGCCAACCCCACCAACCCACGGTACCCGTAGCGGCTAGTGCGATCAGAATTACACCTAAGACGATGCGCAGGATGCGGTCGATACCGCCAACATTAGCTTTCATTACAGAGCTCCTTAAAAAAACCAGCACATAAAAACGCCCCGCAGCTTACTCAAACGAAGGCAGCTGGGGCTTGGCTATCGGCTTGCCGGCGGTCACCCAAGCGTCAAAGCCGCCGGCAATAGAACGCACATTGAGGTAACCCATCTCGTGCAGCGCACGGGCAGACAGAGCGGCCCGGCCGCTGGTCTTGCAATACAGCACGATCCGCAGATCCCGGGACTCCAGCGCGGGGGTGTTACTCAGGCGAAATTCCAGCATACCGCGTGGAATCAGCACTGCGCCGGGCACATGACCGGCAGCGTATTCGTCGGCCTCACGCACATCAATCAGCACATCGACTTCTCGGATAGCCTGTTCAGCTTCGTCGGGAGTGATCTCTTGGATATGCGCCTTAGCAGCAGCCACCAAATCATGGGCAGTTTTCATTGGTAACTCCATGGATAACAACGGATAAAAAGGAACACCGACCGCGCCAGATCAAACCCGATCGATGGCATATAGCAAGGCCCAAGCCTATGTGCCAATGCTCTTACGTACATTCTTGCAGCGGTGTTACCAGTGTGCCCCAAAGGCACACCACCCATCAGAGTAGCTATGGCCCAACTGTTTGGGGACTAGGAGATACCATACCGTTGTCCCTTTGTGCAATGCAATACACTCACCAATCAATAGCCCAGTGCTGCAAACTCAGAATGCCAAGGTCTGCACGCTAGGCTTGAGCAGGTGAGCTGCGACCTCGGCTGGCTTGGCAGGTGTCACGCCAGGTAGTAAGTCGCTGGGCTGGCGACCGGTGTTGGGTAGGTACAGTGCACACACTTCCACCTTGGCGCCGCCCTTAATCAGGCCCTGCAGCATTTGCTGGGGCGTGACGTTGCGTGGCTTGAGCGTGGGCATTTCCTTGCCGTTGATGGCGATATCGCCTGCTGCGTCGCACAGCAGCACGCGGACATTGGCCTTCTGCTCCATGGCAGCTGTGGCCAGCACCAAGCCAGCACCTTGCGCCATGGTCTGGCTGCTGTGAATGTTCACAAACAGTTCAGACGCGAGGCTGGAAAACGAAACGGCCAGCAAGCTAGCACCAAGGATCAGGGACTTTTTCATGAGAACACTCCTTCAAAGGGTACACAAGACCCACACCACCGGTGCGAGTTCATCTAATATCAGCGCGCAATGGCAGCCCGGATGTCTGCCACTGTCTTGGCTTCTTCCAATTGCTGCACCACACCTTGGCGCAAGGTAATTAGCCAGACCACTTCAGGCTGCATGCGGGGCCAGGCAGCCAGCATGGACTCGTCATTGATCAGGCCGATGCGGAATGGCAACTTGCGCATGATGGGCAACGCAAAGGTACGGGTAATCAAGCGAGGCATCTTGCTCAGATCCGCCAGGTAAAGGGCCCCATGGCGGGGCAAATGGTCGGCAGGCAAATCCTGGAGAGCGGCCTCCATCAGATTGGCAGCTTTGCGGCCAGAGGCAAAGAGCAGCAACCGCGTATCAGCAGCCAAGGCCCAAGGCTGACCATGCTGGTCTTGCAGTGCAGGGGGCAGTCGCAGAGCCTGACCCACCATAGGCGCAGGACTGACCACCACGACAAGATTTGGCACCACCTCTTCGGCAGGAGCGGGTACCACCTGAGCCTGCACACCTAATACCCCCAGGGAGGCCACCAAGAACAAGACGGGAGTCATCAAACGCCAACGACGGAAGGGAAGCAGGTTCATCACACGCATCAACCAAAGGAAAACAGCAAGACATGCCAGAGACATGCCTTACCGTAGTGATTAAGACTCAGAGCGACTTGGTGGAGAAGTACCAGTCGGTGTACTTGTAGCCTTCACCTGCACGGGCCTCAGCGGCTTCGGCGGTCTTGGGTGGGGACACGATCACGTCACAACCGGGAGTCCAGCCTTCAGGGGTGGCCACGCCAGGATTGGCATCGCTGGTCTGCAGGGCCTTGAGCAGACGAACAAACTCGTCAATGCTGCGGCCATTACTCATGGGGTAATACACCATCGCACGCAGGATGCCATTGGGGTCAATGAAGAACGTGGCGCGCACGGCCTGGGTATCGGCGGCACCGGGATGCACCATGCCATAAGCACCCGCCACGTCCATCTTGATGTCTTCGATGATCGGGAAGGGAATCTCAACACCAAATTTTTCTTTGATGTTGCGAATCCAAGCCAAGTGCGAGAACAGACTATCGATAGAAAGACCCAGAAGGTCGCAATTCATGGACTTGAACGTTTCATAGTGGCGCGCGAAGCCAATGAACTCGGTCGTACACACCGGTGTGAAATCGGCAGGATGGGAGAACAGGATCAGCCATTTTCCCTTGTAATCGTCCAAGCAACGGTCACCAGCAGTGGTGCGAGCCTTGAAGTCCGGAGCACGCTCATTCAAACGAGGGAAAGTATGGATATTTTCCATGGGAATCTCCTAAAAAGAAATAAATAAAAAACCATCCGTTTTAAATTAATAAAACGGCAACACCACGATTTATTGAATTACCGCAGCGTAAATTGATTACATCACAAATTAGAAAGTTCAGTGATTGCAAATAAAAATAATCTTCATTGATTTTCCTTATCCTGTTTCAGAAAATACTAAAAAACGATCTGCACCAAAAATTGCACCCGCTTCGTTACATAAACACTAACAAGAACCGTGCCAGAATCATCACGCACCGCATGCTTATAAAAATCAATGTCTTACAGAAGAGACCGTGCGCAGGTTCTGCCAAATGCGTCAAAATCTGACAGTTAATCTGTCAGTTTGGCAGCAAATGGCAGTGGCCAGACCTGCCTAGGCCAAACAGCGGGCAGGGCTTGAGGGTCGTGCGTGATGAGCACACAGCAGCGGCGTGCTAGCCAGGGGCCACATTCGGTCAGCAGGTGTTGCACCAGCGCAGGCTCCATTCCCCGGAAGGGCTCATCCAGCAGAACCAGTGCGGGATCGCGCAAAAGCAGGGCTGCCAGTTGCAAGCGGCGAGCCTGTCCACCCGAGACCCGGCTACCTCGGGTGCCCAGCCGGTAGTCCAGACCCTCTCCCGTCTGTTGCAACACTGCATCCAAGCCCACCTGGCGCAAGACCTCCCACAGGCGCGCATCGGGCAGTGGCCCAAGGCCCAGACCTAAGAACGCACGCACACTCAGATCCAGCAGCAGGTCAGACTGGGCCAGGTAGGCCACCTGGCCTGTTCGCGTAGCATGGTCTAAGGCCAACAGGTTTTGCTCACCACGCCACAAGCCCCCTGCCAACGGTGCCAATTCGCCGGCCAGAGTGTCCATCAAGCTGCTCTTGCCGCTGCCGCTGGGGCCATGGACTACCAACGGTCGTCCTGGGTGCAGCACCGCGTCAAACGCCGGGATGCCTTCGGGTTGACGTTGGCAGCGCAAGTCACGCAGCACTAAGGGCATGGGGTGGTCGGTGGCATCGCCTCCTGGTGCGAGACCATCAAGCAAAGGCATGGCGGGTGCACGGGGTTGAGATTCAAGAGCCATCAAGCGTTCGCCAGCGGCTTCGCTTTCGCCCAAACGCCACAGGGCTCCTGGCAATGCACCCAGGGCTTCGTTCAAGCCCAAGGTCATGAGGGCCAGCAGAGCCAGCGTGGGTGCAGTCACTACACTCCAGCCTAAGGCTATCACGCACAGAGTAGCCAGTGCAACCAGGGCCTGCACGCCATGCTCCCCCCAACTGGCCACCGCCTCTTGCCGGCGCTGGCGTTGGAGTTGTGCCTGGTCAAGGGTGGCCAAGTAGTCCAAACTGGCCTGGGCTTTGTTATAACTACGCAGTTCGGCTAACCCGGCCAGATGGTCTATGACGGCGGTACGCTGGATGGCACGGGCCTGCACCAGCGCATGGCTGCGCACGCGTCCCCAGCGGGCGGCGGCCACGGCCACCGCCAAGGTGCTGAGGCCACTGAGGGCGATGCACAGAGCGATCGACCAAGGACCCGCCACTACGGCAATCGCTACCGACACGCACAGGCTTGCACACGCGGCCAGGAAAGGGCCAAACACCCGCAGCGGGGCACCATCCAAGGTATCCACATCGGCCATGAGGCGGGTGACGACATCGGCATCGCGGTGGGGGCCATGGGCCTGGGGCGCTTGATGGGCCAGACGGTGGAAGACCCGCACGCGCAAGTCGGCCAACAGCCGCAAGATGGCTTCGTGGCCTACCACCCGCTCCGCATAGCGGCCCGCTGTACGGAGCAAGGCCAGGCCCCGGATGGCTGAAGAGGGCGTGAACACATCCAAGCCTAAGAGGAGGCCCAGACCTGCCATGCCGCAGGCGGTAATGAACCACCCCGACAAGGCCAACAAGGCCGCACCTGCAATCCATGTCAGTGCCAGGCAGACAAACGCCAAGGCCAGCCAAGATTGGCGTGGACGGTACAGAGCCCACAGAAAACGACCTGCACTCATGGTGCCTCCAGCGTCAGTACCCGGTCGCAGCGTGCGAGCACCACGGGGTCGTGGCTGGCAACGACCATGGCCACGCCCCGCTCGCGGGCACAGGCCCAGAGCGTGGGCAGCAGGGCATCGCGGGTATCCGCATCCAGTGCAGCAGTGGGCTCGTCCAGCAACCACAGCGGTGCCTGTTGCAACAGTGCCCGTGCCAGGCCAATACGCTGTGCTTGGCCGCCAGAAACGCCCCGGTTTTGGTCACCAATCGGCGTATCTAGACCCTGAGGCAGCTGCGGGTCGGGCAGGGGCAAACCTGCTGCTGCCAAGGCCGCGAGGAGCACAGCGTCATCCATGCTGCCCGAATCAGTTGGGCCGGCCAGCAGCAGGTTGTTGCGCAGGGTGTTGTGGAACAAATAGGGGCGCTGGGCCAACCAGGACCAGCGCTGGCTGCGCCGCACTTGCCCATGCGCTGGCGGCACCAACCCAGCCATCAAGGCCAGCAGGGTAGATTTGCCGCTGCCACTGGGGCCTGCCAGACCCAGCACCTCGCCGGCACCGACGACCAGGCTCACGTTTTGGAACAAAGGCCGGCCTTCTGGCGTATGGCAAAAACCGACTTGCTCCAGCACAAGCGCCTGACCTAGGTCAGGGGATGCTGCCGTCGACGCCTCCAATGCCACGCCCACCTGCGGCTGAACCCAGGGTGCCAATGTTTCTGCAGCCGCCTTAGCGGCTGTCAGGTCGTGATGGGCCTGGGCCAACTGGCGCAGCGGCAAAAAGCACTCTGGTGCCAGCAGCAGAATGAACAGGCCTTCCCGCAAAGTTAGGGCAGGCGCAGGCCCCCAGGCGATCATGCCCAACAGGGCAAAACCAATGTAGATGGCCAGCAAACCAATGGCTACCGCGCTAAAAAACTCCAGCGTAGCCGAAGACAAAAATGCCACCCGCAACACGCGCATTGCCACCCGACGGTAATCGTGGGCGGCTTCAGATATGGCTTGCTCAGATTCGGCCAGTGCTCCGATGCGGCGCAGCCAGGGCAAGGTTTCGAGGCGTTCCAACAAATGGCCCGCCAACTCGGCCTGGCGGGTCTGTTGGGTGGCATGCACTGCCTGGGTTCCCAGACCGATGAGTGCCATGAACAAGGGAATAATCGGTGTGGCCAGCAGCAGCAAAAGCCCTGCAACCCAGTCGATCACAAAAACCACTACCACGATGGCCAGGGGTACCAGCACCGCCGCCTGGCGGGCTGGCAGGTAACGGGCTAGATAGCCGTGCAGCGCATCAACCTGATCCAGCAAGCGCTGGGCCCACCAAGCAGGGTTGCCCTGAGCTTGTAGCCACAATGGCCCCTGGGCAGTGGCGTGGTTCAACAACTGTGTACGCAGGTGGTGGCGCACTTGCAAAGACAGGGCTTGTCCGGCCCTGTCACGCAGCCAATGGCCCCAAGCGCGCACAACGATGCCAAGTACGGCCACCACCATCCACCAAGCACTGGGCGGATAACCACGCACAGCAACATGCACCCACTGCGCCAAAGCAATGCACAGAGCAAACAGACCCAGCACCCCAGCGAAGGATCCCGCTGCTGCTTGACCCAACCACCGCCCCTGCCCCCGGCGCAAATGCACCAACCAGCGCAGCGGTGTCAATGCTACCTCAGTGGTAGCCAGCACCTGCACGCACCTTACCACGGAAAACGTAGTACGTCCAAGCGGAGTACATCAGCACAAAAGGAATAACGAATAATACGCCCACCAGTAAAAACAACTGGCTTTCCGGGGCCGAAGCCGCGTCGTGGAAGGTGTAGTTGGGTGGCACTACATAAGGCCACTTGCTAAACAGCAGTCCGCCATAGAACAACGCAAATAGCGCAATAGTGCCGATGAAAGGTAGCGCTTCTCGACCCTTGTTCAGCCAACGCCACAGCAAACCAGCTAGCAGCACCGTAAGTGCTGGAATCACCCACAGCCAAGACACATTGCCAAACCAGCGGGCGTGTACATAGCTGTCGAGCATAGGAGTCCAGACACTGACAATGACAAAAAACACCATCACTGCCAGCAACAGCTTGCGAGCCCAGCTGCGCACCCGCTCCTGCAAGGCACCTTCAGTCTTGAGCACCAACCAAGTAGCGCCCAGCAAGGCATAACCCACCACCAAACCCAAACCAGTCATTACAGTGAAGGGGGTCAGCCAGTCGAACGCACCACCCACATAGCGCATATTCTCGGTCTTGAAGCCTTGGATGTAAGAGCCCACCACCGCACCTTGGGCAAACGTCGCGACGAAGGAGCCGATGCTAAAGGCAGCGTTCCACCAGTGGCGGTTTTGCGGCGAGGCCTTAAAGCGGAACTCAAAAGCAATCCCGCGAAAGATCAAGCCGGCCAGCAGCAGAAAGACACCAATGTACAGTGCGGGTAGGAATACCGTATAGACCAACGGGAACGCCGCCAGCAAACCTGCGCCGCCCAAGACCAGCCAAGTCTCATTGCCATCCCAGACCGGAGCGACAGAATTCATCATCACGTCGCGCTCATCGTCGTTGGAGGCGAAGGGAAACAGCATACCCACGCCCAAATCAAAGCCATCGGCAAGCACGTACATCAACAGGCCAAAGCCAATAATGCCAACCCAAAGATAGGTGAAGTCGTACATGGAGAACTTCCTTTCAGCTCTGGAAGAACGAGGGGGCTAGGCCTTGCTGTTCCAGCTCGGCAGCGGACAGCGGACGCTTGGGGCGGCCAGCATCGGTACCTTCAGCGGGTACCTCGGTGATGCCTTGGTTGATAACTTTGCGCAGGTAGTAAATGCCCGATGTGAACACCACGGCATAAACGGCAGCATAGCCAATCAGCGTAAGCAATGCCATCCAACCTTGCAGGCTGGGGGTCAGAGCTTGCTCTGCGGTCATCACGCCGTAGATCAGGTAGGGTTGACGACCAATTTCAGTCACGAACCAACCAGCAAGCACAGCGATGAAGGGCGCGGGAATCATGAACGTGAGCATGCGCAAGAAGGCACGCGATTGCAGGAGCTTGCCACGCCATACCAGCCAAGCACCTACCAGACCCACCAAAATCATCAGCATACCGATGCCTACCATCACGCGAAAACTCCAGAACACCATGAACACGGGCGGACGCTTATCAGCTGTCACCTCGGTCAAACCCTTGATTTCACCTTCGGGGTCGTGCTTGAGGATAATGCTAGCCCCCTTAGGGATGCCGATCTCAGCATGGTTGGTTTCCTGGGCTTGGTCAGGCAGCGCGAATAGCAGCAGGGGTGCTCCCTTCTCGGTGTGCCAAACACCTTCCATCGCAGCCACCTTGGTGGGTTGGTGCTCCAATGTGTTCAAACCATGCATGTCACCAATTAACAGCTGCAATGGCGAGATGATGGCCAATAACACCAGCGTCATCTTTAAGGCGCGCTGGGCCGACTCCACCGCATGACCACGCAGCACGAACAGTGCCGACACACCCGCCACCACAAACCCCCCGGTCAGGAACGAAGCCAGTGCCATGTGCGCGAAGCGGTAGGGGAAGGATGGATTGAAAATGGCTTCAACCCAACTAGTCACGTGCACCATACCATCGCGGATTTCAAACCCTGCGGGTGTTTGCATCCAAGAGTTGGCCGACAAAATCCAGAAGGAAGAAATGAAGGTGCCGATAGCTACCATGTAGGCTGACAGCAGATGTAATCCCGGAGGCACCTTATGGCGGCCAAACAGCAACACGCCCAAGAAAGCAGCCTCCAAGAAGAATGCGGTCACCACTTCATAAGCCAAGATAGGGCCCAGAAAATTAGAGGCGACATAGGAGAAGTTACTCCAGTTCGTACCGAACTGGAAAGCCATCACCAGGCCCGAGACCACGCCCATGCCAAACACCACGGCAAAGACCTTGATCCAAAACGCCGCCAAGCGCTCCCAGTATGGATTACCCGTGCGCAAGGCAATCGTCTCCAACACAGCGATATAGCTAGCCAGCCCAATGGTAAATACAGGGAAGATCGCGTGGAAAGACACCACAAACGCGAACTGCAGCCGGGATAAAAAAAGAGGGTCGAGTTCCATGGAAGTTTCTCCAGTTGAATCGAAGGTCAATCGATGGTGCTACGGGCAGAGTGACCATCACCCTTCGCACACGCAAATTCATGGGCTTTACGCCGAAACAAGCCACCCAACATCCAAGCACCGAATGGAACGAGACTGGCCACCAGCAATTGCAAGCGCTCCGAGAACGTCCACTGCGGCCCAGCCGTGACCCATAAAACCATTCCTAGGTAGAGCAGAAAAGCTGTTCCATGCACAGGACCCAATACGGATACACCTTGCGGCCAGCCTGCCAAGCGTTTCAAGGGTACCGCCACACCCAGCAACAACAGCAAAGTCACACCTTCCAGCCAAGAAACGCGACGCAACCACTGCAAAGGGGTTTGCAAAGCAACAGAAGCAGCGGGGGAAAGAGATGGTTGAATCATAGGCAGCAGGGGATAACAACTCACGAACGATCCAGACGGTACATTTTTTCGGCGTTCATCTTGGAACTCCACGGAAGGCCACTGTTTTGCCAGCCATTGAGAGTACGCAAACCTTTTTGGGGACCATCTTTTTGGCTATCGCCTTGGAACCCCTTCACTACATAACGCGCATTCGGAAAACCATTAGCCCGCAGAAAGGCCGCACTAGGCTCACCTCGCTCACTGCCAGAGCGGCACAGAGTAATGATTTCTGCATCGTCAGCCATGCCCCGCTCGCGCAACGCCTTGCGGATATGTTCCACAAATTGTGGGTTGCGCTCCAACGCAAAAGTACCACGTTGCGCATCCCAACGCTCACGATAAACCTGCAGGAAAGGAATATTTACATGCACGGCATCGGTAAAACCAACAAACATGATTTCAACCGGGTCGCGGACATCTACGAACAAAACAGCCTTATCAGCAGACTGCACTTTCTGCAAAGTTTCTTGGGCAGTAATACCAATCTCAGTAGCACCGAGGAATCCGGAAAAAGCCAACAAGAGAACAGGCAACAAGCGTCTTTTCATAGGTCAATATCTCCAACAGGCAAAACACAACTTGCCAACAAGAATGCACACACTTGTATCGACTTATGCAAACGCTGTGCCAACAGTTTGTAGGGCCAGACACTGAGAAAAATACCTTTGTTATCAATCAATTACAAAGCTTGCTGCGTAAAAACCACATCCGCCTGTCATGCCATGGTAAGAAATACCGACAGTCATGGCAGAAATGGCAGAGCGTGTCACCTTTGCTGGCAGTCTGCGCTTACACTGTTCGCTATGCCCTACCCTGCCCCTCCCGCCGAACTTCTCACCTTCATTGAAGGCATGAGTGAGCCCCAAATTTTGCTGGACAACAGTTACTGCATCGTTGCAGCCAACACGGCCTACCGCGAGCAGTTCAGTCCGACTGCCGATGTGGTGGGACGCAAGTGCTACGAGGTTTCGCACCATTTCACGCAACCTTGCGACTTAGCCGGAGAATCTTGCCCACTAATACAAGCGCAGCAGTCGGGACAGCGCGAGCGGGTATTACATCTGCACCACACCTCCAAGGGCGAAGAGTATGTACAGATTGATCTGGTGCCAGTGCGCAACGCTCAGGGCGTGCAACACTTTTTTGTTGAAAAAATGGCCGCTCTGCCCATGGCGCGACCTGATGCCTCGGCGCAGGGTCTGATTGGCCGCTCGGAGGCCTTCCAAAAAATGCTGTCGCTGGTTGCGCGTGTGGCACCGTCCAAGGCCACAGTGCTGCTGCTGGGCGAGTCGGGCACTGGCAAGGAGTTGGTGGCTCATGCGCTACATGAGGCCAGTCCTCGCGCGCACAAGGCCTTGGTACCAGTAGACTGCTCCAGCCTGACCGAAAGCCTGTTCGAGTCCGAACTCTTCGGCCATGAAAAAGGAGCCTTCACCGGTGCCACCCAATTCCGCCCAGGGCTAGTAGCGTCAGCCAACGGCGGCACCCTGTTTTTGGATGAGGTGGGAGACATCCCACTGCCCATGCAGGTTAAGTTGCTGCGCCTGCTGGAATCGGGCACCTACCGCCGTGTGGGCAGCACCGAGTTACGCCAAGCCGATATCCGCGTAGTAGCAGCCACCCACCGTGACCTGCCCCGTATGGTCGCTGACGGCAGCTTTCGCAAGGACTTGTACTATCGGTTAGAGACTTTTCACATCCACTTGCCGCCCCTGCGCGAGCGCCGCGAAGATATTCCACAGCTGGCCCAAGCATTGCTGCAGCGCATCGAACCGCAGCGCGGGTACAGCTTTCACCCAGATGCCCTAGCGCGACTGCAGGAGCAGCCCTACCCCGGCAATGTGCGCGAGCTGCGCAATGTGGTTGAGCGTTGCATCTTGCTGTGCGATGCCGAGGTGATTGAAGACCATCATGTACTGGAGGCCCTTTTCATCGGTTTGCACTGGCCCGATATCCACCAAGACACAGGCACATCGCCTGCTACACCCCATGTCTCAGCGGGCCGCACCATCGCATACAAGAAGCCGTCAGGCACCCCTGAAGACCTGAAGCACTTGCTGGCGGAACACCAAGGCAGCCGTGCTGAGCTAGCTAGAGCGCTAGGTATCAGCGAACGCTCCCTTTACCGCCGTCTCAAGATCCTGCGCAATAAGGAATCCCCATGAACGCCGGGACGCAGGTCTGCCTGTGGCGCTGGGCGTGGAAATGCTTAGAGCAGATTACAATAGCATTATTGCTGATGCTGCCCCTGTGGCTAGCTGTGGGGGGGACGGCTCTGGCTCAGGCAAGTTCGCAGAGTGTATCTCCAGAGGTCGAGAACGTGTTGCGCGTGTATGTGCGCGACGGGTGTCCCCACTGCGCCCACGCCAAGGGGTACTTATCGCAGCTGCATCCTCAATACCCAGGCCTGCGCTTGGAATACCGCCCGGTCGATACAGACCCTCAAGCGCGGGAAGAGTTAGTGCAAGTATCCAAAGCCAGCGGCCACTGGCCCCCAGGGGTGCCCACGTTTGTGTACCAGGGCCGAGTGTTGGTCGGTTTTGCTGATGCGGAACATTCAGGGGAGGCACTGGCCACGCTACTACAGCC
Source organism: Giesbergeria sp. (assembly GCF_028686475.1). Lineage (GTDB taxonomy): Bacteria > Pseudomonadota > Gammaproteobacteria > Burkholderiales > Burkholderiaceae_C > Simplicispira. The sequence goes on along the minus strand of NZ_JAQUCA010000011.1, from coordinate 6,771 downwards.
ACCAGCCCCCCAGACAGTACCCGCCCCTGTCGGCATCACCGATACCGAAGTGGCACTAGGCTCTTGGGGTAAGGTCAATATGAACGACTGGGGCTTACCGTTGTTCACACTGGTAGTGGGCCTGTTAGACGGGTTCAACCCTTGTGCTATGTGGGTGCTACTGTTTTTACTGTCACTGTTAGTGCATTTGCGCAACCGGCGCCGCATGGTACTGATTGCTGGCACCTTTGTGCTAGTTAGCGGCGCGGTGTACTATGCCTTTATGGCTGCCTGGCTGAATCTTTTTCTGGCAGTGGGCCTGTCTGCCACAGTGCGCGTGGGACTGGCATTGCTGGCCCTGGGTATGGCTGCTTTCCACCTAAAAGACTTTGTCAAGGGATTTGAGGGTCCCAGCCTGTCAATTCCAGCCTCAGCCAAACCGGGGTTGTACGCGCGTATGCGCGGAGTGATGCAAGCTCATTCCCTGCCACTGGCCTTGCTGGCTGTGGCCAGCTTGGCGGTGGTGGTCAACTTTATCGAACTGTTGTGTACCGCCGGACTGCCTGCTCTTTACGTCGCCGTTCTCACACAGCAGTCGCTACCACCCGTGGCACATTACAGCTATTTGGGGCTGTACATCCTGGGCTATATCACTGACGATGCACTGATGGTTGGCTCCGCCGTTTGGGCACTGCAAAGCCAGAAATTGAACGAGGCCCGTGGCCGCTGGCTCAAGCTAGTCAGTGGGTTACTGATGGGTTCCTTAGGCCTCGTGCTGCTGCTGCGGCCACATTGGCTGTAGCCCCTCTCATCAAAAACAAACGGCTGGTAAAAGCCAAATCACACACTTGAAGGAAAAGCCGTAATGCAGAACCAACGCCCAGACTCAGTGCCATACCACCCCAGCTACTGGCTTGCCTCTCTGGGATCTGGGGGGCTGTCTGTCTCATTTTTCATGTACCTGATGTGGCTACTACCACACCCGGATACACCCATGCCCACCTGGATCCATCTACAGGGTGTCTGGACCCAAGCCGAGGCACTTCCCGCTGGTGTGCCGACCGTGGTGATGCTAGCTACACTGGCCACCCTCCTGCTGGCAGCCCTGCACTTCGTGCTGCTGGCGTGGAACATCCGGCAGTACAGTGCAGATGCCAACCAGCAGATCCTGGCAGCGCTGCGCGAATCATCGGGAGAGATTCAATTAATGGCCGTTCCGCTGACCTTGGCCATGACTGTGAACGTGTGCTTCATCCTCGGAGCCCTGTTCGTCCCGGGACTGTGGGCCTATGTCGAATACCTGTTTCCTGGGGCGCTGGTCGCATTCGTGGTGATTGGCTGGCACGCTTTGCGTATATATGGACGTTACCTGGCACGATTCCTCGTGCAGGGCGGCTACCAAGCCAGCGAGCACAACCATCTGTCCGGCCTGATCGCTGCTTTCACTTTCTCCATGTTATCGGTGGGCTTTGCCGCTCCCGCTGCCATGTCCCATATTCAGGTAGTTTCGGCGCTGGCAGCCACTGCCTCCATCTTTTTTTTCGTGGTCACGGTGGTCATTACACTGATTGTTTTGGTTAGCGGGGTATCGGCCATGATGACGCACGGCCTACAGGCCAAGGCAGCCCCGAGCCTCTGGATGCTGGTACCCATCCTCACCTTGCTGGGGATTGAATGGATCCGGATCCAGCATGGTCTGGCACACCACTTCACTTCACCCCAGGATTCAGGGGACATCTTCTACAAGATCACCGCCATCTTTACGCTGCAGCTCGCGGTGATGGGGATGGGCTTCAAAGTCATGCAACTCACTGGCTATTTGCGGTCGCATCTGGGCAATTCCGGGCGTGACCCGCTCAGTTTTGGGTTGATCTGCCCTGGTGTGGCACTTTTCGTGATGGGCATGTTCTGGTGGCACTTGGCATGGGTACAAACCGGCGTGATCGTCAAGTACGAGACAGCCTACTGGATTGGCATCGGGCTGTTAGCCTGTGTTCAGGTCGTGACCCTGCTGGCCCTGTTGAAGCTTTCGCGCAAACTGCTGATGGGCCAAGGAGTACAGATCGCCGGCGCAAACGCCTGAACCCTAGCGATGATTCGCCGGGGCGTTTGCTTACTCCGCCATTGTGAATGCTCCCATCGAGCGGTAATCTCGATACTTGGAGGTGTTCCCACCATGTAGGTCTTTGGTTGGGGTTCTGTGTGTCGAAGTACACCTATTGGCTCAGATAAACCGGTGTGGAGCAGCCAGAAAACAGGGTAAATCAGGCTCAGGTTGACCAGTGTGCGGCAGCTGGCAAAAGCCAATAACTGGTCATTCAAATGGTGCTGTCGCTTGGAAGGCGCAACTGCACGTCTGGGTCACGGTTTCGTCACCAACAATTACGTGACGCAGAACTGCGTCATACCTACCTTCACTCCGGCACGCAAATCTTTCCTTGTGCAGCAGCTAGCAAAGTCTTGATGGCAAGCAGTATCACCACAGCACTCAAAACTACCAACAGCAACCAACCCAGTTTGATGTAGAAGGTTTGGACACCACCAGCCCCCATCTCAAAGGTGGCAATCGTAATCGCCGCCAGCGGGAAAGAATAAGCCCAGGCCGAGATGAAGAACGGCAGCCGGAAGAACCGGGCAGCCTGGCTAGACAGTAGCAAAGTCAGAAACAGGCCCGAAAAGTACAGTACTCGGGCAAAGCCATCAACTTGACCACTGAGCGCAACATACGCCAGAAACCCAACCGCAGGCGGCGCAATCAGGATGAACAGCGTGGGTGTAAGGCGTGCTGGCAGGGGCTCATGAAAAAACAGCCTGTACAGTACGATGGTCATCAGCACTAACCAAAACACCAACCCGATGCTGAAGAAAAACCAGCTGATATCCACCGGAGCAAAGCGCACGCCAGCAATCGGCACAATAATGTTGCCCACCACTGGAATGAACCAGGCGGGATTGGCGTGCTGGATGGCGTAGTGGGTGTGGTGTATCCAGCTGCTCATCACCGCCAGCGTAAATGTTAGATGCAAGGCAGCGGCAACACCCCACATCCAGAAGGCAACGTGCGGTGCGTCTTGGGCCCAAGCAATCGAAAGCAGTAGCAGGCCAATGGATATGGCCGGGAAGAAATTTACCCGTACCGGATGGGCCCAATCTGCTTTTACTGCCTGAGGATAGCGCAGCAGCTTGGCCCCATACAGTGCCAGCAAAAACACATACAACCCGCTGGCCAGCCAGCGCAGTAACCAAGCCACCTCCAGCGGAGCATCAGCCACATGGTGGGCCTTGATCCAAGCAATCGTAAGGCCCGCCATACCCATCACGGTGGCAAACAGAGCCACCGGTACATGGGCAAGCCGCTCGTGCGGTTCGTTGACAGACGGACTCATACGGATCCCTCCAAAGTCAGACCCAGAGGATGGGATCTGCTGGCGGGTAGTTGGCGCACAATGTCCTGCAGCGCGGTTTGGAGCATTTCTTCAATGACAGGGTGGTAGAAGGGCAGCTGCAACAACTGCTCCGCCGTTTCACCGCGCTGGATAGACCAAGCCAGCAGATGAGCTAAATGCTCGCCACCAGCGGCTACCATGGCAGCGCCTAGGAGGCGACCATCGTGAGCATCGGCGTACACACGCAGCAGGCTGTCAGTAGCGCCCAGGATACGGGCGCGGCCGTTTTTGTCGCCGCTGGCGGTACCAATCACCACGCCTTCGGGCGGTAGCGTGTCGAAGCGTGCTCCTACGCTGGCAATGTCAGGATTGGAGAATGCAATCCCCAGTGTGACCTTACGTGCAAAGCGAGTGGGCATTTCGCGCGCGGCGTTATAGCCTGCGATGGTGCCTTCATCGGCGGCCTCGTGCATCAGCGGGCGGGTGGCGTTGGCATCACCCGCAATGAAGACTGGCAAGTCGCCCACCTGCATCGTGGCGGGGTCAAAGCGCGGATTACCGCGCGCATCCAGTGGAAAGCCCGCCGCCTGCAAGTTCAGGTTGTCGGTATTGGGTCGTCGGCCCAAGGCAGCCAGCAACAAATCCACCTCTGCCTCGCGTTCACCAGCGCGTAGACATACACCGGTCTTGGTACGTTCCAGGCGAGTTTCCACACCCAACCACAGATCCATTTCGCGACCAAAGCGAGCACGGGCGCACTCACCCAGCACCGGATCTGTGATACCGCCGACCTGTGGTGCCAGATCTGCACCCAGTACCTGCACGCCCAAACGGGACAGAGCCAGCCCCATCTCCAACCCAATCGCCCCTAGGCCCAAGATACCAACACGGGCTGGCAGGGTAGGCAGCTCGAACAAGGCATCTGTAGTGACGGTGCGATCCTGCACCGGTGCCAGCCAGGCTGGCTCCACGGGACGCGATCCAGTGGCAATCACCACCGCCTTGGCACGGATGCGCTGCACGCCAGTGGAAGTGCTGACTTCGAGCAAGGTGGGCTCAATAAAGCGAGCGCTACCTTCAAGCAGGTGCTCTCCAGCTGCTGTACGGAGCTTAGCAATAGCGCTGCTGCTGAAGAAATCTCGCTGCTCCCGTAGTCGGGCCCATATAGCGGATAGATTTATTGACAAGTTCTCCACCCCCTGCACACCCAAGTGTGTCAGGGTCTTACGGGTAGCCCACTCAGCACCCGCATGGAGCGCAACTTTGGACGGCATGCAACCCACCCGCGCACAGGTTGTACCTAAAGGGCTTGGATCAATTATCACAAAGCTGCGACCAGCACGACGCACCTCACGCAAGGCATAAAGGCCGGCACTTCCAGCACCCAAAATAGCAATTTCAGTGAAGATTTCAGAGGGCATCGGAGCTCCAATGGTTAGAGGATGACGGGGATTTATGCAAGGCAATCGATCTATCAACGGGTTCAGGTTGTGTACCCTGTCACAAACAATCTCAGCGTAATCACAATCAACCTATGCAAATAAAGTTGCAACAAGCGTCGAAGCGTGATTTCTTATATGGGGTGTCAGCAGCGTCTGCAAGTTCTTTTCTGATGCCTGCTTTTTCAGGCATGTCAAGCTAGCCAACGAGCTTACTTACCATCATTCTTAATTAATTAGTTAATTAATCATATATTTAATTTATGGTGAATGCAATCCATGCGGGGTTCGTACCAGAATTTAGGTTGCAAAGTACACTAGGGCCTGTTGACACAAACTGACCCAGAGCCGGATTGCTCTGAAACCACTCGCTCATGCAACTGACGCGCGAGCAATTTGACCAAATCGCTCCGTTACTGCCATGTCAAACGGGCAATGTGTGCATCCACAACCTCGATGCGCTCAACGTCATCTTGGCGCTGCGCCCACCCCCTGTTTTTTCAACCTCTGGAGCTTGAGTATGAGCACTTCTTACCGTGACCTAACCCGTGATATTTCTGCCGAATTGGGCAAGCTGCGCACAGAAATCCCCGACACCCTGCAAGCCTTCCATGCGCTGGGTCAGTCGGCCTCTGCCGATGGCGCTTTGGACAAAAAAACCAAAGAGTTGATTGCCGTGGCTCTGTCGGTGGCCGCACGCTGCGATCCATGCGTGGGCTTTCACTTGCAAGCGTTGGTCAAGCTGGGCGCAACCCGTGCCGAGCTGGCCGAAGTGCTGGCCATGGCCGTCTATATGGGTGGCGGCCCCTCGCTCATGTATGCTGCTAAGGCTTCGGCAGCGTTTGACGAGTTCAGCACCGCTGCAGCAGCGTAATTTTTCTACTCTGCCCCCTGCTGCCTTACGGCTGCAAGTGCTGGCTATTTTCCAGTGCTAGCTCGATTCCAGCAGGTATAGCGCACTTGCTCCTTGTGACGGACGCAACATAGACCTGTGCCATCCTGTATCCACCCGATGCGACCACGAGCAGAACCTCAACTCAAGGTGTCGATGTCTTCCAACCCAATGCCGTGGATGCGCACCCCCAACAGGGTAACAGAAGCCTGCTCGCCCAACTGAATCACCAAATCACTGCCTTCCCAGCGCAAGTCGGTCAGGCGTTGCGCCAAGGCGCTCAGAGAGTCAATGCCGGTACCGGTGTCAAACACCAATCGGTCATTTTGATTGTGGTGAAAATCGCCAATCACCACGTGGCCAAAATCGCGCACGACAAAGCTGTCAGCACCCGGACCGCCCAGGGCAGGGCCTGTTTGACCAGCGCGCACTTCGATGCGTTCATCTACGCTGACTGGGGTGGTTGGCGTGATAGTACCTGTTCGGGTTTCAGACACCTCTACGTAGGAGCCATCGTTTTCTGGGTCGCTGTAGCGGGTGATTTCGGTATAGCCGCGCTCGTACTCAATTTTGAGCACATCCCGACCATCGAGGGTATAGGTTTCTTCAGCCTCGATGCGCTCATTTTCCCAACGACCATCATCCCACTCTTGCACACCCACTACCAAACCTTCGCGAATATCAAAGTAGTACACATCCTGATCGCGCTTGTAGCGATCTTCAGTGTCACTGCTGCGGTTGTTGGTGTCTTGGGGGCTGTAAGATGAATAATGGGACATAAGGGAGTTCTCTCAAGCAATGGATATCCACAAAAAGCTCTGCAATTTGAGCAGTTTGACGTACAGAGCATGCTACTTGTAGCATGCTCGATAAAGTGTAAATCATTCGTATTCACCACACTGGCATCAAGCTCATGTCTTCCACTGCAGGCTCGGTTGCTCCCTTGTAGGGGGTCTAAGCCGGAACCCCAGAAATTTCCGTCAACCTTGTTTAGCAGTTTCTGATCCGACTCTTTTGTAGTTCGTTAAGGTTGAGGAAAGACGGGGAAACAAGGCAAAATATGGGGGAACAAAAC
>NZ_JAQUCA010000030.1 GCF_028686475.1 Giesbergeria sp. | reverse complement strand
CAGCCTGTGGAGAGGAAGGCACTGGCTTGGGTCGTAAGACCCGAGTGAAACCAGCCTCTGTGAAGCAGGAAGCAATCGGTAGATTTAATCAGAAATGATTAGATTTGCGTAGGTATTGCAGAACGGTTATATGGCCCGAGTGGAGTTCGATGCACAAGACAAAATTCTCATCGGTAGGCTGGCTGGCATCAGCGATATTGTGTCGTTTCACGGCGAATCGGTGGCCGAACTTGAAGCCGCGTTTCATGAGGCCGTGGATGATTACGTCACCGCGTGTGAAAAACTTGGACAGACCCCCAACAAACCTGCCAGCGGCAAACTGATGCTGCGCGTACCACCAGCGGTGCATAGCGCCGCCCTCACGGCGGCCCACGCGGCGGGCACCAGCTTAAACCAATGGGCCACGCGCGTACTCAGTGAAGCTGCGGGCATCAGTGGCCGCCAGCAGCACCCGGCTTAAAGCGTTTGCCCTAGCATATCGGCCCAGTCGTACAGCGCGCCTAAAATTTCTTCGGCGCGTTCGTCGGCAGTTTCAGAAAGCTGGTCAATCTCTTGCTGCAACTGCTCTAGCGTGCGTGCGCCGCCTTGGCCGTCAATCAGGCAGGCGCTGCGGTGCGCTTGCCAGCGCTCTTGCTCCATATCGTCGAGCGATTCGTAAAAATTGCGCGCCCGGTAGCGGAACAAAATTTCATCCAAGCGCGGGTCGTCAAACTGCCCACGCACACGCGCCAAGGTGTCGCTATCGGCGCGGCGCAGGTCGTTGAGGCGGTAGCGGTCGTGGTTGCCGACAAAACCGGCGTACAGGTCTTGTTCGACATCGGGGGTAGGCTCGGGTGGGCGGGTATAGACGGCAGACCAAATAGCGCTCATATCGGGCAAATCGCGCGCGATGGCGGCGTGCTGCAAGCATTGCTCCATCTCGATGCCCCAACGCTGCGCCATTTCGGGGCGCAAAGTACGCAGGTTGCCCACCACCATCGGCGATTTATTCAAATGGATGGTTTTAATGGGCAACCGGGTTGTGCCTTCGGGTAAATCGGCACTGCGGCTAAACAGGCGCAGGCGTAGGCTTTCTACGTCGATGCTTGCCAGTTCGCTAGGGTCCTGGGCCAAATCCCACACGATGATTTCATTTTTGTTGGTCGGGTGGTGGGCCAGTGGCCAGACCACAGCCAAGCAACCGCGCTGCGCCGGGTACATGCCCGAGACATGCAAAAAAGGCCGAGCCGTTTGCGCCGTGACGGGCAGGTGTAGCTCTGCGGCCACGCCATCCTTTTTGTGCAGGGCGAAACAAAAATCAAACAAGCGCGGGTTGTGTTGGCGCACCAGTCGGGCCAAGGCGATGGTGGCGCGCACGTCGGATAGGGCATCGTGTGCCTGTTCATGCGCTAGGCCATTGGCGCGGCTCAGGTCTTCTAATTTGAAGCTGGCGTTGCCATCTTCTTTGGTTGGCCAAACGATGCCTTCGGGGCGCAGGGCATAGGCTATGCGGACCACGTCCATCAAATCCCAGCGGCCACACTGGTTTTGCCATTCGCGCGCGTAGGGGTCTATCAGGTTGCGCCAAAACAAAAAGCGCGTAAATTCATCGTCAAAACGGATGGTGTTGTAGCCTACGCCAATCGTGCCGGGGCGGGCCAATTCGGCCTCGATGCGGGCGGCAAATTCGCGCTCGGGCACGCCCAATTGTCCGGCTTGTTGCGGCGTGATGCCGGTAATCAGGCAGGATTGGGGGTCGGGCAGGTAATCGTTGCTGGGCTTGCAGTAGAGCATCAGCGGTGCCTCGATTTCATTCAATTCGGCATCGGTGCGAATGGCGGCAAACTGCGCGGGCCGGTCGCGCCGGGGGTCGGCGCCAAAGGTTTCGTAATCGTGCCAAAGAAAGGTGTGTTGGGGCATAAGGTGGAACCTTCAGAGCTAGAAAAGAAGATAGCAATACATGGGAACGGTCATTGTCAATGCAGTCAGGGTGCTGCACCTTCCCCCACCGCACGGCTTTGTAAGCGTGCATACAGCCCACCGTTGGCCAGCAGTTGGGTATGGGTGCCTTGCTCTACCATACGCCCGCGTTCCATCACCACCACCCGGTCGGCGTGTTCAATGGTAGAAAGCCGGTGGGCAATCACCAGAGTGGTGCGCCCTTGCATCAGGCGTTGCAGGGCTTCTTGTACCAAGCGTTCCGATTCGGTATCGAGTGCCGAGGTGGCTTCGTCCAAAATCAAAATGGGTGCATCTTTGTACAAAGCACGCGCAATCGCCAGTCGCTGGCGCTGGCCGCCCGAAAGCTGGGTGGCATTGTGCCCCACCACGGTATGGATGCCTTGCGGCAGTGCCGCCACATGCGCCCACAGGTTGGCCGCTTCCAAACAGGTTTGCACGCGCGCTTCGTCTAGCGTGGCACCCAAGGCCACATTCACGGCGATGCTATCGTTGAGCATCACCACATCTTGGCTCACCAGCGCAAATTGTGCGCGCAAGGCTGGCAGTTGCCATGCGGGCAGCGGCTGGCCATCGAGCAAAATTTGCCCGCTGCTAGGCTCTAAAAAGCGCGGTAGCAAATGCACCAACGTCGTTTTACCCGCCCCCGATGGCCCGACCAAGGCCACCACCTCGCCGGGCTGGATGAGCAAATTCATATGGTCTAAGGCTGGGGCTGCGGTCTCGTTGCCAAAGCGCACGCTCACGTCGCGCAGTTCTAAGCGCCCTTGGGCGCGGGCTGGGGCATAGCTGCCGCCGCTTTCTGCGGGCGCTTCGCCCAACAGCATCATGCCGCGCTCCAAAGCGGCCAGCCCTCGGGTGATGGGGCTACTGACATCGGCCAAGCGGCGCAGAGGTGTAATCAGCATCAGCATGGCGGTAATGAATGAGATAAAACCGCCCACGGTTAAATCGTTTTGCGCTGCGCCCAGCGTGCGGCTTTGCCATAGCGCGGTGCAAATCACCGTGGACAAAGCGGCGGCGGCCATCATTTGCGTCAGTGGGGTCATGGCCGAGGAGGAGATGGTCGATTTAATTGCCAATTGGCGCAGTTCGCGCCCCAAGGCGGCAAAACGCTGCGCTTGGCTGGCTTGGGCACCGTGCAAGCGCACCATGCGATGCGCCAACACGTTTTCTTCCACCACATAGGCCAAGGCATCGGTGGCTTGTTGGCTGCTTTTGGTCAGGCGATACAGGCGGCGCGACAGGGTTTTCATTACCCAAGCCACACCGGGGGCTACCACGGCCACAATCAGCGTTAATTGCCAGTTCAGATAGAGCAAATAGCCCAGCAGCGCCAGCAGGGTAAAGCCATCGCGCGAGATACCCAAGGCGGCTTGCACCAGCAAGGTCGAGCCGGTTTGCACCTCATACACAATGGTGTTGGCCAAGCTGCTGGCCGATTGCCGGGCAAACAGGCCCATTTCGGCAGCTAACAGGCGCTCAAACAGGGTGCGCCGCAGGGCCAACATGCCCTCGTTGGCGATGCGTGCCAGCGCGTATTGGGCGGCAAACAGCGCTAAACCGCGCACCAAAAACAGCCCCATAATGGCTACTGGCACCGTCCAGAGCGCCAAAGTGCCTTGGGTAAACCCTTGGTCTAGCAGGGGTTTGAGCAGCGCCGCCAACAGCGGCTCGGTCAGGGCACCGACCAAGGTGCCCACCATCGCCAGCGTCCAAGCCAAGCGTTGGCCACCAAAATAAACCGCCAAGCGCTTCAGGCGCTGGCTTAGGCTGTCTGGGGGGCTGGCAGAAGGGGTGGCCGGGCTGGGCGGGGTAGAAGATTCGGGGGTTTGCATGTGGCGCGAATTCTACGTTTGCCGCCCCAGCTTGCACATCCTGTGGGCCGGGCTTGGTAACATCGCCACTTCTGTTCGGCCATTGCCCGACACTTTGTCTGTTTATGACCCACTACCCGATGTTTTCTCCCTCTTCTGCGGCGGCCTTGCCGCGCCTGTCCCGTCGCCATGCCCTGACGGCGGCTTTGGCTTCTTCGGCCCTACCGGCGCTGGCCCAGTTTCGGGTCGAAGTCGCTGGCGTGGGCCTGACCCAATTGCCCGTCGCCATTGCCCCTTTCCGGGGCGAAGCCCAAGCACCGCAAAAAATCGCCGCCATTGTGCAAGCCGATTTGGAGCGCAGCGGCCAGTTTCGCAACATCGACACCAGCGGAGCCATGCTCGATGAGACCGTGCGCCCCGATTTAAGCCAGTGGCGGCAAAAATCCGCCGACGCGCTGGCCGCTGGCAGTGTGACGCGCTTGGCCGATGGCCGCTTTGAAGTGCGCTTTCGCCTCTGGGATGTGGTGCGTAACCAAGACTTGGGCGGCCAAAGTTATGCCGTGGTCACTGCTGATTTGCGCTTGGCCGCGCACCGGGTGGCCGATTTTATTTATGAAAAACTGACCGGCCAGCCGGGTATTTTTTCTACCCGCTTGGCCTATGTGACCAAGGCGGGCGCGCGTTACAGCCTGTGGGTGGCCGATGCCGATGGCGAAAACTCCCAAGCCGCCCTGTCTAGCCCCGAGCCTATCATCTCGCCAGCGTGGTCGCCCTCGGGGATGCAACTGGCCTATGTGTCGTTTGAATCGCGCAAGCCGGTAGTCTATGTGCATGATATTGCCACTGGTCGCCGCCGCCTGATTGCCAATTTTCGAGGCTCTAACAGCGCGCCCGCGTGGTCACCCGATGGCCGCACGCTGGCCGTTACCCTTAGCCGCGATGGCAACTCGCAGCTCTACACCATTGATGCCAACGGTGGCGAAGCACGCCGCCTGATGCAAAGTGCCGGTATTGATACCGAGCCGGTGTATTCATCCGATGGCCGTAGCATTTATTTTGTCAGTGACCGGGGTGGCGCACCGCAAATTTACCGCGTTGGGGCCTCTGGCGGCAGCGCTGAGCGCATCACCTTTACGGGCAATTACAACATCTCGCCCAGCATCAGCCCAGATGGCCGTTGGCTGGCCTATATCTCGCGCGTGGGCGGTGCCTTTAAGCTGCATGTGATGGAATTGGCCAGCGGCACCGTGACGGCCATTACCGACACCAGCGCTGACGAAAATCCCAGTTTTGCACCCAATAGTCGCCTGATTGTGTATGCCACCCAGCAGCAAGGGCGCGAAGCCCTCATGACCACCACCTTGGATGGAAAAATCAAGGCCCGTTTGGCCGGTCAGGGTGGCGATATTCGTGAGCCTGACTGGGGTCCCTTTCAGAAGCAATAATTTTTGATAGTTTTTGACGGTTTTGTTATTTTTCAGTTCATTGTTCAAATTGCAGGAGTTTTTATGTTCAAGCGTTTTTCTTTGGCCGTAGCCGCTGCCGTGCTGGTAGCTGGTTGCAGCTCGGGCGTAGATTTGCAAAATCCAGCCGCAAGCGATGGCACCAGCACGGCCATCCCAACGCAGCAGTTGGGCCTCAATGGGGGTGCCCAATCGGGCAGCGCGGGCCTTAGCGGCGTGGCCGGGGTCGATTTGTCGCAATCGACTGCCAACAAGGACGGTCCCGCGAACGTGAGCCGTTTGGTCTATTTTGATTACGATAGCTACGCCATCAAGCCCGAGTTCCAAACCCTGATTGATGCCCACGCCAGCTTTATCAAAGCCGGCCAGGGCCGCACTGTGATGATTGAAGGCCACACCGACGAGCGCGGTGGCCGTGAATACAACCTCGCGTTGGGCCAAAAACGTGCCGAGGCAGTGCGCCGCTCTTTGGGCTTGTTGGGCGTGCCGGATACGCAAATGGAAGCCGTCAGTTTTGGCAAAGAAAAACCTGCCGCCACTGGCAACAGTGAAGACGTACACGCGCAAAATCGCCGCGCTGAACTGTCTTACCGCTGATGGCCCGCCCTAGCACTTTATTGCGCCGCTGGTCGGCGGCCTCGCTGGCGGCTCCTTGGCTGCTGGCGCTGTCGGCCACTGTGCTGCCCAGCGCCCACGCGGCCCTGTTTGAGGACGACGAGGCCCGGCGCGCCATTTTGGAGCTGCGCCAGCGCGTCGATACCTTGCAGCAGACCACCCAGCGCACCAGCGAAGACATCCGCCGCACTGGCGACGATGGCTCCCAAGCGCGCCGTAGCCTGTTAGAGTTGCAAAACCAAATCGACACCCTGCGCAGCGAGATGGCCAAACTGCGTGGCCAAAACGAACAATTGCAACGCGAGGTAGCCGAACTGCAACGCCAGCAGCGCGATATTGCCGTAGGCGTGGATGAGCGCCTGCGCCAGTTCGAGCCGATTAAAGTCACGCTAGACGGCCAAGAGTTCATGGCCGACCCGGCAGAAAGAACCGCCTTTGAGGCCGCACTGGCGCAGTTTCGCGCGGGCAAATTCCCCGAGGCGCAAACCGCCTTTACCGAGTTTCTCAAGCACAACGCACGCAGTGGCTATGCTGCTTCGGCACGCTTTTGGCTCGGCAATGCCCAATACGCCACGCGCAACTACAAAGAAGCCATCACCACCTTTAAAACGCTGTTGACGGCAGCCCCTAAGCACGCCCGCGCCCCCGAAGCTGCTTTGTCGATGGCCAACTGCCAGCTGGAGCTGAAAGAAGTGCGCGGCGCACGCAAAACGCTAGAAGACTTGTTGGCCGCCTATCCCAAGTCTGAAGCCGCCAGCGCGGCCAAAGAGCGCCTAGCGCAGATGAAGTGATGCAAACCACTTTGGATGTTTCAATCCACACCCCTAGCGGGGCGACTTTGGAAGAGGTTACCCCTCTCCCAAACGAATTCTATCCCCCTGAAGGGGGAGGTTTCAAACCGGAGCTAGTTTCTGATAAAGACACCGATGAACGCCAAGCGCTGCTGCAACGCCGCTTTGGTGGCCTAGAGCGGCTCTATGGCCGCGCTGGTGCCGCCCAAATACGTGCCGCCCATGTGGCGGTGGTGGGGATTGGCGGGGTTGGCTCTTGGGCGGCGGAAGCGCTGGCGCGCAGCGGGGTGGGGCAGCTCACGCTGATTGATTTAGACCATATTGCCGAATCCAACTTGAACCGGCAAATCCACGCGCTCGATAGCACCATCGGCCAAGCCAAGGTGCAAGCCATGCGCGAGCGCATCGCCCATATCCACCCGGATTGCATGGTGAACTGCATCGAGGATTTTGTCGAACCTGCCAACTGGCCCGGCATTCTGCCGCCCGGTGTCGATGCGGTGATCGATGCCTGTGACCAAATCCATGCCAAAACGGCCATGGCCGCTTGGGCGCGGCAACAGCGGCGCTTATTCATCAGCGTGGGGGCAGCGGGTGGCAAACGCCACGCCCATAAGGTGGATATAGACGACTTGGCCCACACCACGCATGACCCCCTGTTGGCCCAGTTGCGCTACCGCCTGCGTAAGCAGTACGGCGCGCCGCGCGAGGGCAAAAAAATCGGCGTGGCCTGCGTGTTCAGCCGCGAGGCCGTAGCCCCGCCCGATGCTTCCTGCGCACTCGAAGGCGGCGACGGCAGCCTCAATTGCCACGGTTATGGCTCGGTGGTGGCCGTGACGGCCACCTTTGGCCAGTGCGCTGCTGGTTGGGTGCTAGAGCAGCTTAGTAAGTGATGGTCTCTACGCCTTGGGCTGTACCCAACAGGCAGACCGAGGCTTTTTGGTGGGCAAAAATGCCCACCGTCACCACCCCTGGCCATTGGTTGATGGCCGACTCCCAGCCCAGCGGGTCGGTAATCTGCAAGCCACGCACATCCAAAATATGCTGACCGTTGTCGGTGATGAGTGCTTGGCCGTCTTTCAAGCGCAGTGTCGCTTGGCCGCCCAGCGTGGCAAAGCGGCGCGCAATCTGTTGCGCGGCCATCGGAATCACCTCGACCGGCAGCGGAAATTGCCCCAACACTGGCACCAGCTTAGAAGCATCGGCAATGCAAACAAAACGCTGTGCCAAGGCCGCGACGATTTTTTCGCGCGTGAGTGCCGCGCCACCGCCCTTGACCATGTAGCCGTGGTGGTCAATCTCATCGGCACCATCCACATAGACCGACAACTGTTCTACCTCGTTGGCATCCAGCACTGGAATACCCAAGGCACGTAGCCGTTCTGTGCTGGCAACCGAGCTGGACACGGCAGCGCGCACTTGGTCTTTGATAGTGGCCAAGGCATCAATAAACTTGTTCACGGTAGAGCCAGTGCCTACGCCCACAATATCGCCGGGGGTGATATAGCGCAGTGCGGCTTGGCCGACCAGGGCCTTGAGTTCGTCTTGGGTGGGGGAAGGTGCAGTCGTCATGGGAGAAAATCCAGGGATTAACCCCTTATTATCCCCCCCATGTCCCTGATTCCCTACGCCCTTACCCGCCCGTTTCTGTTTGGCATGGATGCCGAAGCGGCCCACGATTTAACGATGGACACCCTCAGCCGTGGCCAAGGCACGCCCTTGCAATGGGCTTGGTGCCATGAAACCGTCAACGACCCGATTGAGCTGGCGGGCCTGACTTTTCCCAATCGCGTCGGCATGGCCGCTGGTTTGGACAAAAACGCCCGCTGTATCGACGCGCTGGGCGCAATGGGCTTTGGCTTCGTTGAGGTGGGTACCGTCACGCCCAAACCCCAGCCGGGCAACCCCAAACCGCGCATGTTCCGCCTGCCCAAGGCCAAAGCGCTGATTAACCGTTTGGGTTTTAACAACGACGGCTTAGAAGCTTTCATCCGCAATGTGCAGCAAGCCAAGTTTCGCCAACAAAAACGCCGTTACCCGATGCTGTTGGGCCTGAACATTGGTAAAAATGCCAGCACGCCGATTGAGGATGCTACCCGCGATTACCTGACTTGCTTGGAGGGTGTCTATCCCCATGCCGACTATGTCACGGTGAACATCAGCTCGCCCAATACGCAAAACCTGCGTAGCCTGCAAAGCGATGAGGCGCTGGATGCCTTATTGGGGGCAATTGCCCAGCGGCGTGAGACTTTGGCCCGCCAACCCGGCCCCAGTGGTAAAGCGCGGCGTGTGCCGATTTTCGTCAAAATCGCCCCTGATTTAGACGCATCACAGGTATCGGTGATTGCCGCCACCCTGCAACGCCACGGCATGGATGGCGTGATTGCCACCAACACCACCATCAGCCGCGAGGCCGTGCAAGGCTTGCCCCATGCCCAAGAAACCGGCGGCCTAAGTGGGGCACCGGTGTTAGAGGCCAGTAACCAGGTGATTAGCCAACTGCGCGCGGCCTTGGGTAAAAATTTCCCGATTATTGGAGTGGGCGGCATCATGAGCGCCCAAGATGCGGTGAGCAAAATTCGCGCTGGGGCCGATGTGGTGCAAATCTATACCGGTCTGATTTATGCTGGCCCCGGCCTGCCTAGCAGCGCGGCCAAGGCTATCAAGGCCATGCGTTAAAAATAAAGCACATCTGAAAAAAATCAGGGGGCCGTGGCCCCCTTTGCTTCGCAGTGTTGATTGAACCGCGTTTAAGCGCGTGGGCGCAACAACAAGGGCAGCAGAACCCCAGCCCACTGCGCCAATCGCTTTGGGCCAGCTGCCCAAGCCACTCCAACACCTGCCAGCACGGCCAATGGATGTCGGCGTGCAAACCAAGCAAGCCGCCCGAGCAAGGCGGAAGACAGCAAGGCCGCAGGATTGCTCGCACTGCCCATGCTGCGGCGCGGGAAATGTGACTGTTGGGCTTGCCACACCAGCAAACGCTGGCGCTGTGCCTGCATACGGTCGAGCAGGCGTTGTTGTTCTGGGGTGGGTAGGTGGACGGAAGGGGGCATTGCTGGTTCTATACGGCCAAGTTAAGGTTGGTTTTTATGCACAAACACTTGCCAGTCTTTGTGCAGTTCTTGGCGCGTCAGGGCAAAAGCATGGTCGGTGCGCCGCACAGCGGACAACAAGACCAGCACGCTGGCAATCCAAACCACCGTCCAGCCACCGGCCAGCAGCCAAGCCACCAAAGTTCGCTGTGGACTGTCCCAAAACTGCACCAGCAGTGCCAAAGACAGCAGCAGCAAGGCCACCACCGTGATGGCCGTGACCACCAAACCACACACCACTACGCGGCGCAGATGGTGCTTGTGTTCCACCCATTCGAGCTGGGCCAGTGCCAAGCGGTCTTCAGCTGCGATGGCACCTTCGGCCAGCAGCACACGCCAGCGGGCTAACCAAGCATCTAGGCCGAGTAAAGCAATCCAATCCATCTCAGCGCAAGCTTTTGGAGGAAAAACTTGCGCTGGGCAAGGGGTACAAGCTTTGCAAAGCCAAGCAGGGCTTAACGGCGCGAGAGCAAAAAGCCCACCACGGCACCGACCGTCAAGGCAGCACCGGCCACACGCCAAGGTTCATCGTGGGCGTAGCGGTCGGCGGCGCGGGCGGCATCTTTGGCTTGGCGTGCGGCTTCTTGGGCGGCGTGGACGGCGGCATCGCGCACATTGTGCATACCATCGTCTAGGCGTTGGCGCAGGGCTTTGATTTCGGGCACGTTGTCCAAGTCTTTGCTAGAAATCATGCTACGCAGGTCTGTGACCAGACGTTCCAGTTCGGCTTGGGTGCTAGAGATGGTTTCAGAAACGGGATGCGTCATGTGAGCCTTTCGGGAGGGGGTAAAACAGGGTTGCCGCCTTGCAAAACGCCAAAGCAGGCAATACACAGTGCCATCTTAACCAAGTGGGGGCAAAGCCAGCATATCCAAGAGGCCATGAAAGGGTTTTTTGCTAGAAAAAACCCAGCAAAAACCCACAAAAAGGCTGAAGGCGGCTGGAAGGGCGCATCTTAGGAGGCTTTTAGTGGGCTGGCCGCATGGCGGTGCCGCGTCCAGGCTTTTTCGGCTTCAATCAGCAAAAATACCACCATGCCAATGCCCAGTGCCAAGAGCCAATGGTGCAGCGCTAACGCTGTGGTGCCAAACCAGAGGTTCATGAAAGGCAAATAAACAAAACCCAGTTGCAGCAGTACCAACAAGCCCACGGCTATCAGGGCGGCGCGGTTGGTCAATAACAAATCCATACGCAGGCTCGATTCGGTCAGGAAGCGGGCATTGAACAGGTAGAAGGTTTGTGCAATCACCAAAGTGGTCACGGCCATCGTGCGTGCTACATCCTCGGGCACACCTTGCGCTAGTTCAAACTCAAAGATAGCAATCGTGGCGGCACCAATCAACAAAGACACCATCAGCAAGCGCAACAACATGGCGCGGTCCATGATAGAGCCACCGGGTTTGCGTGGGGGCCGCTGCATCACACCCGGTTCAGCCGGTTCAAAGCCCAAGGCCAAGGCCAGCGTCACGGCCACCACCATATTTACCCACAAAATTTGCACCGGCGTGAGGGGTAAGGTCAGGCCAAAAACCACAGCGGCCAGCATGACTAAGCCTTGCGCGCCATTGGTGGGCAGGCTAAACAGAATGGCTTTTTTCAGGTTGTCGTAAATGGTGCGGCCTTCTTCGATGGCGCGTTCAATCGAGCTGAAGTTATCGTCGGCCAAGACCACATCGGCGGCTTCTTTGGTGGCTTCAGTGCCTTTGATGCCCATCGCCACGCCCACATCGGCGCGTTTCAGGGCTGGCGCATCGTTGACTCCATCGCCCGTCATGGCCACCACTTCGCCGCGTGCTTGCAGGGCTTTTACCAGACGCAGTTTATGTTCGGGGCTGGTGCGGGCAAAAATGTCGCAGTCTTGGGCGATTTGTTGCAATTCTTCGTCCGAGGCGGCTTCAATTTCGGCCCCAGAGATGACCTTGAGCGTGCCACCCTTGCCCAAGCCCATTTCTAGGCCGATGGCACGCGCTGTGCCCGCGTGGTCGCCGGTAATCATTTTGACGCGAATACCTGCGCCGTGGCACGATTGGATGGCCGCAATCGCTTCTGGGCGTGGGGGGTCAATAATGCCCATCAGGCCCAAGAAGATCATGTCTTCTTCCAGGTCGCCTAACGATAGCGCGTTTTTTTGGTCGTGGGTTTCGCGGGCAGCTGCCGCCAAGACACGCAAACCTTGGGCGCTGAGCGCGTCTATGCGTTCTTCCCAGAAGCGGCGATTCAGCGGCGCGGTTTGACCGTCTGCGCCAAGCTCGTGCATACAGCGGTCAAGCAGGCGGTCGGGTGCGCCCTTGAGCAAAATAGCGCGCCCGCCAGCAGGTCTGGAATTGAGCGTGGCCATAAACTTGTTGGCCGACTCAAACGGGATGCTGTCATGGCGCTCATGTGCGCTGGCATCAAAATTCATTTTGAGTGCCAGGGTACGCAATGCGCCTTCGGTAGGCTCGCCAGTGACGCGCCATTGACCGTCTTTTTCTGCCACCTCGGTATCGTTGGCCACAGCGGCCACCTCTAGCACCGCGCGCAGGTGCGCGTCTTGCGCCAGCTGGACGGGTATGCCCTTGAGGGTCACCTGGCCTTGGGGGCGGTAGCCGGTGCCTTCGACTGCGTAATCGCCACTGCGGGTGACAATGTGGCGCACGGTCATTTCGTTTTGCGTCAGGGTACCGGTTTTATCGGAGCAGACCACCGTGACGGAGCCTAAAGTTTCGATGGCCGTCAGTTTGCGCGTGATGGCATTGCGCTGCGCCATGCGTTGCACCCCCAGCGCCAGCGTGATGGTCAGGATGGCGGGCAGCCCCTCTGGAATGGCTGCCACGGCAAAACTAATGGCCGCGAGGATTAACTGTGCCAGCGGAAAGTCGTGCAGTGTTAGGCCAATCACCAGCATTAAGATGGCCAAAGCAACAATCACCAGCGACAAAATTTTGCCAAACTCGGCCATCTCGCGCGTTAATGGCGTTTGCAGCGTTTGCACCTCGGCAATCATGCGATTGATGCGGCCCAACTCGGTGTGGGGGCCGGTGGAGGTAACCACCCCCACGCCGCGCCCAGCAGCTACCATCGTGCCAGAAAAAGCCATGCCAAAACGGTCGCCCACACCCGCACCCGCTTCGACAGGGTCGGCGTTTTTGTCTGCGGGCACCGATTCCCCCGTGAGGGCCGATTCTTCGATGCGTAAATTGATGGTTTCGATTAAACGCAAGTCGGCGGGTACGCGGTCACCCGAACGCAGGCGCACTACATCGCCCGGTACCAAGCTATCGGCTTGTATTTCTACCCATTGTCCGTTGCGCCGTGCTTGCGCGTTTTGCGACAGCATTTTGCGGATGCCTTCTAAGGCATCTTCGGCCTTGCCTTCTTGAATGAAGCCAATGATGGCATTGATGATGACCACGCCCAAAATCACGCCGGTGTCTATCCAATGGCCCAACAGTGCTGTGATACCAGCGGCGGCAATCAGGATGTAAATCAGGATGTCATGAAAATGCTTGAAAAAGCGTTTTAGTAATCCGTCTTTGGCGGGTGTGGGCAAGCGGTTGGGGCCTACTTGGACTAAACGGCGCTGGGCTTCGTCTAAGGACAGGCCCTCGGGGTCAGAATGCAGCTGGCGCAGCACCTCATCGGCGGGCAGGGCGTGGGGGGTGTCGATGAGAAGCGAGTCGGGTTTTGCCAAGGTCATGGTGGTGTTCATTCGAGAAAGACGCAGCTTTTATCAATGCCCTGCACAAAATCGTTGGCCAGCAGCATAAGCAGGTGCAGTGCTGCATCCTGCCTTTGGTGGGTTTGGGCGTTCAGTTTGCGCCTTGGTTTTCTTTGTGGTACCGGATAGCGCCTTCCGGTACAGTTTACGCTGCCACGCTACAGATTAGAAACGGTGTGCTATACCTGCTTGTTTCATGATTTCATTGGCCATAGTCCGCGCTGGCATGTTTTTCGAGACCATCTGATGGCGTATGCCGTTACTCCATATTTCGTGTGAGCCTTTGCCTGGACGCAAAAAACTGTAGCCGTGCAGTGTAAGCTGGGCTACCACCAAACTGTAGTAGCCATTCATGCAGTATGTGGTAAGGCATCATCACGGATACGCAGCTCGGTGAAGGCTTTTGCCCTAGGGCTGTGGAGGATCAGGCTCAGCAGTTCGCCCGCAGCGGCCACGGCTTCCGTGTGTAGTTCGTTCAAGTCTTGGCCAGCCACTATCAAGCCGTCAAGGTCAGGGCTGTCCGCCCAATAAGATTGGGATTCGGCATCAAAATGCACCTGCACACGCACTAAAAGTGGCACACCACAGCGTGCCACTATCTTCCATCCGGGCCAGCCTACTTTGTAATTCATTGAGTGAGTTGCTCCACTATTTTTTGGACAGTTTCATCGCCGGGGCACAGCCTGTGCAAACCGGGCAAGCTCTTTTGTACGACAAAAACAGATAGCCCTGTGCATTTTCGGCACAAACCGGCCAAAAAAAAGGACTTAACCCACTGGGCAAGTCCTTGATGCTTTAAGAAATTGGTGGGTGATACATGGATCGAACATGTGACCCCTGCCGTGTGAAGGCAGTGCTCTACCGCTGAGCTAATCACCCAAAGGCACTGAACAAGCAGTCAGTGCCGAAAAAATGTGGTGGGTGATACATGGATCGAACATGTGACCCCTGCCGTGTGAAGGCAGTACTCTACCGCTGAGCTAATCACCCCTGTCTTAATGACAAGACCAAGATTATGGCACAGTTTTTAGCTGTTTTGCTGCGCGCGCCATACCGTTTTACCGCCACTGGCCTTGTCGATTTGCCCCAACACGGCCTCATGGGCGTTCAGTTCGGCCTCAGAAGCCAACAAAATGGGCAGGGCCACACCGCGCAGATCGAAGGCGCTGTGCTGTGTGCTGCCAGCGCTGGGGGCATCTTCCTCTACCACCAGCAGGGCATCTTGGCCGCGTGTCAGGTTGATATATACATCGGCCAGCAGCTCGGCATCCAGCAACGCGCCGTGCAGGGTGCGCCCAGAGTTGTCCACCTCCAAGCGGTCGCACAGCGCATCCAAAGAGTTACGCTTGCCGGGGTACATCTCTTTGGCCATCACCAGCGTGTCGGTAATCTCGCCGACAAATTTTTTCAGCGGTGGGCGGCCTGTCAGTTCTAGCTCTTTGTTGAGAAAACCCAAGTCAAACGGCGCGTTGTGGATGATCAAGTCCGCCCCGTGCAGGTAGTCGAGCAGTTCTTGGGCGATGGTTTCAAACTTGGGCTTGTCTTGCAAAAACTCGTTGCTGATGCCGTGGACGCGCAAGGCATCCGGGTGGCTATCGCGCCCTGGGTTCAGGTAAAAGTGTTTGTTGTTGCCAGTGAGCTTGCGCGCCACCAGCTCGACACAGCCGATTTCAATGATGCGGTCGCCATTGTCTGCCGATAGGCCGGTGGTTTCGGTGTCGAGAATAATCTGGCGCAGCATGTCAGTGGTTTTCTCGGGCGTGGTTGATGGTGTATTTGGGGATTTCTAGCGTCAAATCTTGCGCCCCCACAATGGCTTGGCAGCTCAGGCGCGATTGGGGTTCTAGTCCCCATGCGCGGTCTAGCAGGTCTTCTTCTTCTTCTTCGGCCGCATTCAAGGATTGGTAACCTTCGCGCACAATCACATGGCAGGTGGTGCAGGCGCAGCTCATATCGCAAGCGTGTTCAATCGCAATGTGGTTTTCTAACAGGGCTTCGCAAATCGAAGTGCCCGCAGGAGCGCTGATTTCGGTGCCTTGGGGGCAGTAGTCGGCGTGGGGCAAAATTTTAATAATCGGCATGGTGTGTTGGGGGCAAGAGATTAGAGGCTTTGGACGTTTTTGCCAGCCAGCGCTTGGCGGATGCCTTGGTTCATGCGCTGGGCGGCAAAGCTTTCGGTGCCTTTGGCCAAGGCTTGGGTAGCGGCCTCGATGGCGGCGGCATCATCGCTGTCTTTTTGTTGGCGCAGGGCAGCCATTAACTGGTCAATACGGGTGCGCTCGTCGTTGTGCAGCAAATGGCTGTCGATGTCTAAGGCGCTTTGGGTGGCCAGCAACATCCGGTCGGCATCCACACGCGCTTCTACCAAGGCACGCGCTTGGATGTCTTGGGCAGCGGTGGCAAAGCCGTCTTGCAGCATTTTGGCGATTTGCTCATCGCTTAGGCCATACGAGGGTTTTACGTCGATATGCGCCTCGACACCGCTGATTTGTTCTTTGGCACTGACGGACAACAGACCATCGGCATCCACGGTAAACGTAACGCGGATACGTGCCGCCCCGGCGGACATCGGTGGGATGCCGCGCAGCTCAAAGCGGGCCAAACTGCGGCAGTCTTGCACCAAATCGCGCTCACCTTGCACTACATGCAGCGCCAGCGCAGTTTGGCCATCTTTGTAGGTGGTGAAGTCTTGCGCCTTGGCTGTGGGAATGGTTTCGTTGCGTGCAACGATGCGTTCCACCAATCCGCCCATCGTCTCGATGCCCAAGGACAGCGGAATCACATCCAGCAGCAACAAATCACCCGCTGTGTTGTTACCGGCCAATTGGTTGGCTTGGATGGCCGCGCCCAAGGCCACCACTTCATCCGGATTCAGGTTGGTCAGCGGCGTGCGGCCAAAGAATGCCCCCACGGCCTGCTGAATCTGCGGCATCCGTGTTGAGCCACCCACCATGACTACGCCTTGCACTTCGTCTGCTGCCAGTTGGGCATCGCGCAGGGCGCGGCGCACAGCGGCCAAAGAGCGCGCCGTCAGGTGCGCTGTGGCGGCTTCAAAGTCGCTACGCTGTACGGGATGGGCGATAGTTTGTCCGGCCAGTGTGGCGCTGAACAGGGCGCTATCGTCGGCGGTCAGGGCTTCTTTGCAGGCACGGGCCGCCAAACGGGCAGCGGTTTTATCGCTGGGTGTTTCTACCGAGATGCCTAGCTGTGCCAGCACCCCATCGGCCAGCGCGGCATCGTAATCATCACCGCCCAGGGCGGAATCGCCACCCGTGGCAATCACTTCAAACACGCCTTGCGTTAGACGCAGGATGGAAATATCAAACGTGCCGCCACCCAAGTCATAGACGGCATAAATGCCCTCGCTGGCGTTGTCCAAGCCATAGGCAATCGCGGCGGCGGTGGGTTCGTTAATCAGGCGCAGCAGGTGGATACCGGCCAATTGCGCCGCGTCTTTGGTGGCTTGGCGCTGGGCATCGTCAAAATAGGCCGGAACGGTAATCACGGCCCCGTACAGGTCATCGTTGAAGGTGTCTTCGGCGCGGTAGCGTAGCGTAGCCAGAATGTCAGCGCTGATTTCTACTGGCGACTTGACACCCCCAGCGGTAGCCAGATGCACCATGCCGCTGGCGCTGGCTGTGTTGCCTTCGGCATTCACCAGTGTATAGGGCAGTTTGTCGGGCTGCTGAATATCGGCCAGCCCGCGCCCCATCAGGCGCTTGACCGAGGCAATGGTGTTGCTGGCATCTTCGGCTTGGGCGTTGGCAGCGGCATACCCAATTTGGCGCTTGCCGTCGGCCAAATAGCGCACGATAGAGGGCAACAGCACCCGGCCTTCGGTATCGGGTAGGCATTCGGCCACGCCATTGCGTACAGCAGCTACCAGCGAGTGGGTCGTGCCCAAGTCAATGCCTACGGCAATGCGCCGCTGGTGGGGGTTGGGGGATTGGCCGGGTTCGGAAATCTGCAGCAGCGCCATGAATTTTTCTTTTATGGAATAGAAAATAGGAAGTGAGGCCCTATTGTCCCAGTTGCTCTTGGCGCTGTGCTACGTCTTGGACAAAACGCGCAATGAACATGAGGGCTCTGACCTGCTGGGCGGCAGCGGCAAAATCTTGCTGGCTGTCTATCAGGGTGGCACAGCGCTCTAGCCCGGCTTTTTGTGCTTGGCGCACCTCGCGCTCTAGTGCGTCGATGTCGGGCAGGGTTTGGGCTTCTTCTAAAGCCTCGCGCCATTCCATTTGCTGCATCAGAAAGGCCGCTGGCATGGCGGTGTTGTCTTCGGCGCGTATCGGTACGCCATGCAGTTCGCACAGGTAGGCAGCACGGCGTTGCGGGTCTTTGAGGCGCTGGTAGGCTTCGTTGATGCGTACCGACCACTGCATGGCCACGCGCTGGGCGGCAGCGCCTTGGGCGGCAAAGCGGTCGGGGTGGGCTTCGCGTTGCAGTTCTTTCCAGCGGCTGTCGATGGCGCTGCGCTCTTGGGCAAAGCGTTGGGGCAAGCCAAACAGTTCAAAATCGGTGGATTGGAGGTTCATTGCAAAAAATCCATAAAAAAACCGCCAGCACGCGGCGCGGTGGCGGTTTGGTAGCGCAGAGCCTACACAAAAAACATCAGACGCGGAAACTCTCTCCGCAGCCGCAGCGGTCGCGTTCATTCGGATTGTTAAAGCGAAAGCCCTCGTTCAAGCCTTCGCGCACAAAATCCAACTCGGTGCCATCAATGTAGGCCAAACTTTTGGGGTCAATAATCACTTTGACCCCGTGGTTTTCAAACACCAAGTCTTCGGGGGCCATTTCATCGACATATTCGAGCTTGTAGGCCAGACCTGAGCAGCCGCTGGTTTTTACCCCTAGCCGCACGCCCAGCCCTTGCCCTCGGCGGCTCAGGTAACGGGAGACATGCCGCGCAGCGGCTTCGGTCAACGTAATCGCCATGATGGAAGTCTCGCAAAATCTCTCAAGCTGCCGTAGCGCTGCCATCGCCAGTGTTGCCACTGTGGCCACCGTGACGCGCTTTGTAGTCGTTCACTGCGGCCTTGATGGCATCTTCGGCCAAAATAGAGCAGTGGATTTTGACTGGTGGCAGTGCCAGCTCTTCGGCGATTTGGCTGTTCTTCAGGGCAGCGGCCTCGTCCAGCGTTTTGCCCTTCACCCATTCGGTCACCAACGAGCTAGAAGCAATCGCCGAGCCGCAGCCATAGGTTTTGAAGCGCGCATCTTCAATCACCCCAGTGTCGGGGTTGACCTTGATTTGCAATTTCATTACATCACCACACGCGGGCGCACCCACCATGCCGGTGCCCACGGTGTCATCGCCTTTGTCAAAGGAGCCGACGTTGCGGGGATTTTCGTAGTGGTCAACCACTTTGTCAGAGTAAGCCATGATTGTGTTTCCTTCGGTGTCAGTGGGCCGCCCATTGGATGGTGCTGAGGTCAATGCCGTCTTGGTACATTTCCCACAGCGGACTGAGTTCGCGCAGACGTGCTACGTTGTCGCGAATGGTGGCAATGGCGTAGTCGATGTCGGCTTCGGTGGTAAAGCGGCCAATCGTCATACGCAAGCTGCTATGAGCCAATTCATCGCTGCGGCCCAAGGCGCGCAATACATAGCTAGGCTCTAAGCTGGCCGAGGTGCAGGCCGAGCCAGACGACACCGCCAAGCCTTTAATGCCCATGATGAGTGATTCACCTTCGACATAATTGAAGCTCATGTTCAGGTTGTGCGGCACGCGGCGCTCCAAGTCACCGTTGAGAAAGACTTGTTCGATGTCTTGCAAGCCTTGGAGCAGGCGCTGCTGCAAGGCTTGCGCCTTAGCCACATCTTGAGCCATTTCTTCTTTGGCAATGCGGAAAGCCTCGCCCATGCCTACGCATTGGTGGGTGGGTAGCGTGCCCGAACGCATACCGCGCTCATGGCCGCCACCGTGCATTTGTGCTTCTAAACGGATACGCGGCTTGCGGCGCACATACAGTGCCCCAATCCCTTTGGGGCCATAGGTTTTGTGCGAGGCCAAGCTCATCAAATCGACCGGCAGGGTTTGCAGGTTAATCTCCACTTTACCGGTGGCTTGTGCCGCATCGACGTGAAAAATGATGCCCTTTTCGCGGCACAGCGCCCCGATAGCTGGAATGTCCTGTACCACACCAATCTCGTTGTTCACGAACATCACACTGATGAGGATGGTATCCGGGCGGATGGCGGCTTTCAGGGCTTCAAAATCCAGCAGGCCATTGGCTTGCACGTCCAGATACGTGACTTCAAAGCCTTGGCGCTCTAACTCGCGCATTACGTCCAATACGGCCTTGTGTTCCGTTTTGACCGTAATCAGGTGCTTGCCCTTGCCTTTGTAGAACTGGGCCGCGCCTTTAATCGCCAGATTGTTGGACTCGGTAGCGCCGCTGGTCCAGACGATTTCGCGCGGGTCGGCATGGATGAGTTCGGCCACCTGTTCGCGTGCTTTTTCGACGGCGGCTTCGGCCTCCCAGCCCCAAGCATGGCTGCGCGAAGCGGGGTTGCCAAAATGTTCGCGCAACCAAGGAATCATGGCATCTACCACACGCGGGTCACACGGCGTGGTGGCACCGTAGTCCATATAAATTGGGAAATGCGGGGTCATAGTGCTGGCTTACTCAATGAAGGGTTTTGGCGGGCGAGAGACAGTTGGCGGGCAGAGCAAAGCTGACCTATGCAGGTCAGCAGACTAACCCGGCGTAAAAATCAGGACTTGGCGAAGGCGTTGCCCAGCGCAAACACCGAGTTGGGCGCGTTGATGCGAATCGGCTTGACCACGGGCGTGGTAGAGATGGCGCGGCGCACAGCAGGTTTGTCTTCGACCTGCACGCCTTTGGCGACTTGGTCATCGACCAACTTTTGCAACGTCACGGCATCCAAAAACTCCACCATGCGTTGGTTGAGCGATGACCACAAATCGTGCGTCATACAGCGGCCCGACTCGCCCAAGCAGTTCTCTTTGCCGCTGCATTGGGTGGAGTCAATCGGCTCATCGACCGAGACGATGATGTCGGCCACGGTAATGTCAGAGGCTTTGCGCGCCAGGGTATAGCCGCCGCCGGGACCACGGGTGGACTCGACCAACTCGTGGCGGCGCAGTTTGCCAAACAATTGCTCTAAGTACGACAAGGAGATGCGCTGGCGCTGGCTGATGGCGGCCAAAGTGACAGGGCCATTGTTTTGACGCAGAGCCAGATCAATCATGGCGGTGACCGCAAAACGGCCTTTGGTAGTAAGACGCATGGCAAGCTCCTTTTTAGCTGGTGGGTTCATGAAATGGCACTCGTGACGGATCGCGCACTGGGGTGCCAAGTTTCATCCCCATCGCCTTGCAATGGTTGCAAGGCGCTTTCATCGGGGTAGTTGTTGAGTGTTTCACCCCAGTATAGCACAATTCCCATTAAATTTGTCGGATAAGTAAGTTGGTGGTCATTAACGAGGCGTAGGGACAACACTTTAGGCTGCTATCAGGGCGTTGGTGCTTCACCAGGGCCACCAAATGCTTGATTCTTGAGCTGGGTCAATTGGTCACGCACCCGTGCTGCCTGCTCAAACTCCAAATTCTTGGCGTGGCCCAGCATCAGGCGCTCTAAACGCTTGATTTCTTGGGCCACTTCTTTCGGTGACATGGACTCCACTTTCGCGCGTTCTAAGGCCGCCTGTGCTAGTTTTTCCGCCTCTTTACCGGATTTTTCGCTATAGACCCCGTCAATCAGGTCTTTCACCTGCTTGACAATGCTGCGCGGCGTAATTCCGTGTATTGAATTGTGTTGGAGTTGTTTTTCGCGCCGGCGTTCCGTTTCGTCGATGGCTTTTTTCATCGAGGCGGTGATGCGGTCGGCATACAAGATGGCACGGCCTTCTAAATTGCGTGCAGCCCGGCCTATGGTTTGGATCAGGCTGCGCTCGGAGCGCAAAAAGCCTTCCTTGTCGGCATCCAAAATAGCTACCAAAGACACTTCTGGAATGTCCAAGCCCTCACGCAGCAGGTTGATACCCACCAGCACATCAAACATGCCCAAACGCAGGTCACGGATGATTTCCACCCGCTCCACGGTGTCAATATCGCTGTGCAAGTAGCGCACTTGCACGCCGTTGTCGCTCAGGTAGTCGGTCAGTTGCTCGGCCATGCGCTTGGTCAGGGTGGTGATGAGTACGCGCTCTTGGCGCTGCACGCGCAGACGGATTTCTTGCAATACATCATCCACTTGGCTGCTGGCTGGGCGTACCTCGACCGCTGGATCGACCAAGCCGGTGGGGCGCACCAATTGCTCTACCACTTTGCTGGCATGGGTTTTTTCATATTCTGCGGGCGTGGCGGAGACAAAAATCACCTGGCGCATCCGCTGCTCAAATTCTTCTAGCTTGAGTGGGCGGTTGTCCAAAGCACTGGGCAGGCGAAAACCGTATTCGACCAGCGTGGTTTTGCGTGAACGGTCACCGTTGTACATCGCACCCAACTGTCCCATCATTTGGTGACTTTCATCCAGAAACATCAGCGCGTCTTTGGGCAGATAATCGGTCAGGGTGCTGGGTGGTTCGCCTGCTGACGTGCCCGACAGGTGGCGCGAGTAATTTTCAATCCCTTTACAGTGCCCGACTTCGGTCAGCATTTCCAAATCAAAGCGGGTGCGCTGCTCTAAGCGTTGTGCCTCGACCAGTTTGCCGTCCGCCACCAGCTGCTGCAAACGCTCGGCCAACTCGGTTTTGATGGCTTCTATCGCCTGCAAGACTTGATCGCGGGGCGTGACGTAATGGCTGCCTGGATAAACCGTAAAGCGTGGAATGCTTTGGCGCACCCGCCCAGTGAGGGGGTCGAACAATTGCAGACTTTCGATTTCGTCATCGAACAGCTCGATACGCAGGGCCAGCTCAGAATGTTCGGCGGGGAAGATGTCAATCGTGTCACCCCGCACCCGGAAATTGCCACGGGCAAACTCCATATCGTTGCGCTGGTACTGCATCCGCACCAATTGGGCGATGGCATCGCGCTGGCCTAGCGTATCCCCCACACGCAGCGTCATTACCATGCGGTGATAGCTTTCCGGGTGGCCAATACCGTAGATGGCCGACACCGTGGCCACAATCACCACATCGCGCCGTTCCAATAAGCTTTTGGTGCAAGACAGGCGCATCTGCTCGATATGCTCGTTGATGGCGCTGTCTTTCTCAATAAATAAATCTCGCTGGGGCACATAGGCTTCGGGTTGGTAGTAGTCATAATAGCTGACAAAATATTCCACGGCATTCTTGGGGAAGAACTCACGGAACTCGCTGTACAACTGTGCGGCCAGCGTTTTATTGGGTGCAAAAACGATAGCCGGTCGCCCAAGGCGGGCAATCACATTCGCCATCGTGAAGGTCTTGCCGGAGCCAGTGACACCCAACAAGGTTTGGAACACTTCGCCGTCTTGCACCCCTTCTACCAGTTGGGTGATGGCGCTGGGTTGGTCGCCAGCGGGGAGATAAGGCTGAAACAGAGCAAATGGCGAGTCAGGGAAAGTGAGCAAGGGCGCAGCAGGAGCGTGCATAAAAATCCTATATAAAGCGATAGCACATCCATGATGGGAGTGGGTCGTCTGGATGCAGACGACTCTATTGAATTTTGGAATCTATCTATGGCTTTGGCATAAAAAAGCGTGTATTCTGTGCAGCACAGAGGCAGTGCGGGTTATTAAATGTCTTGCTGTAACCATAGTTCGATTTTTTGAAGGAGGAAACAATGAAAATCTATCCAACGCTTATGCTGGCGGCGCTGATGTTGTCCGGCTGTGCTGCAACACCAGCACCGGTGCAAGGCTATCGCCCTGCCAACCACAACGGCCCACCTTGGGAAATCAGTGGTTCGTACAATGAATTTTCTGGAAAAATAATTATTCTCATTAATGGTGAAAAAATCACTGAAGGTAGCATGTCTATCATGACCGGAAGAGGAGATTTTAGCGGTCATTACAATGAAAAGCCAATTTCTGTGAGTTGCTCCACCACTTCAGGTTTTCTTACAGCAAAAACCCAGTGTATGGTATTTGTTGGCAATGAAAGAGCGGCAACACTGCAATTTTAAGTGCTGAAGTTTTATGGCATGATACCAACGACGCTTGTTGTTGGTATTGTTTTTTGTCGTTGTGGCGGCCATAACGTGGGCTATGTAATAACGCTTTGCAATTGCTAAAATTTATGTGTTATTTCTGAGAAATAAAAAATGCTGCGCTTCCTCATTTTTTTAGAATTGCTCTGTCTCCTAGGTCCTGCAATAGCTCTTTTATTTTATGCTTGGTGGTTTGCTTTTCCCGTTTTGATTGCAAGCTTTTGGGGTCATCGTTTCATCACTACAGATGAATTTTTACTCTTGGTCATGGTGTTCGGTGGAAGTTGGGGCATGGTTTCGTTAAGCAACCTGTCTTTTCACTTGTTGCATAAACAACCTTGGGCTGGTACGAAAGTTCAATGGTTTGGTTTGGTGTTGGGTGTGCTGGCCAGTGCAGTGGCTTGTTTTGTTTCCTATGGAAGTTGGATCATGGTGATATTTTTATTGCCTATGGTTGCATTGGTTCATCTTTTGGTTTTGCAAATAAAAAGAACAAGTGTCATTAATTTTCATCTGTCATGAAAAGTATTTTTCTGTTTTTTGTAATTTCTCTTTTTATTTTTTTGATTCCTATCATTTTGATAGGGTTGGTGGTTCGTTTCACTTCTTTTAAAATAAAATGCTATCCCCGTGGTTATTATTTGAGCTATTTTATTTGGATGCTTGCAGTCTTATGGGTGCTTGCAGCTATTTTTCATATGGGTCAGCAGATTTTCTCGGGCCTTGTATTTTTTCAGCCCAGAAGTTTCCATGTGGCATGGAGTTTTTCCTTTGAAGAGCAGCCTTATTTGTTTGTGCTGATGGCCGTGTTTTACCTGTTTCTGTCTTTTGTTGCGATTATTTCTTTGATTAAAATGCAAAAAATGCTCGAAAAACACTTTCGCACATTGCAAGTCGATCAGAGTGGGCCACAATAGCCACCCGTACCCAACTTGGAGATCACCCCATGCTCAACACCCTGTGGCTGGGCTTTTTTGTCACCGCCGCTGTGGCCGCTTTGGCGCAATGGTTGTTTGCTGGCAATGCACAAATTTTTGCCACCCTGGTCGAAGCATTGTTTGGCATGGCCAAGCTTTCGGTCGAAGTCATGGTGCTACTGTTTGGCACCCTGACCCTGTGGCTTGGATTTCTGCGTATTGCAGAAAAAGCTGGGTTGGTGGATGCGGTGGCACGGTGGCTATCCCCTTTGTTTGCCCGTCTGATGCCGCAAGTGCCTCGTGGACACCCTGCGCTGGGCCTCATGACCTTGAACTTTGCTGCCAATGCCTTAGGCTTAGATAACGCTGCCACACCGATGGGTTTGAAGGCCATGCGTGCCTTGCAAGAACTCAATCCGCAGCCCGATACCGCGACCAACGCGCAAATTCTGTTTTTGGTCCTCAACGCTTCCTCGCTCACCCTGTTGCCGGTAAGCATCTTCATGTACCGAATGCAGCAGGGTGCGCCCGATCCCACACTGGTCTTTTTACCCATTCTATTAGCCACCTCGGCCTCCACTTTGGTCGGATTGCTAACGGTCGCTGCGGTGCAACGGCTGCCCTTGTTCAGTCCGGTAGTGTTGGCTTATCTGTTGCCGGTAGCTTTGGCTTTAGCCGCTTTCATGGCCTTTCTAACCACCCTCAGCGGTGCAGCATTGGCACAGTTGTCGTCCTTGTTGGGCAATTTGACACTTTTTGTCCTTATTCTTATATTTGTCTGCCTAGGCGCTTGGCGTAAAGTGCCTGTGTACGAGGCTTTTGTCGAAGGAGCCAAAGAAGGCTTTGAGGTAGCCAAGGGCTTGCTGCCCTACTTGGTCGCCATGTTGTGTGCGGTCGGTGTCTTCCGAGCTTCAGGGGCGCTGGGTTATGTATTAGATTTTATTCGCTGGTGTGTTGACCTGCTCGGCCTAGACACCCGCTTCGTTGAAGCCTTGCCCACCGCCTTGGTCAAACCCTTCTCGGGCAGTGCGGCCCGCGCCATGCTGATCGAAACCATGCAAACCCAAGGGGTCGATAGCTTTGCCGCCCTGGCAGCAGCCACCATCCAAGGCAGCACCGAGACCACCTTCTACGTCTTGGCCGTCTATTTCGGTGCCGTCGGCATCCAACGGGCGCGCCACGCAGTGGCTTGCGCGTTGTTGGCCGAGCTGGCGGGCGTGGTAGCCGCTATCGCAGTCTGTTACCAATTTTTCGCTTAAATCTACCCCACGGACACCAAAGCGCCAAAAACCCCTGCTACAATCACGCCCTTGCTGCCAACCAAGCCCTTCTGTCACAAGAAAAGCAACTGGCAGCAAGTGGGTTTTGGTTTGATGCAGGTTTCCAGTGTTGGCAAAGTTTTTTCAAAGACTCTTGCAAGCAGTGCAAAAACCAGTGTACAATTCAAGGCTTCGCTGCTCAGCACCGCTTCTTGTAAGTAGTTCTTAGCGGCCGTAGTTTTCAAAGTGCCACGGTGTTAATAACCACACACTTTGACAGAGTTTAAAAAACTCTGCTACAATTCAAGGCTTCGCTCATCGCAGCAAGTTGATTCAGGTTCCGCCTGACTCTAGGTTCCTTAAAAATATACAGCCGATAAGCGTGGGTGTTTGAATAAGCGATTGCCAAGTTCTTTTAGAACTGTGCTTTTGCACAACAAGCACTCATGAAGAAGTGAAGTTCACTTCAATTTCTAAATGAGTAAAACTCGAAAGAGTATAAGTTTAAACAAGATCGAACTGTAGAGTTTGATCCTGGCTCAGATTGAACGCTGGCGGCATGCCTTACACATGCAAGTCGAACGGTAACAGGTCTTCGGATGCTGACGAGTGGCGAACGGGTGAGTAATACATCGGAACGTGCCCAATCGTGGGGGATAACACATCGAAAGATGTGCTAATACCGCATAAGATCTACGGATGAAAGCGGGGGATCGCAAGACCTCGCGCGAATGGAGCGGCCGATGGCAGATTAGGTAGTTGGTAGGGTAAAAGCCTACCAAGCCGACGATCTGTAGCTGGTCTGAGAGGACGACCAGCCACACTGGGACTGAGACACGGCCCAGACTCCTACGGGAGGCAGCAGTGGGGAATTTTGGACAATGGGCGCAAGCCTGATCCAGC
>NZ_JAQUCA010000045.1 GCF_028686475.1 Giesbergeria sp. | reverse complement strand
CAGAAGGGGGGTGCCAAGGACATGGTGAAGCGGTGCGACAACTGTGGCCGCACCGACCACCTGAAGGCCAGCCAGCGCTGCCCCAAGTATGAGGTGTTTCTGGAGGAGCAGCTGGCCATCCGGAAGGGGCAGGCGCAGAAGTAGGGGGCTGCCGCCTTGGGCGCACGCGAGAGCCCTTGGTGTGTAGGGTCACAGTGGGATGAACCTTCGTTTGAGAGTCGGGGGTTGATCATTGTTGACTCAGAATGGAATGCAGTGCAGGAACGATCCGGCCGCAAGTTCACGTGGGATGCTTGTGGCAACGCTCCTGTAAGATGTGACTCTGTGTTCCACTCGCCCTCTGGGTTTCTGGGTGCTGAGACAGCTGTGGGCCAGCATGTGTGGCTTTTGCCTCCAGTGGCAGACATTGCTAGTCACTTGCAGCACTACAGAAATCTGAAGGCAAAATCCCCTCACACTACTTCTGCATGCATCATGCTTCCCAGATGGCATGGGCAGAAATGGCACAGATGGTTGAAAGGCATGAGACTTGTGGCACAGTTTTCTCGGGGGGATGCTGTGTTCAAGAGCCCGCATGGGCGGGGCTTTGCACGTCCAAAGTGGGATTGGGACGTGTGGTGTGATGACTGTGTGCCACACTTGCGGTTCAATGCAGCTCAGCGCAGCACATTAACCATGAGCTTTCAAGCAACAGTCAAAGGCGAGTTGGTGCATGCGCTGCTGGACTCAGGGTGCAGCGCACCTCTGGTGACAGCTGCCGCTGCCAGGCGGGCAGGCGCTAAAGTCACCGCAACCATGCATAGCGTTGTATCCTTGGGTGATGGGCAGGCTGAGGCCTCGGTGTTGGGTGAGTGTGTGCTCCCCGTCAAGCTTCAGGGGTACAGAGCCAAGGTGCGGTGCTTCGTGCTTGAGAGTCTGGTGGAAGGCTATGAGCTGGTGTTGGGTGACTCTTGGTTCAACGCCAATGGAGTGGTGTTGGACTATGCCCGCAAGTGTGCCACTGTGCGCATGGGGACCAGAAGGGTCACATTGAAGCCCACCCCGCTCCATGCATCAACAGCAGAGACCTCCGCGGGCAGTGCAGGACGGCACCAAGTGTTGTCTGCTATGCAAATGAAGAAGGCTGTGGCTAAGGCAGGCCGGAGAGAGGAGCTGGTGTTCATGGTGTCTGTCCGTGTCGCGGATGATGTGGCACATGCACAACAACACCATGCATGGCATGCAGTGGATGTTGCTCCTGCCTTAGGTGCTAATGAAGGGCCCTCTGGGTCAGGGGTGTTGTCTGACCAGTGGGTGTCCAACCTGATAGAGCGCTATAAGGACGTGTTTCCTGATGAGCTGCCTATTGGCTTGCCGCCTGACCGTGGCATTGGGCACACCATTCCTGTAGACCCGGGTTCGAAACCGCCTTCACGGCCTTTGTATAGGCTGAGCCCGTTGGAGTTGGAGGAAGTGAAGAGGCAGGTCAAGGAGTTGCTGGCCAAGGGGCTGATTGAGCCGAGTAAATCGCCATATGCAGCACCGATCCTTTTTGTGCAGAAAAAGGACGGGTCATTGCGCATGTGCATAGATTATCGTGCTCTTAATAAGATCACTGTCCGCAACCAGTACCCCCTGCCTAGGATTGATGACCTGTTGGACAGCCTGAGTGGTGTGTCTGTGGTATCATCCTTGGATTTGCAATCTGGCTACCACCAAATTCGCATATCAGATGAGGATGTGCCTAAGACGGCATTCAAAACACCCTTGGGGTTGTACCAATTCAAGGTGCTGAGCTTTGGGCTTACGAATGCACCTAGTACATTCCAGGCAGTGATGGCCTCAATCTTTGGTGATTTGATTGGGAAGTCCGTCTTAATCTACCTGGATGACATTTTGGTCATCAGTCGCAGTCCAGAGGAGCACAAAGCACACCTTGAGGAGGTGTTGCGGCGGCTCAGGGAGCACAAGTTGTACGCCAAATTGTCCAAGTGTGTGTTTGGCAAGGAGGAGTTGGATTTTCTGGGTCACGTGGTGGGCCGCGATGGAATCAAGGTTGATCCACGCAAGGTGGCTGCTGTGTGCGCCCTCAAACCTGAGGATGTCACATCTGTGACTCAACTCCGCTCTTTTCTGGGCATGGCCAACTATTACAGGCGGTTCATGCGAGACTATGCGTCTCACACAGCCAAACTCACTGCGCTCACTGGCTCGAAGTCTGAGTGGGCAGGGCAATGGTCAGGTGAACTGTTGGAAGAGTTTAGGTGGATCCAGGGTGCGTTGACCAAAGCGCCCACTTTGGCCCCTTTTGACCCAACCAAGCTGTGCAAGCTGGTGGTCACCTCTGATGCGTCAGTTGTGGGGTTGGGTGCGGTGCTGGAGCAGGATGGGCGGCCTGTGGCTTTTGAGAGCCGCAAGTTGACACCTGCGGAACGCAACTACACGACCACTGAACAAGAGTTGTTGGGTGTGGTGCATGCGCTTAAAGTGTGGCGGTGCTACCTGGAAAGTGGTGTCAAGTTCCTGGTGAGGACGGACCACAACCCCAACACCTACTTCCAAACCAAACCAAGCTTGTCTCGCAGGGAGGCTCGTTGGTCTGAGTATCTGCAACAGTTTCACTTTGACTGGCAGTACAAACCAGGGAAGGAGAATGTGGTGGCCGACCACCTGAGCAGGATGCCCATGGGCGCCATGCTGATCTCCTTGCCCAGGCTGACTCTTGCGGCAGCGACCACTCGTCGCCAAGCACGTGAGCAGGCAGCACAGGATGTGGTGCAGGTTGCGAGGGAGCAGCCGCACCCAGGCACAGACGAGGTACTCCATGAGTATAGGCAGGCCGAGGTCATGCCTTTGGTTGACGTCCAACCACCTCGTATGCCAAAAAGCAAGGGAGTGCGGGTGCCGGATGCTATTGCATTGCCAACACAGCACGCAGACCAAGTAGACCAGGTGCGCCTGCAACGGCGGGGGTCCATCATTGGAAAGATCAAGGCTGCTTACGCCCATGATCCGTTGTACTCGGATGTGACGTGGACCACGGCATCGCGCCTGCTGAGAAAGGCCGACAGTTTGTGGTGGTACGGCACTCGGGTGGCAGTTCCGGATGTGCGCGCGGTTAAGGAGATGATCTTATCCGAGATGCATGATTCCCCTGTTGCTGGGCATGTGGGCGAACGGAAAACCCTTGCAACGGTCAAATCTCAGTTCTGGTGGCCCAGAATGGATGCAGACATCAAGGAGTATGTGAGTACATGCGCCTCATGCCAGAGGAACAAGGGTAACAGGCATGCCAAGGGCTTGTTGCAACCTCTGAGCATACCCAACAGAGCTTGGGAAAGCATGGGCATGGATCTCATTACCCAGCTGCCACGTACTGAGAGAGGTCATGACGCCATTGTGGTTTTCATCGACCGCTTGACCAAAATGGTGCATTTGGTGCCAACGGTGACGGCAGTGGGTGCAGAGGAATTTGCACGGCTGTTTGTTCGCAATGTTTGGCGACTCCACGGGGTGCCAAAGGAGATTGTGAGCGACCGTGACCCGCGGTTCACCAGTGCATTCTGGAAAGAGGTGTGCAGGTTGTTGGGGACAAAGCAGAGCATGAGCACTGCGTTCCACCCTCAGTCAAATGGACAGACTGAGCGGACGAACAGCACACTTGAGGCCATGTTGCGGCATTATGTGTCGCGCGAGCAGGGTGATTGGGATGAGTTTTTGGACTGTGCTGAGTTTGCTATCAACAACTCATGGCAGGAGAGCGTCCAGAACACCCCTTTCCGGCTCAACTATGGCCAGGACCCCTTAACACCTTTGACGGCACAACTGGGAGACAAGGTGCCAGCGGCAGATGTCTTGGTTGGCAAGCTGCACGAGTTGGTGGCTGTGGCTAAAGACTGCATGTCGCGTGCCCAGCAACGGCAGAAGGCGTATGCTGATGAGTCTAGGGTGGAGGAAGTATTTGAACCTGGCGCTGAGCTGGTCATGCTTCACACCAAGAACCTCAAACTGCAAGGCGCTAAGAAGCTGTTGCCCAGGTGGTTGGGTCCGTTTGCGGTGAAGGAGAGGATTGGAGAGGTGTCATACAGGTTAGACTTGCCCAAGTCGATGGGGAAGATCCACCCTGTGTTTCATGTCTCTTTGTTGAAGCGGTTCAAGGCAGGAGAGCGCGGGAAAGAGTCGCACCCGCCTATGCCTTTGCTTGAGGATGCAGAAGGTCCTGTGTTTGAGGTGGACAGGATTCTCAGTCACAGGGACATGGAGGTGTCCACAGGCAAGAACCGAAAGAGGAAGTTGGTGAGGCAGTACCTCATTCGCTGGAAGGGCTATGATGCCTCTAGTGATACCTGGGAGCCCGAGTCCAACCTGGTGTCAGGTGTGGCTGAGCTGCTGCAGGATTACTGGGCGAGCGTGTCTGCTTCAACAACTTCATGATAAGGAGGGATGGCCTATACTTGTACCCTGCGCGTCGAGGGCGTCGCGATTTAAGGGGGGGAGAAATGTAGCGGGCTACATGTCATCATGGTATCTCGTCACCATAGTCACCCACCCCATGACCATGGGTTGTGCGATGGCTCGTGCCTAGATATCATTATGTATGGGAGTATCGTTATTCATATTCTTACAAGTATACGGAATCCGGGAATGGACCACTCAAAGAGTGAGCAAGTGTGCTCGCGACCGGAGGAGTGGACACTATTGTGCGAGGCGGGGCACATTAGACAAGTGTTAAGGAACTAGTGGGATTTCACCCCGCTATATTTGGTATCGTAAGCTTTGTTCGATTTTTGGGCTTGTTAGGTTCGCCCACCACATGTCAACTATTATGAATAGGGATTTGTCCCATGGTACCGTGCGCGGTGACCATGAGGAAATGGACATTGAGGAAGAGGGTGTTGTGGCCGTGGGTGGTCATGCCCCTCATGCCGAAAATGACTGGATTCTTACTGAAGACCCCGCGGGGTTTATTCATATTGCGTTGCGCGGGGGAGATGTTATCTCCACGCACTTTGAAAAATCCATGTCCAGTGGGAAGATGCGCATCGTGGGCAAATATGTGTTCCGTGGCATGGACCCTGCCAGAACGGACCCATGGAATCTTTCTATTGGAAGTGGGGACACCGCAATTTTTCTTCAGGAAAAAATGCAGTTGGCCGACATGGTCCTGCACCATGTCGACCAGGTGTACGCCTCCACGGGGAAGGCTGACACGAAGGCGATGAGGGAGTTGGAGAAAATGCGTTTGACGCATGCTCGCGAGCTGGCCCAGCTCAACGTCCGCTTGCAGGCAAGTGGGGACAATGTGGGCGTGGCTGTCGGTGATGCACCAACCATTGTGCGTGATCGTGGGGGTGACACTAACGTGCCTGCTGGTCGCATGGGCAAGGTGGTGCATGGCGAGCACATGCATGGGCATGACAATGTTCAGCACATGCGTGCGCGTGAGCATACAACACACTCATCTCAGAGTAGGAAGCGCAGAAACAGTGTCACATCATCTGATGATGAGGGTGTGACCTTTGTGCGTGGCAAGGCCAAGGTCGGTGACCCACCATTTTTCAATGGAACATTGGGTGCGCGTGGTATGGCCAGGAAATGCGAGCAGTGGATGATAGCCATGGAAGAGTACCTAGACTTGTGTGGTACTAGGGGGGAGGCGCGTGCAATGGTGGCAGCGTCATGGCTCAAGGGGGATGCGGAAACCATCTACAGGGCCGAGCAGAAAATTGCAAAGGCAGCTCGCATTCCCATTACCTTTGCGTTCATGTGCCTGGTGCTGAGACGTGCATTTGTCCCTCGTGCACAGGCGGCCAGGGAGTACATGGACACCCTGCGTGAGTGGTTCGGCAACACGGCCGACCTGGATGCTGGGTTCAAGGTGGAGGACGTGCTGGGCCGCTATCAGCAGATGGTGCACCAGCTGGAGGGCAGGCTGGAAGCCGCGGGCGCGTCCATGGAGGGGTGCTTCCGCTCCTTTGCCCTGCTGGCCATGTGCCCAGTGGTAGTGCGCGAGGCGCTGTGGCTGGACGCGGCGCAACGCCCCGTGTCTGATGTGCAGACGCTGATGGAGCGCATGCGCGAGGAGGCGCCACACCTTGAGACCACAGCACAGCAGGCAGCCTCTGTGGCGAAGCGCGCTGAGGGGCGCATGGCTGCGCGCCCTAGCTCTGCTGGCTCAGGGGGTTCGCAGGACCGCCCATTCAAGCGTCCCTTCCCCTCTACCTTCAAGGCCAAGGGCCACAACGGGGCTGGCACCTCTGCAGGCCACAGCCAGCCGGGTCAGGGCACAGGGGGCGGCAAGGGCCACCAGGGTGGGGGCAACGGCAACTATGGTGCCAGTGGCGGTGCGGGCCGCAAGGGGGGAGATGAGGGCAAGCCCGCTTTTGGGGGCATGCATGCACCTGGCCCCTCTGCCCCTGCACGCCAGAAGGGGGGTGCCAAGGACATGGCGAGGCGGTGCGACAACTGTGGCAGCACCGACCACCTGAAGGCCAGCCAGCGCTGCCCCGAGTATGAGAAGTTTCTGAAGGAGCAGCTGGCCGCCGTCCAGAAGAGGC
>NZ_JAQUCA010000002.1 GCF_028686475.1 Giesbergeria sp. | reverse complement strand
CACTCGGTTTACTCCCTACAAGGAAGTACGTCAAATCCTGCTGGCACGTTCTCCGGCGCTACTGAGCGTCAATCGGCTTGAGTTGGGTGCGCAAGCACGTCAACCAAGTGCGGATAAATCGTGAATAACTTTGATTAGCTTTTTACGAGCAGGTGCTGCATGTTTTCTTTGATTGGAACGCTTTTTGTCGGTTTAATCGTCGGGCTGATTGCCCGTGCGCTCAAGCCCGGTGATGATAAATTGGGCTGGATCATGACATCGCTGCTGGGCGTGGCGGGTTCGTTCATTGCCACGGCGCTAGGTACGTCTATGGGGTGGTATCGGCCCGGTCAGGCAGCGGGTTGGATTGCCTCGGTGCTGGGGGCGATGTTGTTGCTGGTGTTGTACAGCTTCTTCAAAAAGAAGGCTTAATGGTGCTGAAATGGTGCTGAAAAACGCTTTACCCAGTGCCGAGGTGCTGGCGGGTTCCGATGCCGCTTTGCAGGCAGCGGTGCAGCGTAGCCGCCGTTTGCTGCACCGGCGCGCTTTGGTGGCTGCGGTGGCCAGCAGCGTGCCGCTGCCGGGGCTGGATTGGGCGGTCGATGCCGCCTTGCTGTCGCGCTTGCTGCCGCAAATCAATGCCGAATTTGGTTTGTTGCCAGCACAAATCGCCCAGCTAGACCCGCAGCAGCGTGAACAGGTGCAAAAAGCAGTGGCGATGGTGGGTTCGGTGCTGATTGGCAAACTGGTGACACAAGATATGGTCCTGAAGGTAGCGCAGACGGTGGGCCTTCGCATGGGCAGCAAACAAGTGGCCAAATATGTGCCGCTGGCTGGGCAGGCGCTGGCAGCAGCACTGGGCTATGCCACGCTGCGTTATTTAGGCGAACAACACCTGTGCGATTGCGTGCAGGTGGCTAAAACGGCCCAATTGTCTTTGCCTGCTCCTGCGCGTTAATAATCAATGCGTGCCGGGCCAGAAAACCGGGTTTTCGCCCGCCGGAATGGCCGTGGGTGAAAGTAGTGGCTGGAGTGGTTTTGCCGGACTAGGGGCCGCGCTGCAACTGTGGGGGTCGTTAAAGTAAGCGCTGGGGCCTTGTGCTTGCAAGCGTTGCAAATAACAAGGGTAACGTGTCGCCCAGCTAAAGGCTTGGTCGTCGGCCAAAATACCGGGCACATTGGCCACCTTGATTTCTACAAGGTGCAAACTTTGGCTGGCGCTGGCTTGTAACAAGCCTTCGGTCAGGAGCATGTCAGAGAGCAAATAGCCAGCATAAGGCATAGCGGCACCGGTTTGTTGCACCGTGGCTGACAAGGTGGCCGGGGCCAATTGCTCAATGGCGGCGCTTAAATGGCGGCGCTCTAATACAGTGCTATCGCCGCTGGCAGCATCGGCTTGCAAGCGCTGCACCGCCTGCTGCACTCCTTGGGTAATCGGGCGGCTGATGGCGGTCATGCTCATAGAGGTGGGCAGTGCCGCTGGCAAGTCTTGCAGCTGGGTTTGTAGCAATTGGCGTGCTTGGGCCAGTTCTGGGGCCGTTAGGGGTTGTAAGGTGCAGGGCGCGGTGGCCTCGGGGCGCAGGTGCTGGCACAGCAGCCGATGCCAAAATTTTTGCCCCAGCGCTTTGCCATAGCTGTGCTGCGCTCCGGCAATTTGCAAGCTACCGCCCCCCACATCCAAGATATGGCTGGTTTGCAAACGTGGGCCTAGTTTTTGCTGGGCCGCGCTATACCCATAGCTGCCTTCTACCGCTTGCGGCACCACCAGCAGGGCCACGCCGCTATCGGCATAAATTTGTTCTAACGCGGCCACGGTGTGTGCGGGCGATTGCTCCCAAGCCAGCCGCCAAGCCGAGAAGCCGCCCGCCACCCGCTGGCAGTGGGCCTCTAGGCCGGCCTGCACTGGCAATTGGCGTAAAGCGTTGCTGGTGGGTTGGATAACTTCTTGCAAGCCGCGCCCGGCCCACAGCGGGCTAAGGTAATCAATATTGCGCCGCGCTGTGTGCGTGCTGTTAGAAGCCCCCACCCGGATGCCGGATGAGCCAACATCAAAAGCGATGCGGCAGTCGGTACCGGTGGTGGCATTGATGTTGGCATTGGCAGTGGCGCGGGTATCGGTATCGGTATCGGCGTGGGCGCTCAAAGCCGCCAGTGCTAAGCAGCCGCCCAAGCAAGCAAAACGAAGGGGCGGTAGCGCTATCACAGGTGCAAATAGCCCATAGCGCCAGCAGCCAGCCCCAAGGCGGTAGAGCCATACACCCCCAGCAGCATCCAGCGTTTGCGCGTGAGCAGGGCAATAGCGGCCAAAGCGATGGCCACTTGCAGCAGCGTGGTGCCCATCGCCCAGCGTTCATGCACGCGCATTTCTACGTCGCTTTTTTTGTTCGCGGCTTCGGCTGCTTCTTCTAATTTTTCGGCAGCGGCTTTGATTTCTACCTTTTCTTGCTGGTAGCGCGCTACTTCTTGGCGGAATTTCTCTTTATCTTCGCCCCCAGTCAGGGTGACCGACAACTCGGCCAAGTTTTGCTTGTTGCTCTTGGCTTGGTAATAGTTCCACTGGTTGGAGGCCGCCGTTTTTTGGATGGAGGCCTCGTTTTTGTACAGCAGCGCCATATTTTGCGAATGTCCGCCCATGTAGCCAAACACGGCCCCAATGGTCGAGATAACGGCGGTCAGTACCGCCAAGCGCGAGGTGAAATCATCGCCACCATGATGAGCGACATGCTCTACTTCGTGGTCGTGCGGGCCATGAACGTGAAATCCACCACCAGACATAGAATTTCCTTGAAAACAAGATAGGGCCGGTATGGTAGCAATAGCGGCCCCCAATAGCAGAAAAATCTTCGTATTTGCCAGACAATCGGCAGTTTTTTAACCCAAGGAATCCTCATGGCCTTTGCCGACAACTTGCAACAACTGCCCTCTATCGCCCATTTAGCGGCACTAGAACTGCTCGATAGCGCTGGTAACGTAGTGGCCAGCATTCAGAATCAACCCGGCAAGGCTGGCTCTTTGGCCGTGTATGCCGCTTTGGCGGCCCAACATGGCAGCATCAGCCCGGCAGCGGCCCAACAGGGGCTGGCGCTGTTTGCCGAGCATACCGACGATGCCCGCGCCCACCCCGGCAAGCACCCCAACATCGACCGCCTGCTAGAAGTTATTGCGTCTGGGCAGGGCTACGCGGTGCGTTTGGTTTCTGCCCAAGTCTAAGCTGCGGCCCGGTACACCAATACCTTGAGCGCCCGTTCTGGCGAAACATCGGCAAACACCGCCGGATTGGCCACCCGTTCTAGCAGCGTCAGCGTGGGGGCTAAGCTGGCCATTTGCTCTTGCAAAAAGGCCAGTCCCAGCTCAGGGGCGTTCAGGCACAGCAGGGCATGGCCGCCGGGAGCCAATAAATCGGGCAGGCGGCGCATCAGCTTGGCGTAGTCTTTGCTGGCAATAAAGCTGCCTTTTTGGTAGCTGGGCGGGTCAACAATCACCAACCCATAGGGGCCACTGCGACCAATTTTGCCCCACGAGCTAAAAATATCATGCCCCCAAAAACTGGCCCCGCCGCCAAGCCCGTTGAGCTGGTGGTTTTGCTGTCCAATCGCCAAAGCGCCGCGCGCCATGTCCACATTTACCACATGGCTGGCCCCAGCTTGCAAGGCCACCACTGAAAAGGCGCAGGTATAAGCAAATAGATTGAGTACCTTTTGCCCCGGATGGCGTTGCAGATGCTGGCCTACCCACTCACGGCCTGCGGCCATGTCTAAAAACAAGCCGTGGTTTTGTCCACGCAGCACATGTACCCGAAAGCGGTTTGCCCCCTCGGTGACGATGTGTGGCTCGGGCGCGCTGCCCGCCATCAGGCGGGTTTCGCTTTGGCCTTCGGC
Source organism: Giesbergeria sp. (assembly GCF_028686475.1). Taxonomy (GTDB): domain Bacteria; phylum Pseudomonadota; class Gammaproteobacteria; order Burkholderiales; family Burkholderiaceae_C; genus Simplicispira. Next base: position 261,291 of record NZ_JAQUCA010000002.1, on the reverse strand, counting down.
GCGGCATTGGAACACCCAGTTGCAGGCTTGGTCGGGGTACAGGGTGTGCCAACGTTGTTCTAGTGCCTGCCCTAGGGTGTGTAAATCGGCCTCGGCCACCGGGGCAAAGCTGGTTAGTACCCACACCGGCGGGTAGGCATCGAGCGTCCACTGCTCACAGCCGGGATAGAGACCGCCACGCCCATGAAACAGGCGCTGTGCCTGCTCGGTGCAGGGCAAGGTGGCAATGGTATCGAGTAGGGCTTGCATGAAACTTTGGGCGCTCAAGTGGGTGCGGTGGAGGTCTGCAAGAACTGGGCAATCGCTTTGGGGTAGAGCAGATGCTCTTGCGTCAGGATGCGCGCGGCCAAGGTGTCAGCGCTATCGTTCGGCAACACCGGCACCACAGCCTGCGCCAAAATGGGGCCAACATCCAACTCGGCTGTGACTTGGTGTACCGTGGCCCCAGCAAATTGACAACCGGCATCCAGCGCCCGTTGGTGCGTGTGCAGGCCGGTAAAAGCAGGCAACAGCGAGGGATGGATATTGAGCAAGCGTCCAGCGTAGTGCTGCACAAAGCCCGGTGTCAAAATACGCATAAAACCAGCCAGCACCACCAACGATGGCTCATACTGGTCTATCAGTGCGGCCAGTGCAGTGTCAAACTCCTCGCGGCTGCCAAAGGCTTTATGGTCTAGCACTGCGGTGGCAATGCCTTGGGCGCGCGCTAACGCCAGTCCCTTGGCATCGGCCTTGTTGCTTATCACGGCGGCCACCCGCGCCCCTAGGCGTGTGGCCCAATGCTGTTGCTGCGCTGCGCGCACAATGGCGGCCATATTAGAGCCGCCGCCCGAAATCAAAATCACGATGTTTTTCATTGTTCTAGATTATCCCCGCCATGCCCTTTGAACCAACCACCCGCCCCCTGACGACCATAGAAGCCCGTGTGCTGGCCACTTTGATGGAAAAAGCGCGCACCGTGCCCGATAGCTACCCACTCACGCTCAATAGCTTGGTGCTGGGCTGCAACCAAAAAACCACCCGCGACCCGGTGATGAGCATCACCGAAGCGCAAGCCCAAGAAGCGCTAGATGCGTTGAAATACCTGTCTTTGGTGCATGACAACAGCGGTGGGCGCGTTACCCGCTGGGAGCATAATTTTCAGCGTGGCGTGGGCGTGCCCGAGCAATCGGCGGTATTGTTGGGTTTGCTGATGTTGCGTGGCCCCCAAACTGCTGGAGAATTGCGTATCAATGCCGAGCGCTGGTATCGCTTTGCCGATATTTCTTCGGTGGAGGGCTTTTTGGACGAGCTGCAAGAGCGTCGCCCAGAAAAAGGCGGCCCCTTGGTGTTGCAATTGCCACGCGCCCCCGGTGCGCGCGAGCAACGTTGGGCGCATTTACTCTGCGGCCCAGTGGATGCCAGTAGCTTGGGCGTGGCCAGCCCCACTGACAACCCTGCACCAGCACTGCAAGCGCGCGTTGCTACGCTAGAAGCCCAAGTGGCCGCTTTGCAGGCCACGGTAGAGAGTCTGTGCAAAGAATTGGGCTTGCCAGGATTGGATGCAGCGCCTACGTCAGCCGAAAATTAACCGGCAACAGCGGGGGCGGTAAATCGGTTTCACCCAAGGATTCGCGCAAGGTGATTTCGATGCTGCGGCACAAAGTATCGAGGGGCAGGTCGTTGCTTTCTAGGCCAAACGGCTCCTCAATCTCATCGCCCAAGGCATCTAGGCCAAAAAAGGTGTAAGCCACAATGCCCACCACAAACGGGGTCATAAAGCCCGTCACATCCACCAGCCCGAAGGGCAGCAAAAAGCAGTACATATACGCCGTGCGGTGCAGCAGCAGCGTATAAGAGAACGGAATTGGCGTGAATTTGATGCGCTCGCACGAGGCAGCCGCCGCCGTCATGGCTGAAAAAGTTTGATCGAGGGAGACCGCCAAAGCTGGTTCAATCTGTTTTTGGCGCACACAATCGCCCAAATCGCGCCCCATCGCTTGCATCAAGGCATCGGCCAGATTGGAGCGCCCTTGTACCTGTGCCCATTCCGTGGTGGTGAGCCAGCTTTGCAACAGAGCCTCGTCTTTTTGGCCGCGCAGTTGTAAGCGCAGGGCGTGGATAAAAGCGATGGCACGATGCACTATACGCACGCGCACATCGCTGTCGCGCTGGCGGTAATCTAGCACCTGCGGCAGATGAATCAAACCCTGGCACTGGCGCGTCAGGGTGCGGGTACGCAGTACCAACTCGCCCCAGAGTTTGCGCGCCTCCCAGTAGCGGTCATAGGCGGTGGTATTGCGAAAGCCCAAAAAAATTGCCAAGGGCAAGCCCATCAGGGTAAACGGAATGGCCGTCAGGGTGATTTTGACCGTAAAAAGGTTGCCGTGCGCCAGCGTGACCAGCGTGGCCAGCAAGATATTGAGCAACAAGGTAAAACGAATGCGCTGCAATACCGAGCCGCGCACAGCCAGAAACAAACGCCAACCGGCGGGGCGATCACGAACAATCATGATGGGGTGTAATGGTTATTGGCAACCAGCCGCACTGAGCCAGCCAGCCGCTGGCCCCAAGTCTAAAGATTGGCCATCTTGTTGGAAATAAACCCGTTGGTCTAATGCCGAGATGCCCAGATAAGACGCGCTGCCGCTGTAGTAGCGGTAGGCATTGAAGGGGGGCCGGCCTGTGCTTTGCGTGTTGGCTGCAGGCCAGAGCAACTCGGGCACCATGCGCTCGGCCCAATGGAAGAGGCAATTGGTGGCCGTTGGGATGGGGGCGTTTTGCAGCTGGACACGCAGACCCTTGCTCCAGCCATCGTAATAGCCATACATGCCGGGGCGTACTTGCAAAACGACTTGGGCTGTATTGCCGGGGGCGGTGTAATCAAAATGCGTGTTGCTGCTGGTGTGGCTGGGTGCGCTGGCGCTGGTGATGACTTCGGCCCCCGAGAGCTGAATATCGTCAATGTACCAGCCGATGCCCTTGCTCGATTGGTTGTAGAAAGAGCCATTCAACAAGGCATAACGCCAGCGTAACCAAATGGTTTGTTCGGCAAAAGCGGCCAAGGAGATAGATTTTTGGCTGAAGTTGAACTCACCAAAGTTAGAGGTGGTGCCGCTTTGTTGTCCGGCTTGGCGGTAGATTTCTTGCCAAGTCTGGCCTTCATCAGTGGAAACTTCCACCAAAGCCACTTGGCTCGGGCTGGACAGCCCCAAACGGCTGGCAAAGTTTAAGCTGGTGCTGCTGTTGGCGAGCAAAGTGTGTTGCAGCAGCAAAATTTGGTCAGCGCGCTGGGTATGGGCCAAATGGAAAGAACGGCCCCCACTGGCCGATACATCGCTGGCAATCGGGCTGTAATCGCTGCTGGTGCTGGCCAGCACAGCGGTGCTGTCGCTTTCGGCCCCTTCGTTTAGGTTCAAAGGCGTAGGGCTGATGGCGCGCCACTGAAACCCCGTCGCTGCTGGGTGGCCTGCAAATTGGTAGCTGCTGGTTTGCCCCGCCTGTAGTGCGGTGGCCCCGCTGGGTTGTAGCATGGGGGTATCGCTGCCGGGAAGATTGGGGTCAAAAGCAATGACTTGGTAGCTAAAACTGCGCGTTTGGCCGCCTATTTTGACATTGCTAATCGTGACTTGATAGACAGTATCGGCGCTGGGGCGGTTCCAGAGGCTGTCATCGGTATAGTTGCCGGGCAACCAAACGAGGGTGTTTTCGCCATAGCCATCGTGCAGGGCTTCGGGCCGGGTGGCCAAAGGCTGGCCGTTTTCGGTCATGTGGATGCTGGCAGCAGAAAAATCAGCCCCCGGATAAGAAAATGACCAACGCGGGTAGATGGTTTGGTAGGGTATAAAACCGGCAGGTGGCCAAGCTACAAAATCATCGCGTACCGGCGGGCGTGGCGCATACGTTTGGTTGTCAAACACCCAAATGGCACTGGCCGATAGAGCGTTGGCATTAAGGGCGTTAGGCGTGACATCCCCAACCCCCATGATTTTGGTTTGCGGATAGAGCAACCAGCGCCGATGCCCTACGGGTGCGTTGTTGCTGCCATCATCGCGGATATAGCCATCGGCCACTGCGCTGGCACCGGCACGCCCCAGCGCTAGGTTGCTGTAACGCGCGCCCTCGGCACCTTCGGCGCTGTAACAGGCCCAGCTATTGTCTGGGTAGTGGCTCAGGGCGTTTTGTGCCGACATCATCAGCGCGGTTTGTTGTGCTTTGCGGTTGTATTGGCTATCAAGGTTGATTTGGGCTGGCACGCCCGCCATCGCACGAAACCAGTTGATGCGGCGCAAGGTGGCGGCTTGGTAGTCGCTGCTGGTGCTGCCCGCATTGCAGCTGCTGATGTCTCCTGTCCAGTCACTAGGTACTTGGTTGGAGGAAGCAAATACCGTTTGGTAAAAAAGGCGCACCGCCTCGCGGCTGGCGGGGTTGATTTGGTAGCCCGAGTTTTGCGTGCTGCTGCTGGCCAGCGTGCGCGGTGTGGGGGCGCTGCTCGGTATGGGGGTGTTAGGCCATGCTGGGGCGGTGGGGCCTGTGAGGGGATGGCCTTGCCATACCGCAGCAGTGTCGGTGGCAGCACAGGCCAAGCTGGGCATAGCCCCTGCCAGAGCCAAGGTAAGGGCGGAAAGGCGGGATTGCATGGTAGTTTGTTCGATGGTTGACGTGTTACGCTGAATTATTCAACGATCTTTATCCCCATGCTGTGATTTGCATTACAACTACGGTTTTTGGCTCACCAGCAAAAAACCGCGCGCGGTGCCGCTGACGCTGTCGGTATTTTGCGCCCCACGCAACAAATCGACCAGCGAGACCCACACGGGCGGATAGCGGTAACGGGCTACATCCAGCAACAATACCGAGTCACTTTCTGCATGGTAGGCCGCCAGTGGTGACCAGTGCCCACCCCCTGCTTGGCCGATGAAGCGCCGATTAAAATTGGCCAGCACCAAGCGGTCGGGTTGGCCCAGCTGTTGTTGCAGCAGGGCGCGCAGGCCGTCCAACGCCAGGGTGTCGGCGCTGATTTTTTCCACTGCTACCGGGTAATGTTGTAGCGCTGCTTGTAATTGCGCCAAGGTCATGCCCTCTTGGGCGACCCTGCTGGGGGTGGCTACTGGGGCCGGGATGCGGTCAAAAAAACCTTGCTGGGTGAAAAACGGAAAATCCGGATACAAGGCAGTGTTGGGGCGCGGCACGCCCAGAGCGTTCAATGCCATTACCGCCGTAGCGACCGCACAATAGGCTTGATTCAGCTGGGTTTCAAAATAGCTGGCCAGCGGCCAGTAGGCTTGTCGGTACTCACTTTCGAGTAAGCGTTGTTGCCCAATCGGGTGCGACAAGGGCCAAAGTGGGCTGGTGGCTGTGGGGGCCGCCGGGTTGGCATGGGGCACCGTGGCTGCGGCTGGCGTGGCCAAGCCATCGCGCGCCCATGCGCTGGTAGAGGCCAAAGGGGCCAAGCCCATCGCGGCTGTGACCAGCAGTGCGGCCAGCCAAGCGCTGGGGCGTAGCGTTGGATGCAAGTTCATGCCAGTTTAGGCTCCAAAACTAAACCCCGACATGGCCCGCTCCATCGCCCAGTCGCTGTACACGCGCAGCCCGCCATCTTGCCCCGCAGCTCCGGCAGCGACCATCAGTGGCAACAGATGTTCTTCGGCGCGCGGTGGGTGGCATTGGCGCGCAAAGGGCGCTTGCTCCCAGTGCAGCAGCGCTTGGTGGCGGGTGGCTGGGTCAGACTCTACCGCAGCGGTCAGCCAGTGGTCAAATTGCTCTGACATGGGGCCATACTGTGGGTCACCTCGGGTGCGGAGGTTGTGAAAACTCATGCCGCTGCCAATAATCAGCACTCCTTCATCGCGCAAGGGGGCCAAGGCCGCACCCATTTGCAGGTGCAGCGCTGGGTCTAGGCTGTGGCCTAAAGAGAGTTGCACCACCGGAATATCCGCTGCCGGAAAAATCAGCATCAGTGGAATAAACATGCCGTGGTCAAAACCGCGTTGGGCATCCATACGCGCTGGCAATTGCGCCTGCCCGAGTAAATCAACGACGCGCGCTGCCAGTTGTGGCTCTCCGGGGGCTGGGTATTGCAGTTGGTAGGTGTGCGGCGGAAAACCGTAGTAGTCGTAAATAAGTTCGGGTTGCGCGCCGCTGGTGACGCTCAGCACCGGCTCCATCCAGTGTGCCGACACCATCAGAATAGCCTTGGGCCGTTGCGGCAAACTGCTGGCGCTGGCGCGCAGGTAGCGCTCCATCTGCTTCCACTCGTCGGGCGGGTTCCAGTCCATAAAGAAGCAGGGGCCACCGCCGTGCGGGATAAACCAAGTAGGCATCCTGACGTTGCTGTGAGAGAGAGGCATAGTGAAAAATCCCGAAAAAATCCGAAGAAAAAACCGATAGCCGCATTGTTGCCGCGATAACAAGGCTGGCGCGCTACTAGGGCTATTTGTGGGGAGTGGCGGGCTATTGAGCTGGGCGCAGCAGCGGACGCAAGGCAGGCCAGAGGTTGTTGAGCATGAGGGGCTGGGCGGCAGCGCTAGGGTGGATGCGGTCGGGTTGAAACAGGGCCAACGGGTCGGGGCCGTCGGCAATGCCTTGTAACAGAAAGGGCACCAAAGCCGTTTTTTGTTCTTGGGCGATGTTGGCAAACAGCGTGGCAAATTGTTGCCCATAGTCGCGTCCATAGTTGGGTGGCACTTGCATACCCGCCAGCAAGACCTTGGCTCCAGCGGCTTGGGCTGCTTGCGTCATGGCTTGCAGGTTTTGGCGCGTGCTGGCCAGGGGCAAGCCGCGCAGGGCATCGTTGCCGCCCAACTCAATTACCACGATGGCGGGGTGGTGCTGTGCCAGCAAGGCGGGCAAGCGTGAACGGCCACCGGCCGTGGTGTCGCCACTGACACTGGCATTGACCACGGTAAAAGGCCGTTTTTCGGCTTGTAGGCGCTGCTCTAACAGGGCCACCCAACCACTGCCGCGTGGCAAACCGTATTCGGCACTGATAGAGTCGCCCAGCACCACAATTTTTTTTGCTGGCGTTTGGGCCACCACGCCCCACGGCGTGAACAGCCCACCCAGTAGCAGGGCCATGCTGCTGCCGAGCAATACGCTGCGCCGATACACTTTTTGTTTTGTTCTCATCCCATTCTTTACGTTTATTGCACTATGTCCAACGCTACCACGCCCCCTGTCAGCCCTATCATTGTTGTTGAGCAGGTAAACAAATCGGTAGCCGATGCCAGCGGTGAATTGCAGATTTTGCGGGATATTGATTTCCAGTTGTTGCCTGGGGAGACTGTGGCCATTGTGGGGGCTTCGGGTTCTGGCAAAAGCACCTTGCTCTCCATCTTGGCCGGGCTAGATACCCCCAGCAGCGGCACGGTGCGTTTGGCCGGGCAAGACTTGTTTGCCCTGAGTGAAGACGACCGCGCCGCTTTGCGCGCGCAAAAAATGGGCTTTGTCTTCCAGAGTTTTCAGCTCATGGGCAACCTGACAGCGCTAGAAAACGTCATGCTGCCCTTAGAGCTGGCCGGGCAACGCGATGCGCGCCAGCGGGCTACCCAGATGTTGCAGCATGTGGGCTTGGGCCAGCGCTTGCAACATTACCCCAAGCTGCTCAGTGGCGGCGAGCAGCAACGGGTCGCCTTGGCGCGTGCCTTTGTGGTGCAGCCAGCGGTGTTGTTGGCCGATGAGCCTACCGGCAGCCTAGACTTTGCGACTGGCGAGGCCATCATGCAGCTGATGTTGGCCCTCAACCGCGAGCAAGGAACCACGCTGGTGTTGGTCACGCACGACCGGGCGCTGGCCGCCCGTTGCGACCGTTGTATTACCTTGAATGCCGGACGCATTGCCACGCCAGAACCCGCCTGAAGCGTGGGAAGTGGGACAATCGGCCCCATGCATCCGAAAGCCCTTATCGAAGCCTGTACCGAATTGGTACGGCTCACCCTGACCTTTGAACATCCAGCCGATGCCGTGGTATCGCGTTTTTTCCGCGATAACCGTGGCTTAGGCCAACGCGAGCGCGCGGCACTGGCCGAAACCGTCTATACGGTGCTGCGTAAAAAACTGCTGTTTGACCACATGGCCCCCTCGGGTTCCGGCCCGCGTGAGCGGCGCTTGGCTATTTTGGGCTTTGCCCATTGGCAAGACGAAGAAGCCCGGCGCTCGAACCCACAAGCTGTACACGGCCAGCGTGATTTTTTGCGTGCCGCGCTGAACGAGCGCGAACAGCAATGGCTGGCCCAATGCGACGCGGTGCGCGAAGACGACTTGATGGAGCGCCACCGCCACAACCTGCCCGAGTGGCTCGTGCAACCCCTGAAAACCCAATTGGGTGATGGCTTCTGGCCTTTGGTGCAGGCGCTGTCGTGCAGTGCGCCTTTGGATTTGCGGGTCAATGCCCTCAAAGACAAACGCCCCGAGGTACGCCGTGAGCTGGCCCAAGCGGGCATTGCCTCGGTAGAAACACCCTATTCCCCTTGGGGCCTGCGCGTGGTGGGTAAACCGGCACTGGCCAAGCTGCCCGCTTTTGTACGCGGCGCGATTGAAGTGCAAGACGAAGGCTCACAACTGCTGGCGCTGCTCTTGGACGCTAAACGTGGCGAGATGGTGGTGGACTTTTGCGCCGGTGCAGGCGGTAAAACGCTGGCGATTGGAGCGACCATGCGTAGCACCGGGCGTTTGTATGCCTTTGATGTATCAGCCCACCGGCTGGATGCTCTGAAGCCGCGTTTGGCACGCAGTGGGCTGTCGAATGTGCATCCAGCCGCCATTGCCCATGAACGCGATGAGCGTGTCAAACGTCTTGCAGGCAAAATCGACCGCGTCTTGGTCGATGCTCCCTGTTCTGGCTTGGGTACCTTGCGCCGTAATCCCGACCTCAAATGGCGACAAAGCCCCAAGGCAGTGCAAGAGTTGGAGCAAAAACAAGCTGCTATCTTGGCCAGCGCTGCGCGTTTGGTCAAACCGGGTGGACGTTTGGTCTATGCCACCTGCAGTGTGTTGCCCGAAGAAAACGAACGCATCGCCGAAGCTTTTGCCGCCGCCCACCCCGATTTTGTGGCGCTCGATGCCGGTGAGGTGCTGGTACAGCTCAAGGTAGAAGCCGCTGCCAGCTTGTGCAGCGGTGGTGACACCGGCACGCAGTATGTGCGCCTGTGGCCGCACCTGCACCAAACCGATGGCTTCTTTGCGGCTGTCTGGACGCGCAAACCTTAAACAAGCGCTGGCGATAAAAAACCGCCTAGTGCGAATGCACCGGCGGTTTTTTGTTGTCCAAAGACAGAAAATGAAAAACTGAATTACTTCAGCTTCATTTCTTTGTATTCGACATGCTTGCGAGCTTTAGGATCAAATTTCATGATCAGCATCTTCTCGGGCATGGTTTTCTTGTTTTTGGTGGTGGTGTAGAAGTGGCCAGTACCCGCAGTGGATTCCAGCTTGATCTTGTCGCGTCCGCCTTTGCTTGCCATGGTGTTTCTCCTTAAGCCTGACCACGGGCGCGCAGGTCTGCGAGCACCGATTCAATACCGTTTTTATCAATCAAACGCAGAGCTGCGCTAGAAACGCGCAGGCGCACCCAACGGTTTTCCGACTCAACCCAGAAACGGCGGTATTGCAGGTTCGGCAGGAACCGGCGCTTGGTTTTATTGTTGGCGTGGGAAACGTTGTTCCCGACCATGGGCTTCTTGCCCGTAACGTCACATACGCGTGCCATAAGGACACTCCGATCATGTAGAACGGTTGGCCACTGCGGGGCATAACACCTTGACGGCGTTGGCCTGGTGGCACAACCTCACCTCGCCAGAAGGGTGGCGGTAACCCGATTGCCATAGCTATCAAAACCCTAGCTTGGTCTGCAACAGAGGTGGGCTAGTTTTGGCAAAGCCTAAGATTATAGCCGTTGCGGCTTAGGCAGTGGGGTTTTGTTCTAAGAAGCGCTGGGCATCGAGTGCCGCCATGCAGCCCGTGCCAGCGCTGGTAATGGCTTGGCGATAGACATGGTCTTGCACATCGCCCGCGGCAAAAATGCCGGGCACGCTGGTTTGGGTGGCAAAGCCATTGCGGCCGCCTTGGGTCACGATATAGCCATTTTCCAATTCCAGTTGCCCTTGGAAGATGTCGGTGTTGGGGGCATGGCCAATGGCAATAAAGCAGCCTTGCAGCGCGATGTCTTCGCTGTGGCCGTCTTGGGTGCTTTGGATGCGAATGCCGGTCACGCCGCTTTGGTCGCCCAACACTTCTTGCAGGGTAAAGAAGGTTTTGAGCTCAATCTTGCCTGCCGCTACTTTTTCCATCAGCTTGTCAATCAGGATGGGTTCGGCCTTGAACTTGTCGCGCCGATGGATGAGCGTCACTTTGCGTGCAATGTTAGACAGGTACAGGGCTTCTTCCACCGCAGTATTGCCGCCGCCGACCACGCACACCTCTTGCTCACGGTAGAAAAAGCCGTCGCAGGTAGCGCAGCCCGAAACGCCCCGGCCCATAAATGCTTGTTCTGAGGGCAAGCCCAAGTATTTGGCCGAAGCCCCCGTAGCGATGATGAGCGAATCACAGGTGTAAGTGCCGCTGTCGCCGGTTAAAGTAAACGGGCGCTTGGAAAAATCAACTTGGTTGATATGGTCAAAAATAATTTGTGCCTTGAAGCGCTCGGCATGTTCCAAAAAGCGCTGCATCAGTTCTGGGCCTTGTACGCCATGCACATCGGCGGGCCAGTTGTCCACTTCGGTGGTGGTGGTAAGCTGGCCGCCTTGGGCCATGCCGGTAATCAGTACCGGGTTCAGGTTGGCACGGGCGGCATAAATGGCCGCGGTGTAACCGGCAGGGCCAGAGCCTAGGATAAGCACTTGGGCGTGTTGGGTAGTAGCAGACATAAGATTTGAAACCTCGCAAACAGGCAGTTGCATGAAGCTGCAAGTATCATCTAAGTTCGCCTGCACGCTGCCATGACTTATTCTTCCTCCAATACCCTCAACGCTTCTCCTCCCGGCAAGTCTGCTTTGCGCCTGATTGTTGCCCGGCTGGGCCATGAATTGTCTTTGCTCGCTGGTGCGCTGGCGCTGCTGGTGTGGCTGCTGGCCTTGCTCAGTTATTCACCGCTGGACATGGCTTGGTCCACCTCTGGGGCCGGTGATGGCGTGGTACGCAACCGCTTGGGCCGCCCTGGGGCTTGGCTGGCCGATGTGAGTTATTTTGCCTTGGGTTTTTCGGTGTGGTGGTGTTTGGTGGCTGGGGGCTTTGTCTGGCTCGTATCCTTGGCGCGGCGCTTGCGCGGCGATGAGCTGTTGGAGACTGAGGAGCCGCTGTCGCTGAAAGAAGTGCTGGCCCGGCGCGCCCGATTTTGGGGGGGCTTGGCTTTGTTGCTGTGTGCCAGTGCCGGGCTAGAGTGGTCGCGTTTGTACCATTTAGAGGCTTTGTTGCCCGGCCATTCAGGCGGGGTGTTGGGTTATATCACCGGCCCGACGGCGATGCGCTGGCTGGGCTTTGATGGTTCCGGTTTGCTCGGTTTTGGTTTAGCGGTATTGGGGGCCGCCCAAGTGTTTCATTTTTCTTGGGCGCGCTTGGCTGAAGCCTTGGGCGCTCGCATCGATGCCATTGTGCGCTTAGGCCAAATGCGCCGCGAGGAGGCTAAAGACATTGCCGAGGGCAAACGCGCTTCACGCCTGCGCGAAGAAGTCGTCCACGAAGAGCGCATCGAGTTAGAAGAACACCACCCGCAGCCGCTCAAAATTATTGACCCCGAGCAGGCCGCGCCCAGCTGGACGGAATCCCCAGCGGATACCGCACCCGCCCCTTTGATGCGCGATGGGCCAACGCCAGCGTCTAGCCCGTCTGCTGTCCCTGCACCTGCGCCCTTGCCGCCACGCCAGCCGCGCAACTACCAACCGCCTGCTAACTTGCTGCAAACTGTTGTTACGCGCCAAGAGGCCGTCTCTACCGACACACTAGAGATGACCAGCCGCCTGATTGAGAAAAAACTCAAAGATTTGGGTGTCGAGGTCACGGTGGTCGCGGCCATGCCCGGCCCCGTGGTGACGCGCTATGAAATTGAACTCGGTCCCGAGGTGCAGCCCGCACACTTGCTAGAACAGGCGCGCGATTTGGCCCGTGCGCTCAGTTTGGTTTCTATCCGTGTGGTCGAAGAGATGGCCACTACAGCCAACATGGCCCTAGAGCTGCCCAACGTCAAGCGCCAAAGCATTCGCATCGGCGAATTGCTGGCCGCCCCTGCCTTTGCAGAGCATCCCTCTTCGTTGGCGCTGGCCTTGGGCAAAGACATTGTCGGTCATACGCTGGTGGTTGATTTGGCCAGAATGCCCCATGTGCTGGTGGCTGGCACCGCAGATTCAGGCCGACTGATGGGCCTGCACGCCCTGCTGCTCAGTTTGCTCTACAAGGCCGACCCGACCGATGTACGCCTGCTGCTGATTGACCCCAAAATGCTGGAAATGTCTTTGTATGCGGGCATTCCGCATCTGCTCACGCCCGTGGTCACGGACATGCGCCAAGCCGCCCGAGGCTTGGGTTGGTGCGTCACCGAGATGGAGCGCCGTTATCGGCTCATGGGCCAACTGGGAGCGCGCAATCTGGCGGCTTACAACGCCAAAATAGACCAAGCCCAAGCGCGCGATGAGTACATCCTCAACCCTTTGGCGGCAGAATTTACCGAGCCGCAGCCGCTAGAGCATCTGCCGCACATTGTGGTGGTGGTGGATGAATTGGCCGACTTGATGCAAATCGCTGGCAAACAAATTGAAGAGTGGATTGCCCGTTTAGGGCAAAAAGCCCGTGCCACCGGGATTCATCTGGTGCTGTCCACCCAGCGCCCCAGCAGTGAAGTGATTACCGCCCTGATTAAGGCCAATATCCCGACACGCATGGCTTTTCAGGTCAGTAGCCGCACCGATAGCCGGGCTATTTTGGACCAAAATGGGGCTGAAACCTTGCTTGGTTTGGGCGATATGCTCTACATGGCCACTGGCCAGCGTGGACCTGCACGGGTACATGGCCCCTTGGTCACGACCGAAGAAGTGCATCGGGTGGTGGCCTTCCTCAAATCGAAAGGCCGCCCGGCGTATCTGCTAGGGGTGCTAGACGAGCCACCGCCCGCCCCGCCCACCGACAGCCAATATTGAACACGCCAAGGCGTGGGCGCTACCAGCCGCCTGCGCCTTTTCATACCATTTCAAAAGTAACTTACATGATTTAAGAAAAATTCCTTTTTAACAAAAAAGGAAAAAATAAGCAAAGAAAGAAGCAGCGAGCAGCGAAAAATCAGCCGTTGCGGTTACGCATCCAATCGGCAGTTTGCATAAAACTTTCGTTCAGGCGTTCACGCAAAGGCTCGGGGATGTCGGTCTCGCGCATGGCTTGGTCCATGCAGGCTACCCATTGGTCACGCTCTTTAATGCCAATCGAAAACGGCAAATGGCGCGCCCGCAAGCGCGGATGGCCAATTTTTTGCACAAAATAATCGGGGCCACCCAACCAACCACACAAAAACCAAAACAGCTTTTGTTGTGCTTCGTCCAAAGTGCTGCCGTGGGTGGCGCGCAGTTCGGCATAGGCAGGTTCCAAATCCATCAGTGCATAAAAGCGCTCGGTCAGGGCTTGCAGTTTAGGCTCGCCACCCAGCAAGTCAAACGCCGTGACTTGTTTGCTTTTTTGGGGGGTATCGTGGGTATCGGTATCGTGGTTGTCCATGATGGTGTTGAAGCAGAGGAGTAAAAAACGCTATTCTGCGGCACGGCGCAAGGTGGCAACCACGGGGCGCTGCAATACTTCGCGCAAACCCCACCAACCAGCGGCCAAAGCCAGCACCGCCCCCGCGAGGCTACCGACCAATGGCACCCAGATGGAAGCCGTCCAAGCAAAATCAAATACGTAGCGCGCCAAGGCCCAAGCCACCACCACCGCCACACTGCTGGCCAAAAAGCCAGCCAGCAGGCCAATGCCTGCCAGTTCGGCCTGTTGCACTTGGCGCAGCAAACTGGCCCGCGCCCCCAAGGCACGCATAATGGCAAACTCGCGTGCGCGCTCCTCGCGCGTGGCGGTAACGGCGGCAAACAGCACCACCAAACCCGCAGCCAAGGCAAATAAGAACAAAAACTCTACCGCCCGCACCACTTGGTCTAACACCCGCTGCACTTGGGCCAGTGTGGCGCTCATGTCAATCAGTGTGGTGTTGGGAAACTGGCGCACCAAGGCGTTGTCAAAACCGGCTTGCGCTGGAGCGCGGTAGGCCGCCAGATAGGTCATGGGTACATCGGCCAAGTGCGCCACCGGGTACATGGCAAAAAAGTTGGCGCGCATGGAACTCCAATCTACCTTGCGTAAGCTGGTGATGCGGCTTTCGGTGACGATGCCCGCCATATCAAAACGCAAACGGTCGCCCAATTGCAAACCCAAGGTTTGGGCAATGCCTTGTTCCATGCTGATGCCGTCTGGCTCGTTTGGCACCCAGCGTCCGGCGACAATTGGGTTGTGCGCTGGCGCTTGGCTGGCATTAGACAGGTTGAACTCGCGCTCGACCAAACGTTTGGCGCGGTCTTCGGTGTAATCTTCGGCATTCACCGCCCGGCCATTGATGGCTACCAAGCGCCCGCGCACCATAGGATACCAATCGTATGCGCGCACCCCAGCTGCTTGCAGGGCCTGTTGAAATTCCTGCGCCTGCTCCGGCTGGATGTTAATCACAAAACGATTGGGTGCTTGCGCTGGTGTAGCTTGCTGCCAACTGTGGATGAGGTCGGTACGCAGCAGCACCAACAATACCAGGGCCAACAGGCCCACGGCCAAACTGCTGATTTGCACCACGGCATACGCTGGGCGCGCCGCCATTTGGCGCGTGGCCAACACCAGCCAGCGCGGGGCAGAGTTTTCTTGTACCACGCGCCGCAAGGTTTGCACGGCCAGCCAACCTAAGGCGGCAAACAAGGCTACCGCCACGGCAAAGCCGCCTACGGCAATCAAACCCAAAGTGCGGTCTTGGCTTACCACCAGCAGCAAGGCAGCAAAACCGGCGATGCCTGCCAATAAGGCCACCACCGAGGCCGGGCGCAAGGCTCCCAGTTCGCGCCGAATGACGCGTAGCGGTGGCACTTGGGCCAATTGCAACACTGGCGGCAAACCAAAAGCCAGTAGCAGCGTTAAACCAACCCCCATGCCTAGCAAAGCGGGCCATACACTGGGAGCAGGCAAGCTGGTATCGAGCAGACCCGCCAGCAGCACCACAAAACCGTGGTGCAAGGCCCAACCCAGTGCCACGCCCAAGCCACTGGCAAATAGCCCAATCAGCAAAAATTCTACGGTGTAACTGCCAGCAATGGTGCGCTGGCTTTGGCCTAGCACGCGCAACAAAGCCGAAGCATCTAAATGGCTGGCGGCAAATCCGCGTGCGGCCAAGGCTACCGCCACCGCCGACAGCAGCGCTGCCAACAAGGCCACCAAATTAAGAAACTTTTGCGCCCGTTCTAGGGTTTGCTGCATCTCTGGACGACCACTGTCTAAAGACTCGACACGCACACCGCGCACGCCGGGCTTGTCGGCCTCGGCCAGCGCCCAAGTTTTGAACTGCTGCACGGCAGCCTCTGCACCCGCTACGGCCAAGCGGTAGTTGACGCGACTGGCTGGTTGTACCAAGCCGGTTGCTGCTAAATCGGCCGCGTGGATGAGCACACGCGGGGCAAAATTCATAAAACCCGAACCCCGGTCAGGCTCCACCACGATGATGCGCGTTAAGCGCAGGGTGGCATCACCCAACAGCAAAGACTGGCCCAATTGCAGGCCCAAGGCATCCAGCAGGGCGGCATCGACCCAAGCCTCGCCAGGGGTGGGAACATCGCGCGTGGTGCTGCTGGCAGCACCGGGGGCATCGGCCACCTTGAGCTGGCCGCGCAAAGGGTAACCCGGCGCAACGCTCTTCAGGGCCACCAATTTAACGGCACCCCCATCGGCTTCGCTGGCGCGCGCCATCGTGGGAAAGCCCAAGGTGTTGACCTGCTGTAAACCCAAGGCTTGGGCTTGCTGGGTAAAGTGGGCAGGCGCTGGCTGGTCGCTGGCGATGACCACATCACCGCCCAACAACTGGCGCGCATCGCGTTGTAGGCCGTTGTCTAGCCGGTCGGCAAAAAAACCCACCGAGGTCAAGGCCGCCACCGCCAAAGTGACAGCTACCAACAACAAGCGCAATTCACCGGCGCGCCAATCGCGCCACAAGGTGCGCCAACCCAAAGAGAAAAAACGGAGGTTCATTGGGCTACGATGGTAGCCAGTGGGAGAAAGTTCAAGCCTGAATATCCCCCAAGCACAGGAATTTGAGTTCCAAATACTCGTCCAAGCCGTGGTGTGAACCCTCGCGGCCCAAGCCCGATTGTTTTACCCCGCCAAACGGCACATGCTCGGTGGCCAGCAGGCCCACGTTCACGCCCACCATGCCATATTCCAGTGCCTCGCCCACACGGAAGATGCGGCCAATGTCGCGGCTGTAAAAATAACTGGCCAAGCCAAACTCGGTGGCGTTGGCGGCGGCAATCGCTTCTTGCTCGGTGTCAAAGCGGAACACTGGGGCCAGTGGGCCAAAGGTTTCTTCGTGCGCGCACAGCATACCGGCATGGGCATCGGCAATCACCGTGGGGGCAAAAAATTGGCCGCTGCCGATATGGGCCAGCCGTTGGCCACCAGTGAGGACGCGGCCTCCTTGGGCCAGCGCATCCTCGACATGGCGTTGCACCTTTTGCACCGCTGCTTCTTCAATCAAGGGGCCTTGGTTGACCCCTGCGTCAAAGCCGTTACCCACTTTGGCGGTTTGTACTTTGGCGGTAAATTTTTGTAAAAATTCTTCATATACCCCAGCTTGCACATAAAAGCGATTGGTACAGACGCAAGTTTGGCCGGCGTTGCGGTATTTGCTGGCAAAAGCGCCTTCGACCGCGCTGTCAATGTCGGCATCATCGAACACGATAAACGGGGCATTGCCGCCCAGTTCTAGCGATAATTTTTTGATATTGGGCGCAGATTGGGCCATCAAAATTCGGCCTACTTCGGTGCTGCCGGTAAAACTGAGGTGGCGCACGCTCTGGCTGGCACACAGCACTTGGCCGATGGCGATGCTGTTGGCGTTGTCTGCTGTCAGTACGTGCAGCACTCCGGCAGGCACACCCGCCCGCCGGGCCAATTCGGCCACGGCCAGTGCGGTCAGCGGGGTCAACTCTGCCGGTTTCACGACCACTGGGCAACCAGCGGCCAGCGCTGGGGCGATTTTGCGTGTCATCATGGCCAGCGGAAAATTCCACGGCGTGATGGCGGCACACACGCCTATCGGTTGTTTGAGTACCAGCAGGCGGCGGTTGTTGTCAAACTGGGGCAGGGTTTCGCCGTTGATGCGCTTGGCTTCTTCGGCAAACCATTCGACAAAGCTGGCCCCATAGGCCACTTCGCCTCGGGCTTCGGCCAAGGGTTTGCCTTGTTCGCTCGTCATGATGCGGGCCAAGTCTTCTTGGTGCGCCATCAGCAGGTCAAACCAGCGGCGCAAAATCTGGCTGCGTTCTTTGGCGGTGGTGTTGCGCCAAGCGGGCCAAGCTTGCTCGGCAGCTGCAATTGCGGCCGGTGCTGCTGCTGGCCCCAGATTCGCTACCTCGGCTATTTTTTCGCCGGTGGCGGGGTTGTGTACGGCGAAGGTGTCTTTGCTGCCTAGCCATTGGCCGTTGATAAAGGCTTGGGTTTGGAACAGGCTGGGGTCTTGTAAAACAGAAAAAAGAGTCATGGCGGTAGAGTTGGCCTCGCGCTGAGGGGGTGGATTGCTTGCACTGGTGCAATTGTTTGCTTGCAGCCACGCTTGCCAGCTTGCAGAATCAAACGATACAAGCAACGCTTGTTTTCTTTTGCATCTGAAAGGGATAGGACTTCTATGACGGTACTTCAAATTGGCGCTGGCGGTGTAGGCTGGGCGCTGGCCCACAAGCTGGCACAAAACAACGACCTGATTGGTGATTTGGTAATCGCCTCGCGCACGCTGGCCAAATGCAACACCATCATCGACAGCATTCGGCGCAAGGGTAACATTAAGGACCCAATGCGTACCATCTCGGCATGTACTTTGGATGCCTCTGATGTGGCGGCCACTGTGCAGTTGATACAAGCAGTGCGCCCAGATTTGGTCGCCTACGTGGGGCCACCTTGGACCAGCGTGGCCGTGATGGAGGCTTGTTGCCAAGCGGGGGTCAGTTATTTGGATACCTCGGTGGCTACCGATTTATGCAGCCCCGGTCAGCAAGTGCCAGTGGCCTACGATGTGCAATGGGCCTTTCGTGAGCGTTTTGCCGCTTTGGGCATCACTGGCATCCTTAGCACGGGGTTTGACCCTGGTGTGGTTAGCGTTTTTTGTGCGTGGGCGCAGAAACATTTGTTTGACGAAATTGATTCCATTGATGTCATGGATGTCAATGCGGGCAGCCACGGGCGCAAGTTTGCCACCAATTTTGACCCAGAAGCCAATTTGCTAGAAGTGCAGGGCGACTCGTTCTATTGGGAGGGTGGTCAGTGGAAGCAGGTGCCTTGCCACACCCGTATGCGCGAGGTAGAGTTCCCGGTGGTGGGTACGCACAAGGTGTACTCGATGGCGCACGACGAGGTGCGCTCTTTGGTAGAGTTTTTCCCCAACAGCAGTGTTGAGTTTTGGATGGGGTTTGGTGACAACTACCTCAAATATTTTAATGTGCTGCGTGATGTGGGGATGCTCTCGCCAGAGCCAATCACCACGGCCAGCGGTGTCACAGTAGCCCCCCTGAGCGTGCTCAAAGCCTTGTTGCCAGAACCCACTTCCTTGGCTGCCAATTACACCGGCAAAACTTGCATTGGCTCGATGCTCACGGGCAAAAAATCTGGCCAGCGGCGCAAAGTATTTATCTACAACATTTGCGACCACGAGCAAAGTTACCAAGAAATTGAATCGCAAGCCATCTCTTACACCACCGGTGTCCCCGCTGCGGTGGGGGTCTTGCTGTATTTTTCTGGCCAATGGCGTCAGCCGGGTTTGTTTAATGTTGAGCAATTAGACCCCGATGCCTTCTTGGCACTGATGCCGCGCTTGGGCCTAAGTTGGGATGTGCAGGAGCTGCCAGCATGAGCGGGCATCCAGAAGCGGCGTTGGCCACGCCTTATTTTGTGATTGACGAACAGCAACTATTGGTTAATTTGCAGCGCATTGACGCTTTGCGCCAGCGCTCTGGGGCCAAGGTGGTGCTGGCGCTGAAATGTTTTTCTACTTGGGGTGTTTTTGATGTCATGCGCCCCTATTTAGACGGCACTACCAGCAGTTCAGTCTATGAGGCACATCTGGGCTACGAAACCTTTGGTGGCGAAACCCACGCTTACTGCGTTGGTTTTTCTGCTCAAGATGTGGAAGCAGTTGACTCTATCGCGGACAAAATCATTTTTAACTCGCTATCGCAATACCATGCCCATGCGCCGCGCTTGCGGCATTGCCAAGAAATAGGCTTGCGTATTAACCCCGAAGTCAGTTATGCCAAGCAAACACTGGCCGACCCGGCACGGCCCCATTCTAGGTTGGGCGTGCGTAAGGCGAATTTAACGCCAGATTTAGTGAATAACCTGCACGGGGTAATGTTCCACTTTAACTGCGAGAACCGTGATGTAGAAGCATTTTTGCGCCTGTTGGATCACATTTCCACTGAATTTGCTACGGTGCTGGCACAAGTGCGCTGGGTGAGCTTGGGCGGTGGGGTCTTGTTTACTGCCGATGGCTATCCGTGGGAGCGTTTAGCCGATGCCTTAAAAGCCTTTGCTTTGCGCCATCAGGTACAGGTGTACCTTGAACCCGGCGAGGCTGTCATTACCCAGACTACCGATTTGGTGGTCAGTGTGGTGGACATTCAGCCCGGTCAACCCAGTATTGCGATTGTTGATAGTGCCACCGAAGCGCATCGTTTGGATACACTCATTTTTCATGAACCTGCATCGGTGCGCGAAGCGCAAGCGGGTGCAGCCCATGATTATATTATTGGAGCATCATCTTGTTTGGCGGGTGACGAATTTTGCCGCACTCAGTTTAACCAAGCGCTGGAGGTAGGCCAACGTTTGCACATACTCGATTCTGGTGGTTATACGATGGTCAAACTCAATTGGTTTAATGGTTTGCGTATGCCATCTATCTATTTCCGTCGTTTAGGCGGCCAGCTAAAGCTGCTGAATAAATTTGATTATACCGATTTTAAGCGCATGTTGACTAGCCACGCTATCGAAACACACGCACCACCAGCCCCACAAGGAAGTACTTAATGCCATTCAATTCTCCTGCCCAAAACGCAAACTATTATTTAGATTACCAAGCACAGGTTGAATCTAACGCCCGTACCTATCCGCGCAACCTACCGTTGGCGATTGCCAGTGCCAATAACATTTACATCACAGATACCAATGGCAAGACTTACATTGATTGCCTCTCTTGTGCTGGAGCGCTGGCTTTAGGCCATAACCATCCAGTGGTGCTTGATGCGATACAACAGCATCTGAGCCAAGGTTTGCCTATGCAAACTTTGGACTTTACCAGTCCAATACGCCATGCCTTTGTGCAAGAGTTATTGGCCAGTTTGCCGCCCGCATTTGCCGCCCGTGCCAAAGTCCAATTTTGTGGTCCCAGTGGCTCAGATGCCGTAGAGGCAGCGCTCAAATTGGTCAAAACAGCCACGGGGCGGCGCTCGATTTTGGCTTACCAAGGGGCTTACCACGGGCAAACCCACGGATCTTTGGCTTTGATGGGCAATTTGCGTGCTAAGTCGGCTATCCCAGGGTTGATGCCTGAAGTGCATTTTTTGCCCTTTCCAGATGCCTACCGTTGTGGAGCAACTTGCAATAGCACTGACGCGGGTTGCACTGCACAGCACCACCGTTGCGCTACCTTAGAGCGGTTAGAAAGCGTGCTCAAGGACGATGAAAGTGGCGTGCCGTTGCCTGCAGCAGTCATTTTGGAAGTAGTGCAAGGCGAAGGCGGTTGCAACCCTGCCCCTGATGATTGGTTGCGCGAAGTGCGCCGCCTGACGGCCCAGTACCGGGTGCCGCTGATTGTGGATGAAGTACAAACCGGTTGGGGGCGCACTGGCAGCTTGTATGCGTTTGAGCGTGCGGGTATTGTGCCCGATGTGCTGGTATTGTCTAAGGCTATTGGTGGAGGGTTGCCGTTGGCATTGATTGTGTATGACGAAGCCTTGGATTTGTGGCAACCTGGTGCCCACGCTGGCACCTTTCGGGGTAACCTGATGGCGATAGGTACCGGACTGGCGACACTGCGTTTTATCCGTGAGCAAAATTTGGCCAGCCATGCAGCGCAGATGGGCAAGTATTTGCGTAGCCAATTGCGGCACCTGCAAACCTCCATGCCTTTTCTTGGCGATGTGCGTGGTCGTGGCCTCATGACTGGGGTGGAAATTGTCGACCCTGCCACACACGATCGCAATGGCGTTTCTCTGCCCGACGGCGAGTGCGCGCGGGCTATTCGCAAGGCTTGTTTTGAACGCGGACTGATTATCGAGTTAGGCGGTCGCCAAGGGAGTGTGCTGCGCTTTTTACCGCCACTGGTCATTACCCAAGAGCAGATAGATGCGGTGGTTGCCATTGTGGCTGCTGCGTGCCAAGCAGTCAGTGCAGACCAGCTGCACCGCCGGAGCGTGGCACCATGACGCACCTTTCTAGTACGGCTGCATTGTTGCACCACGATGCGTTAGGGCAGGCCCAATTGGCCGAATGGGTAAACGTGGTACTAAAAACGCTTGCAACCCATGTGGCAGAGCTTCCTTATAGTGGCCTGACACCCGCAGCGCTGCAACAACAGTTGGCCTGTGACTTGTCGGCACCACAAGGTCTGCCAGCTGCTGAAATTTTGGCCCGCTTGGGCACTGTGGTTGCCCATTGCATCCGATTGGACCACCCGCACACCGCCGCGCATTTACATTGTCCGCCGCTGGCTATTAGCGTGGCGGCAGAGTTGGTGGTGGCAGCGCTCAATCCATCGATGGATTCTTTTGACCAAGCACCCGCTGCCACCATAGTTGAGATGCAGTTGGTACGCCATTTGTGCGATTTGATAGGGTTAGGCCCTGCGGCCACAGGTACATTTACACCGGGAGCCACCCAGTCTAACTTTATGGGGCTGCTGTTAGCCCGCGAGGCGTTTTATCAGCGCCAATGGTCACGCTCGGCTTGGCACCAAGGTCTGGGCCAAGAGGCGCACTCTTTGCGTATTTTGTGTTCTGAGGCATCGCATTTCAGCGTAGAAAAATCTGCCGCCCAACTGGGGCTAGGTACCCAATCGGTCGTGCGCGTGCCCTGCGACGGGCAGTTTAGATTGTGTACGCGCGCTTTGCGCGCCAGCTTGGCCGCATTGCAGCAACAAGGCTTGCACGCTATGGCCATCGTAGCCACCGCTGGCACCACGGATTTTGGTTCGATCGATCCGTTGGCCGAAGTGGCATCTATTGCCCAAGAAATGGGCGTGTGGCTGCACGTAGATGCCGCCTATGGTGGGGCATTGATTTATTCAGAGCAGCACCAATCTAAGTTACTGGGGATAGCGCAGGCCGATTCAGTCAGTATTGATTTTCATAAACTGCTGTGGCAACCGATTGCTTGTGGGGCTTTTTTACTCAAAAATGCTGCACACTTCGATTTAATGAAGATGCACGTCGATTACCTCAATCCCCAAGAGCATGAGCAGGCCGGTGTGCCAGATTTGGTAACACGCTCTTTACTGACTACGCGGCGCTTTGATGCGCTGAAACTTTGGTTGAGTTTGCAATTGCTAGGTCGTGTGCGTTTGGGTAGCATGATAGATGCAACCTTGGCGCTGGCCCAAGCGGCTGCTGCTTGGATTAAGCAACAGCCCCAGCTGGCTTTGCTGCACCAGCCTATGTTGGGTTGCGTGGTGTTTCGGTATGTACCGCGCAGTTCTAGCGCAGATGCAGATAGCCTCAATGCCAATATTCGGCAGCTATTTTTTGACCAAGGACGTGCTGTATTGGGTCAAACGCGTGTACATGGGCAAACCTGCCTCAAAATTACCTGCATGAACCCTGACACCACAACAGCACAACTCTTGCAGCTGTTGCAAGCAGTGGTAGAACAGGGCTTGGCATTAGAGTCACCAGAAAAATAGCGCCGTTTTTTAATCTGCCCGATTGGCCACGCTGGGTAGTGTGGCCAATCCTTTGGCTTGGCGCACTTGGCGGCAAAGCATTTGGATAAAACCGTGGGCAATTTCGATGCTTTCGGCCATCAAATCTTCTAGGTGTTCATGATCTAGGCTCAACAGTAGCCCCTCACACAGGGCGGTAACGGTTTCTGTGCTTGGCGCTGGGTCTAACACGGCCAGTTCGCCAAAAACCTCTAAAGGCCCCAATTGTCCTAATGGTTGTCCTTGGCGCGATAGAGCAAAATCACCCTTAAAAATAACGTATAAACAATTGCTGTTTTCACCTTCACGCATGATGATTTGTCCGGGCTGCACGGTCAGTTCTACCAGTGCATCAGCAATATCAGCTAAAAAATGATGGGAGACATTAGAGAAAATGGCCACCTGGCGCAAGAGCATTACTTTTTCAATGGTGAGCATGATGCCGGTAATTCTTTCTGTACTGGGCTTTAAAGCGGCCTGTGCAATGGCGAGTAACGTGGGTTCAGGCGAACGCGCCCAGCGTTGCAAGGTGTTAGGCTCGGGCAAAATGCCGTCCTGCATCCCTGCATACAAAGCACAGCTGTGTATCCAAGCGCTGCAAGGTATGGTGGTGCTGTCGAGCTGGTTTATAAATTGGCGCAGATGGGTCGGGGGGGGTGCGCGTCTGCCAACGGTATCCAGCAGACCCAATACCATTTTTTTTTGTGCCGTGGGCAACAAGGTATCGAGCATTTCTAAGGCGTAGGCGCGTTCTTCCTCGCTACCCCGGTTATAGTGCCAAGCAAGATGGGTCACTTTATCGCGCGGCAATACCAGTGCCAGTAGCAAAAATAAGCGGTTGCGTTCGCGTTGCCGTGTTTGGTGACAGGCCGCACGCAGCAGTTCTAGCCGCTCACCTTGGCCCACCAAGGAGGCCCCTTGTTCAAGCAAGGCAGCTACGGCTACTGCTGCTTGGATTTCTGCCCACACGGTGGCGGCTTGCTCACCAAGTGCCACGTATTTGACAAATTCTAATGCTTGGGCCACAGCCAGCCGGGCATTCAAATCGTGGGTACATAGCTGTTGCCACAGTTGCACACTGGCCGCCGGACTGCCAATGCGGCCCAATAGCCACGCTACACGGGTGCGTGTGCTGCTGTCTGTGGTGGGGTCATTTTGCAGTGCGGCCAGTGCGGGCAAGATACTATCGCCAGCATGGACTAACGCCACTGCGGCGGCATGGCCCACATGGCGCCAGCGCAGCGCACGCAGTAGCGCCGGACGCAGAGGGGCGGCATGAACCCGGCGCGCCGCCCGCAGTGCGGCCCGCTGTGCCAAGCGGTTGTCAGACACTATGCAATACATCAGTGGCCGGTAAAATTGGCGTGAGGCCAGTTCCTCTAGCAGGAAGCCAATAGCGTGCTGTCCAGCCTTGCTGTTTTCTGTACGCAAAGCCTGAAAGGCATCGGCAGCTGCCAGTGCTCCATCGATACCACAATGGCGCATCAGACCGATAATGGCCCCGGCGCGTAGCAGTGGGTCGGGGTGTGTTAAAAATCCCACCAACCTATCGAAGGCTTGGTCTTCATCGGTGGCGGCAAAGGCACACAAAGCCTGTACCAACACTTCGGGTTCGTTTTCTTGCTCGATCAAAGAGTCAATCGCTGGTGCTAATGTGGTCAGGGCGGCTTTTTCTGCTAAACGTAAACCTTGGCGGCGTACCTCTGCATCAGGATGGTGCAGTGTGGTGTGGATAGCCCCAGTCAAGCGGTGCGGTGCATGGGTTTGCAGCAGGCCCAAGGCAAAAATAACTTGTGCGGCATCGTGGCTGTGCAGTTGCTGCTCTAGCAGGGCAATGCTCGTGTCGTTGTGCAGACTCAATGCGCCTGCGCCTAACCGGCGTTTCGCCATCGCCTGCCCCAGAGCTTCGCGATAGCGTACAAACTGGTGTTGTGCTGTCCATGCCCAAGCAATAGCCAGCAGTAGCGCAAAAATGCACAGTTCTAAGGCCCCAAAGCCCAGCAGTAAATTCAGGCCCAATAATCCCAGTCCCGCTATGCCTGCTGCTATTTGTTCTACATAGCTGCCCGAAGCGGCATGGGCGCGCGTGCGTAGCTCGGCAGGTAGGGGCTGATAAACCATTAAAAATCCAGTGGTATAGACTCCATTACGTACAGATTCATCAATTAATTTAATGGCCGCCATCAGCATGAAAAAACCTGCACTAGATTCTAACAAGGTGGCTGCTAATGTGGCCAGCGTGCCAAAAATAATCACCAATCCAGGCAATGACAGCATGGCAACGCCTACCCCATAGCGGCGTAGCACCGGGCCTGATACAAAAAGATTGCACAGTAAGTTAATCACTCCGCTGGCAGCAAAGAAAACAGCAATAAAAGAGGCCAAAGCTTCTTTTTCTGCATAATGGTGTTCGGCTAAAGCATAAAAAGCATTGTCGATGACAAAGTGGGCTATTTCAGCCAACAAAACCATCAAGAAAATCAGGTTGACATACGATTGATACTGGCCAAATCCGCCAAGTACCTGAAAGCCAGAGGGTTCTTCTTCGCTTGAATGCTCAACGGCTAAATCCGCCCCAAACTGTGCGCGTGTGGTTAGCACAATCCATATACCTACACCCATAGCCAGCGCAGACACTAGCACTAAATCGGGTGTCGCTAGGCTGCTATTGAGCAGTAGCGGAATAGCAAAACCACCCACAATAACGGCTGCTGGTTCGCCAGCACTGATGATGCCAAACAGGCGTTTGGCATCGCGCAAGGTAAACATGCGCTCGGCTAAGCCCCAAAACACTAAGCCAGCAATCATCCACTCTACTTCGACCCATACGGTCAGTAAGGCAATCAGCCAGTGTGCCGAGGGCGTTTGCAAGCCAATCCAAGCGACACACAAGGCTACGATATCGAAAGCCATTGCAACGAAGAGAAGCGCCCAAAAAGACACGCGCCGCTGCAACCACAGGTAGCCAGCACCAACCAAAGGGGCCAAAGCGGCGGCACCCAAATAGGTGTAGGGCAATTGGGCTGCCCCAAAAGTATCTAAAAATAAGGTAAAGGCAGTAACGTTGGTAACGACCCTGGGCAGACCTAAGCAAAAAAAGGAGAGCGCGACAAACAGGGCAATTTTTTGAAGTTCGCGCTGCTTCAACAGGGGTGGAGGGGGGTTGGGGTCACGCATTTCGTGGCAAGCATAGTCGGGCATGGCAAGCCGCGTCAATGAATGCTTTGCCAAACCACAGGCGCAGGCTATACAGTGGGTTGCCCCAACAGTTTGTTGAGAAATTGCCGCGCTCGTTCGCTGCGCGGCTGGCTAAAAAAGGCATCTGGGCTGGCTTGTTCGATGATTTGACCTTGGTCCATGAACACCACCCGGTCGGCCACGGAGCGGGCAAAATCCATCTCGTGCGTTACGCACAGCATGGTGATGCCTTGATCGGCCAAGGCCACCATGACATCCAACACTTCATGCACCATCTCGGGGTCAAGGGCCGAGGTCGGTTCATCGAACAACAAAATGTCGGGCGATAAGCACAGTGCGCGTGCAATCGCTACCCGTTGCTGTTGTCCGCCCGACAATTGCAGCGGAAACTTGTGCGCTTGCTCGGCAATATGCACGCGCTCTAGCTGTTGCAGTGCCTGCGCCTGTGCTTGGGCGCGTGGCACTTGGGCGGCATGGATTGGCCCCAGCGTTAGGTTGTCTAGCACGCTCAGGTGTGGAAACAAATTGAACTGCTGAAACACCATACCCACATGGCGGCGCACTTGGGCAATCGCGCGTTCATCTTCTTGCCCCTCGGGCTGCAAAGTGACCCCGGCCACCGATAGGCTACCTTGTTGGAACGGCTCTAAGGCATTGATGCAGCGAATCAAGGTCGATTTACCCGAACCCGAGGGGCCGCACACCACGATGCGCTCGCCTCGGGCAATGTCCAAATCAATATCGCGCAGCACATGAAAATCACTGCCAAACCATTTGTTCAGTTGCTGAAATTGAATCAATGGGGCAGTGGCAGGAGAGGCAACAGGCATGGGATGGATGGGCATCGAAAGAAAACTCAGCGGGCATGGGTACGCGCTTGGCGCTGTTCTATCCAGAGGCTGTAACGCGACATGGCCGCGCAGACAGCGAAATAAATCAGCGTGATGAACAGATAGCCCTCCAGCATGAAGGGCCGCCATTCGGGGTCGCCACTCAGGGCTAGACCAAGCGAGCCAGTCAATTCGTACAGGCTGACAATGGTGATGAGCGAGCTGTCTTTGAAGATGGAGATAAAGCTGTTCATCAAGCCCGGCACGACTGCCGCCAAGGCTTGGGGCAACACCACCAGTCGCTGGGTTTGCCACCAGCCCAAGCCCACACTGGCGGCGGCTTCAAGCTGGCCGCGTGGCACGGCCTGTAAACCGGCACGCACGGTTTCGGCCAAATAGGCGGCAGCAAACAAGGCAATGCCCAGCAGCACGCGCAGTAGCACATCGGGCGTGGCCCCTACGGGCAGAAACAGCGGAAACAAAAAACTGGCCATGAACAGCACCGAAATCAGCGGCACACCACGCACCAGCTCAATGTACAAGCTGCACAAAGCACGAATGGCAGGCATGTCTGAGCGCCGCCCCAGCGCCAACAGCACCGCCAGCGGGGCCGCCAGCACGATGGACAGGGTACTGAGCATCAAGGTGAGGGGCAGGCCGCCCCAGCGGTCGGTGGATATGGCCGTCCAACCCAAGAGGCCACCGCCCATCAAGGCAAAAAATAGCGCCCATACCAGTAACCAAGCCAGCGGTAGCCAGCGGTTCCAACAACGGTGCAAGCCACTGGCGATAATCAGGGCCAACAGCAAGCCCGTGGCCAGCACAGGCCGCCAGCTTTCCTCTTGTGGATAGCGCCCTAGCAGGATGAAGCGGTATTTTTCGGCCAGCATGGCCCAACAAGCGCCGCTGCCGCGTGCGGCTTGGCAACTGGGGGCATCGGCCTGCCACAGG
The DNA here is from genome assembly GCF_028686475.1 of Giesbergeria sp. Lineage (GTDB taxonomy): Bacteria > Pseudomonadota > Gammaproteobacteria > Burkholderiales > Burkholderiaceae_C > Simplicispira. The sequence goes on along the minus strand of NZ_JAQUCA010000002.1, from coordinate 233,160 downwards.
GCTTGCCACAAGGCCCAATCGGCCAGTGGTGGTAGCCAGAAGATGGCAGCAGTCAACAGGGCCAAGCTGGTCAGGCTGTGCCACCAAGTGCCAAACCAAGCACGGCGCAGCGTGGCCCCGAACCCACCTGCACGCGCTGGCGCTGGACGGGCTGCAATTTCTGGGGACGGCTGAGGCATGTTTTAACGCTCCCGCAGTGCCGCCCGGCGGTTCAGGTAGCCCATCAGCAGTGCGGTACAGAGCGACAAGGCCAAATAGACCAGCATGATGAGGGCGATGCACTCCAAGGCGCGCCCGGTTTGGTTCAAACTGGTGTTGGCAATTGACACCACATCCGGGTAACCCACCGCCACCGCCAGCGATGAATTTTTCGTCAGGTTCAGGTATTGGTTTGTCAAGGGCGGCACAATCACGCGCAGTGCCAGCGGACCACTGACGTGGCGCAGGGTTTGCCAACGGCCCAGGCCGATGCTCAAAGCGGCTTCTATTTGGCCCTGTGGCACGGCGCTGATGCCAGCACGCACCACTTCGGCCACAAAGGCGGCGGTGTACAACGTCAGGCCCAGCAGCAGGGCCAAAAATTCGGGCGATAGGGCCGCGCCGCCTTCGATGGCAAAACCCTCTAGCCGGGGTAGGCTCCAATGCCAGCCTTGGGCCGTTTGCATAGGAAAGGGCAGGCTTAGGCCCGCTTTGCTCCACAAAATAAATTCGCCCCAATGCCACGCTTCCGTTGGGTCGGGCAGGTACTCCACCAGCAACAGATACCACAGCAGCAATTGCACCAACAGCGGCACATTGCGAAACAGCTCGACGTAGGCCCGGCACAGCAGCCGCAGCGGTAGGTTGCTGGATAAACGCCCCACCCCCAGCAGCGCCCCAAGCAAGGTACACAGCACAATCGCCAGCACAGAAACGCGCAAGGTGTTGAGCAGGCCCACGGCAAAGGCGCGGGCATAGCTGTCGGTGGCTGCAAAGGGGATGGCTTGTTCGCCAATATCAAAACCAGCGGTTTGGCGTAAAAAATCCCAACCACTTTGGATGCCGCGTGCCGCCATATTGGCTTGGGTGTTGTGTACCAGCCAAGCCAAACCCCAGAGCACGGCCAGCACAGCTAATAGTTGCCACACCAGCGCCCGTGTGCCGGGGTGGTGCCAAGACCAACGCCGCCGTGCCCGTGGCGGTGCGGGGCGCGGTGCAATCAGGGGGCGTTGGCTCACCGTACTGGCAAGGCGTAGAGCAGACCCCCTTGGTTCCAGAGGCGGTTCAGGCCGCGTGGCAAGCCGACGGAGGTCTTCTCGCCCACGTTGCGCTCGTAGATTTCGCCATAGTTGCCCACAGCTTGGATGGCACGCACCAGCCAATCACGGTCTAAGCCGAGCAGTTTGCCGATGTCTTCGGTTTTGCCCAGCAAGCGGTTGACCACGGGGTCAGTGCTTTCGGCTTTGAGTTGGGCCACATTGGCTTGGGTGATGCCGTTTTCTTCGGCTTCTATCAGGCCATAAACCACCCAGCGCACCAGGGCTTGCCATTCATCATCGCCCCGGCGCACCAGCGGCCCCAAGGGTTCTTTAGAAATCAACTCGGGCAGGATGAGGTGTTCTTGGGGGTTCTTGGCTTCTTTGGCCCGCACTGAGGCCAGCCCCGAGGCATCGGTGGTGTAGGCTTGGCAGCGTCCGGCAAAGTAGGCTGCGTTGGCGGCATCAAACTTATCAAACACTACCGGCTTGAGGTTGAGGCTGTGAGCGCGCGAGAAGTCGGTCAGGTTTTTCTCCGACGTAGTGCCCGATTGCACGCACACGGTGGCCCCCTTGAGCTGCTTGGCACTTTTCACCTTGAGCTTGGCTGGCACCATAAAGCCTTGGCCGTCGTAAAACACCACAGCGGTAGCGGCCAAGCCCATCGAGGCATCGCGTGTCAGTGTGACGGTGGTATTGCGCGAGAGCACATCTACTTCGCCCGATTGCAAGGCAGTAAAGCGTTGTTGCGAGGCCAGCGGCACCCATTTCACCTTGTCGGCACTGCCCAGCACGGCAGCAGCCACGGCCTTGGCAATATCCACATCCAAGCCTGTCCATTGGCCTTGGCTGTTAGCGGCGGAAAAGCCCGGCACGCCAGTGCTAACCCCGACGGCAATTTGGCCGCGTTGCTGGATGGTGTCGAGCGTTTTACCCGCATGGGCGGGTAGCAACGCGGCCACGCCAAGGGCCAAAGCCGTCAGACAAGTGCGAAAAGAGCGCATAAAAACTTCTTCCAAATGTGTGAATACTGAACGGTGCAAGGTTAAACCATTTACCGGCCCGGTGGCCACAAAGCCCATACCGCGCTGGCGCTGGCTTGTGCTGCCCCACGGTGTGCTTGGCCCAAGTTGTGCGCTGCGGCTTGGGCTGCTGCCAGAGCAGGGCCGTTTTGCACCCAAGCACCAGCCCAGCGCACCGCTTGTGCCATGTCTTGTGCCGGGCGGGCGGCCCCTTGGGCCAAGGCCAAGGCGGTGGCTTCGGCAAAATTAAAGCTGTGTGGCCCCACTACGATGGGGCAGCCACAGGCGGCGGCTTCAATCAGGTTTTGTCCGCCCAGTGGGGCAAAGCTACCACCCAATAAAGCCACGCTGGCCAGGCTGTAATACAGTGCCATCTCGCCCAAAGAATCCCCCAACCAGACATCCGCCGGTATCGGCTGGCCGCCTGTCCATTGGCTGCGCCGCGATACTTGCAAACCGGCTTGGGCTAACAAGGCGGCCACCTCGTCAAAACGCTGCGGGTGGCGCGGCACAATCAGCCACTGCACCGGCATTTGGGCTATGCTTTGCGCGGCTTGTTGTGCTGCCAAGGCTTGCAGCCACAAGGCTTCTTCGCCCTCGCGGCTGCTGGCTAACATCAGCACGGGTTTGGGATAGCTGGCCCGCCAGTGTTGGCCTTGGGCAATTTGCGTCGCATCCGGCACGGCATCAAATTTGAGATTACCCAAAACCCCGGCCACCTTGGCCCCCAAGGCGCGCAGGCGCTGTGCATCGGCTTCGCTTTGGGCATAGACCGCTGTCAGACCGGCATAAGCCGGGCGCGCCAGCCAGCCCAAGCGTTGTGCTTGCCGGTACGATTTTTCATTCAGCCGTGCGTTGGCTAACACCAATGGAAGGTGTTGGCGCTGGCAGGCGGCAATCAGATTCGGCCAGACTTCGGTTTCCATCAACACGCCCAGCGTTGGCCGAAACTGGCGCAAAAAACGCTGTACGGCGCTGGGGCTGTCCCACGGCAGCCATACTTGGCGGTCGCCGGGGTGCAGCAGTTTTTGCCCTTCGGCGCGTCCGGTGGCGGTGCTGTGCGTCAGCAATAGGCGCAAGCCGGGCCGTTGTTGGCGCAGGGCGGCCAGCAAAATGGCCGCGGCACGGGTTTCGCCCAAAGATACCGCGTGTATCCATAACCAGCCCACTTGCGCATCTTGTGCCGGGTGTTGTTCGGCAGCGTAGTAGCCAAAGCGTTCTTCCACCGCCACGGCATAGCCCGGTTCGGCCTGCGCCCGGCGGCGCAGCTTGCGTCGCAGCAGTGGGTAGGCCAGATAAGTCAGGCCCGCATACAGGGCACGCGCCAGCGTGGGCATTCAGCAAGCCCCAGTTTAGTGGGCCGCATCACCGACCTGGGCATCGGGCTTGACGCGCTGCAACAGTGCCAGCATGGTAGTCTCGATGCGCTGTAAGGCTTCGGGGGTTTGGCCTTCAAAGCGCAACACCAGCACCGGCGTGGTGTTGCTGGCGCGAATCAAGCCAAAGCCGTCGGGCCAATCGACGCGCAGGCCATCAATGGTGCTGACTTGGGCCGGAGCGCTAAAGGTCTCGGCAGCCAAAGCCTGCAATTGGGCGCTCAGGCGGTGCGGCTCGCCTTCGGCACAGGCCACATTCAGCTCGGGCGTGCTGTGGCTGCTGGGCAGGGCATTGAGTACCGCGCTGGGGTCAGGGTGGCGGCTCAGAATCTCTAGCAGGCGGCAACCGGCATAGCTGCCATCGTCAAAGCCAAACCAGCGCTCTTTAAAGAAAATATGGCCGCTCATCTCGCCGCCTAGCGGGGCATCGAGTTGCTTCATTTGCGCCTTGATCAGCGAATGGCCGGTTTTGTACATCACCGGCACGCCACCGGCTGCCGTAATCGCTGGGGCCAAGCGCTGGGTGCATTTGACATCAAACACGATATGCCCACCGGGCACACGACTGAGCACATCTTGGGCAAACAGCATCATTTGCCGGTCAGGGAAAATGTTTTGTCCGTCTTTAGTCACAATGCCCAAACGATCGCCATCGCCATCAAAGGCCAAGCCCAATTCAGCATCGCTGCTTTGCAGTGCGGCGATCAGGTCGCGCAGATTTTCGGGTTTGCTCGGGTCGGGGTGGTGGTTCGGGAAGTTGCCATCCACGTCAGAGAACAACTCGATGACTTCACAGCCCAAGGCGCGGAACAAGGCAGGCGCGGTGGCCCCGGCTACGCCATTGCCGCAGTCCACCACAATTTTCATCGGGCGTGCCAATTTCACATCTTTGCAGATGTGCGCTTGGTAGGCAGGCCAGACATCGGCGCTACGCACGCTGCCGCCGGGGGCCAGTTGCCAGCTCTCTTGCTCCATAGTGTGGCGCAGGGCTTGGATTTCATCGCCATAAATAGCCCGCCCAGCCAGCACCATTTTGAAGCCGTTGTAATCTTTCGGGTTGTGGCTGCCGGTGACTTGGATGCCCGATGCACACAGGGTATGGGCAGCAAAATACAACATGGGCGTAGTCACCATGCCCACATCAATCACTTCTATGCCTGCTTCTACCAGCCCAGCCATCAAGGCATTGGACAATGTGGGGCCAGACAAACGGCCATCGCGCCCCACCGCCACCGTGGTTTGACCGGCTGCGCGGGCTGCACTGCCAAAAGCCCGCCCCAGCCCACGCGCTACCTCTTCGGTCAAGGTGGTGGGCACAATGCCACGAATATCATAGGCTTTGAAGATAGAGGGAGAGGGCTGCACGGGAGAGGGCTTTCAGAAAAATAAAAAAACCGTGCCATTGTAGGCGGCGCAATCAAGCGATAAAAGCCCAGGGCAGCACAGCCGAAATCCACCCGATAGTGCTTAAAAATTAACGCCGGTTCTGCATCCTTCGGGATAACCCCGTATGCTGCCAACAGAAAAATACTGCTACGGCAACGATACTCTTAGCCCTCAACAGGAAAAAAGGATAAGTGACTGCGATGGATTCGCCCCAGCTCCCCAACCCGCCCTTTCATGATGCTGCGGCTCACACCATGCGCGAGCAGCGCATCTACGACGATTTGCAAGCGAGTAACAGTTTGCTACAACAGGCCGGGCGTTTGGCGCGTTTGGGTGTCTGGGAAGACCAACCGGGCCAGGGGCCGGTGTATTGGTCCGATGTGTGCTACGAAATCCACGGTTTGCCGCCCGGCAGCCCCTTGCCGCGCGATTATGTGCAGCGCCATGTGGCCCCAGTGTGGCACGAGACCTTCCGCAATGCCCTGCGCCAATGTATTCGCCAGCGGGTAGAGTGGAATGTAGAAATTCAAATTGTGCGCGCCGATGGCCGCTTGGTTTGGATGCGCGCTTTGGGCGAGCCGGTGCTAGAAAACGGCCAAGTGGTGCGTATTCGGGGGGTGATGCAAGACATTGATGCCTCCAAACGTGCCGAGGCGCAGGTACGCGAGCGCGAAGCGCTGCTCTCGCTCACGCTGGCGGCGGCCTCTTTGGGCCGTTGGGACTGGGATTTGCAAACTGGCTGCATCCAAGGTGATGCCCGTTGGTTGGCCATGCGTGGCTTTCATCCCGATGACGAGGGAGCCAGCGAGCCAGTACCTTGGCAGCAATGCAGCGTGTCGGAAGACATTCCCAAAATTGCACGGGAATTGGATCGGCATACGCGCCACTCGGTAACGCATTTTGATGCCACTTGGCGCGTGCCGCAACACCACGGCGGCGTGCGCTGGATTCGCAATTTAGGCAAAAGCGTGGCTTACGATACGGCCAGCGGCCACCCGTTGCGTATGTTGGGGGTCTCGATAGACGTGACCCCCCAGCACGAACACGAGCAGCAGCTGAACCGCTTAGCCCACCATGATTCCCTGACTGGTTTGCCCAATCGGGTGTTATTGGCCCGTTTTCTGGCCCAAGCGATGGAACAAGCGCGCACTTTGGGTACTATTTTGGGTGTGGCTTATTTGGACTTAGACGGCTTTAAACCCGTCAATGACCAGCATGGCCACGAAGCGGGCGACCATTTATTGGTGGCAGCGGCCAACCGCCTGACCCAGGCTTTGCGCGCTACCGATTGCGTGGCCCGGCTGGGCGGCGATGAGTTTGTGATTTTGTTGCCTGGCTTGCAAAGCGCTGCCGACTGCGAAAAAGCCCTGCGCCATGTCATGGAAAGCCTAGCGGCTCCCTACAGTGTCGGCCAAGAGCGCGTCACGGTCACGGCCAGCATTGGTTACACCCTGTACCCGCAAGACGATGCCGATGCCGACACCCTGTTGCGCCACGCCGACCAAGCCATGTACCACGCCAAACAGGCTGGGCGCAATCGGTTCTTGCAGTTTGATGCAGACTCTGAAAAGGCGGCGCAGCAGGTGCTGGCGCATACTGCCCGCTTGCACCTTGCCTTAACACAGCAACAGTTTGTACTTTACCTGCAACCCAAGGTAGATATGCGCCAAGGCACTGTGGTGGGGGCCGAAGCCTTGGTGCGCTGGCAGCACCCCGAAAAAGGCTTGCTGGCACCGGGTGCCTTTTTGCCACAAATGCAGGGCACGCCCTTAGAGCCGATTTTTGGTGCTTGGGTAGTAGATACTGCCCTAGAGATGGCCGTCATTTTGCACCGCCACGGCCTGCCGCTGCCCGTCAGTGTGAACATTGCCGCGCCGCATTTACAGCAGGCCAATTTTGCCGATTGGTTGGGCCAGCGCATGGCCTGCCATCCGGAGTTGCCCCCCGGCCGTCTGCGGATTGAAATCACCGAAACCGCTGCCCTGTACAACCTAGAGCCAGTTGCCAACACCTTGCTACGCCTGCGTGAAATGGGTGTATGCACGGCCTTGGATGATTTTGGTACGGGTTACTCGTCCTTAACCTATTTGCGCCGCCTACCGTTAGAAACCATCAAAATCGACCAAAGCTTTGTGCAAGGCATGGCCGACGATGCTGGTGACTTAGCCATTGTGCAGGGGGTGATTGGGCTGGCGCGCTCGTTTGACTACCACGTCATTGCCGAAGGGGTAGAAACGGTGGCCCAAGGTAGCATGTTGTTGGAGCTGGGTTGCGACTTGGCGCAAGGTTATTGCATTGCCAAACCGATGCCACTGAACGAATTTGTGGATTGGGTGGGGCGTTGGGAGGCTCCCTTGCCTTGGCAGGTACAAAACCCCGCCCCGCCGAGCAGATAACGGCTATTGAGCACACCTAAGCTCTAGGGCAAACCCTTGGCCCGACTCTTGCATTTCTGTGACTTAGCTCCGTCTCTGCCTAGAAAGGCCCGTCTGCTATGTCCTCCAGTGCCACCATCCATACCGACACCTTTATCCCTTTCATGCGCGACGTTGCCCGGTGCGAAAACGCACTGCGCGAACTGAACCTGATGTGGCGGCTGATTGAGGCTTCGGCCAAAATGAACTGCCCCGCCGAGGCCCGCAGTCTGCTGCCCATGATGAGCGCCACGCGCGAGGGCTTTCAACGGCTAGAGAGCGAATTGGTCACGTCCTTGGTGCAAGAGTCGATCCAGCAAGTAATGGCCGAATTGGGTACCAGCGCGCGCCAAGTGATTGACATGCTGGTGCGCAACCTGTACGAGCGCACGGCAGACGTAGGCTTTTTGGCCACCGACGAAAAATTGTGCCGCTTTGTGGCTGGTATCGACACTGACCCGGAGCCGGTGTTAGAACGCCTGCGTGAATACCGCGACAAATACACCGTTTATGACGAGATTTTGTTGCTCGACGCCCAAGGCACTGTGTTGGTGCATACCGATAGCGACTCGCCGATCGAAGGCAGCTTAGACCCGCTGATCGCCCAAACCTTGCAAAGTCGAGGCTATGTCGAAACCTTTCGGGCCAGCAACTTGCGCCCCGGTAAACCCCATGCTTTACTTTATTCCCAGCGCATCTTAGACCCGCGTACCAGCGAGCCAGTCGGCGTGCTGTGCCTGAGCTTTGATTTTGCCAGTGAGATGGACGGAATTTTTCAAGACCGGGAACAACATGACCGGCGCAGTCTGGCCGTGCTGCTCAATGGACAACAGCGGGTCATTGCCAGCAGCGACCCGCTCTGGTTGCCCGTGGGGGCCAAAGTGCCCGTGAACCATCATGGTGCGCCTGAACCGATGGTCTGTGCAGGTCGCACTTATTTGGTGCAGACAGCGCTGGCACAAGCGTACCAAGGCTATCCTGGGCCTAAAGCATGGGCTGGACAGGTGATGGTGCCGATTGAATTGGCTTTTGCCACAAAACAAAGCCAAACCATTGACCGCCTAGAGCCAGCAGTCGCTTTGGGTTTGTTAGCCCATGCCCAAACCTTTTGTCCACCCTTGAATGAAATTGTGTTGGCAGCCCAAACCATTCGGCGTGTGGTTTGGAACGGCCAAGTCATGACGGCCACCGAGCGTGGCAGCGAACAAAAACTCAAGGCGGTATTAGAGCAAGTAGGCCAAACGGGGGCACGTACCAACCAAGTATTTCAACAATCTATCTGTGACTTGTATGGCACTGCCTTGGGTTCACGCACCCGCGATAGCGAATTGTTGACCCATCTGCTGGTTAGCTTGTTAGACCGTAACTTGTATGAGCGCGCCAACGATTGCCGTTGGTGGGCACAAACACCGGAATTGGCTGTGTTACTCGCTGGCATGGCGCACGATGATGCACCCCCGCCCGACCCTGCCGCCTTGGCGCGTATCACCGGCGTGTTAGAGCGCATCCATGCCCTGTACACCGTTTATGAGCATTTAGTGGTCTATGACCGGCATGGGCGCATTGTCGCCAGCAGCCGTCCTCGGTTAGAGGATGGCCGTAGCGTACTAGAGCTATCTATAGAAGCCGATACGCTGGCCGCTGTGCTGGCGCTGCCCAACACCCAGTCTTACCACGTCAGTCCTTGGCGCGCTTCACCCCTATGCCGTGGGCAGGCCACCTATGTGTACCATGCAGCTATCCGGGCCTCTGGACGGCATCCGGCGGTGCTGGGTGGTATTGGCATTGTGTTCAGTGCCCCCCGAGAGCTGCAGGCCATGCTAGAGGGGAGCACGCTAGACAAACCCGGCGTGCAGGCCGCCTTTATCAACCGCCAAGGGCAGGTGTTGGCCAGTACCTGCCCCGACTACCCTAGCGGTAGCCACTTGGTTTTACCGCCCGAGTTGTTGCAACTGGAAGCAGGGCACAGTCTGTCGCGCGTCATGGTGTTGGATGGCCACTATTGCATTGTTGGAGCTTCCGCTTCGTCAGGCTACCGAGAATTTAAGCGCAGCGACGGCTATCGTGACGATGTGTTGGCGCTTTCTTTTGAGCGCTTGGGGGCCGTACAAAGTAGTGCAGTGGATGCGGTTCATCGCCAACGGGCAGCTCTGTTGACCGAAGTTTCAGCCACCGAGGGGCGCGAGATGGCCACGTTTTTTGTGGGCCCATCTCTGTTGGCGCTGGATGCAGCCAGTGTCTGCGAGGCTTTGCCCGCCACAGCTATTGCACCTGTATCAGCCAGTCGGCAAGCCTATTGTGTGGGTACTTTGGCATTGAAGACCCAAGGCAATATATCTAGCTATGTCTGGGTGTTTGATTTGGGCCAACTGTTGTCGGGTAAAGCATCGCCACAAACCCCGCAAAGCCAAGTGATTGTGTTGCGGCACGGTGAGCAATCGGTGGGTTTGTTGGCCAGTGAACTGCATGGTGTGGGCTTGTTTGCCCATCAACGCATTGTGAAAGCACCCGGTTTGCCCGGAACTGCAGGCAAGTTGATTACCCACCTGATCAAAGGGCATCCGGGGCAAACCTTGATTCAATGCTTGGATGTGGGGCAACTGGTGGCAATGTTGTGCCGCCATCCCGCGCTGTCGGTAGAGGCACTGGCAGCTTAAAAGGGCACCCTTAACGACAGAAAAATGCCACAGCAGCGGCAGCGATGGGCACAATGGGGCCTATGTTGTCCTTGCCTACTTTTTCTGCCCGCCTGCCGCTGCTCTTGCTGGCGCTGGCTACCCCGGCCTTGGCCGCTGCCACCGATTGCCCCGAGCATTTTGTGGCCGGACAGGCCCCCGTCATTACCCAGCCCAAAATCAAAGCGCGCACCCAAGAGGTCTGTTTTATTGCCTTTGCGGTGCTGCATTCTGGGGTCAGTCGTACCCCCTTGTATGCGGCGGAACACCTCACGCGCGCCAATTTGGCCCAAGCCAAGAACTTGGCGCGCAAAGACAGCTTTCATGCCGAAACCGCTCTGCGCCCTGCCGACCGTGCCGAGTTAGAAGACTACCAGCGCAGCGGCTACGACCGAGGCCATTTGGCCCCGAATGCCGATATGCCGACCCGTGAAGCCCAGCGCGAATCGTTCTCTTTGGCCAATATGGTGCCGCAAATCCACGCCAACAATGCCGGGGTTTGGGCCGGCCTTGAGGCGGCAGCCCGGCAATGGGCTATGGATGAGGGCGAGCTGTATGTCATCAGTGGCCCAGCTTTTGTAGGTAGCGACCTGAAAAAAGTGGGCAATGTATTGGTGCCCACCCATTTGTGGAAGGCAGTTTACAGCCCGAAACAGCAGCGAGCTGGGGTTTACCTTATCAGCAACGATGAAACTAAAGATTACGCTGCTATCAGCGTGGCCGATTTGGAAAAAATGGTGGGCTTGAACGTTTTGCCGGGTGTGCCTGCTGCTGTGCGTACCAAAGTGGCAGATTTGCCCAAACCGCTGGCACAGCGTGGTGGCGGCGGCAACCAAGACAAAGCCCCACCAGCTGAAGAAGGATTCCAACTCAAAGACTTGCTACAAATTTTGCTCAACTTCATTCAGCGCATCATCTCCAAGTGATACCGCCATTCAGCAATTTTTAGTACAACAGGATAGCCCATGCAAGACTTTAAGCCCTACAGCAACGAGAGCGAGGTAATTCGCATCGGTGGGTTAGAAATTGAAAACCGCCTTGACCGCATCACCCTGACCGGTGACTTGGTACTGACCAAAGACCAGCAAGGGCTGGCGCTGGCCAACGAGCTTCGCATTGTGGCCACGCGCATCGTCAAAACCCTAGAGCGGGAAAAAAAGCTGCCCGAATCGGTAGAAATCAAGCCCGCGCAAACTGTACCCAATCCGTTTCTCTGACTGCACGCGGGTTGCTGCAAATGCTGTTATCCTAAATAAACATCATTTGCAAATAGAGTGCTATGAGCGGTGATTTTTGTTGTCCCTTGTTCTTTGAAAGGAACTTACATGCAAGTACAAAACCTATCTAATCCCATTGGTTGCCCAGTGGTACATGGCAGCAACACCGCTCATGGCAAATCCAACATCGAATGGTGGCCCGAGGCGCTCAATCTTGACATCCTGCACCAACAAGACAGCAAAACCAAGCCACTTTCTCTCGGCTTCAACTACCGAGAAGAAGTCAAAAAACTGGATGTAACGGCACTCAAACAAGACCTTAGCGCCCTCATGACCAGTAGCCAAGATTGGTGGCCCGCCGATTGGGGTCACTATGGCGGTTTGATGATTCGTATGGCATGGCACGCAGCAGGTACCTACCGCATTGCCGATGGCCGTGGGGGGGCAGGCACTGGCAACCAACGTTTTGCGCCACTCAACTCTTGGCCCGATAACGGCAACCTAGACAAGGCGCGTCGCCTGCTGTGGCCCATCAAAAAGAAATACGGCAATCGCCTCAGCTGGGCTGACTTGATGGTGCTGGCTGGTAACGTCGCGTATGAGTCTATGGGCTTCAAAACCTTTGGCTTTGCCTTTGGCCGCGAAGACATTTGGCACCCCGAAAAAGACATCTACTGGGGCGCAGAAAAACAATGGCTGGCCCCTAGCGGCAGCGAAGGCAGTCGCTACTCGGGCGAACGTGACCTAGACAACCCACTGGCCGCCGTGATGATGGGGCTGATTTATGTCAACCCTGAAGGGGTCGATGGCAAACCTGACCCGCTCAAAACCGCGCATGATATGCGTGTCACCTTTGCGCGTATGGCCATGAACGACGAAGAAACCGTGGCCCTGACAGCAGGCGGCCACACGGTTGGCAAGGCCCACGGCAATGGCAGTGCTGCGAACTTAGGCCCGGCCCCCGAGGGTGCCGACGTGCAAGAGCAAGGCTTGGGCTGGATGAACCACACCAGCAGGGGCGTAGGCCGCGATACCGTCACCAGCGGCATTGAAGGTGCATGGACAAGCCACCCCACCCAGTGGGACAACGGTTATTTTGAAATGCTATTCAAACACGATTGGTGGCTGCAAAAATCGCCAGCAGGTGCTTGGCAATGGGAGCCGGTCAACATCCAACCAGAAGACATGCCAGTGGATGTAGAAGACCCCAGCATCCGCAAAAAGCCCATCATGACCGATGCCGACATGGCACTGCGCTTTGACCCAGAGTACCGCAAAATCGCCGAGCGTTTTCGCAACGACCAAGCTTATTTTGAGCAAGTGTTCGCCCGTGCTTGGTTCAAGCTCACGCACCGCGATATGGGGCCAAAATCACGCTACATTGGCCCCGAAGTGCCGCAAGAAGATTTAATCTGGCAAGACCCGGTACCCGCAGGCCGTACCGATTACGACGTGGAAGCGGTCAAGGCCCGCATTGCTGCCAGTGGTTTGAGCATCAGCGAAGTCGTTAGCACCGCTTGGGACAGCGCCCGTACCTTCCGAGGCTCCGACAAGCGGGGTGGGGCCAATGGGGCGCGCATCCGTTTGGCTCCGCAAAAAGACTGGTTAGGCAACGAGCCAGAACGCTTGGCGAAAGTGTTGGCGGTGTACGAAGGCATTGCCGCCGACACCGGGGCCAGTGTGGCCGATGTGATAGTGTTGGCAGGCAATTGGGGGGTTGAACAAGCGGCCCAAGCAGCAGGGGTTACCATCCAAGTGCCTTTTGCGCCTGGACGCGGCGATGCCAGCGCAGAGCAGACCGATGCCGAGTCTTTTGAGGTGCTAGAACCTCTGGCCGATGGTTTCCGCAATTGGCAAAAACAGCATTACGTGGTCAAACCAGAAGAATTGTTGCTCGACCGCGCCCAACTTATGGGCCTGACCGCTGCCGAAATGACGGTATTGGTGGGCGGTATGCGCGTACTGGGTACCAACCACGGCGGCAGCGCCCACGGTGTCTTTACCGACCGCGTCGGGGTGTTGAGCAATGACTTTTTCGTCAACCTCACGGATATGGCTTATAGCTGGGTGCCGACTGGGCGCAACAGCTACGACATCCGCGAGCGCAAAACCGGCAACACCCGTTGGACGGCCACCCGCGTTGATTTGGTGTTTGGCTCCAACGCTATCTTGCGGGCCTATGCCGAAGTTTATGCCCAAGACGATAACCAGCAAAAGTTGGTGCAAGATTTTGTGGCGGCTTGGGTCAAGGTGATGAATGCTGACCGCTTTGATTTGCTGGCATAACTGAACGCACTTCATGCGCTTTATCAAGCTCCCAGCGGTGTTGCTGCTGGGAGCTTGATTTTTTGAGGCTTAGTTTTCGCCTGCCGCTGGAAATTCAAACTCTGGCTCCGAGGGCCATCGGATTGCGTCGTTGGGCATGGGCGGCGCAGCACTTTGGGTTCCCGGTGGCACTTCGCGCAAAATAACCACAGGTGCCCCAGACGTGGCCGCTGGTTGTTGTTGTTGTTGTTGTTGCGGTAGTGTCCAGCCCGGTGGCAGTTGGTTTGGCATCGGCGGTGGCAGTGGCAGCGGTGGCAGTGCTGGCGATTCAGTAATCGCAGGTTCTGAGCTTACCGGTTCTACCACGGCGGGCGCTGGGCTGCTACTGGGTTTGCTGGGTGCTGGCCGCGCTGCTGGGGCGGTTTCGGCTTCCTCGGGGGTAGAAGTGGCATTGGCCCAATCTTGCACCCAGTCGCGCAGGCGTTCCTTCAAGTGACTCCACCAGCGCGAGCGTGGCTCCTCGACAAAACGCACTTTGGCATCTATTTGCTTGCTACGCAGAGCTTGCTGAAAAAACTCTCCCACCATTGGCAGCGCACTGCGCGCCCCTTGGCCCCAGTGGTCGTTGAGGGTGATGCGGCTGTCGTTAAATCCGGCCCAAGCTCCAGCCACCAGCTGCGGGTGCATCAAAATAAACCAGCCGTCGGCGTTGTCTTGTGTGGTGCCGGTTTTGCCTGCCACATCGGCGCTGATGCCATAGCGACTGCGAATGGCCCGCCCAGTGCCTTGGTCAATCACGGCGCGCAAGGCATCGCGTAAATCTTGGGCAGCTTGGATGGGCAGGGCTTTTTGTGGCCGCGCTGAGTCAAATTCTTGCAGCACTTGGCCTCGGTGGTTTTCTATGCGTGTGACCCAGCGCGGCTCGATATAACGGCCTGTATTGGCGATGGTGCCATAGGCCGCTACCATTTCTTTCAGCGTGACCGGGCTGGTGCCCAAGGCCAAGGCGGGGACGGCTTGCAGTTTGCTGTCGCGCACACCCATGATGCGGGCTAAATCGGCCACACGCTCGGGGCCTACCTGCTGCATTAGTTGGGCCGTGATGGTGTTTTTGGATTGGGCCAAAGCGTTACGCAAGCTCATGGCTTGGCCGCTGGGTGGGCCGCCATCGCTGGGTCGCCATACTTCACCGCCGGGCAAGTTGATTTCTACCGCTTTATCCACCAAGGTCTCGCTCGGGCTGTGGCCTTGGGCAAAAGCGGCCCCATAGACAAAGGGCTTGAAGGTAGAACCGGGCTGGCGGCGGGCCTGTTGCACATGGTCAAACGCATCTTGGGCAAAATCGCGGCTACCTACCCAAGCACGAATTTCGCCGCTGGCTGGTTCTAGGGCTAAAAATCCGGCTTGTACGCGCACTTTATTTTGGCGCAAACTACGCAAAAAAACATTGTCGGCCAGCAGGGTTTTGGCAGCTTCGTCGGGCGTTTGGCCTTTATCTAC
Source organism: Giesbergeria sp. (assembly GCF_028686475.1). Taxonomy (GTDB): domain Bacteria; phylum Pseudomonadota; class Gammaproteobacteria; order Burkholderiales; family Burkholderiaceae_C; genus Simplicispira. The sequence goes on along the minus strand of NZ_JAQUCA010000002.1, from coordinate 218,070 downwards.
CGCTGCGCGGAACTCGGGCGATTCGCGCACCAAGGTAGCTACCAAGGGATTGCGCGCTTGCCAGCCGTTGCGTTGGTTCCATGCGGCATCGGCCACGGCTTGCAATTGGCGGCCTTGCCGGGCTACGGCTTGATTGGCCACGGCTTGCAAACGCGAATCTAGGGTGGTGTGAATCACCAGTCCATCGGTATAGAGGTTGTAGCCATTGCGGTCGGCCCATGCAATCAGCCATTTACGCAATTGTTGCGAAAAATGCGGCGCTGGGCTTTGGGGTTCGGTTTGGCGTTCAAAATCAATGCGTAAGGGGCGTTTTTTCAGGGCTTCAAATTGCGCTGGTTTCAATTTATCGCGCTTGACCATCTGCGCCAGCACGGTATTGCGCCGATTTTGCGCCCGTTCGGGGTTGAGTACCGGGTTGTAATAACTGGTGCCCTTGAGCATTCCAATCAGGGTGGCGCTTTGCAGTACCGTGAGTTTATCTGCCGAAGTATCAAAATAGGTGCGCGCGGCCATCTCAATACCGTGGGCGTTGTACAAAAACGGCACGGTGTTGAGGTAAGTTTCTAAAATCTCTTCTTTCGAGTAGAGTAGCTCGATTTTGAAGGCGGTAATCGCTTCTTTGAGTTTGCGCGTGAGCGTGGGGGCGCGGCCAATTTCTTCTGGGAAGCGATTGCGCGCCAATTGCTGGGTGATGGTAGAACCGCCTTGGCGTTTGCCTGAAACGGTAGCGACTGCTGCCCCTAATACGCGCCGCCCGTCCATGCCCCAATGTTCATAAAAGCGGTGGTCTTCGGTGGCGATGAGGGCATCTACTACTGCCGGAGAAATGCTTTTCAGCGGCACCCATTCGCGGTGCGCCCATTTGTATTCGGCCAGTAGTTTGCCATCGCGCGAGAGTACCTGCGCTGGTTGCTCGGTTTTGGCTTTGCGAATATCGCTGATGGCGGGGGTAAAGGGAATCAGCAGCAGGGTATAGAGCAACAACAGCAGCGGCCCCGCAGCCAGCGCAGCCCACAGGGTGCGCCGATTAGGGCGGCGCAAGTGTGCGACCAGCGTTTGACGCAGCACCACACTGGCGGCCAGTAGGCGCGTGCGCGCAGAAAGTAAAACCGGAGAAAGAGGCATCCAACAGAATCGTCTGTATGCGTTTTACGGCGCAGGAGAGGCCAACAGTGCCAGTAAACCGGCTTCATCCAGCACCGGCAGGCCCAGCTCTTGGGCTTTGGTGAGTTTGCTACCGGCTTCCGCGCCTGCGACGACATAGCTGGTTTTTTTACTCACTGAGCCAGAAACTTTGACCCCAGCGGCTTCGAGCATGTCTTTGGCGGCATCGCGGCTCAGGGTGGGCAAGGTGCCGGTCAGGACGATGGTTTTACCCGCCAAGGGCTGCAATGCGCGCTCGGACGGCGCACCTTCGGGCCAAACAACACCACAAGCACGCAATTGTTCTACCACTTCGCGGTGGTGCGGTTGGTCAAAGAACAGGCGGATGCTTTGCGCCACCACCGGCCCCACATCGTTGACTTGCAGCAATTGTTCTACCGTAGCGTTCATGATGGCATCAAGGCTGCCAAAATGCCGGGCTAAATCTTTGGCGGTCGATTCGCCCACATGGCGAATGCCCAAAGCAAACAAAAAGCGGGGTAGGGTGGTTTGTTTGGATTGTTCTAGCGCCGCCAAAATGTTTTGTGCTGATTTTTCGGCCATGCGCTCCAGCGCTACCAAGGCGGTCAACCCCAAGCGGTACAAATCAGGCAGGGTGCGGACTACGCCCGCATCCACCAATTGTTCTACCAATTTGCCGCCCAAGCCTTCAATGTCCATCGCACGGCGGGCCGCAAAATGCAAAATGGCCTCTTTGCGTTGTGCCGGGCAAAACAGGCCGCCGGTGCAGCGGTATTCGGTTTCAGCGCGTTCACGCACTACCGGGCTATTGCAGACCGGGCAAATGGCAGGCATACGAAAATTGGCCACATAACGCGGACGGGCAACATTTGCGGCTACCCGGCCCACGATTTCAGGAATCACATCCCCGGCGCGGCGCACTATCACTGAATCGCCCACACGCACTTTTTTGCGGCGCAATTCAAACAAGTTGTGCAACGTGGCATTGGTCACCGTGACACCGCCCACAAACACCGGGGCCAGCCGTGCTACTGGGGTGAGTTTGCCCGTGCGCCCCACTTGGATGTCGATGCCATCGACCACGGTCATCATCTCTTGCGCGGGGTATTTATGGGCCACGGCCCAGCGGGGTTCACGGGTTTTAAAGCCTAGCTCTTGCTGTAAGGCCAAATCATCTACTTTATAGACCACGCCATCAATATCGTAGGGCAGTTGATCACGTTGCTGGCCAATGCGTTGGTGAAAGCCCATCAGCGCCTCGGCCCCGACCAGTGGCGTTACCTGCTCTGCCACCGGAAAGCCCCAACTTTTCAGGGTTTGCAGTAGCGCGTAATGGCTTTGCCACGGTACTGCATTTTCGGTAGCTTGGGGGACTACTTGGCCAACACCATAGGCAAAAAAGCGCAGGGGGCGTTGGGCGGTGATATTGGCATCCAATTGGCGCACCGCTCCGGCAGCGGCATTGCGTGGATTGACAAAGGTTTTTTGTCCGCGTGCGCTTTGTTCTTGGTTGAGGCGCTCAAAATCAGCCCGGCCCATATAAACTTCGCCGCGCACTTCTAACACCTGGGGCACGCCTTCGGGCAAGGCGAAGGGTATTTGCCGAATGGTGCGGATGTTGTGTGTTACGTCTTCGCCCACTTCGCCATCGCCTCGGGTGGCGGCTTGCACCAATAGGCCGTTTTCGTAACGCAAACTCATGGCCAAACCGTCGAACTTGGGTTCGGCTACGTAACGGATAGGCGCTCCAGCCAGAACTTCTAGTGCCAAAGGGCACAATGCTGGGCGCTCACCGCGTTCGGCCCGTTTTTGTTCTGTGGCCAGATAGGAACGCAGTTGTTGCTCAAATTTTTCTGCCCCAGCTGCTGTCACATCGGTTTCGGTACGAATGGACAGCATGGGCAGCGCATGGCGCACCGGGGCCAAGCCATCCATCACCGCGCCAATGATGCGTTGCGTGGGCGAGTCTGGAGTGATTAGCTCCGGGTGTGTGGCCTCTAGGGCTTGCAGCTGTTGATAGACCCGGTCGTATTCGGCATCGGGCACCTCGGGCGCATCTTGCACATAGTATTGCTGCGCCCAACGGTGCAAACAAGCGCGCAGTTGGGCGGCTTCTTCTGCCGGGGTGGCAGTGGCAGCAGGGGCAAAGAGGTCGAGGGATGCAGAATGGGTCACGGCAGCTTACCTTGGTGGGTAAATTAACTGAACAAGCGCCGAGCCAGCGCTGAACCGGCAGACAAACCGTGGCTGTCGAGTTGGTCGTAGAGCAGTTCTAAATCGGTGGCGATAGGGTCCATTGCCATTGCGGGCAGGGGTTGGCCGTTTTGGTCGCACAGCACGCCATCCATCGTGCGGCATAACACGGTAGCTACCTCGCGCAGGCGGTTGAAGGGCTGTTCTGAGCGATTGACTTGGGCCACATCCAAACAGAGCATCAAGTCGCGCACCGCAGATTGTTCCAAATCTTCGGCCAAGGCGGCTTGGGTATCAAATGCCAAAATCAGCACCGGCGGCATTCCAGGGGTGGGGGCAGGCAGCAACATGCGTCCGGCCATCGAACCGGGTACAAAGCCCATGCGCGAGGCATTTTGTTGCAAATAGCCCGCGCTCCAAGCCGCTTGGCGGGCGCGCAGCACAAAGGTCAATTGGGCATCGTGCTGGCTGGCAAAGTTATCTAAGGATTTGGCGCGCACCACCTCGTGCGGCATTTCAGGAAACTCGGCGGCCGCGTGCAGGGTATCGGCAAAGGCTTGTACTTTTTGCACAAACTCCGAGAACTCAATCTCGCTCAAAGCCCCAGTGCGGTTGGCCAGTTGTACCCCGGCCTGAAAGCGGCTATAGCGTTGGGTAGCTACGGGCTGTTCCCATTGTTGGTTGCTGTCGTTCCAGCCTTCAATGGCAAAAAATTTGCTGCCAACGCGCCGCGTGGGCGGCAGGGCGGCCAAGACGGCATCGCCGGGCACGGCCTGCTCGCAATGCAGCGTGGCGATGGCATCAATGAGTTTATCCAGGCTCAAGCGCCGGTCAGGGGGGGGTACTGGCTTGGCGGCTGTGGGGGCCGCTGGGGCGGGCGTGCTGGCCTTGGGTGGGTTTTTTGCAGGAATTGGTAGCGCTGCTGCGTCGTCGTCTGCGGCATCACTGTTTGGGGCCAAAGGAGAGGCCGGAGCTGCTGGGGGCTGGGCATGGACGCTGCCGCCATGCAAGGCTTGGTCTAGTAAATGGTCAAAGGCGGGTTCTTGGCGCAGTGCCGATGCTGGTGCCTCGGTGCCAGGCTCGGTGGGCTTGGGTTTTTTAGGGCTGTTGCGGTGGTTTGTCCAGGCGTTGTAGGCAACGATTAGGGCCAGCAACACGGCACCAATAACGGCCAGACTGATTTGCAAGTTGCTCATGAGAGTGGTGTGTGCGGGTAAATAATGTTCAGGTGGCATCGGCCATCGAGAGGGCCGAATCCATGTCCACGGCCACAATGCGTGAAACGCCTTGCTCTTGCATGGTGACACCAATCAATTGTTCAGCCATTTCCATCGCAATTTTGTTGTGGCTGATGAACAAAAATTGGGTTTGGCGGCTCATATGGGTTACCAGTTTGGCATATCGTTCGGTGTTGGCATCATCCAAGGGGGCATCGACCTCATCCAATAAGCAAAAGGGGGCGGGGTTGAGTTGGAAGATAGCAAACACCAAGGCAATGGCGGTCAGGGCTTTTTCGCCGCCCGAGAGCAGGTGGATGGTTTGGTTTTTCTTGCCCGGCGGTTGGGCCATGACCTGTACGCCTGAGTTCAAAATTTCATCGCCTGTGATGATAAGGCGCGCATTGCCCCCGCCAAACAGTTCTGGGAACATGCGGCCAAAATGCTGGTTCACGGCATCGAAGGTGCCCGAGAGCAAATCGCGCGTTTCGGCATCAATTTTGCGAATGGCATCTTCCAGCGTTTGCATGGCATCGGTCAGGTCGGTGGTTTGGGTATCCAAAAAAGTTTTGCGCTCGCGGGCGGCGGCCAGTTCTTCGAGGGCAGCTAAGTTGACAGCCCCGAGGGCAGCAATTTCGCGTTGTAGGCGGTCAATCTCGGACTGTAAACCGTTGGCGCGCACTTGGCCCTCTCGTATCGAGCGTTCTATGGCCTCTAAATCGGCTTGTGCCTCTGTGAGCAGGTTGTTAAATTGCTCTAGCCCTAAACGGGCGGCTTGTTCTTTCAGCTGACAATCGGTGATGCGCTGGCGCAGAGGTTCTAGGGCGCGTTCTAACTGTAAGCGCTGCTCATCGCTGTGGCGCAGTTGCAGCGTTAAATCGTCGTATTGGCTGCGCTGGGTGGCCAAGGCTTGTTCGCGCTCGATTTTTAACGCCAACAGTTCTTGCAAACCCCCTTGGGCGGCAGCATCGGACAGGCGTTCTAATTCGGCTTGGGCGCGCAGGCGCTCATCGGCCAAGTTGGTGCTTTGTTGCTGGGCTGTGTCTAAGGTGCGCGCGAGTTCGGCGCGGCGCGCGGTGAGGCTACGCTGGGTAAACAGGGCTTCTTGGGCTTGGCGCTCTAGGCTGCGCTGCTGCTGGCGGCATTGGTCTAGGCGGCGTTCGGCCTCTAGCACCCGGTCATCGAGTTGCGCTTGGGCTTCTTGGCTGTCGGCCAGCTGCATGTCCAAACTCTCAAACCGGGCTTCGGCCAGCACGCGGCGCTCTTGTAAATCGTCGAGCTGGGCTTGCACTTCGTCTAAATCGGCACCAATTTGCGCGCTGCGGGCTTGGGTTTGCGCCAGCAGTTGCGCTAAGCGCAGATGCTCCACCTGCAAGGCGTGGGCTTGGGTTTGGGCCTCGGTGGCTTCGCGGCGCAGGGCGGCGAGTTGTTGCACGCTTTCGGCAGAGGCGGCCTCGGCCCGTTGCAAGGCGGCTTGCGCTTGTTCGGTGATGAGGGTTTGCGCGCGCAGTTCTTTGTCCAGATGCTCGATTTCTTGGGCGCGTGCTAACAATCCGGCCTGCTCCGAATCCGGAGCATAAAAGGCTACGCTGTGCAAGGTGACAGCATGGCCATCGGGCACATAGAGGGTTTCTCCGGGTTGAAGCTGGGCGCGCCGGTTCAGGGCTTCGTCCAAGGTTTGGGCGGTGTAGCAGCCTTGTAGCCAATCTTGCAACACGGCTTGCAAGCTGGCATCGTGCAGACGCAAGTTGTCGGCCAAACGCGGTAAGGCGGTCGCACAGGGGCGAAATACCGCCTGCGCGCTACTGAAAAACGCCAGTTTGGCCGGTGGCCCCTCGCCGCTGGTGCCAGCCAGTCCACGCACCCGGTCTAGGCTGCCCACTTCTAGCGCAGACAGGCGCTCGCGCAGGGCGGCCTCTAGGGCTTTTTCCCAACCGGGTTCGATGTGCAGGCGCGTCCAGAGGGCCGCCAAGCCCTCTAAGCCGTGGCGCAGCAACCAAGGTTGCAATTTGCCATCGGTTTTGAGTTTTTCTTGCAAGGCTTGCAGCGCTTGCAAGCGGGCGGCCAAGGCGGCTTGGTGCGCGTTTTCGGTGTTGAAAATTTGTTGTTGCTGGCGGCGCGCTGCATCGCGTTGTGGGGCTTCTTCTTGGGTTTGGGCCAAACGGGCTTGGGTGGTCTCTAAGGCGGCTTGCGCGGCTTGCAGTTGCTGCTGCAATTGTTGTACGCTGCTGGCATCGGGGGCGGCCAAGGCTTGGCGTTCGGCGCGCAGACGCTCGTGGCGGGTTTGCAGTTGGCGGCTTTGCTCTTCAATGCTGCGCTGCTCGGCGGCCAGCACTTGGATTTGCTGCTGTACCTGCACCACGTTGGCGCGTTGCGTGTTGGCATGGCTTTGGCTGTGGCGCAGGGCCTCTTCTAAATCGGGCAGGCGCAGAGATTGTTCTTCTAACTGGGCTTGTAGCAGTTCGGCTTGTTCTTCGGCCTCTAGGCCCGCACCGGCCAGATTTTCCAGTTCCTGCTGTGCGTCTGCGCTGCGCGTGTCCCATTGGCTGATTTGTTCGGCCAAGGTGCCCAAACGCAACTGTACCCGTTGGCGCGCTTCGACCACATAGCGGATTTCGGCCTCTAGGCGGCCAATTTCGGCATTGGTTTCATAGACTTGGCCTTGCGCTTGGGTGACACTATCGCCAGCAGCATAGTGGGCTTGGCGGATGGTTTCGAGTTGGGATTCTAAATGGCGCAACTCGGCCATACGCGCTTCCAAGTCGTTTACGGCTTGCAGGCCTTGGGCTTGCACGGCGGCTTGTTCGGCTTGGGCATCGGCACGCTTGAAAAACCACAGTTGCTGTTGCTTGAGGGTCGCGCTGGCCTGCAAGGCGTGGTATTTTTGTGCGACTTCGGCTTGTTTTTCTAGTTTTTCTAAGTTGGTGTTGAGTTCGCGCAGGATGTCTTCTACCCGCGTGAGATTTTCGCGCGTGTCTTGCAGGCGGTTTTCGGTTTCGCGGCGGCGCTCTTTGTATTTGGAAACCCCAGCAGCCTCTTCTAAGAACAGGCGTAAATCTTCGGGGCGGGATTCTAAAATGCGGTTGATGGTGCCTTGGCCGATGATGGCATAGGCGCGTGGCCCCAAGCCGGTGCCCAAAAACACGTCTTGCACATCACGCCGACGCACCGGCTGGTTGTTGATGTAGTAGCTGCTGTTGCCGTCGCGGGTGAGTACGCGCTTGACGGCAATCTCGGTGTATTGGTTCCACTGGCCGCCAGCGCGGTGGTCATCGTTGTTAAAAATGAGTTCAACACTGGCGCGGCTGGCTTGTTTGCGCCGCGTGGTGCCGTTAAAAATCACGTCCTGCATGGATTCGCCGCGCAACTCCGAGGCTTTGCTCTCGCCCAGCACCCAGCGCACGGCATCCATGATGTTGGATTTACCGCAGCCGTTAGGGCCGACCACCCCCACCAACTGCCCCGGCAGCATAAAGTGGGTGGGTTCGGCAAAAGATTTAAAACCTGAGAGTTTGATGGAATTGAGACGCACGGTTTACCCTGTAACACCGCGCCGCTGGCGCAGCCGCCAGGGCCATGCGGCCAGCACTGCCCAGCACGTTGATGCACCAAGCAGCCTACAAGGTGCGAATGTTACCCGAGCGGGCTTAGGCGCGCAGCAATTGCAGCCCCGGCGGTAAGGCTTCGCCAAAACTGCGGCGTTGGTCGGCTTCGTCCAGCGCCAGCACTTCGCGCACCATTGCGGCCCATGTGGGGGGGGCTTTTGCTGCTTGTAGGCGTGCAATGACCTGCTCGCGCAGTGGCCAAGGCAAGTCGCGGGCGCGGTCGCCGCTGCAACGGGCCAATTGCGTGGCGGCAAAGGCGGCAGGTTCGGTTTGTTTCCAATCCAAGCCCAACAGCACTTGCAACCATACGCTGGCGGTATCCACAGGCACGACATGGTGGGCGCTGCCATACAGCGGCACACGCGCGCCCAAACGGCCCAGCGCCCACCACGGCGGGTTTTTGTCAGGCTGACGCTGCCAGCGGTCTAACAACCAATGACCGACATCGACGCGGTGCGCCGTTGGCACTTGCTCTAGCGTGGCGGCCAAGCGCACCATATCGTCGTAGCTGCTGTGCAAGGGCGATTTACTGCGTGGGGCATCGGCCACCGTCTCTAAATGGCCCACCAGAGGCTCTAGCAATTGCAATTGCTGTGCTTCGTTCAGGCCCGCAGCAGCACGCCGCCAGAGGGTCCACCATTCTGACCAATTGCCGCTTTCAGTGGTGTATTGGATGCCTTGGGGGAAGAGGCTCCACAGTTGTTCTACGCGCCAAGCATCTAAGGGTGCCCCGCTTCCGGGGCGCAGGCAATATCCTGCCAAATTGAGCCAAACGCGCTCGTGTTCGGCACTGCGGCGGCGGCGTTTGGCCCCGGCCCACAGTGCATCAAACAGGGCGCGTAACAGGGGTAAGCTCCAATCTTCGCGTTTGCCCAGCAGGCGCTCTAGCGTTTGGCGCAGTTGGCGTACCTCGCGCGGCTCGGGTTTGTGGGTACCAGTGCCAAAAATGCGTTCAATTTGGGCGATGGCTTCGGGCAAGCGTGGATGGGGTGCTGCTGCGCTGGCATCCGCGGCACTCTGTTCGGCCTCTAGGCCGCCGCGTAATTCAAAGGCTAAAGACCAGCACTGTTGGGCATCTTCTACCTGTGTGCAGTGCATTTCTAGCGTACCCACTTCGGTAATGCTGGCTGTGAGTTGCACCCGCACCTCGCGGCGGCGTTGGCCTTCGGGGGCTGCAAGCACCGCCGATAACTGTGGTAAGCGCACCCACTGGGCTTGTGCGGCCATATTGCTATCGTGCAAATCAATGACATCCCCGGCTTGCCAAGGCATACTGGCCGAAGAAGAGAGCAAATGAAACCGCACGGCCTGCCCCAGACGCAGGGCAAAAACATGCTCGGTCAGGGGCACCGGCAGCCCCTCGGGCGTGCCGCGTGGCAGCACGCAGATGGCTTGGGGCTGGCTCCGCGGTTGTCCGTCTTCTAACAGCAGAAAATAACTGCGCGCTGAACCGCCACCAATGCCAGCACCCAAGGCGGGCACGCGCCCAGCGCGCACCAAGGCATAGGCCACCGCACCACGGGCCACCGCCACATCGGGGGCATCGTTGTGCAGCACTTGCACTGGCGTGCCACGCCAAGCACTGAGCAATTGCTCTAAACGCTGGGCCAAGGCTGGCGCACGAAACACACCGCCGTTGAGCAACAAGGTGTCGGGCAAGCCCACTTCGGCGTGACGGGCCAAAAAATCGGCCAAATGGCGGCTGATGGCCGCATCGGCGGGGTAAGGCAGGCCAAACTCCACAATGCCTGCCCGCCGCCGTTGTGGGCGGGCGCTGGCAGGCTCTAACGGCAAAAAGCCATTCACCACCAGTTGCTCAATGTCGCTGCGGCCCACCTCCACCGAACGGGCGGCCCCCAGCAGTTGCGCGCCTGCGCCTAGCAGGGTGACGCTGGTACGTTCGGGTGCATCTGGCCCAAGTAACAATTCTTTGGCGACTCGGCAGCGTTGCACCAATTGGGCCAAGCGGGTGGCCGAGAGTGGGGCGTTGTGGCCCAAACGGCGCTCGACCCAATGGGCCAGCGCCAAATCCATGTTGTCGCCGCCCAGCATCAGATGGTCACCCACACCGATGCGCGTCAGTTGTGGCACGGCCCCTGCCGCGCCGTGTTCCACTTGAATCAGCGTCAGGTCGGTCGTGCCGCCGCCGACATCACACACGAGTACCAAGCGCGATGGGGCCAGTTGCGTGGCCCAATCCGCCGCGTGGCGCAATAGCCAATCTTGAAAGGCGGCTTGGGGTTCTTCCAAAAGGCGCAGCGTGGGCAAACCGGCCAGACGAGCGGCTTCTAAGGTCAAGGCACGCGCACCCTCGTCAAAAGAGGCGGGTACGGTCAGGATGATGTCCTGCTGTTCTAGCGGCGACTTGGGAAAGCGCGCATTCCACACCGCCCGCACATGGGCCAAATAACTGGCACTGGCCCCCACGGGCGATATTTTGGGCACTTCGTCTGCCGCGCCCCACGGCAAAATCGCCGCCATGCGGTCCACCCCGGCATGGGACAACCAACTTTTGGCACTACTGACCAAGCGCCCCGGCACTTGCGCGCCCAAATCGCGTGCATAACGCCCGACGATGGCGGCGGGTGCGTCAGCGTCGGGCAGCGGTGGCACAGACCACGGCGTTTGCGCCGCACTGGGGGCTAACTCGCTGGGTGCGGGGTGGTAGCGTACCGAAGGCAATAGCACCTGCGCCGCCAGCGCTCCCGGCCCCACCAGTTGCGGGATAGGCAACAACTGCACGCCAGCGGCATCTTTGGCCCGGCCCAAGGCGGCATAGGCCACCACCGTGTGGCTGGTGCCAAGGTCAATGCCAACGCTGTAGCGTGCGCTCACGGCTGGTTTGGCGGGGCTTCGCCCCGGGCATCAAACTCCACTTTCCAGCGTTCGGAGCCACCGACAGGCAGGGCTTCTAACTCCAGTACCCCGGCTTCGGTGATGCGGGCATGTAGGCGCACGCGCACCACTTCGCCCGCCGTACGGCCTTGGGTGGGCAAATGGGCTTCAATGGCTTGCAATTCGTGCAGCTCGTCGGGTGCCCAAAAATCCAAAGTGGTGCCCACTTGGTCTTGGCGACGCACCGAAGAGCCAAAGAAGCGGAAATGCACCGACTCGCCCACCACCAAGCCAAACTCTTGGCCAGGCAAAGTGGCTTCGCTGCCTTCTTCCATGCCAAAGGGGGCCAAGCACAACGCCTGAATCGGCGGCTCCATGCCCGGAATGGCGGGCATGGAGGACTCCACCGCCACGTAGTAGGCTTGCGCCGTACCACCGCGAATCCGCACCCCACGCCCCCGGCGCACATAGCCATAGTAAGCAGCGCCACGGGCCACGGCCAAATCTAAATCGGCACCAGCTAACAAGCGTGCTGGGGCGGCCGCCTCGGCCTGTAACCAAGTATTGAGGATGCCCAGCAGGCGCTCGGAAATCGCGCCCGATTTAAGCACGCCCCCATTGAACAAGACCGCTGTGGGGTGCAAGAAGCTGGCGCTCTCGGGCAGGCTGCGCCCTAAACCTTCTAATTGCGCGGTAGCACCGCGTTGGCGCGTCAGGAAGGCGGCCAAATGGCGCGTGACAGCGGCATCTTGGGCATAGGGCAGACCCAGTTGCGTCAAAGCGGCCCGTGGGCGGCTGATAGGCTGCTCAGATACCGCTGCGGACGGGAAGAAGCCTTCCAGCAGGGTTTGCTCCAACTCTTGGCGCGTGACTTCGGTGCGAATCGAGCCACCAATCAACTTCGAGCCTCGGCTAGGCACCACCACCGGCACCGCCATCACGCCGGGGTCACTGAGTAGGGTTTCTTTGGCACTGCGGCAGGCATGGGCCAAGGCGCGGGTTTGCCACGGGTCTAGCTGTTTGCCTTCGGTGGCCAGCTTGCGGGCTACACCATAGGCCAGCGCCAAATCCATGTTGTCGCCACCGAGCAAAATATGCTCACCCACGGCCACGCGCTGCAATTCGAGATTGCCATCGCGCTCTAATACGGCCATCAAAGACAAGTCGGTCGTGCCGCCGCCCACGTCCACCACCAAAATGATGTCGCCTTGGCGCACTTGCTTGCGCCATTGGCCATTGCTGCGTTCAATCCAGCTGTAAAGCGCGGCTTGCGGCTCTTCCAACACCGTCAAGTGGCTAAAGCCCGCCGCTTGGGCGGCTTCGGCGGTCAGTTCGCGCGCGGCTGGGTCAAACGAGGCCGGGATGGTCACGGTGACATCTTGCTGCGCCAAGGGCGCTTCGGGGTGTTGCTGGTCCCAAGCGGCTTTCAGGTGCGATAGGTAGCGGATGGATGCCTCTAGCGGCGAGACGCGCGGTACTTCTTCGGGCGCATCCACCGGCAAAATGGGGCCGCGCCGGTCGATGCCGGGATGGCAGAGCCAGCTTTTGGCGCTACTGACCAAGCGAATCGGCGTGGCGGCACCGCGTGTGCGCGCCAATTCACCCACGGCAAAATCTTGGCTGGCCGCCCACGGTAGGGCCAAATCATTGGGGGCCATCTCGCTGGCGTGCGGCAAATACAGGAACGAGGGCAATAAAGGTTTGCCTTCGACCGCACCGGGGCCGGTCAGTTGCGGAATCTCTAGCACCCCTTGCACGACTTTTTCGCCATCGCTGGCTTGGGTGTCCACCCAAGAAAGCGCGCAATGGGTGGTGCCCAAATCAATGCCCACGGTATAACGTGGCGCGGGCTGGGTTGTTTGCGGTGTTTTGCTCATAATTCGACCTCGGCGGCAGCTAAAACGCGGGCATCGTGGCCTTGGGCCAGTTGGGGTAGGCGGCTATCGGTAACGCGCCAGCCTTGGTGGACCAGTGTGCCGGTAAACGGTGGCTGGCCCACCACATTGCCCGTCACGCGCACCGCGCTGGCATCAAACCCGGCAGGCAGGGTGATGCGGCTGCCTTCGGCCTCGGTACGCACGCTGGCCAGCGTGAAATGCTCGCGCAACACTTTGCGGCAGCCCTCATGCACCACGCGCGCTGCGCCGCCAATATCCGCATCCGAAAACGCGGCCACATCTTGCTCAATGAAATCCACAAAGCGTGCCTCACGCTGCAACAGGCCCAACAATTGCAGGGCGGCTGTCTCGGGCGGTGCTTGCCACACCGGAGCCACTGGTGCAGGCGCAGACACCGGCGGCTCAGCCACCGGGGCGGGGGGTACCGGAGGCGCGCTCACGCCATCGCGCAACTGCGCCACACGGGCAGCAAACTCCGGTTGGGCGATGATAGAAAAAAAACTGCTAATAGCCAGCGCAATGCGGCGCATCAGACAAGGTGGTTTTTGGGTGGTCATGCAGAAAATGTTGTTCTGGGTAGGCCGGGACACGCCCCCAAGTGACGCGAAAGCAAGCCACGCACCTGACAGCGGCCCAGCAAAGCCGGGTAGGAATAGCCAATAGCAGCGTATTATCCAACGTGCCTGCACCGCACAGCCAGCGGCGCGGGGTTACACTTAGCCCTACTGTGCCTACACCTGCCGTTTCACCTGCTGCTGCTTCCCACCTCGTTGACCTGCACGAGCTGCGTCTGGACGAGGCGCGCGCCTTGGTTGGCCCCGTGACGGCACAGGCCAGCGCACCCCCCAACGCTACGCGCTTTTTGCAATCGCTCATTGATGGCTTGTGTGAGTTGTCTTTGCGCGACCCACTCACGGGCTTGGCCAATCGGCGCCATTTTTTGAACGTGGTCGAGTGCGAGATTGACCGCGTCGCGCGCTCGGGCGAGTCTGCGCTGCTGTTGCTGCTGGATATAGACCACTTCAAATACGTCAACGACACCCACGGCCACTTGGCGGGCGATAGGGTCTTGCAAGAAGTGGCACGTATTTTGGCCACCTGTGTGCGCCCTATGGACACCCTGGCCCGCTACGGCGGCGAAGAATTTGCGGTGGTCTTGCCCGGCTGCCAAGCCGCGTTTGGCCACACCGTGGCCGAGCGCATTCGGCAAACCGTCGAGGCTACGCCGATTCGGGTGGCCTCCTCCAAAGAAGTGCATGTCACCATCAGCATCGGTGGCGCATTTGCGCTGCAATGGATACGCTCGACGGCCTCGCTGTGGGTCGATCGGGCTGATTTGCAACTCTATAAGGCAAAATCTGCCGGGCGCAACCGTGTCCATATCGAAGAACAACCCAGTAGCACCGTGACGGCCGAAGAAAAGGGCCTGCTGTTTGGCACGCTGTATCCGCCGTCCGGCTGGGATGATCCGTCCCCGCAAAACCCCACCGACAGCGCCTTTTGAAAGCGACGAGATGAGCGACGCGCCGTCCACCCAAACCCTCCATGCAGACACCCCTGAGGCGTCGCGGTACTCCGGTGCCCGCATCATTGCCATCACCAGTGGCAAGGGTGGTGTGGGCAAAACTTTTGTTTCTGCCAATTTAGCCGCTGCCCTAGCCCGGCGTGGTAAGCGCGTGCTGGTACTCGATGCCGATTTGGGGCTGGCTAATTTGGATGTGGTGCTGAACCTGCACCCCAAATTGACGCTGCACGATGTGTTTACTGGCAAAGCGCGCCTAGAAGAAGCCGTGGTAGCGGCACCGGGGGGGTTTTCGGTGCTGTTGGCTGGCTCGGGCATGATTGAATACTCGCGCCTGACGCAAGAGGTACGCAACCAGTTTTACCATGCGGTGCAAAAGCTGGCCCCGTACTTTGATGTGATTTTGCTCGATACCGGCGCGGGCATTTCTGAGGTGGTGTTGTTCTCTATCTCTTTGGCCTCTGAAGTGCTGGTGGTGGCCACACCCGAGCCTACCTCGCTCACCGATGCCTATGCCGCCATCAAAGTGCTGGCGATGCAACAAAAACGCCAGCATGTGCGGATGGTGGTTAACCAAGCAGCGCGCCCCGGCGATGGCCGCGCCATCACTGGCCAATTGCAGCAGGTGATTGACCGTTTTGTCATGACGGATTCTGGCCGCCCACTGCGTTTGATTCACATGGGCGATATTCCGGCAGACCCGGCTGTGCGCGAGGCCGTGATGCGCCGCCAGCTGTTGCAACTGCTCACCCCCGGCTGCCCAGCAGCGTTGGCGGTATCGCAGCTGGCCAACAAAATGGTAGAGACTTTGTTGGCCCGGGCGGCCTAAAAAACGGGCAAACGTCAGGCGGCTAAATCAAACACCAGCACCTCGGCATCTTGCGCTTGGCTGAGGGTCAGGGTGCTTTCTTCGCTCAACAAGGCGGCATCTCCGGCTGTCAAAGTCTGCCCATTGACCTGCAAGCTGCCACGCACCAGAAATACATAGGCTTTGCGCGCGGGGTTCAGTGCCAGTGTGGCCTCTTCTGGGCCACTGAATAAACCCGCATACAACGAGGCATCGGCATGGATTTGCACCGAGTCTTGCGCGCCATCGGGCGAGGCCAGCAGGCAGAGGCGGCCTTGTTTACGCGCTGTATCAAAGCGTTTTTGCTCGTAGCTCGGGGCGATGCCACGGGTGTGCGGTGCTATCCAAATTTGCAATAAATGGGTTTGCTGCCCGGCGGCATGGTTGAACTCGCTGTGAACCACACCGCTACCGGCGCTCATGCGCTGGACTTCGCCGGGGCTGATGGTGCGGACATGGCCCATGCTGTCTTCGTGCGCCAGTTCACCTGCCAGCACATAGGTGATGATTTCCATATCGCGGTGGCCGTGGGAACCAAAGCCGGTGCCGGGGGCAATCCAGTCTTCATTGATAACGCGCAGGTTGCCAAACCCCATGTGTGCTGGGTCGTAGTAATTGGCAAACGAAAAGCTGTGGTAAGAACGCAGCCAGCCATGATCGGCATAGCCTCGGTCTTGTGATTTGCGAAGGGTGAGCATGGTGTTTTTCCTTTGATGGCTTAAACGAAAGCCACCACTGTAAGGCGCAGCAAAAAATATCCCCACGGGCGTGGGGAAGACCAAACCGCAGAGGCTGCCCGCATCTTAGGCAACCGGGAGCGCTTGGATGAGGTGCTGAACGGCGCAAACTGGGAGGATGTGACGCAGACCAGTGTTAGGGCGGAATGCTGGCTCAAAAGGCTGGGAGATGGCCAGGCTCTACCGAAGCAGCAAACTAAAAATCTTTTTGCGTCAGCTTGCGTAAATGCGGGAAGGCTTCCAAATGGTCTTCTGACAGATGGTACAAGGCCATGAACACATTGGGCGGAAAGCCCTTGCGCCCGCCATCGCGGGTGTCGTAAATCAATTTATCTACATAGCGCACAAAATCCAAGTGGCCCCAGAACATTTCGAGCTTGTCGCCAATGTGGGGGTAGAGGCTGCTGATGGTGTTGAAGTGGTGGTTTTCTTTGAGCATGGCATAGCATCATCGGATAGGTGGGCAAAATTTTCCAGTAGCAAAACGTCACAGTGGCAATTTTTTGCGCTTGGAGTGGGATTTATCATATAGATTCGGGCCTTCTCCCTGTCTGGCACCCCCCCCTCTGAGGTCCACCTTGCCCGCTTCACCTGCTGCCTCCTCCATCCGTCCCGGTTTTATTACCCTGCATGGCAACCAGTCGGAGTGGTTGGCGCAAACGGTGATGCACTGGCTGCAAAACACGCCCTTAGACCCCTTAGAGCAAGAGGTGGTACTGGTACAAAGCAACGGCATGGCCGAGTGGTTCAAAATGGAAATGGCCCGCCTGACGGGCGCTTGTGCCGCCACGCAGGTGGAGTTGCCTAGCCGGTTTTTGTGGCGCACCTACCGCCAAGTGCTGGGCGCAGGGGCGGTGCCGCGCGAGTCGCCGCTAGACAAGCTCCCCATGACATGGCGACTTATGAAAGTGCTGCCCGAGTTGCTAGAGCAGCCCGATTTTGCCCCGGTGGCGCGTTATCTGCGCCAACACAATCCGCACCACGAGCGCGACTTGCCCTTGGCCGCCAAATTGGCCGATTTGTTCGACCAATACCAAAACTACCGTGCCGATTGGTTGCAGGCGTGGGGCCAAGGCCAAGATGTTTTGTTGCAACACGATGGCCGTAGCGCGCCCGTGCCGCCAGACCAGCGTTGGCAACCGCAGTTGTGGCGCGCGGTGTTGGGCACTTTGGCCGATGGCCAGCAGCAAGCCATCCGTCCTTATTTGCACCAACGGGCGATGGAGCAACTGCGCGCGGGCCACACCGATTACACCGGGCGCGTGGCGCGCCGGGTGGTGGTGTTTGGCATGAGCCATATGCCACTCTCTACCCTGCACACTTTGGCCGCCCTGAGTCCTTACACGCAAGTCATTTTGGCGATTCCCAATCCTTGCCGCTATTACTGGGGCGACATCATCGAGGGGCGCGAGCTGTTTCGTACCCTGCGCCAGCGCCAGCAGGCGCGTGGTGGGGTGAGTTTGGCGCAAGTGCCCTTGCCAGACATGCACCAACACGCCCACCCCTTGCTGGCCAGCTGGGGGCGGCAGGGGCGCGACTTTATCCGCCTGTTGGATGCGTTTGACCAAGTAGAGCAAACGCGCCAGCAGTTTCCGCAATTGCGCTTGGATATGTTTGATGAGACCGAATCCAGCCCCCACACTCCGATGCTGCGCCGGGTGCAGCAAGCGATTCGGGATTTGGAGCCACTGGATGCCCAATTGCCAAGCAGCCCCTGGCCTTGGCAGTCCAGCGACCGCTCCATCAGCTTTCATATCGCGCACAACCGGGTGCGCGAGCTGGAAATTTTGCACGACCAATTGCTGCGTTGGCTCGCTGGTGCCGAGCGCCACCCCGAAGCTGCACCCTTGCAGCCGCGCGACATCGTGGTGATGGTGCCCGATATAGGCGTGATGGCCCCGGCCATTCGTGCCGTGTTTGAGCAATACAAAGCCTCGGACCCGCGTTACATCCCCTATGACATCGCCGACGTCAGCGCCCAAGCCACCAGCCCGCTCATGAGCGCCTTGGAATGGCTGCTCAAACTGCCGCGCCAGCGCTGCGGCATGAGTGAGTTGCTCGATTTATTAGAAGTGCCCGCCGTAGCACGGCGCTTTGGCATGGCCGCCGAGGGCCTGCCACGCCTGAAACAATGGATGCAAGGTGCGGGCATTCGCTGGGGCTTGAATGAGCAGCACCGTAGCCAATTGGGTTTAGCCGCTTGCGGCGAACAAAACAGCGCTTGGTTTGGCTTGCAGCGCATGTTGCTGGCCTATGCCACCGGCGCTTTGCCCAGCAACCCCGACACCAGCGCCGGTACGCCGTGGGCGCAAATTGTGCCTTACGCCGAAGTGGGCGGACTGGAGGCCGAATGGGCCGGTAGCTTGGCGCATCTGCTGCAAACGCTGATGGATTGGGTAGCCCAAGCCGCTACCGCTGCCAGCCCTGAAGATTGGGCGCAACGCGGGCGCGTGCTGTTAGATGCCATGTTTCGCCCCCAAGACGATGCCGAACAAACCATGCTAGAGCAGGTCTTAGAGGGCTTGAACCACTGGTTGCAAGCCTGTGAGCAAGCTGGTTTTGAGCAGCCCTTGCCCTTGGCAGATTTTAGAAGTGCATGGCTGGAGGCGATAGACCCGCCCTCGTTGGATGACAAATTCCGCGCTGGCGGGGTGACCTTTTGTACCCTGATGCCGATGCGTGCCATTCCGTTTGAAGTGGTGTGCCTGTTGGGCATGAACGATGGCGACTACCCCCGGCGCAGTCTGCACAATGATTTTGACTTGATGCGCCAAGCAGGCCAATACCGTCCCGGCGACCGCTCACGCCAGCACGATGACCGCCAATTGATGCTCGAAGCACTGTTGTCGGCGCGGCGTGCGTTGTATATCTCTTGGACGGGCCGCAGCGTGCGCGACAACACCGAGCAGCCGCCGTCGGTCTTGGTGGCACAGTTGCGCGATTACCTGAGCAGCTGTTGGGGTAAAAAAGTGGTAGAGCAACTCACCACCGAATACCCGCTGCAAGCCTTTAGCCGCAGCTATTTTGCCCAAAACAGCCCCCTGCACACCTACGCCCACGAGTGGCGCAGTCTGCACCATAGCCCGCCCACAGACGACGCTGGTCAGAGCAGCAGCATCATCCCGCCCTTGCCCGCCTTTGTCCCCGACCCCCAAGTGCCGCTAACGCTGCAACGCTTGGCGCAATTTTTACGCAACCCGGTAAAAGTGTTTTTTCGGGAACGGTTAAGCATTGTTTGGCCAGACGAGCGCGCCCCCGACTTGGATGTCGAGCCTTTGGCCAGCAATGCGTTAGAGCATTACCACTGGATACGGCAGCAAATGGACAGCTGGCCGCCGCAAGCCAGCGCCGCGCAATTGCAGCAACAAATTGTGCAATCGTTGCAACGCCAGCGCCAAGCCGGGGTGTTTCAGTTGCAAGCCTTGGGCCAGCGCCAGCAAGACAGCCTGCAACAGGTGTTGCTGCCGTTGGCCCAAGCGTGGGTGCAGGTGCGCCAAGAATATCCACAAACTGCGCCGCGCCAAGCCTTGCAACTAGAACATGGCGGCGTGCTGCTACAAGACTGGTTAGAGCAGCTGTACAGCAACGGTAGCGCTACGGTTTGTCTGCACCTAGAGCCAAGCAAATTGCTGCAAAAAACCGGAAAACCGCGCCCAGAAAAGCTATTGCCAGTCTGGTTGCGCCTGTTGGCAGCTGCGGCCAACGGGCAAAGTGTCTCTGCTGTGGTGGTGGGCCAAGATGCACGCTTAGACATCCAAGCCATCCGCCCAGACATAGCGCAAGCACAATGGCCCTTGCTGTTAGACCTCTGGCTGCAAGGTATGCAGCGCCCCCTGCCCTTGCCCCTGCGTACCGCCTTGGCCTATGTCGCCCAGCAAGACAAAGTCGATGCTGCCACCAGCGCGGCTACCAGCACCTACGAAGGCAGTGAACACAACGAGCTGCCCGGCGAAGGCACCGAGCCGTGTTTGGCGCGCGAATTCCCCGATTTTGCTGCCTTGCAAGCCAGTGGCGAGTTCACCCAGTGGGCGCAAACCCTGTACGCCCCGCTACTGCAATGGCTGCCCAGCCAGGTACGCTGCACCCCCCATCCTGCCACCGCCACCGCCACCGCCACCGCATTCGCCGAGCCTTGCCATGCAGAAACTTGAACCCTTGCACTTTCCGCTCTGGGGCAGCCGCCTGATGGAGGCCAGCGCTGGCACCGGCAAAACTTGGACGATTGCTGCGCTGTACGTGCGTTTGGTGTTGGGACACGGCCAGCCCGACAGCCGCTTTGTGCGCCCCTTGGCACCGGCAGAAATTTTAGTGATGACGTTTACCCGCGCGGCCACGCGCGAGTTATCGGCGCGCATACGCCAGCGCCTGCTAGAGGCTGCGCGTTGCTTTCGTAACCCAGAGGATGCCCCAGCCCCAGACCCTTTTCTGCAAAACTTGCTGGCCGACTACCCTGACCCCCACAGTCGCCAACAAGCCGCCTGGCAACTGGCCAACGCCGCCGAAAACATGGACGATTGCGCCGTGTTCACCATTGATGCGTGGTGCCAACGCATGTTGCGCGAACACGCCTTTGACAGCGGCAGCGTGTTTGACGAAAACTTGGTAGCCGACGAACAATCGGTCATGACAGCCGCCGTGCAAGATTACTGGCGGCAAGAATGCTATCCCCTCACCAATGGCCCATTAGAGGCGGTGCTATCGGTGTGGCCCAGCGTGCATAGCTTGGCGCAAGAGGTGCGCGCCTTGTTGCAGCAGCCCGTACCCCTGCCCCCCCTACCACCAGAGGTACAAGGGGGCACGCTGCATCATTTGGTCAGTAATTTACTGCCACCGGCCCTGCAAAACCTACTGCAACAGCGCCAGCAACACATCCCGGCCATGCAAAACTGGTTGCTCGCGCAACTGGCGCAACAGCGAAAACACTGGAACGCCACCACCCTCAAGACCGAGAGCGTCGCAAAATGGTTTGCCCAGTTGCAAACATGGGCCAGCAACCCCTTACCGCTGGCTTTACCGAAAGAAGAGGCTTTATACAAGCTCACCCAACACGGCCTGCAAGCGACACGCAAAAAAGAGGCCCCGGCCATCGACATCCCAAGTGAATTTGCCTGGTTTAGCGAAGTCTTTGCCGCCTACCAAAGCCTGCCAAACCCTGCCACCCCGATGCGCTTGCACGCCGCCCACAGCGTACAACGGCGCATCGAGCAGCTCAAGCGCCAAGCGGGCGAGTTTGGTTTTCAGGATTTATTGCAGCGCCTGCACGCGGCTTTGCAAGGCAGCGACGGCCAGCGTTTGCGCCAGCGCATTCTGGCCCAATACCCGCTGGCGCTGATTGACGAGTTCCAAGACACCTCGCCGCTGCAATACGCGGTGTTTGACCAACTCTATGGCGTGGCCAGCAATCCAGCGCAACAAGCCCTGCTGTTGATTGGCGACCCGAAACAATCTATCTACGGCTTTCGAGGGGCCGATATTTACAGCTATTTGCGTGCGCGCAGTGCCACCGGACAGCGCCATTACGCCTTAGATACCAACTACCGCTCCACCAAAGATTTGGTCACTGCTGTCAACCGATTATTTTTACACGCCGAAAAAAACCCCAGCAGCCACCCCAAAGGGGCGTTTTTATTCCGCAGTGCTGGCCCCACAGCCAACAACGACAGCAGCCACAGTGGCGGCAGCGATGGCGGCAGCCGCTTACCGTTTGTCGAAGTCAAGGCCCAAGGGCGCAGTGAACGCTTGCACATTGCCGGTCTGCCCGCCGCCGCTGCCCTGACCATCGTGCATGATGTGGGCCAAGTGCAAGACACCGACACCCTGCGCTGGCGCTTTGCCGTCCAATGCGCCGAGCAGGTGGTGGCTTGGCTGGCCGATGCCCAAACTGGCTTGTTGGATACAGACGGCCACTTTACGCGCCTGCGCCCGGCAGATATTGCCATTTTGGTACGCACCGGCAAAGAAGCCGCCGTGGTGCGCCGCGCCTTGCAGCAACGGCGCGTGGCCTCGGTTTATCTGTCCGAGCGCGATTCGGTGTTTCATGGCAACGAAGCCCAAGACCTGCTGCACTGGTCGCGTGGCGTGGCGATGCCACAAGATGCCGCCTTGGTGCGTGCCGCGTTGGCTACACGCACCGTCGGCCTGAGCATCGACGAACTGGCGTGGTACACCAGCCACGATGAAGCCTTTGATGTCTACTGCGACCAGATGCGCCAGCTGCGCCAAGTGTGGTCACAGCAAGGCGTGTTGGCCATGTTGCGCCAATCTTTACAGCGTTTGGGCTGGGCGGCGCGTTGGCTGGCCGCCCCAGAAGGCGATGGCGAGCGCCGCCTGACCAATTTTTTGCATCTGGCCGAGCTATTGCACAGCGCCAGCACCGATTTAGACGGCGAACAAGCCCTGATTCGTTGGTTAGAACTCAAAATCAGCGCCCCAGCCCAAGACAGCGACGAGCAACTGCTGCGCCTAGAAAGCGATGCCGATTTGGTCAAAGTCGTGACCATC
Organism: Giesbergeria sp.; assembly: GCF_028686475.1. Lineage (GTDB taxonomy): Bacteria > Pseudomonadota > Gammaproteobacteria > Burkholderiales > Burkholderiaceae_C > Simplicispira. The sequence goes on along the minus strand of NZ_JAQUCA010000002.1, from coordinate 195,590 downwards.
CATAAAAGCAAGGGGCTGGAATACCCGCTGGTGCTGTTGCCGTTCGCGTTTGATTTTCGGGCAGTTTCCGGGCGCGACCAATTTGCCACCGTGCCCGATGCCCAAGGCACGCCACAATTGGTGCTAGAGCTGTCCGATGAGACACGCCAAGTGGCCGAGCAAGAGCGCTTGCGCGAAGATTTGCGCCTGCTGTACGTGGCCCTGACGCGTGCGCGCCATGCCTTGTGGGTAGGTTTTGCGACGATAAAAAAAGGCAACAGCCCGCGTTGCCAAAGCCATCTGAGTGCTTTGGGTTACCTGCTGGGTGGCCCCAAAGAACGCGCCGCGTCCGACTGGCTACCGGTGCTGCAAGCCGTGGCCGGTGGCCCTATTCACTTACAAGCGGCCCCCCCGGCAGAGCAAGCCCTGCCATGCAGCCTTTTGCCAGCGTTGGCCCAGCCTGCTGATTTGGCCGACCACTTGCCCGACTATGTGGCCGATTTTGACCGCACTTGGAGCGTCTCTAGTTACTCGCGCCTGACCAGAGTAGTCTATGGCAGCGCACGCACCACGCTGGCCGCCCGGCGCGCGCAAGACGAATGGAGCGCCGACGCGCCCACCAGCATCAGCACCATCAGCACCCCAGTGGGCGAGCAAGCAATTGCACACCGCTTTAAGCCGGGAGCCTTGAGCGGCAATTTTTTGCACGAGCAACTCGAATGGCTGGCCGCTGGCCACTTCGCCCTGCAAGATGCCCAAGCACGGCAAAAAGCCCTGTTAGCGCGCTGCGAACGCGCGGGTCACAGCGCAGAAGAAGCGGCTGAACTGCTGCAATGGCTGCAACAAGTGGTGCAAACCCCGCTGCCGCAGTTGTGCGCGCCGCTGGCTGGTTTGGAGGGAGCTTTGGTGCCCGAAATGGAATTTTGGCTACCAGCACAGGCCATTAACACAACCGTGCTGGACGGCTTATGCCAACAGCATATTTTTTCTCATTTGCAGCGGCCCCAGCTACAAAGCAGCCAATTGCATGGCATGTTGATGGGGTTTGCCGATTTGGTGTTTTGTCATGGCGGGCGCTATTGGGTGTTGGATTACAAATCCAGCCGCTTGGGCCAGCAAGATGCCGATTACAGCCGGGCCGCCATGCAAGAGGAGATGGTCTTGCGCCGCTACGATGTGCAAGCCATTTTGTACCAATTTGCCCTGCACCGCCTGTTGCAACAACGTTTGGGCGCCGCCTACCAGCCAGAGGAACATTTGGGCGGTGCCTTGTATTTCTTTATCCGTGGCATTGCCGGGCCAGAGCAAGGCATTTGCTGGGTGCCCCCCTCCATAGACTGCCTGCAAGGTATGCAAGCCATGTTTGGCGGAGACCGCTCTTGAACCACCGTTCTATCACTCCAGAGACCCTAGAAACCCCAGAGCAAGCCTTGGCACAGTTGCGTGCTTGGTCCGATGCGGGCTGGTTGCGCCAACTCGATAGCGCTTTTGCCCGCTTTTTGTGGCAGCTAGACCCCGCTGTGTCGGTGCCCGTACTCATGGCGGCAGCTTTGCTCACGCAGATGGAAGGGCGCGGCCATACCTGTCTGCCGATGGAAACCCTGCAAACCCCCTATCGCCCAGACATCGACTGGCCACCCGCAGCGCGCCAAGCTTGGCAAGAGACTTGGCAGCAAGCCCAGCCCGCACACCACCTGCCCCACGACAGCCACGGCTGGGCGCAGGCTTTGCGCGCCAGCCCTTTGGTGTATTGCGCCACGGCCCCCAAGGCAGTGGACCAAGGCCAGCCCTTGGTATTGGGCGGTTCCGACGCTGCTCCACTGCTCTATCTGCGCCGTTATTGGCTCTATGAGCAGCAGGTGCTGGCCGCGATACAACAACGCTTGCAAACCCAGCGCCAGATGGACAATGCAGCCGCCCAACGCTGGTTAGCGCAACTGTTCGGCCCTGGCCAGCCAGAGCAACCCGATTGGCAACAGGTAGCCTGCGCCATTGCCCTGCGCGCCCCCTTGAGCATCATCACCGGTGGGCCGGGCACCGGCAAAACCTACACCGCCGCGCGCTTGCTGGCGCTGCTGCTGGCCTTGCACCCGCAACCCGAAACCCTGCGCGTCGCCTTGGCCGCACCCACCGGCAAAGCCGCCGCGCGCCTGAGCGAATCCATCGCCAGCTCCTTACAAGAGCTGCAAGACTCCATCGACCGCGCCGTCGAGGCTTTGCCCCACGCACAGCGCCCAGCCCAGGTGCCCAACTTGGCCGCCCTGATTGCGCGTATCGGCAAAGCCAAAACCATCCATGCCCTGCTCGGGGCCAGTTTGCACACGCGCCAGTTTCGCCACCATGCCGCCCAGCCCTTGGCGGTGGATGTACTCATTGTGGATGAAACCTCGATGATTCATTTGGAGATGATGGCTGCCCTGTTGCAAGCCGTGCCCGCGCAAGCACAATTGATTTTGTTGGGCGATAAAGACCAATTGGCCTCGGTAGAAGCCGGTGCCGTGTTGGGTGATTTATGCACCCATGCACAAGCCGGACGTTACAACCCGGCCAGCCAAAGCTATATCCACCAACTGACCGGCAGCAGTATCCCGTCGGAGTTTTGCGATTCCAGCCCCGCCGCCCCCATTTTGGCGCAGCAAACCGTGATGCTGCGCCAAAGCCGTCGTTTTCGTGGTGCCATTGGTGCGCTGGCGCTGGCCGTCAACCAAGGCAAGGTTCCCGCCAATTACGGCCACGGCCAGCAGCTCTACCAAGATGAAGTCTGGATAGCCGATAGCGCAGAGCAGCGCAGCCCAGCCCACGTCGCCACTTTGGCCGTGCAAGGCCGTGGCCCGGCGCCCAGCTATGCAGACTATCTGCACCAAATCCAACAAGCCAAACCCCAAGTTTGGCAGCAGCCCGAACAGCACCAGCAATGGGTGGTGCGCGTGCTGTTGGCTTTTCAGCGTTTCCGTATTTTGTGCGCGGTGCATGAGGGCGCTTGGGGCGATGAACAACTCAATCCACTGGTACAAAAAGCGCTGCAACAAGCGGGGCTATTGCGCCCACACAGCGAATGGTTTACGGGCCGCCCGGTGATGGTGACGCGCAACGATGCCTCTTTGGGCATCTTTAATGGCGATGTGGGCGTAGTGTTGCCCAGTTTTAGCAACCGACAAGCCTTGCGCGCTTATTTTTTGGATGGAGAACAAACGCGCTCGGTGGCGGTGGGGCGTTTGGCGCATGTCGAAACCGCCTTTGTCATGACGGTACACAAAAGCCAAGGCTCCGAGTTTGAACACACCCTGCTGGTGTTGCCCGACAGCGGCGAGCAGGTACTCAATCGCCAACTGGTTTATACCGGCATTACCCGCGCCAGAGGCTATTTTTCTTTGGTCGAAGCCCAAGCGGGCACTTTGGCGCGCGCCGCCGCCGCCCCCTTGCGCCGCGCCAGTGGCTTAGCTGCTTTGCTGGGCTAAATTGGGCAAGGCCAAATCTATAATCTGTGGCTATTTTGCCCCCGCCTATCCCCTCGAATAACACCCCCATGAGTACACCCATTTTTACCGTTGCCGACATCCGCAAGACCTTTTTGGATTTCTTTGCTTCTAAGGGGCACACTGTGGTGGCCTCCAGCCCCTTGGTGCCGGGCAATGACCCGACGCTGATGTTCACCAACTCGGGCATGGTGCAATTTAAAGACGTGTTTTTGGGCAGCGACAAGCGCAGCTATGTACGCGCGGCCTCGGTGCAAGCCTGTTTGCGTGCCGGTGGCAAACACAACGACTTAGAAAACGTCGGTTACACCGCCCGCCACCATACCTTTTTTGAGATGCTGGGCAACTGGAGCTTTGGCGACTACTTTAAGCGCGAAAGCCTGAAGTGGGCTTGGGAGCTGCTGACCGAAGTTTATAAACTGCCCAAAGAGCGCCTGCTGGCCACCGTCTATGCCGAAGACGACGAAGCCTATGACATCTGGACCAAAGAAATCGGCCTGCCCCCCGAGCGTGTAATTCGCATTGGCGACAACAAAGGGGGCCGCTACAAGTCCGACAACTTTTGGATGATGGCCGACACCGGCCCTTGTGGCCCTTGTTCTGAAATCTTCTATGACCACGGCGACCACATCCCCGGCGGCCCCCCCGGCAGCCCCGAGGAAGACGGCGACCGCTTCATCGAAATCTGGAACAACGTGTTCATGCAGTTCAACATGGACGAGCAAGGCAAAGTTACGCCGCTGCCCGCCCCTTGCGTCGATACCGGCATGGGCTTAGAGCGCTTGGCTGCCATCTTGCAGCACGTCCATAGCAACTACGAAATTGACCTGTTCGATGCCCTCATCAAAGCAGCAGCGCGCGAGACCGGCAGCACCGACTTGGGCAACCCCAGCCTGCGCGTCATTGCCGACCATGTGCGTGCCACGGCGTTCTTGGTCAGTGATGGCGTATTGCCCAGCAACGAAGGCCGGGGCTATGTGCAACGGCGCATCATCCGCCGCGCCATTCGCCACGGCTACAAGCTCGGCCAAAAAACGCCGTTCTTCCACAAGCTGGTGGCTGACTTAGCCGTGTTGATGGGCGACAGCTACCCGCAACTGCGCGAACAACAAGCGCGCATTACCGAGGTACTCAAGGCCGAAGAAGAACGCTTCTACGAAACCTTGGCCAACGGCATGGAGATTTTGGATGCGGCTTTGGCCGATGGCAGCAACACCCTGCCCGGCGATATCGCCTTCAAACTGCACGATACCTTTGGCTTCCCACTCGATTTGACCAACGATGTCTGCCGCGAGCGCAGCGTGGCCGTGGATGAAGCCGGTTTTGCAGCGGCGATGGAAAGGCAAAAAGCCCAAGCCCGTGCCGCAGGCAAGTTCAAAATGGACAAGGCGCTGGACTATACGGGCGCGGGCAATAGCTTTACCGGCTACGAGCAGCTGCAAGCAGCCGCTGCCAAAATTGTGGCCCTGTATGTGGATGGCGTGAGCGTGGCCGAAATCAAATCCGGCCAAAGCGGTGTGGTGGTGTTAGACACCACCCCCTTCTATGCCGAAAGCGGCGGCCAAGTGGGCGACCAAGGCCAGATTACCAGTGGTTCGGCCCAGTTTGCCGTGGCCGACACGCTCAAAATCAAGGCCGATGTGTTCGGCCACCACGGCACGCTGGAAACCGGCACGCTCAATGTCGGTGACCATGTCAATGCCCAAGTCGATACGGCCCTGCGCGCTGCCACGGTACGCAACCACAGCGCTACCCACTTGATGCACAAAGCCCTGCGCGAAGTGTTGGGCAGCCATGTGCAGCAAAAAGGCAGCTTGGTCAACGCCGAGCGTACCCGCTTTGACTTTGCCCACAACGCCCCCGTCACCGATGCCGAAATCCGCCAGATTGAAGCTTTGGTGAATGCCGAGATTTTGGCCAATGCCGCCACCCAAGCGCGGGTGATGGACATTGAAGCGGCGCAACAAACCGGCGCGATGATGCTATTCGGCGAAAAATACGGCGAAACCGTGCGCGTGTTGGACATCGGCTCCAGCCGCGAACTGTGCGGCGGCACCCATGTGCAGCGCACCGGCGATATTGGCCTGTTCAAAATTGTGGCCGAAAGTGGCGTAGCGGCTGGCGTGCGCCGCATTGAGGCCGTGACGGGTGTCAACGCCTTGGCATACTTGCAATCCTTAGAAGACACCGTAGCCCAAGCAGCTGCCACCTTGCGCGCCCCCACAGCAGAAGTCAACAGCCGCATTGCCCAAACGCTGGAGCAAATCAAAGCCCTAGAAAAAGAACTGGCCGCGCTCAAGGGCAAGCTGGCCTCTAGCCAAGGCGATGAGCTGGCGCTGCAAGCCGTGGAGGTCAAGGGCCTGAAGGTGTTGGCCGCCGTGCTGCCCGGCGCAGATGCCAAAACCCTGCGCGATACGCTCGACAAGCTCAAGGACAAACTCAAAACCGCTGCCATCGTGCTGGCCGCTGTGGATGGCGACAAGGTGCAACTGGCCGCAGGTGTCACTGCCGACAGCGTGGGCAAAGTCAAAGCCGGAGAGCTGGTGAATTTTGTCGCCCAACAAGTAGGCGGCAAGGGCGGTGGCAAGCCCGATATGGCGATGGCTGGCGGCACCAACGCCACCCAATTGCCTACTGCACTGGCCAGCGTGCCCGCTTGGGTCGCTGAACGGGTTTAAACGCCAGCTGGCTGGGCGCAGGTTGCACCGCGCCTGTGCCCAGCCCATCTGCTTTAGGCCGATTTAGGCTGCTTGTAGCCAAGTTTGCACATCCGCCTTGCTGGGAATGCGTCCGCTGGCAACCAGCTTTTCATTGATAACCAAGCCCGGCGTAGAAAGCAAATCGTAGGCCATGATGGCCTTCATATCGGTCACTTTGACAAATTCAGCCTGAACACCAGCCTCGGTGGCCGCCTCGCGGGCAATAGTTTCGAGTTTCTTGCAATTGGCACAGCCGGGGCCAAGAATTTTGACAGTCAACATAAAAGTCTCCTTGCGGGTTGAAAAAAAAGTTTATAGCGGCGAGCGCGACACTTGCATCCGATGTAGCCAGACCAGCAAGCCAGCCAACATCGCCACAAACGCCGCTAAGCCCAAGGCCAGCGTGGATGAGGCCATGCCATCCACCCAAGCCCCATACGATAGCCCAGCCATGACGCTGAAAATAGCCACCAGCCCGACATAAGAAAAAGTCTTTTTGCGGCCAATCACAGCAATCACCATCAAAATGCTTTGCAGGCTTAACTCGGGGTCGGCCATCAAATAGGCCAACAGCGGCCCTTGGTGCATCCCCAAATCCAAGAACATTTTGGCCACCGGCACTTCTACCAGCGTCGGAAAATACATAAACACACCGAACAGCACCGCTACCATATTGGCCAGCACGGTGTTGCTACCGGCCCAGCTTTCAATCCACTCAGGCTGAATGATTTGGCGCACCATGCCGACAATAAACACCCCAATCACCAATACCCCGAAAATTTGCTTCACAAAGCGCCAAGCCTCCCACAGCCAGGCTTGGCGGTCATCGGCCTCTAAGGCTTGCAGGTAATGCCAAACCGCCCACAGACATAAGCCAACAGCAAAAAAACGCCCGGTAATGGCCAGTTCCAGCCCCTGGGTGCTAGGCGTTAAGCGCAAAGCGGCCACCAGCAATGTGGCCGCTGTCAGGCCCAAGGTGGTCCAAGTCCAGCGGTTGGCTCCTTCGATGATATTTTCTAGCCCTTTCCAAGCGGTGCTGGCAATCAACAACAGCAGAAAAATCAATACCGAACCTTGAAACGTAACCCCTTCTTCGCCTTTGGCAGCATCGTAGGGCACCCATTGGAACAAGGTGTTTTGCCAATCTTGCGCCCAAGACAGCGGCAGGGTGATAGTGCTCAGGGTGCTGGTTAAAGGCCACAATTTCAGCGTGCCAGCAATCAGCAAAGCCACCATCGACAACAATAAACCTGTGGCCGCAGAACCCACGCTGGCTTTCTCGGAAAACAGGGCATCAGTTTGGGCATCGTGGCTGGCATCATCGCGCCAAAACAGCATCGCCATCAGCAGCCCAATCCCGATGCCAAATAAGAGGCACAGAATAAAACGGGCCGCTGCAAATTCCACCCCCAAAATGCTGCCGGTATAGGCCAGCGCCATGATGTTGCCCGCTGGCGCGAAAAACAAAAAGGTAATGGCAGGGCCAATACCGGCCCCTTTGCGGTAAATTCCACCAAACAGAGGCACGATGGTGCAAGAACACACCGCCAACAATGACCCCGCCGCTGCCGCTGCCGGGTAAGAAACATAAGCTGGAGTGTTGCGCCCCAGCCAGCTAGTGATGCTGGCCTTGGGAATCAAAGCTGCCATAGCACCGGCAATAAAAAAGGCAGGCAACAGGCACAACAACACATGGGCGGCCAAATAGGCCGCTAAATTTCCCGCGCCCCCTCCAAGCAATTGCAAAAAGTAATCCATTGTTGTTCCCTCTCTTTGGCTTAGCAACAAGCTTGTGCGCCCGCACGCAGGGCGCAGCACGGCGCGTAGTCCGGCGGCTCCACTTGCAAGGTGGCATGGTGAATATCAAAATGCTCTTGCAACAGATGTTCTGCCTGATGAAGCAGCGCGGTGACATCGGTTTGGGCAGATTGCAAGACCACATGGGCGCTGAGGGCCACCTCGGAACTGCCCAGCGCCCAGACGTGCAGGTCATGCACCTCGGCCACGCCCGGCAGCGCCAGCAGGTGTTGGCGTACCGCTGCCAGGTTGATACGCTCGGGCACGCCATCCAACAGCAAATGCACCGATTGCCGCAGCAACCCCCAAGTGCCCCAGACAATCACCACGGCAATGGCCAAACTCATCACTGGGTCTATCCAGCTCCAGCCCTGCCAAAGGTAAAGCAAGCCACCCAGCACCACCCCCAACGAGACCAAGGCATCGGCCAGCATGTGCAGAAAAGCGCCACGGATGTTCAAATCATCGGCTTGCCCGCGCATAAACAGCAAGGCCGTGGCGGTGTTAATGACGATGCCCACCCCCGCCACCGCCATCATCGTCCAGCCCTCGGTAGCTTGTGGTGTGCCTAAACGGCCCAGCGCCTCCCAAGCCAAAGCGCCCATTGCCAGCAGCAACAGCAGGGCATTGAGTACCGCCGCCACGATGGAGCCTCGCTTCCAACCGTAGCTATGGCGGGTGTTGGAATGCAGCTTGGCCGCCCAAGCACCGGCCCAAGCCAGTACCAAACCGGCTACATCGCTCAGGTTGTGCCCAGCATCGGCCAGCAGGGCCAGGGAGTCGATTTTCCAGCCATAAAAAGCCTCAATCGCAACGAACCCCAAATTGAGCACGATGCCCACAGCAAACGCCCGGTTAAAGTTGGCCGGGGCGTGGCTGTGGCTATGGTCGTGCCCTGCACCCATTAGGCTCTGCCCTCTGGTTGGCGCAAAGCAGCGTTGAGCTGGTTTGTCAAAGTGGGGCCTCGACACAAAATACCACCCAAGCAGGTGCCCGGTGTAAGGGTATTGAACACGGTTCCGTATTTCTTCACGTTTTCATGCAGCAAATGCAAACGCTGATCCGATTCGTCGGTGTCTATGAAAATTTCGTAACGGATGGACTCCATCTTGGGTGGCACGTCTTGGCGCACCCCTTGCAAACGAACCTCTACCCCACGCAAATCAAACTTGAGGATAGGCGTTACGCGCTCAATGCCCTTGATGATGCAGGCAGCCAGCGCCGCCAGTAGTAACTCGGCAGGATTAAAGGCATCGAGCCGCCCGGCCAAGTCGGTATCTAACAACAAGGTAGCCGCTTTGCACTCTGCCTGACTGCTGTGGCTATCTACACGCCGCGCCTGCACGCTAAAAGTTAGCTTTGCTTGCTCGCTCATGACTATGGCTCCATTGGGTAGGTTCAGCAGCAACTGCTGCTGGTAACAACAAAAACGCCCCCGGACGACGGGTGGGCCAACTCAGCGCAGTAACTGCAAATGTGTTCATACCCCTGAAGACGGAGGACGGCGCAAAAAGACGCAGCTTTCAGCCTGAATATGTCACTTTTTTGAAAAATTCATCTGTTTTTTTCGGGCGCAGGGCGGGGCACAAAGTCTTCAACGTGCCCAGCTTGGTCAAACTGCACTTGGCAGGCATCTGTCAGGTGGGCGCGCAAGCGTTGGCGCGCCCGTTGTAGCCGGGACTTGGCGGCGCTCAGGCCCAAGCCCACGCGGGCCGCATACTCAGCCTGCGACTGGCCTTCAATATCGCAAAAAACAATGGCTTCTCGATCGGCTGGGTGTAATTCAGACAAGGCACGGGGTAAGCATATAGCGAGCTGGTCAATCGGGTCGGGCAGATCGACAGGAGCAGGTAACTCGTCCAGCCCATCGCACCATTCCAGTCGCATGGAAGGCTCTCGGAAGTGATCGGCCAGCGCATGGCGGGCCACCTGAAACAGCCATGCTCTGGTATGGTGAACGCTGCAAAACTGTTCCCCTTGGCGTAGCACCTTGAGAAACAAGTCTTGCATCAAATCATCCACATCTTGTGGCTGGCGCAGATGGTGTAGCAGCCAAGCGCGCAACTCGGCGGCGTGCTGCGCCCAAGCCGTTTGCAAACAGTTTGCGGCCATGTCACCCCGTTACGCCGCTTGCGATAAGTTCACCCGGCGCATCAGGGCATCGGCGCTTTCTTTGCGCTCGCTGTAACGGTCCACCAAATAGGGGGCCACATCGCGCGTGAGCAAGGTAAATTTGACCAGCTCTTCCAACACATCCACCACGCGGTCGTGGTAGCTGGAGGGCAACATGCGGTCATGCTCATCAAACTGCTGGAACGCCTTGGCCACCGAAGACTGGTTCGGGATGGTGAGCATCCGCATCCAGCGCCCCAGCACCCGCATTTGGTTCACGGCATTGAACGATTGTGAGCCGCCACATACTTGCATCAGCGCCAGCGTTTTACCTTGGGTCGGACGTATAGCACCTTGGGTCAGTGGAATCCAGTCAATTTGTGTCTTCATGATGCCCGTCATGGCCCCGTGGCGCTCGGGAGAACACCAGACCATGCCTTCAGCCCACTGCGTTAAAGCGCGTAACTCAGCCACTTTGGGATGGGTTTCGGGGGCATCGTCAGGCAGCGGTAGGCCGCTGGGGTTAAAAATTCTGACCTCTGCCCCCATTGCTTGGAGCAAGCGCGCTGCCTCTTGTACCAGCAGCCTGCTAAAAGAACGCGCCCGCAGCGAGCCATACAACAGCAAAAAGCGCGGCGCATGGGTGGACGCTTGGGCAGGCCGTAGCTGTGCTGGGTCAGGCACTTGGAAATGCGCGGCGGCCACTTGGGGCAAATCGGCCAGACGACTGCGCGGGTCATATACCACCTCGCCGTCTTCTTTGGTAAACGGGCTGGGCAAGGGCTGGGGCAGCAGGTCAAGCACCCGTTCTGACGGGCGACACAGCCGCACCCCTTGGGGCGTGACCACGATGGGGCGATTGAGCAAAATGGGGTGTTGCTCAATGAAGTCGAGTAGCTCCTCTTGCGTCCAACGTGGGTTGCCCAAATCCAGTGCGTCGTAGGGCGTGCCTTTTTGGCGTAGCACCTCGCGCACTGACACCCCCATGCGCTGCAATAAGGCTTGCAACTCGGCCCGGCTGGGTGGATTTTGCAGGTACTCGATGATGGTAGGCTCGATACCGCAGTGGCGCATTAGCGCCAGCACGTTACGCGAAGTGCCGCATTGGGGGTTGTGGTAAATCGTGATGTGGGTCATGAACGGCTTTCTGGGGTTTTGTCAGGGTTCCAAGCATTGACCATCGCCACCAGCGACAGCATCACCGGCACTTCTACCAGCACGCCCACCACGGTAGCTAACGCCGCGCCCGAGTTCAAGCCAAACAGCGAAATCGCCACTGCCACGGCCAACTCAAAAAAGTTAGACGTGCCAATCAAGCAGGCAGGCCCGGCCACGTTGTGCGGCAATTTGAGCCAACGCGCCGCCCACCAGCTGATAAAAAAGATGCCATAAGTTTGCAGTACCAGCGGCACGGCAATCAGGCCAATCACCAGCGGCTTGGCGACAATCGTACCGGCCTGAAAGCCAAACAACAGCACCACCGTGGCAATCAGCCCGACGATAGACCAAGGCTTGAGCTGCGCGACAAAATCAGCCACCGCGTGCGCCGAGCGCCGCTGTAATAAATGCCGTGTTGCCATGCCAGCCGCCAGCGGCAGCACCACATACAGCACGGTAGAAAGTACCAAGGTTTCCCAAGGCACGGTGACATTGGTCACGCCGAGCAAAAAGGCGGCAATGGGGGCAAAAGCCACCACCATAATCAAATCATTGACCGAGACCTGCACCAGCGTGTAATTGGCATCGCCCTTGACCAATTGACTCCAAACAAACACCATCGCCGTACACGGGGCCACGCCGAGCAAAATCATGCCCGCGATGTATTCGCTGGCCGATTGGGCATCCACCCACGGGGCGAAAAGGACTTGAAAAAACAACACCCCCAGCGCTGCCATGGTGAACGGTTTAATCAGCCAATTCACCACCAGCGTGAGCATCAGCCCTTGCGGCTTTTTGCCCACATCTTTCACGGCGGCCCAGTCAATCTGAATCATCATCGGGTAAATCATCACCCAGATAAACACCGCCACCACCAAATTGACTTGGGCGTATTCCAAGGCCGCAATGGCCTGAAAAACACCCGGCAGCGCCAGCCCCAAGGCGACACCAGCACCAATGCCCAAAGCCACCCAAACGGTCAAAAAGCGTTCAAACAAACCCATAGTGCATCAATCCGCAGTGCTACCAATCTGGCGCAGTTCTTTTTGCAGCGATAGCTGGTCCAGCTTAGGCAGCGGCAGGCTCAAAAACAGCGAAATGCGCCGGTGCAGCACCCGGAATACTTCGCTGAAAGCTTTGTCCAGGTTATCCGGGCTACTTTTCACGCTGGCCGGGTCTTGCATCCCCCAATGGGCCGACATCGGTTGGCCGGGCCAAACGGGGCAAACTTCACCAGCGGCTTGGTCGCACACGGTCAGCACAAAATCCATTTTTGGTGCATCCGGCTGGGCAAAAACTTCCCAATTTTTGCTGTACAAACCCTCGGTAGGAATTTTGTGGCGTTGCAGCAGCGCCAGCGCTTGCGGATGCACTTGGCTGGACGGACGGCTACCGGCACTGTAGGCGCGAAACTTGCCGCCGCCCAACTGGTTCAGCAAGGCTTCGGCCATGATGCTGCGCGCTGAATTGTGGGTGCAAATAAAAAGTACGTTGTAAACCGGCTTATCAGACATGGTGAGAGTTTCTTTCGTGGTTTCAAAGGTTTCGCAAGATGCACATACCAGCAAAGGGGTGTCGATACAAGGCTGGCCTTGGCAGCAATGGGCCGTCAGGTAAGACAGCAACTCGTTCATGGGCGTGATAGCGGCGCGGTAAATTTGGTATCGGCCTTGGCGCTGCACCTGTACCAAGCCAGCGGCGTGCAATTCTTTTAAATGAAAAGACAACACCGTGGCCGAGGCCCCTAAGCTATCGGCCATGCTGCCGGGGGTCAGGCCGGTTGGCCCCGCCACCACCAACAGCCTAAACAGGCGCAAGCGGGTTTCTTGTGCCAAAGCGCCCAGGGCGCGCACTACTTGTGCTTCATTCATGGTGCTTGCTTGTTTCTTTCGATAAGGGAAGGGCCAGGGTGGCCAGCCAGCATAAGCCGAGCATGATGGCAGAGCCTATCAGGGCATAGAGCAAGCCACCCCACTGGTAGAGTAGCCCAGACAGCAAGGTGCCCACAAAGCGCCCCAGGGCATTGGCGGCGTAATAAAAGCCAACATCTTCTGCGGCCTTTTCGGAGCCAGCGTAGGCCAAAATCAGGTAAGAATGCACCGAAGAATTAACGGCAAAGGCAAAGCCAAACAGGCACAGCCCGCCCACCACCACCCACTCTAAAGCAGGCACTTGGAAGGCCACGGCCAAAGCCAGCCCCACCGGAATCAGCGCCAGCAGGGCCGACCACCAGCGTGCCGCTGGCACTTCCGCGCTCAGGCCATCGCTGCTGCGGCGCACCAAGCTCGGGGCCAGTGCTTGTACCAGGCCGTAACCTATCGTCCAAGCGGCTAAAAAGCTGCCCACCATCGTGAAGTTCCAGCCCGCCGAATACAAAAATACCGGCAAACTGACCACAAACCAGACATCACGCGCACCAAACAACACCACACGGGCAGCGGCCAGTGCATTGATACCGGCATTTTTGGCAAATAACTCTTTGGCCGAGCCAGAGGCTTTGCTCTTGCCCATCATCTGCGGCAACGAGGTGACGACCCCCAACAACACCAGCGCCAGCAAAGCCGCCATCGCCCAGAGCGAGGCTTGAAAGCCCAGCGTTTGCAACAGCAAGCCGCCCAAAAAGAAGCCAATGCCCTTCATGGCATTTTTACTGCCGGTAAACCAAGCCACCCAGCGGAACAACTGGCCCGCGCCCTGCTCTTTGGCCTGTGCTTGCGTGACTTTGATGGCGGATTTGCTGGCGGTTTTGGTCAAATCTTTGGCGACACCGCAAATGCCCTGCGCCAGCACCACCCAAGCCACCGACATGGCTGCCGTCCACGCCGGATTGAGCAAGGACAGCAGGGTAAAGCCGATAATTTGCGTCACCAGCCCGACCGTCAACATGCGCGTGATGCCGTAGCGCGTGGCCAGCCAGCCGCCGAGCAAATTGGCCGCAATACCAGCCGCCTCATAGAGCAGAAACAAAAACGCCAGCGTGACCGAAGAATAGCCCAACTGGTAAAAATGCAGCAGCACCAGCATCCGCAAAGCACCGTCGGTGAGCGTGAAGCCCCAGTACGAGGCCGTGACGATGGCATAGTTGCGCTCAGCGGCGTTCATACTAAATGCCTACGTCTTGCATGTGGCAGGCCAAATCGACCATGCGGCAGGCATAGCCCATTTCGTTATCGTACCAAGCATAAACTTTGAGCAAAGTGCCATCGGTAACCAGTGTGGACAGGGCATCAATAATCGAGCTGCGCGTGTCGTGGGCGTAATCGGCACTGACCAAGGGGCGCTCCTCATAGCCCAAAATACCTGCCAGTGGCCCGGCTGCTGCCGCCTTGAACAGGGCATTCACTTCTTCAGCGCTGGTAGCGCGTTGCAGTTCAAACACGCAATCGGTGAGTGAAGCATTCAGCACGGGTGCGCGCACCGCATGGCCGTTGAGTTTGCCTTTCAGCTCGGGGTAAATCAGGGCAATCGCGCTGGCGCTGCCGGTGGTGGTGGGGGCCAAACTGAGCATGGCACTGCGGGCGCGGCGCAGGTCTTTGTGCGGTGCATCCACCACTAAATTGGTATTGGTTGGGTCGTGGATAGTGGTGATTTGCCCATGCCGAATGCCGATGTTCTCATGCACCACTTTGACCACGGGGGCCAAACAATTGGTAGTGCAAGAGGCCGCCGTCACAATCTGGTCATGCGCTGGGTTGTATTGTTGGTGGTTGATACCTACCACGATGTTCAACACCCCACCCACCTTGACGGGTGCAGCCACAATCACCCGCTTGGCCCCGCGTTGCAGATGGCCTTGGAGGGTCTCGGGGGTTAAAAATTTGCCGGTGCATTCCAACACCACATCCACGCCCAAATCGCCCCAAGGAATGTCTGCCGCTTGGGCATGGCTGCTAAAGGATAAGCGTCGCTGGCCAATCAGAATGGCCGCTTCGCCCTCGGCTTGGATGGAAGTACGCCATTTTCCTTGCACGCTGTCAAAAGCCAACAGGTGCGCGGTAGCGGCAGCACCGCCTTTGATTTCGTTCAGATGTACCACCTCTAAGCGGTTGCCTGCACGGGGGTCATCCAAGCCGCGTTCTGCGGCCCCCAAAGCAGCCCGCAGTGCCAAGCGCCCAATACGCCCCATACCGTTGATACCGACTCTCATGATTTTTTGCCTTTCTAACTATTCAATAATTTAATAACTATTGAACTATTGCACAATTTTATGACGAAAAGATGTCTTTGGTTATAGTGGCAGCCTAAGAGCGTGTTCGCGGTCTTATAGCCATCCAACCACAAGCAGGAGAGACAACTTGATGAAAGTAGGCGTTTTAGGTTATGGCAGGGCGGGTAAAGCGGTAGTCAATGTGCTGTCGAGTGACCCACGTTTTGAGCTGTGCTGGGTGATGCGTGGCCGTGCTGCGCCTGCCACACCGCTGCAAGGGCTAGAGCCAGTGCAGCTGGTGGGCTTAGACGGTTTGGACTTAGAGCAGTGGTTGGACCAGCATCCCGTTGATGCGCTGGTGGATTTTTCTCAGGCCGATGCCGTCTATCGCTATGGCCCCGTGCTGCGCCAACGCGGCATCATGCTGGTCAGTGCCATCTCGGCCTACAGCCCAGAGCATTTAGAGTACCTGCGCCAAATGGGCCAAGATACGCGCGTGATGAGTTCACCCAACATCACCTTGGGCATCAATTTTTTGCTGTTGGCGGCCAAAATGCTGCGCGAAATTGCGCCGTTTGCCGATGTGGAAGTGGTAGAACAGCACTTTCGCGAAAAGCCCGAAATCTCGGGCACGGCGCGCAAAATTGCCGAATCCTTGCAGCTAGAAGACGGTAGCATCACCTCGCTGCGGCTGGGCGGCATTGTGGGCCACCACGAGGTGATTTTTGGTTTTCCGCACCAAACCGTGCGCCTGATTCACGACTCGATTCGCCGCGAAGCCTTTGGCACTGGGGCTGCTTTTGCTTTGCAAGAACTGGCCCAATGCGACAAGGGCTTTTACAGTTTTGACGATTTATTGATGCAAAAAATCCGCCATCAACTGCTGGCAGGCCACTCGCAGGCGTAAGGCTAAAAAAACTCTACGTCATCGTGGGCGACTTGGGTAACCAAATCGCCACTGGCAATCAAGTCTTCATAAAAACAGACTTGGTTGCGCCCATGTTCTTTGGCGTAATAAAGTGCTTGGTCGGCTTGGCCCAAAATTTCTACCGGCGAGCCTTGGGTGGCATTGACAAAGCCCACACTGACGGTGACTTGGCCCACCTGTGGAAACGGATACTCTTGCACTTTTTCACGAAAGCGGTTGAAGGCATTGCGTGCCTCGTCCAGCTGCACCGAGCGTAGCAACACCACAAATTCTTCGCCGCCAAAGCGAAAAATGCGGTCTTGGGTACGAAACGAGCTGCGTAGCACATTGGCTACCAAAATCAGTACCTCATCGCCATACAGGTGGCCAAAGCGGTCGTTGACTTGCTTGAAATGGTCAATATCAATCACGGCCAGCCATTGCTGTGCCGCTGTTTGGCCATCGGGCAAATCATCATTGCAAATGGGGGCGTTGCTATAAGCTTGGCGCGAAAACTGCTCGTCAAAAGTTTTGCGGTTGTACAGGTCGGTTAAAGCATCGCGTTCGCTGTAGTCCAACAAACTTTGGTAGTTTTGATAGACGTTGAAGATGCCCGTAATCACTTCCAACCGGTGTGCCGAAAACGGCCGCTTTTGGCTAATTTCTAGGCAGGTACCAACCTTGTCGTGCATCCACACGGGCAACCACAGCACATGGCGGCCCCGGCGTGGCGTGGCAATGACGTAGCTTTCGCGGCGCTGGATGCAGGCGTGCAGTTCGGGCACATTTTCTAGCGGCTGGCGTTGCGGGTCTTGGCCGGGGTCGGCATCGGTAGAGGCCCATTCTTGCGCGTTTTTCCAAGTGCGTGGCCGCAGGTGCATTACCCCATCCAACAAAAACAGTTCTAGGGCGCGCACTTCGACAATGTTGGACAGCTTTTGCAAGGTGGACAACACCGAAACTTCTAGGCGCAGGTGATCCCGCTGCCCTGTCATTTCGACCAGATTTTGCAAAATAGGCTTCATGAACAAAATTAGCTGCGACGCAAAAATACCAAGTCCCACACGCCGTGGCCTAGGCGCAGGCCTCGGTTTTCAAACTTGGTCAGGGGGCGGTAATCGGGTTGCAAGGCGTAGCCATCGGCTTGTTGACTGCTGTTGTGCAGCAAGGGTTCCATGCCCAGCACGTGCAGCATTTGCTCGGCGTAGGGTTGCCAGTCGGTAGCGCAGTGCAGGTAGCCGCCGGGCTTGAGCCGTGCTGCCAACTTAGCCACCAGCGGCGGCTGAATCAGGCGGCGCTTGTTGTGCTTTTTTTTGTGCCACGGGTCTGGGAAGAAGATGTGGATGCCATCCAGACTGGCCAGAGGCAGCATTTGGTCTATGACTTCTACGGCATCGTGTTGCACGATGCGGATATTGTGCAAGTCTTGCTCGCCAATGCGTTTGAGCAAGGCACCCACGCCGGGTTCATGCACTTCGCAGCACAAAAAGTTGTCGTTGGGACGCACACGCGCAATGTGCGCGGTGGCCTCGCCCATGCCAAAGCCAATTTCTAATACCAGTGGGGCCTCACGACCAAAGGCAGCTGGTGCATCCAAGGGTTGCGGGCTATAAGGCAAGATAAAGCGCGGCCCTAACTCAGCAAAGGCTTTGGTTTGGCCGGTAGTGGTGCGTCCAGCGCGGCGCACAAAGCTTTTAATCGTCTTGGGATAGGCCACACCCGCAGGGGCAGCACTGTCAGACGCGGAAGGAGGAGTAGGGGAAATTTCAGTCACGGGGGCCGATTGTAGAGATGCGACCAAGCTTGTACCCACAGGTTCAGGGCATCGGACAGTGTAGCGTGTTCTGATGTCGGTTTTGTTAGCCCCAGCACTTGGGCGGCGGCAGCCAGGGCTGTGAGCGGCTGGCTCACATCCAAAGCCGGGGCACCCTGTTGTTTGGAGAGTTTTTCTCCGTGGGCATCACACACCAGCGGCGTGTGCAGGTACTGGGGTGTGGGTACACCCAAGGCGCGTTGCAGCAGCATTTGGCGTGGCGTATTGTCGGCCAAATCTTGGCCGCGCACGATATGGGTGATGCCTTGGGCTGCGTCGTCCACCACCACCGCCAGTTGGTACGCCCACAGGCCATCGGCACGGCGCAGGACAAAATCGCCCACGGTTTGGGCCACATTTTGCTGCTGTGGCCCCAAGCGTCGGTCGTACCAATCGACTATCGGGGCCGTTTGTGTATTAAAGCGCCATGCGCGTGCGGTGCGCCCTTGCAATCCATTGCGACAAGTGCCGGGGTAAGGCAAGGTGGCATGGCGTTCTGGGGCATGGCCTTGTGCTGCTTGGATGGCGGCAATCTGTTTGCGCGAGCAGGCACAGGGGTAGGCCAAGCCTTGGGCCAGCAAATGGTCTAACGCTTGTTGGTAAGCGGCAGAGCGTGTCGATTGCCAAAGCACCGGCCCATCGGGCTGCAAGCCGCAAGCGGCCAATTGGTGCAAGATGGTTTCTGCGGCATCGGGCAAGCAGCGCGGCGTGTCCACATCTTCGATGCGTACCAGCCAGCGCCCACCGTGGCCGCCGTTCCAAGCGCGTGCATCTAACCAACTGGCCAGCGCTGCCACCAAGGAGCCAGCATGAAGCGGCCCGGTAGGGGACGGGGCAAAGCGGCCCCGGTAAGCGCGTTGGTGGCTCATTGCTCGTCTGGCAAGTCCTTTGCTGCATCAAGCATCGCCTGCATGATGTTGTGCTCAAAGTTGGCACTAAAGTCTGCGGCCAAAGCCAGCTCTAGGCCAGAAATAAAGGCATCTTCTAAGCGATGGCCTAAACACCAATCACCACAGGCCCCGATGTTGAGTTCACTGTCGATTAAATGGGTTTTGCCCAGCGGCTGGGTGGTTTGTGCATAGGCCCAACGGCGCATTTCGACATACTGGGGTTGCGCGTGGATGCCCGTCACTTCGGCAAAGGCTTTGAGCAGCTTGGCTTGTACGCGGCTGGGGTCATCGTGCAAATGCTCGTGCGACCATGCCGGGCTGGCTTGCACCGTCCAGCGCTCCACCAAGCCGCGCTGTGGTTTGGAAGACTCGCGCGCCAGCCACGCGATGCGGTGGTGGGTACTGCGTGCGGCATTCCATTGCGGCCCCAAGGTACCGGGGTGTACCGCTTGCGGAAAGGCCAGCATCATCGACCAGCAGGGGGCGGTAATCACGCCCGCAATCTCTGCCGCCAGCGCTGGGGCGATTTGGGATTGCGTGAGTAGCGTGCGGGCCAAGTCGGCTGGTTGGGCCAACAGCACCGCATCAAAACCCGCCAGCACCTGTTGCGCGCCCGCTGGGCCTTGGATACGCAATTGCCATTGTTGCGGATGAATCGGGTCGCGCTCAATGGCGACTACTTGCGCTTGAGTGTGCAGGTGGCCGCCCTGTTGCAGTGGCTCGGCCCACGCAGTGGCCAAAGCGTCCATGCCGGGGGTGGCGACCCAATGGGCCTCGCCGGGCGGCTGGCTGGGCGAGGCCACATGGCCGGTGGCATCTAACACCCGAATGGCATTGGCACTCCAAGGGCGATACAGGCCGGGCACGGTATCCAGAGCCAAGGCAAAACGCTCATCCCGGATGGTGAAATACTGCGCCCCGGCATCAAAACTGCCAAACGGGGACTCATGGCTGGCGGTGCGTCCGCCCACGCGCTCGGCCTGCTCAAACACCGTGACCCGATGGCCAGCTTGCAACAGGGTACGCGCACAGGCAATACCCGCCAAGCCAGCACCCACCACGGCGAAATGGCGCGGCACTTTGGCGGGCATCTGAGGTACCTTGGCAACGGAGGCGCTAGAAGCGCGGGCAGCAGAGGAACGGGGCATGGCTAACCTTTCAGCAAGTGCAGAAGAAAACAACAGAGACGCAGACCTTGGCACACTCTACACTGCCTGCGCCCGAGAATTTTGCCAACACCAGCTTTTGCAGCGTTTGCCAGCGGCATGGGCTGCAAAAATATGGCCTTGCTATACGGCGCTGTGGCTAGACACCGCGCGGCAAACGCTTGCTCGGCGTAGCACTGCGCCGCAATGCCGGGCGCAAACCAGTACGTTTGCGTTCTGGCGCTTGCACTTTAGCTTGAGGGGCAACAGCTTGCTGGCTTTGCCATTGCGTGAGCAACAAGGTCGCTTGGCTGGCTTGGCCTTGCGCCAACGCCAGTTGCTGCTGCAAATGGGCGATTTGTGTTTGTTGTTGCTGGGTTTGTTGTTGTTGTGTGGCCAGTTGCTGCTCTAGCTGGGTTTGCATTTGGATGCTTTGGCGTTCTTGCGCCTCCAATTCCTGCTCAAACTGATGATTGAGTTGTTTGTTGAGTTGGCGGGCGCGGTCCACTTCGGTCATCCAGCGGCGCTCATTTTGCTGGTAGCGCTCTTGCAGTTGCTGGCGCTCTTGCTGGGCCTGGGTTTGCACTTCTTCTAGGCGCTGCTGTAAGGTGGCGTGTTGTGCCGATAGACGCTCGAACAAACCTTGTTGCGCGCTCATCTCGGTATCACGCTGGGCGAGGCTGCGTTGGCTGGCTTTCCAGCGTTCGTTGCTTTCGTGCAGTTGTTGCGTACACAGCTGCAAAGATTCTTCTAAGGCGCGTAGGCGTTCATTCAGGGCGGTTTCACGCGCATGGAGCTGGACGCGGTCTTGCTCTAGCTGCTGCGCCTGCTGTGCCAAGGCTTCGCGCTCGGCATGGTGGGCGGCAGCGGCCTGTTGTTCGGCCTGCTGGCAGGCTTGCAACCACCCCTCTTGCACCGCTTGCCAGAGTACCGGCGGCAAACCAGCGGCGGGTTCGGGCGCGCTGGCGCTGTCTTGCAAGCGCTGTCCTAAACCAGCAAACCAGCGCTCCAACATCGGGCTGACGGTATTGGGCGAGCCTCGGCCTATGCGCTGGCGGATGCGTTCAATGGTGGGGCGCAAGCCTTCGTGCAGCAGAGCATCAGCGGCTTGGGCCACATCTTCGTATTGGATGCCACGGGGGCCAGAGAGGGGGGAGTTCATGGGGGATAGGGCCTTCTTTGTAAAATAGGTCTCGATAAGGAATGCTTATCGTGGGCTATTTCTATTATTTGTAATATATCATACATCTAACATATTTTTTAGAACAAACAACATGCCAATGACAGAAAATCCGCTCTCTTTGCTGCACCACGCTGCTGCTTTACAACCCAGTGGCCTGAGCGAGGACACACAAAGCGCCATCGACGCCCTGATGCAAGAAGGTGAATCGGCCAACACCGTGGCCAGCTACCGCGCGGCGATGCGCTATTGGGCGGCGTGGTACGCTTTGCGCTATGGCAGTCGTATCCAGCTGCCGCTGCCGGTGGCTTGTGTGTTTCAGTTCATCGTGGACCACGCCCAGCGCATCACGGCCAAGGGCTTGGCGGCAGAATTGCCCGCTGCCATCGCCGCGCAATTAGAAAAAGAGGGTTACAAAGGCAAAAGTGGCCCGATGGCCTATGCCACGCTGGCGCACCGGGTGGCGGTGATGTCCAAGGCGCACCAGCTGCGCGGCTTGGCCAATCCGTGTATGGATGTGCAGGTGCGGGATTTGCTCTCGCGCACGCGCAAAGCCTATGCCCGGCGTGGCGCTTTGGCACAGAAAAAAGCCGCCTTGACCAAAGATGCGCTCCAAGCCCTGCTGGCTACCTGTGACGATGCTTTGCGCGGGCAGCGTGACCGGGCTTTGTTGTTGTTTGCTTGGGCCAGTGGCGGGCGGCGGCGCTCGGAAGTGGCAGAGGCCGAAATGCACTACTTGCAGCGCGTGGGGCCAACGGATTTCGTCTATACCCTGCAACGCTCTAAAAGCAACCAAAGCGGCCAAGACCGCCCAGAAAACCACAAACCGATTTTGGGCATGGCTGGGCAAGCGCTGCACGTCTGGCTAGAAGCCAGCGGCATCACCAGTGGGCCGATTTTTAGGCGCGTACTCAAAGGAGGGCATTTGGGTGGGCCATTGTCGGCGGCCGCAGTGCGCGACATTGTGCAGGCGCGTTGCGCCTTGGCTGGGTTAGAAGGGGATTTTTCGGCGCATTCTTTGCGCTCGGGTTTTGTGACGGAGGCGGGGCGGCAAAATGTGCCGCTGGCCGATACGATGGCCATGACCGGCCACCAAAGCGTGGCCACGGTGTTGGGTTACTTTCGCGCCCAGACCAGCGTACTCAATCCAGCGGCACAGTTGCTCGATGGCGATGCCTTGGCAAAACCAGCGGGGCCAGACCAGCAACCCTGACCCCATTGGCCACTGGCCATTGGCATTACTGCACGATTTGACCGCCCTGAACCACAAAAGGAAGGATGCCAAAATAGCGCGCATTGGCCGATTCGGTTCTATCGAACGCTTCTTGGGTGTTGCCTTTGCTGTCGGTGGCGGATACCTTCAAATACCAGCGTCCATCCGGCAACATCGGTGCCAGCCATTCGTTTTCGGTCAAATTGTTTTGCAGTCTGACATTGGAGAAATCGGGGTTTGCCGAAATCATCGCGCTGTAACGCACCGCGTCGCCCTGTAAATCCACCGATGGCCCCCAGCTCAACTTGATTTGGTTACCTTGGCTGGTCGCCGATTGCCAGAAGGGCATGGGGCTTTCCAGCGTGCGGGTGAAGTTAGCGAGATTGGTTTGAACCACCTTGGCGATGCGGCTGCATTCGGCATCCCATTCGCTGCTGGCGCTTTGGCTGGCCAGTGGCAGATGCTCCAAATCCGGGGGGCTGGTTACCAAGGGTTCAATCAAGGGGCGGTAGGCATCAATTTTTGCCTTGATTTGGGCTTCGGTCAGGTAACGTTCGGCAAGCTGGTTCACCATCGCCACCAGTTCGTCCCGGTGCTTGGGAGAACTCAGGAAGCGCTGGTGCAGGGCCACGCCCCACCAGTTGGCCAGCGTTTGCTGGTAGGGGGCATACAGCGGGCCAGCGGCTTGTTGGTCCGGTTGGTCTTCAAAGCCAAAGGCACCATCGTAATCCCAAGGCAGAAAATAGAATTTGTCGTTGGCCTTGGGCTGGTAAAGCGCAAAGTTTTGGTTGACGGTGTCCCGGTTGCCTATCAGGATGTTGGTGGCCAACCAAGTCAGGTAGTTGTTTCGGTCAAAATATTGGCTAAAGACGGCCTCAAAATCGGTGCTTGCATCATTGACCGCCTGGAGCATGGCCAGCAGTTTTTCATGATTGCCGTTGTCGGCCTCCAGACTTAACACCTTTTCGAAATCGGTTTTATTGAGCGGCTTGCCACTGCTGTCCAGGGCGAGATTGGCACTCCAGCGGAAATCGAAATCCTCGGCCTTGTAAATGTTGCCGTCGGTGGGTAAGCCACGCTTGCTGAGGTAGTCCTTGCCCATTTTTTCGACATGGGTGAAAAGTCCAAAGTTTCCGCTGGCGTAACTGATGCCGTTGGCGTTGTTGTTGGTGATGCTGATGCGGGCAAATTGCGTGCGTAAGCTGGGAAGGTGCGGAATGTCTCGGAACAGGTCAAAGGCCAGTTTGTTACGCATCCGGGTCAGGTCATACGGATGTTTGTTGAATTGCAGGGTTTTTTCATTGCGCCAAGCGGCGGCATCGTTGGCGAGTTTGATGCGGTAGGATTTTTGTGCCGAGAGGCGTGTACTCTGGCCGCGTAAGCGCAGCGTGGCATTGCTCGTTTTTCCATCATCAGGATAGCCCTCAATGATGAAATGGGCGGCCACTTCTGGAACGATTGCGTCGTTACCATCTATATCGCCATTCACGTCGGCAAAGGTATAAGTTCCGTCCGTGGTGACTACGGTGGCGTTCAAAACTTTCGCTTCTTCGACTGCATAGACGGATGGCTTGTCTTTGACATAGGGCGATTCTTCCACCGGCACTTCGAGCAGCGATGCCGGGTCTAGCCTAAAAACGTTGAGGTCAGTGGAGCTGAGCGCGGCCTGAAAGGCGCGGGTGACACCGGCATCGGCATACTCCAGATAGGGAATGTTCAGCCTGAAAGCGCCGTTGGCTTCAGCGATAGTGGTGGCATGTACCGCTGAAGTGAGTGGGCTGACGCTACCGACCGAACCCGGTTCCAGCTGAAAGAGTCCGCCGTCGTTGCTGGTCAACGCTGCCCGGAAGCCCTGTTTGCTGGCCCCGCTGTGGTATTCCAGATAAGGAATACTGAGTCGGAAGCCGTTTTGAGCGGCGCTAAAAAAAGGGAATTCTTGGCTGCCGGCCAAGGCTGGCAGCAGGAAAGAAGCCGCGCAACAAAGTTGTTTGATTGAATGGGACATGATGATTGACTAATTTCCGGTGTTTAGACTGGCTCCCGCTTTCGCCACGTAATTCTAAGCTGCCTGTGCGATAGAAAACTACGCAATCTTTAATGCGCTGATGAAATTTTGGTAGTGATAAAATCACAACTGATTGATTATTTTAAGAAATTTAATGATTGAAAAAAATTATCTATCTCTGCCGTTCATGCAAAGGTGACAACCTGCCTGAATCCGTGACCAAAAAAGGTTCTTCGTCGTTTTGTGTAGGACTTGACAACATCAAAGACAGCGGTGTACCAGCGGGCCTTCCTGAACCCTTGCCCGACTGTTTGGCAATGGGGACAAGGCAGGTGAGTGGCCTTGCAGGTCAGCTCAAGGTCGATACGTCGGCGTACCGTGTCCAGTAAGCCGCTGTCCCGTTGGGTTCGAGGGACGCATTGCGGGGCTTTATATCCATATCCTGATAAATTAACAAAAATATATTCTTTGTGGTTTTAAGGGAGCATGGGCACAATCGCCGCATCTAAGCTGTTTTTTTGTGAGCGTGTCCATGACCTCTTTCCAACTCAAGTCCGTTCTGGCGGCTGCCGCCCTGGCTCTCAGTGGCATGGCCTCGGCACAAACCACCACCTTGCTCAATGCCTCCTACGATGTGGCGCGCGAGTTTTACAAAGACTACAACCCGGCCTTTGTCGCCCACTACCGCAATACCACCGGCAAAGATGTCAAGATTGACCAAGCGCATGGCGGCTCTAGCGCCCAAGCACGCGCCGTGAAAGATGGCCTCGATGCCGATGTGGTCACCATGAATACCACCACCGACATCGAATTTTTGGCCGCCAATGGGGTAGTGGCCAAAGATTGGGCCAAAAAATTCCCACACGATGCCTCGCCCACCACCTCCACCATGCTGTTTTTGGTACGCAATGGCAACCCGAAAAACATCAAAGACTGGGATGATTTGGTCAAACCCGGCGTGCAGGTGATTGTGGTCAACCCTAAAACCGGCGGTAATGGCCGTTACGCCTACTTGGCCGCTTGGGGGGCTGTGCGCGAAAAAGGCGGTACCGATGCCCAAGCAGCAGATTTTGTCGGCAAGCTGTACAAAAACGTGCCGGTGTTGGGCAAGGGTGGGCGTGATGCCACCGCCATCTTCTTGCAGCGCAACATTGGCGATGTGTTGATTACGTTTGAATCCGAAGTGTTGTCGATTGACCGCGAGTTTGGTGCAGGCAAAGTCGATGCCATTTACCCTTCTTCTAGCATTGTGGCCGAGAACCCAGTGGCCGTGGTAGAGCGCACGGCGGCCAAGAAAGGCTCGGGCGAGGTCGCCAAGGCTTATTTAGATTACCTCTACTCGGAAGAAGCGCAAGAAATCGCTGCCAAGCACGCGCTGCGTCCGCGCTCCGAAGCGGTGCTGAAAAAGCACGCTGCCGTTTTCAAGCCGCTCAAGCAATTTACTGTCGCCAAGTATTTTGGCTCTTTGGGTGAAGCGCAAAAAGTGCATTTCAACGACGGCGGCCAGTTTGACAAGCTCTACACCCCCGGCGCTAAATAACCCATGAGTACCGCTGCCTCTTTTTCCGCACCTGCGGGTGCGGTGGGTGTTCCTGCGCCCCGTGCTACGGTGGGCAAGGCCAAACGGGTGCTGCCCGGTTTTGGCCTGACGCTGGGTTACACCTTGTTTTATCTCAGCATCATTGTGCTGGTGCCGCTGTCGGCCTTGCTGTTCAAAACCTTCACGCTCACGTGGGTGCAGTTTTGGGAGGCGATTAGCTCGCCGCGTGTCGTGGCCTCGTACCAACTGACCTTTGGCGCATCCTTGTTCGCCGCCTTGGTCAATTTGGTGTTTGGCTTGCTGATTGCTTGGGTGTTGGTGCGTTATTCTTTTCCGGGCAAAAAAATCGTCGATGCGCTGGTGGACTTGCCCTTTGCTTTGCCCACCGCCGTGGCGGGTATCTCGCTGACGGCATTGTTGGCAGGCAATGGCTGGGTTGGCCAATACCTAGAACCAATGGGCATCCAATTGGCCTTTAAGCCTGCCGGGATTGTGGTGGCGCTGATTTTTATTGGCCTGCCGTTTGTCGTGCGTACCGTGCAGCCAGTGCTAGAAGATGCCGAAAAAGAGCTCGAAGAAGCTGCCACCAGTTTGGGGGCCACGCGCTGGCAAATTTTTAGCAAGGTGATTTTGCCCAGCATCACCCCAGCACTCATGACGGGTTTTGCGATGGCCTTTGCCCGTGCCGTGGGCGAATATGGCTCAGTGATTTTTATTGCAGGCAATATGCCGATGGTGTCGGAGATTACCCCGCTCATCATCATTGGCAAGCTAGAGCAATACGATTACGCCGGGGCCACCGCCGTGGCGGTAGTGATGTTAGTGATTTCGTTTGTTTTGTTGCTGGTGATTAATGCGCTGCAAGCCTGGCAGCGCCGCCACGCCGGAGCCCCCGCATGAGTGCCGCCCCTACCCGTACCGTGCGCCGCGCTCAAGCGGGCACGACTGAAGCTGCTTGGGTGCGCTATACGCTGATTGGCGTGGCGCTGGCTTTTGTCTTGCTGTTTTTAGTGCTGCCGCTGGCCGCCGTGTTTACCGAAGCGCTACGCAAGGGGCTAGGTGCTTACTTTGAGGGCCTGCGTGAACCGGATGCTTGGTCAGCTATTCAACTTACTTTGATAGCTGCTGCCGTCGCCGTACCGCTGAACTTGGTATTTGGCATGGCTGCGGCTTGGTGTATTGCCAAGTATGAATTCAAAGGCAAAGCTTTTCTGATTACGCTGATTGATTTGCCGTTTTCTATCTCGCCGGTTGTGGCGGGGCTGATGTATGTGTTGGTGTTTGGCGCACAAGGCTGGTTTGGCCCGTGGCTGCAAGAGCATGACATCAAAATCATCTTTGCCGTGCCCGGTATTGTGTTGGCTACGGTGTTTGTGACCTTCCCGTTTATTGCGCGCGAGTTGATTCCGCTGATGCAAGCCCAAGGCAACGACGAAGAACAAGCCGCAATTGTGCTCGGGGCCAGCGGCTGGCAAACCTTTTGGCATGTCACGCTGCCCAATATCAAATGGGGCCTGTTGTATGGCGTGATTTTGTGCAATGCGCGTGCGATGGGCGAGTTTGGCGCAGTCTCGGTGGTGTCGGGCCATATCCGGGGCCAAACCAACACCCTGCCTTTGCATGTCGAAATTTTGTACAACGAGTACCAATCGGTGGCAGCGTTTGCAGCAGCATCATTGCTGGCACTGTTGGCGCTGATTACGCTGGTGATTAAATCAGTGGCCGAATGGCGCAACGAGCAATTGCTCAAAGCGACAGCCGAATTGCCCCCTGAGCGCCCCACTTTGCCCACCGCCCCCACAGTGCGCTGAAAGAATCCACCATGAGCATTGAAATTCGCAACATCAGCAAACAGTTTGGCAGCTTTCAGGCGCTGCGTGATGTCAGTCTGGATATTAACTCGGGCGAGTTGATTGCGCTGCTGGGGCCATCGGGCTGCGGCAAAACCACGCTGCTACGCATCATTGCCGGGCTAGAAACCCCAGATGTAGGCAGCATCCATTTCTCGGGTGAAGACACCACCGATGTGCATGTGCGCGACCGGGGCGTGGGCTTTGTGTTCCAACACTACGCGCTGTTTCGGCACATGACGGTGTTTGAGAACGTGGCCTTTGGCCTGCGCGTCAAACCGCGCAACGAGCGCCCCAGTGAGGCCCAGATCAAGAAGAAAGTGATGGACTTGCTCAAACTGGTGCAATTGGATTGGATTGCCGACCGTTACCCGTCGCAACTGTCGGGCGGCCAGCGCCAGCGCATTGCTTTGGCGCGTGCTTTGGCGGTAGAGCCCAAGGTGCTGCTGCTGGATGAACCGTTTGGCGCATTGGATGCCAAAGTACGCAAAGAACTGCGCCGCTGGTTGCGCCGCTTGCACGATGAGTTGCACGTCACCAGCATTTTTGTCACGCACGACCAAGAAGAAGCCTTGGAAGTAGCCGACCGGGTGGTGGTGATTAACCAAGGCAAAATCGAGCAAAGCGGTTCGCCGCAAGAAGTGTGGGAGCATCCGGCCAGCCCGTTTGTCTATGGCTTCTTGGGCGATGTGAACCTGTTTCATGGCCGCGCCCACGAGGGGCTGGTGCATTTGGAAGGCATGGAATTGGATTCCCCCGAACACCGTGCCGCGCAAAATGCCAAAGCCTTTGCCTATGTGCGCCCGCACGATTTGGAGGTAGAGCGCTATGCTGCTGGCGCTGGCTTGGACGAGCAAGGCCGCCCGCGCGGCATTGTGGCGCAATTGAGCCGCGCCATTGTCGTCGGCCCCATTGCCCGGCTGGAACTTATTCCGGTAGAAGCGGCCAAACCCGCCGACAATGCAGCTTCTGAATCCCTGATTGAAGCGCAAATTCCGGCGCAACAGTTCAAGGCAATGGGCTTGCGTGAAGGTGAAACGCTGGTCGTCACACCTCGGCGCGCGCGTGTATTTTTAGACCAAGCTGCCAATATCTGAGGCTGCTGCCATGCTGGGCGGCCCAGTGGCAGCCTCAAGGATGGATATGGTATTTTTGACTTGTTTGGCCGGTGCCTCGCGCCGGGTGCTGGCTGGCGTGGCCGTCGTCTGCCTCTTCATGCTGGCCTTTGGCGCTTATTTGCAACACGGTTTGGGGCTAGAGCCTTGCCCTATGTGCATTGTGCAGCGTTATGCGCTGGTGCTGGTGGCGGTCACGGCTGGCTTGGCCAGCTTGCGCGAGGGGCGGGGTTGGCAAATGGGCTGGTCGGTGGCGGGCTTGTTGGCGGCTGATTTTGGGGCCTTTACCGCCGCGCGCCAAAGCTGGTTGCAGTGGTATCCACCCGAAGTGGCCACCTGTGGCCGTGATTTTTACGGCATGATTGAAAACTACCCCATCAGCCGCGCCTTGCCGATGATTTTTCGTGGCTCGGGTGATTGCACCGCGATTGATTGGACGTTTCTGGGCGGCTCGATTGCCAACTGGTCGTTTCTTGGTTTTGTTGGTTTTAGTGTGGTGTTGACAGCGCTGCTGGTGGCCTTGCTGCGCCGGGGGCGGCCGCAGTTTTAAGGTTGACGATGGGCGCAAACCGCGCCAAGACGAAACCCACCTAGCCAGCTAGGTGGAAGTGCGTCTTAGATGGACGAGTTTACAAATTTATAGGTACAATTTTGCGTACAATAAGGAGCATGTTTTATGGATGCCATTTCGTATTCCGCTGCACGCGCAAATTTGGCCAACACAATGAGCCGCGTTTGTGACGACCACGAGCCACTCATTATCACACGTAACGGACAACCATCGGTTGTGATGCTTTCGCTGGAAGATTTTACTGCATTGGAAGAAACAGCATATCTACTGCGTAGTCCAGCCAATACCAAACGTCTAATGGCTGCCATCCAACAGCTAAGCATGGGTGAAGGTAGAGAGCGAAAGCTTGCAGAATGAAACTAATATTTGCAGAAACAGCTTGGGAAGACTATTTATTCTGGCAAGAAAAAGATAAGCGCATGGTTGAGCGTGTCAATAAACTTATTAAAGAAATTAGAAGAGAACCGTTTACTGGCATAGGAAAGCCAGAGCCTTTGAAGCATGTTCTGTCTGGTTATTGGTCTCGACGCATCACTGATGAACACCGTATAGTTTACCGAGTTGACGGTGATGCTTTGCTCATTGCTCAATTGCGCTACCACTACTGATTTGGTGGGTTAACGTTGAAGCTCAGGGGCGCGGAGCCGGCTTGCCGGCGTAGCGTCCCACTGGAGCGCAGTGTTAGGCTTCATGAACTACAGTGAGCCCAAGAATTTTTGTATTTGTGGTGCTCTTTGCGCCGCATAACGGTAGCCGCTGATTACCTTCTCAAGTTGCTGAACGGAACTAATAGGCATGTGATACGACTCAATGCACACACCTTGAGAAAAATTACCAATGCGAATTGTCATACCTTGTTTGCCTGGTTTGGAGAATTCCCCACCTTTTGGTATGGCTGCTTTTAATTGCTCGTACTCCGCCCAATTTTCATTGAACGCTGAGATATATTTTTCAATTGAGGCACCAGGCACTAAAACAATGATGCCGTTGTATCTCATGTCTGGCCCGGAAAAATAGTAGAAAATTTCCCATGAGGCCTTTGTAACTTTCAGCTTTCCCCCGCATGGCAGAGGCTCTTCGTATGTTCCTGTACTCATTCTCTATTCTCGGTGATTTCGGCATCAAGCCTAACGAACCAAAGTAACCGGCGGCTGTAGGCTGTCCGCGTTGACTGCCGGGTTAGAACCCAAGCCCACACAGCAGCCACCCAAAGCCAGCAGCATAGCCGGAAAAACGATTCTGTGCCAGCACCAATACGACACCGGAAAAACTGGGCTAGAAAACCAAAGGCAAAGCCTACTTTTGAAACATTGGCACAAACAAAAACCGGATTTTTAACGTGCGTGGAATAAGCACGACCGTGGGCAAGTGCTAACGAACCAAAGTAACCGGCGGCTGCAAGCCGGGCGTGGCTTTGCAGTTTTTCAGGCGCAACGGAAATTTAGGATTTATGAGTTTTCATTAAAGGAATTCGATAGCCAAACTAATTGTGGCATTACAGATTTGAATTGATCCTCTGTAATGGTTGATGCGTGTGCATCTGCTCGCAACTTGTTCGCCTCGGTCATTGCATTGGTAAATTTTTGTTTATCATCATCAAAAAGAAATTTAAACCTTTCCCACTGCTGAATCACTAAGTCGCGCAGGTTGGAAAAATAGAACTCACCTGAAAATATCGTATCTACGTCTTGGTCATTAGCTTTATTTATTTGCGAGCGTTTCTGCATTACAGATATTGCCATACGTTTTGCTTCTATTTTTCCGACTGAACTTTTTAGATTTGATCGAACAAATTCACGGAATCTATACTCAAATTGATTCCGTTCCTTACTTATTATTGCCCACCGCTCTTCTATGGAGCTTGGGCATATCAAGTCACGAGCATTCTCACGAACCGCCATTTCAACAGCCGCTATCCTAAAATAATACTTGTCATTTTCTTTTGCTATTAATCCATATCCTACAAGATGTTGAATATCTTGAGGGTTTTGTTCAGCAAATACATTAAATTTCACATGATCTTGAGCAGCCAGAATCCGCAATAATTCGTATTCTCTCGGATATCTATCTGTCAAAACCTCTAAAATCATTGCTATATAATTTCTGGTGTAATCGAAAAGGCCACTTTTGCATGATTGATAAAAGAATTTAGAAGTAGTGATACGGCGTGGAACGTTGGGAGAAGACTGAGTTCTCCACAAATGACTGCACGCTTGACGTATCAAAAATGGATGGCCACCAAAATCATCAGTCAAATACGTAAAAATGGCTGAATCAAAAGATGCTCCCATGTGTAAACCAATTTGAGTTATCATTGATTTTACGTTGTCATAATCAAAGAATCCCAAATAATAAGACGCAACATAATTAAATAGTGGATTATCCAACCCTGATGGCGTGTGTGCCTTCTCCACGATGTGAGGGTTAGTTCCGGCGAGAATAAAGCTGAATAAATTCTGATTTTGTTGATATACTGATCGTATCGTTTGCCAAAAAGGCAACGATGCAGTCCCGTCGCTCCAGCTAATCGTAGATGAAATATCAAAACATAAATTCTGAATCTCATCAAAAATTATTAAACTTGGGCGACCAGATCGCTGTTTTAAGAATTTCAAATCATCGGTAAAACATGCTGCCGCATCAGCTTCCGTATAGTCGCCCTCCTGCTTTCCTGTTCTAGAGTCAATTCCACTGGATGTATATAATATTTCTTTGATACGATATAAGGCTTTATTCCAACTCGCCTTATGGTATCTGGTATCATTTCCGTCAATTATGACGCCATAAGCATTTATTGATTTTAAATGCCGGATTATTGCCCATAAAACGGAAGTTTTACCAATTCTACGAAGACCGAAAACAGAACTGTTTTCATTATTTTGGTAGTGTCCAACAAGTCGCTGAATATCTGCAGCACGCCCGAAAAAATACTTCTCAGTTTTCAACGCAGACGACATTGAGAATAAATCTTTAGTAAATAGTAATCTCTCGAAATTCTCTATCATTAAATTTTCTTTTCCAGCAACTCCTCCGCGAAGCTCTTGATACTTAAAAGGTATTATTATTCTTGGGTCTGAGTCTGAATTGTCAGCAATATTAATAGAAAGCCGCTCAGCATTTGTTATAAGAACAATGCAAAGGCGATCAAGACGAGATCCTTGTGAGTTTAATATTTCATTTATGCTGTCTATCAAACGTGAATCAATAACCGGGTAAGGGTGAAAAACGCATAGAATATCATGTATTAAATTGAATCGCTCTTTGAACTTATCGCATGGCTTAAGTATAAGCCAAGGAAATCTTGAGTTTCCGGTATTTTTAACAGATGCAAAAGCAACAAACCAAAAAGTGGAAAGATTATTTGCTATTTCTATTTCCAAAGATCCCAGTGTGTGAAGGGGGACTCCGGGTAAAACGCCAGGATTTTGAATCATTGTTTGATCTCAGCTAACTTCAGGGGTGTTAATAATTTCTAACTAGGATTAGTCGACTGTCCCACGCAGGCCAGCAGTCGGATAAAATAATACCATCCTACCCTATTCATAGGAAAACGCCAACAACCAGCTGTTTAGACAAATCTAAATTTTTGCGGATGCCTGCTTCGCTACACCCCCAACACCGATGCCCCACGCCAGCCCAAACTGCTGGAGTACCTACGCATCCATTTTCGTACACAGCATTACAGCATCCGTACCGAGCAAGCCTATGCCGATTGGGCGTGGCGTTTCATTTGGTTTCATAAAAAACAGGAAACCGCTGGTGTAAGCTAATGGTAAGCCGTTCAGCGCTTTTTCACCCCCATGCTTTGGAGCAGCGCCAAATTTTGCCTACCGCGATGGCTTCGCCAGACAGGCCGACGACAAAGGTCTTGCCCCGGTGCATGTGGATGTAAGGCGCTACCGGGCGAAACCAGCACCGGGCTGGGATAATTAGCGATTCTCTCAAAAGTTCGCTGCCTTGAACGCTTCCGCCCCCGCCTCCCCCCTGAAAATCACTTTCCCCGAGTCACTGCCGGTATCCGCCCGGCGCGACGAAATCATGGCTGCTTTGCAGCAGCACCAAGTCATCATCGTCTGCGGTGAGACTGGTTCGGGCAAAACCACCCAACTGCCCAAAATCGCCCTCGCTTTGGGGCGTGGCAAACTCAATGCGCCGCCCGGCCAAAAAGGCCAACTCATCGGCCACACCCAGCCCCGGCGCATTGCCGCCAGCAGCGTAGCCAAACGCATTGCCGAAGAATTAAACACCCCTTTGGGCGAGGTGGTGGGCTACAAGGTGCGTTTTCAAGACCGCCTCAGCCGCGATGCCTCGGTCAAGCTAATGACCGACGGTATTTTGCTGGCCGAAACCCAAACCGACCCGCTGCTCAAAGCCTACGACACCCTCATCATTGACGAGGCGCACGAGCGCAGCTTGAACATTGATTTTCTGCTGGGCTACATTCGGCAAATTTTGCCGCGCCGCCCTGATTTGAAGGTGGTCGTTACCTCGGCCACCATTGATGCAGACCGTTTTGCCCAACACTTTGCCAGCGCCAAGGGGCCAGCGCCGGTGATGATGGTGTCGGGGCGCACCTTTCCGGTAGAACAACGCTGGCGGCCTTTTGAAGAAAGCCGCGACTATGGCCTCAACGATGCCATTGCCGATGGTGTGGATGAACTGTGGCAGGGCCGTGCTGGTGGCGATATTTTGGTGTTTTTGCCCGGCGAGCGTGAAATCCGCGAAGCCGCTGACCACCTGCGTAAGCATTTGGCCCACCACCCGGTCACGCGCAGCGCCGAAGTGCTACCCCTGTTTGCCCGCCTGAGCCAAGCCGAGCAAGACCGCATTTTTGACGGCCACACTGGGCGGCGCATCATTTTGGCGACCAATGTGGCCGAAACCTCGCTCACCGTGCCGGGCATCCGCTATGTGATTGATGCCGGTACGGCGCGGGTGAAACGTTACAGCCTACGCAGCAAAGTAGAACAACTATTGGTCGAGCCGATTAGCCAAGCCGCTGCCAACCAACGTGCAGGCCGCTGTGGCCGGGTGGCCAACGGCATTTGCATCCGCTTGTACGATGAGGCAGACTTTGCTGGCCGTCCGCGCTTTACCGACCCCGAAATTTTGCGTAGCTCGCTGGCTGGGGTTATCTTACGCATGAAGTCTTTGCACTTGGGCGTGGTAGAAGAGTTCCCGTTCATTGATGCACCCTCGGGCCGCGCGATTGCCGATGGCTACCAGTTACTGACGGAACTGGGCGCAGTCGATGACAAAAACGAACTGACCGCCACAGGGCGCGAGTTGGTCAAACTGCCGCTAGACCCGCGTGTGGGCTGCATGATTTTGGAAGCGCGCGCGCGCGGTGCGTTGAACGAAGTGCTGATTATCGCCAGCGCCTTGAGTTTGCAAGACGTGCGCGACCGCCCCTTGGACGCACAACAACAGGCCGACCAGCAACACGCCAAGTTTGACGACGACAAGAGCGAGTTCAGTGGTTACCTGACGTTGTGGAACTGGCTGCAACAAGCCCGTGGCGGCACGCCGCCCACTTTGCCATCGGCACGGGTGCAGCAACAGCAAGCGCAGCGCAAAGGGCCATCGCAGGCGGTGTTGCCGGTGGCGCAGCGCTTGGCCGCACCAGCACCAGCCAATGCACCCGCCGTGGCAGCAGTGGCCCCCACGCACAAACTTAGCAACCGCCAATACGAGCAATTGCTACGGCAAAACTTTATCAATGTGCGCCGGGTGCGCGAGTGGCGCGATGTGCATAGCCAGTTGCTCACGGTAGTAGCCGAACATGGCTGGGCGCTCAATCCACAACCAGCAAGTTACGAGCAATTGCATTTGTCCATGCTGTCGGGTTTGTTGGGCAATATTGGTTTTAAGCCGGAAGAAGAAGACGTTTACTTGGGCGCGCGGGGTATCAAGTTCCATCGCCATCCGGGCGCGCATTTGCGTAAAAAGCCGGGCCGTTGGATTGTCTGTGCCGAATTGGTCGAAACTACGCGCCTGTTTGGGCGTGGTATCGCCGCCATCGAGCCACAATGGCTAGAAGAAGTGGGCGCGCACCTGCTGAAAAAACAGCTACTCGACCCGCACTGGGAGAAAAAAGCCGCCGAAGTGGTGGCCTTTGAGCGCGCCACCCTCTATGGCATCGTGGTCTATAGTGGGCGGCGCATGGGTTACGACAAAATTGACCCGCACGCTGCACGCGAGATGTTTATCCGCCAAGCACTGGTGGCGGGTGAAGTGCCGGTAGATTGGGACAAGCGCCTGCCCTTTCTCAGGGCGAATGAAAAACTCATTGCCAAGGTAGAGGAGCTAGAGCACAAATCCCGCCGCCAAGATGTGCTGGTAGATGAAGAGCTGATTTTTGCCTTTTACGACCAGCAAATTCCGCAAGAAGTATGCAATGGCCGCACGTTTGAGCAGTGGCACCGTGCCGAGAGCAAAAATCGCCCCGATTTGCTTAAACTGTCACGCGACGAGCTGATGCGCCACGAGGCCGCAGGCATCACCACCAGCGCTTTTCCGCGCGTGGTACGGCTGGGCGGTGTGGATTGTGCCGCCAGCTACCTGCACGAGCCGGGTGACCCGCGCGATGGCATTACCGTCACGATACCGCTGTTTGTGCTGAACCAAGTGCAGGACGAACGTTGTGAATGGCTGGTTCCGGGGATGTTGAAAGACAAAATCCAAGCCCTGCTCAAAAGCTTGCCGCAACGCCCGCGCAGCCGCTTCGTGCCCTTGCCAGAATCCGCCAGTCGCTTGGCTGAACTGTTGGGCACGCCGGACCGCATCGGCCATATCGGGCTGGTCGATGCCTTGCTCAAGCAAGTGCGCGATGAAACCTCCTTGGATGTCAAGCGCACCGACTTCAAATTGGACATGCTGCCCGCGCACCTGTTCATGAACTTCCGCATTGTCGATGAGCATGGACGGCAGTTGGGGCATGGGCGCAATCTGGGGGCGCTCAAGGCAGAACTGGGGGCCAAGGCGCGTGGAGCCTTCCAAGCCTTGGCGGGCTTAAAGCTGGCCAGCCAAGCAGGCGCATCGGCCACCACAGCCACCCCAGAGCCAGAAACCGCTCGTCCTAGCAGCGCACCCCATGCCAAGGCAGCCCCCAAGCAGACAGAAACGGCCACTCCGGCCAACGCCGAGCAGCGCTACACCGCTTGGACGTTTGGCGAGCTGCCCGAGCTGATGGAAATTGGCCGACGCGGCCAAACCTTGATTGGTTTCCCAGCGCTGATTGACGGTGGCGATGCGGTAACGATTGAAGTGTTTGACGAGCCAGAAGTGGCGGCAGCCAAGCACCGCTTGGGCCTGCGCCGTTTGTGCGCCCTGCACATCAAAGATGCGCTCAAATACTTGGAGAAAAATATCCCAGATTTGCAAAAAATGGCCGTGGCCTATATGCCTTTGGGCACGCAAGAAGAACTGCGCCAGCAAATCATCGACATCGCCATCGACCGCGCCTTTTTGCTGGAACCGCTGCCCACCACCGAAGTCGAGTTCAAGCAGCGCATTGACGAAGGCCGGGGCCGCCTGACCTTGATTGCCAATGAAGTCGCCCGGCTGGCAGGCACCATTTTGGCCGAATACGCCGTGGCAGCGCGCAAAATCAAAGACACCAAAGGCGCGCCCGAAGCCACCGCCGATGCCGCACAACAACTGCAACGCCTAGTCCCCAAGAACTTTTTAGCGCTGGCTCCGTGGCCGCAATTGGCCCATTTTGCGCGCTACCTCAAGGCCATCACCTTGCGCCTAGACAAGTTCCGCGCCGACCCCGCCCGCGATGCTGCCAAGTTGGCCGAACTGCGCCCACAAGAGCAACGCTATTGGCGCTTGGTGGCCGAGCGCAAAGGCCAGATTGACACCCGAATGCAAGAGTTGCGTTGGTTGCTAGAAGAATTGCGCGTGAGCTTTTTTGCCCAAGAATTACGCACCCCGCAGCCGGTCAGTATCAAACGGCTGGACAAGCTCTGGGGGCAAATCAACAGCTAACTTCTGCCGCTGATGCGGGGCCGACTGCACGGCCAGCTGTGAAACTGTTACAGTGGCCCATTCCATTTTTCACTCAACAGAAAGCAAGCACCTTGGCCACCCCCAACTACGGATACGAAAAACGCCAGCGCGAGCTGGCAAAGAAAAAGAAAAAAGAAGAAAAACTGCGCGCTAAAACCACCACCGTGCGCCACGGCGGGAGCGAACAGGCTCCAGAAGCCCCCGACACGCACGCTGACGCTGGATTGCCCAGCGCCAGCACCCAGCAGCCGGGTTAATGCTGCTTTGGTCACGGCAGCAGATTTAAGCGCTGCTGCTGGGGCTATCCTGAAAGCCATTGCGCCGACAGGTAATCACCAGCGTGTCGCGGTAGCCCCCCAGCCCTTGCGGTTGGATGGGCGTGGTCTCGTGAATCATGCGCGCATCGTCGAGCAACAGCAAAGACCACGGCTGCATCAGCGTAAAGCGCTGCCCAGCGGGCGCGCAGGCTTCAAAGACGCGGGTTTCTCCACCCTTAATGTCTTGGCGCGCCAACAAAAACACGGCCACCAAATCGACACCATCGCGGTGTGCGCCCTCGGGCGTGGGGCGACCAATGCCATCGCTGGTATCAATACGGAACTCGTGCGCCTCGATAAACCACGGTGTAGGCAATGCAGCGTCACACGCTTCAGGGGTAAAAACCTGGTTGCACAGCTGGCCCAGCGTTTGCAGCAAACGCTGCCAAATGGGCCGCGCCAAGCTTTCGGGCAAGATAGGCTCAAACCAGCGCTCCATACCGCCGTGCAGGGCGTTGTACTCTAGGGGTTGCCAGTGGGCGCGGTGCGGCACCGTATGCA
Source organism: Giesbergeria sp. (assembly GCF_028686475.1). GTDB lineage: Bacteria > Pseudomonadota > Gammaproteobacteria > Burkholderiales > Burkholderiaceae_C > Simplicispira. The sequence goes on along the minus strand of NZ_JAQUCA010000002.1, from coordinate 157,162 downwards.
CCGTGTCTTTTTGTACGATAAACGAGGCATGGCGGCGCTGGCGGTAGCGGCCACCATCTTTCAGGTAACGGTCAGGCGGCAGATTTTGCCAATCGGTTTGCAGCATTTGCAATTGGGCCGCATCACAGCCTAACCAAGCGACGACATCAGAGGCCGATAACACCGCAAAACCCTGTGTTTGCAGCCGTTGGGTCAGGTCTGACAGGGTACAAAACGGCGGCGAGAAAGTGGGTGTAGCCATAAGAGCGGATGCAGGAAGAAAGTGTGAGTTTCGCACACGCTAGGGCGGTGGGGGCTTAAACTGGCGCATTCGTCTCATCCCACCTCAGCCCGCCATGTCCCACGAACGCCGCCATTTCACCCGTGTCCACTTCGATGCGCCCGCTTTGTTAAAGTTGGACCACTCTAGCCTGCGTGTGCATATCCTAGACCTCTCGCTCAAGGGCGCTTTGGTCGAGTTGCCTGCCAACCACACGCTAGAGTCTGGCACCTTGTGCCAATTGCAGCTTACGCTGGCCCCATCGAGTGTGCATATCAACATGGCTGTCGAGGTAGCACGCTGCGAGGCGCACCAAACCGGTCTGCGCTGTCTGCACATGGATTTGGACAGCATCACCCACCTGCGCCGCTTGATTGAGTGGCAATTGGGCGATGCCGCCTTGCTAGACCGCGATTTATCGCAGTTGGTGGCCGGAGCCAAGCGGGTAGGCTACGACGATTAACGCTGCCCCGACGACACCACAATCCCACCCACAATCAGGGCAAAGGCCAGTGCGTGGTACAGGTGCGGCGCTTCGCCCAAAAACGCTGCCGAAAGCAGCGCGGCAAACAGCGGCGTGAGGTTGCTAAAAAAGCCCGCCAAATTGGGGCCAGCGCGGCGTACCCCAATGCCCCAAAAACAATACGCCAGCAAAGCCGGGCCGATGGCAATAAACGCCAGTGCCGCCAGCAAGGGCGCGCCCCAGACAATCGGCGTGCCCATGTCCGTAGCCCATTCAGCGCCCGCAAACAAGGCGGACCAGCCCAAGCCAAACACCAGTTGGCCCATTAAAAAGGCGGCCCAATCGTTGCGAATGCTGGCCGGTTCGGTGGTGCGTACCAGCAGCCAACTGTAAAACCCCCAGCCAATGGTGGCCAGCAAAATGAAAAAATCCCCCGGCACCCAGCGAAAAGCCAACAACTGCTGCCAATCGCCCCGGCTCAGTACCACCACCACGCCAATCATGGACAGCACCGCCCCAACCACCTGCCGCTGGTTGACCGAGACCCCAAAAAACAAGGCACCAATCGCCAGCATCCACACCGGCATACTCGAGCCCACCAGCGTGACGTTAATCGGCGTAGAAGTTTGCAGCGCCAAATACAACAGCGCGTTATAACAGCCAATACCCAACAGCCCCAGCACTATAAAGCGCCGCCAGTGCTGCCACATGGGGCTACTGAGCCCCAGCACCCGGTAAGCCAGTGGCAGCAGCAACACAAAGGCCAGCACCCAGCGCAGCAGGTTCAGCGTCATGGGGGGGACTAAATCGCTGATGAGGCGACCGACCACCGCGTTACCAGCCCAGAGCAATGGGGCCAAGGTGAGCATGGCGATGGTGCTGGGGCTGAGCGCTTGCTTCATTTTTGGCGCGCCCGCAAAAATTCATCCAAAATCAACAAAGCCGCACCCACGCTAATCCCCATATCGGCGATGTTAAACGCTGGAAAATGCCAGCCAGCCCAGTGGAAATCCAAAAAATCCACCACATAGCCGTACAGCACGCGGTCAATCACGTTGCCAATGGCACCGCCTAAGATGCTGGCCATCGCAAAGCAGAGTAATTTTTGCTCAGGGTGGCGGCGCAACTGCCACACAATAATCACCGTTGCCAGCACACCAATGCCGGTAAACATCCAGCGCTGCCAGCCCCCAGCATCGGCCAAGAACGAGAAGGCGGCACCGGTATTGTGTGCGCGCACAATGTTAAAAAAGCCGGTGATGATGCTGCCTTCGCCCCATTGGTAGGCTTGCAAAATCATTTGCTTGGTGATTTGGTCGGCCAGCAACAACAGCAGCGCCCAGCCCAACCAAGGCCAGAAGCTGCTGCCGCCGCCCGTGCGCCCCGCCTCGGGTGCAGCGGCGGTCATTTAGGCGTGCGCCCGGTCTTCACCGGCCCCATACAGGTTGCTGGTGCAACGCCCACACAGGGTAGGATGGGCAGCATCGTGGCCGACATCGTCGCGGTAATGCCAGCAGCGCTCGCATTTGGCGGCCTCCATCGGGCTAACGTGGGCGGCATAGGCTTCGCCTGCTTGCAACTCCAGCTGCGAGGTGATGAAGACAAACTTCAAATCTTCACCCAAGCTGGCCAGCAGGGCGTAGTCTTCGGGCGCAACCGTTAGCACCACCTTGGCTTGCAAGGAAGAACCTACTTGGCCAGCAGCGCGCACCACTTCGATGTCTTTGTTCACCAAATCGCGGATAGCGCGGATGCGCTCCCACTTATCGAGCAAGCCCTCGTCGGTAGTGGTGCCGACACCAATGCTGCCGTAGGTTTCCAAAAAGATAGATTCAGACTGGCCAAACACCTTCCATGCTTCTTCAGCGGTAAAGCTGAGGAACGGGGCCATCCAGCGCAACATGGCATGGGTGATATGCCAGAGCGCGGTTTGGGCGCTACGGCGTGCCAAACTCTTGGGGGCTGTGGTATAGAGCCGGTCTTTCAGCACGTCCAGATAGAAACCGCCCAAGTCTTCGGAGCAATACAGTTGCAGCTTGGCCACCACGGGATGGAACTCATAGACCTTGTAATGGGCCAACACTTCTTGCTGGAACTGGGTGGCACGCATCAGCGCGTAGCGGTCAATTTCTAGCAGTTGCTCAAACGGCACGACATCTTGCGCCGGGTCAAAATCACTCACGTTGGCCAGCAAAAAGCGCAGCGTGTTGCGAATGCGGCGGTAGGAGTCCACCACGCGGGCCAAGATTTTGTCGTCAATCGCCAAGTCGCCCGAATAATCGGTCGAGGCACACCACAGGCGGATGATTTCTGCCCCCAGCTTGCCACTGACTGCTTGCGGCGAGACGGTGTTGCCCAAGGACTTGCTCATCTTTTTGCCTTGGCCATCCACGGTAAAGCCGTGCGTGAGCAAGCCACGGTAGGGGGCGCGCCCATAGATAGCACTGGCCAGCAGCAGCGAGCTGTGGAACCAACCCCGGTGCTGGTCATGGCCTTCGAGGTACAGGTCGGCCTCGGGGCCCCTGTCGTGGTGCAGTTCGGCATGGGTTCCGCGCATCACATGCCAAAAGGTAGAGCCAGAATCAAACCACACTTCTAAGATGTCGGTGCTTTTGGTGTAATGGGGTGCGTCTTCTGCGCCCAAGATTTCTTCGGCGCTAACACGGCTCCACGCTTCGATACCACCTTGCTCGACGATGGCGGCGGCTTGGTCAATGATTTCCATCGTGCGCGGATGCAGCTCGCCCGAATCTTTATGCAGGAAGAACGGCAGCGGCACGCCCCAAGAGCGCTGGCGCGAGATGCACCAATCGGGTCGGTTGGCAATCATGTCGCGCAGACGCGCCTTGCCATTGGCGGGGTAGAAATGGGTCTGTTCAATCGCGTCCAAGGCCAATTGGCGCAGCGTGCCTGCGGCCTTGTCGCTGGCAAATACGCCTTCACCCGCATCCATACGCACAAACCATTGCGCGGCAGCGCGGTAAATGACCGGGGTTTTGTGCCGCCAGCAGTGCGGGTAGCTGTGGGTGATGGTTTGCGTTGCCAGCAAGCGCCCGGCATCGCGCAGGGTTTGCAACACCACCGGCACGGCTTTCCAGATGTGCAGGCCGCCAAACAAGGGGAAGTCGGCGGCGTAGCAGCCATTGCCTTGCACGGGGTTGAGGATGTCGTCGTACTTCAGGCCGTGGGCAACGCAGGAGTTAAAGTCATCGACACCATAAGCGGGGGCAGCGTGGACGATACCCGTGCCGTCGCTGGCGGTGGCGTAGTCGGCCAGATAGACCGGGGCCAAACGGCGGTAGCCATAACTGCCATCGGGGTTGGCTACGTCGTACAGCGGGTGTTCAAACTCCAAACCCTCTAGCTGCTGGCCGGGCACGGTAGCCAGCACTTGGCCGGTCAAGCCCCAGCGTTGCAGGCAGTTGTCCACCAACTGGGCCGCCACAATGAACTGGCCGCGCTCGGTTTGCACCAGCGCATAGGGCAATTCAGGGTTCAGGTTCAGGGCTTGGTTGGCCGGAATCGTCCAAGCGGTGGTGGTCCAAATGACGATAAAGGCATCCTGCTGCACCGCAGGCAGGCCAAAAGCAGCGGCCAAGCGTGCTGGGTCGTGCGCTTTGAAGGCCACGTCCAGCGTTTCGCTCTTTTTGTCTTGGTATTCAATTTCAAACTCGGCCAAGGAGCTGCCGCAGTCAAAGCACCAATAGACCGGCTTGAGACCACGATAGACATAGCCGCGCTCCATCACGCGCTTGAGGGCGCGCAACTCTCCCGCCTCGTTAGCGAAGTTCATGGTTTTGTAAGGCTTATCCCACTGCCCTAGCACGCCCAAGCGCTTGAAGTCTTGCATTTGCTGCGCGATTTGCTCGGTAGCAAAAGCGCGGCTTTTGGCCTGCATTTCGTCGCGTGGCAGGTTGCGGCCATGCAGTTTTTCGATAGCGTTTTCAATCGGCAGGCCGTGGCAGTCCCAACCGGGCACATACTGCGCGTCGTAACCCTCTAGCTGACGTGCCTTGGTAATCATGTCCTTGAGGACTTTGTTCACGGCATGACCGATATGGATTTGGCCGTTGGCGTAGGGCGGGCCATCGTGCAAGATGAACTTGGGCTTGCCGCTGCGGGCCGCCCGCAGTTTTTGGTAGATGCCTTTGTCCTCCCATTCCTTCACCCAAGCCGGTTCGCGTTTGGGCAGGTCGCCACGCATCGGGAAGGGGGTGTCAGGCAGGTTCAGGGTGCTGCGGTAATCGGGGGTGGCAGCGGTTTTTTGAGCGTCGGACATGGAAAGATTCTCAGAAAAATACAGGCAACGCGGCCCCAACTGGCAAGGGGTGAGGCGGCACGAAAGGGGATGAAAGTGGGCAGCGTAGCCCCTCAAATTCGGTCGCGCGTGGTTTGGCGGCGGGTTTGGGCATGGCTGGCAAACCAAGCGCGCGCATCGGCACAATCGCGCGCGATGCCAGCCGTGAGGGCATCGAAGCTGTCGTATTTGAGTTCGTCGTGCAGTTTGTGCAGCAGTTCCACCCGGGCAATTTTACCGTAGCCCCCTTCCGCCCCGAGGTGGCTCGGCCATGCCAGGCAATGGGTTTCGAGCAGCACGCGGCCCCCATTGACATCGTTGGGGTCTAATGAGGGGCGAATGCCCAAATTGGCTACGCCGGGCAAAGGCGCATCACTGAGTCCATGCACCAAGACGGTAAAGATGCCACTGGCGGCAGGCTTCCAATGGGCAAAACGCAAATTGAGGGTACGAAAGCCATTGTCCGCCTGCGCGTTGCTGGCCCCGAGCGCCCGCCCCAGCTTGCGCCCATGCACCACATGGCCCGAGATGGTGTAAGGCCGCCCCAACAGCTGGGCGGCCTCTTGCATTCGGCCTGCCAACAGCGCTTGGCGCACCGCCGAGCTGGACACGCGCAGGCCATGCACTTCGTAGCTCATCATGCGGGCGACATCAAAGCCTTTTTCTGCACCGGCGGCATCCAGCAGCGCATAGTCACCGGCACGCTGGGCACCGAAGCGGAAATCATCGCCCACCAAGACATAGCGCGCCCCTAAACCCGCTACCAAGACTTCATCCATAAAAGCTTGGGGTGATTGGGCCGCCAAGCGCGCATCAAACGGCAAAATCACCGTTTGCTCGACCCCACAGCGCTGCAACTCGGTCAGTTTGTCGCGCAGGGTGCCAATGCGTGCTGGGGCCAGTTCGGGCCGATGCAAGGCACCGGCAAAATAATCGCGCGGGTGCGGCTCAAAAGTAAGCACACAGCTGGGCACGCCCCGATGCAGGGCTTCGTTTTGCAGCAGCGCCAACATGGCCTGATGGCCCCGGTGTACGCCATCGAAATTGCCCAAGGTCACGGCACTGGCGGGGGCAATGCCGGGGTGACGGAAACCGCGAAAAATTTTCATGGGCAAAAATTTGTGTAAAGGGGCTATGGTGGCCTAGCCAAGCAAAAAGCCTGTTGCACCAAGATGCAACAGGCTTTTAAACGGTGGTCGGAGCGGCGGGATTCGAACTCGCGACCCTCTGCTCCCAAAGCAGATGCGCTACCAGGCTGCGCTACGCTCCGACAAGACTTGAATTATATACAGAAAAAGCCCCGATTTGCAAAAGCTGGCTAAAAATCAGGGGGCAAGGCAAAGTTAACGCGAGGACGGACCGGGGCCACGGCCTGCCAGATGGCGGAAGGTGATGCGGCCTTTGCTCAAATCGTAGGGCGACATCTCTAGCGAGACTTTGTCGCCCGCCAAAATGCGGATGTGGTGCTTACGCATCTTGCCGCCAGTGTAGGCAATCAGTTGGTGTCCGTTTTCGAGGGTAACGCGAAAACGCGAGTCGGGCAGCACTTCGGTCACGCTGCCCTGCATTTCAATCAGTTCTTCTTTGGCCATGTTTTATCTCGTAAAAAGCAAGTTGGAGTGTCTATCGTCTAGCGGAGGTGCCAAGGCATATGGCACACAACCAGCACAAAAACCATGCACCCTGCCAAGGGTGGCCGCGCTGGACGTAGCGGGCTATAGAGGTTGCTGCGCCCGTGGGGCAGACTAAGAAGGGGCCGGGGATACGGCTTTAGTAGGTATGCAGAACGCGCTGTGCATGGGTAGCCGTCCATTGTATGCCATGTTGATACCGCGCACCGAGTCACCGCAATGGCGCAATCGGTGCTGCGCTCTATCGCACAATGCGTGCTTTGTCTTGTTAATGAACCAGAAAGGAAGAAAAATGGCGGAGACTGTCTCTGAAGTTTTGAGCGAAGTGCGCGGCCAAGTGGGCCTGATTACGCTCAACCGTCCGCGTGCGCTCAATGCGCTCTCGTTGGGCATGGTACGTGATTTGATGGCCATTTTGTTGGCTTGGAAAGACGATGCGCGCGTGCTGGCCGTGGCCGTGCGCGGCAGCAACAAAGAAGGGCCGTTTGGCGCTTTCTGTGCCGGGGGCGATATTCGCTTTTTGCACCAAGCAGGCAGCGTAGGCGACCCACAAATTGAAGACTTTTTTACCGAAGAATACGCCCTCAACCACCTGATTCACCGCTATCCCAAGCCTTATATTGCTTTTATGGATGGCATCGTCATGGGCGGTGGCATGGGCATTAGCCAAGGCGCGGCCCTGCGTATCGTGACTGAGCGCACCAAAATGGCTATGCCCGAAACGGCAATTGGCCTGTTCCCCGATGTCGGTGGCGGTTACTTTTTAAGCCGTTGCCCTGGGCGTGCAGGCGAGTGGCTGGGCTTGGTGGGCGAAACCATTGGTGCCGGTGATGCGATTGCGTTTAATTTGGCTGATGGCTTTTTGCCCGCAGACCAGCAAGCGCGCGTTTGGGAAGCCTTGGGCAGTCAGAGTTTTGCCAATGCTGCCGCTGTGCGCAGTTTTGTGGCCGCCGAATTAAAAACCGCCGTGCCCAAGCTAGAAGCCTGCCATGCCGAAATCAACCAATACTTTGCCCTGAAAACGGTGCCAGACATCGTGAACGCCCTAGAAGCGGCCAGCAGCGATTGGGCCAAAGCCACTGCCGCCCTGTTACGCAAGCGTTCGCCGCTGATGCTGCATGTGGTGTTGGAGCAAGTGCGTCGCGCGCGTAGCCTCAATTTGGCCGATGATTTGCGTATGGAGCGCGATTTGGTGCGCCATTGCTTCTATTTGCGCCCCGGTCAAAGTGAAACCTTAGAGGGCATTCGTGCTTTGGCGGTGGACAAAGACCAAAGCCCACGCTGGAACCCACAGCGGATTGAGGATGTATCGCCCGAATTGGTGCAATCCTTCTTTAGCAGCCCTTGGCCGGCCCACGCGCACCCGCTGGCGGCGCTACAAGACTAAAAAACCTTAAAAATTGAAAGGCACTGCCGCTTTAGCGGTGGTGTACCTTCATGGCGCGCTCGACTTCGCGCTTGCCTTCGCGGTCTTTGATGGTGTCACGCTTGTCGTGTTCGGCCTTGCCTTTGGCCAGTGCGACTTCACATTTCACCTTGCCTTCTTTCCAGTGCAGGTTCAGGGCAATCAGGGTATAGCCTTTTTGCTCGACCTTGCCAATCAGGCGGCGGATTTCTTCTTTGTGCATGAGCAGCTTTTTGGTGCGTACTGCATCCGGGTTGACATGGGTAGAGGCGGTTTTGAGCGGGTTGATTTGGCAGCCGAACAAAAACAATTCGCCCTCACGGATGACCACATAGCCATCGGTGAGCTGTACCTTGCCTTCGCGCAGGGCTTTGACTTCCCAGCCTTGCAGCACCACGCCCGCTTCGTAGCGCTCTTCAAAAAAATAGTTGTATGCCGCTTTTTTATTGTCAGCAATGCGAGAGGATGTTTGGGGTTTCTTGGCCATCGGAAATAGTTGCGGTGCCAACCGGGAGATCAAGGGCCTCCCTACAATGGCGGTTGTCGCGTTAGCTGTGATTCTAGTTTGCCTACCACCACTCCATGAAAACTGTTAGTAAGTCCGTCCTCATTTGGTATAGCCCCGAAGAGATGTTTGCCTTGGTCACGGGGGTGGATAAGTATCCACAGTTTTTGCCGTGGTGCGACCGGGCGCGTGTGCTAGAGCATGACGGTAACAGTATGCTGGCCGAAATCGGCATCGCCCTCAGTGGCCTGCGCCAGTCGTTTGTGACGCGCAACACCCACGAGCAAGGGCGACGGGTACAGATGCGGCTGGTCAAGGGGCCATTTTCGCGCTTGGACGGTGATTGGCAGTTCCATGCGGTGGGCGATGGCTCGCAACGGGCCTCGCGCGTAGAGCTAAAACTGCATTATGGGTTTTCTAACAAGGTGCTGGCCGGGTTGGTAGGTCCTGTATTTGACCGCATCGCCGCCACGATGGTCGATGCCTTTATCAAGCGCGCCCAGCAGGTGTATGGCTGATATTCGGGTGGTGGTGGCCGCGTCGTTGCAGCCGGGCCAAGTGCTAGAGTGCGCCTTGCAACTGCCTGCGGGGGCGATTTTGGCCGATGCGGTGCGTGCCAGTGGCTTGTTGCCGCCCGATGTGCCACTGCACGCTTGGCCCCCTTGCGGCATTTGGGGCAAAGTGCGGCCATTAAGCCAGCCACTGCACGATTTAGACCGGGTAGAGCTTTACCGCCCCCTGACGGTGGACCCCAAGGTGGCCCGACGCGAACGTTTTGCACGCCAAGGTGCCCGCGCTGCGGGCTTGTTTGCCCGCCCCAAAGCCCGGCTGTAATCCAGCAAATTTTTAGCGTTTGCAATCGTTGTCGATGATGCCTTGCAGGCGCTGGGTTTCGGCTTTGCGCGTGGCCTCGTCCATAAAGACACTCTCGCCTTGGGCGTTGGTGTGGCGCAACAATTGCCCTGATTCAAAAGTGGTTTTGGCCGTGCGGGCGCGGGTGCAGTTCTCGGCTTTGCTTTTCGCTTGGCGTTCTTCTTCGGCTTTCTTTTTTGCCTCTTCAGCTGCTTCGGCTTGGGCTTTGCGGGCTTGCAGCTCTTTATCGACCAAAGTCGGCTTGGGTGCCGCTTTGGTGGTGCTACCGGTGGCTGCTTCGGTGCTGGGTGCGGCCTCTGTGGCAGGCGCGGGCGCAGTGGTGGGCTGGTGGTTGCCGGGGCGGCGCAAAATGCTCTGCTCGGGGATGTCTATTGGGGGCGCACGGTCACTGAAAACCTTGCGGCCATCTTTTTCTATCCATTGCCATTGGGCCTCAACGCCCAATGACAGGGTGGCCAGCAGTGCAAGCAAAAGGGCGTAGTGCTTTTTCATGGGTGCAAGTGTAGCGGTGCTGGCCAACGGTGCGGGGCGCTAGAGACGGCTACAATCGGTTTTTTGGAGCTTTCACATGCGCCTTCTTGGAAAAGCACTCACCTTCGACGACGTGTTGTTGGTGCCAGCGTACTCCCAAGTCCTGCCCAAGGACACCTCCCTGGCCACCCGTTTCTCGCGCAACATTGCGCTCAACCTGCCTTTGGTCTCCGCCGCGATGGATACCGTGACCGAGGCACGCTTGGCCATTGCCATCGCCCAAGAGGGCGGTATTGGCATCGTACACAAAAACCTTACAGCCCAAGAGCAGGCCGCCCAAGTGGCGCGCGTCAAGCGCTACGAATCGGGCGTACTGCGCGACCCCGTAGTCATTACGCCAGAACACACGGTGTTACAGGTGTTGCAATTGTCTGAGCAATTGGGCATTTCTGGCTTTCCGGTCTGCGACGGTGGCAAGGTGGTGGGTATCGTTACGGGGCGCGATTTGCGCTTTGAGACCCGCTACGATGTCAAAGTGCATCAAATCATGACCCCGCGCGAGAGGCTCATTACCGTCAACGAGCGCGACAACACCAGCCCCGCCGCCGCTAAAGCCCTGCTGAACAAGCACAAATTAGAGCGCATCTTGGTGGTCAACGATGCCTTTGAGCTCAAGGGCCTCATCACCGTTAAAGACATCACCAAACAAACCAGCTTTCCCAATGCCGCCCGCGATGCCTCTGGCCGCTTGCGCGTGGGTGCTGCCGTGGGCGTGGGTGCAGGCACCGAAGAGCGCGTTGAGGCGCTGGTACGTGCGGGCGTGGATGCCATCATTGTGGATACGGCCCACGGCCACAGTCAAGGTGTGATTGAGCGCGTGCGTTGGGTCAAGCAAAATTACCCGCAGGTGGATGTGGTCGGCGGCAACATTGCTACCGGCGCAGCAGCGCTGGCGCTGGTCGAGGCCGGTGCCGATGCGGTCAAGGTGGGGATTGGCCCCGGTTCTATCTGCACCACGCGCATTGTGGCGGGTGTCGGGGTGCCGCAAATCATGGCCATCGACAGCGTAGCGACAGCCCTCAAGGGCACCGGCGTGCCTTTGATTGCCGACGGTGGCGTTCGCTACTCCGGCGACATCGCCAAAGCCTTGGCCGCTGGGGCCAGCACCATCATGATGGGTGGCATGTTTGCCGGTACCGAAGAAGCCCCCGGCGAGGTGATTTTGTTCCAAGGGCGCTCTTACAAAAGCTACCGTGGCATGGGCAGTATTGGTGCCATGCAGCAAGGCAGCGCCGACCGCTACTTCCAAGAATCCAGCACCGGCAACCCCAATGCCGACAAGCTGGTGCCCGAGGGCATTGAAGGCCGCGTACCCTACAAGGGTTCGATGGTTTCCATCGTCTATCAGATGGCCGGTGGCGTGCGCGCCGCAATGGGCTATTGCGGTTGCGCCACCATTGCTGAGATGAACGAAAAAGCCGAGTTTGTCGAAATTACCACCGCTGGTATCCGCGAAAGCCACGTCCATGACGTGCAAATCACCAAAGAAGCACCCAACTACCGCGCCGATTGATTTTTCTGTATTGACAGGCCCGAACCCAGCCAGTGGTGTTCGGGCCTTTTTCTTTTTATCGCCATGCAACATTCCAAAATCCTCATCCTTGACTTCGGTTCCCAAGTCACGCAGTTAATTGCCCGCCGGGTGCGCGAAGCCCATGTGTTCTGCGAAGTGCATCCTTGCGATGTCTCGGACGACTGGGTGCGCGCCTATGCCCAAGACGGCACGCTCAAGGGCGTGATTTTGTCCGGCAGCCATGCCAGCGTATATGAAGACAGCACTGACCGCGCCCCACAGGCCGTATTTGACCTGGGCGTGCCGGTGCTGGGCATTTGCTACGGTATGCAAACCATGGCGCAACAATTGGGCGGAAAGGTAGAAAGCGGCCACACACGCGAGTTTGGCTATGCTGAAGTGCGCGCCCACGGCCATACCGCCTTGCTGAAGGATATTGCCGACTTCACCACGCCCGAAGGCCACGGGATGCTCAAGGTCTGGATGAGCCACGGCGACAAGGTAACGCAACTGCCGCCCGGCTTTGAAGTGATGGCCAGCACCCCGAGCTGCCCGATTGCCGGTATGGCCGACGAGGCGCGCAAATACTATGCGGTGCAGTTCCACCCCGAAGTCACGCACACCGTGCAAGGCCAAGCCCTGCTCAATCGCTTTGTGCTGGATATTTGCCAAGCCCGCCCGGATTGGATTATGGGCGACTACATCGCCGAAGCGGTGCAAAAAATCCGTGAACAGGTGGGCGATGAAGAGGTGATTTTGGGCCTGTCGGGTGGCGTTGATTCGTCCGTGGCGGCCGCGCTGATTCACCGTGCCATTGGCGACCAGCTTACCTGTGTGTTTGTCGATCATGGGCTGCTGCGCCTGAACGAGGGCGACATGGTGATGGAGATGTTTGCAGGCAAATTGCACGCCAAGGTGATTCGGGTCGATGCGTCCGAGCTGTTCTTGGGCAAGCTGGCTGGGGTTTCTGACCCAGAGCAAAAACGCAAAATCATTGGTGGTTTGTTTGTCGATGTGTTTAAGGCAGAAGCCGCTAAACTCAAAGCCGGTGATGGCGGGCACAAGGGGGCGACTTTCTTAGCCCAAGGCACGATTTATCCCGATGTGATTGAGTCTGGCGGCGCTAAGAGCAAAAAGGCTGTCACCATCAAGAGCCACCACAACGTCGGTGGTCTACCTGAGCAATTGGGCTTGAAATTATTAGAGCCGCTGCGCGATTTGTTCAAAGACGAAGTGCGTGAACTGGGCGTGGCTTTGGGCCTGCCGCGCAATATGGTCTATCGCCACCCCTTCCCCGGCCCCGGTTTAGGCGTGCGTATTTTGGGCGAAGTGAAGAAGGAGTATGCCGATTTACTGCGCCGTGCGGATGCCATCTTCATTGAAGAATTGGGCAATTTTGTCGATGAAGCCTGCGGCAAGAGTTGGTACGACCTGACTAGCCAAGCCTTTACGGTATTTTTACCGGTGAAAAGCGTGGGCGTGATGGGTGATGGCCGCACCTACGACTACGTGGTCGCGCTGCGTGCGGTGCAAACTTCTGACTTCATGACCGCTGATTGGGCCGAACTGCCCTATGCGCTGCTCAAGAAGGTCTCTGGCCGCATCATCAATGAGGTACGCGGCATCAACCGTGTGACCTATGATGTGTCGAGCAAGCCTCCAGCCACCATTGAGTGGGAGTGATTCTGCAATAGGAACTGACAGGAACTATCAGGCACAAAAGCCACGTAAGCCAGCGTCATTGCTGGCTTTTTTCGTTTTTGGTCTAGCACTGCCTGGCACTGCCAAGGCGCAAGTTTCCTAAGCTGCCTGTGCGGCAGAAAACTGATGGCCCTTACATTAAATGTCAGTAGCTAATTTCTAAGCTGCCTGTGCGGCAGAAAACATGCTTGCAGCTACTTCGTGAAGGAGTGCAGTTTTCTAAGCTGCCTGTGCGGTAGAAAACCAGTCACAGGGGTAGTAGCGTTATCAGTCACATTTCTAAGCTGCCTGTGCGGCAGAAAACATCTGCCCCTTCAGTATTGCTGCCCTTGCCCCTTTCTAAGCTGCCTGTGCGGCAGAAAACAATCTGGCGCTGATGTAGTCGGCTTTCTGGCATTTTCTAAGCTGCCTGTGCGGCAGAAAACGTCACAGGCCCATTGAAGGATGGCCGCAAAGTTTTCTAAGCTGCCTGTGCGGCAGAAAACGGGTGCCATCATTCAAGCGCCCTGCCTGGACATTTCTAAGCTGCCTGTGCGGCAGAAAACTCCCGCTTGACCTCAAACCGTGCGCCGGGGCGTTTCTAAGCTGCCTGTGCGGCAGAAAACTGGCAAGTGCTTTTTTGCAGCACTGCCACCAATTTCTAAGCTGCCTGTGCGGCAGAAAACGAACGCCGTGGCGATGGCCGATGATGTGTTCCGTTTCTAAGCTGCCTGTGCGGCAGAAAACGGGTAGCTACGGCAATGTGGGCTTGGGGGGTATTTCTAAGCTGCCTGTGCGGCAGAAAACGTGCATCGGCTTTTTGTTGACGGCATCTTGCAGTTTCTAAGCTGCCTGTGCGGCAGAAAACTTGGCGATTAGTGCGGCGCAAGATTACACAATTTTCTAAGCTGCCTGTGCGGCAGAAAACGACCGCGCCATGTCCGAAGCCTTCAAACCGATTTTCTAAGCTGCCTGTGCGGCAGAAAACATGTAAAAACTAGCAAGGCGCGGGCAGATAGATTTCTAAGCTGCCTGTGCGGCAGAAAACACGCAATCTCAGACAGAAGCCACTTGTCCATGTTTTCTAAGCTGCCTGTGCGGCAGAAAACGCGCGCTGGCTACTGCGCGAGCGCTTTATTGATTTCTAAGCTGCCTGTGCGGCAGAAAACCAGTTTTCCGGGGTCAAAGGCTTTGGCTTGCTTTTCTAAGCTGCCTGTGCGGCAGAAAACTATGCACTACAACGACACCAAAGACTGCGCTTTTTCTAAGCTGCCTGTGCGGCAGAAAACTGGAATCCATGCGCGTCAACAAACCCATTGTTTTTCTAAGCTGCCTGTGCGGCAGAAAACACGGCTGGCACGGCGGGTGCTGGCACACTGATTTTCTAAGCTGCCTGTGCGGCAGAAAACGGAACGGAAAAGAGGAACTGAAAAAGAACGGATTTCTAAGCTGCCTGTGCGGCAGAAAACCGGCATACCAAGCGTCTAAATCCCGACCGAGATTTCTAAGCTGCCTGTGCGGCAGAAAACTGGCCGAAATTTCGGCCAAGTGTCGGTTTTTAAAGGACATTGTACCCTAAAAGAGCTACCTCCCCTTTTCTACGCCTCTGACGCAAGTCATTGATTTGTATAAGAACTGAGGGCGGCCCTAAAAAAGGGTCAGAACCACGGGATGCTATCACCACTGGCTTGGCCCAAGCCGTAAGCATTGAAGCCCCGGCCAGTGCTGGGCAGGGCTTGCAGTGGCCCTTGCTCAATCCAGAGGTAGAATGATTGCCCATTGCTGCTGCTACGCAGTTGCACATAGGGCAAACGCGGTGGGCGGCGCTCCATACTATCTGGAATGGCTGCGATGGCCTGTTCAACTGTCTCACCTTTGCGCTGCATACGGCGGCGGCGTAACCTTTCAACACTGGTTTTAAACTGCTGCCGCTGGACAATGCGGTGCGGTGCTTGGGCAGGTGCAGGGGCCAAACTAGCCACTGTTACATGGTCGCGCATCCCCTTGAGCCAATCGGTGGCCATCAATTGCTCTAATGGGGCTATTTCACCATGCAAACGCAAAACTTGCCCTAAAGTTTGTGGCTTTAACTGGTATTGCGGAAAACTTACCCCAATGGCCGAGGTTTGTAATTGCACCAAGGCCCGATGCAGTTTGGCATAGAGCGCCCGCCAAAGATGGGCTTGGCTAAACTCTGGGTCAGGCAGCAGGGTTAAATCAATGTAATGGGTGGTCATAGCATCAACTTGCATCGCCAAACACGCCACCCCGAATCAGCACCGCCATGACGAAATGCTGCTGTTCTACGGTAGGCACTTTGTCATTGAGCAACCAATTGTCGAGCAAGGTATAAAAATCTTGCTTTTGCTTGGGTTGACGATAGGCTTTGCCCTGTGTGGTGACAGAGCCGTAGGGTTCCACAGCAATCGGCCCCAATTGCTCAGCTCCTTCATACCAGTTGTCGATGGTACGAATGGCATTGCCAATTTTTTGTGAATGAATGGCGGCGATTTCATGGCCTTTCTCGCCAATGTGGTACAGGGTTTTACTTTTACCCGCGCTGCCCTTGTCCAAAATGAGTTCTTGCGATGGAAACACTTCTTGGCCTGCTCCCAGACGAACAAAGGCAGTAAT
Source organism: Giesbergeria sp. (assembly GCF_028686475.1). Classification (GTDB taxonomy): domain Bacteria; phylum Pseudomonadota; class Gammaproteobacteria; order Burkholderiales; family Burkholderiaceae_C; genus Simplicispira. The sequence continues at coordinate 141,371 of NZ_JAQUCA010000002.1, read as the reverse complement.
TTGCAGCAAAACATGTGCTGTACCAGCCAAGCCAGCAGCCAGCAGTGCTGCTAAGGCTTGAAGGTCTTGATGGCTGGTGTCGAGTGCGCGCAAAGGATGTGCCAGTGCATCAAACACCCAAGTTGTTTCTGCTTTGCCATTTTTCAGCTGGCTTACCTGCACTTGTACGCTTTCTGCTCCGACACGGTTGCGCCATAAAAAGCGGCCATTGGCTAAATTGGCTGCATAACGCTGGGCCAAAGCAGTAAAACCGTGGCTGGCTACATAGGTTTGGACGGTTTGGGCCAATTTGGCTTGGTATTCGGCACTGTTGCAGGCCGATGGCGTACCAGCACCTGCTAAAACCCGCAGAGTAAATTGCACTTTTAACGTGTCTGCATCGGCAGGCAAGGCGGCTACATCCACGGTTTGCAAGTTGGGATTTTCGATGGCAGCGTCGAGTTTGGCTGGGTCTTGGTCTTTGGTTTTGAGCCGGTTGGAGATGGTGCCGCGCACAGATTTGGTGCGTACCTGCACCGCAGCCCACGATGCAGCCGCGTCACGCTCGTCCCAGCAGCCTGCATGAAACACAGCATCAGAAGGGTCAAGTTTGCGCTCAAAAGCCAAGACGGAGGCAGTTTTTAGGGAATTCGACATGGTGGTTCAGTCCTTTTGCAACACGAGGGAGAAGGGGAATGGCGGGAAGAAGGATGTCAGTAGGGGTAGTCATCGTCGTCGCTGTCTTCAGCGTCCGACAGTGCGGCATCGGGGGACTTGTAAGCATTGCGGCAGCGGTACAAACCTTGGGCTTCGTCGGTGTGTGCCTGCCAGAGTAATTGCTCTAAGTGTGTGAGTCGGTGCGGACTGAGCCATTCACCCAAAGAATAGACGGCCTCGACAAAGCGCACGGGCACACGGGCATCGCGGGCATTGGCCACCACACCAGGGGGATGGCGCTCCGACAAGGCGGCGTAACCCACGGGAATCGGCACAATCCAACCGCTGCCGGGGCCGCGTTGCGGGTCGGCCCATGTCACCTTTTTCTCGGAGGTGTCTGGCTCTGGCTGTGCGGGTTGGTAGTTAAAGCGGCTGGCGTGTAGCCAAGCATCGAGCAAAGTGGCTTGAGGTTGTTGTTTTTGCAGTTCAGCCAAACGTTCGACCAGTAAATCATCGCGTGCCACCAAGGCAAATCCGGGCAGCCACTGCCGTCGCCAGTGTCGCCATTGCTGTTCACGCTGGGCGGCATCGTCTGGTAACACCGCCAGCCAAGGGCGTAGCCGTCGGCCAGGGGCAGCACGCCCCGGCAGTAAGCTGCCCCCGGCAACGCGCATCTGCGACAAAATTTGCCCCGCTGCATCGGCCCATTGCTGCATGGCTTCTTCGCTGCCTTGTACCAAGGTGGGCACTGCGCTACTGGGTGTGTTTTCTGACACGGTAAACACCAGTGTGATATCCAGATGGATACGGCCTTCTTCCACAATCGCGGCGGTGCTGCCATCTTTATCGATGGGGTTGCGCGTCAGGTGGAAGGTATGCACAAAACCGGGGGCCACTTGCTCCTGATGCTGGTGGCAGATGATGCCCACTTGGTGCAAATGCAGCGGGATGTTGGATTGGGCCAGTTGGCGCTCTAACGCCCACATCAGGCCGGTAAAGGCGGTGATGGATGGAAAACCATGCGTCAGTGGGCTGGAAATGGCATTGGCGTTTTGCACGCGCAGGTGCGGAAATACCAAAATAGCTTGGGGAATAGATGACAAGCTCATAGCGTTGCTCCGGGTTCTGGCATGGCTTGTTTATCCAGCCGCTGGCGTAACTCGCGCAGTTGTTGCTTAAAGCCATCTTCATCGACCAACAAGGCTTTTTGCCATTGTTGGGCCTCGGCATCACCCACGGGCAGTTGGTTTTTTAGCGCATGGTTGAGCCAGTTGGCAAAACGTTTACCCACCTCGGCAGGCCAATCCATTTTTAACCATTCTTGGGCGAAATCAGTTTCTGCTGGTAGTTGGGCGCGTAGCGGGTCGAGCCAAAGTTGTTCTGCACGATTCAACTCTTTGAAGCGGTCTTCGGTGTCCACACTTTGGCTTGTCCAACCTGCGGGCATGGTTTGTACCAACTCGCCTGATAGAGAAACCATTTCGTCAATCAGGGTGTCGATGTAGGCGGCGCGGCGCTGGCGGGTTTGCTGATTCGGCTCTGGGTCAGAGGCTAGAAACTGGCGCAACTGGCGTAGCGTTTTGCGTACTTCGGGCCGGGCCGAGAAAAGACGTTCAAACACCGAATGGCTGTGTACGGGCAGCCGAGCAGCACTGGCCCTCCATGTGGGAGGCAACGAGGCCAAGAGGTAATTGTTACCGCCGCGTTCACTATTAAGTTGGCTGATATTTTGCGGCTTCGTTCCGCCCATTTTTTGCACCGCCAAATTGGGGTAATGGTGAAAAACCCCTGTATTGGCTTTGTGTGCGTAGTAGGCTTGCCGGGCGGCCTTGTTGGCCTCGCCAAAGCGGTGTTCTTGGATGTGCGCGTGGACGACATGGGCCAGTGAGGTAGGAAACAGCGGAGCCAGTAACTCATAATGGCTATCCACACATGGGTCGCTATCAGTAAGCCAGTACAACTGCTTGGCCAGTGGATGCGAGCTGGGGCCACCTGTGCGCGGCTGCGTGAGTGCGGCAAAAGCATCGCGTAAAGTTTGAGCCTGCACTGGGTCATCATGCAGTGCTTGCATAGCCGCTTCGTCTTCGGCCAACAAAGCAGCCAGCAAACTACAGCCGTTTAACTCTAGCCGCAAAAACTTGTACACATCTAAGGCGGCCGCATTACCTACTACATCACCTGCAAAAGTGGTTCCTAGCGCGTGGCTGCCTAGCACTTCCAATTTGGGTAACTGGTTTGGCTCCACATAGAGATTAGTACCTCGGGCATCAGGGTGTATGGGTTTGAGGGCATGGGTGACGGCTTGGATTTGTCCCACCCGTTTGGCTGCGTTCTCAATCCATGCGCCATACTGGTGTTGCGCTAATAGTTCTAGGCGTTTTGCATCGTCATCCTTGAGCTTGTCGAGTTTGGCATCCAGCCTCTCTTGGATGAAGGTTGCAATAACTCCATGCCAGAGCAAACGGCGTTCGGTGAGGGGCATATCGGGTTCCTCGGTTGTTCTGGAATAGCAGCTTAATCTAATCCATGATACTTGAGGTTGTTTGTTACAATGCGATACATACTACTGCTGTAGAAGCAGCTTAGAAAATGATGCTTGAGAGCATCGTTGCTCTTTTTTCTGCCGCATAGGCAGTGTACTTATTACCGGTAAACGGTATAAAATTTCCCTGCATGACCATACTTTCTTTCAAATGTTAGGAAACGCAACGCCTGTTCGCCAGTGGAAGAACCCGCCAATTTGCCAACATCCAGACCGTAGCAGAACGCAAGTTGGCACAACTGGATGCCGCAACCACACTGGAGTTTCTGCGTAGCCCTCCGGGCAACCGGTTGGAAAGGCTGGCCGGAGACCGCCAAGGCCAGCACAGTATTCGCATCAATGAACAATGGCGGGTGTGTTTTGTTTGGACAGAACAAGGGGTTGCTGATGTGGAAATCGTGGACTACCACTGAAGCCCTTTCCTTGGCTGCTGCATAGGAGTTGCAACATGATAAAAAACGGTATGCGCCCGGTACACCCTGGCGAAGTCTTGCGCGAGGACTATCTCAAGCCGATGAACATGAGCGCCAATGCGCTGGCCCGGCATTTGCATGTGCCGGCCTCGCGTATCAACGACATCGTGTTAGAGCGGCGTGGTGTCAGCGCCGATACGGCCTTGCGCTTGAGTCGCTTCTTTGGTGGCGATGCACAATCGTGGCTGAATTTGCAAACGGCCTACGATTTACGCTCGGCAGAGTTAAATCAAACCCTGCAAACGGCCATGCAGGCGGTGCATCCGATGCAGTTGCACCCTGCCTAAACAGGCTTATTTTGCCCGGCTAAATCCCAGCAGCTCATGCCAGCGCCAGCCTTGCTGCTGGTCTGGCAGGCTTGCTGTGGCGTAGCGTTCAGCACATTTCCGCAGTGTCCAATCCTTGCTTTGGGCAAGGTGGGTTAATTCATCGAGTAAATCCACTCGAATCCACGGCGTGATGCTGGTTTTTGCCACCAGCGGTATGCGATGCAACTGGCTTTCTACTGTCGGATACAACTTATCGCCACGCCGCTGTCCATCTACCACGCGGTGCAAAGACAGGCGCTCTTCGTCGTCGTCAGGCAACCAAACCACATCAACCCTTGGTGCCGGGTCATCACGAAAACGTTGGTACTGTGGCAATAGCCCAGTCAACCACAGCCTTTCATGGCTGGCCCAATACAGGCTGGCGGCACGTTTTACCGGTGTGGCAGCTGCTTGGTCTGCGCTACGGGGCAGCATGGCATCGTGCATCCGGGCGTGTTCTAAGTCCACCAAGTTTTTAGTGGGTTGTAATTTACCGGCGCTAATGCGGGGGCGTGCATCTATCGGCCAATCTGTAGCCCCTTGGGTTTGGCGCAGCAGCAGTTCTTGCAAGGAATGGGATTGCAGATGGAAGTAGTACGCTGCATCGGTTTTTGCGTTGACTTTTTCTGTCTCAAATCCTGGTTTGCAAAATGCAGCCTTGCCCGGTTGCTCCTCATAGGCCCGTAGATTGCTATCGAGCAGCAGCAGGTTGGCCTTGTCCACCGCGCCAGCACGGTGGCGGCGCACTCGGCCTGCCAGTTGGATGAAGGAGCGCATCGAAGAGGGTTCTACCACCGCCCAGTCATAGTCATGGTCGCGGCCTACTTCGGTTACGGGGCTACCTAAGACGATAAACAGTTGGTCTTTTTCTGGATGTGCATCTATCAAGGCTCGTATGGCAGGCTGTTGAAGGATGGGGTCAGGGCTACCAGTGCTTGAGCGGCGGTTGAGTAGGGTATCAAGTTGGTGTTCGATGCTGGAGCGCGCCAGCAAGGGAAATTGCGAGTGATAGACGCACAGATGCACATGCACCCCGGCCACTGAGATGCCTTGTTGGTACATAGCCAAGGCCACGTCAAACAGCGGTTCGATGTTGGGCATCCGAATCAGCCCCACGCTGATACGCTTGCCACTGGCAGGGTCTAGGCTGTGGTTTTGTGGCTGCTGGTGCAACTGCCACGCACATTGCAACAAAAACCGGGCAAAGTCGGTGCGCCGGAATGTTTTGTCCATGTCATTCCACTCTGGGGGCAAGGGCACAATTTGGGCACGGCGGCGTACCTCAGTGTTGCCCAATTGCGTCGTGCGCTTTTGCACATACGCTGCATGGGCGGCTTGGAAAGTGGCACGGTCTGGGCAATCCAAAACCGTTTGGTGAAATTCATCTACCCACAAACAGCAAATTTGGGGTACTTCGCTCGGGCGCTCACTGCGGTGCTGCTGGAACACCGTGCGCCCCGCTTGGTAAGCCAAAAATAGCCCTTCTACCAACGCCGGTGGCAAGGTGGCCGAGGACAACAGCACCCGCGCCCCCAATAGCCCGGCCCAATGCACCAAGCGCGTGAGTGCGGGCAGGTCGGCCATGTCAAAATCGTCTGGCTCGTCCAGCACCAAATCACCCGTCATGAGGCGCAACATGGGGGCAATTTGGCGGCCTCCGCGCAGGCTTTCGGTGGCGGGCGTGAGGTGATCGACCGTACACACCAACAGGGGGGCGGCAATCAAAGAGCGTACCTTGGCATCGTTGCTCAGGCGCTCTAGCAGGGGATGGCGGTCATTGCCCTCAAACAGCACTTGTCCGCCTTCATCCAACAGGGCTTGGCTAGAGGCAGACCCGGTGGCCTCGGCTTGGGCCTCCCAATACTCAAACAGGGCACGACTGGCGGCACCGCCCACTTGGATGGCCAACTGATCTTCGCCCAAACCTAAATCATGCTGAAACACTCGCCCAGTCTGCAAGGTCAGGGTACGCAAGCCAATAGCAAAGGCGCAGCGCAAGCCCAGCTCGGGATGGGCCAAAGCGTTCATAATGCGGGCATTGCCCAGCGTTTTGCCACAGCCGGTAGAGGCCATATTGACAATAAACGCTCCTTGCGATGCACTGCGCTGGCGCACGCTGGCGGCTATATCAGCGGCTTTGTCTTGCCATTGAAAACGGGCATCAGCACTGCGTTTTCTCAGGCCACGGTGGTTTTGTAAGGCGGGCAAACTGCGTACCAGCGAGGGCAAGGAATGCGCTACCAATGAGGCATGGGCCTGCACGCCCAGCAGATGCTCATCCAGTGTTTGATTGAACACAGAGGCACCAGCAGGATTTTTGCTGGTGTTGGCATACAGGGGATAGCTGGGGTTACGGTAGGGTTTGCGCTGCTCTTCAGCGTTGATGCTGGAGTAATGGTGATCGGCCAGCATCAAGCACAGGCGCGAGACGTGCATGGCAAAGGGGTCATGCAGTGCTGTGATGTGGGTGGGTAATTGCGACAACGCCAGCAATTTTTGGGCATAGCGTGCCGCCTGTTTGCGCCAAGGCAACATCACCACCGGCAGCCCGTGCGGAAAAGTCCAATAGGCGCGTACCGTGGAATCGTGGCTGGCTTCGTGTGGTTCATTCCAATCGGCATTGATGCGCTGCAACAGAGCTTGCAAGGTCAGAAGGTTGACCGAGCTAGGGTGCGCCCCAAAGCGGCAGTATTTGTTTTGTGGCTGGTCGATGTCTTCGTCACTGCTGCCATTGGCTTTTGCTACTGGCAGGCAAGGCAGGCGGTGGTGGGTCAAAATCAGCCACGCTACGGCTTGCGCCAACGGTGGTAACACCGCAAATGGCAGACGGCCTTCGGCCTGTGGGGTATCTAGGCCATCGCGCAGCAAGCGTCCTTTTTGGTGGTCTAACCACAAGGCTTCAAAGGCTGAAGCATCAAGCGCTGCATTGCCACAAGCGGCCAAGCGTTGTAGCCAGCCCGCATCATCATCGTTGCCCACAAAAGCCTGAAACAAGCGCACCGAAACCCATTCATGCCGATAAAGGTTGCGTTCACGCAGGCCGGGTTGGCGCAAGCGGTCTTGAAAAGCCTGCGTGGCTTTGCCCAAGTCATGCAGCAAAGCAGCCAAGGCGCTCAAGGCCGTCAGCAACGGTAGATGGTGCCAAGTATTTTCATCGTTGGCCCGCAACACATCGTTGGCAGTGGTGTTGGTAGGTACTGCACCTTCGGTATTGAACTGGCGGCCATCGCCCACTACCCAGAGCAGTTCGCTGTGGTCTTTGCCATGTATCCAGTGGCAGGCCACGGCGGTGTTTTTACGCGCCGTTTGGCGCAAAAGTTTGCGTACAGTGTCTAGCCCAGCTTGGGTGATGGGGGTTTGCCAAGTTCTATCGCCCCGGCGCTCGGCAAACTGGTCTAGGATGCGGCGGGTTTCGGTCAGCGCCCGTTTGCTGCATTGTGAAATAAACAGCACATTCATGGGGTGTCTCCGGTCGTACTGGTCGAGGTTGCAGTGTGTTGGGCCAGTCGTGCGGTGTCGTTTGCAATCTGCTGGAGCGATTCGATGATGAAGTCTAGCGCTTCGGTGCGGGTCAGGGCTTCAATGCAATGGCGGCGGAAGGACTGCTCATCATCACCACGCATGGCCGAGAGAAACGCTTGCGGCAGGATGACAGCATCTTTCACCAAATCGGCGGCATCAAAAACCAAGCCACCCCGACGCGTTTTGCCATGCAGTACGGCTAAACCATGTGGCAACCCGAGTACCCAAGTGGCGGTTGCACCCAAGCCATAGGCCAGATAATTGCCGTGGTCTAGAAAGCGGTTGGCCGGGTCGGTGCCTGTGCCACGTTTGGCGCGGGTAAAGTCGCCATAGCCTGTGGCTTGCACGGCCAGCTTAAACAGGGCTTTGGTCAGGCGGGCTTCGTCCGTAAGCAAGGCAGTAACATCGGGGGCATTGGTTATCAGCACGCGAAACTGCTGTACCAGCGTTTGCAGTTGGTTCGCATCTACGGCAAAACCGGCTTCGCGCAATGTGCGCGTGTTCCATGCAGGCAACAAACGCTCTAGCCTTAGCAGTTGCAATTGCTTGGCCGCTGCCAAGCGCAAGTCGTCCTCAAACCAAAATTTCACCCAAGACTGCAAATATGGGGTGGGGCGATATTCACTCTGGGGTAGCAGCCATGCCACTTCCACATCGACTTCATTGGCAGTGAACAAAGGCGTGCCGCCACCACCACAAAACCCTACCAACACGCCCGCCTTGGCCAGCTCACGCATGGCCGCTTGGGTGATGGAAGTACCTGTGCCCAGCAAAATGCTGGTGGTGTTGGCGATAGGAATATTCCAGTACAAGCTGCGCTTTCCCGCGTCAGTTACATATTCCACCCGGCCACCGTTGACCAAAACGCGGCAGTGTTCCAAGTAGTAAAGATTGGCCCGCTTGGAATGCAGGATGGTTTTCAGGTCGGCGGGGCGGATGTCTTCCGGTGTTGTTGGGGCTGGCATAACAGTCAAGGAGATGGCGTTGCAGGAGATTTGCTCCATTGAACGCCATTTCCATTGCCAGCACGAGGCTACTGATGCCAGCAATGTAACCAAATTTATCTGGTTTATCAGATAGTTAGAAGTCTAAGCGCACGCCCAGCGTGATATTACGTCCCATTAACGGAGCTGCATTTTTAATGAAAGAGCTGTGGGCGTAGGCCAGTCGGTCATTCAGGTTGCGCGCGCGCAGGTAGATTTTCCACGCTTGGCCGCTGCTGCTGCGGGTTTGGTAGGACAGCCCCAGATTCAACAGGCCATAGCTGGGGGTTTCGCTTTCAAAGGCAGCAATGCGGGTTTGGCGCGCCACTTGTACCCACTCGGTGTAGCCTTGCCACGCTTGCCACTGACCATCCAAGCGCAGGCCCACCCGGTCGGCTGGAATACGCGGCAGTTTGCCGCCGCCATCCAAACGGGCGCGCACCACATCACCAAATAAACTGATGCTAAAGTCTCGGCCCAGGCGCTGTTGCACGCGCCCTTCCAAGCCGGTAAAACGTGCGTCTTGTTGCTGGTATTGCAGCAGTTGCAGGCCATCCAATTCCTCTAGCGTGCGGCCATAGATATAGTTTTTGACCCGGTTATGGAACAAACTGATGTCAAACGTGGTGTCGCCAGCAGTTTTGCGTAACCCGAGGTCGATATTTTGCGCGGTTTCGCTGTGCAACTGGGCGTTGCCGAGTTCGTAGGTGCTGGTGGCGAGGTGCAGGCCCCGGGCATACAACTCTTCCGCGGTGGGTAAGCGTTTAGCGTGGCTCCAAGAGGCTTGCAGTTGGTAACCGGGTTGAAATCTCCACACCGCGCCCAAGGCTGCCGAAGTGCCATCGTGGCTGGTTGCTGTGCCAGGTTGAGCGGCCAAGATGGTTTGGTGTTCGTGGCGCAAGGCGGCCTCAAAGCGCCAATTTTGCCAGCGGTATTCTTCCAACACAAACAGGCTGCGTTGGCGTGTGTCGGTGGGTTGGATGTAGGCTTCTTCGCCTTCGGCAGCAAAACGGCGCTGGCTGGTTTGTACGCCCAGCACGCCACGCCAACCAGCCACCGGCAGATGTTGCATTTCTAAGCGCATGTCATGGGCACGGTTGCTGAAAGTGGTGCTGATAGCACCGGCTTCTTTTTCGTGGTGTTGGTAATCGGTTTTACCGGCACGCAGGCGCAAATTGCTAAAACCGGGCAGGGGGTTGCGTAACTCGCCGCGCACATCCAGCCGTTCACTGCGTAAATCGACTACGGGCACACCATGTGCTGCACCATGCTCATCCTCGTGATGTTCATCTCCGTGTTCTAGCTCGGGGCCGTGGCCGCCACAGTGCAAGCTCATGCCATGTAGATGACAGCCATCGTAGCTGTGGCTGTGGCCGGGCAGGCCGTAATCGGCATTTTGGCGGCTGTAAGCCAAACCAAGGTAGCCACGCTTTCCCACCCAAGAAACACCTAAACTGGCGCTGTCGTTATCGTTAAAGCTGCCTGCCACTTTGCGCCCTCCGGCCCAACCTTGGCCCACTCGGTAGTCGTTGGCTTGGCTTTTGCTACCTTCGACGTGAATCGCTACCGCCCCAGCACCCCCAGTGAGGCTGAAAGCGCCAGCACGCTCGGCATTGGCGCTGCTGGCACGCAATTCGGCACTGCCTTCGTAGCCTTTGGCTGGAATGGCGGTGGGCACTTTGCCATCCAACACATTGACTACACCGCCGATAGCGCCACCACCGTGCGTCAGTGCGGCGGGACCACGTAGCACTTCGATTTGGGTGGCCAATAATGGCTCGGCCACCACGGCATGGTCGGGGCTGATGGTGGAGGCATCATGGATGGGGGCACCATCGGAGAGTAAACGTACACGCGGGCCATCCATGCCCCGGATGATGGGGCGACTGGCCCCAGCTCCAAAATGGCTAGAGTGGATGCCCGGCTCGCCATTGAGCGTTTCGCCCAAATTGGCTTGCCGCCGCTGGAGCAACTCGTCGCCCTCCAAAACAGTGACTGGGGTCGCCATATCGTTGCTGCTGTGTTGCAAACCACTGGCCGACACGGTAACGTCGGGCAAAGCCACTACCGGCGCAGCAGCGCTAGGCGTTTGGGCTGGTGCGTTGCTGCCCAAGCTGGCCAAGAACCAAGCGACGGCATAAGCCAGTGGTTGGCGGCGCAGAGGCTGTTGGGCAGGACGGCAGACCGATGCAGGTGCCACCAAAGGCAAGGAAGAGGAGAAAGACGACATAAAAAATCAAGAAACAACCGCGCGACGCACGCCACACGCCTGCCATCGGTCTAAGCGATGGCAGGCGGTGCAGGATTGCAGCGGAAAAAAGAAAGACTAGCCCGTGCTGCCATGCAAAGCATGCAAAAACACCGGCTGCAAAATCAATCAGGTGGGATGAAGTCTCAACCCAGAGACTTATCGGGTGGAGCGCGTGCCTGAAAGGCCGCTAAGCGTGTGGCGGCCGGGTGGCTGTATGGCCCTGCTGGGCGCAGCGTGGCCGGTGCCAGTGGAGGCAGCGGCTGTAAAGCAACTTCGGGCGTGGCCCAACTGCCTTCGTCTAATAAAAGGCAATTGGGGTCGGTAGGGCGGTGGCTGGAAAATAGCTGGTGTAAGCCACTGGCGGGATGGTCTGGATGGGCGCTGATGGTGTCATGCAGCGCCAGCGGCGGGTGAGCAGCCTGCCCGCTGTGCAAAACACGGTGTATCTGGCCCAGACTGGGGGCCAACACCAGCAGCAGCGCGCACAGCCACCACAGCGCACGGCTGGGCGCAGCCCCCAAGCAGGGCCAAGCAGGTCGATGTGGTTGCTGCCGAAAAATAGCCATGCAGAAATGGGTTTAGTGCCCGTGCTTCATGCCGCAGTATTTGCCAATCGCCAAGTTTTTGCAGGCCGCTTGCAATTCTTTCAGGCATTGTTGCTCGTCTTTGCCCGAGGCCAAGCATTGCGCTGCTGCCGTATGGGCAGCTGCCATTGCGCGGTGGCGTTCGATGTCTTGCTGTTTTTCTTGCTCAGAATGCGACTGGGCTTGCGCCAGCATGATGGGGGTCGAAAACAAAACTGCAACGCAAGAGAGCCAAACACGGCGCATGATGAAATCACCCTTCAAAAAATTTGGAAGACAACAAAGCAGCCCCAGCACTGGCGCGGCAAGGTGCCAGTGTACTGGAGCTGCTCAGGCTGCACCATTCAGGTGCATGATAGGCCGAGTGGTCTTAGGCGAATTCGACCACCAAATCTTTGGCCTCTACCGTATCACCGGATTTCACATGCACGGCCTTGATCGTGGCATCGCGCTCGGCTGTGAGTACAGTTTCCATTTTCATGGCCTCTAGGGTGATGAGTGGTGCGCCCTTGGCCACCTTTTGGCCGGGCTTCACCGCCACCGTGACCACCATGCCGGGCATGGGCGCGTTTGCTGGCACTGGTCCCGGTTTTTTCCACGCGCACGGTACGCGGTTGGCCGTTCAGTTCAAAGAAGACCTTGATCATGCCTTCTTCGTCTGGCGCTTCGGAGCGGCCAGTCTGGCGCACCACCAAGGACTTACCCCGGTCGATTTCTACCGCTACTTCTTCGTTGTCTTGCAGACCATAGAAGAAAGCCGAAGTGGGCAGCAGCGAGACATCACTGTAGTGGCGACGGTGTTCGGCATAGTCTTTGTACACCTTGGGGTACATCAGGTACGAGGCCAAATCGGTGTCGCTGATGTGGCGGCCCAGCGCTTGCTCGGCTTCGTGGCGTTTGGCCTCCAAATCGACAGCGGGCAAGAAGTTGCCCACGCGGCCTGCCAAAGGCTGCTCGCCCTTGAGTACCTTCGCCTCCAAGGCTTTGGGGAAGCCTTCGGGCGGAAAGCCCAATTCGCCCTTGAACAAGGAAATCACCGACTCGGGGAAGGCGATTTCTTTCTCTGGATGCGCCACCTCTTGCGGGGTCAAATCATTGGCCACCATAAAGATGGCCATATCCCCCACCACCTTAGAGGTGGGTGTGACTTTGACAATGTCGCCAAACAGTTGGTTTACATCGGCATAAGCGCGTGAGATTTCCGGCCAGCGGTGTTCCAAGCCCATCGCCCGGGCTTGTTCGCGCAGATTGGTGTATTGGCCGCCGGGCATGGCGTGGTTATAGACATCCGAAGTGCCGGAACGGATTTCCGGCTCAAACGGGGCGTAGGCGTGGCGCACCCCTTCCCAGTATTGCGACAGCGAGAGCAACGCAGCGCCATCCATGCCGGGGTCGCGCTCGGTGCCTTGCAGCGCGGCAGCAATAGAGCCTAAATTGGGCTGTGAGGTCAGGCCCGAGAGCGCATCCAAAGCGCCATCCACCGCATCACAACCAGCTTCTACCGCTGCCAGCACGGAGGCGGCGGCAATGCCACTGGTGTCGTGGGTGTGGAAGTGCAAGGGTAAGCCGACTTCTTCCATCACCTGCACTTCCACATGGCGGGCGCGGCGTACCAGTTTTTCTAAATACACCTCATCGTTGCCAAAGGCGCTTTGGGCTTCGCGGCGTGCCACGTCAATCGCTCCGGGCAGCTCGGCGGCAGTTTCTCTACCACGCGCATACCGCGTCCACCACCGCCCCAGCTGGCTTTGAGCATCAGCGGGTAACCCACGGCTTGGGCCATTGCTTGCGCTTTGTCAATATCGTGCGGCAAAGCGATGGTGGCGGGCACCACCGGCACGCCAGCGCGCTCGGCCAACTCGCGTGCTGCCACTTTGTTGCCCAGTTGCTTCATGACATCGCTGCTGGGGCCAATAAAGGCGATACCGGCTTGGGCGCAAGCCAAAGCGAAGTCAGGGTTTTCCGACAAGAAACCATAGCCGGGGTGAATGGCATCGACCCCTGCTTCTTTGGCAATGCGGATGATGTCGGGGATGTCCAAATAGGCTTGAATCGGCTTTTTGCCTACGCCGACCAAATACGACTCATCGGCCTTAAAGCGGTGCAAGGCGAAGCGGTCTTCATTGGCGTAGATGGCCACGGTGCGGATGCCCATCTCGGAGGCAGCGCGCAAGACGCGGATGGCGATTTCACTGCGGTTGGCCACCAGCAGGCTGCGGATTTTTTTCATATTGATTTGTCCTTGGGGATGCAAAAAGCAGCCCCCAACCGGGGGCTGTGTTCCGCAGTCAAATATGCCAGATTCTGGCCCAATACAGAAAAAATCTCGAGATTTAAGGGAAAACACCTAATCACTTAGGCCGGCTTTAGCGTCTAAAAGGTATTTATTCCTATCTTTCAAGTATGGACTGGGTAAGACTACGATAAAAATATCGAGATATTTTAAAAATCTCATGCAGAGCGGCGGCAGCGTTCGGAACAGTATTTGACCTGTTCCCAATCGCGCGCCCACTTTTTGCGCCAGACAAATGGCAAGCCGCAGTGCAGGCAAATTTTTTGCGGCAAGTCTGATTTTTTACGCATCTTCATGTCGCAGCCATTGGGCAAAGGTTTGGCGAAATTTGGCCAGTTTGGGCGTAATCACCGCCGCACAATAGCCTTGTGCGGGATGGCGGGCGTAATACTGCTGGTGGTAGTCTTCGGCGGGCCAGAATGTTTGCAAGGGGGCCACTTCGGTCACAATGGGGGCCTCCCACATGCCTTGGGCCGTGATGTCGGTTATCAACGCATGGGCCAGCGCTTCTTGCTCTGGGCTGTGCCAATAGATAGCACTGCGGTACTGTGTGCCGACATCGTGGCCTTGGCGGTTGAGGGTCGTGGGGTCGTGGGTGGCAAAGAAGATTTCTAAAATCTGCCGCAGACCCATTATTTCAGGGTCAAAAGCCAGCTGCACCACTTCGGCGTGGCCCGTAGTGCCGCTGCACACCTGCTCATAACTAGGCTGTGGGGTGTGGCCATTGGCATAGCCACTTTGTACGCGGTGGATGCCGCGTAAGCGGGTAAAGACGGCCTCGGTACACCAAAAGCAGCCGCCACCTAAAGTAATGTGTTGCAAAGTCATCATGCCTGCATTGTGGGGCGAAGCCTGTGTTTGGGTATCGGCCCCACAGAAAAACCAACTCCAGCCACGATTGCAAGCGTCGTGGTGCTACCAAGCCATGCTGGGCGGCCTAAAATCAGGGGTTGACCCCGAACTGCCCCTTGCGGAGATTTTTTCCATGAACATGCCCCTGAACACGTCTTCCATTCACACCCATGACCCGATTGAGCAAGCGCGCTACAACATGGTCGAGCAGCAAATCAGGCCGTGGAACGTGTATGACGCGGACGTGATCGAGCTGCTGCACAGCCTGCGCCGCGAAGATTTTGCCCCGCTGGCCTACCGCCATCTGGCCTTTATGGACATGGAAATCCCGCTGCACGGCACCCCTGAAGAGGGTATCCGCACCGGCCAATGTATGCTGGCCCCCAAAATCGAAGCCCGCCTGCTCAATGATTTGAAAGTCCGCAAGCACGAAAAAGTGCTAGAAATTGGTGCAGGTTCTGGCTACATGACGGCCTTGCTGGCCCGTTGCAGCGCCCAAGTGCTGGCCTTGGACATTGAACCCGACTTGGTAGCAAAAGCCCGTGCCAATTTGCAACGCGCTGGCATCAGCAATGCCACGGTGCGCCAAGGCGATGGCTCGCGCGATGCCCTGCCCGAAGGCCCATTTGACGTGATTGTGCTAAGTGGTTCCGTCTCTGAAGTACCGCAAGATTTGTTGGCCAAGCTCAAAGACCACGGCCGACTGGCCGCGATTGTGGGTGATTTTCCGGTGATGCGGATGACGATTGTGGAGCGCAAAGGCCCCCGTTTTGAGACCACCCAACCTTGGGACACCACCTCGCCACGTTTGCAAGGTTTTACCCAACCTTCCACTTTCAAATTCTGAGTTTATCGCTATGCGCTTTTTCCGCCCATTGTGGCCTCTTACTCTGGCTGTGGCCGCTGCATTTTCAGCGCCAGCACAAGCCCAAAGCCTGCGGGCCTTGGTGGAATCTGCGCGCCAATACGATGCACCTTGGCAAGCCGCCCAAGCGCAGCTAGAAGCCGCCCAGCACCGCGCAGAACAAGCCCGTGCTGGCTTGCTGCCCAGTGCGGGCTTGTCGGCGGGTGTATCGCGCACCGAAAACGGCGGCAGCCAATGGCCGCGCAATGTCGGCCTGACCAACCAAACCTTGGGCCTCAATGCCTCACAGCCCTTGTATCGGCCTGCCAACCGCATCAGCTTAGAGCAGGCACAGCGTGGGGTCGATGCCGCACAGGCACAATTGGATGCCGTGACCCAAGAGCTGTTGGTGCGCGTAAGCCAAGGCTATTTTGACGTGCTGGCTGCCCAAGACACCCTGACCTTTGTGCAAGCGCAAAAAGCAGCGGTCTCCGAGCAATTGGCGGCCGCCAAGCGCAATTTTGAAGTTGGCACCTCCACCATTACCGATACCCGCGAAGCCCAAGCCCGCTACGACTTGGTGCTGGCACAAGAAATTGCCGCCGAAAACGATTTGCGCGTCAAAAATTTGGCCTTAGAACAATTGGTAGGCCAAAGCAAGCTCCAGCCATTGCCTTTGGCCCAGCCGGTGCTGTTGCCAGAGGTGCAACCCGACAACCCACAGCACTGGGTGGCCCAAGCCGAAAGCACCCAGCCCTTGGTGCGCCAAGCCGCCATTGCCCTAGAAGTCGCCCAGCTAGAAACGCGCAAAGCCGAAACCGGCCATTTGCCCACCATAGATGCCCAAGTGGGCTACAACACCCAGCGTGCGCCCAATGGCACCCTCACTGCCCCTGGTGTGTCTAGCCGCACCCACAGCACCAGCATTAGCGTGGCCCTCAATCTGCCGCTGTTTGCTGGTTTTGCCGTGCAAAATCGGGTAAAAGAAACCTTAGCGTTAGAAACCAAAGCCCGCGCCGATTTAGACAACCTGCGCCGCACGCTGGCGCAGAATGCCCGCGCCGCTTTTTACGGTGTGCAATCAGGCTTAGGGCAAGTAAAAGCACTAGAGGCGGCTGAAGCCTCTAGCCAAAGCGCCTTAGAGGCCAACCAATTGGGTTACCAAGTCGGGGTGCGTATCAATATAGATGTGCTCAACGCCCAAAGCCAACTCTACCAAACCAAGCGCGATTTGGCGTTGGCGCGTTACAACGTACTGCTGGGCAGCCTCAAACTGCGCCAAGCCAGTGGCCATTTGGGCGATGCCGAGATTCAAGCCATTGATGCCCTATTGGCACAGCCCTCGCGCGAGTAGCTTTTGCACCAAAGGATGGTGTTGGCCCCGGCGGCCATAAATGGCATGGATTTCTTCGTGCAAATCCTCGCAGCGTCCTAGCAGCACCAAGCCGGGCATCAAGCCAATGTCGTCAGCACCCAAGCGACTGACCGGAAACACGCCCAGCCCGTGTGCTGCAAACACCGACATCAGGGCGCTGTCTTCAAACTCGCCCACGATATGCGGGCGTAGCCCTTGTTCTTCCAACCACCGATTGACGCTGGCGCGCAATACCGAGTGCGCCGTAGGCAACAAAATGGGCAGTTGTTGCAGCACCGCCGGAAACGCCAGCCCCGCACTGGCCTGCACCAAGGGGGCCGGGCCATACCAATCTACCGGAGATGAAACCATGCGTTCGCTGCTCAGGCGCAGGTTAGGGTTGGGCGGTGCTGCCTGCCCGGCCAGCACCACATCCAGATGGTGCTGGGCCAGTTCGCTTTGCAATTGCTCAAACTCGCCTTCGTGGCACAGCAGGCGCAACTGGGTGCTGGCCAATACCGGTCGGAGCAAAGTATGCGCTGCCAGTTTCGAGATGCCATCGGACAGCCCTACCGCCAAGCGCACGCTGGCACCCACAGTATCTTGCTGGCTGATGTCCTCTTCTAAACGTTGTCCCAGCTGAAAAATAGCTTCGGCACGGGCAAACACTTGCTCACCGGCTTCGGTCAATACCACGGTGCGCCCAGCGGGTTTGAGCAGTTGGCGGCCCAAGGATTTTTCTAAGGCCCGCACTTGCACGCTGATGGTTTGAATGGCCATGTCTAGCCGTTCGGCGGCACGGGCCAGGCCACCTTCTTTGGCCACCATCCAAAAATAATACAAGTGACGATAGTTGAGCATGGGCGAAGCTTCGGTTTTTTAGAAGTTAAAGTAAATTTTTATCTGGTTTATTAGAAATGATAGCGCCGGAATAATCCGCCAGCACAAATTTTTACAAGGAAGCACACAATGGAAACCATTGGTACTTGGTGGATGTGGGCGGGATTCTTCGCCATCGTCCTCGTCATGCTGGCCATCGACTTGTTTGTCGTCGGTGGCGGCAAGCAGCATCGCGTCTCGTTCAAAGAGGCGCTTACTTGGTCAGGCATCTGGGTCAGTGTCTCGATGCTGTTTGCGGGCGCGCTCTGGTGGTATTTGGATGGGGCCGCTGGGCGCGAAGTGGCGAATGAAAAAGCCTTGCAATTTGTCACCGGCTATTTGATTGAAAAATCGCTGGCCGTGGACAACGTGTTTGTTTGGTTGATGCTGTTCAACTTCTTTGCCATCCCGCTAGAGCTGCAAAAGCGCGTGCTGGTGTTTGGCGTGTTGGGTGCCATCATCATGCGTACCGGGATGATTTTTGCGGGCGTGTGGCTGATTGCCCAATTCCATTGGTTGTTGTACGTGTTTGGTGCTTTCTTGCTCATCACCGGTATCAAAATGTGGTGGTTTGCCGACCAAGAGCCAGATTTGTCCAGCAACCCGGTGATTCGTTGGATTCGCAAGCACATGAAAGTCACCAACGAGCTGCACGGCGAGCGCTTCTTTGTCCAGAAGCAAGTTTGCGGCCCACATGGTGATGTGCAATGGGTGCGCTACGTCACGCCCTTGTTCTTGGTGCTGGTGTTGGTTGAACTGAGCGATGTGATTTTTGCCGTGGACTCTATTCCGGCGATTTTTGCCATCACTACCGACCCGTTCATTGTGCTGACCTCGAACGTATTTGCTATTTTGGGCCTGCGTGCGATGTACTTTCTGATGGCCGATATGGCTGACCGCTTCTCGCTGCTGAAATACGGGCTGGCGCTGGTGCTGATGTTTATTGGCGTGAAGATGTTGCTGCTGGATGTGTACCCAATCCCGGTAGCGGTGTCTTTGGGCGTGGTGGCGGCCATCATTGGCACCTCGGTGGTGTTGTCGCTGAAAAAGGATGCCCACGCTGCGCGCTGATAGGTGTCGATAAGCAGTGGCTGGTACTTGGCCCCGCGTGCATATACAAATACGGAAAACGTTGTTGGTGTTTTGGCGCGGCCACTCTAGCATCGCGGCTCCCGCCCTGACCACTGCCAGACCACGCCATGCCCCACCGCCAAGACCGTTTGATCCAATGGCTGCTCAGTAGCCTAGAGCTGCAAACCACGCTGTTCCATCTGGGGCAGTATTGTGGTTCTTGGCAAGCCTCTACCACCGGATTGGCGCGGGCAGGGTTTCATGTGCTGCTGCATGGCGACTGCTGGCTGCATTTGCCACACAGCGGACAAAGCCAAGCGCTGCAAGCGGGCGATGCGGTGTTTTTCTTGCGCGATGTGCCGCACCTGCTCAGCCCGCACGCCGATGCCACGCTGGCGGCACAAGCGCCCAAAATACCAATGGCGGCCTTCGATGCCACGGTGCCATGCAGCACCGCTTTGGCCTGTGGCTTTTTTGAGTTTCGCGCGCCGCTCAACAGCGTTTTTTTAAGCTCGTTCCCGGATTACGTCATCGTCTCGGGCCAAAGTGGTACGTTGCAAGAAATCAAACCGCTTTTTGATTTGATACTGGCCGAAGCGCAGCACAGCCCGCATCCGGATGCGCCCTCGCCGCTGATTACCCGGCTGGTGGATTTGATGTTTTTTTATGTGATTCGGCACCTGTGCCAGCGCCAAGAAGTCAGTGCTGGCCTGTGGGCGGTGTTGGCGCGGCCCGAGTTTGCGCTGCTGCTCGAAGCCATTGTGCGCCAGCCCGAACACGATTGGACGGTGGAGGCGATGGCCGATGTGGCTTGCATGTCGCGTACCCGGTTTTTCAAGCGCTTTTCAGAGACTGTCGGCACTTCGCCCAGCCATTTTTTGGCACAAATCAGGATGCGGCTGGCCACGCAGTGGATGGAAGAGGGTATGCCGCTGTCGCGCGCGGCGCAATCGGTGGGTTACCAGTCGGATGCGGCGTTCTCGCGGGCTTTCAAAAAAATCACTGGCAGTTTGCCCGGTAGCCTGCGCCGCGGCATGGCCGCAGTGCAAAATGGGACATTCGAGCAAGAAAACGGGACGTTTGCACATTGAGCCTGGTCGCCAGCTTCTTGAAAATCAAAGGCATTTTCCAACGTCTTTTTTTTCGGAGCTTCCATGTCGCGCTTGACCGTCCAGACCCTCGAATCGGCCCCCGAAGCCAGCCAGCCTTATCTGGCCGCTGCCAAAGCCAAAAATGGCTTCATCCCTAACTTGCTCGGGGTGCTGGCCAATGCTCCCACAGCGATTGAGATGTACGTCAAGGTCTCGGAAATCAACAGCCGCAGCAGCTTTACATTGGAAGAGCGCGAAACGGTGCAAATCACCGCCGCCACCAACCACGGCTGTGCTTTTTGCGTGGCGGGCCACACGGCGGTTTGCTACAAGCAGGGCAAACTCGACCCCACTTTGGTCAACGCCATGCGCGACCAAACGCCGCTGCCCAACCCCAAACTCGAAGCGCTGGCCGAGTTCACCCGCGCCGTCATTCGCACCAAAGGGGCCGTCAGCCAAGACGAGCTGCAAGCCTTTTTGGCCGCCGGTTATGCCGAGCAGCAGGTGCTGGAGGTGATTTTGGGTGTCGCTTTGGCCACGCTGTGCAACTTTGCCAACACCTTGGCTGGCACCGAACTCAACCCCGAACTGGCCGCCTACCGCTGGGACGGCAAAAAAGCCTAAGCCGCCATGAGCACCACAGACAATCCCCCCCTGTTGGCCGCTGTGCGCGCCTACGCCCAAGGCCCGTTGGCGCAAAAAGTACAAACCATCGACCAAGATGGCTACTACCCCCAGCCCGAACTGCAAGCCTTGGCCCAACTCGGTGCCATGAGCGCACACTTGGATGCCCCGCACGGCGCAGGCGATTTTGGTTTGGCGATTGCCGCGATGGCCGAGGTGGCGCGCGTCTGTGGGGCTTCGGGTTTTATGGTCTGGTGCCAAGCGGTGTGCGGGCTGTATTTGCAGCAATCGGGCAACCCGGCACTGACCGGCACCATGTTGCAGCGCCATGTGCAAGGGCTGGGAATGGGCGGCACCGCCTTGTCCAACCCGATGAAAAGCTATGCCCAGATTGAAACTTTGCTGCTCAAGGCCACGCCGGTGGCGGGTGGCTACCGCGTCACCGGCAACCTGCCTTGGGTGAGCCATTTGGCTGCCGACCATTATTGTGGCGCGATTGCCGCCGTGGTGGACGAACACGGCCAAGCCACTGGGCGCGAAGTGATGTTCATGCTGCACTGCGATGCAGCTGGCGTGGAGCTGCACGAGTGCCCGAGTTTCTCGGGCATGGAAGGCACCGGCACCTACGCCCTGCGCCTGAAAGAGCATTTTATCGGTGCGGAGCAAATCGTGGCTGACCCGGCGCGGCCCTTCATCGCCCGCATTCGTCCGGCTTTTGTGCTGTTGCAGTGCGGCATTGCCGCCGGAGTCATCCAAGGCGCGATAGATTCGATGTGGGCGGTGGAGCAGCCGCTGGGCCATGTGAACCAATTTTTAGAAGACCGCCCGAACGCGCTGCAAGCCGAGTTGGATGCGCTGCTGGGCCGCGTGATGGATTTGGCCAAAACGCCGTTCGATACCTCGACCGAATTCTTCATTGACGTGCTAGACACGCGCGCCCACGGGGCCGAGTTGTCCTTGCGCGCCGCGCAATCGGCGCTGCTGCACCAAGGCGCGCGCGGTTATTTGATGCAATCGGACGTGCAGCGGCGCGTGCGCGAATCGCACTTTGTCGCCATCGTCACGCCCGCCATCAAGCATTTGCGTAAAGAAATGGCCCGTCTGAGCGCCGAGGTGCAACCCGTATGACGGCCACCAACACCGCGCCTTGGCTGCAATTTATTTGCGCTGCCTGTGGCTATATCTACGACGAAGCGCTGGGCGACCCCGATGGCGGCTTGCCACCGGGCACGCGCTTTGCCGATATTCCCGACGATTGGGCCTGCCCGCTGTGTGGTGTCACCAAGGCGGACTTCACGCCCTACCAAGCCCCCAGTCTGGCTGATTTGAAGGCCCAAGCGCGTGGCTGCGCTGCTGCTGGCCTTGGCCGACCAAGTCGCCAAGCCCCCGGCGTGGTGATTGTCGGCGCGGGCCGTGCGGGCTGGACGCTGGCCGCCGCCCTGCGCGCGCGCGATGCCGAGGTGCCCATTACCTTGGTCACAGCCTGCGCCGGTGATGTTTATGACAAACCGTTGCTGTCGGTGGCACTGGCGCGCGATTTGTCCTTGGCATCTTTGCGTAAAGAAAGTGGTGTAGATGCCGCCCAGCGCCTGAACCTGCGTCTGCTGGCGCACACCCACGCCATTCACATAGATGCCCAGCGCCAGCAATTGCGTACCACACGCGGCAGCTTGCCTTACCGCCAGCTGGTGCTGGCGCATGGCGCACAAGCCAAACTGCCCGCCCATGTGCCCGCAGAAGGGTGCTGGCGTATCAATCACCTCGATACCTACGAAAAACTGCGCGCAACGCTGGACGGCGGCAGCAAAGACATCGCCATCCTCGGTGCTGGCTTGATAGGCTCTGAGCTGGCCAATGACTTGGCATTGGCTGGCCACCGCATCACTTTGCTAGAGACACAAACCCAGCCACTGCCCGCGTGGAGCGCACACAACGCTGGCGCGCAACTATTGCAAGCTTGGCAAGCCTTGCCGATTCGTTTTGTCGGTGGCATCCAATTGGCGCAGGTGCAGACCTTGCCCAGCAGCACTGGGCCGCGTTACCGCATCCACAGCCAATGCGGCCAAAGCTGGGAAGTGGATGCGCTGATTGCCGCCACCGGGCTACAAACCCCCAGCCGCTTGGCGCGCAGTGCCGCGCTGGCTTGGCACGATGGCATTGCCGTGGCTGCCCAAACCCTGCAAACCAGCCAGCCGCAAATTTACGCCTTGGGCGATTGCATTTCGGTGGACGGGCGCAGCAGCCGTTTTATTGAGCCGATTGCGCGCCAAGCGCAAACGCTGGCAGCAGCGTTGTGTGCTTGCACGCCTGTGCCCTACGAGGTGCGTCCCGCGCTGGTGCGCGTCAAGACCAGCTCTTGCCCACTGACTTTACCGGGTGCAGCACCATGAGCGCCGCCATCGTCTTGCAAGCCCAAGGCATCTGCTTGGCCTATCCCCAGCCCCAAGGCGGCAGCCGCCGGGTATTGGAAGATTTTTCGCTGGCGATTGCCGCTGGCGAGATTGTGGCGCTGCTTGGCCCCAGCGGCGTGGGCAAATCGTCACTGCTGCGCGTGTTGGCCGGACTGCAAGCGCCAGAAAGCGGCACGGTGCAGGTGCATGGCGAAACCTTGAGCGGCCCGCATCCGCGCCTGAGCATGGTATTTCAAGACCCGTGCTTGCTGCCGTGGTTGTCGCTGGAGCAAAACGTGGCCTTTGGCTTGGATTTCAAGCACCAGCCGGTACTCACGGCGGCCCAGCGCCAGCAGCGGGTAACAGAGGCGATTGCCGAAGTGGGCCTGAGCGAAGCGCGGCGGCAATACCCGGCGCAATTGTCCGGCGGCATGGCGCAACGCACCTCCTTGGCGCGTGGCCTATCGCGCCAGCCGGAGATTTTGCTGCTCGATGAGCCTTTTAGTGCCTTGGATGAAATCACCCGCAGTGAGATGCAAAACCTACTGCGCGGCATTTGCCGTCGCCACCACACCGCCGCCGTACTGGTGACGCACGACATCGACGAGGCCCTGTTGCTGGCCGACCGCGTGGTGCTGATTGGTGGCACGCCGGGGCGCTTGGTGGGCGATTGGAGCATCAACTTGCCCGAACCGCGCGCTGATTCGGTGCGCGCCTTGGCGCAGTTGCGCCTGTCCGTTGTCGAGGCGCTGCACCAAGCGCGCAAACCGACAGCGGCCCCTTCTTCCGAACCCTTGCTTTACGAGATTTGACCATGTCCCAACACCTGCTAAATAACCGCCGTGAATGGCTCAAGCTGTCCGCCATGCTGACTGCCGGGGGCGCGCTGCCGCTGCTGCAAACGTTCAATGCCAGCGCCTCTACCGATGCGAACGCGCCGGTGCGTATCGGCTACCTGCCGATTACCGATGCCACGCCCTTGCTGGTGGCGCACCACAACAAAACCTACGAAGCCCAAGGCTTGGCGGTGGAGCCGCCGCGCATGTTCCGCAGTTGGGCGCAATTGGTCGAAGCCTTTATCGCCGGACAAGTGAATGTGGTGCATTTGCTCTCGCCGATTACCGTCTGGGCGCGTTATGGCAGCAAGGTACCGGCCAAAGTGGTGGCCTGGAACCACGTCGGTGGCTCGGCCCTGACGGTGGCCCCAGAGATTAACGAGGTCAAGCAGCTGGGCGGCAAAACCGTGGCGGTGCCATTTTGGTACTCGATGCACAACGTGGTACTGCAACACCTGCTGCGCAAAGGCGCGTTAGAGGCCATCACCAAAGGCACGCCTACGGCCAGCCAAGTCAAATTGGTGGTGATGCCACCCTCCGACATGACCCCCGCGTTGGCTTCTAAACAAATTGCTGGCTTCATCGTGGCCGAGCCTTTCAATGCCGGAGCAGAATTGCTTAAAGTGGGCAAAGTGCTGCGCTTTACCGGAGATGTCTGGAAAAACCACGCCTGCTGCGTCGTTTTTATGCACGAGCGCGACTTGAACCAGCGCCCCGATTGGAGCCAAAAAGTGGTCAACAGCGTGGTGCAAGCCCAGCTTTGGACGCAAAACAACCGCGCCGCCACAGCACGCCTGCTGGCCAAAGACGGCCCCAACCGCTACACCCCGCACAACGCAGAAACCCTATTGCGCGTGCTGGAACCCAACGCCGAGCAGGCCAAGCAATACCAAGCCAGCGGTGCCATTCGCCACCCCGAGTGGAACGAAGAGCGCATCGACTTCCAGCCCTATCCCTTCCCTAGCTACACCGAAAAAATGGTCGAGCTGCTCAAAATCACTAAGGTAGAGGGCGACAACGGCTTTATCACCGCACTGGATGCCAAAAAGACGGCCAGCGATTTGGTAGATGACCGCTTTGTCAAAAAAGCCATTCAGCAAGCGGGCGGCCTGAAAGCGTTTGGCTTCCCCGAATCCTTCGGGCGCACCGAAGTGTTTGGCGGCTAAGCCCGGCCTATGGCAACGATGGCAACGACCGTAAAACCGCTGGCCTCCAGCACCCGCTGGGCCTTGGGTCTGGGTGGGCTGGCTTTGTTGCTGGCGCTGTGGTGGGGTGGCAGCTATTGGCTGCGCGCGCAGATACCGCTGGCGGCCTCGCTGGCACCGGACCAAACCTTCATCAGCTTGTGGCAGCTGCTCATCAGCAACCAATTGACCGAGCATGTGCTAGTCAGTTTGCGCCGCGTGCTGGTGGGCTTGCTGATTGCGCTGCTGATTGGCGTACCGTTGGGGCTGGCGGTGGGCGCTTCGCGCCTGCTGGAGGCTGGCTCCGGCATGGCGTTCCAGTTTTTACGCATGATTTCGCCGCTATCGTGGATGCCGATTGCCGTGATGGTGCTGGGCGTGGGCGATGCGCCGATTTATTTTCTGCTCGCCTTTGCCGCAGTCTGGCCGATTTTGCTCAACACCGTGGCCGGGGTGCATCAACTCGATGCCCGCTGGATGATGTTGGGCAAAAGCCTCAGCGCCACGCGCTGGGAGCTGCTGCGCCGCATTGTGCTACCCGGCGTGCTGGGCCATATCCTGACTGGCCTACGGCTGGCGATTGGTATCGTCTGGATTGTGCTGGTACCGTGCGAGATGCTGGGTGTCAGTGCTGGTTTGGGCTACTTTGTGCTGGACACACGCGACCGCTTGGCCTATTCCGAGCTGATGGCGGTGATTTTGCTGATTGGTGCGCTGGGTTTTGCTTTGGATGCGGCAGCCCGCGCCCTGCACCGGCATTGGACGCACAGCAAACCCTGAGCCAAGACAGCTAAGCGGTTCAGCTGGTTCAGCCCTCTATCTGTCCCGCCAGTGATTGCAGCAAGGCCATGCCCAATGGCCACTCGCCATAGCCTGAGTCCACATTGATGTGGCCTGCATTTTGCAGGCGCACAAAATCACTGCCCCAAGCGCGCGCATAAGCACCTGCTAAACGGATAGGGCAATAGGGGTCGTTGCTGCTGGCCACCACAATGCTGCGATAGGGCAGAGGGGCAGCAGGCACCGGGGCAAAGTCCGTCAGGATGGCACGGCGCTCCGGGTCTGCCGGGGCGACCAGCAAAGCACCACACACTTTAGCTGCCGCCTCGGGCCGCATGTGAATGCTGGTAATGCAACCCAAACTGTGCGCCACAATCACCACCGGGTGGGGGGCTTGTAGCACCGTTTTTTCCAGTTGCTCCACCCAGGCCGCGCGCACCGGGGTCATCCAATCATCCTGCACCACCCGCTGCGCCCCTTGCAAGCGTTGCGCCCACAAAGTTTGCCAGTGCCCTGGCCCTGAATCGCGCCAACCGGGAACGATGATGGGAGAGATACAAGAAGTCACGCTGCTGATTGCCAAGAAGTTGCCAGAACGGAGATTCTGTGGCGGCACTCTTAAAACTCAAAAGAATATATTTCTCTTACTTTATTCAAAATAAATCTAAAGAAGCATGGTTTTTATAGCCGATTTTGTTATTTAGAAGACGTTTTTTATTCTTTTGAAATTTGAGTGATTGTTTTTACATTGGTGGCTATAGACCGCTTGGCACACCCAAAAAAGCATTCACCATGACGACAGCATTTGCAGAAACCACCACCTTACCAGCAGCCTTAGAGCAAGCCCGTACCCAAGCCCAAACCGAGGGTCTGGCCTACGCCGGGGGGGTCTCGCCCACCGCCGCTTGGGCGCTGGTACAAAACGGCCAAGCCCTGCTGGTCGATGTACGCACCACCGAAGAGCGGAAATTTGTCGGCCATGTACCCACCGGCTTGCATGTGGCTTGGGCCACTGGCACCTCCCTGACGCGCAACCCGCGTTTTGTGCGCGAGTTAGAAGCCAAACTGGCCCCATACGGTGGCAAACAGGCCGTGGTGCTGCTGCTGTGCCGCAGTGGCAAACGTTCGGTACTGGCCGCTGAGGCTGCCGCCGCCGCTGGTTTTAGCCATGTTTTTAACATCCTCGAAGGCTTTGAGGGCGAAATTGATGCCAGCCAGCAGCGCGGCAAAGACGACGGCTGGCGCCACCACGGCTTGCCGTGGGTGCAAGACTGAAAAGGCAGGCCACAGCATGTCCACCTTCGATATTGCCAGCATCACCCAAGCCTTACACGCTGCACGCCGCGAATGGCGCGAAGCGCAAAGCCGCTCGCAAGAACCCGGCGGGCGCGAACTGCCCTCGCGCGATGCCTTGGCCAAAATTATCGAACAGCTCAAAGAAGCGCTGTTTCCGATGCGTTTAGGGCCGCTAGATTTGCGCCAAGAAAGCGAAGATTTTTTTGTTGCCCACCGGCTCGATGCGGTGTTGCACGCCCTATTGGGGCAAGTCTTGCTAGAGCTGCGTTATAGCCGCAGGCACAACCCCAGCAGCAACGGCGATTTGCAAGCCGATGCGCTGGCGGCTACACGCAGTTTTGCCCAATCCTTGCCGGGTATCCGCCATCTGTTGGATAGCGATGTGCTGGCGGCTTACTACGGCGACCCGGCAGCGCGGGGCGTGGATGAAGTGCTGCTGTGCTACCCCGGCATTTTGGCCATGATTCACCACCGGCTGGCGCACCGGCTGTACCACTTGGGCCTGCCGCTGCTGGCGCGTATCGTCTCGGAGCTGGCGCACAGCCAAACTGGCATCGACATCCACCCCGGCGCACAAATTGGCGCGGGCTTCTTTATCGACCACGGCACGGGCGTGGTGATTGGGGAAACCGCCGTCATCGGGCAAAACGTGCGTATCTACCAAGCTGTGACGCTGGGGGCCAAGAGTTTTCCCAAAGATGGCCAAGGCCACCCGCAAAAGGGGCTGCCACGCCATCCCGTCGTAGAAGACGACGTGGTGATTTATGCCGGGGCCACCATCCTCGGGCGCGTCACGCTGGGGCGCGGCGCGGTGATTGGTGGCAATGTATGGATTACCCATGACGTACCCGCTGGCGGCCACGTCACCCAAGCCATCTCGCGCGAGGGCCAGCCATGAGCAACTTGGTGCAGAGCTTCGGCCTCGCGGTGCGCCAATCGCGCGAGGCCCAGGGCTGGTCACAAGAGCGGCTGGCCGAACAGGCGGACCTGAACCGCTCTTATGTCGGCGAGATTGAACGTGGCCGCGCCATTGCCTCTTTGCAAACCGTCGAAAAGCTGGCGCTATCGCTGGGCATAGCGCCCTCCACTTTAGTGCAGCGTGGCGAAGTGCTGCGCCAAAGCAATTTGGTGCGCGGCTTGCAATTGGCGGCTATAGCCTGTTGAAGCGCACCGACAGAACCCAGACACTGGCTTTTGAATTTTGCGTGTTTTTCATCGTTATTTTTCACCGTTGTTTTTTTCAGGGAGTTTTTTTATGTCAGCAACTGTAGGCGGCACCACCGCACTGGGCGATAACGCCGCACGGCAACTAGCCAACGCCACCAAGACAGCCCCCCAGCTGTCCACCATCACGCCGCGTTGGCTGACCCATTTGCTGCAATGGGTGCCGGTAGAGGCCGGTATCTTCCGCCTCAACCGCGTCAAGAACCCCGAAGACATCAAAGTGGTGTGCAGCGCCAAAGAAAAAGACAGCAAGCAGCTGCCACGCACTTTTGTCGAATATGAAGAGCATCCACGCGAGTTTTTCTTGAATGGGGTTAGCACTGTGTTGGACGTGCATACGCGCATTTCTGACCTGTACAGCAGCCCGCACGACCAAGTCAAAGAGCAGTTGCGCCTGACCATCGAGACTATCAAAGAAAACCAAGAAAGCGAACTGATTAACAACCCCGACTATGGCCTGCTGGCCCAAGTGACGGATGAGCAGCGCATCTTCCCGCTCACTGGCGCACCCACCCCCGACGATTTGGACGAGCTACTGACCAAAGTCTGGAAAGAACCGGCCTTCTTTTTAGCCCACCCGCTGGCGATTGCCGCGTTTGGTCGCGAGGCTACGCGCCGGGGCACGCCCCCTCCCACCGTGAGCCTGTTCGGTTCGCAATTCATTACGTGGCGCGGTATTCCGCTGATTCCGTCGGACAAAATTCCGGTGGCCGATGGCAAGAGCAAAATTTTGCTGCTGCGCGTGGGCGACAAGCGCCAAGGCGTGGTCGGCTTGTACCAGCCCGGTTTGCCTGGCGAACAAAGCCCCGGCCTGTCAGTGCGCTTCATGGGCATCAACAACCATGCCATTGCCTCGTACCTGATTGCACTGTACTGCTCCTTGGCCGTACTCACCCCCGATGCCTTGGCGGTGCTGGACGATGTCGAGGTCAACAAGTACCACGACTACCCCGATACCTACAAATAAAGTGGCCGCGTGGTGACTACCCTTTCATCCACCCCTACCGGCGTGCCGGTGGCTCCGCAAGCACCCATCGCCCCAGATTTGCTGGCGCGCATGGCGAATGCTTTTTTTACAGCGCTACCCGGTCAAACGCCTGATTTTTCACCGCCCGGTGTGCAAGCACCGGTCAACATTGCGCCGCCCGGCTCGCCCTTGGTCAGTCCAGCGGGGTTTGGCCCCAGTGTGCCGGGTACGCCGTTTCCGCAAGGCATCGTCCCTGGTGCCAATCTGATTCCGGCCTCGCCCACGCCCTTGGCTTCTTTGGCGCACCGCGCCCCAGCGCTGCTGCCGCACGCTGCGGCGGGCAATGGCGCTCCCGACAGCGTGGTCAGTACCTTGCCGGGCTACGAACCACGCTTTGGCAGTGGTGTCTTGGGCGTGCCCGAAGCCTCCACTGCCGCCCGCCCCGCCGTGGCTACCGCATCGCCGTTCTACTTTTTGGCAGACCGGCAAGGCCACCCGGCGGCAAATCCATCTAGCACTACGGCCAGCACCGCCAACCGCAACCCGGATGCACTCGATAGCTTGGCCCATGCACCTTTTGCCACGCCACAGGTGCCGCGCGTCAGCGCACCCACAGCAGGCAAAGGCGCGCCCAGCACCGTTCCCTCGGCAGAGCCAAAGTTTTACTTTGTCGATGCCGTGGTGCTGCCCGGTGGCTACACCACCCCAGCACACCCCACGCAAGCCGGGGCTGTGCCACAAGCAGGCCAGAGCGCGCACCCAGCGTTTGATGTCCATGCGGTGCGGCGCGATTTCCCGGTGCTGCAAGAGCGCGTCAATGGTCGGCCTTTGGCTTGGCTAGACAACGCCGCCACCACGCACAAGCCGCAATCGGTGATTGACCGCATCAGCTACTTCTACGCGCACGAAAACTCCAACATCCACCGCGCTGCCCATGAACTGGCCGCCCGTGCCACCGATGCCTACGAAGGCGCACGGGAGCGGGTACGCCGCTTTATCAACGCGCCCGATGTGAACGAAGTCATCTTTGTGCGCGGCACCACCGAGGCCATCAATTTGGTGGCCAAAAGCTGGGGCTGGCAGCACATTGGTGAGGGCGACGAAATCATCGTTTCTAACTTGGAACACCACGCCAACATCGTGCCTTGGCAGCAACTCGCTGCCGCCAAAGGGGCCAAGCTGCGCGTGATTCCAGTCGATGACTCCGGCCAAGTGCTGCTCGATGAGTACCAAAAGCTGCTCAACAGCCGCACCAAGCTGGTCTCAGTGACGCAGGTATCCAATGCCTTGGGCACGGTGGTGCCCGTCAAGCAAATTGTCGAGCTGGCGCACCGCGCTGGGGCCAAGGCACTGGTGGATGGGGCGCAGTCCATCTCCCATATGCGCGTGGACGTGCAAGACATTGGCGCGGACTTCTTTGTCTTCTCCGGCCACAAAGTGTTTGGCCCGACCGGCATTGGCGTGGTTTGGGGCAAGCGCGAAGTGTTGGAGGATATGCCCCCGTGGCAAGGCGGCGGCAACATGATTGCCGATGTCACGTTTGAGAAAACCGTGTTCCAGCCGATTCCCAACAAGTTTGAGGCTGGCACGGGCAACATTGCCGATGCCGTAGGCTTGGGCGCGGCCATCGACTACGTCAACCGCATCGGCATCGAAAACATTGCCCGCTACGAGCATGATTTGCTGGTCTATGGAATGCGTGCTTTGGGCGATGTACGCGGCGTGCGCCTGATTGGCACAGCGGCAGACAAAGCCAGCGTGATGTCATTTACTTTGGCGGGTTACACCACCGCCGAGGTGGGCGAGGCCCTGAACGAAGAAGGCATTGCCGTGCGTACCGGCCACCACTGCGCGCAGCCGATTTTGCGCCGCATGGGGGTAGAAACCACCGTGCGCCCGTCACTGGCGTTTTACAACACCTTTGACGAAATCGACCGGCTGGTAGCGGTAGTACAACGCCTGTCTAGCCAACGACGAGGCGCTTAATGCGTCCAGCGCACCCTTGCTGAGGGTGCGGCACCAAAGACCGGCTAAACCTAGCCGGTCTTTTTTTGTTCAGACTCTGCGGCGTACCCGAGTAAGGCTTGGCGATTTTTGCTGGCCTGTTCAAACTGGCGCACGATGCTGTCACACACCAAATCGCACAAGGCATACACCGAGGGGTCGGCGATGCGGTAATAGACACAAGTCCCCCGGCTCTCGCGCGCTACCAGCCCTTGCTGCATCATCAGCGACAAATGGCGCGACACATTGGCCGCCGTATAGCCACACAACTGGGCCAGCTCGCCCACATTGTGTTCGCCTTGGCGCAAGAAGTTGAGGATACGCAGGCGCGTTGGCTCAGCCAGCACCTGAAAGTAGCTGGCTACTTGCTGCAAAACTTCCGGAGGCAGATTTTTCATGGTGCAATAATCTTACCTCATTTGACTAATTAGCTTATTAGTTAAATAATCATATAGTTATCAGATTTTTGTATAAAGGAGCAGGTGCTGAATGCAAAGCTTGATGGAACAAAAAAATAGTCTGCTGGTCGATGTGCGCTCGCCGGGCGAGTTTGCTGCTGGTCACCTTGCTGGGGCCATCAACCTCCCGTTAGACCAGCTAACCCAGGCGGCAGCACACGCGCTGCCCGATCAAAACCAGCCTTTGGTGGTTTATTGCCTCTCGGGGGCGCGTTCGGGCATCGCCGTGCAATGGCTGCAACAAAATGGCTACGCCCAAGCGGTCAATGGTGGCGGCATCAGTGCTTTGGCCTTGCAGTTGGGCTGTGCTGTGCAGCGCCTCTGAACACCCAACACGCTGAACGGACAACACCATGCGACGAAGGCCCTGGTCACCAAGGCATGGTTTGGGTGAGTCGTTACTGTGGCATTCGTGCCCCACTTTGAAGGAGAAACCTATGAAAACCGCCCACGATTTGGTCATGCAAGCCAAAAGCAGTATCTGCGAAGTTGCACTCGACGAGGCCGAACAGGCCATTCGAGAGGCCGACCTGTTGCTCGATGTGCGCGAGGCCGATGAGTTTGCCACTGGTCACTTGCCCGGCGCTGTGCTGGTGCCGCGTGGCTTGCTGGAGTTTCGCCTCAGCAGCACCCCGGCAATGGAGCCACGCGACTTAAAAGTCGTGCTGTACTGCAAAACCAGTGGTCGCGCTGCTTTGGCAGCCCGCGCCATGCAAGAGATGGGCTACCTGAACGTGCAGTCCATTGCCGGTGGCTTTGACGCTTGGGCTGGTGCAGGTAAACCGGTGGCCAAGCCAGAACAACCCTCATTCGATTAATCAACCGACTAGCAAGGAAAAAATCATGAAATCCAACATTGGCGGCATGGACCGCATTCTGCGTATCATCGTTGGGCTGGTGCTGATTGGCCTGGCCGCCACCAACACCGTAGGCTGGTGGGGCTACATTGGCATCGTGCCCCTGCTGACGGGTTTGTTCCGTTTCTGCCCAGCTTACACCCTGCTGGGTATGAACACCTGCCCGCTGGACAAGCGCTAAATTATCAGAGCTGCAACACCAGCACCACCACGAGCAGCATCCCCAAAGCCGCCAGCACAATTTTGAGCAGGCGGCTTTTTTGCGTGGGCAAGGCAAACTCTGCGTTATTGCTGTCGCTGCTGCCGCAGTGGCAAGAGGGGCAAGCGCCCGTCCCAGTGCTACCACAGACACCCGCTCCGGCCTGGGCCTGCAATTGTGCTTGCAAGGCAGCTTTGCGCTGCATCAGCGCATCTAACTCGTCTTGGCTCAATAAGGGGGGATGGTTGGAGCGTAATTCTGGGTTCATGGCAGCAACAGATTAGACGGTGAATACTGATCCGTCAACACCCGCACCCCGGCTGCACTGGCTTGCAACCTAAAACGTGGCAACAATTGGGCTGATAACACCCCCCAGCTTGCCAGTTGCGCCTCCCAGTGGTGGGCTTGCTGCTGCACCTGCGCCCACGCGGGCAGGCCATCGCGACGTGCCAATAAAATACGGTTGCCGCCCGCCAATTCCAATTGATAGAGTTGACCAAACACCGCTTGGTAAGTGGCGGCTTCGTGGCGCGACAAAGCACCCGCAGTAAAAGTATTGGCCGCCAAGACACCGCTGGGCGTAAGCAAACGGTGCAGCTGTTGCAAAAATTCTCGGGTCAGTAAATGCTCGGGGATATAGTCGCGGTCGAAGGCATCCACCAGCACCATATCGTATTGCGCTGCGTGCCGTAGCTGCTGGCGCACAAATACGCGCGCATCTTGCACATGGGTACGCACGCGGGCATCTTCTTGGTAACGAAAATGCGAGCGCGCCACCTTGACCACTGCCGGGTCTAGTTCTACCGTATCAATCTCTAGTTGGGCATCCAGCGCGCGTAGCGTCATGGGCAGTACGCCACCCCCCAGCCCGATAATCAGCACCCGGCGCGGTGTGGGTGCCATATAGAGTGCTGCCAGCAGCCCCTTAGTGTAATTGAGTACCAAACGTTGCGGTTGCGCCAGATGGATGCAAGTTTGCCGCGCATGGAGGCGGCCAAACTTCATGCAGCGGTAACCATCCTCGCTTTCAACCACCAAGATATTGCGGTACAGGGATTTTTCTTGGTAGATGGTGCGTTGGAGCGCAAACTTGTCTTCTGGCATAGCGCTGGCTGGCGCTGCCAGTAGCACCAGCGCCAGCGTAGCGGCCCAGCGGTGCATCATCGAGCGGGCCTTTGCAGCCTTTGCAGCTTGTGTGCTGGTAGCCGGTCCAATACCATCAGCGCCAGCCCAATACTGGCCGAAATGGCCATCAGGCACAGCAAAATGGTGTGGATTTCCAAATACAGTACCAAGTAAAACGAGGTGATGAGCGTACCCGCCGCCGAGCCTAAAGTAGAAACAAAATACAAGCGCCCCGCCGCTAAGCCAGAGCTATCCAGCGCCACAATCAGCAAGCGCACCGCATAGGGCGAAATCATGCCCGAGAACACCGTGGGCGCACCAAACAGCAGCAAGGACCCCAACAAGGAGCCATAACGCGGGTCTGGCACCACTTCGGACAGCCCTTCTAACACCGTATCGCCCAGCAAAATAATCGGCAAGGCCAGCAGCGCCTCGCCCAGCAGCAGCAAGCCCAATTGGGTCAGAGAAGGTTGTTGCAATGACAAGCGGCCGCCCAGCAAATAGCCCACCGACAGGCAGGCCATGAACACCGCAATCACGCCACCCCAAACAAAAATGCTGTTGCCAAAGAACGGGGCTAACAGGCGCCCGCCCAACAGCTCCACGCCCATGACAAAAAAGCCGCTCCAGCCCGCGGCTTTGTAAATCAGCAGCTGGCGCAGGGGCAGCATCAACCCAAGGCCGCAATCACTTCGGGCGGGGCTTGCACCAGTTCAATCAACACGCCTTCACCGGCAATGGGGAACTGTTCGTTGCTTTTGGGGTGCAAAAAAGTGATGTCGTAACCCGCAGCGCCTTTGCGAATACCACCGGGGGCAAAGCGCACCCCTTGCGCGGTGAGCCACTCGACTGCCACGGGCAGGTTGTCAATCCACAGGCCAATGTGGTTCAGCGGCGTGGTATGGACAGCGGGTTTTTTCTCGATGTCCATTGGCTGCATGATGTCCACTTCGACCTTGTAAGGGCCTTGGCCCATCGCGAGGATGTCTTCATCCACGTTTTCGCGTTCGCTTTGGAAGGTGCCGGTTTGCTCCAAGCCCAGCATATCGACCCACAGGGTTTTCATGCGTTGCTTGTCGGTGCCACCAATGGCGACTTGCTGGATACCCAGCACTTTGAACGGACGGGGTGTAGTGGTACTCATAAATATCTCCAATTTTGCGATAAAAAAGGGGCACAAGGCCCCTTAGAGTCGTTTAAAACCGCGTTTTAGGCGAATTCAATAATCACTTGGTCCACGCTGAGCGATTCGCCCTTACCGGCCACAATTTTGCTGACCACGCCATCTTGGGTGGCAAACAATACGTTTTCCATCTTCATGGCTTCAATCACGGCCAGTTTTTCACCCGCTTGCACCGCTTGGCCGGGCTGCACGGCCACATCCACCAGCAAGCCGGGCATGGGCGAGAGCAAGAATTTGGACAAATCTGGTGGTGCTTTGTAGGGCATGAGCGCGTGCAGCTCGGCCCCACGCGGCGACATCACCATCGCTTCGATTTGTGTGCCGTTGTGGCTGATACGCAGCGCCAGCGGATTCTTGGCGGTGCCGCGCTCGACTTGGGCGGTAAAGCCCATGCCATTGCATTGGCCTTGCACGCGAATTTGGCCCAACGTCGCCGTGCTGCTGATTTGGTAGGTTTTGCCATCTACCAGCACTGCACTGGAGCGCACTTGGCCAGCTACGACAAAATCCGTCACTGAGACTTGGTGGTATTCGTTGTGGCCACTGACACCCAGCACGGCCACGGTGAATTTCTCACCCACTTTGACTTCATGTCCGGCCAACTGACCGCTGATGCCCGAGGCGCGGGCGCGGTAGCGGCGGTTCATGTAGGCGGCCAGTGCCACCAAGAACAGCGGGTCATCGTGTGGCACATCAGCGGCATGGAAGCCTTGGCTGTAATGCTCGGCGATAAAGCCGGTGTTGAATTGGCCGGTGACAAACTTGGGATGCGCCAGCAATGCCGCTTGGAACGGAATGTTGCTGCTGATGCCACGAATGACAAAACCATTCAACGCGGCGCGCATTTTGGTGATGGCATCGTTGCGGTCGGTACCATGCACGATGAGTTTGGCAATCATCGAGTCGTAGTACATCGGGATTTCGCCACCCTCGTACACACCAGTATCCACACGCACACCGTGCTTTTTGCTGGTGTCGGACTGGAACATGCTTTCTTCGGGCGGCTGGAAGCGCACCAGACGACCGGTAGAGGGCAGGAAGTTACGGAACGGGTCTTCGGCGTTGATACGGCACTCAATCGCCCAGCCGTCGCGCTTGACATCTTCTTGCGTCAGGGGCAAGGACTCGCCAGCAGCCACGCGAATCATCAGCTCGACCAAATCCAGGCCGGTGATGCACTCGGTGACGGGGTGTTCCACCTGCAAGCGGGTGTTCATTTCCAAGAAGTAGAAGTCTTGGTCTTTGCCCACCACAAATTCGACTGTACCGGCAGACTGGTACTTGACGGCCTTGGCCAATTGCACCGCCTGCTCGCCCATCGCTTTGCGCGTGGCATCCGAGATGAAGGGCGAAGGTGCTTCTTCAATCACCTTTTGGTGGCGGCGCTGAATCGAGCATTCGCGCTCATTCAGGTAAATCACATTGCCGTGGCTATCGCCCAGCACTTGGATTTCAATGTGGCGCGGCTCTTGCACAAACTTTTCGATGAAGATGCGGTCATCGCCAAAGCTGTTGCGGGCTTCGTTTTGGCAACTGGCAAAGCCTTCAAAGGCTTCTTTGTCGTTAAAGGCCACGCGCAAGCCTTTACCACCACCACCTGCCGATGCCTTGATCATGACTGGGTAGCCGATGTCTTTGGCAATTTCTACGGCGCGCTCTGGCGATTCAATCGCGTCATTCCAGCCGGGAATGGTGTTGACCTTGGCAGCCAAGGCCAGCTTTTTGGAAGCGATTTTGTCGCCCATCGCGGCAATGGAATGGGCCTTGGGGCCGATAAAGGCGATGCCTTCGTCTTCGCAACGCTGGGCAAAGGCTTCGTTCTCGCTCAAGAAGCCATAACCGGGGTGGATGGCCTGTGCGCCGGTTTGCTTGGCCGCAGCAATGATTTTGTCGGCCAGCAGGTAGCTTTCGCGGCTGGGGGCGGCGCCGACATGGATGGCTTCATCGGCCAGCTTGACGTGGCGCGCTTCGCGGTCGGCATCGGAATACACGGCCACGGTTTTAATGCCCATTTTGCGGGCGGTAGCGATAACGCGGCAGGCGATTTCGCCACGGTTGGCAATCAGAATCTTGGTAAACATAGCTCTTGCTCTCTCATTCTTCTAGGTGGCGCAGACTTCACAAAGGAATGTTCCCGTGCTTGCGCCAGGGGTTGTCGAGCTTCTTGTCGCGCAGCATGACCAAACTGCGGCAGATGCGCTTGCGGGTTTCGTGCGGCAAAATCACATCGTCGATAAAGCCACGCGCACCAGCCACGAAGGGGTTGGCAAAGCGCTCTTTGTATTCGGCTTCGCGGGCGGCCAGCTTGACTGGGTCGTTTTTGTCTTCGCGGAAGATAATTTCCACCGCACCCTTAGCGCCCATCACGGCAATTTCGGCATTGGGCCACGACAGGTTGACGTCACCACGCAAGTGCTTGGAGCTCATCACGTCATAAGCGCCGCCGTAGGCTTTGCGCGTGATGATGGTGATTTTGGGCACCGTGCATTCGGCATAGGCGTACAACAGCTTGGCACCGTGTTTGATGATGCCGCCGTATTCTTGCGCCGTACCGGGCATAAAGCCGGGCACATCGACAAAGGTAATCACGGGGATGTTGAAGGCATCGCAGAAGCGCACAAAGCGGGCCGCCTTGATGCTGCTCTTGATGTCCAAGCAACCAGCCAGCACCAGCGGCTGGTTGGCCACGATGCCCACGGTTTGGCCTTCCATACGGCCAAAACCAATCACGATGTTTTTGGCATAGTCGGGCTGCAACTCGAAGAAATCGCCATCGTCCACCGTTTTGACAATCAGCTCCTTCATGTCGTAGGGCTTGTTTGGATTGTCTGGTACCAGCGTATCCAACGACAAATCAGCGCGGTCTGCCGGGTCGTTACTGGGGCGCACCGGGGGCTTTTCGCGGTTGTTCAGCGGCAGGTAGTTGTACAGACGGCGCAGCATCAGCAGGGCTTCGACATCGTTCTCAAAAGCCAAATCGGCCACACCGCTCTTGGTGCTGTGGGCCATCGCGCCGCCCAATTCTTCTGCCGTCACGTCTTCGTGCGTCACGGTCTTGACCACTTCGGGACCAGTGACAAACATATAGCTGCTGTCTTTGACCATGCAGATAAAGTCGGTCATGGCGGGCGAATACACTGCACCACCGGCGCAGGGGCCCATAATCATGCTGATTTGCGGAATCACGCCCGAGGCCAACACGTTGCGCTGGAACACATCGGCATAACCGCCCAAGCTGGCCACGCCTTCTTGAATCCGGGCACCGCCCGAATCGTTCAGGCCAATCACGGGAGCGCCCACCTTCATGGCTTGGTCCATCACCTTGCAGATTTTTTCGGCATGGGCTTCGGACAGCGCACCACCAAACACGGTGAAGTCTTGGCTGAACACAAACACCAAACGGCCATTGATCATGCCGTAGCCGGTAACAACACCATCGCCGGGGATTTTGTTGTCTTGCATCCCGAAGTCAGAGCAGCGATGCTCGACAAACATATCCCACTCTTCAAACGTGCCTTCGTCCAGCAGCAACTCGATGCGTTCGCGCGCCGTGAGCTTGCCTTTGGCATGTTGTGCGTCAATGCGGCGTTGGCCGCCGCCCAAGCGGGCAAGTTCGCGCTTGTGCTCCAGTTTTTCTAGGATTTCGTGCATGTCGGTCCTTTGGTTGTAGGGGGAAGTGGTGTTGGAAAACTTCTGGTATTTAGCGGGTATTGGCCAGAAGCAGATTTCTTGCCGCCGTGGAGGGGGCCAAACGGCCCGCTGCTACATCGGCCAAGGTGTTGGGCAGCAGCGCCTGCACTTGGGGATGTTGGCGGAATGCTTGTTTTAAGCCAGCGTCGATGCGTTCCCACATCCAGCTCAGGGCTTGTTTTTCGCGCCGGATGGCCAAGCGGCCATTGGCGCTTTGCAGTTGCCGGAATTCAGACACTGCCGCCCAAAAGCCATCCACGCCTTGACCCAGCAAGGCACTGATTTGCACTACCTTGGGGTGCCAGAGCGCCTCGTTGTGGTGGGCGTGTTCTGGATTGCCATGTTGGCCCAACAAGCGCAGGCTGGAGGTAATTTGGGCTTCGGCGCGCGTAGCGGCGTTTTTGTCGATGTCGGCTTTGTTGATGACGACTAAATCGGCCAATTCCATCACGCCTTTTTTAATCGCCTGCAAATCATCGCCCGCATTGGGCAATTGCAACAACACAAACATATCGGTCATGTTGGCTACGGCGGTTTCAGACTGGCCCACGCCCACGGTTTCGACAATCACGATGTCGTAACCAGCGGCTTCGCACACCAGCATGGCCTCGCGGGTTTTTTCGGCCACACCGCCCAGCGTGCCACTGCTGGGGCTGGGGCGGATATAGGCCCGCTCCTGCACCGAGAGCTGCTCCATGCGGGTTTTGTCGCCCAAAATCGAGCCGCCCGAGACGCTGCTGGAGGGGTCAATCGCCAGCACTGCCACCCGATGCCCTTGGGCAATCAGGTACAGGCCCAGCGTTTCGATAAAGGTGGATTTACCCACCCCCGGCACGCCGCTAATCCCTAAACGCAAGGCTTTGCCCGTGTGCGGCAACAGGGCCGTGAGCAGCTCATCGCCCTGTGCGCGGTGGTCGGCACGGGTGGATTCCAGCAGAGTGATGGCTTTGGCCATCGCCCGCCGCTGTTGCACCGCATTGCCGTGCAACAGGGCTTCTTGCAGCGCCAGCACGGCCATGTTCACGCCGCTTGGGCCTTGCGGATTTGTTCCAGCACGTCTTTGGCACTGGCCGGAATTGGGGTGCCGGGGCCATAAATGCCCTTCACGCCCGCTTGGTACAGGTGTTCGTAATCCTGCGCCGGAATCACGCCACCCACAAACACGATGATGTCGTCTGCGCCTTGGTCTTTCAGGGCTTGGATGATGGCAGGCACCAGCGTTTTGTGCCCAGCGGCCAAGGTACTGACACCCACAGCATGGACATCGTTTTCAATCGCTTGGCGCGCACATTCTTCCGGGGTTTGAAACAGCGGCCCCATATCCACGTCAAAGCCCAAGTCGGCAAAGGCGGTGGCCACCACTTTAGCGCCACGGTCGTGACCGTCTTGGCCCAGTTTGGCAATCATGACGCGCGGGCGACGACCTTGGGCCTCGGCAAAAGCGTTGATTTCTTCTTTCAGCTTGTCCCAGCCTTCGGCAGAATCGTAAGCAGCAGCGTACACCCCGGTCACCTTTTGTGTATCGGCACGATGGCGGCCATAGATTTTTTCCAATGCATCGGATACTTCGCCCACGGTGGCGCGCAAACGAATGGCCTTGATGCTCAAATCGAGCAAATTGCCTTGGCCCGATTCGGCGGCAGCGGTCAGGGCATCCAAAGCAGCTTGCACCGCGGCGTTGTCGCGGCTGGCCTTGATTTGGTTCAGACGCTGCACTTGGCCCTCGCGCACCTTGACATTGTCAATTTGCAGGATGTCTACTGGGTCTTCTTTCGCCAGCTTGTATTTGTTCACGCCGACAATCACGTCTTTGCCAGAGTCGATGCGTGCTTGCTTTTCAGCCGCAGCAGCTTCAATTTTCAGCTTGGCCCAGCCGGAATCGACCGCTTGGGTCATGCCGCCCATCGCTTCGACTTCTTCGATGATTTTCCAAGCCGCATCCATCATGTCTTGGGTCAGCTTTTCCATCATGTAGCTGCCAGCCCAAGGGTCCACCACGTTGGTGATGTGGGTTTCTTCTTGGATGATGAGCTGCGTGTTGCGGGCAATGCGCGAGGAGAACTCAGTCGGCAGAGCGATGGCTTCGTCCAGTGCGTTGGTGTGCAGGCTTTGCGTGCCGCCAAACACGGCTGCCATCGCCTCGATGGTGGTCCGCACAATGTTGTTGTACGGGTCTTGCTCGGTCAGGCTCCAACCCGAAGTCTGGCAGTGCGTGCGTAGCATCAGGCTCTTGGGGTTTTTGGCACCGGTTTCTTTCATGATGCGGCACCACAACAGGCGCGCGGCACGCATTTTGGCTACTTCTAAATAGAAGTTCATGCCAATCGCCCAGAAGAACGACAGGCGGCCAGCAAACGCATCCACGTCCATGCCCTTGTCGATGGCGGTTTTAACATACTCTTTGCCATCGGCCAGCGTAAAGGCTAACTCCAGCGCTTGGTTAGCGCCCGCTTCTTGCATGTGGTAGCCCGAAATCGAAATCGAGTTGAACTTGGGCATATTCTGCGCCGTGTACTCGATGATGTCGCCAATGATTTTCATCGACGGCTTGGGCGGATAAATGTAGGTGTTACGCACCATGAACTCTTTCAGAATGTCGTTCTGAATCGTTCCGGAGAGCTGGTCTTGGCGCACGCCTTGTTCTTCTGCCGCCACTACATAACCGGCCAACACGGGTAGCACGGCACCGTTCATGGTCATGGAGACCGAGACTTTGTCCAACGGAATGTCGTTGAACAAAATTTTCATGTCTTCTACCGAGTCAATGGCAACACCGGCCTTGCCCACATCGCCTGTGACGCGCGGATGGTCCGAGTCGTAACCCCGGTGCGTGGCCAAGTCGAACGCCACCGACACACCTTGGCCGCCAGCGGCCAGCGCTTTGCGGTAAAAAGCGTTGGATTCTTCAGCGGTAGAAAAACCAGCGTATTGGCGAATCGTCCAAGGGCGCACCGCGTACATGGTGGCTTGGGGGCCGCGCAGATAAGGCTCAAAACCCGGCAGGGTGTTGGTGTGACGCAAATCAGCCGTATCTTCTGCGGTATAAAGTGGCTTGACGACGATGCCGTCGGGGGTAGTCCAATTCAGGGCATCGACATTGCCACCGGGGGCCGATTTGGCGGCGGCACGTTGCCAATCTTGCAAAGATGCCGTTTTGAAAGTATTGTCTGAAGTTTCGTTAGGGCTGCTCATAGATCGAGTCTCCATTCGCTAAGAGAGTGGCTGGCGCGCTCGCAATGCTTCGCAGGCCCGCACGACAAACGCAAGTGTACCGCAATTCATAATTATTAATTTATAGTTTTTTTCGGTACCATTGCGCCTATGTCTGCCATTACCCTGACCCCCCGCGCGCTGTACGAACAAGTGGCCGAGCAACTGCGCCAGCGTATTTTTCGGCGCGAACTGGAACCCGGTAGCTGGATTGACGAGCTCAAAATTGCCGAAGAATTTGGCATCAGCCGCACGCCGCTGCGCGAAGCCTTAAAAGTGCTGGCCGCCGAAGGGCTGGTGACGATGAAAGTGCGCCGGGGTGCTTACGTCACCGAGATGTCAGAAAAAGACCTGCGCGATGTCTATCACCTGCTCAGTTTGCTAGAAAGCGATGCGGCCGCCGTCGTAGCCACCCGCGCCGAGAGCAGCCAGTTGCAAGCGCTGCAAGCCTTGCATACCGAACTCGAAGCCGCCGTGCAAGAGCGCGAACGCTTTTTCGCCCTGAACGAGCAGTTTCATATGCTGTTGCTAGAGCTGGCCGACAACCGCTGGCGCAGCCAAGTGGTGACCGATTTACGCAAAGTGATGAAGCTCAATCGGCACAATTCTTTATTCAAGCAGGGCCGCTTAGAGGATTCTTTGCGCGAGCATCGGGCGATTTTGGCGGCCATCATGGCCCATGATGCGCCAGCAGCAGCCCAAGCCATGCAAACCCATTTTGCCCAAGGCTTGGCAGCGGCAACCTGAAGGCAGGCCCACACGCCGCAAACCTGGCCATTTCTAGCCATTTATGGCATAGAGTTAATGAAGGCAATCACTGCTTGTAAATCGGGTTCGTTCATGCTACGCACCGTGGGGGTCATGACCGATTGCGCCAAGGGGCCTGATTGGGCGGTACGGTAGCGGTCTAGCATTTTGCGTAGGTATCCGGGCTGCTGGCCTGCAATGCCGGCGATTTTCTCGTTGCCCAAGCCATTGGCACCGTGGCAGGCCAAACACTGCTGCTGGTACACCGCCTTGCCTTTTTCGGCCAAGGTGGGGTTGGTGCTGGGCTTGTGAACGACTTTTTGTGCCGAGTAGAACAACACCATGCCCACTTTTTCATCGCTGTTCATGGACTTGATCATGCCTTCCATGAATTCATTGCGCCGTTGGCCTGTGGCAAACAGGCGCAATTGCTCCAGCAGGTAGGCAGGGTTTTGTCCGGCCAAATTGGGAATATCGGGGTTGAGGCTGTTGCCACCTTCGCCGTGGCAATGGATACAGACCGCAGCCACCCTGCGCCCCAGCTTGAACAGGCTCTCTTCTAGTGCTGGATTGGCTTGCACTTCTTTGAGGCGAGCGCTCAAATCAACATCAGCAGTGGCTCTGGCCCGAGATGGTTGTGCAACTACCGGCTGCAAGGCACAAATTGCAAGCAGTGCGGCGCTGAAAGCCACTGAAACGCGTTTCACCATGAAAAAATCCCCTTGCGGAAAATGG
This sequence comes from Giesbergeria sp., assembly GCF_028686475.1. Classification (GTDB taxonomy): domain Bacteria; phylum Pseudomonadota; class Gammaproteobacteria; order Burkholderiales; family Burkholderiaceae_C; genus Simplicispira. Next base: position 98,179 of record NZ_JAQUCA010000002.1, on the reverse strand, counting down.
GCATTCTAGAACGATTGCGCCATCCATCCATGCAATATCCAAAGGAAGATACTGGATGCAACAGCAGACGCAGAAAACATTATCTATGTTATCGACCGCACCAAAGCACTGGTACGGCTTTGTTTAGCGGCTGGCCGTGCGTTGGGCGCGGGCTTTGGCCAAAATAGCCGCAATAGCTGCTTTTTTGTCGCTGGGTGTGCTGGCAGCACTGGCAGATGCCGCTGGTGGGGTGGATAGGTGGGCAGGCGGCACAGGGGGAGGTGCCAAGCGTTGTTGGTGCAGGTGATAACGGCTGCGCGCTTGCTGTGCTTGGGCGGGTGTCCAGGCTTGCCAAGCCGTGGCACTGCCGCTGATGGGCAGCAACTGAATGCAATCGACGGGGCACACAGGCACGCACAAACCACAGCCGGTGCAATGCGCGCTGATGATGGTGTGCAACTGCTTGTTAGCGCCCACAATGGCATCGGTGGGACAGGGGGGTAGGCACAGGGTGCAGCCGATACACCACGCCTCGTCAATGACGGCCACACTGCGTGGACCTTCTTGGCCATGTGCGGGGTTGAGCGGCAAAATAGTTTGCCCGGTTAATGCCGCGAGTCGGGCGATACCCTCGGCACCACCGGGCGGGCACTGGTTAATGGCCGCCCGGCCTTGGGCGATGGCTTGGGCGTAAGCGGCACAGTCTGGGTAGTCGCAACGGCCACATTGCGTTTGTGGCAGGGCTGCATCAATGCGCTCGGCCAAAACCTGCCAAGCACCCTCTTGAGCGGCCACTGCCTCCATCTGCTTTAGCTCTTGCGTGTGCGGCGGTTGTATTTAACCGGTGCGCTGCGTGGGCTGGCAGTGACGGCGGTGGCGGCCATTTGCATGCCATGCTCGGCTTCTTGGTGCATAGGCTCGGCAGCACCAGTGACCACAGAAATTTCCGCCTGAATGGCTGGTGTTGCTACCGCTGCTGCGACTTTGGCGGCTGGCGCTGCCTCTGGTGCAGCCGGGGCGGCATCGGGTACGGCGGCGGGACTGGCAACTGGGGTGGCAGTCAAGTTGCCTTGGCTGCTGAGAATAAAATCACGCACTTGCGGATAAACCACCTCGCGCCAACGGCGACCACTAAAAATGCCATAGTGGCCAGCGCCAGCGGCTTCAAAATGCTGTTTGTCGGCGGCAGCAATGCCACTGCACAAGTCCAGCGCCGCACGGGTTTGGCCGGGGCCAGAAATGTCGTCCAACTCGCCTTCTACGGTGAGCAGGCGGGTAGCCGTGATGTCTTGCGGGCGCACACGCTCTGGGGTGCCATTGCTGGAGCGCACATCCCAAGTGCCGTTGACCAGCTTGTATTCTTGGAACACAGTGCGGATGGTTTCAAGGTAGTAACAGGCGTCCATATCCAGCACCGCGTTGTACTCGTCATAGAACTTGCGGTGTGCTTCGGCACTGGCTCCATCGCCCTTGATAAGGTCTTTGAAGTAGTCGTAATGGCTGACCATATGGCGGTCTGGGTTCATGGCGACAAAGCCGGTGTATTGCAAGAAGCCCGGATAAACCCGACGCCCCACACCCGGAAAGCCCTCGGGTACGCGGTAAATGACGTTGTTCTCAAACCATTCGTAGCTGCGTTTGGCGGCCAAATCATTGACGGCGGTGGGCGAATGCCGGGCATCAATCGGGCCACCCATCATGGTCATGGAGAGCGGGGTTTTTTCGCCCCGGCTGGCCATTAAGGACACCGCTGCCAGCACCGGCACGGTGGGCTGGCACACACTGATGACGTGGCAATTGCCGTAAGCACCTTGCAGCAGTTGGATAAATTCTTGTACGTAGTTGACGTAATCGTCCAAGTGGAACTCGCCCTCAGACAGTGGCACCAGACGCGCGTTTTTCCAGTCGGTAATAAATACCTTGTGGTCTTGCAACATGGTACGCACCGTGTCGCGCAACAGCGTGGCATAGTGGCCCGACAGCGGGGCGACTATCAACACGGCAGGCTGCTGTTTGAGTTTGTTGAGCGTGGCCGGGTCGTCAGAGAAACGCTTAAAGCGGCGCAATTCACAAAAAGGCTTGTCTAAGGCAATGCGCTCGTGGATGGCTACCTCTACACCCTCGACCTTGACGGTTTTGATGTCAAAGGTTGGCTTTTCGTAGTCTTTGCCCAAACGGTAGAACAAATCGTAGGTTGCCGCTACCCGTTGTGCCGCAGGCAACTGGCTCAGGAACGAACCGGAGTTGCTGAACAACTTGGAGGAGGCCTGGGCAAAGTCAGAGAAAGGCTCCATCAAGGAGCGTTGGGTTTCATAGAGCTGGTAGAGCATGGTGGCATCCTTTTTTGTTGTCTTGCAATATAAATGTTGCAGTGCAATATAGCAAGTTGATATGGGCGGCGCGTGGGCTGTAGCCTGCTGTGGTCAGTGAATATCCCTAGAACGGTGTTGCACTCAAGACACAGATGCTCGCTGGGCCAAGGCCATGACTTCGTGGGGCGGCAAATCTTTGAGCTGATGGTTGCTCCATATTTGGCGCCAATAGCGCGCACCGCGCAAACCGTGGCGCAAACCCAACATATGCCGGGCAATGGCATACCAGTGGGTGCCGTGCTGTGCGGCTTCGCGCGCCATATAGTCCACCATTTGGGCTTCTACGTCCTCGCGCGATAGGTTGGATGCGGGTTGGCCATAAAACACTTCGTCCCAACGGCTAAGCCACCACGGGTTGTGGTAAGCCTCGCGCCCCACCATCACGCCATCGAGCAGCGCCAGTTGCGCTTGCACGGCCGCATCGTCGCTAAAACCGCCATTGATGGCGATGGTGAGCTGAGGGAAGTCTTGCTTTAGTTGGGCCACAACGCCATAGCGCAGCGGGGGCACTTCGCGGTTTTCTTTGGGGGATAGGCCCTTGAGCCACGCATTGCGCGCATGGACGATAAACACTTTGCAGCCCGCATCGGCCACGGTGCCAACAAAATCGCGCACCAAGGCGTAGTCTTCGTTCTTGTCGATGCCAATACGGTGTTTAACGGTGACGGGCACTTGCACCACATCCTGCATCGCTTTGATGCAATTGGCTACCAAAGTAGGCTCTTGCATCAGGCAAGCACCAAAAGCACCGCGCTGCACCCGTTCACTCGGGCAGCCGCAATTGAGGTTGATTTCATCGTAGCCCCAGGCCTCGCCCAAGCGGGCGCTGCGTGCCAAGATATCGCGCTCACTACCGCCCAGTTGCAGGGCGACAGGGTGTTCTTCGGGGTTGAAGCGCAAATGGCGCTCGGTGCCACCATGCACGATAGCCCGCGCATTGACCATTTCGGTGTAGAGCAGGGCTTTTTTGGACAACAGCCGGTGAAAAAATCGGCAATGCCGGTCTGTCCAATCGAGCATCGGCGCGATGCTCATGCGCCACGGTGAGGTAGAGCGAGGATTGGGTGAAAATTCTGTCTGGAGCATGGGAATTTGGCGTGTTGCTGTGCGATTCTGTTGATTCGGTGCTATTTTCGTATGGCTTATCAACTCCCGGCACCATCCGAAACACTATGCGAATCCTCCACACCATGCTGCGCGTTGGCAACCTGCAACGCTCTATCGACTTCTACACCCAAGTCTTAGGGATGCAACTGCTACGCACCTCCGAGAACCCCGAGTACCAATACACCTTGGCTTTTTTAGGCTTCGATGGCGGCAACCCCGGCCAAGCGGAGTTGGAACTTACCTACAACTGGGGCACCGAGCAGTATGAACACGGCAGCGCCTATGGCCATATCGCCATTGGCGTACCCGATGCCTACGCCGCCTGCGACAAAATCCGTGCTGCCGGGGGTAACATCACGCGCGAAGCCGGGCCGGTCAAAGGCGGTAGCACCGTCATTGCCTTTGTTACCGACCCCGATGGCTACAAAATCGAACTCATCCAACGTACCGAGACTGCCGCTGGCACCGGTTTGCGCTGAACAGCAGCGAGGAATTGATTGCAATGACCACCCCCTCCGCCTCGATTGCCCACTTGCGTAAAAGCTACGAACGCGCCGAACTGAACGAAGAAGCCTCGCACGCCAAGCCGCTAGACCAATTTGCCCATTGGCTGCAAGAGGCCATCCAAGCCGAACTGCCCGAACCCAACGCCATGACCGTGGCTACCGTCGGCAACGATTTGCGCCCCAGCACGCGCGTGGTACTCATCAAAGGCTACGACGAACGCGGCATTGTCTGGTACACCAACTACGACAGCCGCAAAGGCCGCGAACTGGCAGGCAACCCCTATGCCGCGCTGCAATTCCATTGGGTAGAGTTGGAGCGCGTGGTGCGTATCGAAGGGCGCATGGAAAAAGTCAGCGCCGAAGAAAGTGATACGTATTTTCATAGCCGTCCGCTAGACTCGCGCATTGGTGCTTGGGCCAGCCCCCAAAGCCAAGTCATTGCCGGGCGCAGTGTGCTGGTTGCCAACGCTGCCAAATATGGGGCGCAATTTCTGTTACAACCACCGCGTCCAGAACACTGGGGCGGCTATCGCTTACTGCCAGAGCAATGGGAGTTTTGGCAAGGCCGCAAAAGTCGCCTGCACGATCGGCTACGCTACCGCCAAGACCAAGGTGTTTGGGTGCGCGAGCGCTTGGCTCCTTAAATGCCTTAATGTCGGAGAACAGTCATCATGGAAATCATTCGGGAGCCATCGGGCGATAAACACTGTCTCCATCTGCGCGGCGATTGCAACATTTACCACGCCGAGTCGTTGCGTGCAGCGCTGCTAGAAATTTTACGTACCCCGGTGTCGTTTGATGTAGATTTGTCCAATGTCACTGAAATAGACACCGCTGGCCTACAAGTGCTGATGGCCGCTAAAAACCATGCGCGCGCGCATGGCGTAGAGTTGCGCTTGCTCGGCCACAGTCCAGCGGTACTAGAACTCATCGAAATTTATGACTTGGCCGCTTGGCTGGGCGATCCCTTGGTGGTGGCTGCTGCTGCCAGCCACCCTGCATAAGCGCAACCCCGCACAAAGGCCCGTTTCATGGATCTGAACGACGCATTACAGACCTTTTTTGAAGAAAGTCGGGGCTTGCTTACCGACATGGAAGCCGCCCTGATTCACCTAGAGCAGGTGCCCAGCGACCCAGAAGCCATTAATGCCGTGTTTCGGGCTGCCCACACCATCAAAGGAGCCGCCGGTCTGTTTGGCTTGGATGACATAGTGTTATTCACCCACCACCTCGAAACCCTGTTGGTGCTGGTGCGTGAAGAAACCCTCAAACTCGACAGCGATTTAATCGGTTTATTGCTACAAAGTGGCGACCATGTAGGCCATTTACTCGATGCGATGGCCGCCGGTGGCCTGCGTACCGATACACTCATCCACCAAGAGCAGCAATTGTTGGCCCAATTGCAATTGGCCTGTGGCGCGGTGGGCGGTGCCGTGCAGGTTGCCAGCTTGCCCAAAATAGATTTTAATAACCCCGAAAGCCTCAATAGCAACGAATTGTGGCATTTGTCACTGCGCTTTTCTGCGGGTGTGATGCAGCAAGGCTTTGAACCAGCATCGTTTATTCACCACCTGAGTACGCTGGGGCGTATTGTGCAAATCAGCACTCTGACGCACGCACTCCCGGCTTTAAGCGAAATGAATCCAGAAAATTGCTATCTGGGTTTTGAAATTCGCTTTGCCAGCCACGCCAGCAAAAGTGAAATTGAAGGTGTATTTGAATTTGTCAGTGACGACTGCGAATTGCGTATTTTACCACCTGATAGTTTGGTAGAAGATTATTTGCGCCTGATAGACGAGTTGCCCGCCGACCGCATGTTATTGGGCGAGATTTTGCTGGCCTGCGGTGCCGTTACCGACCAAGAACTGCAACGCGCCTTGCTAGAGCAAGCCCAAGCCCCTGATGAAGAGCGCCATGCGCTGGGCGAAATTTTGATTGAAGAGCAGGCCGTAGCGCCTGAATTGGTGCAAGGCGCGATTGGGCGACAAAATGAATTACGCCAACGCCAAGCCCAAGAAGCCAAACTTATTCGGGTACATTCCGATAAACTCGATGCCCTGATTAACCGCGTGGCCGAATTGATTATTGCCAGTTCATCGGTAGGCGTGTTGGCTCGGCAGCACAAAGACCGACCGATGCGCGAAGCGGCCTCACTCGTATCGCGCCTGACCGAGCAGGTACGTGATGGGGCCATGATGCTACGCATGGTAGAAATCGGTGAAACTTTTAACCGTTTTAAGCGTTTGGTACGCGATGTTTCTAAAGAAACCGGTAAAGAAATTGAACTGCATATCAGCGGTGCCGACACCGAATTAGATAAAATTTTAGTGGATAAAATTGCCGACCCTCTAACCCATTTGGTGCGTAATGCCATCGACCACGGTATTGAGCCACCCACTGTGCGCGTGCAACGTGGTAAACCCGCTGCGGGGCGCTTAGAATTACGCGCCTACCACGAGGCTGGCATTATTGGCATCGAAGTTGGTGACGATGGCGCAGGTTTAAACCGTGAACGCATTATTGCCAAAGGCATACAAAAGGGCTTAATTGCTGCCGATGCCGAATTAAGCGATGCCCAAGTTTGGGATTTAATTTTTGAGCCAGGATTTTCTACCGCAGAACAAGTCAGCAACCTGTCTGGGCGTGGTGTCGGTATGGATGTGGTCAAACGCAACATCGAAGCCCTGCGCGGCAGCATAGACATTGAAAACCGCCCCGGTCACGGAGCCACCTTCCGTATTCGCTTGCCCCTGACCTTGGCGATTGTAGATGGCTTTTTAATGTCGGTCAGTGATTCGCATTATGTGGTGCCACTGGATGTCGTCATCGAATGCGTGCAACTCAAGCCCGATGTAAAAAATTATGTCAGTCTGCGCGGCGAAGTTTTACCCTTGCTCAGGCTACGGCAACATTTTAGCTTAGCACCACGCGAATTGCGCCGCGAAAACATCGTGGTGGTGCAGGTAGGTGGGCGTAAAATGGGCTTGGTAGTCGATCAGCTCAAAGGCGAGTTGCAAGCAGTGATTAAACCCCTTGGCCCACTGATTGATGGATTGCCCGGAATTTCTGGTTCTGCGGTGCTGGGCACCGGCGAAGTCGCATTAATGCTCGATATACAGCAATTAATTCACCAAGCCACGCTCCCAGTGGCAGATTTATCTCATCAGGCAAAAACAGCAGCCATCACCCTTCATTAAAATAGGAAATTTGCATGTTAAACAATTTGCGTATTGGTCTGCGTTTAGGGCTTGGGTTCTTTCTGGTGATTGCTGCCACTATGACGATGGTGGTATTATTGATGTTAGAGTTGGATAAATTTAACGATGGCACCCAGGTTTTGGTGGATAGGCGTTTCCCCAATGTGGTGGTCTCTAACCAAATGATTGATGGCCTCAATGCAGCGAACATTGCCATGAGAAACATTCTTTTGGCAGAAAATGATGAAGCCACCAAGCAAGAGAAGCAAAACATTGCCAATGTGCGTCAAAAATTCACGGAAGTTTTGGCAGTTTTAGATAAAAATGTACAATCCGAAGAGGGAAAGCGATTTTTGGTCATTATCAAAGAGAATCGTGCCCAATACGGAAATAATTTAGAAAAATTTTTACAACTGGTGGCCAATGGCCAAAAAGAAGAAGCAAAAATATTGCTGCTGGGTGATTTACAGAAAGCCATGAATCCCTACCAAAAATCGGTAGAAGACATGATTTATTTCCAGACAAAATTGGTAGAAAAAGCAGGCAAAGATGCGGATGCCCAATACCAAGCTTCAGAAAAATTAATGATTGGCTTGGCCTGCGGTGTCGTGCTGTCGGCCTTGCTTTCTGCCTTCTTGGTGACACGCAGCGTCACCCGTCCGATTGCCGAGGCCACCCAAGTTGCTAGTTTGCTGGCTGGCGGTGATTTGAGTGTGCAAATTAATCCACAAGGCCGGGACGAAGTCGCACAATTACAAGAAGCCATGCAAAATATGGTGGGCAAACTTTCGCAAATTATCACCGATGTGCGTGCCGCCTCGGACAACCTTTCTTCTGCTTCAGAAGAAATTTCGGCCACAGCCCAATCTTTATCCCAAGGCGCAACCGAACAAGCCGCCAGCGTAGAAGAAATTTCTTCTACCTTAGATGAATCCAGCGCCTCGGTACAGCAAAACTCAGAAAATGCCCGTGTAACCGATGGCATGGCAACCCAAGCTGCCCAAGATGCAGGCCAAGGTGGCGAAGCCGTGAAGCAAACGGTGCAGGCTATGAAAAGCATTGCCAGCAAAATCGGTATTATTGATGATATTGCCTACCAAACCAATTTATTAGCGCTGAATGCTGCGATTGAAGCGGCCCGCGCTGGTGAACATGGCAAAGGTTTTGCCGTCGTCGCCGATGAAGTACGAAAATTGGCCGAGCGCAGTCAAGAAGCAGCACAAGAAATTGGCGAATTGGCCAGCAATTCAGTGGACCAAGCCGAACGCGCGGGCAAACTGTTAGAAGAAATGGTGCCCACTATCCGTAAAACTTCGGATTTGGTGAAAGAAATTGCAGCCGCCAGCGAGGAACAAAGCAGCGGTGTTGGGCAAATTAATGCAGCAGTGGGTCAACTCAACCAAACTACCCAGCAAAGCGCTTCCGCCAGTGAAGAATTGGCTGCCACTGCCGAAGAAATGAGTTCGCAAGCAGAACAGTTACAGCAACTCATGGCTTTCTTTAAACTCAGCGCCCACGAAACCAGCATGATGGGCAAGCCGCCGTCTGAACACCACGCAGCGCACAAGCCTGCCGGAAAACCGTCCCCTAAAAAGCCATTGCAAACTATGCCTGCACGGCGCACCGCTGTCGCCAAAGGTTCGCCGGGGGCTGATTTTGTCCGCTTCTGATTCTTTATCGTTGGCAGCATCCAGCAGACCCTTGCTCAAAGCAGCGCCTGCTGGGGCTTTGCTACTGGCTCCCTCTGGGCCTAAAAAGTACCTCAGCTTTACCCTGAATGGTGAGCTGTATGCCATCACCATCGAACAAATTAAAGAAATTATCGGTCTTCGGCCTATCACGACCGTACCGATGATGCCCAACTACCTGCGCGGCATTATTAATTTACGCGGTATGGTGGTACCCGTGCTAGACTTGGCGCAACGCTTTGGCATGGAGACGATAAGCACTGGAAAGCGTAACTGCATTGTTATTTTAGAAATTCCGCTGTATTCTGAATTTCCTGAGCAGCGCCACACTTTAGGTTTTGTGGTAGATATGGTGAATGCAGTCATGGATATTTCTCCTGCCGCTATTGAACCTGCCCCCAGCTTTGGTACCCCCATACGGCCTGATTTTTTGCAAGGCATTGCCAAAGTGAAGGAAAAATTCATTCTTTTGCTCAATATCCAACGGGTTATTATGCTAGAAGAACTCAATGCCATGCGCTCTATCACTAAAGGCTAGTTAAAGGGCCTGTGGCATGTTGATAAAATACAAAGAATGGGATGGTAATGCCCCCGCAGGTTTGATATTATCAGACCACGATTTCAACCAATTTCGGCATTGGATTTTTGAAATTTCCGGAATTTCAATGGGGCCAAGTAAAAAAGCTTTGGTGGCAGGGCGATTAGCACGCCGCGTGCAACACCACGGCTTGCGTAGTTTTCATGCTTACTTTGAGCATTTACACCGTGATACCGCAGAACACCAAATAGCGATTGACCTGCTTACCACCAACGAAACCCATTTTTTTCGGGAGCCACGCCATTTTGAATTGTTGCGTGATGTGGTATTGCCTGGTCATACGGGCGCGCATCCGCTACGCATTTGGAGTGCAGCATCTTCTACCGGGCAAGAGGCTTATAGTATTGCCATGCTATTGGCCCATACCTTGGGACAAACACCTTGGGAGGTATTTGGTTCAGATTTATCGACCCGCGTGCTAGAACAAGCCTGTTCGGCTTTGTACGATATAGCAATGGCCCGAGAAATTCCTGAAGATTTTTTACGCAAATTTTGCCTGAAAGGGGTAGGCGCACAAGCTGGACGCTTTTTAATTGCCCCCGAAGTGACGGCGCATGTCTATTTTTCTCAAATTAATTTAAACCAAGAACTGCCCAATGTGGGTGATTTTGATGTAATTTTTTTACGCAATGTGCTGATTTATTTTAACGAAGAAACCAAACGGGGTGTCATTGATAGATTGCAAAAAAAACTGCGCCCCGGTGGCTGGTTTTTTGTTGGCCATTCTGAAAGCCTGAATGGTGTCAATCCAGCACTAGAATCTTATGGCTATTCGGTCTATCGCAAACGGGTACCGGGTGCGCCACCGGCACCGCCCCCAAAACGGAGGCACACATGAGCGCTGCTGTGGCACCTACCCCGCCCAGCGGGCCAGCGGTTTTTTTACAGTGGCTAGAAGCGCAAAAAAACGGCCATACCGCCCGCCGTTTGGGCGCGCAGCCTTTGGCGGTGTACCAAGACATCTGGAACGCTTGGTTAGAGAGCCTGCAACCTGCCGCGTTGGAGTGGCAGCAAGCACAAATCGAAGATGTGGCACGCTTTTTACGCATCCGCGCTGGCCAACGCGCGCACCACCAGCCCGACCGGCAATTGAGCGAAGTCACGCGCCGACGCTATTGGCGCGTGTTAGACCGGGTTTATGCCTACGCCGTGCAGCAGGGTTTGCTGGCGCGCAGCCCGGTGACCGCTTTGCCCAAAACCGAGCGCCCCAAAGCCGTGGACCAATTAGGCCATTGTCTGCCACCAGCCTTGTGGGCGCAACTGCCCTTGCAATTTCCGGCCAGCGATAGTTTGCAAGGCGCACGCGACCGGGCTATTTTGCTGCTGCTGTACGAACTGGCTTTGGCCCCAGAAGAAGTCCGCACCCTGCGCGATGAAGGCTTGCTCGATGAAAACCGCATCCCCATCGCTTTGGATGCCGCAGCGCCCCCAGCGCCAGCGGCCTTACGTCTTGAGGGCGCACGCAAGGCCCAGCAGCGCATTTTGACTTTGCCGCCCGCCGTAGGCACGGCCTTGGCCGATTGGCTACGTTATCGGCGCGCGCACCAGCCAGAACCCAGCGGCTTGTTGTTTTACTCGCGCAAGGGTGGCAGGCCCTTGTCGGTGCGTGCCTTGTTCCATGTGGCGGCCAAAATCATCCACCAAGCCCATGCCGCCCAAGACCCCAACAGCCAAACCTATCCTTTGCAACGGGTGGGGCCACAGGTGCTACGCAACACCGCCATTGTGCAATGGTTGCGCGCTGGCATGGCCGAGGCCGAAGTGGTGCGCCGTATTGGGGTCGATGGCGTGCGCGCTTTAGACCATTTGCGCCATCAAGTAGCGTGGCCTGAAACATTTTTTCGTTCGTAAGCCCTAGGGACAGGCACAATCGCCCTTTGTTATATATATTTTCTTCATGAAAAGCGCTCTTTTTATTGATTTTGACAACGTTTATAGCGCCCTGCGCCGTTTAGACATCCACTATGCCGAACGTTTTGCCCGCCAACCGCTAGACTGGTTGCACTGGCTGACCGATAGCCTGCCCCTGCCCGCCCATGCGCCTTTAGGGGCCAAGGGCCGCCGTTTGCTGGTGCGCCGCTGCTATTTCAACCCGCATGTCTATCAACGCTTTCGGCCCCACTTTAACCGTGCTGGCTTTGAGACCATCGACTGCCCGCCCATGACCACCGAGGGCAAAACCAGCACCGACATCCACATGGTGTTGGACATGGTAGAACTGCTGCAACACGAAACCCGGTTTGATGAATTTATTGTGTTCTCTGCCGATGCCGACTTTACGCCGGTGCTGCGTAAATTGCGCCGCAGTGACCGGCGCACCACCGTGCTGGCGGTGGGCTTTCCTTCGGCGGCTTACCAAGCCTCGGCAGACTTGCTGATTGACACCGATAGCTTTGTACGCGATGCCTTGGGCGAAAGCGATGATCCCCACGAGAACATCCCCCCCACCTTGGCACCCGCCCCCAGCCGCTACAGTTACCAGCCCCCTGCACACCACTGGATGCCCCCGGCAGAGTTGTCGATACCGATAGCCACGTCAGACCCGCAAGAATGGGAAACCATGCGCGAGGCGGCCACGCAAATCATCCGCCAAGAAGTCGAAACTTCGGACTTGGCTGTGCCTTTGGCACGCTTGGCCAGCCGTTTGCCCACACAAGTGCAAGGCTTAGATGGCAGCAGCTGGGCGGGCTTGGGTAGTTTTAGGCGTTTTATTGAAACGCTCTCGTTGTCGCCCTTGTTGCTAGACTGGTCACATTCGGGAGGCTATTTGTACGACCCGCAACGCCACGCTCGCCCCATGCCGCCCACCAGCCGCGATGGCACTTTAGACAGTGCCGATCCGCAATTGGTACGCCAAATTTGCGATGCCACCGAGGCACCGCGTTTAGGCCGGGCCGATTGGCGGCAACTGTGGCAAGCCATCGCCGATGACTTGGCCCAACAACCGTTCCATCTGCGCGACACCGGCAAACGGGTGCGCGACTTGTGCCGTTTGGCCCAATGCGACATCAGCCGCGAAGAGGTGAACTGGGTCTTGCGTGGCCTTTTAATGGGCGGGCACCAGTTTGCACCCGGCCAAAATACCACGCAGCAACTGGCACAGCAAATGGCGCAAAACTTGGACAAACTCTGCACGCGTGAAGAACTGTGGCTCGATGAAAATCAGCGCACGACTCTTTACGATTGGGTGGGCGCAGACTGCTGAAGCAACCTTGGCACCATGATTGATTTACGTGGCATTACCCAGATTTACCCCGGCCCACAAGGCCCGGTTGAAGCCCTGCGCGGGGTAGATTTACGCATTTTGCCGGGCGAAGTGTTTGGCATTATTGGACGCAGTGGTGCAGGCAAAAGCTCGCTGGTGCGTGTTATCAACCTGCTCAATCGCCCTACCCAAGGCGAGGTGATTGTGGCCGGGCACAACTTAGCCCAACTCAATGAGGCCCAACTGCGCGCAGCACGGCGCGATATTGGCATGGTGTTTCAGCATTTCAACCTCTTGTCGTCGCGCACCGTGTTTGACAATGTAGCGCTGCCGCTGGAACTGGCCCATATGCCACGCCCAGCCATTCGCCAACGGGTTTTGCCCTTGTTAGAACTGGTGGGCTTAACTGCTTTGGCCGACCGCTACCCAGCGCAAATCAGCGGTGGGCAAAAGCAACGTGTGGGCATTGCCCGTGCTTTGGCCAGTCGGCCCAAGGTCTTGCTCAGCGATGAGGCCACCTCGGCCCTAGACCCCGAGACTACTGGCTCGATTTTGTCGTTACTGCGGCAAGTCAACCGCGAATTGGGCCTGACCGTGGTACTGATTACGCACCAAATGCAGGTGATTAAACAGATTGCCGACCGGGTAGCCGTGATGGATGCAGGCCGAATTGTGGAACAAGGGCCGGTACTAGACCTCTTTACCGCCCCACAACAAGCCATCACCCAGCGCCTGATTGACGAAATTGTGCCGCAAGAGCTGCCCGCCAGCGTGCTAACACATGTGCGGCAGTTGCAGCAACCCGCCCCCGGCTGTGCTGGCGGCTTGTGGCGTTTATCCTACGCCGGAGAGCTGGCTTACCAGCCCTTGCTATCACAACTGATTCGGATCCACGGGCTGGAGTTGTCGATTTTGCACGGCCAAATTGACGAAATCCAAGGCCAAGCCTTTGGCTCCTTGGCTATTTATGTTACTGGCGCACCAGCACAGCTGCAAGCAGCGCTGCTCCAATTGCGTAGCGATGGCGTGCGCGTGCAAGAAGTGGACATCCAAGGGGCAAGCCATGTTTGAGCATTTTTCGGCCATGATGTTAGAACTGTTTGCCACCTCCTTGTGGGAAACGCTGCTGATGGTGGCGGTATCCGGGCTTGCTGGTGCGCTGATTGGCATTCCTTTGGGGGTATTTTTACGCCTGACCGACCAAGGTGGCATTTTGGAAAACCGCCTGTTCAATAAAAGCGTGGGCGGCATCGTCAATGCGGTGCGCTCTACGCCGTTTATTATTTTGTTGGTGGCGATTATTCCGTTCACACGCTTGCTCACAGGCTCCTCGATTGGCACTGCCGCAGCCATTGTGCCCCTCACCCTGACAGCCGCCCCGTTTGTGGCCCGTTTGGTCGAGTCTGCCTTGCGCGAAGTGGACCACGGCTTGGTCGAGGCCGCCCAATCCATGGGAGCCACCACCAGCCAGATTGTCTATAAAGTGCTGCTGCCCGAGGCCATGCCCGGCATCGTGGCCGGTCTAACCATCACCTTGGTCAGCCTGACCGGCTACTCGGCGATGGCAGGTGCTATCGGTGGCGGTGGCTTGGGCGACTTGGGCATCCGTTACGGCTACCAACGCTTTTTGCCCGATGTCATGCTGGCCGTGGTGTTGGTGCTGATTTTGTTTGTGCAAGCCATCCAAAGCTTGGGCGATTGGGTAGTGCGGCGTTTAAGCCACCGCTAACTGCCCCAACTTGCCCCAAGCATTTAGAACGCTGGTACGACTGCGCCTTTGTACTTCTCTTGGATGAACTTCTTCACCTCGGGGGTACGCAGCGCCTTGACCAGTTTTTGAATCACGGGGTCGTTGGCACGGTCGGCACGCGCAGCAATGATGTTCACGTAAGGCGATTCAGCCCCCTCAATAAACAGCGCATCTTTGGTGGGGTTGAGCTTGGCCTCGATGGCATAGTTGGTGTTAATCAAAGCCACATCCACATCGGCTAAAGCGCGCGGCAGCAAAGCGGCCTCTAGCTCACGGAACTTGAGCTTCTTCGGGTTTTTAACAATGTCAATCGGCGTGGCGGTGATGTTTTTTGGGTCTTTCAATTCAATCAGACCCTGTTTTTGCAATAGCAACAAGGCGCGGCCACCGTTGGAGGGGTCATTCGGGATAGCCACTACAGCCCCGTCTTTCAGGTCTTTGATGTGCTTGATTTTTTGCGAATAAGCGCCAAACGGCTCCACATGGATGCCCCCGTTGGGCACTTGCACCAAGCTGCTCTTGCGGTCTTTGTTGTAGCTGTTCAGGTAGGGCTGGTGTTGGAAGAAGTTGGCATCGAGTTGCTTATCTTCCACGGCGGCATTGGGCTGTACATAGTCGCTGAACTCGCGCACTTGCAAATCTACCCCTTGGGCTTGTAGCTGTGGTTTCACAAATTGGAGCAACTCGGCGTGCGGCACGGCGGTAGCAGCCACCTTGAGCACATCGGCAGCTTGGCTGCTCAGGGCCAACACGGCCAAGGCCAGAGCAGAGAGGGTCTTTTTCAGCATAGCAAAACTTTCATGAAAAAACGGGGTGGGTGAAAACGTTGTAGGTTAGTACGTGTGATGCCGTTTGGAAAATATTCTTTTGTGATAAGCACTTACGAGTTACGCTAGGTGCATCACCGGCCCTAGACGCTATCGAGCTGCCGCTGCATCCATACCAAATCCAACCAGCGGCCAAACTTGGTGCCTACTTGGGGCATGTAGCCGGTTTGGCTAAAGCCCAATTGGCGGTGCAGTGCGATGGATGGCGCATTGCCCGCCTCAATCGCAGCCACCATCACATGCTTGCCCAGTTGTTGCGCTTGCAACATCAGCGCCTGCATCAGGGCCTTGCCGATGCCGCTACCTTGCGCCTTGGGATGCACATACACAGAATGCTCTACCGTGTGCCGGTAGCCATCAAAAGCGCGCCAGTCGCCAAAGCTGGCGTAGCCTAACACCTGCTGTTGGGCATCTACTGCCACCAACACCGGATAGCCCATTTTTTGCCGCTCGGCCATCCATGCCACGCGGTTGGCCGCATCCACGGTTTTTTCGTTCCAAATGGCGGTGCTGTGCAGTACCGCATGGTTGTAAATTTCTGCAATCGCAGCGGCATCACTGGCCGTGGCAGCTCTGATATTTTTACTGAAATTGAGTTGCATTTGGCGGTGTAGTAAGGCGTGCTGGCTTGGTTTTTTGCACAATGGTATATCGATAAACTGGTAAGCTTTGCTTTTCTATGCTCCTTATTCCTAGCACTCTCCCCCCTTGGGATAATTTATCATGATTGATGCCCTTATTTCAGGCAAAGTGTATGGCCAGCCTGCCCAGCGCAGCGGCAAAAACGGCAAACTGTTTGCATTGGCCAAACTACGCGCCACGGGCACCGATGGCCAAGCACAATTTATCAGCGTCATTGCCTTTGACGATGGCCCGGTGGCGGCTTTGCTGGCCCTCAAAGAGGGCGACAGCGTTGCCGTAACTGGCCCGCTGAAGGTGGCCACTTGGCAAGACAAAGAGGGCAACCACCGCCCCTCCTTAGACATCGTGGCCCAGCAAGTCATGACGGTCTATCAGGTGCGCCACAAACGCAGCGCCACCCAAGCCGAATCCGCGCCAGAGCAGCACCACCTGCCCCCCAGAGAAGATCGCTGGCCGCCCCAAAACTTGCCCGAGCGCTACGAGCCACCAGATGGCTCCATCCCGTTTTAAAACGTCCAACGTTGCTGGTAGCTGCATTCAAACGCCAGAACCCCTAAAATCACTGAAACATTCTTTAACATTTAGGCAAAAATTTTTTGGGACATGAAAAAAACCATCCTCACCATCGACGATAAAACCGACATCCGGCGCTTGGTGCGGATGACTTTAGAATTTGATGGCCACACCGTGTTAGAGGCCGCCAGCGGCCCCGAGGGCTTAGAGCTGGCCCGCACCCAGCACCCCGACCTGATTTTGCTGGATGTGATGATGCCCGGCATGGATGGCTTTGAAGTGGGGCGCATCCTGCGCGATGACCCGCAACTGAGCGCCATTCCGGTGGTGATGCTGACCGCGCTAGACGGCCAAAGCGACCGGGAAGTCGGCTTGGGCACTGGGGTAAAAGCCTACCTGAACAAGCCCTTTAGCCCGATAGATTTATTGCGCCTGATTCAGCAATTACTTACTTCTACACCAGAAGAAAATAGCGCACCAGCGCAAAATGCTACCCAGCAGCAACACAGCCATCGCCCTGCCTATTAGTTTTATGGCTGTTTTTTTCGTTTTTGCATTGTTTGCATTTTCTTGAATACCTGAATCAAAGGAGCCTACCGTGGCACTTGTCAAAAAATCTGTCTCTCCTAACGCCAGCGTAGACACCAGCCTATCGGCCAGCACTCGCAACTCGGCCAGTGCCGCCCGCGAGGCCGAAGTGCAACGCAAGCGCGCACGCACGCTGGCCAAGCAGCAACAAGCCGCCGAGCGCATTGCCGCTGCCACAGCCCAAATGTCTTCCGGCATTGCCGAAGCCGCCTCTGCTGCCGAAGAGCTCAAGCGCTCAGCCGACCAAATTGCCACCGGGGCCGAAGAAGCCGCCGGTGCAGCACAAGAATCGCTCAGTGCTTTCAAGCAAGTAGAAGTCTCGGTGGCGCGCCAGCTGCAAAATGCCGAGCAAAGCCGCCTTAAATCCGAAGGCTGCCAAGCGCTGGTGCTCAAAGCCAGCGGCGAAGTGGTCACCTTGGTGAACAATGTCGCCGTGTCGGCACAGCGCCAAGGCTCTTCGGTAACGATGGTGGCCGAGCTAGAAAAGCAAGCCGCCAACATTGGTGACATCGTCAAAGCCGTGGCGCGCATTGCCGACCAAACCAACCTGCTGGCCCTCAACGCCGCGATTGAAGCCGCCCGTGCCGGTCAACATGGCAAGGGCTTTGCCGTAGTGGCCGACGAAGTGCGTACCTTGGCCGAAACTTCGGAAAAAAGCGCCAAGCAAATCCAAGGCTTGGTGGCCCAAATCCAACAAGAAGTCAAAGTGATTGCCGATGGCATTGGTCAATCGGCCAAAACCGTCGAAGCCGAAGCCGAAAACGGCAAAACCATCAACCAGCAGCTTGAGCGCATTCGCTCCGAAATGGTTGAAATCGTCAAGGGTGTGGGCGAAATTGCTACCGGTGCGGTGCAATCGGCAGCGGCCACGCGCCAGGCCCTCAAAGGCTCCGAAGACATCGCTACTGCCGCCGAAGAGCAATCTGCTGCCGCTGAAGAAGCCGCCAAAACCGTGGCTGAACAAACGCAAGCCTTGTCGCAAAGCGAACAAGCCGCTGCCAGCCTGTCCGAATTGGCCGAAGACCTGAAAAAATCCACCGACGTGGCCAAAAGTGCCGAAGAAGTGGCCTCAGCCGCCGAAGAATTGTCGGCAGCGGTGCAAGAAATCAGCCGTTCAGGCGCGCAAATTGCCGCCGCGATTGAGCAAATTCGCAAGGGTGCCGAAGTGCAATCGGCAGGTGCAGAAGAATCTGCCGCCGCTATCACGCAAATTGACCGAGGTGCCCAAGTGGCGGTGCAACGCGGTACCTCCAACACCGAAAAAGTGGCCGGTATCCGCAAACTCCTGACCGAAAACAAGGCCACCGTCAACAGTTTGGTCGCCAGCATTTTGTCTTCGGCTGAAGCTACGCGCCTCAATATCAAGCAAGTCAAAGAACTAGAACTGGTGTCGCGCCGCATTGACAAAATTGTCGATGCGATTGCCACCGTCTCCATCCAAACCAATATGCTGGCCGTCAATGGCTCGATTGAAGCCGCCCGTGCTGGCGAGTTTGGCAAGGGCTTTGTCGTCGTAGCCACCGATATTCGCAATTTGGCGCAAGATTCCGCCGAAAATGCCGACCGTATCAAAGACTTGGTCAAGGCCGTGCAAGACCAAATTGGGCTAGTAGGGCGCGATTTAGACGAAATTGTTGCCACCGCCACCGCTGAAGTTGAAAAAGCCAAGGCCACTTCGAGCAACCTCGATGCGATTGAAGTAGATATTGCCGAAGTAGAGCGCGGTGCTGCCGAAATTCTCACTGCCTCGACTGAAATTGGTGCCGCTATTGCCCAAGTCAAACGCGGTATTGAGCAAATTTCTTCCGCCTCCGAAGAAGCCTCTAAAGCAGCTGACGAAGCCGCAATGGCCGCACGCCAACAATCGCAAGGTGCCGAGGAGCTGGCCGCCGCGATTGAAGAAGTGGCTTCGCTGGCCGACGAGCTGCAAAGCGCCTAAGGCAAAGGTCGGCTATGAGCAGCGAAACCAACCCCGAAACGGCCACGCCACTGGCCAATGGTGCCAACAGCGCGACACAAGAACAAGCGTCTGACACGCGCCAATACGTCACCTTTATGGCTGGCGATGAGGTGTTTGCCGTCGAAATGGCCCCGGTGCAAGAAATCATCCGCGTGCCCGCCGTGGTGCGCGTCCCCTTGTCGCCACCCACGCTAGAAGGCTTGGCCAATTTGCGCGGCAAAGTGCTGCCGATTGTCTCTTTGCGCCGCGCATTGGGCTTTACCGAGCGCGAATCCGATGACACCTCGCGCGCGGTAGTGATTAACATCGGCCAACCAATGGGCTTTGTGGTGGACCGCGTGGCCAGCGTGGTCGGTGTCGATGCCAGCAAAATCGAAGGGGTCGAGGGCATCCAAGGCACTGTCAATACCGAACTACTCTCGGGCCTCATTAAAGACGTGGGCGGCCATGCGATGGTGATGGTGCTGAACTTTGAAAAACTCATCGCCCAAGAGTTTTCTCAACTGACCGAGTTGTACCAACGCCAAAACAGCGGTTTGCAATCGGGCCTGAGCGCGCAACGCAGCGCCAGCGAAGAGCGCAACAGCGAAGAAGAGCTGCACTTGGTCAGTTTTGCCGTGGCCAAACAAGAGTACGCCATCGCCATCGAAGACGTACAAGAAATTGTGCAAGTGCCCGAGCAAATCGTGCAAGTGCCCCATGCCCAAGCGCATGTGCTGGGTGTGATGACACTACGCAACCGCTTGCTGCCCTTGGTGGCTTTGCGGCGCATGTTCGCTCTGCCCGAGCAATCGGCCAACGAGCAAAGCCGCATCGTGGTGGTCTCCATTCGCGGCGCGTCCGTGGGGATTGTGGTGGACAACGTCAACGAGGTGCTGCGCGTGCCTCGGCGCAATGTCGAGACCATGCCAGCCCTGTTGGCGCGCGATGGCGACATGGCCGACATCACCGATATTTGCCGCCTGTCCGATGGAAAACGCTTGGTCTCCATCGTTTCTACCGAAAATTTATTCCGCCACTCGGCCATCAAAGAGGCTTTGAGCACCGTGACCGCCACCGACGCCAACTCCACCCGTACCCGCACCGCCGATGATGCCGAGCGCAACCAAGCTGGCGACGACGAGCAAGTGGTGGTATTTCGCTTGGGCACCGAAGAGTTTGGTGTCCCGATAGACAGCGTGCAAGAAATTGTGCGCGTGCCCGAAACCCTGACCCATGTGCCCAAGGCCCCAGCTGCCGTAGAAGGCGTGATTAACCTGCGCGGCACCGTGTTGCCGGTGGTGGACTTGCGCCGCCGCTTGGGCTTGCCCACGGTCGAGCGCAACGATGGCCAGCGCATTGTGGTGTTTTTGATTCGTGGCGTGCGTACTGGCTTTATTGTCGATGCGGTGGCCGAGGTGCTGAAAGTGCCACGCCAAGCGATTGAGCCAGCCCCTTGCTTATCGAGCGAACAAGTCCAGCTGCTGGCGCGCATGGCGAACCTAGAAAAGCAAAAACGCATGTTGCAATTGATTGACCCCGACCATCTACTGAGTGCAGGCGATTTAACCTCTATGAACGATTTAGCGGGGTAAAACTTGCCGAGGATTTACTGATGATTAAGCTGCTCATCGTTGACGATTCGGCGTTGATGCGCCGCCAGCTTTCCATGCTATTTCAGGCGCAGGGGGATTTTGAAATCCGCCAAGCCCGCGACGGTGCCGAGGCAGTGGCCGAAAACCGCAGCTTCCAACCCGATGTCGTCACATTGGACATCAACATGCCACAGATGGACGGCATCACGGCGTTGTCGCTCATCATGGCCGAGCGCCCAGTGCCGGTCATTATGGTGTCCTCCCTGACCGAAAAAGGGGCCTTGGCCACCTTTGAGGCCCTCAATTTGGGCGCGGTGGACTATGTGGCCAAACCCGGCGGCACGATTTCGCTGTCGATTGACACCATCCAAGCCGACCTCATCGCCAAGGTGCGTGGTGCCGTGCGTGCGCGCCCCAGCAAAGCACGCACCAGCAGCGTCAGTGCGCGTGGCTTGGGCGAGCGCCTGCGCGAACAACATACCCAAGCAGCACAAGCAGCAAAAGCGCGCGTCAGCAGCGCTGGCCAATCGCGCGAGGGTTTGGTGCTGATGGGGGTCTCTACCGGCGGCCCACGTGCGCTAGAAGAGGTGCTGCCGCTGTTACCGGCCGATTTTCCGTGGCCAGTGCTGGTAGCCCAGCACATGCCTGCCAGTTTTACGGCCCCTTTTGCCGCGCGGTTGGACTCTATCTGCGCGCTGCAAGTAGTGGAAGCCAGCCGCCCGATGCCCGTGACACCGGGCACCATTTACATTGGCAAAGGCGGGGCCGATATGGTACTGGCCAAGCGTGGTACCACGCTGACCGTTTTGCCCAAACCCGAATCGAGCCAACATCTTTGGCACCCTTCGGTAGAGTTGCTCGGGCGCAGTGCGCTAGAGCACGTTAACCCGCAATCGCTGGTGGCTGTGTTACTGACAGGCATGGGCAATGATGGGGCTGCGGCCTTTGCCGACATCAAAAAGAGCGGCGGAAAAACCGTAGCGGAATCCGAAGATACAGCAGTGGTCTTTGGGATGCCTGCCGAATTGATTGAGCGTGGTGGTGCGTCATTGGTGCTGCCAATTGACAAAATCGCAGCCCAACTCAAAGCTTGGGCTTTACGCTAAATTGGCGCTTGCGCTGATTTGTTTCGTTTTTTCGTATACCTCTTACACGGTGGACATGCAAGGCACCGATTTTTAACCGCTGCGCCCATCCTAGATGGTGCGCTTTACCGGCCTGACTACCGTGACCAATAAAATCATCCTCGTCGTTGACGATTCGCGTACCATGACCTTGAGTTTACGCTCCAATTTGGAACACAACGGCTTTACCGTTGTCACTGCCATTGATGGTGTCGATGCGCTAGAAAAACTCAAAGCAGGTCTCAAACCCGACCTCATCATCACCGACATCAAAATGCCGCGCATGGATGGCCTAGAGTTAATTCGAGAAATCAAATTGCTGCCCGAAGTACGCTTTGTGCCCATTCTCACTTTAACCACCGAAAACAACCCCAAAAAGCGTGAGGCCAGCAAACAAATGGGGGCCACCGGCTGGTTGGTGAAACCTATCTCTGGCACCGATTTAATCCAAGTCGTTAAACAAGTCGTGCCAGGCGCTTGAAACAAGGCATTTCCGACAAAATGAAGCCTCACGATATACGCCAGCCAGTGCTGTCAGGGCGCAGTATTTTGCTTTTGCTGGTCAGTATGGTGCTGGGCATAGGACTGGTGTTTTTTCTCTGGCCCCTGCTCCAAGCTGCACTGTTTGACCATGTGCCAGCTTGGCCGTGGCCGCATGTGCTGGCCTTGCTGGCCCTCATGACCTTGTGCAGCGTGCTGGCCTATCTAGCGCTGGGCTGGCTGGAACCCCGCTGGTCAGGGGCCGGGCAAAACCAAGGCCGTATGCCGCTGCCAGAGGCCGTGGCCGAACTGCGTACCGTTGCGCCCTACCTGAACGTACTCAGCCAACAACTAGAGGGCACCCTGCAAGAGACCGAACGCGGTGTCTTGCCCTTGGTAACGGTACTCAACCAAATGCCGCAAGTGCTGCAAGACCAAATACAGCGCATTGCGGCCTCGCAAAGCAGCGGCAACGAATTGCTAGAAGTGGTGCGCGAAAAGTTAATGATTGACGAGCAATTGGGTTCCATTCTGCAAATGTTTGTCGAAAAACAAGAGCAAGATGTCCAAACCAACCTTGACCGCATCCACAACCTGCAAGAAGTCAAAGAGCTGTCCTCTTTGGTTTCGGTGATTGCCCATGTGGCGCAGCAAACCAATGTGCTGGCCATCAATGCCGCCATCGAGGCCGCCCGTGCTGGCCCCGCTGGGCGCGGTTTTGCCGTGGTCGCGGCGGAAATTCGCCAATTGTCTATCCGCACCGCCAGCGCAGCTACCGAAATTGGAGCCAAAATCACCAAAGCCACCGCAGGCGTGGACGAACAATTGGCCCATGCCATTGAAACCAGCCAACGCGATGCCTCTAGCAGCAATATGCGCCGCGTGCTGTCTGACATCAAAGACATGCAGGCCCGCTTCGCCGAGGCCGCCAAAAACAACCGCATGGAAGAGGTGATTCGCAACGTGCGCCAAGGCCACGATGCACTGGTCGAGCTGCTCACCGAGGCGATGGGCCATGTGCAGTTCCATGATGTGATGCGCCAGCGCATCGAGCATGTTAAAACGGCCATGACCGATTTAGACCAACACCTGCAAAGCATGGCCGACCAACTGCTAGAGCGTCCTTGGAACCCCGGCAGCATGGGCAGCTTGCAACAACGCCTTGATGCCCAAATGCAGCGCTATGTCATGCAAAGCCAAGTGGACACCCACCACGCCGCCACCGGAGCTGTTACCAAGCCCCACCCCGGCGTAGAGCGTCCCAAAATTGAATTGTTCTAGCCCTCCTCTGGATTCATCATGGCCCTTATCAAACCATCCCAGCAAGAGCAAACCAACGCCGCTGTCAACACGGACCACCATCGCGCAGCGCGCGATTACCCCGTGCTGTGCCAGCAATTGCAAGCACCAGAGGCCGAAACCCGGCGCTGGGCCGCACGCGACCTGCAAGACTGCCCCAACAGCAGCCCCGCTATTGTGGCGCGGCTACTGCTAGAACCCGACCAATCGGTGCGCGAAATCATGCTGACCACCTTGGTACGCATTGGCGATGCCGCTGCCGTGGCCGGTTTGGTGCAATGCCTACGCAGTGAAGAGGCGGCCCTGCGTAGCGAGGCCATCGAAGCACTCAAGCAACTGCCCCAAGCCATCGCCCCCATCATGCGCCAGCTGCTGATTGACCCATCGAGCGATGTGCGAATTTTTGCCGTCAATGTATTAGAAACCCTGCGCCACCCCGAAGTAGAAACTTGGCTGACCGAAGTCATTGTGCGCGACCCGCATGTCAACGTCTGCGCGACGGCAGTCGATTTGCTGGGCGAAGTAGGTTCGGCCACGGCTTTAGATCCGTTGCAACAACTCAAAGCCCGTTTTCCCCAAGACCCCTATATCCAGTTCGCTGCCAACTTGGCCATTAAGCGCATCAAAGAAGCATGAGCCCACCATGACCGAGCCCACCATTAGCGACGAAGATTTTGGCAAGTTTCGTGAGTTTTTTTACCGTAAAACAGGTATTCAGTTTGATTTTAGTAAACGCTATTTTGTAGATAAACGCTTATTGGAGCGCATGGCCGCCACCGATAGCCAAAATTTTCGCAGTTACTTTACCATGCTGCGCTTTCAGGCATCAGGCGAAGAACTGCAACACCTGACCAACTTAATGACGGTCAATGAAACTTATTTTTTTCGCGAAGAGTACCAATTCGATTGCTTGGCAAAATCTATTTTGCCCGATTTAGTGGAGCGTAAAAAACACAGCGGCCCACTCCGCATTTGGGTGTTACCCTCTTCTTCGGGCGAAGAAGCCTACTCGATTGCTATTTTTTTACTGGAGCGTTGGGCTGATTTAGAGAAATACGATATAGAAATTGTCGCCTCGGATATTGACACCAACATCTTGGCCCAAGCCAAGGCAGGTTTTTATTCAGAGCGCTCGGTAGCGCAAATGCCTACATCGTATATTCAAAAATATTTTCGGCGTGTGGCCAATGGGTTTCAACTGATAGATGATGTACGCTCTTCCGTAGAGTTTACTAGGGTTAATTTATCTGACCGGGCTGATACCCGCCCTTACCGCAATTTTGATGTGGTATTTTGCCGCAATTTACTGATTTATTTCGATGATGTCTCGCGCAAGGCGGCTGCCGAGACTTTCTACGATGCGCTGCGACCCGGAGGTTTTATTTGCCTAGGGCACTCTGAATCGATGAGTCGGATATCAGCCCTCTATCGGGTACGCAAGTTTCCCGAAGCCATTGTTTACCAAAAACCCATCGAGTAATGTGCCATGAAAAGGATTCTCATCATTGACGACGCAGCCACTGTACGCATGTACCATCGAGAAATTCTCGAGGCGGCGGGCTATGCGACGCAAGAGGCCGTCAATGGCCTCGAAGCACTAGAAAAAACCTTGGTACAGCCGTTTGATTTGTATTTGGTGGATGTCAACATGCCCAAGTTGGATGGTTATGGCTTTCTGCGCGAATTGCGCCGCCAAAATTTACCGCAAGCACCGGCTATTATGGTCTCCACTGAAGCGGATGAACAAGACCGCAAACGGGCTTATGCAGCGGGAGCCAATTTGTATTTGGTCAAACCGGTGCGCCCCGAGCAATTACTTGCCCCGATTGATTTATTACTCGGAGGCCCCCAACCATGAATGAGTTGCTAGAGCAATTTTTGTCCGAAGCGCGCGATGCGCTAGAGGGCATCGGCACCAAATTGATGGAGTTGGAGCGCGCGCCCCAAGATGTAGAGCTGATGACACAGCTATTCCGGCTGGTGCATACGCTCAAGGGCAACAGTGGGCTGTTTGATTTTCCAGAAATGACCCGGGTGTTGCACGCCGGTGAAGACCTGATGGACGCGGTGCGCCACGAGCGCGTAAGCTACTCCGAGACCTTGGCCGATCGCCTTTTGGATGCAATGGACTTTATTGGCCGCCTGTGCGACGGCATAGAAAGCAACCAGCCTCCCAACCCCGCAATGGCCACCGAGGCAGTGCGTTTGGCCGCTGGTCTGCGCCAGCTCATTACCCCCGACGGCAACAGTGACAACGCCGAGCCATTGGCACACAGCAGTAGCGCCAGCGAGCGCAGCACGCCACCAGTGCCTGCCATGCCCAACGCGGCCGAGTTGCTGCAAATCCCAGAAAGTGTGCGTTTGCAGGCTTGGCAACGGGCGCAAGAGGGCGAGCCGGTGCTGTGGGTACGCTACCAACCGGCAGAAGAATGCTTTTTTCAGGGTGAAGACCCGCTGCACCAAGCCAAACTCACCCCCGGTTTGCTGTGGGGTGGTATGCAGGCACGCGCCCCTTGGCCGCCCTTGGCCGAGATAGATGCCTACCAGTGCCAGCTCAACTTTGGGCTGTTGGTGGTCGGCCACCGCAGTGACATCGAAACCCATTTTCGTTACGTCCCTGAGCAAATTGAAATTTTGCCCACCCCAGCGCTGTGTTTGGCCCTGCCCATAGGAGACCCCAACGGCGGCCCCGTTTATGAAGATTTTGTGGCCGATGCGCTGCAATTTGTTCAAGTACGCGATAGTGCGGGCTTAGCGCGCACCGTGCGCCTGATGCTGGAGCTGTCCAACAGCAGCTTGTGGCTGGCCTCGGCACTGCGCTGGCTCGATACCCTGCTCCAAAGCACCACCCCAGACTGGCAAGCACTGCAAGCCTTGGTGTTGTCGATACGCACCCTGCAAGCGCCCGACTGGCACGCCTTTATCCAACAACAGGCCGATGATGCAGAGGACGCAGAGGCTGCTTTGGCGGCTCCTGCCACGCCAGCGACCACGGCCAGCGCTGTGGCAACATCGTTGCCCACGCAAGAGGCACTGCACCACCTGTTGCTGGTGCAACGCGAGGTGCTGGCACTGCCCGATACCGATGCTTGGTTGGCTGGGCGGCTCAAGGCCGTCTCGGGTGCGCTGGCCGCTTGCTTGCGCGCTACCGGGCGTTTGGCCGAAAGCGCCAGCTTAGAGGCTGCTACCAATACAGCCTTAGAACAAGGCCAAGCCTTGCCTTTGGCCCAATGGCTAGAAACCGCCTTTGCCACCCCCGAAACGGCCACCGTGGTTAGCATGGGCAGCAGCCATGCGCCAGCACCAAAATCAGCGCCCACAGCAGCAGCAAGCCCACCCGCCCCAGCGCCAGCAGCAGAAACTCCACCAGCGCCAGACCTTGGCAGTACCGAGTCCAAAATGGGCCGCCGCAGTGACGACCACCTCAGCCCCAAAAGCCTGAAAGTGGACCAAGTCAAAATTGACCGACTCATGAACCTGATTGGCGAGATGGTGGTGGCCAAAAATGCCATTCCCTATTTGGCCAACCGGGCCGAAAACCAATACGGCGTGCGCGAATTAGCGCGCGAAATCAAAGCCCAATACGCCGTTATCAACCGCATCTCCGAAGAAATGCAAGATGCCATCATGCAGGTACGCATGATGCCGGTATCGTTCATTTTTCAGCGTTTTCCGCGTTTGGTGCGCGACACCTCGCGCAATCTGGGCAAAGACATCAACTTGGTACTAGAGGGCCAAGACACCGCCGCCGATAAAAACATCATCGAAGCGATGGGCGACCCGCTCATCCATTTGGTCCGCAACAGCATGGACCACGGCCTAGAACTGCCCGAAGTCCGGCTGGCGGCTGGCAAACCCGCCCAAGGCACGCTCAAAATTATTGCGCGCCAAGAGGCCGACCGGGTGCTGATTGAAATCAGCGACGACGGCAAAGGGATTGACCCCACCCTCATGAAGCGCAAAGCCTACGAAAAAGGCCTGATTGACGAAGCCACGCTAGAGCGCATCACCGACCAAGAAGCCATCAACCTGATTTTTTTGGCCGGTTTTTCTACCGTTGAGGTGGTATCCGAATTGTCCGGGCGTGGCGTGGGTATGGATGTGGTGCGTACCGCCATCAACCGCGTCAATGGGGCCATTGCCCTAGAAAGCGTGCTGGGCCAAGGCACCTGCGTCCGCTTGTCGCTGCCGCTGTCTATGGCAGTGAGCAACGTCATGACGATTGAGGCCGATGGCCAAATTTTTGGCGTACCGATGGACAAGGTGGTAGAAACCGTGCGCGTGCCCCGTTTGGCGGTGCGCGAGATTAAACAAGGCTTGGTTACCGTGTTGCGTGGCCGGGTAGTGCCGCTCAAATCGCTCAACCGCCTGCTTGGGCTGGCAGCGCCGCCCCAGTGCAACAATAACGACGAATATGCCGTGCTGGTGGTGCGTGTGGGCAATGCCACCTTGGGCCTGTTGGTGGACAATTTCCATGAAACTGCCGACATCATCCTCAAACCACTGTCGGGGGTACTGGCGGGCCTTAGTATGTATTCTGGCTCGGCCCTGATGGGCGATGGCTCGGTGCTGATGGTGCTCAATATCCAGGAGATGCTCTGATGCCGATTGAATTTCGCAAAAAACAAGTGCTGCTCAAAGGCATTGTCGGGGTAGAAGAAGCCGAAAATCTACTGGCTGGCCTGCAAAAAAGAGGCGGCCTCAGTGCCGATTTATCCACCTGCGAACATCTACACCCGGCCAATATTCAGGTACTGTTGGCCGCCCAAGTGCCGATTGACGCTTGGCCTAGCGATGTAGTGCTACAGCAATTTCTTCAATCTATTTTTATCCCGCGTGGTGCTTAAAAGCCCACCCTCAAGCCAAACAACTCACCATGACCAAAACCATTCTGATTGTTGATGACTCGCTCACCATGACCATGAGCCTCAAATCGAATTTAGAGCTGAACGGCTTCAAAGTAGAATCTGCCGGCGATGGCCTACAAGCCCTGACCAAACTCAAAGGTGGCCTCAAGCCTAACCTTATCATCACCGACATCAACATGCCACGCATGGACGGCATGGAGCTGATACGTCAAATTAAGCTGCTACCGGGTTTTCGCTTTATTCCCATCCTGACCCTCACTACCGAGAGTGACCCCAAAAAACGCGACGAAAGCAAAAAACTCGGCGCTACCGGCTGGCTGGTCAAACCCGTCTCGGGGCCTGACTTGGTACGCATCGTCAAACAAGTTCTGCCCGGCGCTTGAGCCAGCTGAAGGAGTTGAACCGTGGGAGTTCATACATCGTCGTCTGCTTTCGGATATGCACTGGTTTCGTCGGTTATTGCGGCGGTGTTGGTCTCTTTCGTGGTGCTGTGGCTATCGGGGCCGTGGCTCTGGGTGCTGTCCAGCAGTTTGGCCAGTATGGGCTTGGGTGCAGCCCTGCATTGGGCTTGGAACCGCTGGCACCAACGCCAAGGCCCCGACGGGTACGCTGGTGCTGGTCATGGCCAGCGTATGCCGGTAGCGGTCGCTGCTGAAGAAATTCGCGCCGTGGTGCCTTACCTGAGCGTGATGCGTGGCCAGTTAGAAGGGGCTTTGCATCAGGCCGAAGAAGGCGTAGTGGCGCTGATTAGCCTGCTCGACCAAATGCACGCCGCTTCGCAAGAGCAGGTAGAGCGCATTGCTTCATCGCAGCAACAAGGCGCAGAGATCACGCAGGTATTCCATGACAAGGTACTGATTGACCGCCAATTGGGTGCCATCCTCAAAATGTTTGTCGAAAAACAAGAGCAGGATGAAACCAGCAATGTCGAACGCATTCAGCGGCTGCAAGAAGTCAAACAGCTGTCTGGTTTGGTGGATGTGATTACCAATGTGGCACAGCAAACCAACTTTCTGGCCATCAACGCCACCATCGAGGCTGCCCGCGCTGGCCCCAGTGGCAAGGGGTTTGCGGTAGTAGCGGCAGAAATCCGGCTGCTTTCTACCCGCACCGCCTCCGCTGCCAAAGAAATTGCCCAACGCATTGCTGCCGTTACCGATGGCATTGATAGCGAGTTGGCCCAGGCCGTAGATGTGAACCAGCGCCATGCTTCTACCAGCAATATGCGCCATGTTCTGACCGACATTGAGCAAATGCAAGAGCGCTTTGCCGAGGCTTCTCAGCACATGGAACAAATCATTGCCGGTGTGGACCGTGGGCACAGTTCCATCTCGCTGTGCCTGACCGAAGCAATGGGCCATATGCAGTTTCATGATGTGCTACGCCAACGGGTAGAGCATGTACAGGCCGCCATGATTGAGCTAGACCAGCATCTGCAAAGCATGACCGACCAGCTGATTGACCACCCTTGGGACCCCGCCACCATGACCACCCTCAAAGAGCGCTTAGAAGCGCATATCAAGAGCTACGTCATGCAAAGCCAAATTGATGCCCACCAAGCGGCGATGGGCACCACCCCCACCGCTGGTGCCGCCACCAACGACCGTCCCAAGATTGAACTGTTCTAGTTCTAAGTTCTCAACACGCTCACTGCGTTCAAGGCAAGCAGCACTATCATGGCCCGTACCCTCATCATCAGCAACCGCAAAGGCGGCACTGGCAAATCCTCCAGCGCTGTCAACATTGCCGCCGAACTGCACGCCCGAGGCCAGCGGGTGCTGCTGATAGACATGGACACCCAAGCGCACTGCGCCTATGGCGTAGGCATCACGGTAGCGCGCGATGCCCCCACCTTGCATGGCTTTATGGCCGGCCGCCACCCGCTAGAGGCTGCTGTGCTGCCCACCGCTTGGCCGGGCCTAGACCTCATCCCCGGCGACCCGCTGTTTGAGCATGGCTCAGGCCAAGTGGGCGAGTTATTACTGCGCGATGCTTTGCAGCAAAGTGGTTTGGCCCAAGCCTACGACACCATCGTGTTAGACACCCCGCCCTCGCTGGATGCTTTGCTGCTCAACGCTTTGTGTGCAGCCGATAGGGTACTCATCCCCTTTGTGCCGCATTTCTTAGCCGGAGAAGGCGTGCGCCAACTGGCCCGGGTACTGTTCAAAATTGCCAGCCGGGGCAGCAACGAAAATCTGCGCGTGCTGGGCTTTTTGCCGGTGATGTTAGACACTCGGGTCAACTTGCACCGCCAAGTGACCGAAGGATTGGGCCAGCAATTTGGCCGTGGCCGCATGTTGCCCGGCATTCGCAACGATATTCGGGTGGCCGAGGCTTTTGCCGCTGGCCAACCACTGCGCTATTTTGCCCCCAAAAGCCGCGCCACGGCCGATTACACCGAAGCAGTCGATGCGCTGTTGCAGCGTTGGTAACGGGTGCAGGGCGAACCACAAGCGCTATGTAAGGATGCCAAATGTCCGATAATCCAAGGCTATGAACCCCTTGCTCTCGCGTCTGCAGCCCTACCCGTTTGAGCGGCTGCGCGAACTTTTCGCCCCCATTACCCCCAACCCGGCCTATACGCCCATCAGCTTAGGCATTGGCGAGCCAAAACACGCCGCCCCCGAGCTGGTCAAGCAAGCCCTGACCGAAGCGCTGGGCAGCGGCTTAGCGGGTTACCCGGCCACCACCGGCACCCCCGCACTGCGCCAAGCCTGTGCCGACTGGCTGCAACGGCGCTATGGCGTGCAAGTCCACCCGGCCACACAGGTGCTGTCGGTCAATGGTACGCGCGAAGCGCTGTTTGCCTTTGCCCAAACCGTGATAGACCCCACGCGCGCCGGTGCCACGGTCGTCTGCCCGAATCCGTTTTACCAAATCTACGAAGGCGCAGCCCTGTTGGCCGGTGCGACACCGTACTACGCCCCCAGCGACCCGGCCCGCAACTTTGCCGTCGATTGGGACAGCGTGCCGCCAGAGGTTTGGGAACGCACCCAACTGCTCTACGTCTGCTCGCCCGGCAACCCCACTGGGGCCGTGATGCCGCTGGACGAGTGGCGCAAACTGTTCGCCCTGAGCGACCGCTACGGCTTTACCATTGCCTCGGACGAGTGCTACAGCGAAATCTATTTCCGCGACGAGCCGCCCCTTGGCGGCCTAGAAGCAGCCACGCAACTGGGCCGCACCGGCTTTGAACGCCTAGTAGCCTTTACCAGCCTGTCTAAGCGCAGCAACGTACCCGGCCTGCGTAGCGGCTTTGTTGCCGGTGATGCCGCCATCTTGCAACAATTTTTGCTCTATCGCACCTACCACGGCAGCGCCATGAGCCCCGTAGTGCAAAGCGCCAGCATCGCCGCTTGGAACGATGAACAACACGTCATCGACAACCGCGCCCAATACCGTGCCAAGTTTGCCCAAGTCACGCCGCTGCTGGCCAGCGTGATGGAGGTCGCCCTGCCCGATGCCGGTTTTTACCTTTGGGCCGCAGTGCCAGCGCGCTGGAATGGCAGCGACACCGACTTCGCACGCGAATTGCTGGCTCAATACAATGTCACGGTTTTGCCCGGTAGCTACTTGGCGCGCGCAGCCCAAGGCTTCAACCCCGGCCAAGGGCGCATTCGCATGGCCTTGGTGGCCGAAACCGCCGAATGCCTAGAGGCCGCCCAGCGCATCGTTCAATTTATCCAATCCAATCCCTAAGATTTAAAAGATTCACCATGAGCCAACAACTGCAAACCATCATCGAAGCCGCTTGGGACAACCGCGCCAACCTCTCGCCCGCTGTGGCCCCAGCTGAAGTACGCGATGCCGTCGAGCATGTGATTGCACAACTCAACGACGGCCAATTGCGCGTTGCCACGCGCGAGGGCGTGGGCCAGTGGACAGTCCACCAGTGGATTAAAAAAGCGGTGCTGTTGTCCTTCCGCCTGAAAGACAACGTACTCATGCAATCGGGTGCGCTCAACTTTTTCGACAAAGTGCCCACCAAGTACGAAGGCATGAGCGAGTCTGACATCGCCGCCACTGGCGTGCGCGTGGTGCCCCCCGCCGTGGCCCGCCGTGGCAGCTTTATTGCCAAGGGTGCCATCCTGATGCCCTCTTACGTCAATATCGGCGCTTATGTGGATGAGGGC
Organism: Giesbergeria sp.; assembly: GCF_028686475.1. GTDB lineage: Bacteria > Pseudomonadota > Gammaproteobacteria > Burkholderiales > Burkholderiaceae_C > Simplicispira. The sequence continues at coordinate 65,769 of NZ_JAQUCA010000002.1, read as the reverse complement.
ACAATGGTGGACACTTGGGCCACCGTCGGCTCCTGCGCCCAAGTGGGTAAAAACGTGCATCTATCCGGCGGTGTCGGTTTGGGTGGCGTGTTAGAACCCCTGCAAGCCAATCCAACCATCATCGAAGACAACTGTTTCATCGGCGCACGCTCCGAAGTGGTCGAAGGCGTGATTGTCGAAGAAAACTCCGTCATCAGCATGGGCGTGTATATCGGCCAAAGTACCCCCATTTACGACCGCGCCACCGGCGAAATCAGCTATGGCCGCGTACCTGCCGGTTCGGTGGTTATCTCGGGCAGCCTGCCTAAAGACGACGGCAAATACAGCCTGTATGCCGCCATCATCGTCAAGCGCGTCGATGCCCAAACCCGCGCCAAAACCAGCTTGAACGACTTGCTGCGCGACTAAGCGCCGCGATGGCCCTCGCACACCCATACCACCACCTTTTGCGGATTTGCCCATGAGTACGATGGAGCGCATTCTGCGCCTGATGGCCGAGAAAAAAGCATCGGATATTTACCTCTCGGCCAATGCGCCAGCACTCATCAAAATCAATGGCGAGTGCATCCCTATCAACAACCAAATTCTGCCGCCCGATGCGCCGCGCAATTTGTTGTCCGAGGTGGTGGCTCCTGAGCGCATTGAAGAGTTACAAGAAACCGGCGAGCTTAATATGGGCGTGCCGATTGCGGGTGTCGGGCGTTTTCGGGTCAGTGCCATGCGCCAACGCGGCAGTTATGCCGTGGTTATTCGCTTTATTGCCCAAGAAGTCCCCCAACTAGCAGACCTGAACCTGCCACCCATTTTGGGTGATTTGATTATGGAAAAACGCGGGTTGGTGCTGGTGGTTGGGGCCACTGGCTCGGGCAAAAGCACCACGCTGGCGGCCATGATTGACAAGCGCAATGGCCTACAAACCGGCCACATCCTGACGATTGAAGACCCGGTAGAGTTTCAGTTTCGCAACAAAAAATCCATCGTCAACCAGCGTGAAGTGGGCAGCGATACCCAATCCATGCAAATTGCGCTCAAAAATGCGCTGCGCCAAGCCCCCGATGTGATTTTGATTGGCGAAATCCGCGACCGCGAATCTATGTCAGCAGCCATTGCCTACGCCCAATCGGGCCATTTGTGCTTGGCCACTTTGCACGGCAACAACAGTTACCACGCCCTGAACCGGATTTTGAGTTTCTACCCAGTTGAAGTGCGTGCCACTATGTTGAGTGATTTATCCTCAGCCCTCAAGGCCGTGGTCACGCAACGCTTGGTGCGTACCTCTGCCGGTGCCCGCGTGCCCGCCGTCGAGGTGATGCTAAATACCAAGTTGGTATCGGAATTGATCGAAAAAGCCGATTTTTCTGGCGTGAAAGAAGCCATGGAAAAATCAATGGCCGAAGGTTCACAAACTTTTGAAGAAGATTTGGCCCGCCTGATTATGGAAGGCCGCATTGACCGCAAAGAAGGTTTGGCCTATGCCGATTCGCCCACCAACCTGATGTGGCGGCTGCAAAATGATTTCTCCTTGGCTGCCAAAGCCGCCCAAGCCCAGCAACAAGACCAGGCGGCAGAAGACGATACCCCCTCCTTCACCGAAATTACCTTGGATGTCACACCAGGCACCTGAGCAATACCGCTGCACCTTGGCGCTGGCCGCTGTGGCATTTTTCTAAGTTTTTATCCATGTCCCTGACCTTGTCTCTGGCCGAGGCGTTAATCTCGCGCCCTTCCGTCACCCCCGAAGATGCCGGTTGCCTGCAACTGATTACCGAACGCCTGACCCCACTGGGTTTTGTTTGTGAAGATATGGACAGCGGCCCCGCCCATTTTCGGGTAAAAAATTTATGGGCCAAACGCCCGGCCAACGCTGCCAGCGCTAAAACTTTGGTGTTTGCTGGTCATACCGATGTTGTACCCACCGGCCCAGTGGCCCAATGGAAAAGCGACCCCTTCACACCCACGCAGCGTGACGGCAAACTCTATGGCCGGGGTGCCAGCGACATGAAAACCTCTATCGCTGCTTTTGTGGTGGCGGTAGAAGAATTTCTGGCTGCCACACCAGAACCCCTGCTGAATATCGCTTTTTTACTCACCAGTGATGAAGAAGGTCCCTCGGTGGATGGCACCAAAATCGTGGTAAAGCAACTCAAGGCACGCGGTGAATTATTAGATTATTGCATCGTTGGTGAACCCACTTCCGTCAAATGCACTGGCGATATGATTAAAAATGGCCGCCGGGGTACACTGAGCGGCAAACTCACCGTGCGCGGTATCCAAGGCCATATTGCCTACCCACATTTAGCCCGCAACCCCATCCACGAAGCCGTACCTGCCTTGGCAGAATTGGCTGCCATGCGTTGGGACGAAGGCAATGCTTTTTTTCAGCCTACCAGTTGGCAAATGAGCAATATCCACGGCGGCACTGGGGCCAGCAATATCATTCCTGGTTCCGTGGTGATTGATTTTAATTTCCGTTTTTGCACCGAATCCACCGCTGAAGGTCTGAAAAAGCGCGTCCATGCCGTACTCGATCGCCACGATTTAGAATATGAATTGCAATGGACATTGGGCGGCGAACCCTTTTTAACCACCCCCGGCACACTGGTGCAAGCGGTACAACAGGCTATCCAGACAGAAACCGGCCTGACGACTGAACTGTCCACCACTGGCGGCACCAGTGATGGCCGTTTTATTGCTACCATTTGCCCACAAGTAATTGAGTTTGGCCCGCCCAATGCCAGCATTCACAAAATCGATGAGTATATTGCCTTGGCAGATATTGAGCCATTGAAAAATATCTACCGCCGCACGCTGGATAATCTACAGGCGCAAGCCGTGGCGGCCCAGTCATGAAAGGCGACACTATTGCCGCACTGATTGCTTCTGGCACTCAATCCTTACAAGCGGCTGGTGTGTCGTTTGGTCACGGCACCACCAACGCTCAAGACGAAGCCATTTGGCTGGTACTATGGCAGTTGGGCCTACCGCTGGACACTCCCTTAGATACTGAAGGTCCCGAGGCCATACAGCATCAAGCCGTCACGCCAGAGCAGCAAGCGCAAATAACTGCCCTGTTTAACCAACGCATCCACAGCCGCAAACCCGCCGCCTACCTCACTCAGGAAGCTTGGCTGCAAGGCGTACCATTTTATATTGACGAACGCGCCATCGTGCCGCGCAGTTTCATTGCCGAGCTGATTGCCAATGGCGGTTTTGACGACTGGTTGGGCGAGCATACCCATACTGTCTTAGATTTATGCACCGGCAACGGCAGTTTAGCCGTGCTGGCTGCAATGGCTTGGCCCGAAATTCAGGTGACAGGGGCCGATATTTCCCCCGATGCCTTGGCAGTAGCACAAATCAATGTTGCTAAACATGGGTTAGAAAAGCGTATCAACCTGCAATTATCCGATGGCTTAGCACAGCTGCCCGGCCCTTGGGATTTGATTTTGTGCAATCCACCTTATGTAAATAGCCAAAGTATGGCCCAATTGCCAGCAGAATACCAAGCTGAACCAGCATTAGCCTTGGCTGGTGGCAATGATGGCATGGATTTCATTCGCCAACTGTTGCGCGACGCCCCAGCCCGAATGAGCGAACATGCGGTACTGGTGCTGGAAATTGGCAATGAACGTGATTTTTTTGAGGCCGCTTTTCCGCAATTGCCGGTGTTTTGGTTAGAAACCAGCGCGGGAGAAGATCAAGTATTGCTGATGACTGGTGAAGTACTAAAAACGTACTCTTTTTGACAAATGCTTCAGTGATGCCCTATGGAAAAAAGCTCTGTATTTAATATCAGTGAAAATGTCAAATCTATTTTTGATAATTCACGACAAAACAATATTGATTTATTAAGATGCATTGCAGTTGCTGCTGTTTTTATCCACCATGCCCAACATACTTTTGGTGGAAATTTTCCATTTCTAGGCAGTTATGGTGGGCAATTTGGCCCACAACTTTTTTTTCTTATCAGTGGCTATTTAATTACAGTGAGTTGTCAAAAACACTCTTTGCGTGATTATTTTTTTCATCGCAGTTTTCGTATTCTACCAGCATACCTTTTCTTTTTTTTAACCATCGGCTTTGTCTCTGGCGGCATTAACATTAGTAAAATTTTACAATTCCCTGGTTATTTTTTTGCCAATTTAGTACTATGGCAACAATTATTTCCTAGTGCTTTGTTGACTTTTGATGTATTGCATGTCACTTGGACTTTAACAGTAGAAGTACTTTGGTATGCCTTAGCCCCGCTCATTCTTTGGCTACTAAAAGGCTCTGTACGTTGGCCTGCTGTGCTGTTTTTTGCTGTCTTTTCATCACTATGGTCTTATTTTGCGAGTCAAAGAAAATTTGATTTTTTGTTTCCAGGAGTTACCGATAGCAACCCTGGATTTTCTTATCTTTTTCTTGGAAATCACTTTTTTTCACAGATTTGTTTTTTTATTTTAGGTTCTTGGATTTATAGCCACAGAGAAAAATTAAAAACATGGAACCCTATTACTGGCTTCGTACTTGGGTCTATGATTTTTATGCTGATGCCCTACTACATGGTATTTAACCCTATTTTTATTACTGGAGTGGGTTTAACTTATTTCATGATTGCAGCTATCAACAGTACATCTATTAAAAATCGACTTGTTTTTTTTATTTCCGAAACTTCTTATTCTATTTATCTTTGCCATTTTCCTATCATTCTGTGGGTTCGTCACAGCTTGGGGCTAGATTCTTTTGCAGGTGTGGGGCTTTCTTTGTTGTTAACCATTTTAATAGCTTTTTTAAGTTTTATTTTCATTGAAAAACCCGGAATGAAAGTCGGGCGTTTTTTGACTAAAAAATAAGTCAAGCAATTGATTTCAATCATTAAAAATTTTTCTTCACTGAAAATTATTCAAAAACCAATCATCTGCTATTTTAATTTGAATCTCTGGTTCAAGTAATTGTTAAATATTTATTAAGTTATGAAATTTTAATATGATTTTGTCTTTGATTATACCTGCCTACAATGAAGCCATAGGAATAAAAAATGCCGTTCAAAAAATTATTTCTGAATGTGAAAACCAAGAAATGGAAATTGAGTGTTGGGTGATAGACGATGGATCAGCCGACAACACCCTGGCTGAAATAATCGCTATGGCCCATGAAGATAATAGAATTCATCCTTTGGCACTGACGCGCAATTTTGGAAAAGAAGCGGCTATCTTAGCGGGACTCGAAGCTGCTCAAGGTGATGCGGTGATTGTTTTAGATGCCGATCTTCAGCATCCACCCTCGCTGATTCCTGAGATGATTCAATGCTGGAAAAAAGGTTTTTTCGTGGTTGAAGCTGTGAAGCAAGAGCGAGGCAAAGAGTCTTTATCGCAGAAATTGTTTGCCAAAATATTTTATGGAGTTTTCGATCGTTTCGGTAATGTAAACCTTCGTGGATCCAGCGATTTCAAGTTGTTAGATAAAAAAGTGATAACTAGCTTGCTTGCTATGCCAGAACGCCACCGATTTTTTCGAGGGCTTGTTTCTTGGGCTGCGTATCCAACAGCCCGTCTTCCATTTGACGTAGCCCCGCGTGAATCTGGTCAAAGTGGTTGGAATACGTGGAAATTAGCTAAATATGCCATTGATAATTTAACCGGATTTTCACGCTTGCCTTTGCGTTTGGCTACTTTAATTGGAGTAAGCAGTGCTGCTCTTGCTTTTGTTGTAATTATTATTAGTTTAATTCAAAAAATTTCAGGTGTGGCCCTTGGAGGGTTTACGACAGTTAATTTCTTGATTGTCATTTTTGGAACAGCTATTTTAGCGGTTCTTGGTATTATTGCACATTATTTGGGCTATCTTTATGAAGAAGTCAAAGGACGGCCAATTTATTTGCTCCGCCCTTTAGGCCGTATAACAAAAAATTCTAACAATAAAGAAAATTTGGAAAATAATCATGAATAATTGGTTATTTGCAATTTTGGCTGTCTGTTGCAATGTAGGGGCTCAAATTTGCATGAAGTTTTCTATTGAAAGCAATCATTCAGAAAAATCAATACATTGGCTTACTTCACTTTTTTCTGTTTGGATTATAGCAGCTATTGCCCTTTATGGATTAAGTTTTATTTTAACCATTAAAGTACTTCAAGTTAATGCAATGAGTACAGCTACGCCAATTATGGCTGGTCTCACCTTTTGCTTAACAGCAATTATGGGAAATTTTATTTTCTCCGAATTATTTTCCATACAAAAAGGCATTGGAATTTTATTTATCTTTGCTGGAATTTTTCTTTTAACGCAATTCAAGGCTTGATAATGAAAAATTTAGAAGATTATTTTTTATCAAATAGAAAATATTTAATTGCAGTACTATCTTTAATAGTACTATCTTTTCTTTTGCATCATAAAGCCTTAGAAGGAAATTGGGGTTTTGATGATGGAGAACATCTGCGTTTTGCTTCTTCATATTCACCGTGGCAATATTTTTTTGATCCTGCGGTTCTAATTAAGCAAACGTATGCACATATCACCCCGTGGAATCCTTTTTTTTATGATATAGGGCTTCATTTTTTTGGATTTTCACCAACCGCTTTATACTGGATGCAATTGTGCGTCATTTCAGTCAGTGCTGTAGCCATTATTATTCTCCTTAAAAATTGGATTGGTTTATTTCCTGCGTGGATAGCAGCTGCATTTTTTCTTCTAGGGGTTCCTGCCCAACATGCGGCCCATTCTATTATGCTTGGGCATTATACAAGCGGCTTGCTCTGGTCTTTATTGTGCATGATTTTTTTCCAGAAAGCTTTGTCTGGAAAATTTTCGTTTTTATTTTTGGCATTGGCTGCATTTTCTTATGCGAATGCCGCTTTGTGCAAAGAGCTTTATGTTCCATTGCCTCTAATATTATTTTTCTGGCCTGGGCTTAAAGGATGGCGTGATAGAATTTATTGGTTGTGGCCTTTCATAGTGCTTGGTAGTATTTATGTAGTTTGGCGCAAATTCATTCTAGGAAGTGCAGTGGGAGGTTATGGCCAAACTTTGGTTGGCATAAGCTCTCAAGAGTCTTTTTTAAATTTCTTCCAAATGTTAGGCTCTTTTTACGGAGTTAAAAATTTAACGGCTGTATTCTTTATTTATGCTATAAAAATAATCTTTTTTATTTTTATCTTCAAAAAAATATTTACAAAACAAGATTGGTTGCGTTTTCTTGCTATCGCAGCCAGTTTAATGTTGCCCATTGTTATAACGATAACAAACGGCACATTCCATTTGATTGGGCCACGCATTTTATTTGCATTTTGGGTTGGTCTTGCTGTGGCCATATCATTTTTTGTTTATGGATTGATAACAAAAGAAAATTCTCGCCTCTTTCGGTTTTTAGGATTTTTTATCTTAATTATTTTTGGAGCATTAGCAGCAAAAGGTCAATACAATGACTGGAAATCATTAAGTATTTATAAAAATCAGTGGAATCATTATTATTCTTCTTATCTTCAAAGCACAAAAAGTGTTTTTATTATTGATGAAAAAGATTTTCACATGATAGATTACATCAATATGATTTTGACGGGCGCTTGGGAAGCTAGAGAAAAAATAAATAACTCGTCTAACTTACCGCCGTTGGTTTTGAAAAATTCCCCTTTTTCTTTAGCCCTTGCTGACATCGTTGATGCCAAAAACAGAAATGATGTTGAATTTCTGAATAAAGCCATTAAAAATTACAATCAGAGTCGTTTAGTAGAAAAATCAAGCTACGATTCATCTTCGGAAAAATTAATAATTCAAAATAAAGGTAATTCTTCTCAAAATTTTATTGTCATACAAAGAAACCATTCAAAAATAGTATGGAATTTTTCAGCGGACATGAAAAGTATTTATATTCTTTCGAAAAAATCAAGTGATCAAAAGTTTGCAGTTAATAAAATACCTAATTCAGGTGAATTGATAATTCCTGAAAATCAACTGCCTTTTGCAAAAATTCAAATACTGACCGATACAGATTCTAAAATACTTATGAGTGATGAAATTTCTCTTGATTTTGATGGGAGAAAAGAAATTCTTTTTTCTGAATCCATAAATTAGAAAAATTTCATCTACATTGGTACATATTTTTTAACTTTTAATAGCGCATAGGTTTATTGATACTGTTCATGATTATTCTCAAAAACGTCACCCTGCGCCGCAGCGCCAAAGTTCTGCTCCATAGTGTTAATGCCACCATCAATCCCGGCGAGCATGTCGGTTTGGTGGGCCGCAATGGCGCTGGCAAATCCAGCTTATTTGCCTTATTCAATGGCTCACTGCACGAAGACGGTGGCGACTTCAATATCCCAGCGCAGTGGCGCATGGCCCAAGTGGCACAAAACATGCCTGAAACCGACGACTCGGCCACCGATTTCGTTGTCGCTGGGGATACCCGTCTGGCCGAGGCCCAAGTCCAATTAAGCCAAGCCGAAGAATCTGGCGATGGCATGGCGATTGCCCATGCCTACACCGATTTGCACGATGCCGGCGTACATGATGCGGTATCACGCGCCCAAGCCCTGATTTTGGGCCTGGGTTTTAAGGTGTCCGAGTTAAACCATCCCGTCAATAGCTTTTCGGGTGGCTGGCGTATGCGCTTGCAATTGGCGCGCGCCTTGATGTGTCCATCCGATTTATTGCTACTCGATGAGCCCACCAACCACTTGGATTTGGATGCGCTGGTCTGGTTAGAAGCCTGGCTAAAACGCTACGAAGGCACTATGATTGTGATTAGCCACGACCGCGAGTTTCTCGATGCCGTGACCAATGTCACCATGCATATTGATAATGCACAACTCACGCGCTACGGCGGCAATTACAGCAAATTTGAAGAACTGCGCGCCCAGCAGCTAGAGTTGCAACAGGCCAGCTTTGCCAAGCAGCAAGACAAAATCGCCCACCTGCAAAAATTTATTGACCGTTTCAAGGCCAAGGCCAGCAAAGCCAAGCAAGCGCAAAGCCGCGTCAAGGCACTGGAGCGAATGGAGAAAATCGCCCCAGTGCTGGCCGATGCCGACTTTACTTTCGAGTTCAAAGAGCCGCAAAATTTACCCAACCCCATGCTGGCCATCACCGATGCTGCGTTTGGTTACCGTACTGAAGATGGCAGTGAAACAGCTATTTTGCACAAGGTCAACCGCAGTGTCTTGGCAGGCCAGCGCATTGGTATTTTGGGGGCCAACGGGCAGGGTAAATCAACCCTGGTCAAAACCATTGCCCGCACCATGACACCGCTGGCCGGTAGCATCACCGAAGGCAAGGGTTTGTCGATTGGCTATTTTGCCCAGCAAGAATTGGACGTGCTGCGCCCGCACGAAAACCCGCTAGAGCACATGATTCGCTTGGCCAAAGAACTGGGGCCACAGAGCAAAGAACCCAGCCGCGAACAGGATTTACGCAATTTTTTGGGCACCTTCAATTTCAATGGCGATATGGTCAAGCAAAGCGTGGGCAGCATGAGCGGTGGCGAAAAAGCCCGCTTGGTGTTGGCGATGATTGTCTGGCAACGCCCCAATCTGCTGCTGCTCGATGAGCCTACCAACCACTTGGATTTGGCCACGCGCGAGGCGCTGTCTATGGCGCTGAACGAGTTTGAAGGTACGGTGATGCTGGTCAGCCACGACCGCGCCCTGCTGCGTGCCGTGTGCGATGAGTTCTGGATGGTAGGCCGAGGGGCGGTGGGGCCGTTTGATGGCGATTTGGACGATTACCAGCGCTACCTGCTGGATGAAGCCAAACGCCAGCGTGAACTGGCCAAGCAAGACGCAAAACAAGAAGCTGCCAAGCCACTGACCGAAGCGGCCAAGGCCAGCGATAAACCAGCTGCTTCTGCTATCGCCACTGACCTGCGCGAACAACGCAAGCAAGAAGCCCAAATGCGCCAGCAGCTGGCACAAACGCTACGCCCGTTCAAGCGCGAACTAGAGCAGGTAGAACAGCGTATGGCAGCGCTCAATACCGAGCGCCAGCAGCTAGAGCAGCGCATGGCCCAACCCATGACCCCGACAGAAATTGCCCAAGCAGGCCGTAGCCTCAAAACCTGCACCGATACCATCGCCAGCTTAGAAGAGCGCTGGCTGGAATTGTCGGAGCAGATAGAAGCGCACAGCTAACCTGGCCAAAGCACCGCTCAAGCCCCAATAGGCCCCATTTTTGGGGCTTATTTTTTTGTTCAAGGCTGTCAACGGCCTGCACAGCAGCAACGTTGAAGGTACATCACAGACACTTTTGCAGAGCAAATACCATGACCTCCTTCACTACCCTTGCAGTTTGGCCCGAAGACGAACGCGACCGCAAGCGCGCTCCCAGCCGCATCTGAAGTCTGGAATTTTAAGACCATAAAAAAACCCCGCCAGCACGCTGTACGGGGTTTTTTGTGGTTTGGCTAAAACGCCGAACCCGTGCTTAGCTCATGTGCAAACCACCGTTGACCGAGAATTCAGCGCCGGTAGCGTAGCCACCTTCATCCGAAGCCAGCCAAGCAATGATTGAAGCGATTTCGCTGGGCAGGCCCAAGCGCTTCACGGGCACCGTAGCCACAATTTTTTCCAAGACATCAGGGCGAATGGCGTTGACCATATCGGTGCCGATGTAGCCGGGGCTGACGGTGTTGACGGTAACACCCTTGGTGGCCATTTCTTGGGCCAAGGCCATAGTAAAACCGTGCATACCGGCTTTGGCCGCCGAGTAGTTGGTTTGACCCGACTGGCCTTTTTCGCCGTTGACTGAGCTGATGTTAATGATGCGGCCCCAGCCCTTTTCTACCATGTCGGCCACCACTTGCTTGGTGACGTTGAACATGGAGTTCAGGTTGGTTTCAATGACCTGGTCCCAGTCTTCGCGCGTCATTTTCAGGAACATGCGGTCGCGGGTAATACCGGCGTTGTTGACCAGCACGTCAATGCTGCCATGCTCGGCCTTGGCTTTGGAGAACGCCTCGACGGTGGAATCCCAGTCGCCCACATTGCCTACGGAGGCGTAGAAGGTGAAGCCCAGCGCTTTTTGCTCGGCCAGCCACTTGGCATGGTCGCGCGTGGGGCCGCAACCAGCAATGACCGTGAAGCCTTCTTTGTGCAGTCGTTGGCAAATGGCGGTACCGATGCCGCCCATGCCGCCAGTGACGTATGCTACTTTTTTACTCATATTTTCATGCTCCTTGTGAATAATGATGGAAATCGTGTCTCCCCTCCACTGTACCGAAAATTTGCAACAGTGCAGTGAAGGAAAACACGGGTATCAGGTTTTTTTATGACGATAGTGGCAAACTTTCCCAGCCAGGGCGGGCAAACCAGTAGCCTTGCTGGTAGCGTATGCCGACAGACTGCAAATAGCGCGATTCTTCGGCAGTTTCTATGCCTTCGGCCACCATGTCAATCTGAAGGCGCGAACACACCAAGGCAATGCCGCACACAATGGCTTGGCGCACTGGGTCTTGGTCAATGTTGCGAATCAACTCCATATCCAACTTCAGCACATGCGGCTGAAAGCGCACCAACATGTTGAGGCCCGCATAACCGGCACCAAAATCATCAATCGCAGTGATAAGCCCTTGGCGGCGGTACTCGTTAAAAATAGCTTTGAGGTGATCGCCATTGCTCAGTGGTTCGCCCTCCGTCACTTCGAACATGATGCGATTGTGCGGAAATTTGAACTCTGCTGCAGCTTGCATGGTGGCGCGGATGCAAGTCTCGGCCCGATAAACGGCATTGGGCAAAAAATTGATACTCAAGCGACAGTCGGGTAATGCAGCCAAGCCTAAACTGGTGGCCAATTGAATTGCCTTGACCCGGCAAGCCTGATCGAAACGGTAGCGATTGCTATCGTCCACCCACGACAAAACCGTGGCGGCACCTTCGCCATCGGTGCCACGCACCAAGGCTTCGTAGGCAAAGGGGCGCTCTAACTCTACATCCACAATCGGCTGAAAGGCCATCGTGAAGTTAAAGGGCAATAAGCTTTTGTCGCGGCAAACGGCGCAACCCACCGGCTCGAAAGGTTGGGCAAAAACTGTCTGGTTCATACAAGGATAAGTGTACGCTTGCGCTGAGATGTTTGCAGCAAACAAAGCGCAAAAAATACACCAAAATAAAAAAGCCGCGACGGGTGCGCGGCTTTTTGGAGCTTGGATAAGGCAAGGGTAAGGGGTGGTTGCCCCTAAATCCCTAAATCCTTAAACCCCTACACTTTGCGGCTTAGCGCTCCAGTGCCAAAGCGACACCCATACCACCGCCGATGCACAGCGAGGCAATACCCTTCTTGGCACCGCTGCGCTGCATTTCGTGCAGCAGCGTGACCAAAATACGGTTGCCGGACGCACCGATGGGGTGACCGATAGCAATCGCGCCACCATTGACGTTGACCTTGGCGGGGTCAATGCCCAGTTCTTGGTTGACGGCAGCAGCTTGGGCGGCAAAGGCTTCGTTCAGCTCGAACAGGTCGATGTCGGCAGCGTTCCAGCCAGCGCGTTGCAGTGCCTTGCGCGTGGCATACACGGGACCCATGCCCATGATGGCGGGGTCCAGACCGCTGGTGCCATAAGCAGCAATACGAGCCAAAGGTGTCAGGCCCAAAGCGGCAGCGCGCTTGGCACTCATGACCACGACGGCGGCAGCGCCATCGTTGATACCAGAAGCATTGCCAGCGGTGACGGTGCCAGCCTTGTCAAAGGCGGGGCGCAGACCGGCCAGCGCTTCCAAAGTGCTCTTGCGGTTCAGGTATTCATCAGCGTTGAACACCAAGGGGTCACCCTTGCGCTGGGGGATGCTCACGCCGACGATTTCGTCGGCAAACTTGCCAGCGTCTTGGGCAGCGGCGGCTTTTTGCTGGCTACCAAAGGCCAAGGCATCTTGCATTTCGCGCGTGATGCCGTATTGCTTGGCCACGTTTTCGGCGGTGATGCCCATGTGGTACTGGTTGTACACGTCCCACAGGCCATCGACAATCATCGTGTCCTGCATTTTCCAGTCGCCCATGCGCTGGCCATCGCGCGAGCCATTGAGTACGTGGGGGCTGGCGCTCATGTTCTCTTGGCCGCCAGCGACGACGATGTCGCTATCGCCGTGGGCGATGGCTTGGGCCGCCAAAATCACCGATTTCAGACCGGAGCCGCAAACGGCGTTGATGGTCAGGGCGGGGGTTTCTTTGGCCACACCGGCTTTCATCATGGCTTGGCGAGCGGGGTTTTGGCCCAGACCAGCGGCCAGCACTTGGCCCATGATGACTTCACCGACTTGGTCGGGGGCTACCTTGGCGCGGGCCAGGGCTTCTTTGATGACGATGCTGCCCAGCTCGGTAGCAGCTACCTTGGCCAGCGAACCACCAAACTTGCCCACAGCGGTACGGGCAGCAGAAACGATAACGATGTCTTCCATAGTCTTCTCCTTGTTGTCAACGGGAAATGCAGCCTGAAATCAGGCTTTTTGCTTCACATAGCGGCCTGGGGCCGGTTCAATCACCTTGAACTTAGCGCCCTTGCCGTAGCCTTTGGGTGCGGCAACTTGCGCGCCCGCGTGCCCTTGCAGCCAGGTACTCCAATCGGTCCACCAGCTGCCAGCATGTTCTTGTGCGCCCTCTAGCCACTGGTCAAATTTAGCGGGCAATTGGCCATCTTGGCGCACCCAGTAGCTGCGCTTTTTCTTGGCGGGTGGGTTAATCACGCCAGCGATGTGGCCCGAAGCCCCAGCGACGAAGCGTTTAGGGCCGGGCAAAATTTGCGTGCTGGCATAGGCCGAAGCGATAGGCACGATATGGTCTTCGCGTGAGCCATAGAGGTACACCGGGGTATCAATTTGGCGCAGGTCGATTTTTTCGCCGCACACGGTTAGTTTGCCCGGCTGCATCAGGTTGTTTTCTAGGTAGGTATTACGCAAATACCACGCAAAGAAGGGGCCAGCCAAATTGGTACTGTCGCTGTTCCAGTAGAGCAGGTCAAATGGCGGTGGGGTTTCGCCCTTGAGGTAATTGCCCACCACATAGTTCCAAACCAGCTCGTTGGGGCGCAGGAAGCTAAAGGTAGAGGCCAACTCTTGGCCCTTGAGCAGCCCGCCCTTGCCCAGCTGCATCTCGCGGAACTTGACAAAGCTCTCGTCGATGAATACATCCAAAACACCGGTATCGCTAAAGTCCAAGAAGGTAGTGAGCAGCGTCAGGCTGGCTACCGGGTCGCGGCCACGCGCGGCCAATACGGCCAAGGCAGTGCTGAGGATGGTGCCACCGACACAGAAGCCCAAGGCGTTGATTTGCTCGGCACCCGTGATTTGCTGCACCGTGCTGATGGCTTCAATCGCGCCGTCTTCGACGTAATCGTCCCAGGTGGTTTGCGCCAGCTCGGCATCGGGGTTGCGCCAACTGACCAAGAAGGTGTGGTGGCCTTGCTCAATCGCGTAGCGCACCAAGGAGTTGGCCGGTTGCAAATCTAAAATGTAGAACTTGTTGATGCAAGGTGGCACCAGCAAGAAGGGGCGCTCATAGACCTTGTCGGTCAGGGGCTTGTATTCAATCAGTTGGAACAGGGCATTCTCGAATACCACGGCACCTTCGGTGGTGGCCACGTTGCGACCGACCTCAAATTGGCTCTCGTCTGTCATGGAGACATGGCCTTGGCGCATGTCATTGAGCAGGTTTTGTACGCCCTTGGTCAGGCTTTCGCCTTTGGTTTCGAGGGCTTTTTTCTGTGCCTCGGCATTGAGGGCCAAGAAGTTGCTGGGCGCGGTGGCGGCCAACCATTGTTCTACCGAAAACAGCACGCGATTGCGGGTTTTGTCATCGGCTTCTACTGCTTCGGCCAGACTCATCAAGGTGCGGGCGTTGAGCAGGTACATGGCCGCCGAGAACGAGGCTACCGGGTTGTTTTTCCAGTCTTCGCTGCTAAAGCGGCGGTCTTTGCCGATTTTTTCGGCAGGTGCTTGCAAGCCTTGGTTCCAGAGGGTGCTGGCTTCTTGCAAGTATTGTTGCTGCACTTGCTGGAGTTTTTCTGGCGCAATTTTGAGCGGTGCCACTGGGCCGACAGTGCCAGCAGCGCCGACTTTTTGCAGCGATTGCAGCATTTGTGCCAAGCTATCGCCAAAAATTTGCTGAAATGGCGGGGTATGCTGTCCCGAGGATGCTTCTGAACTCATCTTTTCTCCCGAAATGGTGGCTTACGCATACGCAACGACTTCCGTTGCAAAAATGATAAGCCACATGACTATGGTAATGGTAACGCCCCTTTCACTGTTTTTTAGCTTTTGGAGCGCCAATGTATCTTGTAGTTATCGCATGGCTTTATGTCACTGTCATGATGGCCTTGGCCGAAGCCACCAGCAGCACGGGTAGCGTGTTGGGGGCTGTTTTTACCTTTTTGCTGTATGGCGTGCTACCTTTGTCGATTGTGGTGTACATCTTAGGCACTCCGGGGCGCAAACGTGCTTTGCGCGCCCAACAGATGGCAGAACAAGAAGATACAGCAGTAACGGCATCAGCATCATCCTCAGGGTTGGCTACGCCAGATGCAAGCGGCCATGCGCCCGCTGCCACCCCAGCGGACAGCATCGCGCCGGTGCGAAAAGAAATGTGACGGATTATTGACCGTACACCACCCCGCACTGCTGTCATTGCCATAAATCTGCGTGATGCCCAAACCCTGCAAACGCTGGCGTGCCAAGGCGGCTAAATCGGCCAGATATTTGCCTTGTTGCCCCGTTTGCTGCTGAAAATGTGCTGCCGCCGCTGGATGGTGCGCGCAAAAAGCCTGCTGCACCTCGGCCCCCACCTCAAAGGCGGTGGGGCCAATGCACGGCCCTAACCAAGCCAAGGTGGAAGGGGCCAGTGCTTTCTGTGCCGCTGCTGTGGCCTCTGGCCCTAATAGCGCCGTGCAAAACGCCTGCCATACTGACTCTAAAACACCATCGGCCAGCCCGCGCCAGCCTGCATGGGCCGCAGCGACGGCGCGGCCCTGCCTATCGGTGAACAATACCGGCAGGCAATCGGCCACCATGATGGTGCAAACCGGGCCAATGGCCGTGGTAACGCAAGCGTCGGCGCAAAGGCCATCGGATAAACCAGCAGCCAGATGGATGGTTTGCACACCATGCACTTGGCGCAAAAATACGGCCTGTGTCTGCGCTTGCGTCTGTGGCGTGTCGGTTTGTAGGGCCATTTGCAGGCGCTGGCGGTTGGTTTGCACCGCCTGCGGCACATCGCCTACATGGTCGCCCAAGTTGAGGCTATCGTAGGGCGCAACACTCACACCACCCGCGCGGCTGGTACACAGCGCATGGATATGGGCTGGCGCTGGCCACTGCGGGCGTATCCAATCAGGGTGGAAGGAAGAAGGTGGCATCTTGCCAGTGTAGCGCTTATAAGCATGGCACACTTGCTAGGTTTTTCTACCAGCACAGCACTGTTCCATGAGCTTTCATCCTCCCATCCGACACTGCCGCCAATGTGGCGCTTCTGTGGTTTATCGCCTGCCGGATGATGGCGATACCAAACAGCGCGCCATTTGTAGCGCTTGCCATACGGTGCATTACGAAAACCCCCTGAATGTGGTGGGCACGGTGCCCATGTTGGGCGATAAAGTGTTGCTGTGCAAACGCAACATCGAGCCGCGCAAAGGCAAGTGGACGCTGCCCGCCGGTTTTATGGAGCTGGATGAAACCACCGCCGAGGGGGCAGCGCGCGAGACCCTAGAAGAAGCGGGCGCGCAATTTGAAATGGGGCCGCTGTTTAGCCTGCTCAATGTGCGCCGGGTGGGTCAAGTGCACTTTTTTTATCGCGCTACCCTGCTCAATGACCGGTTTGACCCCGGCCCAGAGACGATGGAGGCGCATTTATTTGCCGAGGAGGATATTCCTTGGGATGAACTCTCGTTTCGTACTGTGCGCGAAACCCTACTGCGCTATTTTGCCGACCGGCGCGCTGGTCAATTTAGCATCCATTGTGTGGATGTTGAATAGGGTAGAGCAACGCTACGGCCCCACGGCCTAGAGTGGCCCCGGCGGTATCACGCCGCCGGTTTGCGCCAACAGTGTTCCAAAATCGGCCTCGCTGATGGGGCGCGAAAGCAGGTAGCCCTGAAACTCGTCGCAGCCTTGGTAGCGCAAAAAATCAAATTGGGCTTGGTTTTCTACCCCTTCGGCCACCACGGTTTTACGCAGGCTTTTGCCCAAAGAAATGGCCGCGCGGGCAATCATGGCCACTTCTTCTTCGTGTTCAATACCGGTGACCAAGGAGCGGTCAATTTTGATGGTGTCCAATGGAAAGCGGCGCAAGTAGCTCAAAGACGAGTAACCGGTGCCAAAGTCGTCCATCGCCAAGCTGACCCCCAGCGCCTTAAAGTCACTCAGCACAGCGACAGCGCGTTCACTGTCGCCCATAAATACCGATTCGGTAATCTCTAGCTCTACCTGGTGCGGCGGCAAATCGGCCTCACGCAACAGGCCCGCTACTTGGGCCACGATGTCGTCAATTAAGAACAATTGTGGCGATAAATTGACGGCCATGCACAGGGGTTTCTCACGTGCGAGGTTCCAGCGCTTGGCGGCGGCAAAGGCTTGGCGCAAGATGATGCGCGTCAGGGGCAAAATCAGCCCTGTTTCTTCGGCCACCGGAATAAAGCGGTCTGGCCCCACCGCCCCCAACTGGGGATGCACCCAACGCGCCAGCGCCTCTACGCCCACAATGCGCCGCCGGTGGTTGACCTTGGGCTGGTAATGCACGGCAAAACTTTGGCTCTCTAGGGCGGCACGCATCGCGGCTTCTAGTGTGAGGCGCTCATCGGCCAAGCGGTTGAGTTCGCGGGTAAAAAACTGAAAATTATTGCGCCCGCGATTTTTAGCGGCGTACATGGCCACATCGGCATGTTTGAGCAAAATTTGGGCATCATCGCCGTCATTGGGGTACATGGCCACGCCCAAGCTGGCCCCGACATGGAACTCGCGCCCCGACAACATCACTGGGCGGCTGATTTCTTGCAAGATACGCTCTAGCAACGAAATCACGCTGTTGGTGCGGTAGTGGTCGTTGACCACCAACACAAACTCATCACCGCCCAAACGCGCCACGGTATCCGGGCCACGCAGACAACTGGCCAAGCGGGTGGCCACTTCCTTGAGCAGCTCATCGCCTGCGGCGTGGCCTAGGCTATCGTTAATGAATTTGAAATTGTCTAAATCAATAAACACCAGTGCCAAGTAGTACCCCAACAAAGCTGCACGGGCAATGCCTTGGTCGATGCGGTCGGCCAACAAGACCCGATTGGGCAAGCCAGTGAGCAAATCGTGGTTGGCTTGGCGCTCTAGTTGTTCTTGGTAGTGGCGGCGCTCCGAGATGTCCTGCACCGTGCCCTCGTAACAAATAAATTCGCCTTTGGGGCCAAGCACCACGTGGGCATTTTCAGAAATCCAGATGCGCGTACCATCGCGGCGATAGACTTCGGATTCAAAATTAAGCACCTGCCCTTGGGCCTGCATCAAGCGGTGAAACACCTCGCGCCGCCCCGGTTTGACGTACAAACGTCGGTCGATGTCCGACAGGTCGGCCATCAGTTCTGCGGCAGAGTCGTAGCCGTAGATGCGTGCCAAGGCCGGATTGGCCGCCAAATAATAGCCCTCGCGCGTGGTCTGGAAAATACCCTCGCTGGCGTGTTCAAAAATATGCCGGTAACGCAGCTCGGCGTGCGTCAGGGCCTCTAGGGTGGCTTGGTATTCGGTAATGTCGGCGATGAAGCCTTCTACCACCAACATCCCATGTTCATCGGGCACCGCCACGCCACGCTCAGATACCTGTTTGAGCTGGCCTTGTTGGGTGGTGATGCGGTATTGCACCGCAAAACGCTGCCCGGTTGCCACGGCCTGCTGAATAATTTGGCGTACCCGTTGCCGGTCTTCGGCATGGGTAATATCTTCCCATGAGGTAGCTTGCTGGCCCAATAGTTGGTCGGGGGTGTAGCCGGTTAAAGCTTCACAACCCCGACTGACAAACACCATCGTCCAGTGTGCATCGTTCAGGCAACGATAAGCCATGCCCGCCAAGTTGTTGACCAGCGTGTCTAAGACACGCGAGCGATTGACGGTTTCTGTGGACAGCAGGCTGGCGCGGCGCATACAAATAGGAAAAAAAGCACTCAGAAGGGGGGGGATTATCGCGAAGGATGCGCTTATTCCGAAGGAAAGCAATTTTCGTGCCTTATCCTTACTCAGCAGCACCGATGTGTAGCGTTACCGTGCCTACACCTTGCACCTGACCTACTATTTTGTCGCCGGGCAACACGGCCCCCACGCCTTCAGGGGTTCCGGTGTAGATTAAATCGCCGGGTTGCAAGTGGTAGTATAAAGACAAATCTGCAATAATTTCGCGGATACTCCAAACCATCTGGTTTATATCAGCGTGCTGTTTGCTTGCACCATTGACCGACAGAGAAATTTCTCCCTGCTCTAATACCACGCCGGACATCGGTACTACTTCGCTGCACACAGCACCATTTTCTACATCTTTAGCCATATCCCAAGGGTGCCCTTGTTTGCGGGCTACCGCTTGCAAATCACGGCGCGTCATGTCTAGGCCGCTGGCATAGCCATAAATATGTTCGTGGGCCAATTCTTGAGTAATGCGAAAACCGGCTTTGCCAATTACTATTACCAGCTCCATCTCAAAATGGTAGTTTTGCGTTTCTGGTGGATAAGGCACCGTGGCCCCGGACTCTACCAAGGCATGGTAAGATTTGGTGAAATAAAACGCCCGTGCTGCTGCTTTATCTACCAGACTGCCCATTTCGATGGCATGGGCATGGTAATTGCGCCCAATAAAAAACAGGCGATGCACAGGCAAGCGTTCTATTTTGCCACGCACCGGCAAAGATGGGGTAGCAGGTGGGTTCCAAAGGTAAGTGGTCATGGTGTATGTATTTTGAAAAATTATGAAGAAAAAGCTGCTTGCGGGATGAGCGCTGCCGCAGCCATCAATTGCTGGGTGTAGGCATGTTGTGGCTGTTGCAACACTTGGGCCATAGGGCCACTTTCTAGCACTTGGCCGTCTTTCATCACCAAAATATGGTGCGCCATCGCCCGAATCACATCCATATCGTGGGTAATCAATAGATAGCTCAGTCCTTTGTCACGCTGCAAGCCTTGCAACAGACTTAATACCTGCTGTTGGATGGTGACATCCAAGGCGCTGGTGGGTTCATCCAGCACCAACATGCGCGGTTGCACCACCAAGGCGCGGGCAATCGCCAAGCGCTGGCGCTGGCCGCCAGAAAATTCGTGCGGATAGCGCGCCAACAAACCCGGAAATTGTTCCTCGTCCAGCCCCACTTCTTGCAAAACTTGCTGCACACGCGCGCGCTGCTGGGTGCTGCTTAAATCGGGCGCGTGAACCAATAAACCCTCGCCCACGATTTCTTCTACCGTCAGGCGTGGCGACAAGGAGGAAAACGGGTCTTGAAACACCACCTGCACCTGTTGGCGTAGCCGCTGGTTAGCTGGGGTGTTGCTGCTGGGGGGCTGCTGCCAGCGCTGTCCGGCCAGTTGTAAATCACCGGTGTGTGGCAGCAAACCCAAAATAGCCTGCGCTAAAGTGGATTTACCCGAACCGGATTCACCTACCACGCCCAGCGTTTGGCCGGGTAATAATTGCTGGCTAATACCCTGCACAGCGACAAATTCACCTTTTTTGAACCAACCGCGCCAACCCGCTAATGGTACTGGATAAATAACCTGCAAATTTTGCATTTGCAGTAGGGGAGATGGTGTGGCTTTATCGGGGTCCAGCTCTACTACATCGCGCCGGGGTTGGCTGGACAGCAAACGCTGGGTATAAGGATGCTCGGGCTGGGCAAAAACCGAGGCCACTGTGCCTTGCTCTACCAACACACCACGCTCCATTACCGCTACCCGGTCTGCAAAACGACGCACTAAATGCAAATCGTGGGTAATCAATAATACTGCCATACCGGTTTCGCGTTGCAAATCAGACAACAAATCCAGTATTTGCCCACGCAGTGTGACATCTAAAGCCGTGGTGGGTTCATCGGCCAACAACAATAAAGGCTTACTGGCCAATGCCATTGCAATCATGGCACGCTGGCGTTGGCCGCCGCTGAGTTGGTGCGGATAACTTTGGGCGCGGCGTTCGGGTTCTGGAATGCCCGTACGGGCCAACATTTCTACCGCAGCATTCCATGCCTGTGCGCGGGTCAGTGCTTGTTTTAATTCTAAGACTTCGACAATTTGCTGGCCAATACCCATCAGCGGATTGAGGGCCGTCATGGGTTCTTGAAACACCATCGCAATTTGCTCGCCACGCACGGTGCGGATGTCTCGGTCGGGCAAGGTCAGTAAATTGCGCCCTTGGAATACAGCTTGGCCGCTGGTTTGAGTGGCTCCGGTCAATTGGAGCAAACTTAAAGCGGTGATGGTTTTACCGGAACCAGATTCACCCACTAAAGCCAATTTTTCACCCGCAGACAGCGTAAAACTGACTTGATTCACCACAGTTTTTTGCTTGAATTGGACAGATAGCCCATGCACTTCTAACAAAGGAGGTACGGGAAGCCCTTCGTTTTTTTGTTGATTTGTTTTTTTATTTTCATTCATACCATAAACACATGTAAGTCACATTCGTTGCGATAGAAATAAGCTCAATCCGCCTTGCGTGGGTCGAGCGCGTCGCGCAGCGCATCGCCCATGAACGTGAGCAGCAACAAAGTAACCACCAGCACCGCAAAAGTGGACAGAGAAATCCACCACGCATCAATATTATTTTTGCCTTGACTGAGCAGCTCGCCCAATGATGGGGTACCGGGTGGCACGCCCAAGCCCAAAAAATCCAAAGAGGTAAGCGCCAAAATGGCAGCACTCATGCGAAACGGCAGAAAAGTAACCACGGGTGTCAGGCTATTGGGCAAAATATGTCGCCAAATAATTTGCCAATTACTTACCCCGAGCGCACGTGCCGCCTTGACATAATCGAGTTGGCGGTTGCGTAAAAATTCAGCGCGCACATAATCGGATAAACCCATCCAACCAAATAAACTGAGCAACAGTAACAACAAACCAATGCTAGGCGAAAGCACCGCACTGAAAATAATCAGCAAATATAATTCGGGCATCGAACCCCAAATTTCTATCAGGCGCTGGGCGATTAAATCGGTTTTACCGCCAAAAAACCCTTGCACTGCGCCCGCTACGACGCCTAATAATATCCCGGTAAAAGTCAAGGCCAAAGCAAATAATACACTGACCCGAAAACCATAAATCAATTGGGCCAACAAGTCACGGCCACGGTCATCGGTGCCCAGCCAATTTTGGCTTGAAGGAGCGGAAGGATTGGGAGCCTCGGCAAAATAATTGAGGGTATTGGGGCCGTAGGGATTAAGGGTATAAAGCGCCCAATTGCCACCTTGGGTGATGCGCTCTTGGATAAATGGGTCTAAATAATCGGTGGGGGTGGCAAAATCACCGCCAAAGGTGGTTTCGGGGTAATCTTTAAGCATCGGAAAGTAAGTCTGGCCTTGGTAGCGTACCAGCAATGGTTTATCGTTACTGACCAACTCGGCGCAGAGGCTTATCAACACCAAGGCACAAAAAATGACCAAGCTCCAATAACCTAAGCGTTGGCGCTGAAAACGTCGCCAAGCGCGGCGCGATGGCGATAAAGAGACAGAACTTGCAGCACTAATCGAACTTGACACGAGGGTCCACCCAAACATAGCAAATATCGCTGAGGAGCTTGGTAACCAAGCCTAGCAATGTGAACAGGTACAAGGTGCCTAGCACCACCGGATAATCGCGCCGAATAACGCTTTCAAAACTCAATAAACCTAGGCCATCGAGGGAAAATAAAGTTTCAATTAACAAAGAACCGGTAAAAAAAGCACCAATAAACGCTGCGGGAAATCCGGTCACAATCGGAATCAAGGCATTGCGAAACACATGTTTATACAGCACCTGCCGCTCGGACAAGCCTTTGGCGCGTGCTGTCAGTACATATTGCTTGCGTATTTCTTCCAAAAAGGCATTTTTAGTTAACATGGCAGTAACTGCAAAACTACCCAACACCATCGCAGTGATAGGCAAAGTAATGTGCCAAAGATAATCAACGATGCGTGCGCCCCATGATAATTCTTCCCAGTTGGCCGAGGTGAGACCGCGCAGCGGAAACCATTGTAACTGGCCGCCAAATATAACCAGCAGAGCCACCCCTAACACAAAACCCGGAATAGCGTAGCCGACCAAAATCAATAAACTGGTAATTAAATCAAAGCGCGAACCAGCGCGCACCGCCTTGGCGATACCCAAGGGCACAGCCACCAAATAGCTGATAAAAAACGTCCAGAGGCCCAAACTGATAGAAACTGGTAATTTTTCTACAATCAGCTGCCAGACATCTTTGTTTTGAAAAAAGCTGCGCCCTAAATCAAAACGAGCAAACTGGCCCAGCATTTGCACAAAGCGCTCGTGCGCCGGTTTATCAAAACCATACAATGCCTTGATTTGTTCTAGGCGCTTGGGATCGACCCCCTGCGCGCCTCGGTAAGCCAAACCGCCCCCTTCGGCCCCACCACCACCGGCACCCGCTTTGGCTTCGGCCAGATACTGCTCTACCGGGCCACCGGGCACAAATTGCAAAACGATAAAGGTGAGCAATAGCACGCCCAGCAGCGTGGGGAGCATTAACAAAATGCGTTTGAGGATGTAGGCAAACATGCTTATGGCTCAATCCAAAACAGAATTTTGACTGACCAATTTTTCTATCAATTTGGTTTTTTCCTGATTGAGAGTAGCTATTTTTGCAAGCAATTCATTTATTTCCAAATCAATGGCTTTCACTCTATTCAAAACATCAACCTGAATATTTTCATGCACTGCTATTGAATCCAAATGTGTTGGCGTACTATCTTTTTTATTTTTTGATAGAACCTCTTTAATTTCCAACTTTTTTCCAGGCGGAAAAGATTTTCCTAAACTAGCACTACCCTCCAATATATAAAAATTATCTGAATCTTCGGACTTTTCTACCACCAGCGAAACTACTGCAGAATTTACACCGAATATTTCAAATCTTGCGTATCGCACCAAATAGAATTCATCCATTCTAATCTGAAAAACAACATCTCCTGCATTTGTATTCCCACTAATTTTATAAAGATTACCGCTTACCGAATTAATTTTTAAATTTGAGATTGCGCTCCACGGCTTCTGCGAATTCCAATCTTTAAAAAATTCAGATAAATATTCGCTATAAATAGACCCGTTTTCTGAATCAATACTCTCACTAAAATCTTTTATTCTTAAATCATAAATTTTACCCGGCCCAGCAAATCCTTCATAAACAAGGAACTCTCCACGTTTATTATGCGCCAATATTGATAAGTAATCACCCACAACTGTCGTGGATTTAGCTTCACTAACTGGATAATACTGAAAATTTTCCCGCCTCGCTCCCATAGGCTCGCTTAGTGTCGTCACCTCACTAGGAAGAAATCTAAAAATATCAAACTGCACATCATCTGCAATCTGAGCAAAGAATTTTCTTTCCTTCCGATGTTCATCCTCGCCATGCACGCGCACCAAAAAACCCTCATTTCGTCCTGTAATGGTGACATTAAAATTTTGCAATGACTGCCACCCCTGTCTATCCCAACGATTTCCCCCTGAGTAAGCAGCCGTTCTATTTTCTACGTTGTCAGTACAAACATGCTTCGGCCACGGTGGCCCCAACTCATCAAAATAAACCCGACCGCCATTTTCGGTCTGGCAAAAATATACTCCTTGCCCACACACTGGGCAGCTGGCATTGGGCTCTGTCCAAGGACCACTGAGAGCATTGGTATTCATATTTTTGCGGGGTGTGGAAGCGACCGGTACAGGAGTCGATGAATAGCTAATGTTGGAAAGCATTCTTGAAGCGTTGAGTTCTCTAAAAGAAAACGAAGAATGGCCACCCGAAGAGCCATAGCCACCACTGTGCCAGCCTCCTCCCCAACCACAGTTGCAACCCGGGGGATGGTTTCGAGCGTTACACATTTTTATACTCAATAAAATTGTTAAAAATTATGCTTCGATGTTCAATAGAAACTTGGTTAGTTTATCGAGGAAAGAAGCTCTTGATAGTCTTGTGTCGAAAACGCTGGTGCCGCCAACAAATCCTGCGCCAGCTTCCGTTTGCGATTCATTAATGCCTGCAACTGCACATCAAAGCTGTGTGCCTCCGCACCAGGCACCACGGCTAACGGGTAATAGATATGCACAGGCTTGGTCTGCCCAATACGGTACACGCGGTCTGAACATTGGTCTTCTACCGCAGGGTTCCACCAGCGTGACAGGTGAATAACGTGGTTGGCAGCAGTCAAGGTCAAACCCACGCCACCAGCTTTGGGCGACAACAGCATCACATCAAACCCGACTTCCTGCTGAAACCTGTCCACCCTCTGCTGGCGGGCTTCAGTCTGAACCTGACCGTTAATCACCATAGGCGCGCGCTGCAAGCCGTAACGGCGCTGCAACAGCAGCGGCAATTGGTCGGCTTGCTGCAAGTCCAGCGATTCGAGAAAAACCAGCACTTTTTCCTTGCACCGGGCCACGGCATCTAGCACCTGCACCATCGCCATGAAGCGGGCAGAATCTTCAAACTGCAGTTCGGCATTGCCCATGCCGCCCTCTAGCAATGCCGGATGCAAAGAGGCTTGGCGCAGGGCGTGGATCATTTCCAGCGTAGTGTAGCTACCTGCGGCCTCCTTCAGCGCTAGAGCCCGCTGGTACACCTCAGCCTGTCGGGCTGGCATGGGCACGGTCAGTACATGCTCGTGCTTGTCAGGCAGGCCATCGAGTTTTTCAGTTTTCATACGCCGCAACAAAAGGCGGGGCGGCAGACTGGGGGCGTGGTCTTCGCCGTGCCACACCAGCTGGCGCAGCGCTTGCACGTCAGCGCCTTCGGTTTCATAACGGGCGCTGAAGTCTTTCAAGTCTGCCAATGCACCGGGCTGCACGGCATCGGCAATGCACCACAGGTCGGCCAGCCGGTTTTCTACCGGGGTACCGGTCATGGCCAACACAAAATCAGCGTTCAGGGCTTTGACCGCGTGGGTCATGCGGGCCTTGGGTGATTTGATTTTTTGCGCTTCGTCCAGTACCACGGCAGCAAACGGTATCGCGCCAAAGCTCAGTTGGTAATCAGATACAGCCTCGTAATTGGCCAGCACCACATCGGCAGAGCCCAAGCGTGCAGTGTCCAAGCCCGCCGTGCCATCGCTGTGCCTGCCGCGCTTGAGGGGTTTGAGATGTTCGCCATAGGCCCGTACCAAGTTGCCTAGACCGGGTGCCATTAAATGGGCATTGATTTCGGCTTCCCAATTACGGAGCAAGCCCACCGGTGCAATCAAAAGCAAGGGTTTGGTGGCAATGTGCCCAGCCTCCATCTGTTCGCGCAGCCAAAGACAAAAGGCCAGCGCCTGAAAAGTTTTTCCCAAGCCCATGTCGTCGCACAGCATGGCACCGTGCGAGCCTTGGCACCAATGCCGCTGCAGCCAAGTGATGCCAAATTCTTGGTGCTTTTTGGGGCGGGTTTTCAACCCAAAAGGCAGCGTCTGCTGGCCGAGACGCTGGCCGGTGGTGGTACGCGCAAAAGAGGTTTCATCCAGATTGGTTTCAATAATGAGGACGTTTTTCACGGCCTCAGAACCTCCATCTTGCGGCTTCTGGCCCCCCTCCTCCCGGGTCATAACCCGGTGCAGCTGCTGTAACACTGTGACATTGGCCGGGGTAGCCGCCACGGCTTGGCCAGCAATGGCAATGGTGCTTTGCCCTTCTGCCAGAGCGGTTTGCATATCGCTCAGCGCCCGCTCCAGCGTTGCGATGTCCAAGGGCAGCTCCACACCGCCCAGCCGTACACCAGCGGCCACGGGTGCGCCCCAACTTTGCGGGTCAATCTTGATCCACGGCAACAGTGGTGCCTGCCACTCGCCCACATCGCGCACCCGCTCGGCAAAGCGCTCGGTTTCGACAAATACCGTGGGAGCGGTGTCTTCTGCACCCATGAACTCGCGCAATACCGCCTCGGGGTACATGGCAGCGCGTTTACGCACCTGTGCGGGCGCACGCCGCAGCTGTTGCACGGCAGCCAGTGCCTGCTGTAGCGGCTCATCCACCACCACGTAAGTACCCTGATGGAGAGCAAAGGCCGAAGCGCCACTAGGCAACTGATCCAGCCGCTTGGAAAACAGCGCTTCATCTCCCTCCAGCAAGGCGCGCACCTGCTGCGTGCCATCGCCTTCATCAGCGCGGCGGGCAGACAACAGCACCGGATCAAGTTGCACATCCCCGTGGCTATCGGTGTTGATGGCGAAGGTCAGCGCCGTTGCCGTCACTACGCGCAGATTACGCAAAAAACCATCGGTCAACTGGTCAGACGCCGTATCGCCCAAGGTCTGACGGATATGTGCCCAAATGCGGAACTGCTCCTCATGCCCACTACGGCCTGACTGGTTGAACTGCTCCACCAAACCCAGCACATCGAACATAGGCGAGGCAATGCGATAGGGCTTATCTTGCCATGTAAGCCATAGGCCATTAGCTTGCACATCGCGGGCAGCCATCGTCTTGCCCGGCTGCAACCAACGCACCGTAATGCTGGCCCCGGGCTTGCCCAGCGCACCACTCAGGCGCAGGTCAAAACCCAACGGCGCATTGGGCGGCAAGCCCAAAGCAGCTGCAGCTGCAGCTGACCAAGTAGCCACTACCGCCGCAGGAACAGTGAGCGTGGCGGCTTGCCAATCGGCGGGGTGATCGGCTAAATAAACCGACAACGCGGCAGCGGCAT
The DNA here is from genome assembly GCF_028686475.1 of Giesbergeria sp. Lineage (GTDB taxonomy): Bacteria > Pseudomonadota > Gammaproteobacteria > Burkholderiales > Burkholderiaceae_C > Simplicispira. The sequence goes on along the minus strand of NZ_JAQUCA010000002.1, from coordinate 37,983 downwards.
GGGTGGGCAAGGCTTCAAACCACTGCGCTACTGTGCATGGCAGTGCCCATGTCACGCTGGTTGCTTCGCGGTGCGCGATGGCCAAAGTCACAACAGAATTTCCCAATCACCGAGGTAAATCCCTGTGCGCTGACGAATCATGTCACGCGCTTTGCGTTGCCATGTTCCATGTTCAGAATGGGTATGGCGCAGTTCGGGCCGCATATTGAGCCCATCATGAAAATCCAGTGATTGCGCTTCTCGCAATGTCTGTCCGTGGTAGCTGAGTTGGTAAAAGCTGGGAGCATCTGAATCATCTTCAGGGTAGGCGCGCAAACTGCCACTATGACTCCACTCTGAAAAAACCAGATCACCTATGCGTAGCAGCAAAACAGATTGATTTGGAGCGGCACCACCTTCCAGCCGCCCAAAGCGTTGCGGGACTGCGCTAGTGTTGTTGCTCTTTGCCGCTATCTGGGCATGGGCACCCAAAACCATCCAAGCCTCTTCAATATGACCGGCATCGTAATAAGCCATCCAGAATTTTTGTCGGTAGCGCCAAATATCATCAGCCGTGCGCTCCAAGATGCTCATAAATCCTTTGAGGGTATCGCCTGTGAGCAAGTAGTGCATCACATGCACAGCGTCTGGATTTACACCTTCCCACTGGTAATTGGCATGGCGCAAAAAACGTGGATCACCGTATTGCTGCAAGAAAAATGTGAGCAGTATTTTTTTCAATCCATCCTGCATCTTGCGGTTGTGCTGCCACGGCAAAAGCAATCCATCGGCAAAGGCAATGCGTAAATCGGTTTTGACCACGGGCGCTGGCATCTTCTGTAACCAGTTCATCACCCGCTGTACCGTGGCGAGCTCACGCAGCTGGTCTAGCGGCAATTGCAAACCAGCACGCAAAATAGCCGTACCCAACCCTGTGCCCTCAAATCCAGGCCAGAACAAATAGGCACCCATCAATTCATCTTCATGGACTTGGTGCAGCGTAAAAAACAAGCTGGCAAGATTTACAGGTGCGCGAATTGGATTAAAAAAATCCTGTCGCTCATCCATTTCTCGCATTTTGGCAGCCATCGCGCCTTGTGCCAATTGCAAAACTTGGCGCAGCTTGGCCGCAAAACCCCGAAATGCAATACTCTCCGGGTCAAACCCATTGCAATAGACAAAGAATAAAGGTATTAGCCAACGCTTGGCGCGTCTGGGGCTGCTTTGCAATGCTTCGGGTAAAACTTCTGACCAATAACGGTTCAGTAAAATTGGGTCAGTTTCATAGAGCGCTAGCATACCTTTAACCCACAAGGCATAGGGTAATTGCCGCCAGTCGCTTTTAGACAACAATTGGTAGTCTTGTGTGCGCTGTTGCTCGTATGCTAGGCGTAGTTTTTTGCCGATTTCTACAAAAGGCGGCGGTGTTTGGACAGTTACTGCATTTATTTGCAGCAAAACGGCCTCCAGCTTTTCCATTTTAGTGGGCAACGGAGCAAACATAGCGTATTCCATCAACGGCTCAAATGCTTACCCATGCGTTCTAAAAAATCGGCTTCGTCATGAGGTCGATAAGTCAGAACAATACGCAAGTCCACGCGGCGGTTGCGGCCATCGGAGGGCGCGATTCCCTTCAATGGCCGTGAATCAGCGTATGCACTGTATGAAAACAGGGGCAACTCCTGATCATTGCGATAGCCAGCCAATGGGGTGCCCTGCACCAGTGCATTACTTACCGAAATAGCCCGATCGAGGGACAATTTGGTATTACCTCCATCGCGTAGCATAGGCACATTGTCGGTATGCCCCTCGATAAATATGGTTTCAACTTCATGTCCGTAAGGGTTATTGGTACAACCCTGCTGCTTACGCTGATTAGCCACGAAACAAGGCAATACTGTGCCCAACTTTTCTGCTACTTCGATTAGTTTAGGCTGTGCTGCTGGCTTGAGGGTCGAACTGCCCAAATCAAACAACACATCTTCAGGCAGGCTGATAATTCCGCTGGAGGGGTCAATACGCACAGTAGCAAGGGTTTGGCGGATTTGCTCGCCAATGGCGCTAGTGACAGCACCTCGTGGATCACTGAACGCGGTGCGCGCTTCTTGCGCGGCAGTCGCCAAAGCCTTGGCTTCAGCGGCGAGTGCTTCAGTTTCAGTGTTTCTTTTGTGCGCCAAAAAGGCCACCATGATGATGAAAATGAACAGCAATCCGACCATTAAATCGGCAGTGGAAGCCATGTATCCCTGCTCCACGCTGGAACCAGCAGAATCAGGGGCTTGGTGCGGGCGATAACCATGCCAAGACATCATTACCTCCTGACAGTTTTAACAGTGGACTGAAGACTTTCCGTCAATTCTTCCACTACTTCACTCAAGTCTTTTACTCCTTGGTCAAAGCTGCCAACCGCCTTGGCCAATTGCCCGTCCATTTGGCGATGCAGCTCGGCCACTTGGGTGGAATAGACGCCGACACCTTCGGTAATAGAGCCGACGGTTTTACCCAGTGTCGTAGCGGTAGATTCCATTGCTTGGCGCGTCTGCTGCATACTCGACAGTGTTTGCGCCGCTGCTTGATCGAGCACTTCTGTCACCCGTTCCACTGCGGCCATGGCATTGGGGGCCACTTCCTTGACTGAAAGCACTACAGCCCGTTGTTCACGCGCCAACTCTTGTACGTTGTCCACCATGTTACTGACCAAAGCGCCTGTTTCGACCAAGCCTTGGGCGGTCTCAGACAGGCCGGAGGCCGTTTGAGAAAGCTGTGCCACCGTCAAATCGGCTTTTTCGAGGGCGATATGAACTTGTGCAATACCTTCTTTGCCCTTGGTAGAGGCCAGCTCTACCACTTCACCTAAATCTTTGAAGCCAAGCCTGATAGAAGCAGTAGCTTGCTCCAGCTGATGGGCCCCCTGTACCAAGTTTTCTGACATCTCTTGGGTACGTACCGCCAAGACACCGGCACCCTCAGTAATCGAGCCAACGGTTTTACCCAGTGCTGTAGCGGTAGATTCCATCGCTTGGTGGGTCTGCTGCATACTGGACAGTGTTTGCGCTGCCGCCTGATCGAGCACTTCCGTCACCCGCTGCACTGCGGCCATGGCATTGGGCACCACTTCCCTGACTGAAAGCACTACAGCCCGTTGTTCACGCGCCAACTCTTGTACGTTGTCCACCATGTTACTGACCAAAGCGCCTGTTTCGACCAAGCCTTGGGCGGTCTCAGACAGGCCGGAGGCCGTTTGAGAAAGCTGTGTCACCGTTAAATCGGCTTTTTCGAGGGCAATATGAATTTGTGCAATACCTTCTTTGCCCTTGGCAGAGGCCAGCTCTACCACTTCACCTAAATCTTTGAAGCCAAGCCTAATAGAAGCGGTGGCTTGCTCCAGCTGATGGGCACCCTGTACTAGGTTTTCTGACATTTCCTGCGTAGATGCCGCCAGTTGCGTACCTGCGGTTTGAATCACTGTGGCTACTTCAGCCGTCTGGGCGCTCAACGTATCACCAGCCCCTTTCAATTGGGTCTGCATTTCTACCCCGGCATTCAAAATAGCATTAGCAGCCATGCCAGATTGAATTTCCAACATTGACCCTGCACCGTGCAACTGATTACTCAGGTCTTGTAGAGTTTGCTGCAACTGCGTCATTTCAGCATCAGTGGCTTGCTTGAGCATCCCAGCAAAATCATCCAGCATTGTTTTGAGTGCTTCTTGGTTCATCGTGCCCATTTTTTCGCTCAAGCCCTCAATCGATGCGACTAGACGCTCGGTCATGGCCTGCATTTGTGGGGTAAAAGCTTGATTGATGGCACTAGCCAATGAGACCGCTAAATCAGTTTCAAAGCGCTTGAAAGTTCCAGTTTGTTCACGGGCCTCGTTCAATAACTCTTCGGTCAGTGCGTTACTATCGTTCATCGAATGCAAACTTTGATCAGTTACTTCGCGCACTTTCTTTAATAATTCTTCAGCCAACATCTTACTATCGCTACCTGATTTCAAGGCTTCATCAGCTACTGCCAATTGATGCAAAGTAATATTTTCACCACCAGCAGGTGAAATCACCTTGCTTAGGGCTAACAAGAAATCATCACAAGCCTCTGACACTTTATTGATTGAACGCCGAAAAAATATTGTCCATAAAATCGAAGCCAATAAACCAGCCAAGGAGGTTAAAAATTTACTACCAGCAATCTTGAGCAATTGACTTATTGCAGCTTCAGTGTCTTTGGAAGACGATGCGTCAGTGAGCGCGGTAGTAGTGCCTATCAATGCCAAAGACAAAAACAAAAATGTAAAAAATAAACCAATACCTACCAATATATTTGGCACTGCCTCGGCCAAAGCTAAATTGAAATTTCTAGATAATAGACCCGAAGCATTCCATAAATCCCGAGGCATTCCATACATTAAATATTTATTATTACCAGCTGTGGAAATTTTAATAACCCTACCTTCAGTTTCACGCCATGCGTCTTTTATATGCGGATATGATTCAATAGTTTCATGTAAATGCTTTTCAATTTCTCTCCAGTCTTGGTCTTTTTTTGTCAACTCAGTGGACAGCCTATTTATTTCTTCAAGGATTTTTTCATTTTTTGGCTTGTACCACTTGAAATATGCAACCAAAGCAGATGCAAATATGCACAGAACAACAAAAACTACCGCCTCGGGACTGGTTGTCAAAAAACTAAAAAGTATTTGCATCTGAATTTCACAAGGTTCGTGGGCCGTAGCAAACGTTCACACCCGCCCCAGCGGTAGATAGAGCGTGAGCGCGTTTTCCGATGTCTGGGTGAAGCCGTAGCGCTGGTAAAAAAGGGCTGCTGGGGTGTCTTTGGCATCTACCACCAGCACGCGCACCCCCAAGGTTTGCCGCAGCGACAGGGCCAAGTTGACTGCATGGCCTAGTAGCAGCTGGCCGTATCCCTTGCCCTGTTCGGCAGCGGCCACCGCCAATCGGCCAACGCGCATTGCGGGCACAGGGTAAGCAGGCAGACCTTTGCGGTCGGCCTCTTGTAGTGCGCTCAGGGTCAGTTGCGCGGCAGACAAAGTGCAGTAACCCAAAATGCGCGCAGGGTTGTCACTGTCTATCAGCACATGGGTGGTGGCTATGCCGTCGCGCTGATGCTGGCTGGCGCGTTGTTGCAGGTAGCTGTCTAGGGCGGTTACACCACTGGCAAAGCTACTGCGCTGGTGCAAGCGGGCATCCAGCAAGGCAAAGTGCAGCGCCATAACTCAGCGGGGCACCAGTGCGGCGGCGTTCTGCATGGCTTGGCGCAGGGGTTCATTGGGCTGAAAAGGGGCATCGAGCGCGGCCAAGAAGCGGCGCGACTCTTCCTCAGACAGCATCACCACCGCAGCGGCGGCGATAGCGTTGTCTGCCTCGCGCAGCACCGCTTGGCGCACAAAGGCCGAAACGGGCAGCCCGCGCAGCGCGGCGGCCTTGGCGATGCGGTGCTTGTCGTGAGCATCTAGGCGAAGGTCTAAACGGGCGGTGGCGGCGGTCATGGCAGGCTCCTTTGTACGGTAGTTTAACGTACTTGATAGATTCGACCTGTTTGCGCTCCAAAGTTTCTATATGTTTAGCGCGCCCACCTCTGGTGTAATTTGTTGCTGCCTGGTGCCTTGATGGCAAGACTCGCCCGTGGCCAGCGCCGTGAAAAGCCTTGTAGCCCTTGCGGCATCAATTCAGTACCCGCTGGGTACTAAATGGGGGTGCGCTCGTAATACAGCGAGTGAGTGCGACCAAGTGAGGTACGACGACAGCTCATGCCATAGCAGCCAAAGGCTGGATGGCCTCCAGTTCCGCGCCCAGCGCTAAACGTGCGGTGTCGGCATCGTACTGGCTTTGCAGGTTTAGCCAGAACTCAACCGAAGTACCAAAGAAGCGCGCCAAACGCAAGGCCGTGTCGGCGGTGATGGCTCGGCCATGCTTGACGATGGCGGCGATGCGGGTTTGGGGCACATGGATGGATTGGGCCAAGCGGTATTGGGTAATGCCCAGTGGCTCCAGAAATTCGGTAGCGAGGATTTCGCCGGGGGTGGGCAGGGTAAGTTGGCTGCTCATGCTGCACTCCGGTGGGGGGTCTGAATAGCCCAGGATTTCAAGGCGGCTGTCTCGATATTCACGAATTGCAATAGTAACGTTATTTAATTAACGCGCCCACCAAGTATCCATCACCCAGCCCTCACCACTGGTATAGGGCGGCACGGTAGCTGGCAGCGCCAGCCGCCAAGCGTTGTAGGCCATACGGTGCGTCGGGGCCGTCCATTGCGGAATGAGGACATGGCTATGGGCGATGGCACGCTCTAGGGCGTGGCAGGCGGGCAACAACTCGGCTTCGGTTTTGGCAGCAGTCATGGCAGTGATAAAGGCATCGACTGCCGGGTTTTTAATGCCCGCAAAATTGCCTGAATCTTCGGTATCGGCGGCTTGGCTGCCAAACAAGTCAGCAAACTCTTGGCCGGGGTTGTGCGTGCCACCATAGGCAATGCTGGTGATGTCAAAGTCAAATTTTTGCAAGCGCTGTTGGTACAGGGCAAAGTCCACCGAACGGAAACGCAGCGTGATGCCCAATTTTTCTAAATTACGCATCCACGGGGCCACGGTACGCATTCCGCCTTCGTTGCTGTCCATGTATTCCAGCACCAGCGCTTGGCCTTGGGCGTTACGCAAAGCGCCATCACGCACCTCCCACCCAGCGTCTTGCAGCAGTTGTTGCGCCCGGCGCAGGTTGCCACGCAAAGAATGGGGGGCATCGGTGCGCGGTGGCACGGTCATGGGGCCAAAAGCGGCGGCGGGTAAATGGCTGCGCCAAGGCTGCATTAGCGCCAGCTCTGCCGCTGAGGGCTGGCCTTGGGCGGCACAGGCGGTATTGCCAAACAAGCCATTCACACGGGCATAAGCGCTGTAGAACATTTGCCGGTTCATCCACTCAAAATCAACCGCCAAGCCCAGCGCCTCACGCACCCGTACATCTTGCAGCAAAGGCCGCCGGGTGTTGAGGACGTAACTTTGGAACCCCGCTGGCAATTGGTGGCGAAACTCGCCTTTCACCAGCTCGCCGCTGTCAAATTTTTTGCCATTCACGCGCCGCGCCCAATCACCGGCACTGAAAAAACGCATCAAATCGAACTCGCCAGCTTTGAGGGCTTCGAGCCGCGCCGTGGCATCTTTGTAGATTTTGACGGTAATGCGGTCAAAATTGGCGCTGCCCCGGCGCACGTTCAGGTCTTTAGCCCAATAGTGCGGGTCACGCACATAGGTGATGTCTTTGCCAAAGCGCACCGGGCCAATTTTGTAGGGGCCACTGCCCAAGGGGATATCCATCACCACTTGGTCGAATGGTTTGGGCTTGCCTTGTTCGTTCAGCCCCCAATCGCGGCTAAATACTGGCAAACCACCCACGGTGAGCGGTAATTCGCGGTTCGGTTTTTTGAAGCGATAGCGCACCGTGCGCTCGTCTAACACATCCACCCCGGCCACGTCGATGAGCATGGTTTTGTAGGCGGGCGAGGTGTGCGGGCCAATCAGGGTGTCAAAGCTGTGTTTGACATCCAGCGCCAGCACCGGCTTGCCGTGGTGAAATTGGGCCTCGGGGCGCAGGCGGAAGGTGGCACTCAAGCCATCGGGCGCTACGCTCACATCTTCGGCCAATAAGCCGTAAGCGGTGGCGGTTTCATCCAAAGAGCCTAGCAACAAAGAATCAAACAACAACTGCGGCAGATAAGCCGGGGCATTGCCCTTGATGGTGAAGGGGTTGTATTTGTCAAAGGTGGAGGCACGCGAGTTACTGACCAAACGCAACTCGCCCCCCTTGGGCGCTTGCGGATTGACGTAGCTGAAATGGCTAAAGCCCGCTGGGTATTGGGGCTGGCCCCAGAGTGCATAGCCATGCGCGCCCCAAACGGGGGCCGCTGCACAGAGAAAAGAAAGAAACAAAGCACGCATGCGACAATTCTGCACTAGGTTGGCTATCGTGTAGATGCACCATTTTGGTGCATTTCTTATTTCTGTTCCTTCTTTTTTCAGGAGAATCCTCATGGGTTTTTTGACCGGCAAAAAATTGCTGATTACCGGGGTGCTGTCTAACCGCTCTATTGCCTATGGCATTGCCAAAGCCTGCCACGCCCAAGGGGCCGAGTTAGCTTTTAGCTATGTGGGCGAGCGCTTTAAGGGCCGCATTACGGATTTTGCGGCCGAGTTTGGCTCCAATTTGGTGTTCGATTGCGATGTGGCCGAAGATGCCCAGATTGAGCAACTGTTTGCCGATTTGGGCACCGCTTGGGGCCAGTTTGATGGCTTTGTGCATAGCATTGGCTTTGCTCCACGCGAGGCGATTGCCGGAGATTTTCTCGATGGCCTAAGCCGCGAGAACTTCCGCATCGCCCACGACATCAGCGCTTACAGCTTCCCAGCGATGGCCAAGGCAGCATTGCCCTACCTGAACGATAAGTCGGCCTTGCTGACGCTGTCTTACTTGGGCGCACTGCGTGCCGTGCCCAACTACAACACAATGGGCTTGGCCAAGGCCAGTTTAGAAGCCAGCGTGCGCTTTTTGGCCGAATCACTCGGGCCACGCGGAATGCGCGTCAATGGCATCAGCGCTGGCCCCATTAAAACCTTGGCCGCCAGTGGCATCAAAGATTTTGGCAAACTGTTGGGCACGGTGGCCAGCGCCTCGCCGCTGCGGCGCAATGTCACGATTGAAGACGTGGGCAACGTGGCGGCCTTTTTGCTGTCAGACTTGGCCAGCGGCGTGACCGCAGAGATTACCTATGTCGATGGTGGTTTTAGCCAAACCGCCGGCCTAAGCCGCGATAGCGAACTGCTGGCCTGATAATAGGCAGCTTGGCAGCTGTACTAAGTTCAATGAGCACCCACACAACACCCCTGCCCCCGAGCAAAAAACAATTTCTCAAAGAGTGGCTCTTTTTGCTACTTGGGCTGCTGTTGCTGGGGGGCTATGTTGCTTGGGTCACCTGGGACGAGCACCAAAGCATCGCCCAGCGTGAGCAGCAACGCCTGCAAAGCCAAGCCCAAATTGTGCATGACAATTTGGGGCGCCAGTTAGAAACTATCAACAAGTTTTTACTCGATGCACGCACTGCTGCTCCGCAGTGGCGCAACAGCCCCGAGCAGCTGCTGCACGCCAACGAACATATGCGTATTTTGGGCGATGCCCTGACGGGGGTACGCACCATGACGTTGCTCAGCGCGCAAGGCATCGTCGAGGCCTCCAACCGGCCTGAACTGATAGGCAACGATTACAGCCAGCGCAGCTATTTTCAGACGGCACGCCAGGCCCCAGACAGCAATACCCTGTACATGGGTGCGCCCTTTACCACCTCCTTAGGGGTGTGGGCCATGAACATGGTGCGCGTTGTTTCTGATGCCAATGGCGATTTTGCAGGTGTTGTCAGCGTGACACTGGACCCGCAAGAGTTTCAGGTGCTGCTCAACTCGGTGCGCTATGCGCCCAGCATTTGGTCCGCGCTGGCCCACGGCGATGGGGTGCAATTTATGATGGTGCCCGACCGCCCAGGGCAGGCTGGCAAAAATTTGGCTGAGTCTTCCGATTCGTTTTTTTCACAACACTTTAGCAGTGGGCGCGCCCGCAACGTGTTTACGGGCACCGTGTATGCCACGGGCGAGCCGCGCATGTTGGCCCTGCACACCATACAGCCAGCGCATTTGCACATGGACAAGCCCTTGGTGGTGGCGGTGGGGCACGATTTGGGGGCGATTTATGCCCAATGGCAAGAGCGCACCCTAGAGACGGTACTGCTGCTGGGTATTTTGATGGTGAGTACCAGCGCTGGCCTGTGGCTACTGCAAAGCCGCCAGCGCCGGGCTTGGCAAGCCCACCAAGAAGGCCAAACCGAGCTTAACCTGCAAGCCTTGGCGCTAGAAGAGCGCTGGCAAGCGGTGATTAACGCCACCAACCAAGGTATTTGGGACTGGGACATTCAAACCAACCAAGTGTTCTTTTCATCGGTTTGGAAATCTATGTTGGGCTATGCCGATGACGACATTGGCAACCAGTTTAGCGAGTGGTCTTTGCGCCTGCACCCCGATGACCGCGAAGCCGCTTATGCCAGCTTGCAACAACACCTGGCTGGTAAAACCCCGTTTTACCAAAGTACGCACCGAATGCGCTGTAAAAACGGCGGCTACAAATGGATTTTGAACCGGGGCAGCGTGATTGAGCGCAACGCCACCGGCCAAGCGATACGCGCCGTCGGCTCGCACTCCGATGTGAGTGAGCTGCACGAACAACGCCAGCAACTAGAGCGCCTGGTCGAAAATGTGCCCGGCTTTTTATACCAATACCACCTTTGCCCCGATGGCAGCAGCTGCTTTCCGTATGCCAGTGCGGGCATTGCCGATATTTATGGCGTGACGCCAGAGAAGGTCAAAGAAGATGCCAGCTGGGTGTTTGACTACATCCACCCCGATGACCAAGCACACGTTGCCGCCAGCATTGGGCAATCGGCACAGCACATGAGTCCTTGGCACGATGAATACCGCGTCTTGCACCCTACGCTGGGCGAACGCTGGATTAGCGGACAAGCCACACCGTTAGCTTGCACTGATGGCTGCATCACTTGGCATGGCTATAAAAACGACATCACCGAGACCAAAGCCAAAAGCCTCGCCCTGCAAACCACCGAGCAACTACTGCGCCGCCTATTAGAAGAAATGCCGATTGGCTTGTGCCAAGTCAATGCCCAAGACGAAATTTATTTTCGCAACCGCCGTTTTACCGCGCTGGTAGGCTACACCGAAGCGCAAACCCCGACCCTGACCGCCCTGCGTACTTTGCTGCACCCCAGTGCAGCATGTTTTGCCCAAACCGGCCAAGCCTGGAGTGCCGCGCTGGCGCAAGCAGAACAAACCGGCAGCGAAATTCCACCACAGACCTTTTTGTTTTGCACCGCCAACGGCCAAGAGCGCACCGTGCAAGTGGGCGGCATGTTGCTGGGCGACAAAATTCTCATCACTTTGATCGACCAAACCGCACAAAAACAGTACGAAACCCAACTGCGCCAAGCCAAAGAAGTCGCCGAAGCCGCCAGCCAAGCCAAAAGTGCTTTTGTGGCCAACATGAGCCACGAGATTCGCACCCCCATGAACGCCGTGCTGGGCATGTTGCAATTACTGCACCATACGCCCTTGGATGCCAACCAGCGCGATTACACGCAAAAAGCCCAAGAAGCGGCGCGCTCTTTGCTGGGCATCATCAACGATATTTTGGACTACTCCAAGGTAGAAGCCGGTAAACTGGTGCTAGAGACGGTGCCGTTTCGCATGGACGAGGTGTTACGCAATTTGTCGATGATTATTTCCGTCGCTTTGCAAAACAAGCCCGTTGAAATGGTCTTCAACATTGACCCGCAACTGCCCACGGTGCTGCACGGCGATGGCCCACGGCTGCAACAGGTGTTGCTCAATTTAAGCAGCAATGCCATCAAGTTCACCGAAAAAGGTGAAATTGTGCTGCACCTGCGGGTGCTAGAGAATGATGCTCACCATGCGCGCCTTGCTTTTAGCATCCGCGACACGGGCATTGGCATTGCCCCCGACCGGCAAAAAGCGGTTTTTGAGAGCTTTACCCAAGCCGAAAACTCGACCACGCGCCGCTATGGTGGCACTGGCTTGGGGCTGGCTATTTGCCAATCACTGGTCAAAGCGATGGGCGGGCACCTGAGCGTAGAAAGCACACCGGGCCAAGGCAGCTGCTTTAGTTTTTGCCTTGATTTTGCGCGCGATGCCGACACACTGGCGCAAGAACAGCAAATCGCCGAACAAGAAAACAGTTGGCCCACCTCCTCCCAGCTGCATGTCTTAATTGTGGATGACCATGCCACCACGCGCGAAGTGCTGCTAGAGATTACCCACTCGTTTGGCTGGCGGGCCGTGGCCGTGGCCAGCGGCCACGAAGCACTGGAACAGGTACAACGTGCCGCCGCTGCCCACGACCCGTTTGACTTGGTGTTGTTAGATTGGATGATGCCCGGCATGGATGGCTGGGCCACACTAGAACAATTGCGCGGCATCTCACCTGCGGGCCACTTGGCCAAGGTACTGATGGTCAGCGCCCACGGACGCGAATGGCTAGAGCAGCGCCAAAACACCCAAGTGCATCTTTTAGATGGCTATGTGGTCAAGCCATTTACGCCCTCAACGTTGCTCAATGCAGCGATTGAGGCCACCAGCGGGCATTTGTCCTTGCCAGTGGTGGTCAGCCCCATCCTAGAACAACAAGCCCTGAAAAATTTACGCATTTTGCTGGTAGAAGATAACCTGCTCAACCAGCAAGTGGCGCGCGAACTCTTGCACCATGCTGGGGCGCTGGTACAAGTGGCCAGCCACGGCCAAGCAGCGATTGATTTGCTACAAAAACAGCCCGATGCCTACGATGTCATTTTGATGGACATCCACATGCCGGGCATCGACGGCTACGAAACTACGCGCATTGTGCGCCAAGACCTTCAACTGACGCTGCCGATTATTGCCATGACCGCCAATGCGATGGCCAGCGACCGCGATGCCTGCTTGGCCTGCGGCATGAACGACCATGTAGGCAAACCATTTGACATTGCACATTTGGTAGCCGTGTTGCGCCACCATTGTGGTCTGGGAGGCCTGGACGACGCGCCACCACCGCCAGCAACAGCCAGCCCCAGCGCCCCAGCATTGCCCGACTACCCCGCCGAGATTGATTTACCCCAAGCCTTGGCGCGCGTGGACAACAACCGCGCCCTGTATGCCAAACTAGCGCGCAGCTGTGCGCTAGAGCAAGCCGATGCCCTGAAGTTGGCCGCCCAATACTGGCGCGCTGGCGATCAGGAAGCGGCATTACGCGCCTTGCACACCCTGAAAGGGCTGCTGGCTACGTTGGGCGCACAAGCACTGGCCGACCAAGTGGCGCACACCGAAGCCGCGCTGCAAAACGACAGCCACAGCACGCAAGCCAGCATTGAACCCCTGCTGGCCCCGCTAGAGGCCCCTTTGCAGGCCCAGCTGTTACTGTTGCAGCAATTGGCCGACCAACTGCACCCAGCCACGCCCACCGTCAACGCGGCCAAGCAGCCTTGCACGCCAGAGCGCCTGCGCGAACTACTGCAAGCCCTGCGCGAGCCGCTAGAAAAGCGCCAATTGCGCGCGCGCAAATTGCACGAAACCCTGCAACAAGAAACCGCCGGGCTTCACATGGCTCGACTTGAATTTGAGGCACTGGGCAGCGCGATTGGCCGTCTTAATTTTAAGAAGGCGCTAGAACTGGTCGATGAGTTACTGGCCCAATTGCCCGACTAGGCCGTGCCTGTACCCCAGCAAGCCCGTATCAGCCAAACTACACCAACCAGCTACACCGAGCAGCTACACCTACAAGCGCCATTTTTGCAACAGCTTTTCTGGCGGCATTTGGTCGTAAACTTCAAAGGGTTGGTGAATCCAAGGGTTGCTGGGCAAAAACTCGGCCGAATAATCGGGCACAAAGGTAGAAACCTGTTTGCTCCAAATTACGGCGCTCCGCAACGCGCTGATGGCGGGGTAGTCGCGGCGCAACATCTCGACCACCGACTGCAAGGTGTGGCCCGAATCGGTTAAATCATCGACCAGCAGCACCCGTCCGGCAATCTCGCCTTGGGCAGTGGTGATAAAGCGCGCCATATCCAGCTGGCCCTGCACCGTGCCCGCTTGGGCGCGGTAAGAGCTGGCCGCCATGATGGCCAAGGGTTTGCTAAAAATGCGACTGAGCATATCGCCCGGTCGCATTCCGCCACGGGCCAGACACAACACGGTGTCAAACTGCCAGCCCGATTGATGCACCTTCAGTGCCAACTTTTCAATGAGGCTGTGGTACTCGTCGTAACTCACATACAGATGCTGTCCATCTTCCGTCAACATGACACTCTCCTTGGGGTTGAGCTGGCACAAACTAAACGCCCCACAGCCAGCAAAATTTACCGGCTGTGGGGCGGGGGTCGCAAGCGTCTATTTAGACTATTTAGTCGGCCACGTAGGGATGGCGCAACAAAATGGTGTGGTCGCGGTCGGGGCTGGTAGAAATCACGGCAATCGGCACGCCGGTGACTTCTTGGATGCGCTGCAAATAGCGGCGCGCGGCCTCGGGCAGTTGCTCGTATTGCGTTACGCCGACGGTGGTATCGCTCCAGCCGGGCAGGGTTTCATAAATTGGCTTGCAGCGGGCGATGTCATCGGCCCCCATCGGCAGCAGGTCAATGCGTTCGCCGTCTAAATCGTAGCCTACGCACAATTGCAACTCGCTCAGGCCATCTAGCACATCGAGTTTGGTAATGCACAGGCCCGATAGGCCGTTGACTTGGGCGCTGCGCTTGAGCAAAGCGGCATCAAACCAACCGCAGCGGCGGCTACGGCCTGTGGTAACACCTTTTTCAGCGCCCACGGTACTCATGTGGTAGCCGGGCGTGCCTTCTTTTTCCCAATCCAGTTCGGTCGGGAAGGGACCGCCACCGACGCGGGTGCAATAGGCTTTGGTGATGCCCAACACATAGTGCAACAAACCCGGCCCCACACCCGAACCCGCAGCGGCATTGCCAGCGACGCAGTTGCTGGAGGTAACGTAGGGGTAGGTGCCGTGGTCCACGTCCAGCAGTGTGCCTTGGGCACCTTCAAACAGCAAGTTGCTGCCTTGGGCATGGGCCTCGTTGAGTTCGCGCGAGACATCGGCCATCATGGGCTTGAGCAGCTCGGCATGGCGCATGGCTTCGGCATACACGGCCTCAAACTGCACTTGGCCATCTTGCATGTAAGGGGCCAAACCGGGGCCAAAATTGAACTTTTCCGAACCCAAGAAGGTACGCAACACATGGTTGTGCAGCGCCAGCAACTCGCGCAGCTTGGTGGCGAAGCGCTCGGGGTATTTCAGGTCTTGCACGCGCAGGGCGCGGCGGGCGATTTTGTCTTCGTAGGAGGGGCCAATGCCACGCCCGGTGGTGCCGATTTTTTCGGTGCCGCCTTGTTCGCGTGCGGCTTCGCGGGCTACATCCAAAGCCACATGGAAGGGCAAAATCAGCGGGCAAGCCTCGCTGACGCGCAGGCGCGAACGCACCTCGACCCCGGCTTTTTCTAAGCCTTCGATTTCTTCAAACAACTTGGCAGCCGACAGCACCACGCCATTGCCGATGTAGCATTTGACACCGGGGCGCATGATGCCGCTGGGAATCAGGTGCAAAGCGGTTTTAACGCCGTTGATGACCAAAGTGTGGCCAGCATTGTGGCCACCTTGGAAGCGCACCACACCTTGGGCGCTTTCGGTCAACCAATCGACCAGTTTGCCTTTGCCCTCGTCACCCCATTGGGTACCGACCACGACAACGTTACGACCTTTGGTAATTTTCATTAAAAAACCCAATCTATTCTCAATTTGATGCAATGGCTTGCACGAGCCAGTGGCCATCGGTGCAGACCAGTTCACGGTCACAGCGGAAAGCATCCGCCTCACAGGTTTGCCCCGGTAGGATGCAAACCACGGTTTCGCCTTGGCGGCGCAAGCTGGCCACCTGGGCATTGAGCGCAGGGTCTTGACTCCAAGGGGCACGAATGGCGCTGGGCAATGCTGGCTCTGGCAAAGCCAGCACCAGCTGTTTGACATCTAAGCTAAAACCAGCAGCTGGACGGTTGCGGCCAAACACAGCCCCCACTTCGTCATAACGGCCACCGCGCACCAAGGCATCATTGGCCCCTTGGGCGTAAATGGAGAAGCGCGCACCACTGTAATAGGCATAACCGCGCAAATCGGCCAAATCTACCGTGACGCGCTCTGTGCCTACATGGGCCGCCAAGGCACGCAAATCGGCCAAGGGGGCTTGCACCCCCGGAATAGCGCGGAAGGCTTGGGCGGCAGCATCTAACACCGAGACATCGCCATACAGCTGCAATAGCACCTGCAAGCCATCGCGCGCAATCGCAGGAAAATGGCGCGTCAGGGCGCGCAATTCGCTGGCATCTTTGGCGGCCAAAGCGGCGTGGACTTGGCGCAACTGCGCTGCCTCGACCGGCACACCTGCCAGCAGGCTACGCACGATGCGTACATCGGCCAAATCGACACTGACTTGCTGGATACCGGCCCCTTGCAGGCAATGCAGCGCCAGCTCTAGAGCTTCTAAATCGGCCTGCAAGCCAGCGTGGCCGTAAATTTCGGCCCCAAACTGCAAAGGCTCGCGCGTGGCGTGGGGGCGGTCTGGCCAAGTGTGCAGCACCGAGCCGCAATAGCACAGGCGCGTGACACCGGGGCGGTTGAGCAAATGGGCATCTAGACGCGCCACCTGTTGGGTGGTGTCGGCACGCAGCCCCATCATACGGCCAGAGATTTGATCGACCAGCTTATACGTTTGCAGGTCTAGCGCCTCTCCGGTGCCAGTGAGCAGAGATTCGAGGTGTTCTAGCAGCGGTGGCATGACCAGCTCGTAGCCGTAACGGCGTGCGGTGTCTAGCAGGCCACGGCGCAGCTCCTCGATATGCCGGGCCTCGCGGGGCAAAACATCGGCAATGTAATCGGGCAAAACCCAGGCAGACATGGAGGAATGGTTGGCTGTTAAAAAAGCGATTCTACCGGCTACAACCAAGACCGGGCCATTTGCAGCGGAAATTTGCCTGCCAACCCAAGCCTAATGCAGCTTGGGTGCAGTTTGGGTGCGGGTTTTAAGCGTAGGTGTTGAGCTTGGTACCCAAAGAACCCGAGGTGGCCAACTGCGGTGTTTGCGGTAGCGATTGAATCATGGCGTTAGCGGTAGATTCTTGGATGTCCATGCTTTTTTTCAGCACGGTGGTATTGACCTCTTGCGCTACTTTGGCTTGTGCCATCACGTTGGCGGTGTTGAGAATTTGGTTGCTCAGGCTGACATCCATGATGCTGCTTCCATGAAAAATAAGTTGAAAATCCAGTGTAGCGCGATTGCGTGCCAACTAAGAGGCAAACCCTGCCCCATAGTTCCATTTAGCCATCAGTGCGTTGTTGAGCCTGACTAAAAGCCTCGTGGGTACTAAGGAAGATGCGGCCCTGCAAACGCTGGCCCAAGGGCGTAGCTTGCAGCCTGTCCATCACGGGGCCTTTGACTTCGGACAGCGCAAAGGCGATGCCACGCGCGTGCAAACTGCGCTCTAATTCGGTCAGTACGCCCAAAGCAGTGGTATCCACCAGATTGACGGCAGAACACACCAACAAGACTTGTCGGGTTTCGGGTTGTGCCGCCACCAGCGCCTCGATACGGTCTTGCAGCAAGCTGGCGTTGGCAAAATACAGGCCCTCGTCCACACGCAGGGCAATCAGGCCGGGTTCGGTGTCCACTGCATGGCGCTCGACGTTGCGAAAATGCTCGGTGCCCGGCACCCGGCCCACCACGGCAATATGCGGGTGGCTACTGCGCCAAACCAAGGTACCCAAAGACAAGGCCACGCCCAAGACAATGCCCGCTTCCACCCCAAAAGCAATCACCCCGGCAGCCGTGGCCAGCAAGGAGACGGCATCGGCTTTATCGTAGTGCCAAGCTTCGCGCAGGGTTTCCAAGTCAATCAACGAGGTCACGGCAATGATGATGGTGGCGGCCAACACGGCGTGCGGTAGGTAGTGGAACAGGCCCGTCATGGCAGCAATCACCGCGCCCATCAGCACGGCAGACACCACACCCGCCAGCGGTGTATTGGCCCCCGCAGCAAAATTGACCACCGAGCGCGCAAAGCCGCCCGTGACCGGAAAACCACCTGAAAATGCACTCGCGATATTGGCCGCGCCCAAGCCCAGCAATTCGCGGTTGGGGTTGATACGCTGCTGGCGTTTCAGCGCCAAGGATTGCGCCACCGAGACGCTCTCGACAAAGCCCACCAGCGAAATCAACAACGCTGGCAGCAACAACACGCCTACGCCTTGCAAGGAAGGCAGCGCCAGCGCCGGTAAGCCTTGCGGCACGGCACCGACCACGCTCACGCCCGCCGTGCTGTCCAAGCGCCACCATGCCACCACCGCCGTAGAGACCACCACCGCCAGCATGGGGGCCAACTTGCCCAGCACATCGGCCAGTTTGGCCGACAAGCCCAGCGCCAGCAGCAGCCGCGCCAAATACTTGCGCGCGGCCCACAAAAACAACAAGCTGCTGGCACCAATCGCCAGCGTGACGGTGTTGACATCGGGCAGGTGGCGCGCCAGACTCAGCAGCGTATCCAATGCGCTGTGGCCACTGGCGCTCACACCCAGCAGGTGCTTGAGCTGGCCCACGGCAATCAGCACCGCCGAACCCGAAATAAAGCCGCTAATCACCGGATGGCTTAAAAAATGGGCCAAAAACCCCAGCCGCAGCAGGCCAAACAGCAACAACATGCCACCCGAGAGCAAGGACAACGTAATCGCCAAACTGATGTAGTGCGCCGAACCTGCTGCCGCCAAGGGCTGCAAAGCGCTGGCCGTCATCAACGAGGCCACTGCCACCGGCCCCACCGCCAGCGTCATGCTGGAGCCAAACAGGGCATAGGCGACAATGGGCAAGATGCTGGCGTACAGCCCCATCTCGGGCGGCAGGCCAGCCAGCAGCGCATAAGCCAGGCTTTGCGGAATCAGCATCACCGTGACGATAATGCCAGCCGTCAGGTCACCCGCCAACGCACTGCGGCGATAGTGGCTCAGCCAATCGGGCAGGATGTTCACGGCAGTTTAGGCAGATGCCATCGGGTTGCGGGTGCGACTTTCAAGCCACTCAAACAATGCCATACCCGCCAACATGGCCAAGACAAATAAGAAGGCTTTAGGCTCGCCCGCCCCCATCGACACAATGGCCGGGCCGGGACAAAAACCGGCCAAACCCCAGCCGACACCAAAGGCCATGCTGCCCAACACCAAGCGCTTGTCAATATCGCGTGCCGTGGGCAATTGCATCGCACCGCCCAAAAAGCTGGTGGTGCGTTTTTTGGCCAGCGTAAAGGCGACCAAGCCCACCACAATGGCCCCACCCATGACAAAGGCCAACGAGGGGTCCCACAGCCCGGCCAAGTCCAAAAAGCCAATCACTTTGCCGGGGTCGGTCATGCCCGAAACAATCAGGCCCAAACCAAAAATTAGACCGACGACAAATTCAAGGATACGGTTTTTCATTTTTTATCTTCTCCATTGAAATACAGCATTCAGGCCAACAGATGGCGCATGACAAACACCGTGGCAAAGCCGGTGCCCATAAACGCCAGCGTCGCCACCAAGGAGCGCGGCGACAGCCGCGATAGCCCGCACACCCCATGTCCACTGGTGCAGCCTGCGCCATAGCGCGTGCCCAAACCGACCAGCAAACCGGCCAACAGCACCATGCCCCAGCTGGCATCAATCCGCACTTCGGTACTGCCAACCCAAGCCCGGTACAGCCACGGGGCAGCGAACATGCCCAACAGAAAAGAGAAGCGCCAAGCCACATCCCCAACGCGCGAGTGCAGCAAACCACCCAAAATGCCGCTGATGCCCAGCACGCGGCCACTGAACAGCACCAGCAACGCCGCCGCCAAGCCCAGCACCATGCCGCCAGCCAGCGCCGTCCAAGGGGTGAAATGGTTCCAATCAATCAACATGTATGCTTCTCCTGCGGTTCGCAAAATTGTTCAGCCAGTGTGCCCAGCAAGGCCAAAGCCTGTGGACTGGCAATTTGGTAATAGATGTGTTTGCCTTCGCGGCGCGTAGTGACCAAGCCCTCCTCGCGCAACACGCTCAGTTGCTGTGACAGGGTAGGTTGGGCAATGCCCACCAACATTTCCAGCTCGCCCACGCGCTTTTCGCCCTCGGTCAGCTGGCACAGCAGCAGCAAGCGGTCGGGGTTGGACAGCACTTTCATCAGCCTGCAAGCCGCATCTGCGGCGCGGCGCAAGGCATCGACATCCATAGCAATCGGGGTTTCGGTGGTCATGTGGCTACAGCTCTACAGCTCAAACATTCAATATTGATAGTTTATTGACTAATAAACTATAAGTCAATAAACTATTTATATCTAAACTGAGAAGCTAAAGGAGTCCCCCATGCCAGCGCAAGTGCAAGTGCAAGCCTTTTTTGACCCCGCCACCTGGACGGTCAGCTATGTGGTGTATGACCACGCTGGCGGCCACTGCGCCATCGTGGACCCGGTGCTGGACTACGACCCCAAGTCGGGCCGCACACGCACCACTTCTGCCGACCATCTGCGGGCCTTTGTCCGCAGCCAAAACCTGGGCGTGCAGTGGATTTTGGAAACCCACGCCCACGCCGACCACCTCTCAGCGGCGCACTATTTGCGCGGCCAACTGGGCGGCCAGATTGCAATTGGCGCGGCCATCACCCAAGTGCAAAGCGTGTTCAAAGGCATTTTTCATCTGGAGCCTGAATTTGCCACCGATGGCAGCCAATTCGATACGCTGCTGCACGATGGCGAGACTTTTGCCATCGGCCAACTGCCAGCGCAAGCGCTGTCGGTGCCCGGCCACACCCCAGCCTGCATGGCCTACCAAGTGGGCGATGCGGTGTTTGTGGGTGACACCCTGTTCATGCCCGACGTGGGCACAGCGCGCTGTGATTTTCCGGGCGGCAACGCGCACACGCTCTACCAATCTATCCGCAAGCTGCTCAGCCTGCCACCCGAAACACGCTTGTTCATGTGCCACGACTACCCGCCCGCCAGCCGTGCCGCCGCTTGGGAAAGCAGCGTGGCCGAGCAGCGCGCACACAATATCCATGTCCATGATGGCATCAGCGAAGCAACTTTTGTCGCCATGCGTAGCGCACGCGATGCCACACTGGAGATGCCAGTGCTGATTTTGCCAGCCGTGCAAATCAACATCCGTGCGGGCCAGCTGCCCCCGGCAGAAGCCAACGGCGTGGCTTACCTGAAGATTCCGCTCAACGCCCTGTAAAGCAGAACCCCGTAGAAGCACGCGCCAGTATGCTTAGGCGCTGGGGGTACAACTTGGGGCACAATTGGCACTGCTACTGCTTTGCCCTTGCTTGCTTGTGTCCCTTACTGCTTCTGCCTTGCCCTCCTCCACGCCTTGGGTGATTTGCCTGTGTGCCGCTTGGTGCCGCACCTGTGACACCTACCGCGCCGTGTTTGATAGCGCCGCCGCACAGCATCCACAGATGCGCTTTGTTTGGCTGGATGTAGAAGATGAGGCCGATTTACTGGGCGATTTAGAGATTGAAACCTTCCCCACCCTGCTCTTGGCCACTGGCGCACAATTGCATTTTTGCGGCCCCTTGCCACCACAGGCCGGGGTTTTGGGGCGCATGTTGGCCCATTTTCCAGCACCCAACGCTGCCATAGACCCCGAGGCAGAAGCATTTTGGGCGCGTATCCGTGCCCACCAAGGTGCGCCCTATTGAACTACTGGATACCGCTGCTGTATGTCAACTCCTCGTTGGACCAAACTACTTCCTCCGCCGAATTTGTGGATTCCGCTCCAAGTCATTAAAAACCGCGTCAGCCACACCACTTGGGAGCGCGGCCAAGATTTATTCAAACGCAGGGCAGTAGTTGATTTTGACATCGAAGCCTTAGACGAGCATTGGCAAGTATTTGGCGAAGTCCAAGGCACCTCCGATATCCCCTACCAATTGACCATTGAGGTCAATGTGGACATGACCGGCCAGCCTAACCAGTGGGAAAGCGAATGCACCTGCCCGGTGGGTTGGTCGTGCAAACATGCCGTGGCCCTGCTCCTAGAGGCATCGCACTACGGACTAGAGGCTTTTCCAGACATAGGTCTGCCCGGCTCGGTGCAAAGCGCCGAACAGCGCGCGCAGATACGCGCTGCCATTGCCGACGAAATGGCCCGCCAGCGACAAGCCGCTGCCAAAGCAATGCAAGAAGCACAAGATCGGCAATGGCTACGATGGCTCGAGAACCTAGAGCCCAGCGCCAGCCCCCCAGTCAGCACCGTCCTGACCCCCAGTGGCCGTAGCGCACAGCGCGAAGAGCGTTTTGTCTATTTGTTATCGTTGGCTCAAAAAGCCCACGCAACCCCTTGGCACGAAGAAAAAGCGCCATCCACTTTGCCTTGGCTAGTGGTGCAATTGGCACAGTCTTACCTGAAAAAAACCGGCGGCTGGGCCAAGCCACAGCCATTGGTCCACATACCCTTGCCAAGTGCGTTGCTCTATGCACAAGCCAGCGATGCCGACCGCACCACCATAGAGCTATTACGCAGTATGTGCCAACTGCCTTGGCCTTCTGGCAGAAGCTACATCCATGCCATTGAGGCGATTGCGCTACAAGGCCCTATGGTGGCCACACTGCTACAAACCGCTGCCAGCACCGGGCGGCTGTTGTTAATGCAAGCTGATGGCCAAATCGGGCCACCAGTGCAATGGGGCCCCGTACAAAATTTGGCTTGGCAATGGGCGCAACTGCCAGCCGATGATGGCGCTGCCGCCCAGTGGCAACTCCAAGCCCAAGTAGGTGACAAAGGCGCGCCAGCTTTGCAACTTTGCGTCAACCAGCCGCCCTTGTACCTTGACAGCCAAAACGGCCTGTGCGGCCCCGTCGAGGCCCCTGGCTGGACACCGGACCAACTCACCGCCCTGCTGCAAGCCCCCCCAGCCAGCAGCCAAGTGCTAGAGAAACACCAGCGCCGCGTAGTAGAACGCTTGGGCAAGCTGCCACTGCCATCTGTGCTGCAACAGCAGGTCAGTACCCTAGAAAACCTCCCGCCCAGCGCCTGGCTGCACCTGTACGCCACTACTGCACCGGCGCACCCTCCAGCGCCAGCAGCACAAAACAGCCTACTCACGGCCCAATTGCGCTTTGATTACCAAGGCTTGCGCGGTTGGTGGCCCCCCTCCACCCCTAGCGTGCTGATAGAGCATCCACAACACCCCGGCCAGCAAGTGCTACTGCAACGCGACTTGACCGCCGAGCAGCAAGCCATCGCCAGCCTACAAGACTGGGGCCTACAAGCAGTGGACAACCACGGCAGCTTTCAACTTTGGGGGCCTGCCCAACACCAACAATGGCTGCAATGGCTCGATGATGATTTTGCCGATTTGCGCGCCGCAGGCTTTCAAGTCAGTACCGACACCGCCTTAGAACGCTGGATTACCCGTGCCGACGCGCTAGATGTGCAATTGCAGCCCGAAGACGATGCAGACGGTGGCAGCACCTCACCGTGGTTTGCGCTGTCCTTGGGCATAGAAATCAACGGCCAGCGCCACAACCTGCTGCCCTTGCTGCCCGACCTCATCGCACTGGTGGCCGAAAGCCCCATCGACGCACACACCAACCAGCCCATATTGCCACCGTTTTTGTACCTGCCCGCACTCGATGGCAGTCCCGGCTTTGTGCGTCTGCCCATGCACACCTTGCAACCGTGGCTGGCGGCGCTGTTCGATTTGGTGGGCGAGCGCCAATACAACTTCAATGCCGACAGCCTGCGCCTATCGCGCTTGGATGCCCTGCGTACCAGCGCCGCACTGGGCGAAGGTGCCGTCTGGGAAGGTGCCAACGTGCTGCGCCAATTGGTACAACAGCTGCAAGGCCAAACCCAACTGCCCAGCGTAGCCGTTCCGAGCAGCGTACAGGCCGAGCTGCGCCCCTACCAACAGCAGGGCCTCAATTGGCTGCAATTTTTACGCACCCACGGTTTAGCAGGCATTTTGGCCGACGATATGGGCCTGGGCAAAACCCTGCAAACCTTAGCGCATATCCAAGTCGAAAAAGAGGCCGGGCACCTCACCGCACCGGCACTCATCATCGCCCCGGTCAGCCTGATGGGCAACTGGCAGCGTGAAGCGGCCAAATTTTGCCCCCAACTGCGCTGCTTGGTGCTGCACGGCAAAGACCGCCACACGCTGGCCGAGCAGCTGCAAGATTGCGATGTCGTGATTGCGCCGTACTCGCTGCTCCAACGCGACCGCGACCGCTGGCTGGCTCAACAATGGCATTTGGTGGTACTCGATGAGGCGCAAAACATCAAAAATGCCAGCACCCAATCGGCCAAAATCGTCAGTGAACTCAACGCCCGCCATCGCCTGTGCCTCTCGGGCACACCGATGGAAAACCACTTGGGCGAAATCTGGAGCCTGTTCCACTTTCTCATGCCCGGTTTTTTGGGCAGCCAAAAACGCTTTACCGAAGTGTTTCGCAACCCGATTGAAAAACTGGGCGATAGTACCCGCTTGGAACAACTGCGTGCGCGCATCACCCCCTTCATGCTGCGCCGCACCAAAGCCTTGGTGGCCAATGATTTACCGCCCAAAATCGAAACCATCATGCGGGTCGAACTCACGGGCAAGCAGGCCGATTTGTACGAAACCATCCGCCTGACGATGGAGCAAAGTGTGCGCGAAGCCCTACAAGCCCAAGGACTGGCCAAATCGCAACTGACCATTTTGGACGCCCTGCTCAAACTGCGCCAAGTCTGCTGTGACCCCCACTTGGTGCCGCTAGAGGCTGCACGCAAAGTGCAACATTCGGCCAAGCTGGACTATTTGATGGAGATACTGCCCGAAATGCTGGCCGAAGGGCGGCGCATTTTGTTGTTCTCGCAGTTCACCAGCATGTTAGAGCTGATCGAGGCCGAGCTAGAAAAACGCCAACTGCGCTGGGTGAAACTGACTGGGCAAAGCCAAAACCGCGACGCGCTGATTGAGCAATTTACCAGCGGCCAAGTGCCCTTGTTCCTCATCAGCCTCAAAGCGGGCGGCGTGGGCCTGAATTTACCCCAAGCCGATACCGTCATCCACTATGACCCGTGGTGGAACCCAGCGGTAGAAAACCAAGCCACCGACCGCGCCCACCGCATTGGTCAAACGCAAAACCTTTGGGTGATTAAACTGGTGGCCCAAGGCACCATTGAAGAGCGCATCTTGGCCCTGCAAGAGCGCAAGGCCCAGTTGGCCGACAGCATGTACAGCGGTGCCACTGCGCGGCGCGAGCCTCTGTTCACCTCCGATGATTTGGCCGAACTGCTCAAACCCTTGGCGCATTAAATTTTCTGGCAATTTTTCTGCTACCAAACACTGCTAAGCCTTGCCAAGGGCCGTTTGGCAGTTACAATCAAGTCCTCACGACCAAACGGGCGGGTACCAACCGCCCGTTTTTTTTGGCCGTGGCTTTTGGAGCTCGAAGCCTCTGGGGGTTATCGGGTTTTTTGTATTTCTGGGACTCAATTAAAACACGTGGCATTGCAGCAAATCGTTGAACAAATCGTAGTAGGCTTGGGCTATGACCTGGTAGAGATTGAACGCTCTGCCGGTGGCCTGCTACGCATCACCATTGATTGGCCCTGGCAGCCGCCGGCAGCAGATGCGCCTGTGGTCCCTGAGCAGTTTGTCACGGTCGAAGATTGCGAAAAGGTGACACGCCAATTGCAATTTGCCCTCGAAGTCGATGGTGTCGATTACAAACGCCTCGAAGTCTCCTCGCCCGGCATAGACCGCCCCTTGCGCCACACGCAAGACTTTGAACGCTTTGTCGGTGAAGTCATTGACATTACCCTCAAGGCCCCGATGGGCGCAGCAGCAGCCGGGCAAGTACACGCTAATCGCAAAAAATTTCGCGGTACCCTAGAGCGTACCGAAACCGGGGGTTGGCAAATTGTCTGGAGTGACGAGCCACCGCCCAAACCCGGCCAAAAGGTCAGCAAAAAGCGGGTTCCTGCACCCTTGCAGGCCCTGGGCTTTACGCTAGATGAATTGCGGGATGCGCGTCTAGCGCCCATCGTCGATTTCAAAGGCCGAGGCCACGCACCCACGGCCACCCCAGCCGCTTGAGTGCAAAAAACGTCTAGGTAGCGCGGACAAACATGGCCGGGCTATCCAATGCAGGTGAAGGAAACAGGAGAGTCGTCGCATGAATCGCGAATTGTTAATGTTGGTTGAAGCCATTTCGCGCGAGAAAAACGTCGAGCGCGATGTGGTGTTGGGTGCCGTCGAGCTGGCGCTGGCCCAGGCCACCAAAAAGCTCTATGAAGGCGAAGTGGACATTCGCGTGTCCATTGACCGCGATAGCGGCAACTACGAAACCTTCCGCCGCTGGCTGGTGGTGCCCGACGAGGCCGGGTTGCAAAACCCCGAAGCCGAAGAGCTGCTCATGGATGCCCAAGATCGCGCCCCCGGTATCGAAGTCGGTCAATACATCGAAGAAGCCGTAGAGTCTTTGCCGATTGGCCGCATTGGCGCAATGGCCGCCAAGCAGGTGATTTTGCAAAAAATCCGCGATGCCGAACGCGAAATGCTGCTCAACGACTTTATGTCGCGCGGCGACAAAATTTTTGCGGGTACCGTCAAGCGCCTAGACAAGGGCGATTTAATCGTCGAGTCTGGCCGCGTCGAAGGCCGTCTGCGCCGCAGTGAAACCATCCCCAAAGAAAATCTCCGCACTGGCGACCGGGTGCGTGCCATGATTATGGATGTGGACCTCACCCTGCGTGGTGCGCCGATTATCTTGTCGCGTTCAGCCCCTGCCTTCATGGTAGAACTGTTCCGCAACGAAGTGCCTGAAATTGACCAGGGCCTGTTAGAAATTAAAAGCTGCGCCCGCGACCCCGGCAGCCGCGCCAAAATTGCCGTGGTCTCACACGACCGCCGGGTTGACCCTATCGGCACCTGCGTCGGTGTGGGTGGCACGCGCGTCCATGCCGTCACCAATGAGCTGGCCGGTGAACGTGTCGATATCGTGCTGTGGTCTGAAGACCCAGCGCAGTTTGTGATTGGCGCTTTGGCTCCGGCCAACGTGCAATCCATCGTGGTCGATGAAGAAAAGCACGCGATGGACGTGGTAGTGGACGAAGAAAACCTCGCCATTGCCATCGGGCGTGGCGGTCAAAACGTGCGTTTGGCCTCTGACCTCACCGGTTGGAAAATCAACATCATGGATGCCGCCGAATCGGCACAAAAACAAGCCAGCGAAACCGATGCGGCGCGGCGCTTGTTCATGGAAAAACTCGATGTCGATCAAGAAATGGCCGACATCCTGATTGCTGAAGGTTTTGAAAGCCTCGAAGAAGTGGCCTATGTGCCGCTGCAAGAGATGCTCGAAATCGAAAGCTTCGATGAAGACACCGTCAACGAACTGCGGGCGCGGGCCAAAGATGCCTTGCTCACCCTGGAGATCGCGCGGGAAGAGAGCGTGGACGATGTCTCGCAAGAGCTGCGCGATTTGGAAGGGCTCACCCCCGAACTCATCGCTCAACTGGCCGATGGCGGCATCCATACACGCGACGATCTGGCCGATCTGGCCATCGACGAGCTGACCGACCTGACCGGCCAGTCCGAAGAAGAAGCCAAAGCCTTAATCCTGAAGGCACGCGAACACTGGTTCGCAGGGCAAGCATAAAGGTCAGGGAGGTACAAATCACATATGTCCAGCACCACTGTCGCCGAGTTCGCTAAAGAACTCAAGAAATCGCCCGAAACCCTGCTAGAGCAACTCAAGCAGGCCGGTGTTTCCAAAAACCGAGGCTCTGATGCCCTGACCGAGTCTGACAAGCAGAAGCTCTTGGCCCATCTGCAAGCCAGCCACGGCGTGAATGCGGCTGACCGCAAAAAAATCACGCTGGTCACCCGTTCCACCAGCGAAATCAAGCAAGCGGATGCTTCGGGTAAGGCGCGCACCATTCAAGTCGAAGTGCGTAAAAAGCGCACCTTCGTCAAACGTGAAGATGCGTCCGATAACGCATCGGCAGATGCCGCCTTAGCAGCACAAGCCGACATGCCAGCCGAGGCCGAAACCGAAACTCAAGCCCCCACCATCACCCCAGAGCAAACTTCTGACCTGGTGCGCCGCGAAGAGCAAGCGCGCCAGCAAGTAGAGTTACTCAGCCAACAAGAGCAAGAATTGGCCGAAAAACGCAAAGAGCGTGAAGACCGCGAACGCCGCGAGCGCGAAGCCGCCGAGCGTGCCGCCGCCTACGCTGCCAAAGAAGCACAGAAAAAAGCCCAAGCCAATGCCATGAAGCAAGAGGCTTCACGCGAAGCCGCTGCCGAAGCCGCCGCCCGTGCTGCGGCACAGGCTGCTGCGCGCGCTAAGGCCGAAGAAGAATCCAAAGCCCGCGCTGCCGAAGAAGCCGCCCGCGCTGCCGATTTGGACGAACGCCGCCGCAAAGCGCTGGCTGAAGCGGCTGCCATCCGCTCGATGATGTCGGCACCGGCCAAAGTTTTGGTGGCCAAAAAGCCCGAAGAGCCTAAGCCTGCCCCCAAACCCGCCCCAGAAGCCAAAAAAGGCACCCTGCACAAACCCGCAGGCACGCCCAATGCAGCAGGCGGTCGTGCGGGTGCAGCGCCCGCCCCAGCACCCGCCAATGCGGGCAAAGAGGTTAAATCGGCCAAGCTGTCCTCCAGCTGGGCTGCTGACCCAGCGGCGAAAAAGAAAGAAATCAAAACCCGTGGCGATACCAACGCGGGTGCTGGTCGCGGTGGCAGTTCTTGGCGCGGCGCCGCACCCAAAGGCCGTCGTGGCAATGACCGCAACGACCGTGGTGGCCATGACCAGCACGCCCAAGCGGCACAGGTCGAAGCACGCACCATCGAAGTGCATGTACCCGAAACCATCACGGTGGCCGAATTGGCGCACAAGATGTCCATCAAAGCCTCTGAAGTCATCAAGGCACTGATGAAGATGGGCCAAATGGTCACCATCAACCAGCCGCTAGACCAAGACACGGCCATGATTGTGGTCGAAGAAATGGGCCACAAGGCCGTAGTGGCTGCACTGGATGACCCCGAAGCCTTTACCGACGAGGCCACCCAGCAAGATGTGCCGCTGTTGTCGCGCGCCCCTGTGGTGACCGTCATGGGCCACGTGGATCACGGTAAAACCTCGTTGCTCGATTACATTCGTCGCACCAAGGTAGCTACGGGCGAAGCCGGCGGCATTACCCAACACATTGGCGCTTACCACGTCGAAACCCCACGCGGCATGGTGTCGTTCCTCGATACCCCCGGCCACGAGGCGTTTACCGCCATGCGCGCCCGTGGTGCCAAAGCGACCGACATCGTGATTTTGGTGGTGGCCGCCGACGACGGCGTGATGCCGCAAACCAAAGAAGCCATCAAACACGCCAAAGCAGCGGGTGTGCCTATCGTGGTGGCCATCACCAAGGCCGACAAGCCCGATGCCAACCTCGAACGTGTCAAGCAAGAGTTGGTGGTCGAGCAAGTGGTGCCCGAAGAATACGGTGGTGAATCGCCCTTCGTGGCTGTCTCCTCCAAAACCGGCATGGGCATTGACGAGCTGCTAGAACAAGTGCTGTTGCAAGCCGAAGTGCTAGAACTCAAGGCCCCGGTAGAGACCCAAGCCAAGGGCCTGGTGATTGAAGCCAAACTCGACAAGGGCCGTGGCCCCGTGGCCACCGTGCTGGTGCAGTCCGGTACCCTCAAGGTGGGCGATATTGTGCTGGCCGGTCAAACTTTTGGCCGCGTGCGCGCCATGTTGGACGAAGCAGGCAAGGTTGCCAAAACCGCTGGCCCGTCCATCCCGGTAGAAATCCAAGGCCTGACCGATGTGCCGCAGGCGGGCGACGACTTTGTCGTGCTGTCCGACGAGCGCCGCGCCCGTGAAGTCGCCACTTACCGCGCCGGTAAGTTCCGCAACACCAAGCTGGCCAAGCAACAAGCAGCCAAGCTAGAAAACATGTTTGCCGACATGACGGCGGGCGAGGTCAAAACCCTGCCTATCATCATCAAGGCCGACATGCAAGGCTCGCAAGAAGCGCTTGGTGCCTCGCTGCTTAAACTGTCCACCGACGAAATTCGGGTGCAGTTGGTCTATGCAGGCGTGGGCGGCATCAGCGAGTCGGATGTCAACTTGGCGATTGCCTCCAAGGCCATCATCATTGGCTTTAACGTGCGTGCTGATTCCGGTGCGCGCAAAACCGCCGAAGGCAACGACGTTGACATCCACTACTACAACATCATTTACGATGCCGTGGATGAAGTCAAAGCCGCCATGTCGGGCATGTTGGCTCCAGAGCAACGCGAAGAAGCACTGGGCACCGCCGAAATCCGCACCGTGTTCGTGGCCTCCAAAATTGGTACCGTGGCTGGTTCTTACATCACCTCGGGCCAGGTTACGCGCAACTGCCGTTTCCGCCTGCTGCGCGAAAACATCGTTATCTACACTGGCGATGTCGAATCCGTGCGCCGCCTCAAAGATGACGTTAAAGAAGTCAAAGAAGGCTTCGAGTGCGGTATCAAGCTCAAGAACTGCAACGACATCAAAGAAGGTGATCAGCTGGAGTTCTTCGAGATCAAGGAAATCGCGCGGACGTTGTAAATCATGGCTGCCAAAAAGTCTGCTACGCCCAACCGTGCCTTCAAGGTAGCCGATCAAATCCAACGCGATTTGACCGAACTGATTGCGCGCGAGTTGAAAGACCCGCGCGTGGGCATGGTGACGCTGCAAGGCGTAGAACTGACCCCCGACTACGCCCATGCCAAGGTGTTCTTTAGTTTGCTGGTGGGCGACCCCCAGCAAACCCAAGAGGGCTTGAACCAAGCCGCAGGTTTTCTGCGTAGTGGTTTATTCAAGCGCCTGCACATCCACACCGTGCCGACGCTGCATTTTGTCTATGACCGCACCAGCGAGCGCGCCGCTGACATGAACGCCTTGATTGCCAAGGCGGTTTCTTCGCGCGCCCAAGAGGATTAAGGCATGAACGCGCCACGCACGAGGGTGCAGCGGCGCCCCGTGCATGGGGTGTTGCTGCTCGATAAGCCGCTGGGATTTTCCAGCAACCAAGCCTTGCAAAAGGTCAAGTGGTTGTTGCGCGCCGAAAAAGCCGGTCACACCGGTACGCTGGACCCACTGGCCACTGGCGTGCTGCCGCTGTGCTTTGGTGCTGCCACCAAGTTTAGCCAGTTGCAGCTCGATGCTGCCAAAACCTACGAAGCTATTGCCTCTTTGGGCCGCACCACCACCACCGGCGATGCCGAAGGCGAGGTGCTGCACGAATGCGCCGTGACCGCCGAGATGCTCACCCCAGCGCGCTTGGCAGCGGTGCAACAGCAATTTACCGGGCCTATTCTTCAGGTGCCGCCCATGTACAGCGCCCTGAAAAAAGACGGCAAAGCCCTGTATGAATACGCACGCGCAGGTGTCGAAGTCGAGCGTGCCGCGCGCGCCGTAGCCATCCACGCTTTGGCCCTGACGTTAGCGTCAGATACCCAAGGCCAGCCCGTGCTTAAAATAGTAGTCACATGCAGCAAAGGCACTTATATCCGCACGCTGGGCGAGGACATCGGCGCGGCACTCGGTTGTGGCGCCCACCTGACCTTTTTGCGCCGCACAGACACCGGCGGCTTGGGCGTAGCGCGCTGCGTTACCTTGGCCGATTTGGAGGCCATGAACGAAGCACAGCGCTTGGCCTGCCTATTGCCCCCCGAAGCCCTGCTGGCCGAGCATCTGCCTGTCACATTGGGGCCTGAAGATGCAGGGCGCTTTCTGTCTGGATTGCGCCGCCGTGGCCCTTGGCCCGATTGCACAGCCGTGGCCGTGTTTGGCCAAGAACCAGCGGCCTTGCTAGGCGTTGGGCATACCGTGGCCGGAGAGCTCATCCCCGAGCGCCTTCTTAGCCCGATAGAAATTCAACAAATTTTAGAAAGTCGTACGCTGGCCGCCCCTGCTGCCAGCATTTTGGAAACATTATGAGCACACAAATTCGCAATATCGCCATCATCGCCCACGTTGACCACGGTAAAACCACGATGGTGGACCAGCTGCTGCGCCAGTCGGGCACCTTCGCCGAACACGAAAAAGTCGTGGATACCGTGATGGACAACAACGCCATCGAACGCGAGCGTGGCATCACCATCTTGGCCAAAAACTGCGCCGTCAGCTGGGAAGGCACGCACATCAACATCCTCGACACGCCCGGCCACGCGGACTTTGGCGGTGAAGTCGAGCGCGCCCTGTCGATGGTCGATGGCGTGGTGCTGCTGATTGACGCGCAAGAAGGCCCGATGCCGCAAACGCGCTTCGTCACCAAAAAAGCGCTGGCGCTGGGCCTCAAGCCCATCGTCGTCGTGAACAAAGTGGACAAACCCGGTGCGCGCCCTGACTACGTGGTCAACGCCGCGTTTGACCTGTTCGACAAGCTGGGTGCTACCGACGAGCAGCTGGATTTCCCGGTGGTGTATGCCTCGGGCATCAACGGCTGGTCGGCGCTGGAAGAGGGCGAGCCTGGTGAACAGTGGGGTCCCGACATGTCGGCCCTGTTCAACACCATCTTGCGCCATGTGCCCACGCAAAAGGGCGACCCCACCGCACCGCTGCAAGTACAAATTTCGGCCCTGGATTTTTCTACCTTCGTCGGCCGCATCGGCGTGGGCCGCGTCAGCCAAGGCACCATCAAGCCCAACACCGATGTGCTGGTGATGGAAGGCCCGGACGGCAAGAGCTACAAAGGCCGCATCAACCAAGTGCTGACTTTCCAGGGCCTGGACCGCGTCCAAGTGACCGAAGCCGGCCCCGGTGAAATCGTGCTGGTCAATGGCATTGCCGATTTGGGCATTGGCGTGACCCTGACCGACATCGCCAACCCCGCACCGCTGCCGATGCTCAAGGTGGACGAACCCACCCTGACCATGAACTTCTGCGTTAACACCAGCCCACTGGCTGGCCGCGAAGGCAAGTTCGTCACCAGCCGCCAAATCTGGGACCGCTTGCAGCGCGAACTGCGCTCCAACGTGGCCCTGCGCGTCAAGGAAACCGACGAAGACGGCATTTTTGAAGTCTCGGGCCGGGGCGAACTGCACCTGACCATCTTGCTGGAAGAAATGCGCCGCGAAGGCTATGAGCTGGCTGTGTCCAAGCCGCGCGTGGTGTTCCGTGACATCGACGGTGTCAAGCACGAGCCTATCGAGCTGGTGACTGCCGACATCGAAGAAGGCCACCAAGGCGGCGTGATGCAGGCGCTGGGCGAGCGCAAGGGCGAGCTGGTCAACATGGAACCCGATGGCCGTGGCCGTGTGCGCCTAGAGTACCGCATTCCGGCGCGTGGCCTGATTGGCTTTACCAACGAGTTTTTGAACCTGACCCGTGGTTCCGGCCTGATTTCCAACATCTTTGACAGCTACGAACCGCACAAGGGCGACATCGGTAGCCGCAAAAACGGCGTACTGATTTCGATGGACGAAGGCGAAATTTTCACCTACGCCTTGGGCAAATTGGACGACCGTGGCCGCATGTTCGTCAAGGCGAACGACCCGGTGTATGAGGGCATGATTGTCGGCATCCACAGCCGCGACAACGATTTGGTGGTCAACGCGACCCGTACCAAGCAACTGACCAACTTCCGCGTTTCGGGCAAGGAAGATGCCATCAAAATCACGCCGCCGATTGACCTGACGCTGGAATACGGCGTGGAATTCATCGAGGACGACGAGTTGGTCGAAATCACGCCCAAGTCCATCCGTCTGCGTAAGCGCTACCTGAAAGAAAGCGAGCGCAAGCGCGCTGGCCGTTCTTGATGCGCTAAAAATCCGGCGCCTTGGCGTGGCGCAAACCAAGACAAAGGACGCTGTCGATGGCAGCGGCTGCATAGAAAATCAGCGAAAATCAGCCATGTTTCCAGCTTAATGCTGGGTTTACCCGGTTGATTTTTTCTAAAATTTTCATGTCCACTGTCTTTAATTTCACCTTTGTACCTTGGTTTCGCTCGGTAGCCCCGTACATCCACATGCACCGGGGTAAAACCTTTGTGGTGGGTTTGGCGGGCGAGGCCATCGCTGCGGGCAAACTGCCCAGCATTGCCCAAGATTTGGCCCTGATTCAAAGCATGGGGGTCAAAATTGTGTTGGTGCATGGCTTTCGGCCGCAAGTGAATGAGCAATTGCGCGCCAAAGGCCACGCGGCCCAGTATTCACATGGCATCCGCATCACCGACGAACTGGCGCTAGATTGCGCCCAAGAGGCCGCAGGCCAATTGCGCTACGAAATTGAGGCCGTGTTCAGCCAAGGGCTGCCCAACACCCCGATGGCCGGCTCTAAAGTCCGCATGATTTCGGGCAATTTCATCACGGCGCGCCCAGTGGGCATTGTGGATGGCGTGGATTTTAAGCACTCGGGCTTGGTGCGAAAAATTGATATTGGCAGCATCACGCAATCCTTGGATTTTGGTGCGATGGTGCTGCTGTCGCCGTTTGGTTTTTCACCCACCGGCGAGGCTTTTAACCTGACGATGGAAGAAGTGGCCACCAGCGTCGCGATTGAATTGCAAGCTGATAAGTTGATTTTTTTAACCGAAGTGCCGGGCATTCGCATTCACCCGGAGCAGCCCGCCAGCGAAGACAACCCTATCGACACCGAATTGCCGCTGGATGCGGCGCAAGCCCTGCTCAAGCGGCTACCGCCAGCACTCCAACCCAGCGACACCGCTTTTTACTTGCAGCACTGCGTCAAAGCCTGCAAAGGCGGCGTAGAGCGCAGCCATATTCTGCCCTTTGCCACCGATGGCTCCCTGCTGTTAGAGGTGTATGTCCACGATGGCATTGGCACCATGATTGTGGATGAAAAGTTGGAAGAACTGCGCGAAGCCACGGCCGATGATGTGGGTGGCATTTTGCAGCTGATTGAGCCTTTTGAGCGCGACGGTACGCTGGTGAAACGTGACCGCACCGAAATTGAGCGCGACATTGAAAACTACACCATCATCGAACACGATGGCGTGATTTTTGGCTGTGCCGCCCTGTACCCCTACCCCGAAGCCAAAACCGCCGAAATGGCCGCCGTGACGGTATCGCCGCAAAGCCAAGGCACCGGCGATGGCGAAAAAATCCTGAAACGCATTGAGCAACGTGCGCGCGCGATGGGCCTGAGCAGCATTTTTGTCCTGACCACGCGCACCATGCACTGGTTTATCAAACGCGGTTTTCAGAATGTGGACCCCGATTGGCTGCCCGAAGCACGCAAACGCAAATACAACTGGGACCGGCGCAGCCAAGTGCTGGTAAAAAAACTCTGAGTGGCACGCTGGCGCAATAGGTATGGGCTGTATGCCGCAACACGCGATAATCCATGCCGAAGCTCTGCGTTGGTGCACTGGTTTACCCGTTCACTGAGGCAGGGCTTTTGCACTGGTGGTGCCAGGCCGGTTCGGGCTGGGCACCCCGTTTTTTTATCATCTGCCGAGATTATGACCATGCGCCAAGAAAGCGACTTCATCGGAGTCAAGACCATCCCTCCCGCTGCCTACTGGGGGGTTCACACCGCCCGTGCGGTGGAGAACTTTCCCATCACCGGCCACACCGTGGCCCACATGCCCCAACTCATCCGTGCCTTTGCCTTTGTCAAAAAAGCCGCTGCCCACGCCAACTTGCAGCTCGGTGCCATCACCCCCACCCAAGCCCACGCCATTGCCCAAGCCTGTGACGACCTGATCGCCGGGCAGTTGCACGACCAGTTTGTGGTCGATGTCATTCAGGGCGGCGCTGGCACCTCCACGAACATGAACGCCAATGAGGTGATTGCCAACCGTGCGCTAGAGCACTTGGGATTGCCCAAAGGCCGCTACGACGTTGTGCATCCGAATGACCACGTCAACGCATCGCAAAGCACCAACGATGCCTACCCCACCGCCCTGAAGCTGGCCACTTGGGTTGAAATCCAAGAGCTGTTGCAAGCCCTGACCAAGCTGCGCGGTGCGTTTGAAGCCAAGGCACATGAATTTGCCTCTGTCCTGAAAATTGGCCGCACCCAACTACAAGACGCCGTGCCGATGACGCTGGGCCAAGAGTTCACCGCCTTTGCCAGCATGATTGCCGCCGACGAAGCGCGCCTGCGCGCGTCGGCCAGCCTGATGACCGAAGTGAATTTGGGCGGCACCGCCATTGGCACCGGCATCAACGCCCCGGTGGGTTATGTCGATGTGGTCATCCCTGAGCTGGCGCGGCTCTCGGGCGTGCCGGTGACGGCAGCAGCGGACATGATTGCCGCCACCGCAGATACCGGCGCTTTTGTCGATATTTCAGGCATTTTGAAGCGCATTGCCACCAAGCTGTCCAAAATCAGCAACGACCTGCGCCTGCTCTCGTCCGGCCCACAGGCCGGGGTGGGCGACATCCAATTACCAGCGCGTCAAGCTGGCTCGTCCATCATGCCAGGCAAGGTCAACCCGGTGATTCCGGAAGTAATGAACCAGGTCTGCTTTGAAGTGATTGGCAACGATGTGGCCATCACGATGGCCTCAGAGGGCGGTCAGTTGCAGCTCAACGCCTTTGAGCCGCTGATGGGCTGGGCGCTGCACCAAAGCCTGACGCACCTGGCACGCGCCTGCCATACTTTGCAGGTTAATTGCGTCGAGGGCATTGAGGCCAACCACGCGCTGCTGGCCCAGCGCATGGCCGAGTCCATCACGCTGGTGACGGCGCTCAACCCCCTCATTGGTTACGAGAAAGCCGCCGCCATTGCCAAGGCTGCTATGGCCAGCGGCAAAACCATCGCCGCCACCGCCGAGGAGCTGGGCATCATGGGCCAAGCTGAAATGAACCAGCTGCTGGTGCCCGAGCGCCTGACCCAAGCGGGCGCACTCAGCGCGGCATAAGCCACGGGCGCGCCAAGCTGGCAACCGATTGGCGTGCCGGTCAGTGAGGCAAGAAACCCGTACACGAGCTGGCGCACTTGTTAGTACCCAACCATTCGGCCCAGTTCAGGGCCTTGTTAGACCAACACCTGCCCCATTGGAAAAGCCGCCGCGAGTTATTGAACCAGCAGCATCTAGGGCATGAAAATTGGTGATTGCACCTTTTTATCTCAGTGGTTGGAACAAGTGGCTGGAAGCGCCACACAAGTCAAATCCGACAACTTGCCCACCGACTGCAATTGGTTGCCTGACAAAGTGCCCAGCACATAGACAAAAGAGCCATCGGTGCCCAGATAGTTGCCGGTGCTTGGATAGTAGCGGTAAGTGTAGGGTGGCAGCGTCTGGTCGGTTTGGTGGCCGGGGAAGAAGTCGCTATAACTGGTTTCGGCCCAATCAAACAATGCCGATACCGTCAGGGCAGGGGCCATAGCCACCTTGGTCCATGTGGCTCCGCTGTCATTGCTGCGCCACAAGCCCTGATTGCGCGTGGAGGCAAACAAGGTGTTGGATGCAGACGGCAATGCCACCACGCGATTCACGCCGGGCAAGGTCTGCTCGGGCAGCTTTAACACCCAACGGCCATTTTCTTGGGCATAGAGTCCGTACCCCTTGACCGGAATATGCAGCTTGCCGTTAAAACCACTGATACGCTGGCCAAACCGGACAGCGGGCAGGCCGTCATTGTGCAAAATGGCAGTAGCACCGGCTTGGGTGCTATTCACTACAACATACGCGCCAACCCCTTGCACCAAATCCACTTCGTTCACTATGCCAGAAGAGTCGGCTGTGCTGGCCATATCCTTGACATCTGCGTCCGACGGCAGAGCGGCAAAGTAGGACATGGTATTGGCATTCACCCAGCTCTGACCACCGTCCGAGGAGAAGTAAAGCCCTGACGTGGTCATCGCAATAGCCCGGCCACTTCTTGATATATTAAAGCGGTTGACATACACACCCGGCCCAAAATCAACACCCCGACTCCAACTCTCGCCACCATCGCTAGAGCGATAAACTTCATCACGGTCATTGCAGCGCACAGCAGCCAAGATCAAATTGGACGAAATTATGCGGATAGCCCTTGTCTTCTGGCATGGCAGGCCATCGTTTTTTTCTGCCCAAGTGGCCCCGCCATCATCCGAACGCCAGAAACCGGCTTCTCCGGTAGAGGCAATAATGAAATTTTCCGAGGACAAATCGTAAGACACAACTTTGCCACTCTGGCCCGGCGGCGAGATGTCGGTAAAAGCCGCATCGGGCGTCGTCAACCGCGCCTTGTAAAGCACGCTATCGACGATGGGGAAAACGTAATTTACACCATCACTACCGTTCTGCAATACCTACGCAAATCTAATCATTTCTGATTAAATCTACCGATTGCTTCCTGCTTCACAGAGGCTGGTTTCACTCGGGTCTTACGACCCAAGCCAGTGCCTTCCTCTCCACAGGC
>NZ_JAQUCA010000044.1 GCF_028686475.1 Giesbergeria sp. | reverse complement strand
GCGTGAGGCCAGCACCACAGATTGATCAAGCATCGTTGGATTGCCAATCAACACCCATGTGACCACGGCGCTGCTATCTGCTAACCAAGGTTGACGGAAATTTCTGGGGTTCCGGCTTAGACCCCCTGTCAAAAAAGAAGCGTCGGAGAGTCGACGCGCCTATCTTACATGATAATAATTCTCATTTGCAATTTAATTGCAAAAAAAAATGAGTCTTGCTGGGCGATTATTGCAAAGACTCAATGGCTAGGCTGTAGGCTCGCAGCATGAGCCCGATTCCTACACAATCCAAGCGCCGTTAGGACAGCACCAACTACTTAGCAGTAGGTGTAATCAGGCATCAAGTGCGGTAGGCGGGTCTTTTTGAAGACGGCTTCCTAGTGACTGACGTGGGCCGAACTGCTTGAAAAGAGGAACAGACTACTGATCTAAGCCGGGCTTACTGCACTTGGTGCGGGCCCAGATACCAACCACTCAAACAGGGGAAGACATGAATTATCGTAAGACCCTCGTTGCATTCTTCCTTGGCCTTGCTCTCATCAGTACAGCTTGCAGCAAGAGGGTCGAAGTAACAATATTGCCAACGAAGTATGTGGTGGGCACCTCATCATTTGACATTGCAACGCCAGCTGTGGACGAGGTTGTAAAGCTCAAGCCTAGTGAAGTCCACATCCATGCATGCACCTCTACACCTCCCACACGCATTCTGCAGTTCAACACCGAACTAGATGCTCGGCAGAAGACAAACAAGACCATGTCTTTCACTGCACAGGGATGCTGACCCGGACGATAGTCAACTGGGGAGCGATCTAGGGCCTGTTAACACTACCGAAGGGCTTTTCGGCAAGTCTGCGCCCCTCTGGCCCATCAGGGGCCTGCCCTGTGGTCAGGCTCCAAGTCACAACGTCACGGTCGCTGGCAGCCATCAGGTGAAGTTTGGTGCTTCAACCGCCACGGCTCTTTCCGATGGATTGAGAGCCGTTTTTTTAGCGCTCCTGCGCCATTGGGATGGACTTTGATGATTGTTAAGTCCAAACTGATGGCCTGCATACGATGACGCTGCGTCAAGCGCAGCTTTTGCAAATGTTCGCATACTGCATCGAGCATGCCAGCCTTGGCCCAACGGCTCAGGCGGGTATAGTTGCTGTACCAATGCCCGTAATGCGTAGGCACTGCTCACCATTTACAGTCGCTGGCTGCCACATACAGGATGGCGTTGAGCGCATCGAGGTTGTGGATGCACACATTGCCCGCTTGACGTGGCAGTAACGGGGCGATTTGGTCAAATTGCTCGCGCGTCAGTTGCATAAGGAGGTAGTTTCGGAGCAATCCAGCTTTGGGTCAATTTGTGTTAACAGGCTCTAATTCATGACAT
This sequence comes from Giesbergeria sp., assembly GCF_028686475.1. GTDB lineage: Bacteria > Pseudomonadota > Gammaproteobacteria > Burkholderiales > Burkholderiaceae_C > Simplicispira. Next base: position 5,808 of record NZ_JAQUCA010000044.1, on the reverse strand, counting down.
CGGCAAGATTCGTGTGCCTGACGAACTGCTGTGCAAGCCTACCCGTCTGACGCAGGCGGAGTTCAATCTCATCAAGACCCATCCCGATGTAGGCTTCGATATCGTCAAGGGCATCCATTTCCCTTGGCCTGTAGCGACCATGATCCAACAATATCACGAACGCATGGATGGGTCAGGGTATCCGCAAGGACTCAAGGGCACGGACATCGTACTGGAAGCACGCATTCTAGCCGTTGCAGACACTGTCGAGGCCATGGCCTCGCACCGGCCCTACCGTCCGGGCTTGGGCATTGATGCTGCGCTGGCGGAAATAGAGCATAAAAACGGCCAGTGGTTCGATACCGAGGTGGTTCAAGCCTGTTTGCGCCTATTTCGCGAGCAGGGCTACCGTTTGGCCTGATGTGGAGCCCAACCTAACGCTGCCAGAAGGTAGCAACCGTTGTAAATCGTGCTGGCAAACACTGGAGGGATTCAAAATCCGCCAGTGTGAAATTTACACTGGGGTGGTAGTCCATCAGCTTTGAGTAAGCATTGACCGGGTGAACCTTCAATATCCCTACAGGTGCATAAGTCCATTGGATTGCGTATGATGAAAATTTGTCACTAGTAGCCCACCTGCCGATGCGGGCAGAGACTGTGTGAGGTACACCACATGCATGAAGTTGAGAAGTTTTTGTCCCTGTTTGAGCAGCAAGTCAATCTGAGCCTGTCCATCTTGGAAACGGTACCAATTCCATTATGGACTTCCCTACCCGCTGATGCCGACACGAACTATTTGGGTACGCGTATCCAAAAAATCACGGTGGATGCTTTGGTGCGGCACATGTGTCTGGCCGAGACCGGTTGGATTGAAAAGTTACCTTTGTTGGTCGAGGGTGCGGCTATGCCTCCACCGTTGGGAAGTACACGTCTGGAGCGGATTGCCCCTGGCGCTGAATTGGTGGCAGCTTACCGGAATTTTCTCGCGCACAATCTGCAAGCGGTGGCCGCGTTAAGCCTAGACGAACTGGCCAAGACGTTCACGTTCGTTGGTCGGCGCTACACGGTGCAGGGCTTTTTGTGGGCCATTTATGGCCACCACTGCTACCACTTCGGCCAAGCCGACTTATTGTTGCGCCAACAAGGTTTCTTACCGGGCGAGTTTTTGGAGTACGCCCAGACCGAAGCCATCATTGTGTGAGTCTGGTATTTGCTGCTTGAATAACCTAGCCGTTGTTGGATGTCCATCAAGACTGTGATCAACCTAAGCTGGAGGAGATCCAGGCTATTCACCCGCGAGCAACTGCTGGCCTTGAGCTGTGATCACTTATCAAGGCTACCTGTTTGCCAAGCCGATGCTATTCGTGGCATTTGAGCGGTATGTAAGTAGTTTGGTGGTGGGATTGGTACGAGAAAAACGCATTCAATTTTCTAACAATCCCAACTCTATGCCGCGCTGCTACATATGCCAGTACGCTGTTACTTGATTCAAAAAGATTCCCAGCTGTCTTCACTATCTTTCGGCACACTGGCGATTTGTTGTGCAGGCGTTGCTGTCCGTGGGGTGGATACCTTTTTCACTCCACTGGTGGCCGCTAGTTTGCTGGGCGTGACTGAGGCGGGAGCACCTGAAGCGTTATTCTGCGCAGCGAGTTGGAACACCGCCACTGCCTGAACCAATTGCTGTGCCTGCGAGCGCAAGCTGTTCGCTGCCGCGGCCATCTCCTCTACCAGGGGTCGCTGTAGAAAACGGAATTTAAAGCACGCTAAGCTGGGAAAGTCCTTGGAAGCGGGCGCAGCGGTCTGAACTTGCCTTCGCCGATCTTGGTGTTGCTGCGCCAAACGTAATCGCCCGTCAGGTGGATGTGCTCCCAGCCCAAGGGGGACAGGTATTGCAGTAGCGAGGTGTCCACAGCAAGCTCATGGGCCTGCAACGCGGCGATGGCTCGCTCTAGGTAGACTGTGTTCCACAACACGATAGCTGCAGTCACCAGATTTAGCCCGCTGGCCCGGTAGCGCTGCTGCTCGAAACTGCGGTCACGGATTTCACCCAGTCTGTTGAAGAAGACGGCCCTAGCCAGCGCGTTGCGCGCCTCGCCCTTGTTCAGACCGGCATTGACCCGACGGCGTAGCTCCACACTTTGCAGCCAGTCCAAGATGAACAACGTCCGCTCAATGCGCCCCAGCTCACGTAGGGCGACGGCCAAACCGTTCTGACGTGGGTAGCTGCCCAGCTTTCGCAGCATCAGCGAGGCAGTCACCGTGCCCTGCTTGATGGACGTGGCCAGCCGTAGGATTTCATCCCAATGGGCACGAATCTGCTTGATCTTCAGCCGCTCACTGCTGAGCATCGGTTTGAGACCTTCATAAGCGGTGTCCCCAGGTGGGGCAAACAGCTTGGTTTCGCCCAAGTCACGGATGCGCGGCGCAAAGCGAAAGCCGACGAAGGGCATCAAGCCAAAGACATGATCGGTGAAGCCCGCCGTGTCGGTATAGTGCTCCTCGATCCGTAAATCCGACTCGTGGTACAGCAAGCCATCAAGCACATAGGTCGAATCGCGCACACCGACGTTGACCACCTTGGTACTGAATGGCGCGTACTGGTCGGAGATGTGGGTGTAGAACGTCCGTCCAGGCTCGGAGCCATATTTTGGGTTGACGTGCCCGGTGCTTTGCGCCTTGCTACCGGTGCGGAAGTTCTGGCCGTCCGATGAAGACGTGGTGCCGTCACCCCAATGCTTGGCCAACGGTTGCCGGAACTGGGCATTCACCAGGTTGGCCAGTGCTGCGTTGTGGGTTTCGTCCCGAATGTGCCAGGCCTGCAGCCATGCCAGCTTGGTATATGTGGTGCCGGGGCAGGATTCCGCCATTTTGGACAAGCCTAGGTTGATTCCGTCAGCCAGAATGGCTGTCATCAACAGGATTTTGTCCTTGGCCAGATCGCCAGTTTTGAGGTGGGTGAAGTGGTTGGTAAAGCCCGTCCACCCATCCACCTCCATCAGCAGCTCTGTAATCTTGACGTGGGGCAGCAAGGCAGCCGATTGGTCGATCAGCGACTGGGCTTCATCGGGTACTGCTGCATCCAAGGGAGTGATTTTTAAGCCCGAGGCCGTGGTGATGATCGCGTCCGGCAGCTCGTTAGCCAGCGCCATGAGGTTGGTTTGGGCCAACTGCGATTCCAGCAGTGTCAGACGTTCCCGCAGATACTGGTCACAATCGGTGGGGACAGCCAGCGGCAAGGCATTGGCCAGTTGCATAGCGGTGAACTTCTCAGACGGCACCAGGTACTCGTCGAAGTCCTTGAACTGCCGAGAACCCTGCACCCACACATCGCCCGAGCGCAGTTTGTTTTTCAGCTCCGACAGGGCGCACAACTCATAGAAGCGCCGGTCGAAACCCGCCTCAGTTTTCACCAGTCGTGCCCAACGCGGCGTGATAAATTTGCTGGGAGCGTCCGTGGGCACCTGTTTGGCGTTGCTGGCATTCATCAAGCACAAGGCCTCAATGGCGTCCAGCACGTCCTTGGCGGCGGGCGCTGCCCGCAACTTGAGCACTTCTAGGAACGGCGGCGCGTACCGCCGCAAGGTGGCATAACCATCGCCGATGCGGTACAGAAAGTCAAAGCTCGCTGGTCGGGCCAGCACCTGTGCCTCACTGACGCTTTCTGTGAAGTCTTCCCAAGACAAGACTGATTCGATGGCGGCGAATGGGTCTGCGCCAGATTTCTTGGCCTCAATCAGCGCCAAACCGATTCGACCATACAGGCGCACTTTGTCATTGATGGCTTTGCCCGACGCTTGGAACTGCTGTGCATGCTTGTGCTTGGCTGTGTTGAACAGCTTGCCAATGATGTGGTCGTGCAGGTCGATGATTTCATCAATGACCGTAGCCATGCCCTCAAGGGCGAGTGCCACCAAAGTGGCATAGCGCCGCCGTGGTTCGAACTTGGCCAGGTCAAAGGCCCGCATCTGCCCACCCTCGCGGGCAATCTTGAGCAGGCGGTTTTGGTGTACGGCCTGCTCGATACCAGCAGGCAAGTCCAGTGCTTGCCATGCCTTTAGCCGCTCAATGTGCTCCAGCATGTAGCGTGAATTGGGCTTTTTGGGAGATAGGCGCAACCAAGCCAGCTTGGTGGTCTTGCCGCCTTCTTTATGGGTGAGCAGTTCATCCAGGCGCTGGCGGTGGGCACGGATCAGTGGGTCTGACAGCGCCGCATGGATGTGTTTATTGGCACGGGTGATGGCTTCGGCACAAATGCGCTCGATGACATCCACGGTTGGCAGCAAGATACCTTTGCTGCGCAGGGAATCGGCCAAGGTATGAGCCAACGCAATGGCCTTGTCGGTTTGCAAGGCCAGTTCGTTCAGGCTGTGGACTGCAGCCCGATAGTGGCTCAATGTGGTGAATGTGCGCAACCCCAGAACAGCTTGCAACTCGACAAGATGCTCACGGCGTGTTTGTTCGCGTTGCCCATAGTCGGCCCAGTTTTCGTCCGGCACGTTGATTTGGCTGGACACCATGCGCAGCAGCGAAGGTGCAGGCACCGCATCAACGGCCAGCAAGATGCCGGGGTAGCGCATATAGCAAAGCAAAACCGCAAAGCCCAATCGGTTTTGGGCACCCCGATGCTGTCGGATGAGCGCCAAATCCGCTTCATTGAAGGTGTACAGGCGTATCAGCTCATCACCAGCAGTGGGAATGGCCAGTAGGCCATCGCGCTCGGTGGCAGACAAGATCGAACGGCGGGGCATATGGTTTCCTTCTTCATAAAACGTCCGTTTTTCTTGCGACTCACGAAAGCACCCCAGCGTAATAGAATTTCCGCAAGAAAACCCAACGTAAAAATCAAAACAAGGTTGTAATGGCGAAATTAACTTTTCTTGTGCATTGAGGTTCCACCAATGTTGATCGGGTACGTGCGAGTTTCCAAAAGTGACGGTAGCCAGAGCTTGGCACCGCAGCAAGATGCACTATTGGCCGCTGGTGTTGATTCAGATCGGATCTACCAAGACTTGGCTTCCGGGCGCAAGGATGAACGGCCAGGACTTTTGGCCTGCCTCAAGGCTTTGCAACCAGGTAACACGCTGGTGGTGTGGAAGCTTGACCGCCTAGGCCGTGATCTGAAGCACTTGGTGACCACCGTGGACGAATTGCGGGCGCGTGGGGTGGGCCTCAAGGTACTGGCCGGTGCTGGTGCGCAAATTGACACCACTACCGCCAATGGACGGCTGTTTTTTGGCATCTTTGCTGCACTGGCTGAGTTTGAGCGGGAATTGATCGTCGAGCGCACTCATGCTGGATTGAAGGCTGCTAGGGCGCGCGGGCGTTATGGTGGAAGGCCTCGCAAGATGAACCGCGCCACCTTGTTGATGGCTATGTCAGCTATGGCCGATCCCTTGGCTAATGCAAGAGAAGTGGCCCAACGCCTGGGTATCACTACCACCACGCTATACGCCTATGTCAATGGCGATGGAACCCCAAAGCAAGCAGCTCAAGCTGTGTTGCACCAGGGGTGACGGAATTTTTGGGGGTCTTGGGTTCAACTCTCAGTACCAAGATCGGCGCTGGCATGCCATTGCGACCGCCTCCATGAGTTTCATCGGCTTAGCGTGCTTTAAATTCCGTTTTCTACAGCGACCCCCATTTGCGTGAAGCGGTTGAGCAAAGCGACGCGCACTTGCAGCTCCACCACCTGACGCTCGAACGTGCGCGCCATCACCCGCTCGCCCAAGCGTTTAAAGCAGTGCATCTTAGTCTCGACCAGGCTGCGCCGGTGGTAGCCGCTCCATTTCTTCCATAGCCCACGACCGAAACGTTGGCAGGCTTTGA
>NZ_JAQUCA010000001.1 GCF_028686475.1 Giesbergeria sp. | reverse complement strand
ACAGCCTGTGGAGAGGAAGGCGCTGGCTTGGGTCGTAAGACCCGAGTGAAACCGGCCTCTGTGAAGCAGGAAGCAAGCGGTAGATTTAATCAGAAATGATTAGATTTGCGTAGGTATTGCAGAACGGCCTGTGCCACGTCGAAGGTAGATAGCTCGGCAAGCTTGGTTGTTGCGCTCGTTGTCAACTCTTAGACTTTCCTGATGGTTTACATGGAATCATCGTAATCACTTGTTTACAAATTAGCAATCCCACTTTTTTGATGCAATGCCGCCCGACCTGCTGGTGCAGGCCAGTCGTTAAACTTGGGCCTTCTGTCTTTGCACGGCCTGCGTGGTCTTTGGATGTCTACCTCTCCCCGTTCCCGTACTGTCTTGGTCACTGGCGCTGCCCGGCGTTTGGGCCGCCAAATCGCCCTGACACTGGCCGCTGCCGGTTGGCAGGTGGCCGTGCATTACCGCCACTCGGCCCCCGAGGCACAAGCCACCGTGGCAGACTGCCAAGCCTTGGGCGCAGTCAGCGCCTGCTTTGCTGCCAACTTTGACGATGAAGCCGCTGTCCGCGCTTTGCTGCCCCAAGTGCTGGCGCATTTTGGTACGGTGGATGCAGTGGTCAACAGCGCCTCTTTGTTTGAACACGATGATGCGGCCAGCTTGGGCTTTGCCAGCTTAGAAAAACACCTGCGTAGCAACACCGCCGCCCCGATTATTCTGGCGCAAGCCCTGCACCAGCACCTAGAGGCACGCGCCGCTGCGGGCGAGGCCCACGTGCAAGGCGCCGTGGTCAATTTGCTAGACCAAAAACTCTGGAACCAAAACCCCGATTTTTTGAGTTACACCCTGTCCAAGGCCGCCTTAGAAGCGGCCAACACCATGCTGGCGCTGGCCTTGGCCCCACGTCTGCGCGTGGTCGGGGTAGCGCCCGGCCTGACCCTGACCAGCCCGTTTTTAACCGCAGAAAAATTCCAGCAATTGCACGCTTTAAGTCCGCTGGGGCGTTCCTCCACGGCGGAAGATGTAGCTGCCACGGTACAGTTTGCGTTGCAAAACCGCTCCATCACCGGCACCACCTTGCTGGTGGATGGCGGCCAGCATTTGCTGAAGTTTGAGCGCGATTTTTCGCTGATGTAACCTTGCGGCGCACGCCCTGATTTTTTATGTACAACGCCGCAGGCACCCATATCCTAACGCTGATTGGTTTGCGTTTTAATGCCAATTTGGGCATCCTAGACCACGAAAAAACCGCCCCCCAGCCCATTCAAGTGGATGCGGAACTCAACTTGGGCACGCAGCCCTTGCGCCCACGTGATGACGACATCGCCCATGTGCTGGATTACCGCAAGGTGCGCCAAATCATCATTGATGAATGCACCGCCGAACACGTCAACTTGTTAGAAAGCCTGATTGGCAAATTGGCGCACCGCCTCATGCTGCTGCCCGGTGTGTTGGGCGTGCGCGTCAAAATTGCCAAACTCGAAATTTTTGATGACTGCGAAGTGGCGATTCGTGTCGAAACCGGACAGTGGTAAATCTGCTCGAATCCCTCCCCTTTTTTTATGAACGCAAGTAATCCCCCCAGTTGGACGGCTGAAGAAGCCGCCACGTCCACGCCAGACAAAAGCTTCAAAATAGAACGCGAAACCCACAAGCTGGAAAAGCGCCTGTGCCGCGAAGCGGGCCGCGCCATCGTGCAATACAACATGATTGAAGAGGGCGACAAGGTCATGGTGTGCATGTCGGGCGGCAAAGACAGCTACACCCTGCTGGACATCCTGCTCAAACTCAAGGCGCGCGCCCCGATTCACTTTGACTTGGTGGCCGTCAACTTAGACCAAAAGCAACCCGGCTTTCCGGAGCATGTGCTGCCCGACTACCTCAAAAGCACCGGCGTGCCGTTCCATATCGAGAACGAAGATACCTACAGCATCGTCAAGCGCATCATTCCCGAAGGCAAAACCACTTGCAGCCTGTGCAGTCGGCTGCGCCGGGGCATTTTGTACCGCGTGGCCGATGAGCTGGGTGCGACCAAAATTGCCTTGGGCCACCACCGCGACGACATTTTGCAAACCCTGCTGCTGAACATGTTTTTTGGTGGCAAGCTCAAATCGATGCCGCCTAAGCTGGTCAGTGACGATGGCAAACATGTGGTTATCCGGCCTTTGGCGTTTGTGGCCGAAAAAGACACCACGCGCTGGGCCGCGCACCGCAACTTCCCTATCATCCCGTGCAACCTGTGTGGCAGCCAAGAAAACCTGCAACGCAAACAGGTGGGCGAGATGCTGCGCGATTGGGAAAAACGCTTTCCGGGCCGCATCGAAAACATGTTCAACGCGCTGCAAAACGTCGTGCCCAGCCACTTGTTGGATGGCCGCCTGTTTGACTTTGCCAACGCCCAAGCCACTGGCATCGCCGACGACAACGGCGACAAAGCCTTTGATACCGAAGAGTTCTCTGCCCCCTCCAGCTTGCCGGGGGTGCAAGTGGTGCAGATAGGTTGAACCGGTTAAATCTAAATCCCATGCAAGCCACCCGATTGATTGCCATTCGCCACGGCGAAACCGCTTGGAATGTCGATGCGCGCATCCAAGGTCATTTGGACATTCCGCTCAATGACATCGGCCACTGGCAGGCCCAGCAGGTAGCACGCGCGCTGGCCGACGAGCCTATCACAGCGATTTATGCCAGTGATTTGCAACGCGCCCAAGCCACCGCCCAAGCCTTGGCCGACACCACCGGCGCGCCTTTAACCCCAGAGCCGGGCCTGCGTGAGCGCTGCTTTGGCGATATGGAAGGCAGCACCTTTGCCGAAGTAGAAATCAGCCACCCCGAGCAAGCGCGGCGCTGGCGCGAACGCGACCCACATTTTGCAGCTGATGGGGGCGAAAGCCTGTTGCAATTGCGCGACCGTATCGCAGCCACGACCAGCCGGTTGGCCCAACAACACCTTGGCGGCTTGGTGGTGCTGGTAGCCCACGGGGGGGTGATGGATATTTTGTACCGCCTCGCCACCGGCCAAAGCCTGCAAGCACCGCGCACCTGGATGTTGACCAACGCTGCCATCAACCGCCTACTCTGGACACCAGAGGGGCTGACGCTGGTCGGTTGGGCGGATACGCAACACCTAGAGGCGCACAGCAGCCGCGATGAATCTACGGTTTAGGTCGCGTTAGCGGTATCCAATCCCTACAGCAGCATAGGCCACCATAGAAGCTAGATTCGAGACACCTTGCGCCTCTCGGTAAAATCCGCAACTTTCCACCGTTCCCACCCTCCGGACCTGCCCCATGGCCAACTCTCAACAAATGGCGAATGCAATCCGCGCACTCGCAATGGATGCCGTTCAACAAGCCAACTCCGGTCACCCCGGCGCCCCTATGGGCATGGCCGATATGGCCGTGGCATTGTGGGGCCGCCACCTCCAGCACAACCCCGCCAACCCCCAATGGGCCGACCGCGACCGCTTTGTGCTGTCCAACGGCCACGGCTCCATGCTGCTGTACGCGCTGTTGCACCTGACCGGCTACGACCTGCCGATGCAAGAGCTGAAGGACTTCCGTAAACTGCACAGCAAAACCGCTGGCCACCCCGAAGTCGGCGTGACCCCCGGTGTCGAAACCACCACTGGCCCACTGGGCCAAGGCATTACCAATGCCGTGGGTTTTGCACTGGCAGAAAAGCTGTTGGCTAAAGAGTTCAACCGCAAGGCGGGCAAGGTCAACCACACCATTGTGGATCACCACACCTACGTCTTTTTGGGCGATGGCTGCCTGATGGAAGGCATCAGCCACGAAGCCGTAGCCTTGGCCGGTGCTTGGAAGCTGAACAAGCTGATCGCTCTGTACGACGACAACGGCATCAGCATTGACGGCCAAGTCGCCCCTTGGTTCATCGACAACACCCCCCAGCGCTTTACCGCCTGCGGCTGGAATGTGATTGGCCCCATCGACGGCCACGATGCCGATGCAGTCGATGCCGCCATCGCCCAAGCCAAGCAAAGCAGCGACAAGCCCACGCTGATCGTCTGCAAGACCCATATCGGCAAGGGCAGCCCCAACCGCGCCAACACCGCCAAAGCGCACGGCGAGCCACTGGGTGCCGAAGAAATCGCCCTGACGCGCAAAGAGCTGGGCTGGGAACACGCACCGTTTGTGATTCCTAAGGACGTGGCTGCCGACTGGAACGCCACCAAGGCCGGTGCCAAATTGGAAGCCGACTGGAACAAGCGCTTTGCCGCCTACAGCAAAGCCTTCCCAGAGTTGGCTGCCGAGTTCACCCGCCGCATGAATGGCGACCTGCCCCCTAGCTTTGCCCAAGTGGCCGTGGATACCGTGGTCCACGCGCATCGCAATGGTGAGACCGTGGCCAGCCGCAAGGCCAGCCAGTTGGCACTGGAAGCCTTTACCGCCGCCCTGCCTGAACTGCTCGGCGGCAGTGCCGACCTGACCGGCTCCAACCTGACCAACACCAAGAGCACGCCCAACTTGCGCTTTGACGCTGCCGGTGATGTGGTGCAAACTGAAATCAACGGCCAACTGGTCGGTGGCCGCCACATCAACTACGGTGTGCGCGAGTTCGGCATGGCCGCCATCATGAACGGTGTGGCCCTGCACGGTGGCTTTATCCCCTACGGCGGTACTTTCCTGACCTTCTCGGATTACAGCCGCAACGCCATCCGCATGGCCGCGCTGATGAAGCTGCGCGTGGTACACGTCTTTACCCACGACTCCATCGGGCTGGGCGAAGATGGCCCGACGCACCAATCCATCGAACACGCCGCCAGCCTGCGCCTGATTCCCAATCTGGATGTGTGGCGTCCCGCCGACACGGCAGAAACCGCTGTGGCGTGGAGCGTAGCCATCTCCAATCGCAACAAGCCCACCGCGCTGCTACTCAGCCGCCAAAACCTGCCTTACGCCCCCAAGCGTGATTTGGGCGACATCAGCCGGGGCGCTTATGTGCTGTCCGAGCCGCGCGATGTGGGCCTGAAAGACAAGGCCCAAGCCGTCATCATCGCTACTGGCTCTGAAGTGCAATTGGCACTCAAGGCACAGCGCCTGCTGGCCGAGAAAAAGATTGCCGTGCGCGTAGTGTCTATGCCCAGCACCACCACCTTTGACCAGCAAGACGTGAAGTACAAAAAAGCCATGCTGCCCGCCGGTTTGCCACGCATTGCCGTAGAAATGGGCGTGACGGACTTCTGGTGGAAGTACGGCTGCGCTGCCGTGATTGGCATCGACACCTACGGCGAATCGGCACCCGCCCCGGTACTGTTTGAGCATTTTGGCTTTACCGCCGAGAACGTCGCCGCCACCGTGCAGGCTGCCCTCAAGCGCAAATAATTTTTTCGATTTTGGCAAGCAACTCTGGAGAAAAAACCATGACCATCAAGATTGGCATCAACGGCTTTGGCCGCATTGGCCGCAACGTACTGCGCTCGGCGCTGCAAAACTTCCAAGACATCGAAGTCGTCGGTATCAACGACCTGTTGGAACCCGAATATCTGGCCTATATGCTGCAATACGACAGCGTGCATGGCCGCTTCAAGGGTGAAGTGTCGGTGGAAGGCTCCAACCTCATCGTCAACGGCAAAAAAATCCGCCTGACGCAAGAGCGCGACCCGGCCAACCTGAAGTGGAACGAAGTCGGTGCCGATGTCGTCATTGAATCGACCGGCCTGTTCTTGGACAAGGTCACGGCGCAAAAGCACATTGATGCAGGCGCGAAGAAGGTGATTTTGTCTGCTCCTTCCAAGGACGACACCCCGATGTTTGTGTTTGGCGTGAACCACGACACCTACCAGGGCGAAGCCATCATCTCCAACGCTTCTTGCACCACCAACTGCTTGGCCCCCGTGGCCAAGGTGCTGCACGACAAGTGGGGCATCAAGCGCGGCCTGATGACTACCGTACACGCCGCTACTGCGACGCAAAAAACCGTCGATGGCCCCTCCAACAAAGACTGGCGCGGTGGCCGTGGCATCTTGGAAAACATCATCCCCTCTAGCACCGGCGCTGCCAAGGCCGTGGGCGTGGTGATTCCATCGCTGAACAAGAAGCTGACCGGTATGTCGTTCCGCGTGCCCACGTCGGACGTGTCGGTGGTCGATTTGACCGTGGAGCTGGAAAACGCCGCCTCCTACGAAGAAATCAAGGCCGAAATGAAGGCCCAGTCCGAAGGCGCGCTCAAGGGCGTGCTGGGTTACACCGAAGACAAGGTGGTGGCGACGGACTTCCGTGGCGACACCCGCACTTCCATCTTTGATGCCGACGCTGGTATCGCGCTGGATGGTACCTTCGTCAAAATCGTGAGCTGGTACGACAACGAATGGGGTTATTCGAACAAGTGTTTGGAAATGGTGCGCGTGGTTTCTAAGTAAACTGCCTGCCGCTGTAGCCTGCAACAACGCGCCTTCGGGCGCGTTTTTTTTAAGTGGCTGGCCAAGGAGTTTTGGGATGACAGAAAAACGGGTTCCCTTTGATATCGCCCGCTACCTTGACAGCGAGGAGGCGATTGCCGAGTACCTGACCCAAGTGCTGGCAGACGGCGACGCTGACGAGTTGCTCTGTGCCATTGGCCACATTGCCAAAGCCAAGGGCATGGCCCAAGTCGCCAAGGATGCCGGACTAGGGCGCGAAAGCCTTTACAAGGCGCTGGCCCCCGGCTCTAAGCCGTGCTTTGATACCATCTTGCGGGTCACCCGTGCGTTGGGCGTGACGTTTACGGCTACATCGACACACGCCAATGTGGTTTTGGAAAACTGAGCCTGGCCCCTTTGTTCCCAAGCCCTTGTAGGGAGGGGGAACTTTATGTGGTAACCTTCTTATAAACCAAGATAAAATTTTTGAACCAAGTGTCTTTTAAACTTACTTGAGGTGAGTAGCTAGGCATAAAAAATAAATCAGAGGACAGATTATATATGCCGCTGCCACTTATCCCCATTATTTCCGCACTTATTGCTGGCGGAACTCTAGTTCCACATGCCGCTGGTGGCATGATTGTCACATCGGCCGTTGGTGGGTATGTCGCTGGTACGTATCTAAGTACCGCAGCTATTGGGAGCCTGCTTGCTGCAGCTTCTACTACTCTTGGAGCTGGTGCTTTATATCTCTCCGGTGTCGCGGGTAGCGTTGTCGGTAGTGCTGGAGCATTTGGAACAACTGTCGGAGCAACTGGAGTTAAAGGCGCGCTGATGTCAGCCGGGATCATTTCTTCTACCCCCATCTGGGTTCCCATCGTAGTTGGAAGTGCGGCTATTGGCGGCGCAGCTGGACTTGGCTATGGTGCTTATCGACTCTTCAAGTTGAAAAAAAAGATCGCGGGCACTGCGAACAATAAAGAAGCTCAGTTTACAGAAATCGAAGCAAAGATAGTTGAGCGAGTGATTAAACGCCTAGCTAACAGTGAGAAACCGAGAAATGCAACCTAATGCAACCTAATATTTCAATCCGTCAGATCGTTAAATTGTTGTTTGCCAATTTTGAAGTCTAGGATTTACCTAGTATTCCATAGTATATTATTTTTGAAGCAGTAGTTTAATAAAACATTTTTATAGAGAAAGATCAACAAATGAAATCCACAAAAAAATATTACAAATTCATTTTTCCAATTTTAATGTTTTTAGCGCATTCAATTTCAAGTGCGCAAATTACAGCAGTAGGAAGTCAAATAGGCCAATCGCAATCAACAACCTATAGTACGACTGTTTTGGTTCCTGAAGAAAGAGTTGGTAATGCTAATATTTATTTGGCTTTCCTTTTAAATAATTATTTTTATTTTTGGAGTGAATCTACTGGTTTCGTTCCATATTCAGGCCAAGCAACGGTGCCATTCGTAAGAAAAGCTGTTTCTTCAACTGAGTCATTTTCATTAACGGGATTAGATATTCGATCTGCTATTGGTACTTTGGTGTATGTAGGATATGGATCGACAGTAGAGTCGATGGTTGAAAACGGCACTTATGTCCAAATTGGAAAGCTTGTTGATCGACCGCCGGGAATATTGAGCCTATTCAAAACTCCTGAAACATTATTTGGAGGATTTGGAGGGGGGTGTGGATTTTTTTCTAATGACTGCAGTGACACATTGCTATCCCTTCCATATTCTACTTCATCAATGATGAGTGCTAGTGTAAATTGTATTGGTAGCGGATGTGCATCAACTTATAAAGTTGGTGAATTTAAGCTGAAAGCATCCGGGCAAAGCTTTACGATAGTCAACTTACAAGCCATTAATAATAATTCATTTTTGCCCATTACGCCATTTTTTGATGGCCTAGTAAATAATCAAAAAATAGATGATGGCCAATCTGTTTCTTTCAGTTTGCACTCCCCTTTTACTGGTGGGCAATATGCAAATTTGACCTACTCTTTTACTATTCTTGAGACAGGTGAAACATTTAACTACACAGTTCAATTAAAAACAAACTGAAATCGAAATAGCATTAAGAATAAAGGGGCCAAGGTCGAATTATTTTTGGCGTTGGCGCTAACCCGGTGCTCAAGTGGACAGCTTGCACCTGCCGCTTACCTTATACGTTCAGAGTAAGCCATCCAAACCCTTGCGCTCCAGCAAATGGAGGAGTTTCAAAGAGGGGCCACTGGGGTGTTTATCACCTATTTCCCATTTGCGCACGGTCGATAGGCTGATGTTAAGCACTGCGGCCAACACCGATTGGCTGAGCTTGAACCTTTCGCGCAAGGCCCGGATTTGTTCACTGTGGTACGGTGGCACTGGTGCAAGACACAGCGCGTCATATTTCAACATCTTGCGCTTGTCAATGAACCCCAGACGATGCAAATCTGTGGCAGTTTCATGGACTGCCTCAAAAATAAGGCTTTTGGGCTTAGCTTTTGTGGTCATGGCAAATTTCCTGTAAAGCACCGTCTTGAACGGCGATATCCAACGCAATCGCGGTGTGCCCCAGCAGGTCAGCAGCAATATCCTGCAACGCGGCTAATTCATCATTCGATATATTAGCCCGCTCGCTTTTCTCAAACCCGAACACGAAAAACCAGCGATTACCTTTGTTGGTGGCAACCAAAGTTCTGGCTCCGCCGCGTTTGCCACGCCCAGCAAGGCCGACTCGTTTTTTCACGACCCCGCCGCCCAGATCAGCATCGATCAAGCCTTGCGACATTTCTGCCACGGCTGCACACAATGCCTGATCGGTGAGGTCGGTTTTACGCATCCAGCGGGCAAAGTACCGCGTTTTGAAAACTCGATTCATGTGTATAGTATGCCACTAAGTGGCATATTTTAGTTTGTGTTTGGCGTGAACCACGACACCTACCAGGGCGAGGCCATCATCTCCAACGCTTCTTGCACCACCAACTGCTTGGCCCCTGTGGCCAAGGTGCTGCACGACAAGTGGGGCATCAAGCGCGGCCTGATGACTACCGTACACGCAGCGACTGCCACACAAAAAACCGTCGATGGCCCCTCCAACAAAGACTGGCGCGGTGGCCGTGGCATCTTGGAAAACATCATTCCCTCTAGCACTGGCGCTGCCAAGGCTGTGGGCGTGGTGATTCCATCGCTGAACAAGAAGCTGACCGGCATGTCCTTCCGCGTGCCCACCTCGGACGTGTCCGCGGTCGATTTGACCGTGGAGCTGGAAAACGCCGCTTCTTACGAAGAAATCAAGGCCGAAATGAAGGCCCAATCCGAAGGCGCACTCAAGGGCGTGCTGGGCTACACCGAAGACAAGGTGGTAGCCACCGACTTCCGTGGCGGCACCCGCACTTCCATCTTTGATGCCGACGCTGGTATCGCGCTGGATGGCACTTTCGTCAAGGTAGTCAGCTGGTACGACAACGAATGGGGTTATTCGAACAAGTGTTTGGAAATGGTGCGCGTGGTTTCTAAGTAAACCAGCTGTTGCCTCAGCCTGTAACAACGCGCCTTCGGGCGCGTTTTTTGTTGTCCGTGCTAACTTACGCAAGTAACGTACACTGCTCTGATGAAAGCAATTTTTGTTGAGCTTCCTGCTTTTTCGCGCTACCGAAGTACCTAACTTGTTGCGCCCCGTGGTTGCCAGTTACTTACGGAACTAGCGCTCCGGTAGAGAATCCCAGCATCTGGTATCTAATCCATTTCTGTTTTTAGCTCCACTTTCAAAGGTTCCTATCATGGCCTCTCTTGGTTCCATCGGCAGTTCTGGTATGCAGGCGGCACAAATGCGCTTGGATGCATCGGCCAACAATGTGGCCAATGCCGACACCCCCAACTACAAGCGCGTAGCCGTAAAGCAAGAAGCTGCCCCCGACAACGCGGGCACCCGTGCGCGCATGGAGCGCCAAAGCAACGAGCAAGTGCGGCTAGAAAAAGAGGCGGTGGAGCAAATTTCGGCCACCTATTCATTTGCTGCCAATCTGCTGTCGGTCGAAACCGAAAGCCGCATGATGGGCACGCTGCTTGACGAGCGCGCCTAAGCGCAGCGCAACCCCCTCGGGCGCTATCATGGCCGCTTAGCTTTTAAGTTCCTTGGGAGTGCCACCATGTCCGCCTTGCCGCAAACCAAAGCCAGCTTCAGCGCCGATGATTATTTGGCCTGGGAGGCTACCCAGCCCGAGCGCCATGAGTTTGTCGATGGCGAAATTTTTGCGATGGCCGGTGCCGAAGACCGGCATGTCACGGTCACTGGAAATGTCTATATGGCCTTGCGCCAGCATTTGCGCGGCACGCCCTGCCGTACTTTCATGGCCGATATGAAGGTGCAAGCCGATGCTGCCAGCAGTTACTTTTACCCCGACATCGTCGTCACTTGCAGTGCAGCCGATGCCCAAAGCCGCCAAATCAAGCGCGAGCCGTTGCTGATTGTCGAAGTGTTATCGCCCGGCACCGAAGCCTACGACCGGGGCGAGAAATTTCAGCGTTACCGCCAAATGCCCAGCTTGGCCGAGTATGCGCTGGTGGATATAGAACGCCGCCGGGTGGATGTGTTTCGCAAGCAGCCCGATGGGCTGTGGGTGTTGCACCCGTTTGAGTCGGCAGAATCTGTGGTCTTGGCCAGTGTCGATGTAACGCTAGATGCCGAAACGCTCTATGCCGAGATAGACCTGGACTGAGCGCCCAGCCTGAGCGCCCACCAGCACCCTCGGGCGCTATGATGCGGGCTACTCGTTTTCTCTCTTTTCCACCCTTTGAGTCCCTCGGGAGCAAGCATGGCCTCCTTCTTCGACGTTTTTAAGAGCGATTTTGTCAAGAAACAATTCATTGACATCCTGCAATGGACCGAAGACAGCGACGGCACGCTGGCTTGGCGCTATCCGATGCTGGACATGGAAATCCAGAACGGTGGCACACTGGTGGTGCGCGAGTCGCAAATGGCGGTGTTCGTCAACGAAGGGCAGGTGGCCGATGTGTTTGGCCCCGGCACCTACAAACTGACCACGCAAACCCTGCCGGTACTCACTTACCTGAAAAACTGGGACAAGCTGTTCCAATCGCCCTTCAAGAGCGATGTCTATTTTTTCAGCACACGCCAGCAAATTGACCAAAAATGGGGCACGCCACAGCCCATCACCATCCGCGATAAAGATTTTGGTGCTGTGCGCCTGCGCGCCTTTGGCAACTACGCCTACCGCGTGGCCGACCCTAAACTGTTCCACACCGAAATCTCGGGCACGCGCGCCGCTTACACCGTGGCCGAAGTCGATGGCCAGCTGCGCGGCTTGGTGCTGCAAAACATCAGCAACGCCATTGCCAGCAGCGGCGTACCATTTTTAGACTTGGCCGCCAACCAGCTGATGTTTGCCAACGCCCTGTCCAAAGAGCTGGAGCCGGCCTTTGCCAAAATTGGCCTCAAACTAGAAACCCTGACGGTACAAAACCTGTCGCTGCCCGAAGAACTGCAAAAGCTGCTCGACCAAAAAATTGGCATGGGCATGATTGGCAACGACATGGGCAAGTTCATGCAGTACCAAACGGCACAGGCCATTCCGCAGTTTGCCGCAGCAGCTGGGCAAGCTGGTGGTGGCGGGGGCAGCATTGCCGGTGATGCGATGGGCTTGGGTGCAGGCATGGCGATGGGCCAGATGATGGCGCAGACCATGCAAGCAGGCTTGGGTGGCGCACACGCTGCTCCCCCAGCTGCGGCCCCAGTAGCTCCAGTGGCCGCAGCACTGGCCCCTGCCGTGGCCCCAGTGGGTATCTCGCCCGATGAGGTCATGTCCACGCTGGAAAAACTGGCCGACCTCAAGGCCAAGGGTATCCTGACACAAGAAGAGTTCGATGCCAAAAAGGCCGAGCTGCTGAAAAAACTGGTCTAAGCGGCCCGGAGGATGGCCACCGACACCCCCCAGCGCAGCTACCGTGCGCCCTGCCCCGGCTGTGGTGCGCCGGTAGAGTTTAAGAGCGCCCAATCCACGCACGCCGTGTGCGGCTACTGCCAAAGCACGGTAGTACGCAATGGCGAGGTGTTGCAGCGCTTGGGCAAAATGGCCGAGCTGTTTGACGACCACAGCCCCTTGCAGCTGAATGCCAGTGGGCGCATTGCCTTGGATGGCCAAAATCTGCCCTTCACGCTGATTGGCCGTTTGCAATACAAAGCCGAAACCGGCACTTGGACCGAGTGGGTGGCCTTTTTGCAAGATGGCAGCATGGCCACCTTGGGCGAAGACAACGGCGCTTACGTCTTTACCCGGTCGGTGGATGCGGGCCGCCAATTGCCAGCGGCCAGCCAATTTCGCATTGGCATCACCACCGCCATCAATGGCAAACCGTACAGCGTGGCCGCCAATGTGCAGGCGGCGTTGATGTCGGCCCAAGGCGAGTTGCCCAAACTGCCCGCGCTGGGCGAAAAATTCAGCATGGTGGAGTTGCGTAGCGAAGATGGCGAAGTGCTGTCGATTGACTACGGCAGCACACCACCCAAGGTAGAGCGGGGCCGGGCCATTCAGTTAGAAGACCTGCATTTGCAGGGCCTGAAAGAAGAATCGGTCAAAGAAGAAAAAGGCCGCCAATTCAATTGCCCGCACTGCGGCGCGCCGGTCACGGTCAAACTCAGCAGCACCAAAAGCCTGACCTGCCCCTCGTGCGCCAGCATCATCACCTTGGACAGCGGCGTGGGCGGCGAGTTGCGCCATGCCCTGCAACAGGAGCCGGTGCAACCGCTGATTCCCTTGGGCAGCTTGGGCCAATTAGAGGGCGTGCAGTGGCAGGTGGTAGGCTTTCAGCACCGCATGGGCCAAGAACCCGGCGACGATGAGCAGTTTGGCTGGAGCGAATACCTGCTGTTCCATCGCAAACGGGGTTTTTGCTTTCTGGTGGATGCCGAAGATGGCTGGAGCTTGGTGCGCCCCACCACCGGCGCACCCAAACTGGCCGGTGGTGGCAAAACCGCCAGCTATTTGGGCCAAAGCTACCAACTGCAATACAGCTACAAGGCCGAAACCACCTATGTGCTGGGCGAGTTCTACTGGCCAGTAGAGCGCGGCCAAAAAACCTTTAACCGTGATTTTGCTGGCCCCAAGGGCTTGCTGTCGATGGAGCAAACGCCGCAAGAAGTGACGTGGTCGCACGGTGAAAAAATCACCAGCGACAAGGTAGCGGCGGCTTTTAAGCTCGATGCCAACAAAAACCTGTTCAAGCGCCAAGATGCCGCGCCGCTGTCGAGCAGTTCGGGCATCGGCTGTGGCACCCTGATTTTGATAGCCTTTGTGATTTTGATTATTTTGGTGCTGCTGAGTACCTGCTCGAACAATTCCAGTGGTGGTTCGGGGGGCGGTGGCAGTTACCGCAGTTCAGGCGGCTCGTTTGGTGGCTTTTCTACCGGCGGCGGTCATAAATAAACTTTTACCCGGAGAACATCACCATGATGGGACTTGAATGGCTACGCCCAGCCGCGTTTTTAGGCTCGATACTGTTTGCCTTGATTGGTGTGCTGGTGTTTTGGATCAGCTTTATCATCATCGACAAGCTCACGCCCTACGATTTGTGGGGCGAGATTGTCGAAAAACACAACAAGGCGCTGGCGCTGGTCGTCGCGGCCATGTGTTTGGGCATTAGCATCATTGTGGCGGCGGCCATCCACGGCGGCTAATTCTGCCCAGCCCATGCCTGTGAGGCTTTTTCAAAACTCTGCTTGTTCTTTTGCGTATGTCCACACCTCCTATTCCTGCCACCTCTGAATCTGAAACCCTGCAATGGAGCGATGCGTTTTTGCTGGGTTTTGCGCCGATGGACGACATTCACCACGAGTTTGTTGAATTGGTAGGCCAATTGCAAACCGCCCCCGAGGCACAATTGCCTGCCTTGTTAGAAGCCTTTATCGTCCACGCACAAAAGCATTTTGACGAAGAAAAAGCCTGGATGGTAGAGACCGATTTTCCGGCGCGCGATTGCCACATCGACGAACATGCAGCCGTCATGAATTCGGTGCTAGAAGTGCGTGGCCTATTGGCCCAAGGCAACAGCACTATTTGCCGTGAACTGGCCGACGAGCTGGCGCGCTGGTTTCCGGGCCATGCCGATTATTTAGACTCGGCCTTATCCCATTGGATGTGCCAAAAACGCTTGGGCGGCAAGCCGGTGGTGTTGCGGCGCAATGTGGCTTCGGCGGCTTAAACGCCCGGCCTTATTTGGGCAAAACATCGGGGCGCTCGGGGCGCGGCATATCTATCAGCACGGCACCGGCCTGGTGCAGGCCCCGCACTTCGACGCTGCTGCCGTGGTGGCGCAGGCGCTCGACCACTTTGTCCAGCGCTGCCAGTGCGGTGATGTCCCAAAAATGCGCCCTTGAGACATCAATATACACTGGGCGCTGTTGGGCACCACGAATATCAAACGCCTCGATAAACGCATCGGCCGAGGCAAAAAACACCTGTCCTGTCACCAGCCACGTGCGCGTACCCGTGGCCGCGTCATCGCTGCACTGCACTTGCAACATGCGCGAGACCTTAAAAGCAAAAAACACCCCACTGAGCAGCACGCCCACCGCCACCCCAGCGGCCAGATTGTGCGTGCCAATCGTCACCACTACCGTGGCCAACATCACCGCACTGGACAGGCGCGGGTGGTGCAACAAAGCGCCCAGAGATTTCCAATCAAACGTCTCGACCGACACCATCACCATGATGGCCACCAGAGCAATCACCGGCACCTGTGACACCCAAGGCTTGAGCAGCACCATCAAAATCAGCAAAAACACCCCGGCAAACAGGGTAGAAAGCCGCCCACGGCCACCATACTTGACGTTGCCCACCGCCTGACCAATCATGCCGCAGCCAGCAATGCCACCAAAGCAACTGGCGGCGATATTGGCCAGCCCCAAGCCGGTGCATTCGCGGTTTTTGTTGCTGGGGGTATCGGTCAGTTCATCGACCACGGCAGCGGTCAGCACCGATTCAAGCAAGCCAACAAAGGCAATCGCCAAAGCAGGCAGGGCAATAATGCGTAGCGTTTGCCAATCCCACGGCACTTGGGGCAGGGCGAAGAAAGGCAGGCTTTCGGGCAGTTGGCCCAAATCGGCCACCGTGGCCGAGGGCAGGCCCAGCGTGCTAGACAACCCAGTCAGCAGCAAGACACACACCAAAGGCGGCGGAATGAGCGTCAAGGCCCGCCAGCCGAGCCAAGCCGCCAAGCGCGGCAAGCCATAAATCAGCAGCAAGCCTAGGGCCAGCATCGCCAAGGTAGCAGTGTTGGCTCCACCCAAATGGGGCCACTGTGCCGCAAAAATCAATACCGCCAGCGCATTGACAAAGCCGGTGCGTACCGAGCTAGAGACAAAGCGCATCAGCACCCCCAGCTTGAGCCAGCCAAACAGCACCTGCACCAGCCCGGCCAATAGCCCAGCCGCCAGTAAATAGCCCAAGCCATGCGACTGCATCAGCGGAGCTGCCACCAACGCCACCGAACCCGCTGCCGCCGACACCATGGCCGGACGGCCACCAAAAAAGGCAATCACCACACTGATGACAAACGAGGCGAACAAGCCCACCGAAGGGGCTACCCCGGCGACAAAAGAAAAAGCGATAACCTCGGGGATGAGGGCAAAAGTGGCCACGGCCCCGGCCAACAATTCGCGTGGAATGCCGTTAGGTGCCCATTCGGTGTGCCAGCGTGTAGAACGCAATAGTTTCATGGACAAAAACAAGCGACTTTAAGGCATCCCTCCAAATCGGTCTTCGCTTCTTAGCCCGAGGCTCGATGCGTCCAGGGCGCGCTCGCAGGTGCAGCTTGCCTATGTTTTGCAGCAGTGCCTGCACCAGCGCAGCACATCCATCCCTAGCGGCGCCTTGATCACCCGAAAATCGACCTCAATGTTCCAGCGTATGGCGTACTACAATTGATTGAGTGCTTTGGCGCTGGTATAGCTGGGCTGGCGCATGGTACTGATCAGTATCCGGCTATTGATTTGGCTCTCGCGCATGTGCATGCTGGATGTCTGCCCACATTCAAATTCTTGCCTCGGGGCTTATTTTTGTGCCATGCTACTTTAGCACCAGATCACCAGTGCAGAGAGGCCACTTTGGCCGCTGTACGCCAAGAATCAGAACGGCGAAATGCTGTTAAAAAATCGCCCCAGCCAGCCCATTGCTTGTACCTCGGCTTGGGCACCACGACCGCGCGATTCAATGCGGACATTGGCCACTTGGGTTGAGGTCACGATGCTGCCCGGCTGCAAAGAGCGCGGGTCCACCGTGCCGGAAAAGCGCAGCACATCCACGTTTTGATTGACGCCAATTTGCTTCTCGCCTGCAATCACCAAATGGCCATTGGGCAATACTTCTATCACGCTGGCCGTGATAGAGCCGGTAAAGGTGTTGGCGCTTTCGGTGCCGCCCTTGCCCGTAAAGTTGTTGGTGGACTCGGCACCGATTTTGGTTTTGGCCAGCTTGGCAGCATTGATAAACGGCAGGGCGCTAATGCCACCGCTGATGCTGCCCTCGCGGTCCACGGTAGAGGAAGAGGTTTGCCGCGCGGTGATGTTTTCGGTAATTTGCACCGTCACCACATCGCCCACCAAACGTGCGCGCCGGTCTTCAAACGCTGGGCGGTAGCTGGCACTGTGAAACAGCCCACCCGTTACCGGTGCAGCATGGCTACGAAACGCGGGCGCACTGACGACGGGGGCGGTGGTGGGCAGCACATCCACGGGTGGCGGTGGCGACAAGCTGGCGCAGCCGCTCAGTAACAGCGCCAACGCGCTACCGGGCAGGGTGATGGCAGTGGGGCGCATGGCAATGTCCTTACAGTTGGTTGAGTTTGGCCAGCATTTGGTCCGAGGTGGAGATGGCCTTGGAGTTCATCTCGTAGGCGCGCTGGGTTTGAATCATGGTGACCAACTCTTGCACCACATTCACGTTGGAGGTTTCTAAAAAGCCTTGCTTGATGATGCCCAGGCCATTGGTACCGGGTTGGCCTTCTTGCGGTTGCCCCGAGGCCGCCGACTCGCGGAACAGGTTTTGTCCCAGTGGCTCTAGCCCGGCGGGGTTGATAAAGTTAGACATGGCCAGCTGGCCCATAGGCTGCGGCTGTGGGTTGCCCGGCATCAAGGCCGACACTTGGCCAGTGGCATCGATAGCGACACTGGTGGCACCGGGTGGGATGGTGATGCCGTTGGCCACCGGCAGGCCGCTGGAGGTGACCAAGCGCCCTTGGGCATCCAATTGGAACGAACCATCGCGCGTGTAGCCCAAGGTGCCGTCGGGCATGGTAACGCTCAAAAAACCACTGCCACTGATAGCCACATCCAGATTATTGTTCGATTGTTGCAACGGGCCTTGGGTAAAGTTGCGGCTGGTGGCCACGGTACGCACGCCCAAGCCCAAGTGCAGGCCGGTGGGCAACTGGTTTTGCTCGGTGGTGTTGGCCCCGACTTGGCGCAGGTTTTGGTAAATCAGGTCTTCAAACACCGCATTGTTGCGTTTGAAGCCGTTGGTCGAGACGTTGGCCAGGTTGTGCGAGATGACATCCAGCTGGGTCTGCTGGGCTTCCATGCCGGTCTTGGCAATCCACAGGGAGTTGATCATGGCGTTTTCCTTTTGGCCTTGGGCTTAGCCGTTGATGCTCAGCAGTTGGCTGGCGGTTTTGTCGTTGGTTTCGGCGGTTTGCAGCAGGCGCATTTGTTGCTCAAACTGGCGCGAGGCGGCAATCAAGCCCACCATGCTTTCCACCGCATTCACGTTAGAGCCTTCGGTGGCCCCGGACAGCAGGCGCGCGTTGGCATCGTTGGGCAGGGGGTCGCCCGAGACGGGACGGAACAGGCCATCGTTGCCGCGTTTGAGGGGGTCATCGGCGGCTGGCGTGGCCAGTTTGATACGGCCAATGGCGGCAGGGGGTTGGTTGCCGGTTTTGGCGGTCAGGGTGCCATCCGAGCCTAGCGAGACTTCGGCCCCTTGGGGCACGTCAATCGGGCCACCGCCATCGGACAGCACGGCCAAGCCGGTGCTGGTGACCAGCTGCCCGGCGGGAGTGACTTCAAAGCTGCCGTTGCGCGTGTAGGCTTCGGTGCCATCCAAGCCCTGCACGGCAAACCAGGCATTGCCCACGGCCATTGCATCCAAGTTGCGTCCGGTGCGCTGTACGGGGCCGGGGGTTTCTACATGGCCGGAGGTGGCCTCTAGGGCAAACACGCGTGTGCCCGAGCCTTCGCCTTGGATGGGTACCGAGCGGAAGGTGGACATCTCGGCCCGAAAGCCCTGGGTAGAGACGTTGGCCAGGTTGTGCGACAGCACCGCCTGCCGGTGGGCGGCAGCGTTGGCGCCGGTCATGGAGGTGTAAATGATGCGGTCCATGGCGTTTCTCAGTAATCAGGGCAAGCGGGCTAAAGCAATTAACGCAGGTTGACGATGGTGGACATCGCTTGGTCTTGCGTTTTAATGGTTTGGGCGTTGGCTTGGTAGGCGCGCTGGGCGGTCATCATGTTGACCAGTTCGCCGGTCAAGTCCACGTTGGATTCTTCCAATGCCCCAGCATCAATACTGCCAAAGTTTCCGGTGTTGGGTTTGCCAAACATCGGCTCGCCCGAAACACCAGTTTCTACCCAGGCATTGCCACCAATCGGGGCTAAACCCTGTACGTTACGGAAGGTAGCCAAAGCTACTTGGCCTTCTACCCGTTTAATGCCATTGGAATAACTGGCTTGCACTTGCCCTAAATTGTCCACACTCACGCCCAGCAGCAGGCCTGCCGCATAGCCGTCTTGTTTTAAATCAGAGATAGCAAATTCATTGCCATATTGGGTGACTTTACTTAAATCCAAGGTAACGTTAAACGGTGCAGGTGCCCCTGTGTTCGGGTTGCTGGTTGGAGTGACAGATATGGTAATTGGGGTTGCAGGATCGGTAATTATTTTACCTTCTGCATCAAAACTAATGGTGGTTGCAATAGGTGCGCCTGCATCCAGAGAGGTATAGACATTCCACGTATTGGGGGTGGCTGTTTTTTCAAAATACAAATCTAATGGTGTAGCCACTCCTTGGCTATCGTAAACCTCTACAGAGGTTCCGTAGGTGTTGCGTGGCGTAGGGGGAACTGCTGGCACTGCAGCCGTCGGGGGGACTGCGGCTGGATCGGCTGGAATAGCAGGTGTACCAGCAGCATTGGTAGCGCGGGCATCAAGGTTAAAAGCTGCGGTAATTTCAGTAGTAGATTTTGCTGGAATGGCCGTACCCACAGGAAAAACCAGAGGTTCTGGGACGTTAGTTCCAGTGCCGTCGGGATTTATTTTATACCCCATGACATGAGACCTGTCATTGGTCATTAAATTGCCATCGTACAGCTTAAAATCACCCGCGCGGGTGTAGGCATTGGTGCCATCCGCTTGGCGTACAATAAAAAAACCGTTGCCACTGATAGCCAAGTCAAAATTATTACCCGAGTTGTTGCCCGTTCTGGTAATGGCCCCTGCCCTAAACTGCTGTGCAACTACTGCAGTTTGCACACCGTCTGCATTACCGCTGTTGCTGACACCCATCGCCCCAGCAATAATGGCAGCAAATTCAGCCCGTGAACCCTTAAATCCGGTAGTGTTGGCGTTGGCAATATTGTGGCCAATCACATCTAAGTTTTGCTTGGCTGCATTCAAGCCCGAAAGACCATGTTGAAAACCCATGATATGCTCCTATGACTGCGGTAAGCAGGTCGATAAAATTAAAGAATAGCTTTCAGTGCCGATTGCGTGGTGCTGCCGCCACGGGCCAGCTCCAATTGCAAGGCCCCATTGCTTAAACTGACGGCAGAGACTTGGTCCAAATTCAGGGCGGTGCTATTGACGGCTGTTTCGCCATTGGCGGCCAGCACCTTAAAGCGCAAGGGGCCGCTGCCTTCGTAGGCGGCGGCGTTCCAGCTAAAGTTGTGCTGGCCTGCGGGCAAGGCACCCAAGTCCACCGTACCCACTTCTTGGTTACCAGCATCCAGTACTTGCACCTTGACGCTGCTGGCCGACCCCTCCAACTCCACCGCACCAAAGCCTTGTTTCGATTCGCTGTTGAGCGCCAGTTGGTTGCCTGCCACCAGCACACTGCGGCCCACCATCGCTGTGCCTTGCATCAGTTGCTGGCTGGCAAACTGGCCGGCCAAACTTTCGACGGTGGTGTTGAGCTTTTCAATGCCGGTCACGGTGTTGATTTGCGCGATTTGCGAGGTCATCTGCGCGTTGTCCAATGGGTTCATTGGGTCTTGGTTGTTCATTTGCGCCACCAGCAGCTTTAAGAAGCGGTCTTGTTGGTCATTGGCGCTGTTGACATTGACGCTGTTGGTGCTGCCGACACCGCTGGCTGCTGTGCTGGCCGTGGTCGAGTTGATGGTGGTGCTCATGGCGGGGCGCTTTCTTCAGACGAGGGGCAGGGCGGCTTATTGGCCCATTTGCAAGGTTTTGAGCAGCAGCGATTTGGCTGTGTTCATGACTTCGACGTTGTTTTGGTACGAGCGCGAGGCTGAAATCATGTTCACCATCTCTTCCACTGCATTCACGTTGGAGTGGTTGACATAACCTTCGGCATCGGCCAATGGGTGGCTGGGGTCGTGGATGCGCTTGCCGGGGGCATCGCTTTCTTCAATCGCCTTGACGCGCACGCCCGCCGAGCTGTCCGGCCCCATCGGGGCGGTTTGGAACACCACTTGGCGCGCTTTGTAGGCTTTGCCGTCGGGGCCAGCTACCGCCTCGACGTTGGCCAAGTTACTGGCTACTACGTTCAGGCGTTGCGATTGGGCGCTGATGGCACTGCCCGAGACGTTAAAGATGGAGAACATCGACATACGAGGAATCCTTTATCCAGTTCACTGGCCTTGGATGGCACTGAGCAGGGTTTTCGCGCTACCGTTGATAAAGCGCAGCGTGGCCTCGTAGCGCACCGAGTTATCGACAAAGTTGGCACGTTCGCGGTCCAAATCGACGGTGTTGTTGTCCACACTGGGCTGGGTTTGTACGGTGTAGCCCAAGGCGGCTGGGTCTGGGCCGATGCGTGCTGAGTCCATTTGCACCGTGGGCAGGGCCACATGGGCGCTGTGGTATACCGGCGCTTTAGGCACTGGGGTTTGCTGGCCCAAAACCTTGCCCGAGCGCAAAGACTCTTGCAAGGTGCTGGCAAAATCAAAATCACGGCCTACGTAGCCGGGGGTATCGGCATTGGCAATATTGCTGGCAATGGTGCGCTGGCGCTCGGCGCGCAGCAGCAGCGCGTTGCCCTGAAATTGAAGTTGCCCAGTTAGTTTGTTGATCATGGCGGTGCCCTTTGCCGTTGCCGTTTTGCCGTGTGGTTGACCTAAATTGGCCTAGTGCGTTTGCCTAGTGCGCCACTGCCACGCAAAAGGGGCTTGGGCGTGCAGCAATTATGAAAAGAGCGCCCAACGCTGAAGCAGCAAAGAAAGCGGGTTTGTTTGGGCAGTTTGGGCGATTGCATGCTGGCAAAACAGCGATAGTGGCCATTCATGGCACCCAACCATCCCCAAAATCCCAAGAAAGTAGATGCTGATGCTTATTTCTCTGCTGGCCACGCAGGTGCGCCGCTGGCTGTGCTGGGCTTGTGTAGGCTATGCGGCCGCGCTACCGCTGGCGCACGCGCAAGCACCGGGCAACATCGAAGAGACCATGCGCCAGTGGATAGAGCAAACCTTGCAGCGCAATGGCCAAGCCAGCACCGGTGTGGCAGCCGCTTTGCGTATGGAAGTGGAAGTAGGTCAGCTGGACCCGCGCCTGCGCTTGGCCCCTTGTGAGCGCATCGAGCCTTATTTGCCCACCGGCACGCGCCTGTGGGGGCGTAGCCGTTTGGGGTTGCGCTGTGCCGTCGGCCCAAGCCGCTGGAACGTGTTTTTACCCATCACCATCAAAGCCTATGGCCCCGCTTGGGTACTGACCGGCCCAGTCGCTATGGGGGCTACCTTGTCGGCCACCGATGCCATGCCCTCTGAGGTGGACTGGGCCGCCGCTGCCGATAGCGTGCTGGCTGAGCCAGACCAATGGGTGGGCAAGGTGGCAGCGCGCTCTTTGGGCGCAGGGCAAGCACTGCGCCAATCGATGCTGCGCGCACCACGTTTGTTTCAGGCCGGGGCGCAGGTGCGCGTGGTGTCGCAAGGGGGCGGTTTTGCCATCAGTGGCAGTGGCCAAGCCATGACACCCGGCGGTGCCGGAGACTCGGTGCGCGTGCGTATGCCCAATGGCAAAATCATTACTGGCACCGTCAATGCAGAGGGCATGGTCGAGACGCAATTTTGAGTCGCTGCTGTTTTGTACCCATTTTGTGCCCCTGAGTGCCCAGCTGGCTAAAGTATCAGCCCCATGCGCCGATAACAGCTGCACTATGCCCCAGCAATGGCAAGGGGCCTGTGGAGAAAACAACATGAAGATAGGACAGCAAGCGGAGTTGCCCAGTGCCGTGGCACAGGCGCGGGCAGCGCCGGTCGCCGAAGGGGTGACCAAAGGTGCCGCAGCAGCGCAAACGGCGGGTATGCCAGCTACGGTCAGTCTGTCGCGTGGTGCCCGCGAGTTGGAGTTTGCCGGGCGTGCGGCCACAGAGTTTGATACCGAGCGCGTCAAGGCGATGCGTGCAGCGATTGCCGATGGTAGGTTTCAAATCAATGCCGGAGCGATTGCCGACCGGTTGCTGTCTGATGCCCAAGATGCGCTGGCTTTGCCACCTGCATACCAAGGCTAAGGGCCGGGTTGCTGTGTCTGCCCGGTGTTGTTTTTATCTTTTTACTCATAGCCTACTACTGCCATGACTGCTTCTCCCCACCCCCTTCTTGAATCGGCTTTGCAGACGGTAGAGCTGCAATTGCAAGCCTTGTCGGCTGCACTGTTGGCACCAGACCCGCAGGCACTGCAAAATTGCAGCGAGCGGATGCGCCAAGTGTCGGTGGATTTTATTAAAGCCCTAGAGGGCTTGCGGGTGGTTGAAGTGACGCAAGGGCTAGAAGAGCGCATCCGGCAAATTCATGCTACCTTGTCATTGCAGCGCGATAGTCTGGCGCGTTTGGCGGCCTTGGCCGATCGGCAAGCGGCAGTGTTGTTGCCGCCAGCGCATCCTACGCATACCTACGGCCCCGCTACCAATGGAGCGGCACGTATTTACAGCGCTGCCGGTTGAGGGGCTGAAACAGGCGCGTTTGATTTTTTCAGTGGGCGCGCATTTTGGCGCGCAGGCGGGCAATGGCTTGGCTGTGCAATTGGCAAATGCGCGATTCGGTCACGCCCAACACGGCGGCAATCTCTTTCAGATTCATGTCGTGTTCGTAGTACATGCCCATCATTTGCTGCTCGCGCTCGGGCAGTTGTTCAATCGCTTGTACCAAAGCACCGCGCAGGCGCTGGCTACGCAACAGGCTGGCGGGGTCGGCCTGCTGGTCAACCAAGTAGCGGTCTAAAAAATCATCGCCGTCGCTGGCACGGCCTTGGCCCCGGCTCAGGTCTTCGAGGTAGAGCAACTGGGTGCCGCGCACTTTGCCCAGCAGCTGTTGGTATTCTTGCAGTTCCATGCCCATCTCCTGCGCTATTTCTGATTCCAGCGGCGCGCGGCCTAAGCTTTGCTCTAGTCGGTGTATTGCCCGTTCGATGTCTTTTTGGCCCTTGCGTGCGCCGCGCGACATCCAATCGCCACTGCGTAGCTCATCGAGCATGGCCCCACGGATGCGCTGGGTGGCAAAGGTTTCAAATTGCACGCCTTGGCTGGCTTCGTAGCGCGAGAGTGCCTCGGTCAGGCCAATCATGCCCACCTGCACCAAATCATCGAGTTCTACATTGGGCGGCAGCTTGGCCAGCATGTGACTGGCCAGCCGTCGCACCAAAGGCAGGTATTGGCGAATCAGGGCCTCGCGGTCAAGCTGGCCTTTGGCGGTGTACATCACTGCGGGTCAAGGTCAGTGGCTTTGGAACAGGTGCGAGGCAGCCGAATGGGTGGCCCATTGGCCGCTGTGCCAAGCCAGCGCACTGGGTGTGCTGATGGTGCTGGCGCTGTCGAGCAGCAACAGGGCTAAGCGTTGCATATCGGCAGCGCTGTTTTCTGGCAGCAGGGTGCCGCGCAAGCGTTGGCCTAAATGGTGCGCTACGCAACGCTCCAGCGCTTCTAGGCTGGTGCGCGCTTGTTCGGCTTTTTTGCCACTGGCGTGCGGGCTAAGGTAAGCCACCATGCTGGGCAAGTTAGCGTGCAAAGCCAAGTGTTTGATTTGGCGGTAGCACTCCATCAGGGCATTTTTACCTGCTTTGGTAATCAGCAGCGGGATGGTGTTGCTGCCTGCCAGCAGGGGGGTGCTCATCAGCTCAATCGGGGCATAGAGTACGACTACCGCATAGCGCCGAAAAATGGGCTCTAACTGGGCCAAAGTTTGTGCCGCTTCGCCTTTGCGTTGGGCCGTATTGGCCAAAGTGAGCAGGCCGAGCGCTGCTGGCACCACGGCCAAGGCCGAGGCATCGGCATGGACACCATGCACGCTGGCATCGGCCCACGGCGCATGGGTGAGCAGTTGCAGCAGGCCGGGGGCGCGGTCGGTCTCGATAGCGGTGGCATCGAGTACCACGACCGGATAGCCTAGGCGTTGCATATGGCCGCACAATTGCCACAGGGTGGCCAGTGTTTTGCCGCCATCGTCTTGGCTGGTCACGACCAGCAGGCGCAGTTCGTCTTGGGGCTGCTGGCATTGCAAACCCATACCTTGGTGGAAATGGGTGTCAAGCATGGCCGGCCATTCCTTCTTGGGCAAACGAGGCGGTAGGCCGGGTAAAGAAGAAGTTTAAATCAGCCACTTTAGGCTCAAAGGCCGAGCGGTTGGTGGCGCGCATCGACAAAGCTACCAATTTTTTGGCATCGGCGGCTTCCCAGTCTTCGGGCACGCGCTGGCCGTTGGTGACGCCGCGCAGCACCATGCGGTTGCGAATCAGGGCATCCAGTGGTGGGCCGAGTTTGACGGCCTC
The DNA here is from genome assembly GCF_028686475.1 of Giesbergeria sp. Taxonomy (GTDB): domain Bacteria; phylum Pseudomonadota; class Gammaproteobacteria; order Burkholderiales; family Burkholderiaceae_C; genus Simplicispira. The sequence continues at coordinate 255,633 of NZ_JAQUCA010000001.1, read as the reverse complement.
ATCCACTTTGGACAAGATGGCCTGCTGTGGCCCCCGGCTCTTGAACGAGGCAAACACATCGTCCAAGGTATCGCCGTGGCTGCTGGCATTGACCACCAACAGGCGCTTGATGTCGGGCAAATCCAGCACATCGAGCATGTCGCGCTTGCGTGGGTCACGGGCGGCTACGCCGGTGGTGTCAATCAGCACCAATTTTTTTCCACTGAGCAAGCCGAGCAAGTCTTGCAGTGCGGCTTGGTCGTGGGCCAAGTGGGCCACGACACCCAACATGCGGCCATAGGAGCGCAGTTGCTCGTGGGCACCAATGCGGTAGGTGTCCAGGGTGATCAGGCCCACACTGGCAGCGCCGTACATGCGCGCACATTGGGCGGCCAGTTTGGCGCTGGTGGTAGTTTTACCCACACCGGTAGTACCGACCAAAGCATAGATACCACCTTCTTGCGGCAGGCTTTCGGTTTCGGCATCGGTTTTCAGGTTGCGCTCTAGCACTTCCATTAACCAACGCACGGCATCGCCCGCGTTAAAGTTTTCGGGCAGGCGCTCTAGCACGGCACGCGCCAAGGTGGGCGAGTAACCGGCACCAATCAATTTGAGCATCAAGTTCGATTGGATGGGGTTCTGTTTGGCTTGGCCCAACCAAGACAGGGTATTGAAGCGCTCCTCAATCAAATCCTTCATGGATTGCAGCTCGGCCATCACGCCTTCTTGGCGCATCGGGGGCGGTGCTACTTTGGCAGGGGCGCTAGGCTCAGGGTTGCGCCGGGTGGCAATCGGCTGGGCGACACGGGCCAGCGGTGCTGGCTCTGGTGCGATGGCATCAAACGCTGGCGGATAAAAGGGGGTTGCTGCTGTGGGTGCTGGTGCCGCTGGCATGGGGGGGGCGCTGCGCTGCTCGTAGGCGGGGTTGCTGCGGACGGGGGCAGGCTCGGGGCGGCGCATGGCCACTGGGGGCGGCACTGCGGCGGACAGCATATCGTCGTCATCCTCATCCAAAGCGCTGTCGTGGCCTTGCAGGGCTTCGTGGCGGCGGCGCAACATGCGTTCGCGCACGTAGTCTTGGAAAGACAGGGTGCTCATGGCCAGCTGCTCGGTGTCTTCGTGAATGGGGTTGCGCTCTAACACCGGCTCACGCGGCATGGCGGGCTGCTGTGCTGCGCTGTTGGCCGCCGGGCGCAGTGGGGGCACTGGCCTCAGGGGGGCGGTGGCCGCAGGAGCCGCACGGGGCGATTCTGCCGGTTCAGTGGCTTGCTGCTCTAAGGAGGTTAAAGATTCTTCTGCCGTGGCCACTACTTCCACCCCGTCGGGGGTGCTGCGGTTGGACAAAATGACCGTGGCATCTCCAAAGGTCATGCGGGCCTTGGCCAGTGCTTCGCGTGCCGTGGCTGCGTAAAAGCGTTTGATGTTCATGCCGATGCTCCTTTGAGAATGGGCCCAATACGAATGGTGTGGGTTTCAGGGATTTCGCTGTGTGCCAGCACTTGTAGGCGTGGGGCCACGCGCCGTACCAAACGGGAAATAGCGCTGCGGATGGTGTCGGGCACCAACAGGCAGGCAGGCAAACCGATTTCTTCTTGCTTGAGGGCCACTTCAGCAGCACGCTGCGTCAGGATGTCAGCCACACCGGGGTCCAAGGAGGGGCCATTGGCGTTGGCCAAGGCTTGTACCAACAGACGCTCTAAACCGGGTTCGATGGCAATCACGCTCAATTCGCGTGTAGGGCCATAAATTTGTTGCACGATGGCGGGCGACAGGGCAATACGCACCCGTCGCGCCAGCTCTTGCGGATCGCTGATGCTGCCGGCGTGTTCGGCCAGTGTTTCGATGATGGTGCGGATGTCGCGGATATGCACCGATTCTTCGAGTAACAATTGCAACACCTTTTGGAACGTTGTGATCGAAACCATTTTCGGGATCACCTCTTCTATCAATTTGGGGGCCAGCTTGGCAACATGTTCCACCAATTGCTGCGTCTCTGTGCGGCTGAGCAATTTGGCGGCTTGAACTTGCATCAAGTGTGACAAATGTGTCGCCATCACGGTTTCCGAATCAACCACGGTAAAGCCTGCCATTTGTGCCGCTTCCTTTTGCTGATCGTCGATCCAGTGCGCGGGCAAACCAAAAGCCGGGTCGGTGGTGGGGGTGCCAATCAGGGGTGTGGTAATGCCGCCGGGGTTGATGGCCAAGAACATGCCGGGGAAGGCTTCGCCCTCGCCCACCACCACGCCGCGCAAAGTCAAACGGTAGGCGCTGGGCTTGAGTTCGAGGTTGTCGCGCACATGCACGGGCGGCGGCAAGAAGCCGACCTCTTGGGCAAACTTGCGCCGCACGCCTTTGATGCGCGTGAGCAAATCGCCTTGGCGGTTTTTGTCCACCAGGGCAATCAGGCGGTAGCCCAGCTCCAAGCCGAGCAAATCGACCGGTTGTAAATCGTCCCAAGTGGCATCGGTTTCTGCCGGTGTGGCCGCAGCAGCGGGTGCTTCGGCGGGGGGCGGCGCTTTGGCGCGTTGCAGCAGCACCCAAGCCCAATAACCCATTGCCGAGCCGACACCCAAAAATACCAAGTGCGGCATACCGGGAATCACGCCCAGCAAAATCAAAATGCCCGCCGTAATGCCCAATACGCGCGGCGAGGTAAACATCTGGTGCACAATTTGTTGGCCCATGTCGGTGTCTTTGCCCACGCGCGAAATCACCATTGCGGCGGCCACCGAAATCAACAAACCCGGAATCTGTGCCACCAGCGCATCACCGACGGCCATCAAAATGTAGGTATCCGCTGCCTTGCCAGCCGATAGGCCGTGTTGCAACATACCAATGGCAAAGCCACCGATGATGTTGATGAACAAAATCAGGATACCGGCCACGGCATCGCCGCGCACAAACTTAGAGGCACCATCCATCGAGCCAAAAAAGTTGGCTTCTTCACCCACTTCGGCACGGCGGCGCTTGGCCTCTTTTTCGTCAATCAGGCCAGCGTTCAAGTCGGCATCCACCGCCATTTGCTTGCCGGGCATGGCATCCAAGGTAAAGCGCGCCGACACTTCGGCAATGCGCTCGGCCCCTTTGGTAATCACGATAAAGTTAATCACCACCAAAATCGCAAACACAATCAGGCCGACGGCAAAATTGCCACCAATCAAAAAGTGGCCAAAGGCTTCAATCACCGCACCAGCGGCGCCGGGGCCGGTGTGGCCTTCTAGCAGCACCACGCGGGTGGAGGCTACGTTGAGCGACAAGCGCATCAGCGTCGAGAGCAACAGCACCGACGGAAAGGCCGCAAAATCCAGCGGCTTGAGCATGTAGGCTGCCACCATCATCACCATCAGCGCTACGGCAATGTTGATGGTAAAAAACACATCCAGCATCCAAGCCGGAATGGGCAACACCATCAGCGCCAAAATGGCCACCACCAACAGTGGGGCCGCCATGCCTTGGGCAGCGGCGGCACTGTTGCCCGCCCATTGGCGGGCAGAATTCACAGAAAGGCTCATGGGGTTGCTCCTTGCTGGGTCTTGCGGTTCAGCGGATCGAGTTCGGGGGGCACCGGCAGTTCGGGCAGCTCGTCGGGCATCGGGCCTTCGCCGCGCAAGGCAGCTTTGAGGCGATACACATAAGCCAGCACCTGGGCCACGGCGGTGTACAGGGTGTGCGGAATGGGTTGGTCTATCTCGGCGTGGGCATACAGGGCGCGCGCCAACATGGGCGATTGCAAGACCGGAATGCTGTGCGCTTTGGCGACATCACGAATCGTCATGGCAATCAGGTCGGTGCCCTTAGAAATCACTTGGGGGGCCATCATGCCGCTGTCGTACTTCAGGGCCACGGCGTAGTGGGTGGGGTTCATCACGACAAAATCGGCCTTGGGCACGGCCCCCACGCTGGCCCCATCGGCAATTTCGCGCTGGCGCTGGCGCTGGCGGCCTTTGGTTTCGGGGCTGCCCTCGGACTCTTTATGCTCTTGCTTGACTTCTTGGTGCGACATCTTCAGCCGGTCTTTGAAGAAGAAAATTTGCAGCGGCACGTCAATCATGGCGGTCAGAAACACCACCAACAGCAGCATCGACATGCCACCCGTCAGCCAACGGGCCACATAGCCAATCGAGTCTGCCGAAGGCTGCAAAATCAGGGCGGCCATCTCCTCGATGCTGTTGCCCATGTATTTCCAGGCCACAAAGGTGAGAATGGCCGTCATTAGCACCATCTTGGCGACGTTGGTCATTTGCTGTTTAGAAAACAAATTGCCAATGCCAGAAATGGGATTGAGCCGGTTAAATTGCGGCGTAATGGGCTTAAAGCTCCAGACCCAGCCGCCCGAGGCCACGGCACTGAGTAGGGTTGCGGCGCTGGTCAATAAAGAAAAAACAATGCTGGCCACCACGCCCACAATCACCATCTGTTGCAAGCGCTCTAGCATCTGTGCGGGCGTGCGTACTGTGGTGGCATCAAACACAAACTGGTGGCTCATCTCCAGCTGCATCCGCTCCATCAGCATGGGAGCCAGCATCAACATGCTGGCCGCGCCCATGCCCAAAATGGCCAAATGCGATAAATCGCGCGAACGCGCCGCCTGCCCGTCGGTGCGGGCCTTCTGGAGCTTGCGCTCGGTCGCGGGAAGGTTGCGGTCTTGGCTCGATTCCATGATGGCATGACAGGGATAGTCACGCCATTGTCGTCAGCAGCGGCCAAAGCTAAAGCCCGATAAACGGGCCAGTGGCCCCGCTTATTCGGGCTGTAGAGGCAGCGCAGTGCGCGTTAAAAGCCTAAGCTGGCCAATAAATCATCGACCTCGGATTGGTCGGTCACCACATCGGGCGTATTTTCTGGGTCCACCACGGGGCCGGCCAAATGCTCGTGTACTGGCTCCACCGGCATGGGGGCCACCACGCCGGGCGGTGCGGTATCAATCACCAATTGCAGCAGTTGCTCTTCAATCGTGGCCGCCAAAGACACCACACGGGCAATGACTTGACCGGTCAGGTCATGGAAGTCTTGCGCCATCATGATTTCGGTCAGGTGCTCATCGGTGGTGCGCGAAATTTTCTCTATATCGTTGAGAAAATTCATGACTTCGCCCTTGGCCACGGCCGCTACCGGGTCTTTGACCAAGGCCGTCGTGACGCGCCGGGTTTCTTCGGCCAGCAAATCGTTTTGCGCTTTGGCCTGCTCTACGCGCCCCAGCACCTTCTCTGCGGCTTCGCCCGTGAGCCGCGCGATGTACGACAGGCGGCTTTGAGCATCGGGCAGCTCGCTCATGCTGCTGCGTAGCTTTTTGGCATAGCCCAGCTCATTGAGCGAGTCGTGTAACTGGCGCGTCAGGATACCAATCCGCTGGTGTACATCAACAGCCGCAGGGCTGGTGGCCGCAGGGGGGGTGTTGCTGGTGTCCATAGCGATGGCTTACAGCCCCTGCTTTTTGATGATCAAATTGACCTTTTCTTCCAGGGTGGCCTTGGTAAAGGGTTTGACAATGTAACCCGCCGCACCGGCTTGGGCAGCGGCCACAATGTCTTCTTTGCGGGCTTCGGCTGTCACCATCAGCACCGGCAGGTGCTTGAGTTTTTCGTCAGCCTTGACTTCGGCCAGCAGCTGAAAGCCATTCATGTTGGGCATGTTGATGTCGGTGACGACAAAGTCAAACTTGCTGGCGCGCAGTTTGTGCAGTGCCGCTACACCATCTTCGGCCTCGTCGGCATCGGAAAATCCGCTCTCCTTGAGCAGGTTACGGACGATGCGGCGCATCGTAGAGAAGTCATCAACGATCAGAAAGCGAAGGTCAGACACGTGGGACCCTTTCGGTCGGAATTGCAGTATGTGTTGTCATGGGAAGCATAGTCGATAGCGTCAATCTATGGTTTGGCGCTACTGGCAGGGGTATTTTCTTGCTTTTCATTCGAGGGTGAGACTCCTGGAAGAGTCAAGGCGCTTTTGCTGAGCAATCTTTCCTCCGCTTCGCGCGTTAAGACCGTGATGGTAATACGTCGGTTGGCCGGTGCGCGCGGGTCATCGGGTTGCAGCAAATCACTGCTGGCCAAACCTACCACGCGCGCCAGTTTGTTATCGGGCATACCCGCACTGACCAGTTCGCGCCGCGAGGCATTGGCCCGGTCGGCCGACAACTCCCAGTTGCTGTAGCCACGCTGGCCAGCACCGTAGGGTACCGCATCGGTATGCCCGGCCAAACTGATGCGGCTTTCGACATCGGCCAGCGAGGAGCCAATGGCTTGCAAAATGTCGCGCATATAGGGTTTGACCAGCGCGCTGCCGCTGTCAAACATCGGGCGGTTTTGGTCATCGACAATCTGAATTTGCAGGCCATCGGGGGTCACGTCAATGCGAATTTGCGATTTATACTCGTTCAGGCGCGCATTTTGCGTGATGATGGCGTCAATTTTGGCGCGCAAAGATTTAATGCGCTGGGCATCTTGTTGCGCTTGCTGGGCTTTGGCCAGTTCGGTTTTGTCTTGGGCATCCGAGCGCTTGACTTGGCCATGCACTTTGGCCAAATCGTTGCCGCCACCGGGCAAAATACTGGTGCTGTTGCCCGCGCCATCGCCGCCGGCCATCGCCACTTTGAGCGGCGAATTAAAATAATCGGCAATGCCTTGCAACTGCCCTTGCGCCGTGGAGCCCAACAACCACATCAGCAAGAAGAAGGCCATCATGGCCGTCATAAAGTCGGCGTAGGCAATCTTCCAAGCGCCACCATGCACGGCATGGCCGCCCTTTTTGATGCGCTTGACGATGATGGGCTGAAGTTTTTTTTCGGTGGCCATACGGTGGCTTACTTCTTACGCACGTATTCTTCCAGCTCCAAAAAGCTGGGGCGCTCGGTCGAGAACAAGACCTTGCGGCCAAATTCAATCGCGGTGGCGGGGTTGTAGCCTTGCATACTGGCCAGCAAGGTGCATTTGATGCACAGCAACTCTTTGGCAGCATCATCGGCTTTTTGTTCCATCAGGCCACCCAAAGGTTCGACAAACGCATAGGCCAACAAAATACCCAAAAACGTACCCACCAAGGCCGAACCGACCATGCCGCCCAGCACCGCTGGTGGTTGGCCCACCGAGCCCATCGTGTTGACCACACCCAACACCGCCGCCACGATACCAAAGGCGGGCAGGCCACCGGCCAGCCGCGCCATCGCGGCCACGGGGGCATGGGCCTCTTGGTGGTGGGTTTCGATTTCGTTGTCCATCAGGGCTTCGATTTCGTGGGCATTGAGGTTGCCCGAGACCATCATCCGCAGGTAATCGGTGGTGAATTCGACCACATGGTGGTCAGTGCCTACGTTGGGGAATTTTTTGAACAACTCGGATTCGTGCGGGGCTTCGACATCGCCTTCAATCGCCATCAGGCCCTCTTTACGCGCTTTTTGCAAAATCTCGTAGAGCATGGCCATCAGCTCTAGGTAACGCGCCTTGGTGTATTTGGAGCCCTTAAAAAGCCCACTCAAGCCCTTCATGGTGGCCTTGAGAACCTTGGGTTGGTTGTTGATGACGAACGCGCCTAAGGCGGCGCCGCCAATGGTGGCCATTTCAAACGGTAGCGCCTTGAGCACCACGCCAATATTGCCGCCGTGCAGAATGAACACACCAAAGACGCAGACCAAGCTGACAAGGTAACCAATGATGATGGGCATGCTGGATGAAAGGTGGCTGTGACAGGGGCGATCAGAAGAAGATCAGGGCAGCATCAAGCGCTGATGGTTGGTAATGTACCGGAAGCGTTTGACTTCGGAGGCACACTGTTGCGGCAAAAACCGGGTTAAATCGGGGTTTATTGTCCCGTCCAAGCTTCGTACCAGCGTTGCAGGTTCTGGCCAGTGAGTGTCCAATCGCGGGCTACTTGCGCTTGTAGCGCTAGACCATCGCGCTGGCAAGCGTCCAAATCGGACACCCGCTCTAAGATGGCATCACGCCAGTCTTTGTAGCGGTTTTTGACCCGTGTAGCTGGTAAATTGCCTTGGTAGGGCGTAACGTCAGAACATAGCACCGGCACACCGCACCAACCGTATTCGAGCAGCTTGAGGTTGGATTTGCAATCGTTAAAAGCATTGCTTTCTACGGGGGCAATGGCCAAATCCCAATTTTGGCTTAAAGCCATGAGTTGGGCCGGGTATTGTAAGGTAGGTACGCCGGGCACAAATTCTTGGATATAGGGGCGGATGCTGTCTGGGCACATGCCCATAAAAACCCAGTCCACTTGGTCAGCCAAGTCTTTAATCACGGCGGCCACCATTTCCAAGTCGCCTTGGTGGCTGATGCCACCGGCCCAACCGATGCGTGGTTTTTTTCCGGCGGGGCGCTGTGCTGTGCTGGGGCGTTGGGGTGGTACGGCCCCCCACATGGCGGGGGCCAAGCGGTTGTGTACCACGCGCACGTCGTCGCTGTAACCGCCCAACTCGTGCGCCAAGGCTTCGGTGGAGACTACCAGCCGGTCGCACAGACCAATCGCTTTGAGCATTTTGCCGCGCAGGTCTTTGGGCATGTGGTCGTAGTGGGCGCTTTTGAGCGGCACTTTGCTCAATTGGTCATCGATTTCGTAGATTTTGCGTACATTCTTTAACCCTGTCAGGGCTTTGAGGTGCCCGAGCATGATTTCGGTATTGGGCCGCTGAAACACCAACACATCGGCCCCACTGCGTAGGGCCAGATTGGGGCTAAAAATATCCAACGAGGCCCCGCCTCGGCACAGCCCAGCCTCTAGCATGGCCTGCATGGGTTGGATGATGCGGTAATGGCCACAGCCTTGCACATCGGCATGGAAGGCGGCAATTTTGTGTTGCAGGGGCTGCGGAAAATGGTCAAAACGCAGCAGAGGGTTGGACTCGAATTCGTAGCCGGTGCCAATCAACGAGAGGTTGGGGTTGTAGGCGGGGTCATTGGCGATGATGGCGGGCCAGCGTTGGTACATCGCGGCTTGTTCACGCTGAAAGCGCTGTAATTTTTGCTCTGGGCTGATGGTTTCTAGCCCGGCCTTTTGGCTGGCCCCGCTCTCGTGCAGCAGGGTGGCCAAGGGTGTCCAAACGATGCGCTGGCCGCTTTGGCCTATGCGTAAGCACAAGTCCATGCTGCTGTACGAAACACCAAAGGTGGCTTCGTCCATGCCGCCCACAGCCTCATAGACGGCTTTGCGTACTAACAAACAAGCCCCAGCCAGCGCAGAGAAGTTTTGCGCCACTTGGGCGCGGAACATATAGCCGGGCGCGTGCTTGTCTAAACCGAGCAGCGGGTGGTCTGCTGGGCCACCCAAGCCCATCACGACACCTGCGTGTTGCAGCGTGCCATCGGGGTAAAGCAAGCGTGCGCCCACTGCGCCTACGCCCTCGCGCAGGCCGTGGCGCAGCAGGTGGCTGAGCCAGTCGGCTTGCAAGACGGCGGTATCGTTGTTGAGCAGTAGAACGAACTCGCCGCGTGCTTGCGCTACCGCCAAATTGTTCAGCCGTGCCAAACTGAATGGCCCCGGTGCCGAAAGCACCCGAATCTGCTCGCTGCCCAAGGCCGACAGGCCCGAGAGAAACTCGCGCGCCTCGGGGGTTTGGCTATCGTTATCGACCAGCAAAATCTCAAAGGCGGGGTAATCGGTTTGCGACAGCAGCGAGTCTATGCAGCGGCTCAGAAAGGGCAGCAAGTCCTTGGTGGGGATGATGATGCTGACCAGCGGTGTTTGCGCTAGCGGATAGATAACATGGAAGGTGCCCGGCCCCGGCCCTTCCATTACTTGGGCATCGGGCGCTGGGGCTTGCAAATGGCTTTCTAGCACTTGGGCCAGGCGTTGCCACATCTCCGAGGTGGTGCTTAAGAGGCTGTCTGTCGTGGGCGATAAATGCAGCAACACCAGCGGCAGGTGCAAGACGGCCTTGCCAGGCAGTACGCTGGCCTCTAGGGCGCAGTGGTAGGCAGCGGCCAAGTCTGGCAAGCCTTGCTGCGCGCCCAGTTGGCGCTGCCCCCAAGCGTTTTGCAAGACCAAGGCCCGGCCCATATAGGGCAGGCTACGCAGTAAATCGAGATTGAGTGCAGGCTTGAGACGGGGGTGCTGCGGCTGGCCTTCAGGTTCGCTGTGGTCGTCGTGGTCACAGTACAGCAGCACGCTATCGGGCGTGGCATGGTCCACCAAGGTGCGCTCTAGCATGAACAGCGCTTGTGGCTCTAGCGTGTCACCGGCGTGCAGCAGCAAGGTCCAGCCCGGTGCTGGGGCCTGTTGCCACCACCGGGTTGGGGCATCGTGGGTGATTTCTACCCAGTCTGCCGGGCGGGTTTGCGCGGCCAAACTTTGCTGGGTGCGCTCCAACAAAGCCGCGTTGGTGCTGGGCGGGCAGCACAGCAGCACGCTCAGATGCAAGCGGGACGACTCTGGCACCGGCGTGCATTGTGCGCTGCTGGCACGAAAATCTGCCAGCCAGTTGGCATAAGCCTGCTGCTTCTCGTCCGTGCGGGCTTGGGCGAGGACTGGGCCGATTTGTGCTTTGAGCTTTTGCGTAATGTGGGACAGTTTAGAGCGGCTGCCGCTGGCGGTGGTGTTCATGCTGGGGAAAAAATGGGTTCAGGTTCCGGCGCGGTATTCGGTGGCACCAATATCTATCGTGTGCATGTAGCCGACGATATTGTCTGGGATGGTGTTGTCAAAAATCTCGTGCAGCACTTTTTGTAGCAAGTAGCTGCCCAAGCGTTCATTGCAAAAAGCCAGCGCCCGGCGGTGGTAGGCATCGAGTTTGACGGGCCGGTGGCGCTCTAAAAAATGCAAGCATACGGCCTCCAGCTGTTCGGTGATGGCCAGAAAGATATTGATGGGAAAGGTGCCCACTTCGATACCACCGGGAATGATGGTGGCATGGTTGATTAGCTCAAAGCACTCTTGCGCGGTGATGACTTCTAACTCTACCGCTGTGGCCAAGTAGCGCAAAAAATCCGGGGCCTGATGCACATGGGCGTATTGCTGAAAGGTGTTGCCAATGTTGCGCGGGCTGGCAATACAGAAATACTGCGCGGGTTCAGAAAACCATGTGCCATAACTGGGCACCTGCGCCGCTTGGTTGATAAAGCGCATGGTCGGAAAGCTGCTGGTGGTGCGTCCAAAGGCTTGCAGCGAAATAAATTTGCGGTATTGCGTCAGGGTGATGAGGTCAAAGTCAGAAAACTCGGGCTGCTGGTCGCGCAACCAGCGCCGAATGGCAAAGGCCCCTGCGGCACCGGTCAAAAATGGGTGCCAAGCCATCAAATCGGGGTAGGCTTGGTGTACGTCCAACAGCGCTTGCGGGGTTTGCGGTGCTTGTCCTGCTGCTCCCAACCAAACCACAGTGGCGTTGGGGTCCAGGTCAATGGTGATGCTGGGTTGGTGGGTGATGCAAAAAACAGGGTGCATGGTGCAGAGGAAGCAAATTAAGAGGAGGACAGGCGTCGTAACCAAGCACCGGGCCAATGGGTGATGTTTTGGTCGAGTTCGCTCTCGTTGAAAGGCCAGCGCGGTTGCTCAATTTTAAATTCGGGGTGTTGGGCGGCAAAATCGCGCGCGGCGCAGCTGGGGTTGTCGGTCGCCCAGCTAGGGCTGCCACGCGGCACGTCGGCCAAGTCTTGCATGATGCCATCGGTGGCCACAATGTACGAGCCGGGTGTGACCACATCGGCATAAGCCTCTAATTCGGCCAGAACGTGGGCGTAAGTGTGGTTGGAGTCCAAAATCACCAGCACTTTCTCGCCCGGTTGCACCAGCGCCTTGACTTGGGCCACGATGTCGGGGGCGGTGGAGCTGCCCTCTATCAGGGTGATGCGGTCATTCAAGGGGTGGGCCTCAATGGCTTGGCGATTGTGCGGGCGGATTTCGATGTCGATACCAATCACCCGGCCTTGCTCCATCGCTTTGCACAGGCTGGAGTAAAAAATCAAGGAGCCGCCGTGGGCCACGCCAGTTTCGATAATCACATCGGGCTGGATGCTGAAAATCACTTCTTGCATCCGCAGCATGTCTTCGGGCAGCTGGATAACCGGGCGGCCCATCCAGCTGAAGGTGTATGGGTATTTCTGGTTCCAGCCTACCCGCACCCAGTGCTGCGAGAGGATTTCAAAAGCCTGTTTGGAATACAGCGGCAGGGTTTCGGGCTGGCCGGTGTCTTGTATCGTCAGGGTTTGGGCTTGGGTGTCTAGGGTGAGTTTCATGAATTTTTTCAGTCTAGGAGCGTAAGAGAAATTAAAAATGAGGGTCGTAGTTGCTAGTTGCTAGTTGCTGGGATGAGACTCGCGTGCTGCTTTGTGCAGCGCCTGTTCTAGGCTTAGTGTCGGGCGCCAGCCCAAAGCGTGCAGCCGCTGTGCTTCTCCCACCAGCAAGGCAGGCTCTCCAGCGCGTTCACTGCCCAGGGCTAAAACAGGCGCGGGGTCTGCGTCGAGTAACTTTGCCAAATGGCACACGATGGTTTTCAGTTGCACTGGTTGACCTGAACTGATGTTGTACGCCCCAGAAGCGGTAGGCTGTAACAGAGTCACCAGCCCGGCGGCCACATCCGAGGCGTGTAGAAAATCCCGGTAGGCATTGGCATGGACACCAAAAGGTGCGCGTTGACCTTGAAGTGTGGCCAGTAGTGAGGGGATGAGGCGCTGGGAGGATTCGCCGGCACCAAAGGGCAGAAAAACCCGGCCCCAAGCGCAAGGCACTTGGTGTTGTTCGCACACGGCCATCACCAGACGCCGGGTAGCATCTTTGGCTACGCCATACAGGGTGGTTGGGTGCAACGGTGTGCTTTCTTCGCGGCAATAACCATGCGACCAGTCGTATTCGGCACAGGTACCAGCCACCACCACCCGCTGGCCACCGGCTTGGCAAAAGGCTTCGGTCAGGCGCGTAGTGGCCTCGACCCAGCGCAGATTGAGCGGAGAATTCCAGTACTGGCCATGCTCAGCATACCAAGCCAAGTGCAGCAGGTGGGTAGCTTGTGCTTGCTGCGCCAGCGCAGCAAAATCAGGATGGCCCAACAAATCGGCGGCTATCCACTGGCTGGTTTGGGCGTTGGGTGAGGGCTGGCGGCCTAACAATACCGTCTCGATACCTTGCTGGTGCAGGCATTGCAGCACATAGCGGCCCAAAAAGCCACTACTACCGGTCAGCAGTACTCTCATGTACTGGCCTGATGCAGCAGGGTGAACTGGGGCACGGCCACCGCCAACTGCCCACCCCATTCGTGGATGTAGGCTAGTTGCTGTACTACTTCTGCTTGTAGGTTCCAAGGCAGGATGAGCACGATGTCGGGGCGATGGGCACGCAAGTGGTTTTCATCCACAACGGGGATGCGACTGCCGGGCAAAAATTGGCCTTGCTTGGCCGGATTTTTATCGACGACATAGGGTAATAAATCCGAGCGCACGCCAGCAAAGTTGAGTAGGGTGTTGCCCTTGGCTGCCGCACCGTAGGCAGCCACCTTACGCCCTTGGGCCTGTGCTTGCAGCAGGAAGGTGAGTAGTTCGCGTTTAATACGCAGTGCTTGGGGTTGCAAGCCTTGGTAAAACGCGGCATGGCCCATGCCAGCGCTGGCTTCCTGCTCTAGCAGGGCGGCTACGGCGGGTGTGACTGGGCGCTCTAGGCCATTGGTGCGCCGCGCAAACACGCGCAAACTGCCACCGTGGGTGGGCAGTTCTTGCACATCAAACACCGTCAGGCCGTTGGCCGCAAAAATGCGTTGTACCGCCGTGAGTGACAGGTAAGAGAAATGTTCGTGGTAGATGGTGTCGAATTGGCACTGCGCTACCAATTGCAGCAGGTGCGGAAACTCAAACGTGGCCACACCAGTTGGTTTAAGCAAGGTAGCAAAGCCAGCCACAAAATCATTGATGTCGGGCACATGGGCCAGCACGTTGTTGGCTGCCATCAGGTCGGCGCTATGGTCTTGGGCCAGCAGTTTTTGCGCTAACACTGTGCCAAAAAACTCTTCTACGATGGGGATGCCTTTGGCCCGCGCGGCAGCGGCAGTGCTGGCGGTAGGCTCTACCCCCAAGCAGGGGATGCCGCGTTGGGCCACATATTGCAACAGGTAGCCATCGTTGGCGGCAATTTCTACCACTTTGCTGCGTTCGTTTAACCCCCAGCGCTGCACCATCGCCTCGACATAGGATTGGGCATGGGCCAGCCAAGTGCTGGAGTAAGAGCTGAAATAGGCGTAATTGGCAGAAAACAGCTCGTCGGCTTGGGCAAAGTCTTCAGTTTGGGCCAACCAACATTGTTCGCACACCAACACCCGCAGCGGATACCAGCGCTCGGGGCCATGCAGAGCTTGGGCATCTAAATAGGCATTGGAAGGCGGTGCGGTGCCCAGATCGACCAAGGACAGGGTGACAGGTGCGGCGCAGTGACGACATTTCATGGAGGAAAACTTTATAGGGCAATACCTGCAAATTCAGGGGGCAGCAGCGTATGGGCAGCATCGCGGGTGGACAGGTTGGCAATCGGCAGGGGCCACGCAATAGCCAGCCGTGGCTCACTGACATGCACAGCAGCTTCATAATCTGGGCAGTAGAGGGCCGAATGCAGATAGAGCAGTTCGGTATCGTCTTGCAAGGTTTGGAAGCCGTGGGCGCAGCCGGGCGGAATGAGTAGCGCGGTGTGGTTGTCGGCAGATAGCTCCGTAGCGTACCAGCGTAAAAAGCTGGGCGAGCCAGCGCGCAAATCCACCACCACATCCCACACCGCCCCGCGCAGGCAGCTGATCAATTTGGCCTCGGCAACCGGTGGCCGCTGGTAATGCAGGCCACGCACGGTGCCGCGTTGCACGGTATGGGTGTGGTTGATTTGGGCGATAGGCCCATGCCAGCCAGCAACGGCCAGTTCTTGGGCGCAGAACAAGCGGGTGAGCGCGCCGCGTGCATCGACCAAAGGCTGGCGCTGTATTTGCATTACGCCGGGCAGCGGCGTAGCCGTGACGATAAAGCGACTCATGCCAAAAACTCTTCCCCATAGCAATCTATGTCTGCCTCACAGAGGGAACGCGCATCGGCCCCCTGTTGCTGGGCACGATACCACGCCATGCTGCGTTCTACCGCTGTGGCCAAAGGCCAGCACGGTTGCACACCCAACACGCTGCGCGCTTGGGCGGTTTCTAACGCCAACCAACGCGCTTCGTGCGGGCCTTGCTGTGGGTCGTCATAACGCACGCTGGCATGGGGGTAGGCACGGGCGGCCAGCTCTATCACCGTTTGTACGGTGGCTGCTTCGTGCGGTAGCGGGCCAAAGTTGTAGGCCGCTGCCAGTGCGGGTTGTTGCCAAAGTTTCTCTGCCAGCAGCAAATAAGCGGCCAGTGGCTCTAGGACATGTTGCCAAGGCCGGGTGGCTTGGGGCTGGCGGATGTGCAAGCTGTCGCCCTGTTGCCAAGCGCGTACCGCATCGGGCAACAACCGTTCTGGGGACCAATCGCCGCCACCCATCACATTGCCGGCCCGTGCGGTGGCCACGGCTACGCCCTGCGCTTGCAGAAAGGCATCGCGGTAGCTGGCCGTCACTAACTCGGCGGCGGCTTTGCTGGCGCTGTAAGGGTCGTGGCCGCCCAAAGGGTCACTCTCGCGGTAGGGGTAGGCCCATTCGTGGTTGCGATACACCTTGTCGGTGGTAATCACCAGCGCTACGCGCACGCGGTTCAATCCACGCAGGGCATCCAATACATGGGCCGTGCCCATGACGTTGGTGGCGTAGGTTTCCAGTGGTGCTGCATAGCTGGGGCGCACCAGTGCTTGGGCCGCCAAATGCAGCACGATGTCTGGTTGCGTCGTCTGCACCCGTGCGGCCACAGCGGCGGCATCGCGAATATCCATGAAATGGCTGTCCATGCCCTGCGCTACCTGCGCCAAAGTAAACAAGGCGGGTGTCGTTGTCGGGGGCAGGGCCAAGCCTGTCACGTGGGCACCTAAGCGTTGCAGCCACAGCGCCAACCAAGCCCCTTTGAAACCGGTATGACCGGTGAGCAATACCCGTTTACCGCGCCAAAAATCAGGGTTTGTTTGCATAGACATACTGCTCACCATTGTTTCCACGGTGCTTGGCCTGATTGCCAGAGTTCTTCGAGCAGATTTTTCTCGCGCAGGGTGTCCATCGGTTGCCAAAAGCCGCTGTGTTCAAAGGCATGCAATTGGCCTTGGGCGGCCAAGGCATTCATAGGCTCTAGCTCCCAGCTGGTTTGGTCATTATCAATCAGGTCGATGGCTTCGGGTTGCAAAACAAAAAAACCCCCATTAATCAGGCCACCATCGCCTCGGGGTTTTTCGGCAAAGGCGGCGACGCGCTTGCCTTCTAGTTGTAAAGCGCCATAACGGCCTGGTGGTAATACCGCCGCTACGGTGGCTAGTTTGCCGTGGGCATGGTGAAAGGCAAATTCTGCCGTTAAATCAATATCGGCCACGCCATCGCCGTAGGTAAAGGCGAAAGTTTCGCCGGGTTGCAAATAATCGCGCACCCGGCGCAAGCGGCCACCCGTCATGGTGTTATCGCCGGTATCGACCAAAGTAACGCGCCAAGGCTCGGCATGGCGACGATGCACTTCCATTTGGTTGTTGGCCATATCAAAGGTGACATCCGACATGTGCAGAAAATAATTGGCAAAATACTCCTTAATCACATAGCCTTTGTAGCCTAGGCAGATGATAAAATCATTCACGCCGTGGGCAGCATACAGCTTCATGATGTGCCACAAAATAGGCCGCCCCCCAATTTCAATCATCGGTTTGGGGCGCAGGTGCGATTCTTCAGAAATACGGGTGCCTAGGCCCCCGGCAAGGATGATGGCTTTCATGAAAATACTCTATTTGGGTGGGCGTGGACGGAAAAAATCCAGCGGCTGGGTGCGTAGCCGCGCCCGAATAGCCGCATAAATGCGCGAGCGCTCGACACCACTGACGTTTTGTGCGCTCAAGGCAACACGAAAAGCCAAATAAAAACTAACCCCTACATTCAGTGCGGCCAAAAATGGCAAGGTGATGAGCGCCCACCAAAATGCGGGCAGTTGCAACGCTTCTGCCAAGCCCAGCCCCATACCCGCTGCTGCAATTTGGCCAGCGGCCAGGGTAACATGGCGAATATCCAGCCCCAAGCCAAAAAAGGTAGCAAACACCGGCACCAAGCCGAGCATAAAGCCCAGCGATATATTAGCTGCCAAGCCTGAGATGTTGTGGCGCAAAAATTGCGCCCATCGCGCCGCACGCGATTGGCCCAGCAAGGCGGTGATGCGCGGGTTGTAGCGCAGCACCGAATCAAGGCGATAAAGCACGAACCAATTTTCGGCCCAACCGGCCATAATGCTGGAAGCAAACAATAGCACCCCGGTAAAAGCGGCATACAACACCGATGGCCCGAGCAGGTGCAGCGATTGCAAGCTGTAATGGACTTGTTTGTCAGATAAAAACGGCGCATCAAACCACAGCTGCCAGCCCGCGCACAGCAACAGCACGCCCGGAAACACCACCAACACGTTGCCCAATACGGCAGCCACCTGCGAGCGCACCAAATGCACCACCTCATCGACAAAGGCATTGACGGCCTCGCCCGAGCCTAGCTCTTTGAGCTTGGCCGCCATCGCTGGGGCGGTCATGGCGGGTTGCTTGGTGGCGACGGTAAAGTGCAACAATTGCACCAACACAAAGCTGATGGCATAGTTCATGCCTGCCCAAAAACCGGCCCAAAAGGCCGATAGGGCCAGCGTGCCGAGGGCAAACTTCATCAGCGTAGTAAAAGCCATGACGGCCCCACCACCTGCTGCATGGCCCAGCATGGCGTTGTATTCTGCCGAAGTGCGGGTGATGTAATGCTCGCCGGTTTCGGCACTGCGCTCGGCCACCTTGGCGGCCAACAAAGAAGAATTGGCCCGAAACACGGCACGCACACTGCGCCGCTCTTGTGTCACTTGCACCAAATGGCCCAACAAACGCGCACCGTGCAAGGCGGGTGTGGGTGAAAGCACGCATTCGAGCAACTCGCGCATCCGCACCACGCGGGCGCGCAATTGGCGCAAGCGAAACACCAACCCGACGGAGATGCCGTTGTCTTCAAAATGGCTGTAAACGCTGGTGGCGGCACTGCGACAAGCGTCCAGCCGTTCGCGCAGGCGTTGGGCAGCTTCTTGTAGCCGGTCGGGGGTGCGTAGGCCGTGCAGCACCTCCACGCGCAGGCTTTCTACATCCCGAATCAGGGCATGGAAGGGTTGCGCGGCGCGCGCTTCGGGTGGCATACGCAAGCGCAACTCGGGCGCAAAGCCGGTGGATAAAATTTGTCCGGCACAGTAAGTCATGGCATCGAGCAGCGCGCGCTGCCAGCGCGTGCAGTGGCCGTTGTCAGCGCACAGCACCCGCATCAGGCGCTCTAGCAACTCTACCGGCAAGGCGGCCAACCATTGGGCATCAAAGGCTGTGGGCAGGGCCAAGGTAAACAGCTCGGTGGCGTCGATGGTTTCAGGAGTGCCGGGCAAAATTTTCAGGCGCAGGCGTTCGGCCAGCTCACTGAGCAGCGCGGTGCGTGGCGCAAACCCAAAATCGGCCAGCAGCAGGGTGATGTCCACCGTATCGACCAAGGTTTGCCACCACGCTTGCAGGCGCGCTTGTGTCTCTGGTTGGGCTTGTACCGCATCGAGTAGCAAGGTCAGGCGACTCAAGGTATCCGGCACGGAATCGCCCGCACCGCGCAGCCAGCCCAGCAACCCAATCAGCCACAAATGGCGTTGCGCTAAATCGGCCTGTGGGTCTATTTGCGCCAACAGGCTGTGTAAATCGTGGCGTGGGCGCATCAGTGCAGCACCCTGGCACTCAAGGGGCGGCCATCGCTACCGGGGTGCATCGCCTCCAGCACAAACAGCGGAATGTCGCAATCAAACGGGGTGTCGTCTTCGGCCAGGCAATGGTAACTGCCGTGCATGGTGCCGCTGGGGGTACGCAATTGGCAGCCACTGCTGTATTGAAACGACTCGCCGGGGCGTAGCCAAGGCTGCTCGCCCACCACACCTAGGCCCTGCACTTCTTGCGTGCGCCCCAGTGCATCGCTGATAAACCAATGGCGCGATACCAACTGCGCCGCCATGTCGCCCGTGTTGTGGATGGTGATGGTGTAAGAAAAGCTGAACACCCCAGCCTCGGGCGAGGATTGCTGTGGCAGGTAGTGCGGGGTGACTTCCGCCTGAAATTGGTAGTTTGGCATAGGACAATGGTAACTGCGACCATAAAGACCATAAGCCAGATTGACCGGAATCTTCGCGGCAAGCCTCGGGGTTGCGCCCGAGGTTCGAGCGAACAGGCCGGTACGGCCTGTGGTTCTTTTGCGCTGCATCGCCTATGATGATGTCCATTGTGAGTACCAGAACCCTTCAGCTCCGCATCAAAGACAAGCACGCCAAGATAAAAAACCAGCGCAAAGACGATATGCACCAGTTCAGCACAACGCTGGTGCGAAAAAATGCCGCCATCTTCGTGGGCGACGTGGTCAGTGCCAAACTGGTCAAAACCAAGATGGCCAAGTCCACGCTGGATGCGGGCTGGTCATCACTGAAGACGATGTTGGAATACAAGAGCCATCAGGCCGGTATCGTTTTTATGGAAGTGAACGAAGCGTATTCAACCCAGACTTGCTCGTGCTGCGGGAGCATTCCCGCCAGCAGTCCGAAAGGTAGGGCAGGACTTGGAATAAGAGCATGGACGTGCAGCGATTGCGGGGCGGCACACGACCGCGACGTGAATGCAGCACGGAACATTCTCGCGGCGGGCCATCGTCGTCTAGCAGTAGGAATCTCCGGGGTTTAGCCCGGAGAGGATGTCAACATGAGCGCATCGAGGCATGGATGTTAGAGCAGGCCGCCGTGTCATTCGATAGCAGCATCGAACCCGGCAAGTTGCGCGCCGTGGTGTAGTCATTAGTGGCCCTATGTGTTGAATGTTGTTGATACGGATAAAATAAGTTTCCAAAATCAACTACATAAGTTTCCAAATGGGGCCAACATGACAGGAAAAGTGAGACTCAAGGGCGAGCAGGTGCGCCAGTTCATCATGGACAAGGCCGAAGTTGCTGGGGCGAGCTTGTGCCATATGGTCATGGAGCAGTTCGGCATCACCCGGCAGGCCGTCAACCGCCACCTAGCCAAACTGACAGAGCAGGGGTTCATTGTTCCCGCAGGAATCTCTGGCCGCAGCCGTATTTTCAAGCTGGCGCAACTGGAGTGCCAAGAGTTCAGCTACCGCATTGAACCCCATTTGGCGGAAGATTTGGTGTGGGAACAGGACATTCGCAGTCTGATTCACAACCTTCCAGAGAATGTTCTTCGGCTGTGGTCTTACGCCTTTACCGAGATGTTCAACAACGCTATTGATCACTCTGGCGGCAGTGCCATCCGTGTCAGCGTGACCAAGACCGCCGTCACCACAGCCATCCGCATTGCCGACAATGGCGTTGGTATCTTTAAGAAAATCCAAGCCGCTATGGGGCTGCTGGACGAGCGTCATGCCATCTTTGAATTGTCCAAGGGAAAACTCACCACCGACCCGCGCAACCATTCTGGACAAGGTATTTTCTTTACATCGCGCATGTGTGACCGGTTTTCTATTGCTTCTGGCGAACTGTTATTTCAGCACGTCCGTGGTGATGGCATGGACTGGCTTGGAGAGCAAAAGGCCAACACCGAAGGCACTACGGTGCTGATGGAATTGAGCAACCATACCGCACAAACGACCAAGAAGATTTTTGACGAATACTCCTCTGGTGATGATTACGGATTTACCAAGACCGTGGTTCCGGTGCAGTTGGCTAAATATGGTTCGGATGAATTGGTTTCACGCTCACAAGCCAAGCGACTACTGGCACGGGTTGAATTATTCAGGACGGTAGTGTTTGACTTTGCCGGAGTGGAGGAAGTGGGGCAGGCATTTGCAGATCAGATATTCCGCGTCTTTGCCACAGAACACCCAGAGATTGACCTTATCCCTATCAGGATGAACCACGATGTAACGGACATGGTGCGCCGAGCAGTCAATCAGCCACGGGTATAAGCGCCCACGCCTGACCAGTTGTGCCACCAGCTAGGAAGGGCTGCAATCCGACCGAAGCGCCAGACTTGCGCCGAGCAGCAGACCCCAAAGTGCCAAATTTCCGAAATCGTCTTACATCCTGACGGGCAACAAAAAAGCCACCCCGGTAAGAAGTGGCTAAGTTGTTGTTTTGATTGGTGGCCTGGGACGGAATCGAACCGCCGACACAAGGATTTTCAATCCTCTGCTCTACCGACTGAGCTACCGGGCCTAAGCCTTGAATTATAGCAGCAAATTTCTACCGACTGCCAATTTTTTGCAAATTTAATGCCGTTTGCCGCGTCCCAAGTCCACACCCAGCTGGCGCAGCTTGCGATAGAGGTGGGTGCGCTCTAGGCCGGTTTTTTCGGCCACTTTGGTCATGGAGCCGCCCTCGCGCGCCAGATGGAACTCAAAATAGGCTTTCTCAAAGCCGTCGCGGGCCTCGCGCAAGGGACGGTCTAAATCAAAATCTTGGTAGGGTGACAAGTTGGCCGTCAGGTCCTCGGTGGCGACACCCACCGCAGTACCACTGGCCGCTACCGACTGCCCAGCCACGGTGGCCAAAGGGGTGGCCGCAGCAGGTGCAGCGGTGCGGGCTTGGTTGCGCGCTAGGCCAGCTTCTACTGCTTTGAGCAGCTTTTGCAGCGTGATGGGCTTTTCTAAAAAAGAGAAGGCTCCAATGCGCGTGGCCTCGACAGCCGTTTCAATGGTGGCGTGGCCGCTCATCATGATGACCGGCATATTCAATAAGCTATTGGCCGCCCATTCTTTGAGCAAGGTTACGCCATCGGTGTCGGGCATCCAAATGTCCAACAACACCAAATCGTAAGGCCCGGCCAAGCGTGCCGCTCGGGCTTGGGTGGCGTTTTCGGCCAAATCCACGCTGTGCCCCTCGTCGTTGAGGATTTCTGACAGCAAATCACGGATGCCGTGCTCGTCATCGACCACCAAAATATTTGCCATGTCTGTGAAGTGCTTTCCAACTGCGGTACATGCGTGGCCCTTAGGCGACCTGCGCGTGCTCGGTACTGAATGATAGCGATACTTGGGCACCCAACACCTTGCCATCTTCAAGGCGATTGACCAGTTCAATGCGGGCACCGTGTTCGTCGGCAATTTTTTTCACCACCGCCAACCCCAGACCGGTGCCTCGGGCTTTGGTAGTGACGTAAGGCTCAAAGGCGCGCTGCAAAATATGCGCTGGAAAGCCAGCGCCACAGTCGCTAACCACCAAGCGTACCCGCCGAGCGGTTCGGCTCCAGTGGGTACTGATAGAGACTGCTGGCAGGGCATCTGTTGGCTCGCTGCGTGCCTGTTCGGTGGCATCTTGGGCATTTTGCAGCAGATTGTGAATCACTTGGCGCAGTTGCTGGGCATCGCCCGCAATGGGTGGGCATTGTGCATCCAATTGCACTTGCACGGGCACTCTGGCTTGGTCGGATTCATACAGATGCAATACATCGGTGACCAAGGCATTGAGCTGCAAGGGCTGCAATTCGGCGGCGGGCAGACGGGCGTAGTCACGAAACTCATTCACCAAGCGCTGCATGGCATCGACTTGCTGCACGATGGTGCGAACCGATTTGGTCAGCAGCGCCTGCTCGGTCGCTGGCAATTTGCCCGACAGTTTCATCTCTAGCCGCTCAGCCGATAGCTGGATGGGGGTGAGCGGGTTTTTGATTTCATGCGCCAAGCGCCGCGCGACATCGCCCCAAGCCTGCACGCGCTGGGCCGAGACAATCTCTGAAATATCATCAAACACCAACAAGCGTGCGGCATCGGGCAATTGCGCCCCGCGCGCCACCAAGCTGGTGGCATGGTGGCCGGTGCTGGTGGCGGCTGCGTGCAGTTCAAAAGCATGTTGCCAATGCTCAGGGCCGTGGCCATCGCGCTGCTCTAAAAAGGCCGTAAATTGTTGCTGCACTTCAGCGGCAAAGCTTTCTAATCCCGGCACTTGGGCCAAGGGCTGCTCACGGTAGGCGGCCAGCGGTGCGCGCAAAATGCGTGTGGCACTGGGGTTAGAAGAGCGAATGCTGCCCTGCTCATCCAGTACCACCACACCAGCGGTTAAGTTGTCCAAAATCGTCTGTAAGCGGGCGCGTGCGGTATCGAGTGCGCCCATACTGCGCTCGGCGGTTTCGCGGGCATCGGCCAATTGCTGCGTCATCAGGGCAAAAGAGCGCGTCAGGCCATCGAGTTCATCGTTGCCTTGCAAAACGGCTTTGGGGCTGAGGTTGCCCGCTGCCACTTCGCGCACGCCTTCGGCCAGCACCAGCAAGGGGCGCGCCAATTGGTTGCCCAGCAAAATGGCCAATAACAGCGCGGTAAACACCGCCAAAAATAAACTCAGGGTCAGGGTGCCGATGTACATACGGCGCAAGCCCTCGCGCGCCAAGGCGCGCTCTTGGTATTCACGGTTGGCGTTTTGCACGGCCAAGGCATTGGCCAGTAGCACTGGGGCCAACGGCAAGGTCACTTGCAGAAAGCGCTGTTCCGTCAGCAAGCCCACGCGGGCGTTTTGCACCAAAGCCACTGCCTTGATGTGTACTACATTACGCAAAGCCGAAGGTTCGAGGAACTCATCGAGTCCTTCAATCTGTGCCAGCACCCGTTGCTCGCGCACCGTGCGTAATTGCTGTGCTGATGGCCGCTCGGGGTGTAGCTGAAAACTGGCCGGCCCGGCACTGGCCAGCAGTTGGCCAGAGGCGCTCCAGAGTAAAACATCGGTAGCGCCTAGCTCGTCACGGATGCGCTCTAAGGCCAAGCCAGCGGTGGCGGCTGGTACTTCGGCCACTTGGCTACTGGCTTGGCGCACGCGCGCGGCGGCTTCGGTCACTTGGGTATCGAGTGTGGCTCTGGCCAAACTGACCCCCGCCGCCAGTGCGCCCTCGACTTTGACATCAAACCAGCTCTCTATCGAGCGTGACACAAATTGGTACGAGACCACGTAAATCAGCACCCCCGGTGCCAGCCCCACCAAGGCAAAAATGGCCGCCAGTTTGACCAGCAGCCGGCTACCAAAACGTCCTCGGCGCAAGCGCACCACCAAACGCCAAACCACCCACACCAACAAACCCAGCAGAAATACCGCGACGGCTACGTTGGTGGCAAACAGCCAAAGGTAGTTGCGCTCGTACAAAATGCGGTTGTTGGTGGCCAGCAGTAGCAAAAACAACAGCAATAAACCAATACCCACCATGACGACGGTGCCCACGCCCAGCACCCAGCGCACCGCGCGCGATTTGGTGTTTGGGTCGAGATGGAAGCTGGTGTTCATGGCGCAGTAGGCATCCACTGCACGGCTTGGTTGCCCTGCAAGGTTAAATTCCAACCTGAGCGCCCCCACAGCCCCACCTGCAAGGTACGCGGCAGTTGTGCGCTGTCTAAACGAAAATGCAGTTGCACGTTGTACGAAGTGCCCGCTTCTAAGACGGGGGCATCGGCGATTTTCCAGTGGGCAATGCGCGTCATGGCTGCCAAAGCTTCGGGCAGACTTTCGTGCTGCTTGCCCGGCACGGCCACACCCAAACCACTGCGGTCAATCGGCATAGGCGAGACCGCCAACCGCCAGCGCCGCGTGAGGGGTTGGTAACTTAGGCGCATATAGCGCTGGGTTTGTGCCACGGTTTGCGCGGCCCAGTACCAGCGTTCGCGCAGCACTTGGGCCTCAGCCATAAAGAACAACGGAATCCCCTGCAACAAAGCATCTTGCAACGCCACGGGCAACTCTAGCGGCAGCACGGCACTCAGGTACAAGCCCTCGGCACTGCTATCGACATTCAGCGCCAGCGCGGTTGCCTCGGTGGCCGGTTGCGCCCGCGCCCGTGCAGGTGCTGTAAGCAGCAGTGCAGCGCACAGCGCGAGCCACCACAGCCCGCCAAGGCTTTGGTGCCACGGCAGCCACGCAGCGCCCTTAGACACTGGCTTTTTGCAGCAGGGCGTAAAAAAATCCGTCGTGTTCACCGGCTGTATGGTCTTGGTTGTTTTGGAGGTTGGCCCCCACAGGTGCAATACCGGGCAATAAATGGCCGGGCGATGGCCAATGGCAGGCATCACTGTGGCGTGCAAGAAACGCCTGCACCTGCCCTGCGCCCTCCGCCTTAAACACCGAGCAGGTGCAATACAGCAAACGCCCACCCGGTTGCAACAGCGGCCACAGGGTATCGAGCAAGCGCGCCTGAATGTGCGCTAATTGGGCAATATCACTCTCGCGGCGCAACCAAGGCACATCCGGATGGCGGCGCACAATGCCCGAGGCCGTACAAGGCGCATCCAGCAAAATAGCATCAAACAAGGCCCCAGCGCAGTGCTGCTGCCACCAATCTTGCGGACGACTGGCATCGGCCACCACCACTTGGGCTTGGGCCTGCACACCCAGCCGCGCTAGTGTGCCGCCAATACGCTGGGCGCGTTGCGGGTCAATCTCTAGTGCCGTGACTTTCAAGGGCGACTGCGCCCCAGCATATTCGAGTAAATGGGCAGTTTTGCCACCGGGCGCGGCGCAGGCATCCAACACGCGCAAGGGCTGTGATACATCCAAGCCAGCCAACAGCAAGGGAGCTGCCAGCTGGGCCGCCGCATCTTGCACCGACACCCAGCCCTGCTCAAAGCCGGGCAGCTGTTGCACCGGCACGGCACGCTGCAAAACCAAGCCCACCTCGCCCACTGGCGATGCGGCAATGCCGGCCACTTCCAATGCCTGCAAATAAGCGGCTACGGTGGTTTTTTGTACGTTCACGCGCAACACCATCGGCGCTTGCTGGCCGTTGGCTTGCAAAATGGCTTGCCACTGCGTGGGGTGGTCTTGGCGCAGACGCTGCACCCACCACGGCGGATGGTTCCAGCGCGCTTGTTCATCGTGCTGCACCTGTGCCAGCAAGGTGGCCGATTCACGCAGAAAGCGGCGCAAGCAGGCATTTAAAAATCCAGCTTGGGCGCGCGTGCTGGCCTCTTGCTTGGCCGCTTCCACCGTTTGGTTGACCAAAGTGAAAGGCTCGTACAGGGGCTGCTCGGGGTCAGCACACAGCGCCAAGGCCACACACAACAAAGCATCGACCGCTGGCGCTGGCTTGCGCGGTGCCAACTGCCGCGCCAAGGCTTGGGCAAGGCCGCGCTGGCGCAGCGCTTGGAACAGCAAAGCCTGCACCCCCGGACGCAAAGCCGCAGGCACCAACTCCAGCACCGCCGTGCCCGAACGCCCTTGGCCAATCCCCTGCCAAGCCTGCGCGACTGCACGCAACTGGCGCGATAAGGCCACACCTGCCATCGCCACCGCTGGCGCTGGCATCGAAGTAGAAGAAGCTGATTTTTTCATAAAACAGTGGCCGCCCGAAAACCAAAAGAACGGGCCAACACCCAAGCCGGAAATTGGGCAATGGCCGCGTTGTATTGCGCCACTGCATGGTTAAATTGCTCAATCGCCAAGGCATTTTGCACCACGTGCTGCTGCCAACGCTGCACCCAAGGTGCCCACACCTCTGGGGCCACATCCGGCCCCGCCAGCAAAGCGGCCCAAGCCGCCTCCAGGGCTTGGCGTGCGGCCAGCAATTCTGTGGCCACTTCGGGCTGCAAAGGCCGCGCCCGTGCCAATGCCAAACAGGCCGAAAAACGGTTCATGGCCGCCAGCCACTCAGGCCGCCCAGCCACCATCACCCGCCCTGCCGTCACTTGGGCGGCATCGCACTCGCTTAACATGGCCAACATACGCACCCAATGGGCATCCAAGCCCCCAAAAGCCTGCAAGGCGGCGGAACGCAGGCGCACGATGCGATGGTAAGCCCCCACGGCCCAGAACAACAAAACTGCTAGAACAGCCCAAAAAACCGACGAAGACAACATTGCCCATCCATTAGCTTGGCACCAGAAAAAAATCCCGGTCTGTCGCCAAAGCAACAGACCGGGAACCCGTTTTACACGCTATAGATTACAGCCAGCGCTTAATCGGCAGCAGCATCATGGGTATCGGCGACACTGTCCGACATGCCTAAGCTGGCCATTTCTGCCGCTTCGGCTTCGGCAATGGCGCGACGCTCGGCATCGTCCATCTTGTCCTTTTCCTTGCGGGCTTGGTGGTAAGCCATGCCGGTACCCGCAGGAATCAAACGCCCCACAATCACGTTTTCTTTCAGGCCGCGCAACTCGTCGCGCTTGCCCATAATGGCCGCTTCGGTCAGCACACGGGTGGTTTCTTGGAAAGAAGCCGCCGAGATGAACGAATCAGTGGACAGCGATGCCTTGGTAATACCCAGCAGCAAATTGCTGTAAGTCGATGGCAGCTTGCCTTCGGCTTGTAGCGCATCATTGGTGTTGAGAATTTCAGAGCGCTCGACCTGCTCACCTGCAATGTAGTTGGAGTCGCCCGAGTTCTCGACTACCACGCGGCGCAGCATCTGACGCACAATCACTTCGATGTGCTTGTCGTTGATTTTCACGCCCTGCAAGCGGTACACGTCCTGCACTTCATCCACAATGTAGCGCGAGAGTTCTTCAATCCCCAGCAGGCGCAAAATATCTTGTGGGTCGGCCGGGCCATCGACGATATGCTCGCCCTTGTTGACCACTTGGCCTTCGTGCACCAAGATGTTCTTTTCCTTGGGAATCAGCTCTTCCCACACCTTACCGTCTGGGTCGGTGATTTGCAGGCGAATCTTGCCCTTGGTCTCCTTACCAAACGAGATGGTACCGGTGGCTTCGGCCAGCGTACCCTTGTCTTTGGGCGTGCGGGCCTCAAACAACTCGGCCACACGTGGCAAACCGCCGGTAATGTCGCGGGTTTTTTGGCCTTCAATGGGGATACGTGCCAGCACTTCGCCGGGGCCTACGTCTTGGCCATCGCGCACCTGAATCAGCGCGCCCACTTGGAAGCCAATCGTCACGGAGTGGTCGGTGCCCGGAATCTTGACTTCGTTGCCATTGCCATCAATCAGCTTGACTTGGGGCTTGACCACCTTGGTGGAGCCACGGCGTTTGGGGTCAATCACCACCAGCGTACTCAGGCCGGTGACATCGTCCACCTGCTTGGCCACCGTCAGGCCCTCTTCCACGTTCTCGAACTTGGCTTGACCGGCAAACTCGGTAATGATGGGGCGGGTCAGTGGGTCCCAATTGGCCAGAATGGTGCCGGCCTTGATGGTTTGGTCCGGCTTGATGCTCAAAATCGCACCGTAAGGCACCTTGTGGCGCTCGCGCTCGCGGCCATGTTCGTCTTGGATGATGATTTCACCGGAGCGGGAAATCACCACCAACTCGCCCTTGGTGTTGGTCACGTAGCGCATCGTGGCATTAAAGCCAATGATACCGTTGGACTTGGCTTCGACGCTGGAGGCAATCGCCGCACGCGAGGCCGCACCACCAATGTGGAAGGTACGCATGGTCAACTGCGTGCCCGGTTCACCGATAGACTGGGCGGCAATCACGCCCACGGCTTCGCCCAAGTTAATCAGGCCACCACGGCCCAA
The DNA here is from genome assembly GCF_028686475.1 of Giesbergeria sp. Lineage (GTDB taxonomy): Bacteria > Pseudomonadota > Gammaproteobacteria > Burkholderiales > Burkholderiaceae_C > Simplicispira. The sequence goes on along the minus strand of NZ_JAQUCA010000001.1, from coordinate 227,168 downwards.
ATCGCGGCCATAGCACTTGGCGCACAGACCAAAGCGGGTTTCGCAGTTCAGTGCGGTGCGTACCTTGACTTCATCGACACCGGCGGCTTCCAGCTCTTCGATCAGGTCTTCTTCTAGCATCTGGCCGGGTTGTACCAGCACGGCGCGGGTTTCGGGGTGCAGCACTTCTTCAGCGGCGGTGCGGCCCAAAATACGCTCGCGCAGCGATTCAATCACTTCACCGCCTTCAACAATAGCGCGCATCAAAGCGCCATTGGCAGTGCCGCAATCCTCTTCGGTCACGACCAAATCTTGGGTTACGTCCACCAAACGGCGCGTCAGGTAACCCGAGTTGGCTGTCTTGAGCGCCGTATCCGCCAGACCCTTACGCGCACCGTGGGTGGAGATAAAGTACTGCAACACGTTCAGCCCTTCACGGAAGTTGGCCGTGATAGGGGTCTCAATGATGGAGCCATCGGGCTTGGCCATCAGGCCGCGCATACCCGAGAGCTGGCGAATCTGGGCGGCGGAACCGCGCGCACCCGAGTCGGCCATCATGTAAATCGAGTTGAACGATTCTTGATCGACTTGGTTGCCGTGGCGGTCGATGGTTTTTTCCTTTTTCAGGTTGTCCATCATCACCTTGGAGATGTCGTCACCGGCCTTGCCCCAGATGTCCACCACCTTGTTGTAGCGCTCGCCCGAAGTCACCAAACCCGAAGCGTATTGCTGGGCAATCTCTTTGACCTCAGCCTCGGCACGGGTGATGATTTTGGACTTCTCGGCAGGCACCAACATGTCGTCAATCGCAATCGAGATACCCGCGCGCGTGGCCAAGCGGAAACCGTTTTGCAACAGCTTGTCGGCAAACACCACGGTTTCTTTCAAGCCGCACTTGCGGAACGAGACGTTGATGAGCTTGGAGATTTCTTTCTTCTTCAGCGCCTTGTTGATGTTCTCAAACGGCAAACCCTTGGGCAGAATTTCCGACAACAAGGCACGCCCCACGGTAGTAGGCACCAAAGAGGTAGCAGGTACAAACTCGCCCGTGACTTTGTCTTTCGTCCACTGGGTCAGGCGCACCGTCACTTTGGTGTTGAGTTCTACTTCGCTGGCATCCAAAGCGCGCTGTACTTCGCCGGTATCGGCAAACACCAAACCTTCGCCCTTGCCATTGATTTTGTCGCGCGTGGCGTGGTACAGGCCCAGCACCACGTCTTGCGAGGGCACAATGGAAGGTTCGCCCGAAGCCGGGAACAGCACGTTGTTCGAGGCCAGCATCAGCGTGCGGGCTTCCATTTGTGCTTCTACCGACAACGGTACGTGGACCGCCATTTGGTCACCGTCAAAGTCGGCGTTAAAAGCCGAGCAGACCAGCGGGTGCAACTGAATGGCCTTGCCTTCAATCAAGATAGGCTCAAAGGCTTGGATACCCAAACGGTGCAGCGTAGGCGCACGGTTGAGCATTACGGGGTGTTCTTTAATCACCTCTTCCAAGATGTCCCAGACCACGGGTGTGCCCGATTCCACTTCTTTCTTGGCCGCCTTGATGGTGGTGGCAATGCCACGCTGCTCCAACTGGGCAAAAATGAAGGGCTTGAACAGTTCCAAAGCCATCAGCTTGGGCAGGCCGCACTGGTGCAGCTTGAGCGTAGGGCCGACGGTAATCACCGAACGGCCCGAGTAGTCCACGCGCTTACCCAGCAAGTTCTGACGGAAACGACCGCTCTTGCCCTTGATCATGTCGGCCAAGGACTTGAGGGCGCGCTTGTTGGCACCGGTCATGGCCTTGCCACGGCGGCCATTGTCCAGCAAGCTGTCCACGGCTTCTTGCAACATGCGCTTTTCGTTGCGCGCGATGATTTCTGGAGCCTTCAGCTCCAGCAGGCGGCGCAGACGGCTGTTGCGGTTAATGACGCGGCGGTACAAATCATTCAAGTCGGAGGTGGCAAAGCGACCACCATCCAGTGGCACCAGCGGACGCAAGTCCGGTGGCAGCACGGGCAGCACTTCTAGCACCATCCACTCGGGCTTAATACCGGATTTTTTGAACGCTTCCAGCACTTTGAGGCGCTTGGCGTTCTTTTTCACCTTGACTTCGGAGCCGGTCAAGTCGCCACGCAGGCGCTCGGTTTCGCTTTCGATGTCGATGGATTCCAGCAGGTCTTTGATGCCTTCGGCGCCCATTTTGGCGACGAACTCATCGCCGTATTCTTTCACCTTGGCATCGTAGTCGTCTTCGGTCATGATGCTGAACTTTTTCAGCGGGGTCATGCCGGGGTCCGTGACGACATAGGCTTCAAAATACAGCACGCGCTCAATGTCGCGCAGCGTCATGTCCAGCACCATACCCAAGCGCGAAGGCAAGGACTTGAGGAACCAGATATGCGCGCAAGGTGCGGCCAAATCAATGTGGCCCATGCGCTCGCGGCGCACCTTGGTTTGCGTGACTTCTACGCCGCACTTCTCGCAAATCACGCCACGGTGCTTGAGGCGCTTGTACTTGCCGCACAGGCATTCATAGTCCTTAATCGGGCCAAAAATTTTGGCGCAGAACAGACCATCGCGCTCGGGCTTGAAGGTGCGGTAGTTGATGGTTTCGGGCTTTTTTACCTCGCCAAAAGACCACGAACGAATCTTTTCGGGCGAAGCCATGCCGATGCGAATGGCATCGAAATGCTCATCGGGTGTAAATTGCTTGAACAGGTCGAGTAAGGATTTCATAAGACTCTTTCCCTTTCAAATTAGGAGCGTTCCAGTTCGATGTCCAAGCCCAAGGAACGAATTTCCTTGACCAGCACATTGAACGATTCGGGCATACCGGCTTCGATGGCGTGTTCGCCCTTGACGATGCTCTCGTACACCTTGGTGCGGCCCACCACGTCATCGGATTTGACGGTGAGCATTTCTTGCAGCACATAAGAAGCGCCATAGGCTTCCAGCGCCCACACTTCCATTTCACCAAAACGCTGACCACCAAACTGGGCCTTACCGCCCAAGGGCTGTTGCGTCACCAGCGAGTACGGGCCAGTGGAGCGGGCGTGCATCTTGTCATCGACCAAGTGGTGCAGCTTGAGGTAGTGCATGTAGCCGATGGTGGTAGGACGCTCAAATTGCTCGCCCGTGCGGCCATCAATCAGGTAAGCCTGGGTGCGCGCATCGGTCAGGCCCTTGCGGGCCTTCAACTCGTCAGGGTAGGCCAGCTTGAGCATGTCTTTGATTTCCTGCTCGTTGGCACCGTCAAACACCGGCGTGGCATAAGGCACGCCGCTGGTCAGGTTGCCTGCCATCGCCAAAATTTGTTCATCCGTCAGTTGCGACAAATCTTCTTGGCGACCACGCGAGTTATAAACCTCTTCGAGAAATTTACGCATCTCGGTGGCCTTGGCATCTTGGCGCAGCATTTCGTCAATGCGTTGACCAATGCCCTTACCAGCCCAGCCCAAGTGAACCTCTAGCACCTGCCCAATGTTCATGCGCGAAGGCACGCCCAACGGGTTCAGCACGATGTCCACCGGCGTACCGTCGGCCATGTGCGGCATGTCTTCCACCGGCACAATCTTCGACACCACCCCCTTGTTACCGTGGCGACCGGCCATCTTGTCACCGGGCTGCAAGCGGCGCTTAACAGCCAGATAAACCTTGACCATCTTCAGCACACCAGCGGGCAGCTCATCGCCTTGGGTCAGTTTCTTGCGCTTTTCTTCAAACGACAAATCGAAGCTGTGGCGGGTTTGCTCCAAGGCATTCTTGATGCTTTCGAGCTGTCCGGCCACGTTTTCATCGGCCGGACGAATATCAAACCAGTGGAACTTGTCCACCGAGTTCAAATAAGCCTTGTCGATTTTGGTACCCTTGGCCAGCTTTTGTGGGCCGCCGTTGGCGACCTTGCCATCGAGCAGTTTTTCGATACGGTCAAAGGCATCGGCTTCCACGATACGCAACTGGTCATTCAAGTCCAGACGGTAGCGCTTGAGTTCATCGTCAATAATTTGTTGCGCCCGCTTGTCGCGTTGGATGCCTTCGCGGGTGAAGACTTGCACGTCAATCACCACACCCTGCGAGCCTTGGCTAACGCGCAGCGAAGTGTCTTTCACGTCGCTGGCTTTTTCGCCAAAGATGGCGCGCAACAGCTTTTCTTCGGGCGTGAGCGTGGTTTCACCCTTGGGTGTCACCTTACCGACCAGCGTATCGCCGGGCTGCACTTCGGCACCCACGTAGATGATGCCAGACTCGTCCAAACGGTTCAGTTGCTGTTCCGACAGGTTCGGAATGTCGCGGGTGATTTCTTCTGCGCCCAACTTGGTATCGCGCGCCATCACCACCAGTTCTTCGATGTGAATCGAGGTGTAGCGGTCTTCGGCCACTACGCGCTCAGAAATCAAAATCGAGTCTTCGAAGTTGTAGCCGTTCCAGGGCATGAAGGCAATCAGCATGTTCTGGCCGATGGCGATTTCGCCCAAATCGGTAGAAGCGCCGTCGGCAATCACATCACCCTTGGCCAACACATCACCACGCTTGACGATGGGGCGTTGGTGGATGTTGGTGTTTTGGTTGGAACGCTGGTACTTGATGAGGTTGTAGATATCCACACCCACTTCACCGGCCACGGCTTCATCGTCGTTGACGCGAATCACAATGCGGGTTGCATCGACATAGTCCACCACACCGCCCCGGCTGGCCGTCACCACGGTGCCCGAATCGACCGCAGCCACGCGTTCAATGCCGGTACCGACCATTGGTTTTTCTGGGCGCAACACCGGCACCGCTTGGCGCGACATGTTGGCACCCATCAAAGCGCGGTTGGCATCATCGTGCTCTAGGAACGGCACCAAAGAGGCCGCCACCGACACAATCTGCGCGGGCGACACGTCCATGTACTGGATGCGCTCGGCACCGCAAAGGATGGATTCACCCTTTTCACGCGCCGACACCAGCTCACCGGTCAGGCGACCTTCTTTGTCGAGAGTGGCGTTGGCTTGGGCGATGACGTACTTGCCTTCTTCAATGGCAGACAGGTAGTCGATGTCCATCGTTACCTTACCATCGACCACGCGGCGGTAGGGGGTTTCGATAAAGCCGTATTCGTTCAAGCGGGCGTACAAGGCCAGCGAGTTAATCAGACCAATGTTCGGGCCTTCAGGCGTTTCAATAGGGCAAACACGACCGTAGTGGGTCACGTGCACGTCACGCACTTCAAAGCCCGCCCGCTCGCGCGTCAAACCACCCGGGCCAAGGGCCGAAACGCGGCGCTTGTGCGTGATTTCGGCCAGCGGGTTGGTTTGGTCCATGAACTGCGACAACTGCGAAGCACCGAAGAACTCTTTCAGCGCGGCAGAAATCGGCTTGGAGTTAATCAGGTCGTGCGGCATCAGCGGGTCTTGCTCCGCTTGACCCAAACGCTCCTTCACGGCCTTCTCAATGCGCGCCAAGCCGGTGCGGTACTGGTTCTCGGCCAGTTCACCCACGCAACGCACGCGGCGGTTGCCCAAGTGGTCAATATCGTCCACTTCGCCCTTGCCATTACGCAAGTCCACCAAAATCTTGACCACAGCCAAGATGTCCTCGTTGGTCAAGACCATCGGGCCGGTAGAGCCTTCCATGCCTACCTTGGCATTGAACTTCATACGGCCAACGCGCGACAAATCGTAAGTGTCGGGGTTGTAGAACAAACGCTGGAACAAGGCTTGCACCGCATCTTCCGTCGGCGGCTCGCCGGGGCGCATCATGCGGTAAATGGCGACACGGGCTTGGAACTCGTCGGTGGTTTCATCAATCCGCAGAGTCTGGCTGATGTAAGCGCCTTGGTCTAGCTCGTTGGTATAGATGCACTGCAAATCGCGCACCCCCGAGGAGCGCAGCTTCTTCAGCAAGGCTTCGGTCAGCTCTTCGTTGGCCTTGGCCAGAATTTCGCCGGTGTCTGGGTCCACCACCGCACGGGCTACCACGCGGCCCAACAAGAAATCTTCGGGTACGGTGATGTGGGTCGTGCCCGATTGCTCTAAATCGCGCGTATGGCGAGCCGTGACGCGCTTGTCTTTGGCCACCACCACCTTGCCAGATTTGTCGGTGATGTCAAAACGGGCCACTTCGCCACGCAGGCGTTCGGCCACGTATTCCATCTGGGCACCGTTGTCCATCAGACGGAAGTTGTCGTTGACAAAGAAGTTGGCCAAAATCGACTCAGGATTCAGGCCAATCGCCTTGAGCAGCGTCGTGACCGGCATCTTGCGGCGACGGTCCACGCGGAAATAGAGAATGTCTTTCGGGTCAAACTCAAAATCGAGCCACGAACCACGGTAAGGAATAATGCGGGCCGAGAACAGCAGCTTGCCCGAGCTGTGCGTCTTGCCCTTGTCGTGTTCAAAGAACACACCGGGCGAGCGGTGCAACTGCGACACAATCACGCGCTCCGTGCCGTTGATAATGAACGAGCCTTTGGTGGTCATGAGCGGCACTTCGCCCATATACACTTCTTGCTCTTTCACTTCCTTGACCACTTTCGACTGGGAAGTCGAAGACTCGCGGTCATAAATGATGAGCTGCACTTTGGCGCGCACAGCCGAGGCAAAAGTCAAACCACGGGTCTGGCATTCGCGCACATCAAAGGCCGGTTTGGCCAGGTTGTATTCGAGAAATTTCATCTCGACAAAACCATTGTGCGACACAATCGGGAAAGCGGCATTGAATGCTGCCTGCAGCCCTTCGGTGGTACGCTTTTTGGGCGGCACATCTGCTTGCAAAAAGGCGGTGTACGCATCTTTTTGCATTTGTAGCAAATAAGGAACCTCCAGCACGCTGTCGCGGCTGCCGAAACTTTTGCGAATTCGCTTGCGTTCGGTGTAGGAATAGGCCATGAGATCTCCGGGAAAAAACTTGAGTCCAGGGTCTGCGACGACGGACCCGTGGGCAGCACACCCTGCGGGCTTGGCGGTTGGCCACTACCAACCATGGCGGACGGCGATGCCTTGCACATCGCCCGCACCAAGGCATCTTCTGCGGTCGGGTGGTCAGAAGACACTAAAAAATAGCTATTTTTGGCTATTTTTTGGTGTTCTCTGAAGAGAACTCCATAAGCACCAAAGGCTGGGGCCTCTGCACGAGAGCCCCAGCCCAGAAAGCACCTGAATTACTTCAGTTCAACCTTAGCGCCAGCTTCTTCCAGCTTCTTCTTAGCGGCTTCAGCGTCAGCCTTAGACAGGCCTTCCTTGACCGCCTTAGGAGCGCCGTCCACGACGTCCTTGGCTTCCTTCAGACCCAGACCGGTGATTTCACGCACGGCCTTGATCACGGACACCTTGTTGGCACCAGCTTCAAGCAGGATGACGTTGAATTCGGTTTGCTCTTCAACGGCAGCAGCAGCGGCACCGCCGCCAGCAGCAGGAGCGGCCATAGCGGCAGCGCTCACGCCAAACTTCTCTTCAATGGCCTTGACCAGGTCATTGAGTTCCAGAACCGTCATGCTGTCCAGCGCGGTCAAAAATGCGTCTTTATCGAATGCCATTTTGATTTCCTAACAATATTGCTTACTACAGGCTGGCCGCAATTACGCTGCCACAGCCTCTGCCTCTGCGGGTGCAGCTTCTGCTGCGCCAGCGCCACGTTGCTCTGCCAGTGCAGCCAACACGCGGGCTGTACGGGAGATGGGGGATTGCATCAAGCCCAACAGCTGTGCCAGCAACACTTCCTTGGAAGGGATGTTGGCCAGTTGCTTCACACCGTTGACATCCAGGGCCTTGCCTGCAAACGCGCCACCGCGAATCACCAACTTGTCATTGGTTTTCGCGAAGTCGGCCACCACCTTGGCGGCAGCCACTGCGTCTTCAGAGAAGCCATAGATCAGCGGACCAGTCATCTGGTCAGCCAGCACGTCAAAACCGCTACCGGCCACAGCACGGCGAGCCAGAGTGTTCTTCAGAACATTCAGGGTCACGCCTTTGCTGCGGGCATCGACGCGCAGTTTGGTCATGTCAGCCACCGTGATGCCACGGTATTCCGCAATCACCAGCGTTTGAGCTTTAGCGGCGAGGCTGGTCACTTCGTTGATGACCGCTTCTTTCTCACTGCGATTAAGACTCAAGGTCTACTCCTTAAATTGTGGGGTTCGGACACAAGGCCCTAACCCACGCTCTTGTTGCAGCGACCAACTGTTTCGGAAAAATTCCATCTGCAGCGGGATCGCCATCTGCGTTGGCTTATGGATTTAAGTGCCCTGTGACAGACACACCAACGGTCTTGGATAGCCTGCGGCTTGTTGCCAAACCACAGCCCACCACATCAGGCTGCCTTTGCAAGCAGCCCAACGATTTTTTGCAATTACGCTGCGATGGATTGCGTATCCACGCGGACACCCAAGCCCATCGTGGAAGACACAGCCACCTTACGCAGGTACAAGCCCTTGCTGGTAGCAGGCTTGGCCTTGTTCAGCGCTTCAATCAGGGCAGCCAAGTTGCCTTGCAGCTTGTCATCGCCAAACGAACGACGACCAATGGTGCTGTGGATAATACCGGCCTTGTCCACACGGAACTGCACCTGACCAGCCTTGGCGTTTTTCACGGCAGTGGCTACATCGGGCGTCACGGTGCCAACCTTGGGGTTAGGCATCAGGCCACGTGGGCCCAAAATTTGACCCAAAGTACCGACCACACGCATCGCGTCGGGGGCAGCAATCACGATGTCGAAAGGCATATCACCGGCCTTGACCATCGCGGCCAAGTCGTCCATACCAACGATATCTGCACCAGCGGCCTTGGCTTCTTCAGCCTTGGCACCTTGGGCAAACACGGCCACGCGGGTGGTCTTGCCAGTACCATTGGGCAGCACGACAGCGCCACGCACCACTTGGTCCGATTTTTTGGCATCTACGCCCAGTTGCACGGCCACGTCGATGGACTCATCGAACTTGGCTGTGGCAGCTTCTTTGACAATCACCAGCGCTTCAGCGATAGGATACAGCTTGGTGCTATCAACCTTGCCTTGCAGGGCTTTTTGTTTCTTGGTCAACTTGGCCATTTACACACCCTCCACAGCCACGCCCATCGAGCGAGCAGAACCAGCAATTGTACGCACAGCAGCATCCAAGCTGGCGGCGTTCATGTCTTTCATCTTGGTCTTGGCGATTTCTTCCAGCTGTTCGCGGGTAATCTTGCCGACCTTGGTGCTCAGAGGATTGGGCGAACCCTTGTCCAGCTTGATGGCTTTCTTGATCAACACAGTCGCTGGAGGCGTCTTGATGATGAAGGTGAAGCTCTTGTCAGCAAAGGCGGTAATCACCACGGGCAGTGGCAGACCTGGCTCTACACCTTGGGTCTGGGCATTAAATGCCTTGCAGAATTCCATGATGTTGAGACCGCGTTGGCCCAAAGCGGGACCAATGGGTGGGGATGGATTGGCTTTACCAGCTGGCACTTGCAGCTTGATGAAGCCGACGATTTTTTTCGCCATGATGACTCCTTGCGGGTAAACGCCCAGCGAATGACGCAGGCTCCCCGGGGTTAACGACTCGATTTATCAACCAGGCACTGAGTCGGGAAGTGCCAACAACCACGCCAGAAAAAAAGATCAGGTCTTTTCTACTTGGCTAAATTCCAACTCCACCGGGGTAGAGCGACCAAAAATCATGACCGATACCCGGACACGACTCTTCTCGTAATTGACATCTTCCACCGAGCCATTGAAATCGGTGAACGGACCTTCTTTGACGCGCACCAACTCGCCCACCATAAATTCGACTTTGTGGCGTGGCTTGTCAGTACCTTCTTGCATTTGATTGACGATTTTTTGCACTTCGTCTTCAGAAATGGGCGCAGGGCGATTTTTGGCCCCACCGACAAAGCCAGTGACTTTGCTGGTATGTTTGACCAAATGCCAAGTTTCGTCGTCCATGACCATCTCAACAAAGACATAGCCCGGAAAAAGACGGCGCTCAGTGGTTTTGCGCTGGCCGTTCTTCATTTCGACGACTTCTTCGGTCGGAACCAACACCCGGCCAAACTTAGCTGTCATGCCAGAACGCACCACACGTTCAGCAATGTTGCGCTCTACGGCCTTTTCCATGCCCGAGTAGGCATGGACAATATACCAACGCAAATCAGGGTGCTGGGACGAAGCAACAGCCGACGCAGCCGAGGGTTCCACTTCAACGGAAGCTGTCATTTACTTTCTCCAACCAAGAATAAGGTCATAAAACACCCATTCCAAAGTTTTGTCCGTCAGCCACAAAAACAGTGCCATGACTACCACAAAACCAAACACATACAGGGTCATTTGCACGGCCTCCTTGCGGGAGGGCCAAACCACTTTTTTGGCTTCACGCCAAGCGTCACGCCCAAAGGCGGTAAATTGACGTCCAGGCTCCGAAATCAAAAACACAGCCACGGCAGCCACCAAACCGACCAACAAGGCGGCCCACTGCACCAACGGGCCTTGCTTACCCAAGGCGTAAAAAGCAGCCACAGCGGCAACCACCAATACAGCCACAGCAGCCAGTTTGGCCTTGTCTGCACCGGTGTTCACTGTTTCAACCTGCGAAGTAGTCATTCTTTGTCCTGTATCGCTACGCCATTGCAGACAGCGAAGCCCGCCAGAGACTGGCGGGCTTGATTTTTGCCATTCTTAGGTGGCAGGGGCAGTAGGAATCGAACCTACAACCTTCGGTTTTGGAGACCGACGCTCTGCCAATTGAGCTATACCCCTTTAAAGAAAATTAGGCAATGATTTTGGCAACCACGCCAGCACCGACGGTACGGCCACCTTCGCGGATAGCGAAACGCAGACCTTCTTCCATCGCGATGGGGTTGATCAGCTTGACGGTGATCGACACGTTATCGCCAGGCATCACCATTTCTTTGCCTTCGGGCAGTTCGATGGCACCGGTCACGTCCGTGGTACGGAAGTAGAACTGGGGACGGTAGTTGTTGAAGAAGGGGGTGTGGCGGCCGCCTTCGTCCTTGCTCAACACGTACACTTCAGCGGTGAAGTGGGTGTGGGGCTTGATAGAACCGGGCTTGCACAGCACTTGGCCGCGCTCGACATCTTCGCGCTTGGTGCCGCGCAGCAACAAACCAACGTTGTCGCCTGCTTGACCTTGGTCGAGCAGCTTGCGGAACATTTCCACGCCGGTGCAGGTGGTCTTGACGGTGTCGCGGATACCCACGATTTCGATTTCTTCGCCGACTTTCACCACGCCGCGCTCGATACGGCCAGTCACCACGGTGCCACGGCCAGAGATGGAGAACACGTCTTCTACGGGCATCAGGAAAGCGCCATCGACAGCGCGCTCGGGCGTGGGGATGTAGGTGTCCAGGGCTTCGGCCAGCTTCATGATGGCTTCTTCACCCAGAGGACCCTTGTCGCCTTCCAAGGCCAGCTTGGCGGAACCACGGATGATGGGGGTATCGTCGCCGGGGAAGTTGTATTTGTCCAACAACTCGCGCACTTCCATTTCGACCAGTTCGAGCAACTCTTCGTCGTCTACCATGTCGCACTTGTTCAGGAAGACGATGATGTAAGGCACGCCCACTTGGCGGGCCAACAGGATGTGTTCGCGGGTTTGGGGCATGGGGCCGTCAGCGGCGGAACAAACCAAGATAGCGCCGTCCATTTGGGCTGCGCCGGTAATCATGTTCTTGACGTAGTCGGCGTGACCGGGGCAGTCCACGTGGGCGTAGTGGCGGCCAGAGGTTTCGTACTCAACGTGGGCGGTGTTGATGGTGATGCCGCGTGCCTTTTCTTCGGGGGCTGCGTCGATTTGGTCGTAAGCCTTGGCTTCGCCGCCAAACTTGGCCGACAACACGGTAGCAATGGCTGCCGTCAGGGTTGTCTTGCCGTGGTCCACGTGACCGATGGTGCCCACGTTGACGTGGGGCTTGGTGCGTTCAAACTTACCTTTTGCCATTTTTTCGACTCCGAAAAAAATTACAACAACACGACAGGATTTTTATATGATGTACGAATACACCAAGAATTTGGTGCCCTTGGCGGGAATCGGACCCGCGACCTCTCCCTTACCAAGGGAGTGCTCTACCACTGAGCCACAAGGGCAAACAAAGCCTGAAACTTTGCTTTATTATCTAACACAACACATGGAGCGGGAGACGGGAATCGAACCCGCGTCATTAGCTTGGAAGGCTAGGGTTCTACCATTGAACTACTCCCGCACAACCGCACTAGCGGTCTAGCGTATATTTGGTGGAGGAGGCTGGATTCGAACCAGCGTAGGCGTAAGCCAACAGATTTACAGTCTGCCCCCTTTAGCCACTCGGGCACTCCTCCGTAGAGACTCGAATTGTAGCACAGCTTTTTTTCGCCATCTGCCAACTTAATCGCAAATTTAGAAAAATCATAAAAAAACCGCCTGAATAGGCGGCTTTGGGGAGGTGCGTACAGGCCGAAAGACCTATAAACATCAACGCTTTTCGCGGAATTTACGCAAAGCGGCAATCTGCGCTGCCATGATGGCCAGCTCAGACTGGGCGCGTGCCAAATCAATTTCGCTCTTGGCGTTTTTCAGTGCTTCTTCAGCGGCTGCTTTGGCCTCGTTGGCTTTTTCGTCGTCAAGGTCTTTGCCACGTACTGCGGTGTCGGATAGCACCGTGACGCGATCGGGTTGGATTTCGAGGATGCCACCGGCGACAAAGACAAATTCTTCGCTGCCATCGGCCATCTCAATACGCACCGAACCAGGCTTGATGCGGGTAATCAGCGGCGTATGGCGTGGATAAACGCCCAATTCGCCAGCTTCGCCGGGCAATGCGACAAAAAGTGCCTGTCCGGAAAAGATGGACTCTTCGGCACTGACAACGTCGACATGTAGGGTGTTGGCCATCTGGATTCCTTTGGAAGTCTGCAAAAAGGGCTTTTAAGCGGTGAGCGCCGGGCAAGTGCTTGCCCAGCAAACCACTTTAGGCCATCTTCTTGGCTTTCTCGAAGGCTTCGTCGATGGTACCGACCATGTAGAAGGCTTGTTCGGGCAGGTGATCGCACTCGCCATTGACAATCATCTTGAAACCACGGATGGTTTCGGCCAGCGAAACGTACTTGCCGGGCGAACCGGTAAACACTTCGGCCACGTGGAACGGTTGCGACAGGAAACGCTGGATTTTACGCGCACGGGCCACTGTGAGCTTGTCTTCAGGGGCCAGTTCGTCCATACCCAGAATGGCGATGATGTCGCGCAATTCCTTGTAGCGTTGCAGCGTGTTTTGCACGCCACGGGCCACAGTATAGTGCTCTTCACCCACCACTTGGGGGTCCAACTGACGGCTAGTAGAGTCCAGCGGATCCACGGCGGGGTAGATACCCAGCGCAGCAATATCACGCGACAGCACCACGGTGGAATCCAAGTGGGCGAAGGTGGTAGCAGGCGAGGGGTCAGTCAAGTCATCCGCTGGCACGTACACGGCCTGAATGGACGTGATGGAGCCGACCTTGGTGGAGGTGATGCGCTCTTGCAGGCGGCCCATTTCTTCGGCCAGCGTAGGTTGGTAACCCACAGCAGAAGGCATACGACCCAGCAGCGCGGATACTTCGGTACCGGCCAAGGTGTAACGGTAGATGTTGTCCACGAAGAACAGCACGTCACGGCCTTCGTCACGGAAGGATTCGGCGATGGTCAGACCGGTCAGAGCGACGCGCAAACGGTTGCCTGGAGGCTCGTTCATCTGGCCGTACACCATAGCAACCTTGGATTCACCCAAGTTTTCCAGGTTCACCACGCCAGAATCGGCCATTTCGTGGTAGAAATCGTTCCCTTCGCGGGTACGCTCGCCCACACCAGCGAACACCGACAGACCACTGTGGGCCTTGGCGATGTTGTTGATGAGTTCCATCATGTTCACGGTCTTGCCCACACCGGCACCACCGAACAGACCGACCTTACCGCCCTTAGCAAACGGGCAAACCAAGTCAATCACCTTGATACCGGTTTCCAGTAGCTCTTGCGAGGGTGACAGTTCGTCGTAAGCAGGAGCCTTGCGGTGGATGGAGGCCGTCAGCTCTTGGCTGACCGGACCGCGCTCGTCAATCGGCGTGCCCAGCACGTCCATGATACGACCCAAAGTGGCCTTGCCCACAGGCACGGTGATGGGGGCAGCGGTGTTGCTGACCATCAGGCCACGGCGCAAACCATCGGATGAACCCAACGCAATGGTACGGACGATGCCATCGCCCAATTGTTGCTGAACTTCCAGAGTCAGTGCAGAGCCTTCGAGCTTGAGCGCGTCGTAGACCTTGGGCATACGGTCACGGGGGAACTCAACGTCGACCACCGCGCCGATACACTGAACGATTTTTCCTTGAACTTGAGCCATTTTTTGCTCCAAAAATTTTTAAACCGTGACGGCGTCGCGGATCAGACGGCAGCCGCACCGGCAACGATCTCGGACAATTCCTTGGTGATCGCTGCTTGACGCGTTTTGTTATAGACCAGCTTCAAGTCATTAATGACGGTGCCAGCGTTGTCTGTAGCTGCCTTCATGGCCACCATGCGCGCCGATTGCTCGGATGCCATGTTCTCGGCTACGGCTTGGTAGATCAACGACTCCACATAGCGAACCAGCAGATCGTCAATGACGCTCTGTGCATCGGGTTCGTAGATGTAATCCCAACCGTGGGCGCTGGCTGCCTTGCCCTCTGTCTGAATAGATTCGGACGACAAAGGTAGCAACTGCTCCACAATCGACTCTTGCTTCATGGTGTTGATGAACTTGGTGTAGCACAGGTACACCGCGTTGATCTTGCCTTCAGCGTATGCGTCGAGCAGCACCTTGATGGGGCCAATCAGCTTGTCGAGGTGAGGTGTGTCTCCCAAACCGATAGCCTGAGAAACCACCTTGGCACCGACACGGTTCAGAAAGCCCAGCCCTTTGTTGCCGATAGCCACGGCTTCGGCAGAAACACCCGCAGTCTGCATATCGCGCAGCTTGTTGGTGACTGCACGCAGCACGTTGGTGTTCATGCCGCCACACAAACCTTTGTCGGTGGTGACGACAATCAAACCGGCCACCTTCGCATCGTTCACTTGCATGAACGGGTGCGTGTACTCTGGGTTGGCTTGGCTGAGATGGGCTGCAATATTGCGGATTTTTTCGCTATAGGGGCGGGCTGCACGCATCCGTTCTTGCGCTTTACGCATTTTGGATGCTGCCACCATTTCCATCGCTTTGGTGATCTTTTTGGTATTTTCTACCGACTTGATCTTGCCGCGTATTTCCTTGCCTGCTGCCATGATGGTTCCTCGTCCGGTTTAAGCGAACGACTTCTTGAACGCTGTGATAGCAGCGGTCAGGGCGGCTTCGGCATCCTTGTCCATAGCACGGTCTTTTTCCAGCTTGTCCAACAAGGCAGCGTGGCTGGTCTTGAGGAACTGGTGCAAACCGCTTTCGAAGGCCAAGATTTTCTTGACGTCGATGTCGTCCATGAAGCCCTTGTTGACCGCAAACAGCGTGGCACCCATCAAAGAGATAGGCAAAGGGCTGTATTGGGCTTGCTTGAGCAGCTCAGTGACGCGGGCACCGCGATCGAGTTGCTTGCGCGTGGCATCGTCCAAGTCGGAAGCAAACTGCGCGAACGCAGCTAGTTCGCGGTATTGTGCCAAGTCGGTACGGATACCACCGGACAGACCCTTCACCAGCTTGGTTTGCGCTGCACCACCCACACGCGACACGGAAATACCGGCGTTAATAGCGGGACGCACACCAGCGTTGAACAGGCTGGTTTCCAAGAAGATCTGACCATCAGTAATCGAAATCACGTTGGTCGGCACGAAGGCGGAAACGTCACCGGCTTGGGTTTCGATGATTGGCAGCGCGGTGAGCGAACCAGTCTTGCCCTTGACGGCACCCTTGGTGAAGGCTTCGACGTAGTCGGCATTCACACGGGCAGCACGCTCCAACAGACGGCTGTGGAGATAGAACACGTCGCCGGGGTAGGCTTCACGGCCTGGAGGACGGCGCAACAGCAGCGACACTTGGCGATAAGCCACGGCTTGCTTGGACAAATCGTCATAAACGATCAGGGCATCTTCACCACGGTCGCGGAAGTATTCGCCCATCGTGCAGCCAGAGTAGGCCGACACGTATTGCATGGCAGCAGACTCAGAAGCCGAAGCAGCCACGACGATGGTGTAGTCCATCGCGCCGCCTTGCTCTAAGGAGCGCACCACGTTTTTGATGGAGGAGGCTTTTTGACCGATAGCCACGTAGATACAGATAACACCTTGGCCTTTTTGGGCCAAGATAGCATCAATCGCCACAGCGGTTTTACCGGTTTGGCGGTCACCAATGATCAGTTCGCGCTGACCACGGCCAATCGGCACCATCGAGTCGATGGACTTGAGACCGGTTTGCAGTGGCTGGTCCACCGATTTACGCGCGATAACGCCGGGAGCGACCTTTTCGATCACGTCGGTCATTTTGGCGTTGATGGGGCCTTTGCCGTCAATGGGTTGACCCAAAGCGTTGACCACACGACCGACCAACTCGGGGCCGACGGGCACTTCCAAAATGCGACCGGTACATTTGACGGTGTCGCCTTCGGAGATATGCTCGTACTCGCCCAAAATCACAGCACCGACGGAGTCACGCTCCAAGTTCAGTGCCAGACCAAAGGAGGGGGTACCGTCTGCCGAGGCGGGGAACTCCAACATTTCGCCTTGCATCACGTCCGACAGGCCATGAACGCGCACGATACCGTCGGACACCGACACCACGGTGCCTTGGTTACGGATATCGCTGCTGGCTGCCAGCCCCTCGATGCGGCTCTTGATGAGTTCAGAAATTTCTGCGGGATTGAGTTGCATGACTCTTTCCTTCTTTCTTTGTTTAGCCGAAACCTCAAGCCGCGCGTTACGCAGTGAGGGCCGCTTTCATTTGTTCTAAACGTGCCTTGACCGAAGTGTCGAGCACTTCATCTCCTACCACGACCCGAATCCCACCGATCAGGGACTCATCCTGCTGCATGGTGAGATTAAGCTTGCGGCCAAAGCGCTTTTCGAGCGATGCGCCCAAATCGGCCAGCGCACTGCTGTCGATAGGGAAGGCGCTGTAAACCACGGCATCTGACGAACCGCTGCTGCGATTGACCAGAGTACGAAATTGCACAGCAGCTTCGGGCAGGGCATCCAGACGCCCGTTTTCAATCATGGTACGCAAAAAATTGCGCCCCATGTCAGGCAGAGCATAACGGGTCAAGCCAGCAATCAGGTCAAACAACTGGTCTGGACTGACCTTGGGGTTGTCGGACAACTGGCGCAATTGCGGATCGGCGGCAATCACCGCCAGCTCCTCAACCCAAGCGGTGGCACTGCCCAGATCGACGCCTGCACCCGCCGTGCAGGCTTTGAACAAGGCATCGGCGTAAGGGCGGGCAATGGTGGCGATTTCGGCCATGAATGCGTCCCTTACAGTTCAGTCTTGAGGCGGTTCAGCAGATCTGCATGAACACCGGCGTTGACTTCCTTGCGGAGAATCTGCTCGGCACCCTTGACAGCCAGCACAGCCACCTGCTCACGCAGCGCTTCACGGGCCTGCACCACCTGTTGCTTGGCCTCGGCCTGTGCAGCAGCAATAATTTTTTGGGCTTCTTCGCTGGCGCGGGCCTTGGCTTCTTCGACGATGGCCTGGGCACGGCGATCGGCATCAGCCAGACGGGCAGCCGTCTCATTGCGCGTTTGCGACAATTCCTTCTCGACGCGCTGATTGGCAGCACTCAATTCGGACTTGGCACGGTCGGCAGCAGCGAGACCATCGGCGATTTTCTGGGCTCGTTCGTCCAGCGCCTTGACAATCGGGGGCCACACGAATTTCATCGTGAACAGCACCAGAATCAAGAAGACGATGGCCTGAACGAACAGGGTCGCGTTGATACTCACGGCAACACCTTTCTATTTGGGCGTTGATCGGAGATTAGGCCAGAACGAAGGGGTTGGCGAAAGCGAACAGCAGAGCAATAGCCACGCCGATCAGGAAGGCCGCGTCAATCAGACCAGCCAAAATGAACATTTTGGTTTGCAGTTCGTTGATCAGCTCAGGTTGACGTGCCGAAGCTTCTAGGAACTTGCCGCCCATCAAAGCGATACCGATGGAAGCGCCGATAGCGCCCAAACCAACGATCAGACCACAAGCCAGAGCGACGAGACCGAGAATGTTTTCCATGATGACTCCTGATGTAAAAAAGAAAGGTTAAGAAAGGAAAGGGAAATGGTCAGTGGGCTTCATGCGCTTGGCCGAGGTAAATCAGCGTCAGCATCATGAAAATGAAGGCTTGCAGGGTAATGATCAGGATGTGGAAGATGGCCCAGATCGAACCTGCAATGATGTGCCCCACGGGGAGCAACACACCGGAAAGCGACATGGCCGCCGCACCACCCATCAGGGCAATCAGCATGAACACCAACTCACCAGCGTACATGTTGCCAAACAACCGCATACCGTGCGAAACTGTTTTGGCAACGTATTCAATGATCTGCATCAGCAGATTGACCACGCCCAAAATCAGGGCGAAGACAGGATTTTTGCTGGTGCCGAAAGGAGCCGTCACCAATTCGTGCGCCCAACCACCCAAGCCTTTGATTTTGACGCTGTAAATTAGGCACAGCACCAGCACGGCAGAGGACAGACCCAGCGTGGTGGACAAATCGGCAGTAGGCACGACACGCAGATAAGCGTGGTGGGGGTCATGACCCGCCGCACCATAAATTTGTGCCCAAATGACGGGCAGCAAGTCAACCGGCAGCAAGTCCATTGCGTTCATGAGGAAAATCCAGACAAACACCGTTAGGGCCAATGGAGCAATGAATTTGCGGCTTTCGGCGTTGTGGATGTTGGCCTTGGCTTGGTTGTCCACCATTTCGACCAACAACTCGACGGCGGCTTGGAAACGACCGGGGATGCCCGAAGTCGCGGCACGTGCCCCCAGCCATAAAAGGAAAAGTCCCAGCGCACCAATGGTGACACTGACGATAACGGAGTCGTAGTTGACTACCGAAAAATCAATGATGGACTTTTGCTTGATATTTTGAAGGTGCTGCAAGTGGTGAACGATGTATTCACTTGCTGTGGGAGCGTGCGCATCTGCGGCCATCGGACAACTCTTCTCTTAATCAATCGGTTTTTCGGACACTGGACTGCACCAAGAGCGCAATCCAGTACGTTTTCATCGTTACCACCATGCCAGCCAACAAGGCCAGCCAGCTCAACTGTGCTACCACCTTAGGTGCAGCAGCCAAGATGGCCACCGTGAGCACAATTTTGAGCAGCTCCCAGACAAAGAACCCTAGCATGGCTGCACTGGCGGATTTGGCAAATTGTTGGCGCTGCAACCCACGCGCAAACAGCAACGCAGGGATTAACACCGCTAACACACCATAGGCAGCTGACCAAGCGATGCTTGCTTTGCCAGTGACCAGCCAAGCCAACAACACCACTAAAACACCTGCCAACACCTGCATGGCCAGAACACGCCACACGGACACCGCCCGGTGGGATTTGCGCCATGCCTGCGCTTCTTCTGCACTGAGGGGCTTGAAGTCGGATTCTTCGGCCTCAGCTTCTGTATCGAGCGGAGCGATTGTTTTCATCGTTTTGCTCCTAACGTTACAGACTGAAACCTTCGCAAAGCCACTAATTATAAGTAAAAACCCCTGTCTGCGGCAAATTATCTGTTGCGACAGTGGCTTTGCTGTGTCTGCACACCACTTGAAAGCTACATCCTAAGGTTACTTCATGACTATTACTTCTGGCTTGCAGCCCGCTGCCACAGGCACCGACCCGCGCAAAGACTCGCTGATTGAGTACCCTAGCATCTTTCCTATCAAGGTGATGGGGCTGAAAGTGGAGGCTTTGTTGCCTGCTGTGACGGCGCTGGCACGCCAATTTGACCCTTTTTTTGATGCTGCTGCGGTGGAACTGCGCGAAAGCAGTGGCGGCAAATACTTGGGCATTACGTTGAGTATTACGGCGACCAGCCGGGAACAACTCGATGGTTTGTACCACGCCCTGACCGCCCACCCGCTGGTAAAAGTGGTACTTTGAGATGTCGGCCATCCCAAACGCTGCTATCGGTCTGCGCTGGCTGGGCCAAATACCCTATCTGGATAGCTATCAGGCGATGCAGGAGTTCACAGCGGCACGCACCCCGGAGCAGCAGGATGAAATTTGGCTGTGCGAACATCCTGCCACTTTTACCCAAGGGCTGGCTGGACAAGCTGGGCATGTGCTGGCTGCCGGAGATATTCCAGTCGTCAGTACCAACCGAGGCGGGCAGGTGACTTTTCATGGCCCTGGCCAAGTGGTGGCCTATCCGCTGCTGAATTTGCAACGGGCGGGCTATTACGTGAAAGAGTATGTCTATCGGGTGGAAGAAGCGGTAATTCGCACCCTGGCGTATTTTGGTATTACTGGCCACCGCGTAGCTGGTGCGCCTGGCATTTATGTGCGCTTGGATGACCCTCACAGCCACGCCCTGCTGCCGCAGCGGCCACAAAAGCGCACAGAGGGCAGTAGCGCCCCTGCGCCCGACTTTACCGGGCTGGGCAAAATTGCCGCTTTGGGTATCAAAGTCAGTCGGCATTGCACCTACCACGGTGTAGCGCTGAATGTCGCGATGGATTTGAGTCCCTTTGCACGTATCAACCCCTGTGGCTATGCAGGTTTGCAAACAGTTGATCTTTCTACAATCGGCGTTCATACCACTTGGGAAGAAGCCGCGCAGGTCTTGGGCTATCAGCTCAGCGTCCGGCTGGCCCCCTGAATCCCGTCTATCAGACTATCACCAGCCATCTCCTGCCATGAGCACTCCTGAAGTCGTGCGTGAAGCACAATCCGCCGAAAACTACAACCCCTTGGCCAAACAAAAAGCGGCGGCCAAGCTATCGCGCATCCCTATCAAGGTAGAGCAGGCCGAGGTACTGAAAAAGCCAGAGTGGATTCGAGTGAAAGCAGGCTCGGCCAGCAGCCGCTTTTACGAAATTAAAGATGTGTTGCGTGAACACAAATTGCACACCGTGTGTGAAGAAGCCAGTTGCCCCAACATTGGCGAGTGTTTTGGCAAGGGCACGGCCACCTTCATGATCATGGGCGACAAATGCACGCGCCGCTGCCCGTTCTGTGATGTGGGCCACGGCAGACCCGACCCACTGGACAAAGACGAACCACTCAATCTGGCCAAAACCATTGCTGCCTTGAAGCTGAAGTACGTCGTTATCACCAGTGTGGACCGCGATGATTTGCGCGATGGCGGCAGCGGCCATTTTGTCGAGTGCATTCAGCACATTCGCCAGTTGTCACCGCAAACCCAGATTGAGATTTTGGTGCCCGATTTTCGGGGCCGCGATGACCGCGCCTTAGAAATTTTGCGCGCCGCACCGCCCGATGTGATGAACCACAACTTAGAAACCACCGCACGCCTGTACAAAGAAGCGCGCCCTGGCTCGGACTACCAATTTAGCCTGAATCTACTGAAGAAATTTAAGGCCCTGCACCCCAACGTCCCCACCAAGAGCGGCATCATGGTCGGGCTGGGTGAGACCGATGAAGAGATTTTGCAAGTGATGCGCGATATGCGCGCGCACGACATCGACATGCTAACAATTGGTCAGTATTTGGCCCCCAGCAACAGCCATTTGCCGGTGCGCCGTTACGTACACCCAGACACTTTCAAGATGTTCGAGCAGGAAGCCTACCAAATGGGCTTTAGCCATGCGGCGGTGGGGGCGATGGTGCGTTCTAGCTACCACGCCGACCAGCAGGCACACGCAGCAGGCGTATAAAGCAAGCAGCGCAACCTGATGAAGCGCCTTTTCTTTTAGCGCCTGGGAGGCGGGTCAGGGACAAAGCGCCCTTCACCGGGGAAAGGGTCTGGTCCGTTGTCAGGCGGTTGCCGCTCTGGCCAGCGCTCGCGCAGGGCAATGCGGCGGCGCTCTAGTTGGGCCAAACTGGCGTATTGGATACGCAGGGTTTCGGCAGGGCGCCGACTGGCACGCTGAAAGCGCACTTCGCGCACCGGAGAATGGACGCGCTCGCCGTGGCCGGTGCCTAAATCTGAGCGCTCGGCAGCTGCTGGGGCCTTGGCCGCCACAGGGGCGTTGTCGTGGTCTAACGAACGTCCACCCGCTGACGGTGTTGCTGGTATGGATTTGGAACTTTCGCGCCGGTGGTAGCCTTCTTCGATTGCCGCAGGGGGTGGGAACCGGGGTGGCGGGGGTGGGGGCGGCGCTTCTTCAAACACTGCAAAGCCGAGTATGCCGGTATTGCCACCTTGGCCGGTGCGCTCGGCATAAGAGTCTTCTGGGGCGGTCAAGACAAATTCGGCTACGCTATCGCTTGATTTGCGCCAGCCATCAATCGTCAGGCTGCCATACGGCGCGATGATATAGCCGGGCTGGTCGGCGGCGGCTGGCTCGCCGTTAAGGACGTTCACGCCATCCACCGAGGCCACGACCAGCAAGCGCCCAGCGCTTTGGTTGCGTAGCAGCAGCCGATAAGGCTGGCCATGCTCACCGCCCACATACCAGCGGCCATTTTTTTGAAAAATAGGCAACTGCTGCTGGTGGCGCTGCTGGCTAAGCACCTCTACCGATAACAACTGTCCGCTGGCTGCTGCCAAAGCGTTGCGGTAGCGCGCAGGGGGCGGACGATAGGCATGGGCCACAGCACCCCAACCAACCCACAAACTAGCCCCCAGCAAGACTAAACTTTGGCGACGTTGCATGACAGACTCCAACAAAGGAACGAATGTTTTCAGTATAGACAGTGCAGCCGCCGCTGCACGGCTTCGGCTTAGGTCTGTGCCGAATAAAACATCTTGCGCGTGGGCACTGAGGCCACCGCCTTGACAATCGCGCCGATATGGTCGGGGGTGGTGCCACAGCAACCGCCCAGAATGTTGACCAGCCCTTCGGCGGCAAACTCATGCACTAAGCGGCTCGTGACTTCAGGTGTTTCGTCAAAGCCGGTGTCACTCATGGGATTGGGCAGGCCCGCATTGGGGTAGCAGCTGATAAAGGTGTCTGGGGCAGCGCGGTTGAGTTCTTGGATATAAGGACGCATCAGCGCGGCCCCCAAGGCGCAGTTCAGGCCCACGGCCAACGGTTGCGCGTGGCGCACACTGTGCCAAAACGCTGTCACGGTTTGGCCGGACAAAATACGCCCCGAGGCATCGGTCACGGTGCCGCTGATGATGAGCGGCAGGCGCTCGCCGGTTTGCTCAAACACTTCTTCAATCGCAAACAGTGCTGCTTTGGCATTGAGGGTGTCAAAAATGGTCTCGACCAGTAGCACATCGGCACCGCCTTGCATCAGCGCCAAGGTTTGCGCGTGGTAGGCAGCGCGCAGCTGCTCAAAATCAATATTGCGTGCGCCGGGGTCGTTCACATCGGGGCTGATGCTGGCCGTTTTGGGGGTAGGGCCAAGGGCACCAGCAACAAAGCGTGGATGCTCGGGGGTAGAAAATTGATTGCAGGCAGCGCGCGCCAGTTGGGCTGAACGCAAATTCATCTCATAGGCCAAATCGGCCATGCCGTAGTCTTCTTGGGCGATGGTGGTGGCACCAAAGGTGTTGGTTTCAATCAAATCGGCACCGGCGGCCAAGTAGCGTTCGTGGATGTCGCGGATGACATCCGGGCGCGTGAGCGAGAGCAGCTCGTTGTTGCCTTTGACATCGCGTGGAAAATCTTTGAAGCGCTCCCCGGCACCTTCGGGGCCGTTGTAACCTTCACCCCGGTATTGGGCCTCGCCCAGCTTAAAACGTTGAATCATGGTGCCCATCGCACCATCCAAAATGACAATGCGTTGGGCCAAAATGGCAGGAAGCTGGGCGGCGCGGGTGTAGTGGGGGGCTTGCATGGGCAGGTAGAAACAAAAAAATCAGTAATTGCCGATTGTCCCTGCTTCGTGCTGCCCTTGTCTGCGGCTTGTTTATCGCAGCCGAAACACCGCCAGCGTGCGCCCCAGTACGCCGGTGTTTTGGCTCATGGCTTGGGCGGCATCGGCAGATTCTTCCACCAAAGCGGCATTTTGTTGCGTCACACGGTCTAGGTCGGTCACTGCTTCATTGACTTGCGAAATGCCCAGCGCTTGCTCTTCGGCGGCTACGCCCATCTCGTTGACCAAGGTATTGACATGGGCCACCGACTGCACGACTTGGTCAATGGTTTGGCTGGCCGATTGCATTTTTTCGGCCCCGCGCAGGGTTTGGGTGGAGGATTCGCTGATTAAATCGCGGATTTCTCGGGCGGCAGTGGCACTGCGCTGGGCCAGCGCGCGCACCTCGGAGGCCACCACCGCAAAACCCCGACCTTGCTCGCCAGCGCGTGCGGCCTCTACGGCAGCATTGAGGGCCAAAATATTGGTCTGGAAAGCTATGCCCTCGATGGTGGCAATGATTTGCCCCATTTTTTGCGAGGATTGGGCAATTGCTTGCACCACATTGCTGATTTCATTGACAGCATCGCCACCGTGGCGCGCCAAAGCGGCGCTGTTTTCGCTTTCTTTGAGTACCTGCTGCACGGTTTGTGCCGCTTGGCGCACGGTGCTAGACAGCTCTTCCATCGTGGCAGCGGTTTCTTCTAAGCTGCTGGCCTGCGACTCGGTGCGCCGGGCCAGCTCTTGACCCCCATCAGCGACATGGCTGGCAATATCCCCAAAGCCATCAATTTCGGCTTGGGCATCACCCACCACGGCGCGCAGGTTGACTTGGATTTGCTGCAAGCGCTCCATCAGCAAGGCCACCGGGTGGCGGCCATCAATGCGGCGGTAGGGCGTGGATAAACCACAACCGGCAATTTCGTTGGCCAAGCGTTGGGCATCGCCCAGCCCCTTGGTAATGCGCCGATGAAAGCGCCACAGTATCCAGCCTGCCAAGACCAGCCCTAACCCACTTTGCAGCGCCACAGCCTCTAAGCCATGCAAATCCAAAGCCCAAGGCAACAGGGGCACCGCCAAGACTGGCACGGTCAGCATGGCGGCCAAGCGCTGGGTAAAGCTGGCGCGCTGTAAGCGCCCGATCCAATCGCGCCAACCGTTGTAGCGCACATGGCCCGAATGCAGCCGAAAGGTATGGCGGCCTGATTCGCGTTCTTGGCGCACTTTTTGATACAAAGCGTGGGCCTTTTGCACCTCTGCGCGCGTGGGCTTCATGCGTACCGACATATACCCAATCGGTTTACCGTTTTGCATCAGCGGTGTAACGTGGGCGCGCACCCAGTAAAAGCTCCCATCCTTGCGCCGATTTTTGACCATGCCAATCCAACTGCGGCCATGCCCGATGGTTTTCCACATGTCTTCAAAGGCTTCGGGTGGCATATCGGGGTGGCGCACAATGTTGTGCGGCTGGCCCATCAGCTCCTCCATCGTAAAGCCACTGACGCGCGCAAAAGCGGCGTTGCAGTGCGTCAACCGCCCTTGCTGGTCGGTGGTGGACATCAAAAATTCGTCACTGGGGTAATCAAACTCTTGGTTTGTTACGGGTAAATTGGTACGCATTCTTGGACTATCGCTTGGCTAATGGCTACAGCACATAAGTAAATAGCAAAACAGTTTGAAACACTATTGCCCCTAGGGGCAATGACCCTAAGCTGTAAGGCTAAAGGCGGTTTGGTGCAGGCAAGCTAAGTTGAACCACAGCGCCCCCCTGAGGATGGTTAGCAATCTCTAACCTGCCCCCGTGGCGCTGGGCAATGGCGCGCGAAATCGACAGCCCTAAGCCCAAGCCATCAGGCTTAGTGCTAAAAAAAGCTTGACCTGCTTGCGTTAGTGCCTCGTGCGTTAAACCGGGGCCGTTGTCGCAGATACGCAACAACACCACATCCGGCCCAGTGGCAATGGCTACGCGCAGTTGGCGTGGCTGGGGTTGGTCTGTCATGGCTTGGATGGCATTGCGATACACATTGAGCACAATTTGCGACAGTTGTATCGCATCCCCTTGTACCCATACCGGCTCCGGTGGCAGCTCAAAAACAAATGCAACCTTGCAACGGCGCGCCTCGCAAGCCAGCAGTTGTGCCACCTCTTGCACCAGCTGGCCCAACTCGACCGGTTGGTGTCGCTCTGGCATGGGTCGGATAAAACTGCGGATGCGTTCAATAATTTGGCTGGCGCGCTGCGTGTTGCTTTCGATATCGTGCAGTAATTCTTGCAGCTGGGCCGTATCTAAGCGATTTTGGGTTAAACCATGTTGGCCCATCTGGGCATCGAGCAAAATAGCGGTCAGGGGCTGGTTCAACTCGTGCCCCAAAGAGGCCGACATCTCACCCAGGCAGCGCTGGCGGTCTAACTGGGCAATTTGCATCCCTAGCCGATCGCGTTCTTCCTGCTGGGCGCGCGCTGCTGCTGCCAACAAATCATTGTGCCGAGCGCGCTCTAAAAAAATACCAATAAAGCCAACGCTGCCCACCACCGAGCTGATGAGCGCCGACCCCACGCTCAACACACTGTCCCAGCCGCCAAACAAGGCGTTGGGCTGAGAAAAGCCACTCGCTACCGCTATCGTCCGCAGTACCAGCATGCTGCCCACGGCCAAATAAGCCCCAGCGACCCAATAGGCGCTGCGTGAATCCTCTCGCTGTCCCAGCTGCCAAGCCAATCGACTGATATACAAAAAACTGGCTGCCAATGTCGAGGAGGACCAAAGAAAGCGCAAGTTGGCTTGGTCTAAGCCTAGCCGCAGGTATTCATAACCCAACACAAAGCCTATCCCTAACCAGAGGAGCCTTTTTTGCGGCCACGCCGGGCGCTGTAATTCATGTTGCAGTGCCTGAACGCGCACCAAATTGGCCAATAGCATCAGGCCATTGGCCACTGGGTAAGCCGCCCATTCTGCAATGTGTGGCCGCAAGCCCAACAACACCACCCCAATCCCAAATAAGCCACTGCCAGCACACCACAACAAGGCCGAGCGTGAACGCAGGCCCGACAACACCGCCCAAGCCACCGTAGGCATGACCAAATACATCACACCCACAATCAGGTAGGCGGTTGGCAGACTGAACATGTGCCGCTGCTGCGCTTACAGGTTTGGCTTGGACAACTCGCGCATTTTTTCGGCCAGCTCTAGTAGCGTGGTAGCGCCCATTTTTTCCATGACGCGGGCGCGATGCACCTTCACGGTTTTCAGGCTGCACGCAAAGTGGTCGGCAATTTCTTTGTTCATTAAGCCATTGACCACCATTTGGCAGATTTGGCGCTCGCGTGGGGTTAGGCTGTCGTAGCCACGTTGCACATCCATCGCATCGCGCACGCTTTTGAGTTGTTCGCGGTCACGGGCCATTGCTTGGTGCAGTGCGCGCAGCAGGTCTTCTATGTTGAAGGGCTTGAGCAAAAAATCAATCGCACCACCCTTAAAAGCATCAATCACTTCTTGAGTCTGGCTCTCGCCCGAGATGAACACAATCGGGGTGGCCCGCCCCAGCCGCAGCAACTCTTGTTGCAACGCCAAGCCATTCATGTGGGGCATACGCATATCCAGCAGCAGCACCGCCGGAGCAATCGGTAGCGACTGCTCTAAAAAGGTATGCGGCGAAGGGTAGGACTCTACGGTATAACCCAGATACTCCAACATGCGCGATAGCGAGGCCCGCACCGCCACATCGTCATCTACCAAATAAATATGGCCCTGCATACCCATACCCATCACCGCGCCAACACCGGAAACAGTTTTACCAAACCCAAGGCCATTACCTCTACCGACAATGCCGCCAAAATCAGGCCCATGATGCGCGTCATTACATTGATGCCGGTTTGCCCCAAAACTCTGGCAATCGGTTGTGCCAGCGAGAAGCATACATAGGTGGCGGCAGCAATCACCACACCGTAAGCTACCAAGGCCGCGTGTTGCCAGAGCGTTTGTGCCCGGTCGGCATAAATCACCACAGTGGACATCGTGGCAGGCCCAGTGAGCAACGGAATGGTCAGTGGCACTACCGCAATGCTGGCCCCAGCGGCTGCCTTTTCTGCCCCGGCCTCCAATTCATTGGCATGGGGTTTGGCCTCGGCAGGTTGGGCATTGAGCATGTTCATGGCACTGCTCAACAACAACAAACCACCGCCTACCTGAAAGCTTTGCAACGAGATGCTGAAAAACTCCAGAATTTGGAGTCCCAACAAAGCGCAAGTTGCAATCACGCAAAATACACTGAATGCCGCCACCTGAATGGTACGCTTGCGCTGTGATACTGAAAACCCGTGGGTGTAGTGGATAAAGAATGGCACGATAGCCAAGGGATTGACCACAAACAACAGGGTAAAAAGTGGCTTCAAATCCATGTGCGCTCCTGACAGGGCGGGATTGCTCCATTCTGGAGCCGTGGAAGCGCAAGCTTAGAGAGCAACATGCTGCTTTTATAAAACATAGTGCAACCTATCAGTATCTTGGATTGGGGCATCGGTATGTTGGAATTTTTTATTGTTTTTTTGACTTAGAACAGAAAGTCTCTATTTATGCACAGTGAATGGATTAGCTTAGAAGCAGCCAACGGGTTCCACTGCCCCGCTTGGCAGGCCAAGCCCACCGGCACCCCCCATGCTGCGGTAGTAGTGTTGCAAGAAATTTTTGGCGTGAACCCCCATATCCGCGCTGTCACTGAACGTTTTGCGGCCCGAGGTTATTTAGCCATAGCACCTGCATTGTTTGCTCGTGTGCAAGCCGATGTCGATTTAGGCTATAGCCCCACCGACATGCAAACCGGCATAGCCCTGAAAACGGCAGCCGAGCAACTGCCCGGCACGGGCATTTTGGTCGACATCCAAGCCGCCATTGACCATGCCGCCGCCCACAGTGGGCGCAAGGTGGGGGTGGTGGGTTTTTGCTGGGGTGGGTTGATGGCGTGGCAGGCTGCTGCTCAATTGCAGGGACTATCGGCGGCGGTCAGTTATTACGGTGGCGGTATCACTACTTCGGCAGAAATGGCACGCCAACCCCATTGTCCGGTACTGGCCCATTTTGCGCGCCAAGACCACTGGATTCCGATGGAGGGGGTGCAAGCCTTTGCCGCCGCCCATCCCGAGGTGCAATCGCATGTCTATGATGCCCAGCATGGCTTTAACTGTGACCAGCGCAGTGCCTATGACGAAGCCGCTGCCGTGGCAGCACGCAACCGCACCTTAACTTTTTTCAGCCAGCATTTGGCCTAAAAAAACAAATGCCCCTGCGCGCCAAAGGCAGCAGGGACATGGGATAGCAAAAAAAGGAAGAATCAGCCGCGCGCTTGGGCCAACAAAGTGGCGGCATCACTGACGGCCAGTTTGCCACCTTCTTCTACATTCAGCTGCACTACCTTGCCGTCCTTGACCAGCATCGAGTAGCGGTTGCTACGCAGGCCCAAGCCCTTGCCAGTCAAATCCAGCGTCAGGCCGGTGGCTTTGGCAAAGGTGGCATCGCCATCGGCCAGCATCCGCACGGCACCAGCGGTTTTTTGCTCACGCGCCCAAGCGCCCATGACAAAGGCATCGTTGACGGCCACGCACCAAATTTCATCCACGCCAGCGGCTTTGAAGTCTGCCGCATGGGCGACAAAACCGGGCACATGCTGCGCCGAACAGGTGGGGGTAAAAGCACCGGGCACGGCAAAAATGGCAATCGTCTTGCCGGTGGTGGCTGGTTGCACCTCCACGGGGTTGGGGCCGAGGCTACAGCCGTTGCCTTCCACTTCGATGAATTCCATCAGGGTGGCGGCGGGCAGGGTGTCTCCAACTTTAATCATGCAATGCTCCAAAAAAAGAAAAACGACCCACATTGTGGGTCGTTTTGGGCAGCTATGCTGGCTGGTGGGCGCTTAGGCTTACAGCAAACCAGCCTTTTTCACCAAGCGGGTAGCAACCCAGTTCTTGGTCTTAGACAGTGGACGGCTTTCGGTGATTTCAATCACGTCGCCCAGCTTGTACTCACCGTTCTCATCATGGGCGTGGTACTTGCTCGATTTGGTCACGATTTTGCCGTACAGCTCATGCTTGACAGCACGTTCTACCAATACGGTCACGGTCTTGGTACGCTTGTCGCTGACCACCTTGCCAACCAAGGTGCGCTTGATGGATGTTTTAGCTTCCGTCATGTGGGCTCCTTACTTGGCGGCTTGCTTTTCAGCAAGAATGGTTTTGGCGCGGGCGATGGCACGGCGTGTAACGCTCAGGGTGCCTGTGTTGCCCAGCTGTTGGGTGGCCTTTTGCATACGCAGGCCGAAATGGGCTTTTTGCAAAGCCTTGATTTCTTCCTTGATGCCGGCGACGTCTTTTTGGCGCAGTTCAGCAGTATTCATATCAGTTTCTCCTGAAATCACTGGCCAACCATGCGTGCCACAAACGTGGTACGCAAGGGCAGCTTGGCAGCTGCCAGACGGAAGGCTTCGCGGGCGAGTTCTTCGGGCACACCGACGATCTCGAACACAATCTTGCCGGGCTGGATTTCGGCCACGTAGTACTCAGGGTTGCCCTTACCGTTACCCATACGCACTTCGGCGGGCTTGGTGGAAATGGGCTTGTCTGGAAACACGCGAATCCAGATGCGGCCACCACGCTTGACGTGGCGGGAAATCGCACGGCGTGCAGCTTCCAGTTGGCGCGCGGTCAGGCGGCCACGGTCGGTACACTTGAGGCCGAAGTCGCCAAAGGCGACGCTGTTACCACGGGTGGCTACACCCGTGTTACGGCCTTTTTGCTCCTTGCGGTATTTGCGGCGAGCAGGTTGCAGCATGTTTTATTCTCCTTTTCCGTCCGCTGCTGTAGCGGGCGCGTCTGCTTTACGAACGCGCTTAACGGCATCGGCACCAGCACCGGCGGGTTTGTCGCTGCCATCGGCAGGGGCGGCATTGCTACCGGTAGGGCGGCGGCCACCACGGCCTGCACCGGCACGGTCGCCACCGGGGCGGCCATCACGGCGGGGACCACGTGGGCGGCGCTCTTCGTCGGGGCGCGGGGTTTCTACGGCGGGCAGATCGTTGCGGCCCAAGGTATCACCCTTATAGACCCAGACTTTCACACCAATGATACCGTAGGTGGTTTTGGCTTCCGAAGTGCCGTAATCAATATCGGCGCGCAGGGTGTGCAGTGGCACACGGCCTTCACGGTACCATTCGCAACGGGCGATTTCGATACCGTTGAGACGGCCCGACGACATGATCTTGATGCCCAGAGCGCCCAAACGCATCGCGTTTTGCATGGCGCGCTTCATGGCACGGCGGAACATGATACGCTTTTCGAGCTGCTGGGTGATGCTGTCAGCAATCAGTTTGGCATCGATTTCGGGCTTACGCACTTCTTCGATGTTGACTGCCACTGGCACGCCCAAGCGAACGGCGAGTTCCTTCTTCAGGTTCTCGATGTCTTCGCCCTTCTTGCCGATGACCACGCCCGGACGTGCCGAGTAAATGGTGATGCGGGCATTTTTGGCAGGGCGCTCGATCAGGATGCGCGAAACCGACGCGTTTTTGAGCTTGGCCTTGAGGTACTCGCGCACCTTGATGTCTTCGGCCAGCATACCGGCGAAGTCACGGTTGCTGGCGTACCAGCGGCTTGCCCAGTTACGGCTGACCGCCAAGCGGAAGCCGGTAGGATGGATTTTCTGTCCCATAGTCTTCCTTGGCCTCAGTTGCCAACCGTCACGTACACATGGCACGTGGGTTTGCTGATGCGGTTGCCGCGGCCTTTGGCGCGCGCGGTAAAGCGCTTGAGCGTGGTGCCTTGTTCGACGTAGATGGTTTTTACCTTCAATTCGTCGATGTCAGCGCCATCGTTGTGTTCTGCATTGGCGATAGCCGATTCCAGCACCTTCTTGACAATGCCAGCAGCTTTTTTCTGCGTAAATGTCAGGATGTTCAGGGCTTGATCTACTTTTTTGCCACGAATCAGATCGGCGACCAGGCGGCCTTTGTCAACCGACAGACGAACGCCCCGGAGGACTGCACGTGTTTCAGACATGGTCGTTCCTTACTTCTTCGCTTTTTTATCAGCGGGGTGACCCTTGAAGGTGCGCGTCAGGGCGAATTCGCCCAGCTTGTGGCCCACCATCTGGTCGGTAACATAGACCGGCACGTGTTGTTTGCCGTTGTGTACGGCAATGGTCAGACCGATGAAATCGGGCAAAACCATAGAACGACGCGACCAGGTCTTCACTGGCTTCTTGTCTTTGGTGGCAATGGCTTTTTCAACCTTGGCCAACAAATGATGGTCAACAAACGGACCCTTTTTGAGAGAGCGAGTCATTTGCTACCCCTTACTTCTTACGACGCGACACAATCATGCCTTGTGTGCGCTTGTTGTTGCGGGTGCGATAACCCTTGGTCAGATTACCCCAAGGATCGACAGCATGACGGCCTTCACCGGTACGGCCTTCACCACCACCGTGGGGGTGATCGACCGGGTTCATGGCCACGCCACGCACGGTTGGGCGAATGCCCATCCAGCGCTTGACACCGGCTTTGCCCAGTTGGCGCAGGCTGTGTTCTTCGTTGGCCACTTCACCAATGGTAGCGCGGCATTCGATGTGAATTTTGCGTACCTCACCCGAGCGCATACGCACTTGGGCATAGGTGGTTTCGCGCGCCAGCAGGGTAGCGGAGGCACCAGCCGAACGGGCGATTTGGGCACCAGCACCGGGCTTGAGCTCGATGCAGTGGATGGTCGAACCGACGGGGATGTTGCGGATGGGCAGGGTGTTGCCAGCGCGGATAGGCGCTTCGGAACCGGACATCAGCGTGCTGCCGACTTCCAGGCCACGCGGGGCGATGATGTAACGACGTTCGCCGTCGGCATAGCACACCAAAGCGATGTGGGCCGTGCGGTTGGGGTCGTACTCGATGCGCTCGACCTTGGCGGCAATGCCGTCTTTGTTGCGCTTGAAGTCCACCACGCGGTAGTGGTGCTTGTGACCACCGCCCTTGTGGCGTGTCGTGATGTGACCATTGTTGTTACGGCCAGCTTTTTGGTGCTGGGGTTCCAACAGGGGGGCGTAGCCCTCACCCTTGTGCAGGTGGTCACGGGTAACCTTCACCACAGCACGTTGGCCGGGCGAGGTGGGTTTCATTTTAATGACTGCCATGATTAAGCGGCCTCCCCGGACAGGTTCAGCTCTTGACCGGGCTTGAGCGTCACATAGGCTTTACGCACGTTGTCACGGCGGCCTACGGTTTTGCCAAAACGCTTGGTCTTGCCTTTGGTATTGACCACAGACACGCCCTTGACCTCGACCTTGAACATCAATTCCACAGCGGCCTTGATTTCAGTCTTGGTGGCGGTTTGCAGCACCTTGAACGTCACAGCATTGGACTTTTCTGCAACCATAGTGGCCTTTTCGGACACGATGGGAGCAACCAGCACCTGCATCAGACGACCTTCGTCAAACTTGGGGCTACTCATGCGAACATCTCCTGGAGTTTTTCGATGGCGCCCTTGGTGACGATGACCTTCTTGTAGTGCACCAGCGACACGGGATCGGCGTAACGCGGCTCGACCACGAGCACGTTGACCAGATTGCGCGAAGCCAGATACAGGTTTTCGTCCACTTCCTCGGCAATCACCATCACGGATTGCAGGTTCATGGCCTTGAACTTGTCGGCCAGCACCTTGGTCTTGGGTGATTCGAGCTTGAGCGAGTCCACCACAGCCAGACGGCCTTCGCGGGCCAACTGCGAGAAGATGGTGGCCATGCCCACGCGGTACATCTTCTTGTTGATTTTCTGGGTGAAGTTTTCGTCGGGCATGTTCGGGAAAATCCGACCGCCCCCACGCCACAGCGGCGAGGATGTCATACCGGCACGCGCGTTGCCAGTGCCCTTTTGCTTAAAGGGCTTCTTGGTGGAGTGGCGCACCTGTTGGCGGTCTTTTTGGGCGCGGGTGCCCTGACGGCCATTGGCACGATAAGCCACGACAATTTGGTGTACCAGATCTTCGTTGTACGGACGATCAAATACGGTCTCGGGGACATCCAGCTTGGATGCGCCTTGGCCTTGGTCATTCAGGAGTTCGAGCTGCATTAGTTCGCTCCTTTGGCAGCGGTGGCCTTGACAGCGGGACGCACAGTCACGAACCCACCCTTAGAGCCGGGGATAGCGCCCTTGATCAAGAGCAATTGACGCGCTTCGTCGATGCGGATGACATCGAGGTTTTGCGTGGTTTTGGTGACATCACCGAGGTGACCGGTCATGCGCTTACCGGGGAACACGCGACCGGGGTCTTGTGCCATACCGATAGAACCAGGCACGTTGTGCGAACGGCTGTTACCGTGCGACGCGCGTTGCGAGGCCATGTTGTGGCGCTTGATGGTACCGGCGTAGCCCTTACCAATGGAAGTGCCTTGCACGTCCACTTTCTGGCCTACGGTAAACACATCAGTGACCGGCACAGCGACACCGGCGGCATACTTGCCAGCGGTTTCAGCGGTAACGCGGAATTCTTTGATGATTTCACCGGCTTCGACACCGGCTTTGGCCAAGTGGCCAGCTTCTGGCTTGGTGACACGCGAAGCTTTACGCGCGCCGAAAGTGACTTGCAAAGCCACATAGCCATCGTTCTCTTGGGTTTTAACCTGGGTCACGCGGTTGTTAGACACATCTACCACTGTGACGGGCACTGCGTCCCCATCATCAGTGAACAGACGCATCATGCCCACCTTGCGGCCCAGCAACCCCAGGGAGTTGCTCAGACTCATTTGTTTCTCCAAAACTTCCACCGCCGCGACTTCAATTGGCCAGGGCGTTGCACACAAGTGCATGAAAGACGGTTGATAAAACTCCGCCCTTAGCGCAATGCCAAGGGCGAAGCCATAAAGTATAGCGCGAACTGCCTTTGCAAGCAAGTTCGCGTTGGGGTTTTACCTATTTGGTGCGTGTGGCACCCAAGATAAAGGGCTTATTGCAGCTTGATTTCGACATCCACGCCAGCGGGCAGGTCGAGCTTCATCAGCGCGTCCACGGTCTTGTCGGTAGGATCGACAATGTCCATCAGGCGTTGGTGGGTGCGGATTTCAAACTGGTCGCGGCTGGTCTTGTTGACGTGGGGCGAACGCAGAATGTCGAAACGCTTCATGCGTGTCGGCAGAGGCACGGGGCCCTTGACGATAGCACCGGTGCGCTTGGCGGTGTCAACGATTTCGGCGGCAGACTGGTCGATCAGTTTGTAATCGAAAGCCTTCAGGCGGATACGAATCTTTTGCTTGGACATGGTTATTTTCCTTGTGCTTGCAATGATTAGGCAATGATTTTGGCAACCACGCCAGCACCGACGGTACGGCCACCTTCGCGGATAGCGAAACGCAGACCTTCTTCCATCGCGATGGGGTTGATCAGCTTGACGGTGATCGACACGTTATCGCCAGGCATCACCATTTCTTTGCCTTCGGGCAGTTCGATGGCACCGGTCACGTCCGTGGTACGGAAGTAGAACTGGGGACGGTAGTTGTTGAAGAAGGGGGTGTGGCGGCCGCCTTCGTCCTTGCTCAACACGTACACTTCAGCGGTGAAGTGGGTGTGGGGCTTGATAGAACCGGGCTTGCACAGCACTTGGCCGCGCTCGACATCTTCGCGCTTGGTGCCGCGCAGCAACAAACCAACGTTGTCGCCTGCTTGACCTTGGTCGAGCAGCTTGCGGAACATTTCCACGCCGGTGCAGGTGGTCTTGACGGTGTCGCGGATACCCACGATTTCGATTTCTTCGCCGACTTTCACCACGCCGCGCTCGATACGGCCAGTCACCACGGTGCCACGGCCAGAGATGGAGAACACGTCTTCTACGGGCATCAGGAAAGCGCCATCGACAGCGCGCTCGGGCGTGGGGATGTAGGTGTCCAGGGCTTCGGCCAGCTTCATGATGGCTTCTTCACCCAGAGGACCCTTGTCGCCTTCCAAGGCCAGCTTGGCGGAACCACGGATGATGGGGGTATCGTCGCCGGGGAAGTTGTATTTGTCCAACAACTCGCGCACTTCCATTTCGACCAGTTCGAGCAACTCTTCGTCGTCTACCATGTCGCACTTGTTCAGGAAGACGATGATGTAAGGCACGCCCACTTGGCGGGCCAACAGGATGTGTTCGCGGGTTTGGGGCATGGGGCCGTCAGCGGCGGAACAAACCAAGATAGCGCCGTCCATTTGGGCTGCGCCGGTAATCATGTTCTTGACGTAGTCGGCGTGACCGGGGCAGTCCACGTGGGCGTAGTGGCGGCCAGAGGTTTCGTACTCAACGTGGGCGGTGTTGATGGTGATGCCGCGTGCCTTTTCTTCGGGGGCTGCGTCGATTTGGTCGTAAGCCTTGGCTTCGCCGCCAAACTTGGCCGACAACACGGTAGCAATGGCTGCCGTCAGGGTTGTCTTGCCGTGGTCCACGTGACCGATGGTGCCCACGTTGACGTGGGGCTTGGTGCGTTCAAACTTACCTTTTGCCATTTTTCAATTCTCCAAAGAGCAATGCCTGTGTGCGGGTTTAACGTCTGCATCCGATTGCTGAATCTTCCCGCACAGGACAACGGGAGGGCATCGAATCGCAGATTGCAAAAAACTTTGCGGAGCTTGTTCAGAGGGGACAGAGCAGCCAAGCTGGCCCCGTCCCCAAGGGCTTATTTAGAGCGGGCAGCCATGATGGCTTCAGACACGTTGCGCGGTGCTTCGCTGTAGTGCTTGAATTCCATCGAGTAGGTGGCGCGGCCTTGGGTCGCCGAGCGCAGCGTGGTGGAGTAGCCGAACATTTCGGACAGCGGAACTTCAGCACGGATGGCTTTGCCGCCGCCCGGGATGTCGTCCATGCCTTGCACCATACCGCGACGGCTGGACAAGTCGCCCATCACGTTGCCGGCGTAGTCTTCGGGGGTTTCCACTTCCACGGCCATCATGGGTTCCAAGATGACAGGGTTGGCCTTGCGGCAACCTTCCTTGAAGCCGAAGATGGCGGCCATCTTGAACGCCAGTTCGTTCGAGTCCACATCGTGGTACGAACCGAAGTGCAGCGTGACCTTGACATCGACCACGGGGTAGTTGGCCAACACGCCTTGCGTGACGGCTTCGTTGATACCCTTTTCCACCGCTGGGATGAATTCGCGGGGCACCACACCACCCTTGATGGCGTCGATGAACTCAATGCCCTTGCCGGGTTCATTGGGTTCAATCTTGAGCACGACGTGACCGTACTGGCCCTTACCACCGGACTGGCGCACGAACTTGCCTTCGGCTTCTTCGATGGTCTTGCGGATGGTTTCGCGGTAGGCCACTTGCGGCTTGCCGACGTTGGCTTCTACGCCGAACTCGCGCTTCATGCGGTCCACGATGATTTCCAAGTGCAGCTCGCCCATGCCGGAAATGATGGTTTGGCCCGATTCTTCGTCGGTACGCACGCGGAAGGAGGGGTCTTCAGCGGCCAAGCGTTGCAGGGCGATGCCCATTTTTTCTTGGTCGGCCTTGGTCTTGGGTTCGACAGCCTGCGAAATCACCGGCTCGGGGAACACCATGCGCTCCAGCACGATGGGCGAGCCGATGTCGCACAGGGTTTCGCCGGTGGTGACATCTTTCAGGCCCACGCAAGCGGCGATGTCACCGGCGCGGATTTCTTCAACTTCCTGGCGCTCGTTGGCATGCATCTGCACGATACGGCCAATACGCTCTTTCTTGCCCTTGACCGAGTTATACACGGTATCGCCCTTGGTCAGGACACCGGAATAAACGCGCACAAAAGTCAGCTGGCCGACGAAGGGGTCGGTCATGAGCTTGAAGGCCAAGGCGGAGAACTTCTCGCCATCATCGGCCTTGCGGGTGATGGGGGCTTCGTCTTCGTCGGTACCAGCTACATCAGGGATGTCGGTGGGCGCGGGCAGGAAGTCCAGCACGGCATCCAACATGCGCTGCACACCCTTGTTCTTGAACGCGGTGCCGCACAGCATGGGCTGGATTTCGCAGGCGATGGTGCGCTGACGGATACCACTGATGATTTCTGCTTCGGACAAGCTGCCTTCTTCGAGGTACTTGTTCATCAGCTCTTCGGAAGATTCGGCAGCGGCTTCCACCATCTTTTCATGCCACTCGTTGCAGACATCCACCAAGTCGGCGGGAATGTCGCGGTACTCGAACTTCATGCCTTGCGAGGCTTCGTCCCAGTAGATGGCCTTCATCTTGATCAAATCGACCACGCCTTCGAACTTGTCTTCAGAGCCAATCGGCACCACGATAGGCACCGGGCTGGCCTTCAGGCGCAGCTTCATGCCTTCGACAACCTTGAAGAAGTTGGCACCGGTGCGGTCCATCTTGTTGACAAAGGCCAGACGCGGCACTTTGTGCTTGTTGGCTTGGCGCCACACGGTTTCGGATTGGGGCTGCACGCCACCCACAGCGCAGTACACCATCACGGCGCCGTCCAGCACGCGCATGGAGCGCTCCACCTCGATGGTGAAGTCCACGTGGCCGGGGGTGTCAATGATGTTGATGCGGTGTTCAGGGCGCGACAGGTCCATGCCTTTCCAGAAGCAGGTCACTGCCGAGGAGGTGATGGTGATGCCACGCTCTTGCTCTTGTTCCATCCAGTCGGTGGTGGCGGCGCCGTCATGCACTTCGCCCAGCTTGTGGGTCACGCCGGTGTAGAACAGGATACGTTCGGAGGTGGTGGTTTTACCGGCGTCAATGTGGGCCGAGATACCGATGTTGCGGTAGCGCTCAATAGGGGTCTTGCGAGCCATGATGAATCCTTGATGGGGACGTTTTTACAGGGAAATCAGGCCACACATGGTTGCATCGCAGCCCGAAAATTTTGTGACTGCCTCAACCAGAACAAGGCTGCGGACAAAAATGCCAGCAGCCTTGTGTGTTGACCGAGACGTCAGGTCAATGGTTTAGAAGCGGAAGTGGCTGAAAGCCTTGTTGGCTTCGGCCATGCGGTGAACTTCGTCACGCTTTTTCATGGCACCGCCACGGCCTTCGGTGGCTTCGAGCAGTTCGTTGGCCAGACGTTGGGCCATCGACTTTTCACCACGCTTGCGGGCCGCTTCTTTGATCCAGCGCATCGACAGGGCCAGACGGCGTACGGGACGCACTTCGACTGGAACTTGGTAGTTGGCACCACCGACGCGGCGGGATTTGACTTCGACCAGCGGCTTGACGTTGTTGATGGCAACCACGAAGGCTTCCAGCGGGTCTTTGTCGGGGTTCTTCTTCTCGATCAGTTCCAGGGCACCATAAATGATGCGCTCAGCAACTGCCTTTTTGCCGCCTTCCATGATCACGTTCATGAATTTGGACAGCTCTACATTACCGAACTTTGGATCCGGCAGAATTTCACGTTTGGGGACTTCGCGACGACGTGGCATTTTGCACCTCTAAATTTGCTTCAGTTGGCATCTTTTCAGATACCGCGAGAGCCAATCAGGACTCCCACTTACTCGACCCACGCAAAACATTTGCGCTTGGGGTCACTCTGTTTGGACGTCTGCCAGACGCACAAACACCGATTGTTTTTGGCAAGGGCCAGGCTTATTTGGCCTTAGGCTTCTTGGCACCGTACTTGGAGCGCGATTGCTTGCGGTCTTTCACGCCTTGCAAGTCGAGCGAACCGCGCACGATGTGGTAACGCACACCGGGCAAGTCCTTGACACGACCGCCGCGCACCAGCACCACGCTGTGCTCTTGCAGGTTGTGGCCTTCACCGCCGATGTAGGAGATGACCTCAAAACCGTTGGTCAGGCGCACCTTGGCAACCTTACGCAAAGCGGAGTTAGGCTTCTTGGGGGTCGTGGTGTACACACGAGTGCAAACACCGCGACGTTGTGGCGAGTTTTCCATCGCCGGGCTCTTGGATTTGGTCTGTTCGACCTCGCGCCCGTGACGCACGAGCTGGTTAAT
The DNA here is from genome assembly GCF_028686475.1 of Giesbergeria sp. GTDB lineage: Bacteria > Pseudomonadota > Gammaproteobacteria > Burkholderiales > Burkholderiaceae_C > Simplicispira. Next base: position 187,399 of record NZ_JAQUCA010000001.1, on the reverse strand, counting down.
CGTTGGCATGAATGTCGTCCCTAAACGTAAAACGAAAACGTGAATCCCTTCGGAATTTCCGAAAAGCCTTCCAATGTAGCAGCCTCGCGCCCAGAAGGCAAGCAAAAAACCTTGCCCACTGCTGGCCGCTGCTTATTTAATCCACAGACGGATGGCATCCCAAGCACGCCCCAGCACGCCAGCTTGCTCTACGCCATCGAGGGCCAGCAGCGGTACTTCGCGCACGGTTTGCTCGCCTAGCAAGACTTTGAGGGTGCCTACTTCTTGGCCTTTGCTCAGTGGGGCCATCAGGCGGTCTTGGTGCGAAATTTGGGTACTGATTTTGCCAGAGTTGCCCGAAGGTACCGCCACCACAATGCCTTCAGGGCGGCCCATCTTGACGCTGTTGCTCGTGCCTTTCCAGACGGTGGGTGTGGCCACGGCCTGGTTAGCGTCAAACAGTTTTACAGCATCGTAGGCGGTGTAACCCCAGTTGAGCAGCTTTTGGCTTTCGTTGGCGCGCGCGTTTTCGCTGCTGGTGCCCAAAACGATAGAGACAAAGCGGCGCTGGCCGACGTTGGGAAAATCGCGCTTGGCGGTAGCCACCAAGCAGTAACCGGCGGCGTTGGTGTGGCCGGTTTTCAGGCCATCGACAGTCGGGTCACGGAACAGCAACAGGTTGCGGTTGTTGCTGTTGGAGGCGGGCGTGCCTTCGTAGCGGTACTGTTTGGTGGAGTAGTAATGCAGATGCTCGGGGAAGTCGCCCATCAGGCGCGTGGCCAGGATGCTCAGGTCACGCGCGGTGGTTAAGTGGCCGGGTTCGGTCAGGCCCTCGGGGTTTTTGTAGCTGGTGTTGTTCATGCCCAGGGCTTTGGCCTGTTCATTCATCAAGCGTACAAAATTTTCTGCCGTGCCGCCTACGCCTTCGGCCAGTGCCATCGTGGCATCGTTGCCCGATTGGATAATCATGCCTTTGAGTAAATCATCGACCGGCACCTGCATTTTGGGGTCAATGAACATGCGTGAGCCGGGCATTTTCCAAGCGCGCTCACTCACCGGCAATTTTTGTTGCAAGGTAATTTTTTTGGCGCGCAGGGCATCAAACACCAAATAAGCCGTCATGAGCTTGGTGAGGGAGGCTTGCTCGATTTGTGCGTCCACGTCTTTGGCCGCCAGCACTTGGTTGGAGGTGACATCGACCAGCATGTAGTTGCGCGCGGCAATTTCGGGCGGTTGTGGGGTGGGGATTTGTGCCAGCAGCGCGACGGGGGCCAGCGCAGCGGCCAAGGCCAAAGAGCGCAGTGTATTGAGCAAGGGTTTCATAAGGCGGGTGGGGAAATTCAAAGAAAAATGGCCCACGCCAAGGCGGGCCAAACCAAGCCAGCGCGGGCAGCGTCCTCAGGGGTGGCTGTGCAGGTGGCGTACCACCAAGTTTTTTAACAGCCCCAATTGTCCGTGAAAGAAATGACCGCCACCCGGCACCACCGTGACGGGCAAGGTTTGGGGGCGCGCCCAGTCCATCACCGTGGACAGGGGCACGGTATCGTCACGTTCACCGTGAACAATCAGGGTGCGCGCATGGGCTTCTGGCGCAATTGGGGCCACGGCAAAGCGGCTGGTGGCGGTGCCCACCAACACAATTTGCTCAATTGGGCGCTGCGGCCACAAAGCCGCCAAGGCATGGCTGGTGACAAAAGCGCCAAAAGAAAACCCAGCCAAGGCGATGGGGCCATCGGGGGCGACTTGCTGCACCACGGCGAGAAAATCTTGCGCTTCGGCGTCGCCGTGGTCATGCGTGCCAGCGCTTTGGCCCACTCCCCGAAAGTTAAAGCGCACCGCCGTCCAGCCGCAATGCACAAAGGCGCGCGCCAGCGTTTGCACCACTTTGTTGTCCATCGTGCCGCCAAACAGCGGGTGCGGGTGCGCGATGATGGCCACGCCGCGCGGGGTTTGTCCGGCGGCCAGGTGGGCAGGGTCACGCAGGGCTTGGATGGCACCGGCTGTGCCTTGCAGGGTCAGGCGTTCAGTATGGGCGTTCATTTGGAATCGGTTCGGCTAAGTACTCTATCGGGTAACTGGAAAGGCAAGGATTCATCAAACAGCGATGTTTTGACGGAGCCATTTTTGCCATACTCTTGGATGGCTTGGGCGATAAAAGTTCCCAAATTGACTGGAACCGCATTGCCAATCATCTGTTCCAAATTGGTTTTGGTGCCTGAAAATTGAAAATTTGGGGGGAAGGTTTGCAGATAGCTGCGCTCAATGGTAGTTAAAGGCCGCACTTGATTCAAATCAATGTTTTTTGGATCGCAACTGTTGATTTTATAACCCTTTGGAATAGGCCGATTGACACCGCGCACCGTAGGGCTAGGCTCATCAATGGTAAAAATTCCGCGTCGGTTGTAATTTCTGGGATGGCGATAATAAAATTCTAGCCCCAAACTATCGCCCAAATAATCTCGGATGGTCATGGGCTGGTTGGCTAAATTTTGCTGCAAAATGCCGTGGAGCTGCTGGTGCGCGGCGTGCAGTTGGCCAATCAAGAAAAAACGGGTTCTGGATTGCGGTACGCCACAAAAAGAGGCGTTCAAAATAACCGCCGTTAATCCATAGCCCGATTGTTTAAATTGTTCAACCACTTCGGCAAGGATATGGCTTTTTTTGATTTGCTCTATATTTTCCATCACAAACCATTCGGGCTGGGTGGCACAAACGATGTTGGCAAAATGGTAGGTTAAATCTGCCCGCCCTTGGGTAATATCACGTTTTCCGGCACTAGAAAAATCTTGGCAAGGCGGGCCACCCATGATGAGGTTTGGCTGGTAAGCTCGAATCTTGTCGATAGCTTCTGCCTCGTTGGACAGGTCTTGCTGAAAAATCGGGTGGGCAAAATTTTGCCGATACACCTCGATGGCGGGCTGCCAGTATTCAAAGGCGGCGGCCACCTCGAAGCCTGCTTTTTCAAAGCCCAAGGAAAGACCACCGCAACCGGCAAACACGTCCACGCATTTCATGCGGCCCAAGCTATCAGCGCCCCAGTTCTGCCGGAACCAGCAGGCGCTCGACCACTTTGCCGTTTTTCAGGTGCGATTCGACAATTTCCTCAATATCACTGTTGTCAATATAGCTGTACCAAGTGCCTTCAGGATAGACCACCGCCACCGGGCCAGCGGCGCAGCGGTCTAGGCAACCGGCTTTGTTGACGCGCACTTGGCCGGGGCCAGCCAAACCGGCCTGCTTGACCAAGGCTTTGCAATGCTCAAATGCGGCCTGCGCGCCGTGCTGGGCGCAGCAGGCTTGGCCGTTGTCGCGCTCGTTCAAGCAAAAAAAGATATGCCGGGCAAAATAGCCGGGCCTGGAGGGCATCATGGAGGTACTCATGCACGCATTTTAGGAACTGCTGTCTTTGCGTGCCGCTTGCAATAACACATACACCAGTGTGACATAAGGCCAGAGCCAGCCCAGCCATTGGCCTAAACCAAAAAACCGAATAAAACGCCCTTGCTCCCAGGTTTGCAAGGTTTGGGCAAAGTAGGCACTGGTGGGCGCATGGTTGAGCAAACTCAGGTGCAAGGTCAGCACCAATAACAACACCACCGCACAGACGCGCCGGGGCAGCCACAACAAAACCACCGCCAAGACCAAACCCGACCCAATCCCCGCCACTACCGGGGTGTTGAGCCACTCCCACGCATGGGTGGGGCCGTAGCTCAGGGCGGCCGATAGTGCGGTGATGCCCACCCCTACCAGCGCACCCAGCAGCGCAGCCACTGCTCTGCGCCCTCGGTGCAAAATAACGCAGTAGGCCAGCAAACACGGCACCAACAAGCCCAAGGCCACGCAGAGTAGCTCTCCGGCAGGCGACAGCGCTTGCAGCGGCTCCAGCCGCTCGGGCAGCCAATCGCGAAAGGCAGAGTCTTCTAACGCTTGCACCGCAACCGCCTCTAGGCGCTCTAACACTTGGCCCAACCCAAACGGTTCAGCCGCTGGAAACAACAACGCCCAAGGCCACAGCGCCAGCAGCACCAAGCCGCCACGGGCATCTGGCACAAACCAGCGCGCCCGAAAACGCCCCCAGCGGTCAATGGCCCCGAGGCGCTCCATCAGCGTGGCCAACAAAGCCCCCACCAAGGCCCCACCTGCATTGAGCAGCAAATCCAGATTAGACGGCACGCGCTCGGGCAGGTAAATCTGCAAAAACTCCATCAGCAACGACAGCAAGCCGCCGCCCAGCGCCGCCAGCGGCAAGGCACCACGGGGCCAGCCGGTACGCAAGAGCGCCAGCGCCAGCAAAAAACCCAGCGGCGCATAGCCCGCCACATTGATGGCCACGTCAAAGCGCGTCCAGTAGGGCGGCGGCAAGCGCGCCCACAAAAACACTTCGGGGGCGATGCCTTGGGCGCGCCAGCCACTAAACGGAAACAAGCTGGCAAAGACAATCAGCGCCGCATACACCTGCGCCAGTGGCCAGGCCACCGTTTTATGTGCGGCGGATACGGTCACAGCCAACCTAGAACGGCTTGACCACCACCAGCACCACAATGGCCGTGAGTAGCAGCACCGGAATCTCGTTAAACCAGCGGAACCACCGGTGGCTACGCTGGCAGGTGTTGGCTATCAGCTTGCGTAGCAGCACGGCGCAAGCATGGTGGTAGCCCAAGGCCAAAACCACCAAAGTCAATTTAGCGTGCATCCAGCCATTGCCCGGTCCCCAACCTATGCCATAGCCCATCCACAGCCAGACACCCAAGCCCACCGCTGGCACCGCCAGCAGCGTGGTAAAGCGCAGCAACTTGCGCGCCATGAGCAGCAAACGCTCGCGCTCGGCCACCGAACCGGGCGTAATCATGGCCAGATTGACAAAAATGCGTGGCAGGTAGAACAGACCGGCAAACCAGCTGGCCACAAAGATGATGTGAAAAGATTTAATCCAAAGCATGGTGGCAGTTTAATGGGGCACAATTTTCCCTATGCATCTTTCTAGCCCTACCCCCTTCCCGGCCAATCGGCCCCGGCGCCTGCGCCGCGACAGTTTTACGCGCAATTTGGTGCGTGAACACGCCGTGAGCGTGCATGATTTAATCTACCCCGTGTTTGTGCATGAGGGCCAGCGCGTGCATCAGGCAGTGCCGTCCATGCCCGGTGTCGATAGGCTCAGTTTGGATTTGTTGCTGCCGGTGGCCGAAGATTGCGTCAAGCTGGGCATCCCGCTGCTGGCGCTGTTTCCGGCGATTGACCCGGCCCTCAAAACCCCCGACGGCCAAGAAGCCAGCAACCCCGATGGTTTGATTCCGCGCGTGGTGCGCGCCCTCAAGCAAGAGTTTCCGCAATTGGGCGTGATGACCGATGTCGCCCTAGACCCCTACACCAGCCACGGCCAAGATGGCGTGTTGGACGAGACCGGCTACATCATCAACGATGCCACCGTCAAAATTTTGACGCAACAAGCCTTGGCCCATGCCGAAGCCGGTGTGGACATTGTGGCCCCGAGCGACATGATGGACGGGCGCATCGGTGCGGTGCGCCAAGCCCTAGAAGCCCAAGGCCACATCCACACCCGCATCATGGCTTACAGTGCCAAATACGCCAGCGCCTTTTACGGCCCCTTCCGCGATGCCGTCGGCACCCGTGGCGCACTGGGCAAGGCAGACAAAAACGTCTATCAGATGGACCCCGGCAACAGCGATGAAGCCCTGCGCGAAGTGGCACTCGATATTGCCGAAGGCGCGGATATGGTGATGGTCAAGCCCGGTATGCCGTATTTGGACATTGTGCGCCGCGTCAAAGACGAGTTTCGGGTGCCCACCTTTGCTTACCAAGTCTCGGGCGAATACGCCATGCTCAAGGCGGCGGCCGCGCACGGTTGGCTAGACCACGATGCCGTGATGATGGAGGCCATGCTGGCCTTTAAGCGCGCTGGTGCCGATGGCGTGCTGACTTACTTTGCCCGCGACGTGGCGCGTTACTTGCAAAAATAAACGGTTTTTGCCTCACCGGAGGATCCTTTAATTTATGGATTCCATATAATTTTAGCAATGGAGAAAAATTCACCCCATTACCCATTGCAAGACATCAAAGCCGATGTGGCAGCGCGTGGGGCTGATGCCTTCACCCGTACCGCGCTGCATGGCATGGGTGAGATGGGGCTATCCCTCAACGAAGCCGTGAATATGGTGTTGGGACTAAATCGGCGCAGGCTGGTCAAAAGCATGACTACCCATGCAGATCATCGTGTTTGGCAGGATGTGTACCACGCCCCCTGTCCTAATGGAAAGATGGCCTACATCAAGGTCACGCTTCAGGCTGGCTCTACCGTGATTCAGTTCAAGGAGAAATAACATGACAACGAAGCATTTCTGTTTGCAATGCGACGATGGCACGCTGCTAGTGCATGAGCGGCGCGATTTACGCATCCATGCCGATGAGTATGTGGACAACGTGGCACAAGTGAGCGGCTGGCATTGCCCGGTGTGCGGGGAGTGCGAGTTTGATGCCGGTGAAGGCACACGGTATGCTCAGGCATTGGCTGCCCTGCGGGTCAAAGCCAATGAGCAACGTGCTGCCGCCATACGCGCCACACGCAAAAAGTTGGGCCTACGCCAAGCAGAAGCAGGACGGCTGTTTGGTGGCGGTGCATCGGCATTTTCTGAGTATGAGCGCAACAAAACGCAGCCACATAAGGCGATGGTGATGCTGTTCAAATTGCTGAACAAACACCCAGAATTACTGGAAGAAATTAAGTAAATGCGCGTAATCGCCGTGGAATTTGCTACAAAAGGATAGACTAGGAAAGCGGCAAAAAATCCCTATCGGTTGTACAGAACTACTCACCAACCAGCAGCCTTTCTGGCCCTCAGATGTTCACTTTGAGGTAGTGTGACCCAGCAATCGGGTTGTGGTAATAAGGAGGAATCTCCTCAAACCCCAAATCGGTATAAAGGGCGCGCGCCGATTCCATCTCGTCCAAGGTATCGAGCAGCACGCAGGCATAACCGGCTTGGCGTGCTACATCCAAAATGCCTTCGGTCAGCTGGCGGCCCAGCCCAAACCCGCGAAACGCCTTGCGAACATACAGGCGCTTCATTTCGGCGGCATTGGGGTAATCGGCTGCATCCAGCGGGCGCAGGGCGCAACAACCGGCCAAGGCACCATCTACCCATGCCAGCAACAAGCCCCCGCGTGGTGGGGCGTAATCACCGGGCAGGCTTTGCAGCTCCGCCGCAAAATCTTGAAAACACAAATCAATGTCCAAGCTGGCGGCATACTCTTGCAACAAAGCACGGGCACCCTCTAGCTCGTGTGGGGCCGTGCCAAGCTCTGACAGCATGACACAGGGGCGAAACTCTAAGCTGTCGTCGTCCTCTATCTCCATCGTATTTACCCTCCCAAACTGGCAATCCAAGCCACCAGTGCGCTGCACAGCAGCAGCACCACCAAAGCGCCCACGCGCGCGGCGGCATCATCGCGCGCAGCAGGCACTGGCGTGGTCAGGGTTTTATCGCCGCTAATCATCGGGCCGACCAAGGATTCTTTTTTTACGACGGTGTAAAACACAATCGCCAATACATGCAAAGCCACCAGCGCCATCACTAAATACTGGCCGACCTCTTTGTGCAAGCCCGTGGCCCAACTGACCCAATCACCAGAGACAAAACGGGTCAGGGGGCCAGCAAAGGCGATTTCATCATCGCTGAACAGGCCGGTCAGCACCTGCAACACCAGCATCCCCAGCAGGCCAAACACCGACAACGCCCCCAGTGGATTGTGGCCAACGTGGTCTTGTGCCTCGCCTTGGCCGCGCATGTAACGCAAAATCCGCGCCGGGGAGTAAAAAAAGGAGCTAAAGCGCGACCAATAGCCGCCCACAAAGCCCCACACCAGCCGAAACAACAACAGCGCCAGCACCACATAGCCCAGCCGAAAATGCCAGACCATCGCGTTGCCGCCCACCTTGGCACTCACCACCAAACCGATGGTGCAAGCGGCCAACAGCCAGTGGAACAGACGGGTGGGCAAATCCCAGATACGAAGCGTGATAGTCGAGTGTGGTTGCATAGTGAAGTGTCTTTTCTATGGGCGTATTGACAGCCCCAACGGGCTTAGTGGCCTAAGAGCAGCTCGGGTTCCTCAGCTTCTAGCACCTGCTGCGCCCACGGCACCAGTTTGCGGGTATCGGCACGCAAAATTTCTTGCTTGACCGCCAAAATTTGTGCTGGGTGCATCGAAAAACTGCGTAACCCCAAGCCCAACAACAAGCGCGTCATGCCCACATCACCCGCCGTCTCTCCACACACCGAGACACTTTTGCCTTGGGCTTGGCATTCGGCAATCACCTCGGCCACCAAACGCAACACAGCCGGGTGTAGCGGGTCATAGAGGTGCGAGACGGATTCATCCGCGCGGTCAATCGCCAAGGTGTATTGGATTAAATCATTGGTGCCGATGGACAGAAAGTCAAAATAGCGCAAAAAGGTACGCACCATCAGCGCCGCCGCTGGCACTTCGACCATCGCCCCCAAACGCACCGGGCCATAGGCTTGGCCACGCGCATCGAGTTCCGCTTTGGCCAGCGCGACTTGGGCCAAAGTTTGGCGAATTTCTGTCACATGGCCCAGCATGGGAAACAGCAGGTTGATTTTGCCGTGCGCTGCGGCACGCAACAGTGCGCGCAATTGCACCCGGAACATCACCGGGTCGGCCAGACTCCAGCGGATGGCGCGCAAGCCCAAAGCTGGATTGAGGTGGTCGTCTTTGTGCGCTTTGTCTAAGGGCTTGTCGGCCCCGACATCAATGGTGCGGATGGTCACCGGCAGGCCCTGCATTCCATCGACGGCGGTGCGGTAGGCTTGGAACTGTTCTTCCTCGTCGGGCAGGTTGCCATAGCGGCCCATGAACAAAAATTCGGTACGAAACAGCCCCACGCCTACCGAACCAGCGCGCACAGCCGCAGCGGCATCGGTGGGTTGTTCGATGTTGGCCAGCAGCTCGATTTTTTGCCCATCTAGCGTGACAGACGGTGTATGCCGTAGCCGGGATAAGCGCTCGCGCTCTAGCTCCAGCTGGCGCTGGCGGTAACCGTATTCAGCCAAGATGATGGGCGAGGGGTCCACTATGACGACCCCCGCATCGCCATCAATAATCACCCAGTCGTCTTGGCGCACCAACTGACTGACCATGCGCGCACCGACCACCGCCGGAATATCCATGCTACGCGCCACAATGGCGGTGTGCGAGGTTTTGCCGCCCACATCGGTCACAAAACCGGCAAACACACTGGTTTTGAATTGCAGCATATCGGCGGGCGACAAATCATGCGCCACCAGCACCAAGGGCACATCCATGCCATCGTCCAGCAACAAATCTTGCTGGGTTTTGCGCCGCGAGGTGCCCGCTATGGGCGGCACTACGGGCTGGGCTACGCCCTGCATGGTACGCAAAATGCGCTCTACCACTTGCTCTAAATCGGCTTTGCGCTCGCGCAGGTAGGGGTCTTCCATTTCGTCAAACTGGCGGCAGATGACTTCTAGCTGCGTGGTCAGCGCCCATTCGGCGTTGTAGAGGCGCTCGGTCACCCAGTGCTTGACACCGCTGCTCAAAATTTCGTCGTTGAGCAGCAACAAATGCACCTCTAGCAAGGCGGCCAGCTCGTGCGGCGCATCGGCGGGCATGGTGTCGAGTAAGCGTTGCAATTCTTCGGCCACGCTATCGCGGCCTTGGCGCACGCGGGCGATTTCGGACTCAATTTGCGCTGGCTCGATAAAGTAGTGCGCGACTTCGACGCGGCTAGAACCCACCAGCACAGCACGCCCAATGGCAATGCCACGCGCCACCACCAAGCCCGGAACGGAAAATGTCATGAAAAATCTGCCTCTCTGGTCTTGGCACAGGCCGCTATGCGGGTGGCACTGGGGTTACAACCGCTTTATTGGCCTTCGCCAAATTTATCAGCAATCAGCGCCAGCAAGGCATCCATCGCCTCTTGTTCGCGTTCGCCGTTGGTTTCTAGTTCTACTTCGGAGCCAATACCGGCGGCCAACATCATCACGCCCATGATACTTTTGGCGTTGATACGGCGGCTGCCCCGGCTCATCCAAACTTCACACGGGAAGCTGCCAGCCAGTTTGGTCAGTTTGGCCGAAGCGCGGGCGTGCAGGCCCAGTTTATTGACGATGGTGGTGGTGTTTTTAAGCATCGGTTTGCGTTCCTTGGGGCGCACGCAGGCGGGCAAATTCTTGGTGTTCGTGGGCGATGGAATGTTCCATGACGTTGCGGTAAATGGCCTCTATCATGTCGGGCACACCGCCATGCAGGGCAGCGCTGGCCCGCACACGCGCCACAATGGCCTCGATGCGCGCTTCGTCGCGCACTTGGGCAGGGTCTTGCTTGATGCGCGCGGCTTGGGTCATGTAGCCGGTGCGTTGTACCAGCAAGGGCACCAGCACATCGTCTAAAGCATCTATATGGCGGCGCACGTCCTGCATGGTGGTGCAGTGCTGCACGTTGTCGATGGCGCGGGTCATTATTATTCCAAGCCTTCCTCTACCAGTTCTGCCGCGCGCAACAGGGCGCGGGCCTTGTGTTCGGTTTCTTTCCACTCTAATTCGGGCACCGAGTCGGCCACCACACCGGCAGCGGCTTGCACATACAGCGTGCCATCTTTGATGATGCCGGTGCGGATGGCAATCGCCAAATCCATATTGCCCGCATAACTCAGGTAGCCACAGGCACCGCCATAGATGCCACGTTTGCTCGGTTCCAACTGGTCAATCAGCTCCATCGCATGGACTTTGGGTGCGCCCGTCAGTGTGCCTGCGGGGAAGGTGGCTTTGAGTACATCCATGCTGGTCATGCCTTCGTTGAGGATGCCTTCCACGTTGCTCACAATGTGCATCACATGGCTGTAACGCTCTACCACAAAGGCTTCGGTCACTTTGACGCTGCCAATGTGGGCGATGCGGCCAATATCGTTGCGTGCCAAGTCAATCAGCATGACGTGTTCGGCGCGCTCTTTGGGGTCGTTGATGAGTTCGACTTCGGCGGCTTTGTCTTGCTCGGGTGTGGCCCCGCGTGGGCGCGTGCCGGCCAAGGGGCGGATGGTGACTTTTTGCCCCTCGGGGGTTTGCTCTTGGCGCACCAAAATCTCGGGCGACGAACCCACCACCTGAAAATCGCCAAAATTGTAAAAATACATATAGGGCGATGGGTTGAGCGAACGCAGCGCGCGGTACAGGCTCAAGGGCGATTCGGTGTAGGTTTTGTGGATGCGCTGGCCCACTTGCACCTGCATAAAGTCGCCTGCGGCAATCAACTCTTTGGCATGGGCCACAGCGGCCAAGTAGTCGTCTTTGGCAAAACTGCGCTGGGCCGGATGGCTGGTGCTGGCGTGTACCACCGGGGCCACGACGGGCGCTTGCAAGCGCTGTTTGAGCTGCAACAAGCGTTGCTGGGCTTGAGCGTAGGCTTGGGGCTGGGTGGGGTCGGCATAGACAATCAAGGACAGCTTGCCCGATAGGTTGTCAATCACCGCCAATTCTTCGCATTGCAACAATAAAATGTCGGGGCAACCCAAAGTGTCGGGGGGGCAACTGGCTTGGAGTTTTTTCTCGATATAGCGCACGGCATCGTAGCCAAAATAGCCCGCCAAGCCACCACAAAAACGTGGCAAGCCCGGCAGCAGCGCCACCTTGAAGCGTTGCTGGTAGTGGGCGATGAAGTCCAGCGGGTTGCCCGTGGCGCTTTCTACCACCACGCCATCGGTCAGCACCTCGGTTTTGGTCGCATGGCCAAAGCCACTGGCGCGCAACAGAGTGCGTGCGGGCAGACCAATGAAGCTATAACGGCCAAAGCGCTCACCGCCCACGACGGATTCGAGCAAAAAGCTGTGCTGCCCGCCCGCTTGGCTGTGCGCCAACTTCAGGTAGAGCGACAGCGGGGTTTCCAAGTCCGCAAAGGCTTGCGCCATGAGCGGAATGCGGTTGTAGCCCTGTTGGGCCAGCTGGTTAAATTCAAGTTCTGTAATCACGGGGGTAAATCCCTGCTGGGGCGGCATGGTTTGGCGTAAAAAAACGCCGTGCCGCAGTGTTCAGGCAATCGGCCCCCACCAGGGGACAAGGGGAGGCCACGGAGGGCGCGCAAGGCCATACCCGCACGCATCAGGCGCGGTAGTCAACAGAGCGACGCCAGGGCCAGGCCCCTCGGTCAGACTGACCTGCGATGAACACGCGGTGGATGAACATGGGCAAAGTGTAGCAAACCAGACTAGCCACGCCGCACGGCTTGGTTTTTTTTGTTACAAATACGAACCGTAGCAAATGCCGGTTTTACTGCCAAGCTGGCGATAAGATGGCCGTGTAATTTTGAGTTTCCTAGCAAAAACCCTAATGTGTAACAAAAAGAAACCGCTCAGAATACGTAGCATGGGCAGGCTGCACAGCTGGGTTCCGCGTTGCTGCGGTGGGTAGCGTAATTTTCAGTCAGGGGTGGCCACTATGTTTCAATTGTCTTCTTATACCGTTTCTAGGCGTTTACTGGCCCTGATATTTGCAGCAGCCTTGGGCATTTTGTCTTTGGCAACGGTGTTTTTATTTTCGGAAAATCGTTTGATTATGCAAGAGCGCCAAAATGGCGTGCGTCAAACGGTAGAAACTGCCCACAGCTTGTTAAATTATTACCACGGCTTAATCAACAGCAATCTATCAGAGGCCGAGGCCAAAAAACAAGCTATGGCCGCACTCAAGGCTTTGCGTTATAGCCACGATGAATATTTCTGGATTAATGACATGGATACCACGATGGTGATGCATCCATTCAAACCAGCTTTAGACGGTCAGCGCTTATCCGAATTTAAAGACCCTACGGGCAAGTTATTCTTTCAAGAAATGGTCAGTAAAGTCAAAGCCGATGGCGCAGGCTTTGTCGATTATATGTGGCCCAAACCCGGCCAAGATGATCCAGTGCCCAAAATATCGTATGTCAAAGGCTTTGCCCCTTGGGGCTGGATTATTGGCTCAGGGGTTTATATAGACACCGTGCAAACGCTGGTGCAAGAGCGCATGGTATCGTTTTCTGTAGGGGCCTTGTTGCTGGCGGGTCTGCTGATTTTGCTGGGTTGGTTTATCAGCCGCAGCATTTTGGGCCAATTGGGGGGGGAGCCTGCCTATGCAGCCCAAATTGCCCACCGTTTGGCCGAGGGCGATTTGTCGGTGCCTATCCAAATCCGGGATACCAGCCAGCCCAATTTGCTGCACGCCATTGAGGCCATGCGCGACAAAATCGCCCTGATGGTGGGCCAAGTTCACCAAGGGGCCAGTGCAGTGGCCAGCGCCAGCGCGCAAATTGCCAGCGGCAACAGTGATTTATCAGGCCGCACCGAAACCCAAGCCAGCGCCCTCAACCAAGCCTCCGGCTCGATGGCCCAATTGGGCAGCACCGTGCAGCAAAATGCCGACAACGCACGCCAAGCCAATCAGTTGGCCTTGAGTGCCTCTAGCGTGGCGGTGCGTGGTGGCGAGGTAGTCTCTGAAGTGGTCGAGACCATGAAAGGAATTAACCAAAGCTCGCGCAAAATCTCTGACATCATCAGCGTGATTGATGGCATTGCCTTCCAAACCAATATTTTGGCCCTGAATGCAGCGGTTGAGGCGGCACGCGCAGGCGAACAAGGGCGCGGCTTTGCCGTGGTGGCCTCCGAGGTACGCAGTTTGGCCGGGCGCAGTGCCGAAGCAGCCAAAGAGATAAAAACCCTGATCAATGCCAGCGTGGAGCGGGTAGAGCAGGGTACGGCACTGGTCGATCAAGCGGGGGCCACCATGAACGAGGTGGTCGATAGCATCCGCCGCGTGACCGACATCATGGGCGAAATCAGCGCTGCCAGCCACGAGCAATCGACTGGTGTGGCCCATGTGGCCGAGGGCGTAGCCCACATGGACCAAGCGACACAACAAAACGCCGCCTTGGTGGAGGAAATGGCCGCTGCTGCCAACAGCCTGCACGCCCAGGCCGAAGATTTGGTGCAAGTGGTGTCGGTGTTTAAGCTGCAAGGGCAGCAGCGCGCCCAGACTGCACCATCATCCCACAACAGCCGGGCTTTGCGTTTAGCCCGTTAAAGCACGGCCCCCAGAGCCGCCAAGCTGTCTAGCCAGCCATCGGCATCGACTTGTTGCACCGGCTGGCCGTGGTTGTAGCCATAAGTGACCAGCAACACCGGGCAAGCAGCGGCGCGCGCGGCTTGGGCATCGTTGCTGGAGTCGCCTAGCATCAGGGTGCGCGCTGGCGCAGTACCTAAAGCGGCACAGGTTTGCAGCAGCGGCAGCGGGTCGGGCTTTTTGCGGGCAAAGGCATCACCACCAAACACCTGGGCAAAGTAGCCCTCTAAGCCTTTGGCTTGCAACAGGGCCACGGCAAAGGCGGTCGGCTTGTTGGTCAGGCAGGCCAGTGGCAGCCCCAAGCCGCGCAGAGCCTGCAAGCCCTCTAACACCCCCGGATAGACGCGCGAGAACTGTCCGTTGACTGGGGGGTAATGCTGCTGGTAGCTGTCCCAAGCACGGGGGAATAAAACATCCACTGCGCTTTGCCGGACTGCTGGCTCGGGCTGCTGCACGGCCAATACGTGGTGCAGTACCGAGGCAATCAGATGCTCGGTGCCTTTGCCCACCATGCGCTCTACCTCGGTGGCAGTGACTGGCGGCAGGCCCACATCGGCCAACATGCGGCGCAATACCTCGACAAAATCGCCCAAGGTGTCCACCATCGTGCCATCCAAGTCAACTATCGCGGCATCGAAAGCCCCCGGCTGCAAAGGCAAGTGCAACATCGGTGCTACCTGCTCAAGCCAAGGCGGCACGCATCGCGTCGATGACGCTGCGGTAGTCGGGCTTGCCAAAAATGGCGCTGCCCGCGACAAACGTATCGGCACCAGCATCGGCCACGCAGCGAATGTTGTCGGCCTTGATACCACCATCCACTTCGAGGCGAATATCTTTGCCGCTGGCCTGAATGCGTTTGCGGGCGGCTTCTATCTTCCGCAGGGCCGAATCAATAAAACTCTGGCCGCCAAAACCGGGGTTGACGCTCATGATGAGAATTAAATCAATATCGTCAATCACCCAGTCCAGCACGTCCAGCGGCTCGGCGGGGTTGAACGCCAGCCCGGCCTTGACGCCTTGGGCTTGAATGGCTTGAATGCTGCGGTGTACGTGGCCAGAGGCATCGGGGTGAAAACTGATGAAATCCGCCCCGGCTTGGGCAAAAGCAGCGGCCAGCGCATCCACCGGCTGAATCATCAGATGCACATCCACCGGCACGGCAACGCCCGCCGGGGTGACAGCATGGGGCTTGAGGGCTTGGCACACCATCGGCCCAAAGGTCAGGTTGGGCACATAGTGGTTGTCCATCACGTCAAAGTGAATCCAGTCAGCACCGGCAGCAATGACGTTACGCACCTCTTCGCCCAAGCGGGCAAAGTCGGCGGAGAGGATGGAGGGGGCAATACGGTAGGTTTGGCTCATGGTTGGGATTGTCGTGGAAATGGGGGTAAAAAGAAATTAGCCAGCGCTTGGGGGTGTCTGGTTGAAATAATTAAAATCTAACCTTGGTTTTTCTTGGCGCTTGTTTGAGTTTTTTCCTCATAAGGTTTTGTACCAACTTGGATCAACGCTGATCTCCTCGACGACTTTTGTCGTAATGCCCAGCCCCAATTCTTTTAATTTGTCTGCGAGCTGGTCACCATCCACTAAATCAATCGGTGGAGCGCCATCACGAATAGCCTCTTTTACGGCATCTCTCGTGAATGTTCCTGTTGTGACAAATAATCCTTTGTCGGCACGGCCAACCATAGCTCCACGAAAATCGCGTATATCGCTGGATGAAACGGAACCTTGGTACTTTTTGCACTGAAAAATTACATGAAAGCTTAATAATCCATTAATCCGGGCGATACCTTTGCCGTCAATGCCGCCGTCGCCACTTCTGCCAGTTACCTCAACCTGCACGAAACCAGATTCACGCAGGAGTCGCTTTACAAGACGCTCAAATGCAGAGGGATCCATCTCCTGCGTCAGGATGTGGTGAAGATGTTCTCTCCAAGTGCGCGCTTCTTCCGGCAACTCTTCATCATTGATGCCACCGTTCGTTTCTTTTGGTTTTCGATTAGGTTTTTCTTTTTTTACTATTTCGCGTACAACGCGAATAACTTCACGAGGGTCAATTTTTTCAATGTGCCGTTTCTCGGGCACGATAGCCCAAATTCCGCGACTTGAATTTTCTAAAACACCGTATTTTTTCAAATAAGTACGCGCCCATGCAAGTCGATATTCCACTTCCGTTTGATTGCTTTTGTCAGGATTGTGCGGAATGTTCAAAAATTCTTCGGGAAGATTCAAGTTTTCCGTGACTTTAGCATAAATCTCTTCAATCGAACCAGATCCGCCAAGCTGTTTGAGCGCTTGAAACAGCGGGTTGATAAGAAGATCGTATTGCGGAACTTGATTCATGCTATTTATGTGGCTAAATTCAGATGTGGTGAGAGAGGAAACGTTAGTTAGAACGTAGAACGTAGGTTGGGTTACGGATGCAACCCAACATCTTCAAGACCAACACCTACCTACCGTAACAAAATTGTGTACCTGCTATGGTGATGTTGGGTTGCGTGCAACCCAACCTACGAGGCTTACGAGTTGGGCGAGGCGGCGCTCAATCCTGCACTCAGGCGCTGGGCCAGCTGGCGCACGACGACATTCTGGCACGAGCCATCGCTGCCCAGTGCTTGCCCGACAAACAGGCGCAAGGTCTTGAGCGGCGGATACTGGCGTTGGCGCACGGTGGCTAGGCAGTGTTGCTCGACAACAGAGCAAATTTGCTCGGCGCTGAGTGCTTGCTCGAAGGCACCGCCAGGGTACTGGGTAAACTGCTGGCGCAGCAAATGCGCCTCATCAAAATGCTTAGATTGGTTATCCTTCATGCGGGCTGACTCCTTGGTGGTTTGCTGTTTGGTTTTGCAACTTCAGCCTACCACCGTACTGGGTGTCAGCCCACCTTCAAATTCTTGCCTCGGGGCTTATCTTTGTGCCATGATAATCTGACCCCAATTTTTTGCACTGTTGTTTTGTGTAGTCATGTGTATAATTTCGAAATGAAAAGCATCGAAGTCATCCAACAACTCAAGGCTGATGGCTGGTATCTGGTGCATGTGGTTGGCTCACATCACCAGTTCAAGCACCCCAGCAAGCCCGGTAAGGTGACGGTGCCTCATCCCAAGAAAGACCTGCTGATTGCCACCGTGCGCAGCATCCTCAAGCAAGCGGGCCTCTAAGGGCCCTTTGGAGCGCAACTATGCTGTATCCCGTTTATGTACATGTGGGTAATGAGCAGCAAGCCCACGGCGTTGTTTTTCCCGATTTCCCCGGCTGTTTTTCGGCGGCTGATGACTGGGCTAGTTTGCCCGGAGCCATTCAGGAAGCTGTCGAGGCGCACTTTCACGGTGAGCCTGATGCGGTGCCCGCCCCTACCCCATTGGATCAGCTCGTCAATAGTCCTGATTATCAAGGTGGTATTTGGCTGTTGGCCGACATTGATCTAAGCCGTATCGAAACCAAGCCAGTACGTCTGAACATCAGCCTGCCCTCCAATCTGGTGCAGCAGATTGATGCTTGGGCAAATGCCCGCCATATGACACGTTCGGGTTTTTTGGCTAAGGCAGCACAGCAAGCTATGCAGGCTTGAGTTTGGCTGCTTTTTAACAGCCAGTATGGAAATAATTGCAATCTGATTTCCGATTTTTCCTGACTTACTCAATGAAGAGCGTAGGTTGGGTTACGGATGCAACCCAACATCTTCAAGACCAACACCTACCTACCGTAACAAAATTGTGTACCTGTTATGGTGATGTTGGGTTGCGTGCTACGAGGCTGGGTAAAAACGACGCGGCCTTTACGGTGTTTGAGCGCCACTGGCGGCAACTGGACGACACGGCGTAAGCCAGTCCCACCGATGGAGGGAGCAAGCAAGTAAACAATGTATTCAATCAAACACCGATGCAAAGCGGAGAGCCTCTCCGAGGGGGTCGCCTGCCCGCTTGCGCCCTAGACAGCCAAAATACCCGCTTTGTGGTGCGATTGGAGCGACAAAAAGCACGCGAACAGCGGCGCAGGAGGGCATCAGGGTGCAATGCGGGTGCATATTTGCAGAAAAAATCGGCTGAGGCCGGGGTGGCCGGGAGGTGCTTTTTGGGTCACGGATTCAGGTACTTAATAAAGCACCTACAATATTTAACGCAAGAGGTGTTTTTTTCCCAAAGGCTTCTTGTGTGTAATGGGATGGCGTAGAGCGTAGGTTGGGTTACGGATGTAACCCAACATCTTCAAGACCAACACCTACCTACCGTAACAAAATTGTGTACCTGTTATGGTGATGTTGGGTTGCGTGCAACCCAACCTACGAGGCTTTTTTAGGCGGCTTAAATTTTCTGCTCGATCTGGTCATTTCCGAGTGGCACTTGGGGCACTTTCTCGGCTCTTCGGAGTGCGGTTTCTTGAAGGATTTATTGCAATTGAAACAGGCAAATGGAAAAAGAAAGGACTGAATGTTCTTTTCTTTGGGGAATGCGCTGTGATGCTTGAAGCTGCTCATTTCCTTAAGCCTTCTAACGTTTGACGTGAGGGGCCACCGTAGCGGCGAAGCCGCGAAGGGAACCCGCAAGCGCAGCTTGTGGGCGGTACCTCTCGACGGAATGGTTAGATGCGACCGTTTTAGTGAACACTTGCCTTAGATAGCAAGTTGAGCACAGCAACGCCGCTGATAATGAAGCCGACACCAACAAATCCCCACATATCTATTTTTTGACCATGCAAAACCCATGCAATCGCAGTGACCAAGACGATCCCGAGGCCCGACCAAACTGCGTAGGCGATTCCAACAGGAATCGATTTGAGTGTCAGCGACAGGAAATAAAAAGCAGCAGCGTATCCCGCTACGACGATAAAAGACGGTACTAACCTAGTAAAGCCCTCACTAGACTTGAGCGCAGAGGTTGCAATGACCTCAAAAATAATGGCCGTAGCCAGAAATAACCAATTTTTCAAAATATTCCTCCATGGAGTTCCGCAAAGAAATTTTAGGTTCGATTTAAGAAAACAAACAGTCTTGTTTCTGGCACGAAATTTGTGCGCACAGCAAAGCATCTAACTAGGATTAGACGACAGCCCCATCCTAGCTGGCCGTCGTATAAAAACGCACCATGCTACCGCAACCTAGAGAAAAACGATAGTTTTTCATTTAGCACAACCTAAATTTTCCTAGAGGCCAGAACCCTCTGGCACCCTCAGTGCTTATGCGCCCTATCCCGCCCGGCGATTGAGCAGCGCCACCGCCACGCGCGAATGCGATTTGCGCCCCAGAAAATCGCTGATGTAGCTGCCTGCGTCAATCAGCTTGTCCAAGTCGATGCCGGTGTCTATGCCCATGCCGTGCAGCATATAGACCACATCTTCGGTCGCCACATTGCCCGTGGCCCCCTTGGCGTAGGGGCAACCGCCCAAACCAGCCACCGAGGATTGGAAGTTCCACACCCCCATTTCCAGCGCCGCCAACGTATTGGACAGGGCTTGGCCGTAGGTGTCGTGGAAGTGGCCCGAGATGTCGTCGATAGCGTAGTGCTGCAAAGTGGCCTCAATGGCGGCCTGCACCTTGCGCGGTGTGCCCACGCCAATGGTGTCGGCCACATCCACGCGCTGCACGCCGATTTGCTTGAGCAAACCTGCCAGATAGCCGACCCGCTCGGGGGCAATCTCGCCCTCGTAGGGGCAACCCACGGTGCAGCTCATGGCGGCACGCACGCCAATGCCCGCCGCCAAAGCGGCTTGTACGACCGGCGCAAAGCGCTCGATGCTTTCGGCAATACTGCAATTGATGTTTTTCTGGCTAAAGGCTTCGCTGGCCGCACCAAAAACGACGATTTCGTCCGGTTGCGAGGCCAGCGCCGCTTGGTAGCCCTGCAGATTGGGCGTAAGGACGGAATAACGCACCCCCGGCTGGCGTTGGATGCCCGCCATGACCTGCGCGTTGTCGGCCATTTGTGGCACCCATTTGGGGCTGACAAAGCTGGTGACTTCAATCTCTTGCAGTCCTGCGGCTTGCAGACGTTGTACCAAGCCGATTTTGATGTCGGCAGGCACCGGGGTTTTTTCGTTTTGCAGGCCATCACGTGGCCCGACATCAATCAGCCGCACGCGGCTGGGGAGTTGGTGCAGGCTCATGCGGCGGCCTCGGCGACTTGCAATTGCAACAGTTCTGCGCCTTCGCTCACTTGGTCGCCCGGTGCATAGAGCAGCTCCAGCACCACGCCATCGGCAGGGGCAGCAATGGTGTGTTCCATTTTCATGGCTTCCATCACCGCCAAGGGTTGGCCTTTGCTCACTTTGTCGCCCGCTTGCACAGCAAACGAGACCACCTTGCCCGGCATCGGGGCCGTCAGGCGGCCGCCTTCAGCCTGGGTTTCGCCCGCATGGGCCAGCAGGTCGATTTCGACAATCTGCGTGGCCCCGCGTGCGGCAAACACTTGCAGGGTTTCGCCTTGGGCATACACGTTGACCAAAGCACGTTCTTCGGCAAACTGCAATTCAATCTGGCCGTTGCCCAGCGCTTGGAAGCTCAAAGCACCGCTGGCGGCACTGGCGCTGCTGCCTTGGCCGGGTTGTACCGCCAATTGCAATGCACCACCCCCCAAGTAAGTGAGTTGGGCGCTGGCCGGTGCGCCGCCAAACTCAAAGGCAAAGCTGCGCTGGGTGCGGCCATGCGAGCGCCAACCATCGCGGCGGCTAAACGGGTCGGTGCCCTCTAGGGTTCGTTCGGCCAGCAGGGTTTGGGCCACGGCAGCAGCGGCAGCCAGCGGCAGGCCCACGGTTTCTTGGCCGAACAAGACGGCGGCTTCGCGTGGAATCAAAGCGGTATCGAGTTGCGCTGTGGCAAACGACGGGCTGCGTGCCACCAAGCGCAAAAACTGCACGTTGTTCGCCAGCCCGACGATGTGGGTTTGGGCCAATGCTTCGTCCAGACGGGCCAAGGCTTGCTCGCGTGTGTCGCCATGCACGATGAGTTTGGCAATCATCGGGTCGTAGAACGGGCTGATGGTGTCGCCTTCGCGCACGCCATCGTCAAAGCGCACCTCGCCCCGGCTAAAGCTGGTGCAAGCGGGTTTGCGGTACACGGCCAGTGTGCCAGTGGCGGGCAAGAACTGGTTTTCGGGGTTTTCGGCACAGATACGGGCCTCAATGGCGTGGCCGCTGATTTGCAGTTGCTCTTGCAACAGCGGCAGTGGCTCGCCAGCGGCCACGCGCAATTGCCATTCCACCAAGTCTTGGCCGGTGATGGCTTCGGTGACGGGGTGCTCTACCTGCAAGCGGGTGTTCATCTCCATAAAGAAGAAGGCCATGCTGCCATCGGGGCGCTGCTCGACGATGAACTCCACCGTACCCGCACCCACATAATTGACGGCACGGGCTGCCGATACGGCGGCCAAGCCCATTTGGGCGCGCATTTCGGCGCTCATGCCGGGGGCAGGGGCTTCTTCCAGTACCTTTTGGTGGCGGCGCTGTACCGAGCAATCGCGCTCAAACAGGTAGACGTAGTTGCCGTGCGTGTCGCCAAATACTTGGATTTCAATGTGGCGTGGGCGCTGCACATATTTTTCAATCAGCACGGCATCATCGCCAAAGCTGTTGATGGCTTCGCGCTGGCAGGAAGCCAATGCGGCGGCAAAGTCTTGGCTTTGCTCGACTACGCGCATCCCTTTGCCGCCACCACCGGCGCTGGCTTTAATCAGCACCGGGTAGCCAATGCGGTCGGCTTCGGCTTGCAGCAGGGCTGGGTCTTGGTTGGCCCCGTGGTAGCCGGGCACCAAGGGCACACCGGCTTTTTCCATCAATTGCTTGGATTCGGCCTTCAAGCCCATCGCTTGGATGGCCGAGGCGGGCGGGCCAATGAAGACCAAACCGGCATGAGCGCAGGCTTGGGCAAATTCTTCGTTCTCGCTCAAGAAGCCATAACCGGGGTGGATGGCCTGTGCGCCCGTGGCTTTGGCCGCTTCGATGATGCGCTCCCAGCGCAGGTAGCTGTCTTTGGGGGCGCTGCCACCGATATGCACGGCTTCGTCGCAAGCGGCCACATGCTTGGCATGGGCATCGGCATCGGAATACACGGCCACGGTTTTAACGCCCAAACGGTGGGCAGTGGCAGCCACGCGGCAGGCGATTTCACCGCGGTTAGCAATCAGGATTTTCTTAAACATGGGTGTTCTCCGCGTTGAAATCGCCTGCACACGCTACGCGTGCCATGCAATTTGATGAAACGTCTGCTACGCAGCCGTTTTCGCCACGGTTAGCAATCAGGATTTTCTTAAACATGGGTGTTCTTTCAACAAGTCAGGCCAACCAGCGGGGTTTGCGTTTTTGTAAGAAGGATTGCACGCCCTCTTTGCCTTCGCTGCTGGCGCGGATGTCGGCGATGCTTTCTACGGTGGCGGCAATCAGTTCAGTGTTGATATCGCGTTCGGCCACGTCTTGCAGCAATTTTTTACAGGCTTGCACGGCATTCGGGCTGGCTACGGTGATGGCCTTGGCCAGTTCATCCACTTTGGCATCCAAGCCCTCAGCGGCCACCACGGCGTGGACAAAACCAATACGCAGCGCCTCGGCAGCGTCAAAGCGCTCGGCAGTCAGGAAGTAGCGGTGCGCCGCGCGTGGTCCCATAGAGCGAATCACATAGGGGCTGATGGTGGCCGGAATCAGGCCGAGCTTGACTTCGCTCAGGCAAAAACCGGCGCTATCGACACTCACGGCCATGTCGCAGGCCGCTACCAAGCCCATGCCACCGGCATAGACATCGCCCTGCACACGCGCAATGGTGGGTTTGGGGCATTCGTAAATCACACGCAGCATTTGGGCCAGTTTGCCTGCATCTTGCAGGTTTTCGCCACGGGTGTAGTCGGCCATGCGGCGCATCCAATTGAGATTGGCCCCGGCACAAAAGGCCGGGCCTTCGGCGGCCAGCACCACCACGCGTACCTCGTCACGGCGGCCTACTTCGGTGAAGGCGGCGGTGATGTCGGCAATCACTTCATCGCTGAAGGCGTTGCGGACTTCGGGCTGGGTCAGGGTGATGGTGGCACGGGGGCCGTCGTAGGTGATAGAGAGGGCGCTCATGTTCAATCCCCCCTATCACATGCGGAAGATGCCAAACTTGGTGTCTTCTATCGGTGCGTTGCGCGTGGCCGATAGGCCCAGCGCCAGCACGCGGCGCGTGTCGGCGGGGTCAATCACGCCATCGTCCCACAGGCGGGCGCTGGCGTAGTAGGGGTGGCCTTGGTCTTCGTATTGGCGGCGAATCGGGGCTTTGAAGGCTTCTTCTTCTTCCATGCTCCAAGTGCCGCCCTTGGCCTCGATGCCATCGCGCTTGACGGTCGCCAGCACGCCTGCGGCTTGGTCGCCCCCCATCACGCTGATGCGCGCATTGGGCCACATCCACAAAAAGCGTGGGCTGTAAGCGCGGCCACACATGCCGTAGTTGCCTGCGCCAAAGCTACCACCGATGATGATAGTGAACTTGGGCACGCTGGCCGTGGCTACCGCCGTCACCATCTTGGCCCCGTTGCGCGCGATGCCTTCGTTTTCGTACTTGCGGCCCACCATAAAGCCGGTGATGTTTTGCAAGAACACCAGCGGAATTTTGCGCTGGCAGCACAGCTCGATAAAGTGTGCGCCTTTGAGGGCCGACTCGGAAAACAAGATGCCGTTGTTGGCAATGATGCCCACTTGCATCCCTTCGATGCGGGCAAAGCCCGTGACCAAGGTGGTGCCGTAGCGGGCTTTGAATTCGTCAAACTCGCTGCCATCCACAATGCGGGCGATGATTTCGCGCACATCAAACGGTTTGCGCGTATCTGCTGGAATCACGCCATACAGCTCCTCTGCCTCAAACAAAGGTGGAACCGGAGCGGTATCGGCTGGATGGGGGGTTTTACTGCGGTTGAGGTTGCGCACTGCATTGCGGGCCAAGGCCAGCGCGTGCATGTCGTTTTGTGCCAAATGGTCGGCCACGCCGGACAGGCGCGTATGCACATCGCCACCGCCCAAGTCTTCGGCAGTCACTACTTCGCCGGTAGCGGCTTTCACCAAGGGCGGGCCGCCCAAAAAGATGGTGCCTTGGTTTTTCACAATGATGGATTCATCGCTCATGGCGGGCACATAAGCACCACCGGCGGTACAACTGCCCATGACCACGGCAATTTGCGCGATGCCAGCAGCGCTCATGGTGGCTTGGTTGTAGAAGATGCGGCCAAAGTGGTCGCGGTCGGGGAACACTTCGTCTTGGTTGGGCAAATTAGCACCACCCGAGTCCACCAAGTAAATGCAGGGCAGGTGGTTTTGTGCCGCCACTTCTTGCGCGCGCAGGTGTTTTTTCACGCTAAGGGGGTAGTAAGTGCCGCCCTTCACGGTGGCATCGTTGCACACAATCATGCAATCAATGCCGCTGACGCGCCCAATGCCCGCAATCACACCAGCGCCGGGGGCATCGTTGTTGTACATGTTCAGCGCGGCCAAGGGGGCCAGCTCTAAAAACGGGGTGCCGGGGTCAAGCAGCATTTGCACGCGCTCGCGCGGCAGCAGCTTGCCACGGGCGGTGTGTTTGGCGCGCGCCGCTTCGCCACCACCGGCAAAAATTTTGGCAATTTGCGCGTTCAGGTCGGCCACCAGCGCGCGCATAGCGTGGGCATTGGTCTGGAAGTCGGCCGAGCGGGCGTTGAGTTGACTCTGCAAAACGGGCATGGAGGTCTTTCCGGGCGAAAAAGGAAACGGTATAGCTGGCAAGAATACGCCCTCTATCGGTGCTACGGTTGCCAGCAGGGTTGCAAATTGCGCCATGCTAGGCCACACTGGCAGGCGTGAAACCTTTGATTTGCTCCGCTGCTGTTGCTGCCTCGCCCTTGTCGCTACATAGCGGGCCTGCCGCTACGCCAATAGCCTTTGTGCAAGCGATTGTTTATGCCTGTCAACAGGCCAAACTAGACCCTATTCCGCTACTGCAACAGGCACAAATTGCGCCAAGCCAACTGGAAAACCCTGATGCTCGCATCACCGCTTGGCAGTTTGAGCGCCTGTCCGATTTGGCGATGCGTGCTTTGGACGATGAAGCTTTGGGCTGGTTTGAGCGCCGCCTGCCTTGGGGCAGCTATGGCATGTTGGCGCGCGCTTCCATCAGTTCGCCCACCTTGGGGGTAGCCTTGCAACGTTGGTGTCGCCACCATAACTTACTGACCGAGGCTATCGCTCTGAAGTTAGAAACCCGCGATGGGCTGGCCAGCTTGTCCCTCACGGAGCGGCAAGATTTGGGCCTGCTGCGCGAGTTTTGTTTGGTCTCGGTGCTACGCAATGCCCACGGCGTGGCCTGTTGGTTGATTGATTCGCGCATTCCCTTGCAGGGGGTGCAGTTTCCGTTGGCCGCCCCAGCACACCAAGAGGTGTATCCGCTGTTGTTTCCGGGGCCGGTGCATTGGGGCAGTAGTCCGGCTTGCTTGCGCTTTGATGCCCGTTACCTCAATTTGCCTTTGGCGCGCGATGAGGCCGCCTTGCGCCAAATGCTGCAACGCGCCCTACCGCTGACAGTGCTGCAATACCGGCGCGACCGCTTGTTGGTGCAACGGGTGCGCCAAGTGCTGGCCGCAGACCCAGCGGCCCACCACAGCGCCGAGGCGCTGGCGCTGCGTTTGCACCTGTCACCGCGCACTTTGCACCGGCAGTTGAAAGAAGAAGGGGCCTCCTTGCAGGCCCTGAAAGACGAAGCGCGGCGCGAGCGCGCTATTAGCCTGCTACACCGTACCCAGCGGCCCATCAAACAGGTGGCCCACGAGAGTGGCTTTAGCAATGACAAGAGTTTTATTCGTGCCTTTAAAGTCTGGACGGGCCAATCACCTGCTGAGTTTCGGCGCAGTGCGCGCCAAGGGGGTTAAAAAGGGCTTCTTCGGTTTTTTTAGCCGTGCGCGGCAACCATCGCTTCATCTAAATAGCGTTCTAGCACATCCAAAATTTGCGCTTCCATGCGCCCTTGCGCTTGCAAGCCACGCATGAAATGGAGCGCTTGGGCACCCGTCAATCCTGTGCGATAAGGGCGGTTTTGCACCATCGCCTGAAAAATATCCGCCACACGCAAAATACGCGCCTCTAGGGGCAAGGTATCGCCATCAATATGGAACGGGTAACCGCTGCCGCCCGGCTCCTCGTGGTGGTAGGCGGCCCACAGGGCGACTTCTTCAAAGCCCAAAATGCTACGCAAAATCTGGAAGGTTTCAAAACTGTGCGTGTGGATAATTTGGCGCTCTTGGGCGCTCAGGGCACCGGGTTTCTCTAAAATTTCGTCGGGCACGCGCAGTTTGCCCAAATCGTGCAACAAACCGGCTATTTCAATTTTGTCGCATTGCGCTGCTGTCAGACCCATGTGTTGGGCCAGCAAGCGCGATAGCCGCGCTACGCCATGCGAATGCTCGGCGGTAAAGGGGCTTTTGGCATCCACAATGCGCGCAAACAAATCGGCCACTTGGCGAATCTCATACCCCGACGCTGGAATCGGTTGGGCATGGGCCAATTGCTGCTGCAAGCACTGCTCTAGCGCCCGAGGCTCTAGCCGTAGCCAAAAGGCTTCGGTGTCCGAAATCTCCATAAAGGCACGCACAAGCTGCGGCGCAAAGTAGCTCTCGGCCCGGCGGGCGATTTCGGCGCGAATGCTGTCCAGATGGAACAGTACCGTGTTGCTGGCGTAGTAGGGCGCGGTCAAGGTATCGACACGGTCGGTCAGGTAGATGAGGTTGGCTTGCAGGGCCACATCTTGCGGCAAGGCCAAGGTTTGTAACTGTTGCCAGTGGGTGTGGTGGTAGCGTATCGGCCAGGCCATCTTGGCCAGTGGCGCAAAACCCAGCAGCAATTGTTGTCCCAAAATGGCGTGCAGGTGTACGCCTTCGCCGTCAAACTCGGCCACCAGCTGTTGGTGCATTCGGGTCGAGGACACGCCAATATCGTGCAACATGCCCAACTCAAACATGAAGTCACAGCCTGCTTCGGGCCAGCCCAAGGCTTGGGCGCAGGCCGAGGCCATAACGCCTACCCGTTTGCCGTGGGCAACGTCATCTACGCCCACCAAATCCAGTGCATCGGACAGGGCGTAAATAACGTGGTGTAACTCGGCTTCCAAGGAAAAACCTGTGGTTCAAATGGCGGAAAAGCTCAATCGCCCAGCAGTGCGGGTAAATCAGCCAGCTGGGTCAGGACCTCGACCGCACCCGCACCACGTAAAGCCACAGCGCTGCTGTGGCCGGGGCCAGCTGGGCTGTAGCCAATCACGGTGGCCCCGGCGGCTACGCCAGCGGTCACGCCGGTAACGGTGTCTTCAATCACCAGACAGCGTGCCGGTGGCACATTCAGCGCGGCCGCCGCTGCCAAATAGACATCGGGGGCTGGCTTGGTGGCGGGCATTTCGTGGCCGCTAAAAATGCGCCCTTCAAAATACTGCATCAGCCCGACTTGGGCCAGCTGCATCTCTACCTTGAAGCGGTCGGCGCCCGAGGCGCAGGCAATGCGCCCTTGCAGCAAGCCATGCACTGCCTGCACGGCGGCTACGGCACCAGCGATGGGTTTGAGCTGCGCCTTGAGCTTGGCGTTGCGCCGCTCGTAAAACGTGGCCATCCATTCATCGGTGAGTGGGCGGCCCGTGTGGGCTTGGATGCGTGCGGCCTCGCTGCGAACGGTTTTGCCTAAAAAAATCCGCATACATTCTTGCGCGCTGAGCGTCCAACCGGCTTCGTTGAGCATTTGGCACAGTACGCCGTTGGTGATGGGTTCGCTATCGACCAACACGCCATCGCAATCGAATAAAACGGCTTCAAACGTCATGGCTGTGAATTCAAAATTTTTTAACAACAGGATTCAATACTGATCGCCATCGACGTAATACCAACGATCTTCTTCGCGCACAAAGCGGCTGCGCTCGTGCAGGCGCACGGCGCGTCCGGCTACTCGGTAGCGGGCGACAAACTCCACCTCGGCATGGTGGGCATCGGTAAGCTGGTGCTGGCGCACCTCTAGCCCTAGCCAATGCGCTTTGCTGTCTAACGCTAACGTAGCCGGGCGCTGGCTGCTGTGCCAAGTGGCCAGCAGATAAGCCACCTGCCCACGCACAAAAGCACTGTAGCGCGAACGCATCAAACGCTCGGCATCGGGGGCGGCTACTGTTGCAAAATAGTCAACATAGCGCCCACAACAATCCGCATAGGCGACTGGCTGGCCGCGTGGCGACACCTGCCCACAGGGGCAGGCCAAAGCTGCCGCTGTGTGGCCGCGCTGCGCTGCACTCACAACAAGGAACCCGGCTGCTCGCCGCGTTCATAGACCACATGGGCGCGGCCCACAATCAGCGGGTCTAGCTTGCCAATGGCGTTGACATCTTTGTTGGTATAGGGCAGCTTGTGCAACACGTAGCGCATGGCATTGAGGCGTGCGCGCTTTTTGCAATCGCTTTTGACCACCGTCCAAGGCGAATCGGCGGTATCGGTGCCAAAGAACATGGCCTCTTTAGCGAGGGTGTATTCGTCCCACTTGTCTAAGCTGGCCAAGTCAATCGGGCTGAGCTTCCATTGCTTGAGTGGATGCACTTCGCGCTCTTTGAAGCGGCGGCGCTGCTCGGCTTGGCTGACCGAAAACCAAAATTTGACCAAATGGATGCCACTGCGTACCAAGGTGCGCTCAAATTCGGGCACTTGGCGCATGAACTCGTGGTATTCGGCATCGGAGCAAAAGCCCATCACATGCTCTACGCCCGCGCGGTTGTACCAACTGCGGTCAAACAACACCATCTCGCCAGCGGTGGGCAGGTGCTTGATGTAACGCTGAAAATACCACTGGCCGCGCTCGACTTCGCTGGGTTTTTCCAGGGCTACCACGTGGGCACCACGCGGGTTGAGGTGTTCCATAAAGCGCTTGATGGCACCGCCCTTGCCTGCGGCGTCGCGCCCCTCAAAAATCACTACCACACGCTGGCCGGTCTCTTTCACCCAGGCTTGCAGCTTGAGCATCTCGACCTGTAATTGGTATTTTTGCGCCTCGTAGGTAGAGCGGCGCATCAAGTTTTTGTAAGGATAACCGCCTTCGCGCCAATCGGCGGCTAATTGGTCATCAGGATGGCCTTTGGTGACGACGCTGCTGGCCGGTGCGGTGCTACTGAGCAGCATTTGGCGCAATACGGCCAAATCATCTTCTGAAGCACCCTCTAGCGTGGCACGCAGCCCGGCGGCCCGTTGCTTGGCGGTTAGTTTGTCATTGGCGAGTAAATCGGCCAAGGCTACCTGTTGCTGGTCTTGGGCGGCTAAAGTGGCTTCTTGCGACACATAGTGCGCTACGGCGGCAGTCTCTAAGGTGGGCACGGTGTCGCCTTGCTTGGCGGCACGCGAGCGGGTGGTTTTGCTGGCGTGCGCGGGCTTGGTGGCTGCCGTGGCCGTGGGTGGAACAGGAGGCGCGTCCACGCCAGCAGCGGCGGCGGGACGGTCGGCGGAAGTCTGGGGGACGGTTTTTTGGCTCATGCCGCCATTGTGGCACCAGAAAATGGCCGTTCAAGCGCCGATAGGCGTTAGCTACCGTATCAATGTGTACCAGTGCTGTTGCGTGGCCGCCAATGGAAGGCCGCATAGCGCGCCGAAGTGCGCTGCACATGCGTCAGTTGGGGGCCTAGGCGTTCGCGCTCGCGCAGGGCATCGTCGCCACTCCAGCCGCCATCGCTGGCCAAACAATACCAAAAATAGGCTTCGGCTTCGTCTTTGCTCACGCCTTGGCCGCGCTCGTACAGGCGACCCAGTTGCAATTGGGCCTCGCGGAAGCCACTTTCTGCGGCTTGGCGTATCCAATAGGCGGCCCAACGCTCGCTGCGGGCCACGCCTTCGCCTTTGGCATACAGCTGTGCCAGTGCCAATTGGGAGCGTGGCTCGCCTGCATCGGCAGCACGTTGATACCACATGGCCGCCAAGGCCAAGTCACGCGGCACGCCATCGCCGCTGTAGTGGCGCTGGGCTAATTGGTATTGCGCCAAAATATGGCCCATTTCGGCATAGGCGCGCAGGGTAGAGAGGGCCGATGGCCCATCGCTTAGAGCGGTATCGGGTTGAATGGCCGCCGTAGGCTCGGCCAATAGGGTGGTAGCTTGTGCAGGGGCCATGCCTCCAGCCGTTAGGGCCAAGGCCAGCGCCAGCCACCCAGCTTGGAATTTTTTGTGCATTGCGCGTCTCCCGTCATGTACCCATGCAACGATAAGCGAAAGCACGATTTTTAATCGCTGGGTATTGGCGGCAATAAGCTGGCTTTTTGGTCCATCCTATCAATGGGAAAATGGCAGCATGACTACCACTGCCCCTACCCTTATCACCCTGACCCGCCCCGACGACTGGCATTTACATGTGCGCGATGGCGCTGCTTTGCACACGGTGGTGCCGCACACCGCTGCCCAGTTTGGCCGTGCCATCATCATGCCCAACCTCAAGCCGCCCGTGACCACGGCAGCGCAGGCACTGGCTTACAAACAGCGCATTCTGGCTGCCGTGCCCGCTGGCGTGCAGTTTGAGCCACTCATGACGCTCTACCTGACCGACAATCTGCCCCCAGATGAAATTGTCCGCGCCCAAGAAGCTGGCGTGGTAGCTTGCAAACTCTACCCCGCAGGGGCCACCACCAACAGCGATGCGGGGGTGACCGATTTACGCAACATTTATCCCACCCTCGAAGCCATGCAGCGCGCCGGAATGCCGCTGCTGGTGCATGGCGAAGTCACCAGCCCTGACATTGACCTGTTTGACCGCGAAGCCGTGTTCATCGACACGCAACTCATCCCCTTGCGCCGCGATTTTCCCGCGCTAAAAATCGTGATGGAACACATCACCACCCAAGAAGCCGCCCAGTACGTGCCCGAAGCCGGCCCCTACACCGCTGCCACCATCACCGCGCACCACCTGCTCTACAACCGCAACGCCATTTTTACCGGTGGCATTCGTCCGCATTACTACTGCCTGCCGGTACTCAAGCGCGAAACCCACCGCCTGGCCTTGGTG
The DNA here is from genome assembly GCF_028686475.1 of Giesbergeria sp. Taxonomy (GTDB): domain Bacteria; phylum Pseudomonadota; class Gammaproteobacteria; order Burkholderiales; family Burkholderiaceae_C; genus Simplicispira. Next base: position 156,294 of record NZ_JAQUCA010000001.1, on the reverse strand, counting down.
CAAGCGGCCACCAGCGGCCAGCCCCAATTTTTCTTAGGCACCGACAGCGCTCCCCATCCAGCCCACCTGAAAGAACATGCCAGCGGCTGCGCTGGTTGCTACACCGCCCATGCCGCGATGGAGCTGTATGCCGAGGCATTTGACAACGCGGGTGCTATCGACAAGCTCGAAGGCTTTGCCAGCCTCCACGGCCCAGCCTTCTATGGTTTGCCGCCCAACCAAGGCACTATCACCCTGCAACGCGAAAGCTGGACAACGCCCGAAAGTTTTGCTTTCGGCGAGGCCCAACTCAAGCCCCTGCGCGCGGGCGAGGCGCTGGCATGGCGGCTGATTGCAACCACAACGTGATGGGCTTAGACAGCACACTTCCGCAGAGTGGCTTGCAGGCCGCTCTGTTGATAGATGCAGATAATTTTGCCGATGCGGTGGCGATTGATGCGGCTTGGGCGCAACTCAAAGCCCGCGCTGGACGGGTGGGAGTTTGCCGCGCCTATGGCAGCTCTGCGCGTTTGCAGTCTATGGCCACGGTATGGCGCACCTTGGGGGCGCGCACCTTTCCCAATTTGTTTATCGACAAAAACACCACCGATGCCGCGTTAATTGCCGATGCCGTGGCCCTGCATTTTCAGCACGGCACACGCCTGTTTGCCATCGCGTCGGGCGATGCTGATTTTGCCCCTTTGGCGGTGCGCCTGCGCGAATGGGGCTGCGAAGTCTGGTGCTTTTCGATAGAAGGCATTTTGTTTGCTGGGGCGCGTGCTTACTATGACCGTGTAGTCACGTTTGCGCCAACGCCAACGCCAACTTCGCCACCAGTAGGCATTGCAGTACCAAAACCGGCATCTATACCGGCACCTGTACCCGCTGCAACCGTCAAGCAGTCCACTGCCAGCACAGCCGCGCCTGTAAAACCGTCCGTGGCGAAGTCCCCCAGCACTGCACCGGCCACCCAGCCCCCCGTGACCCAGTTAGCTCTATTTACTGCACCAGCAAACCCAGTCCCCCAGAGCAGCCCAGCGACCAAAGTTGCACCGCCACCACAGCCACCGCCCCCAGCAAAACGCCCTGAGCCACTGCCAGAAGATGTGGTGCGCGTTTTGCAGGCCGTGCCCGCGCTGCACCAAGGGCCGCAGCTTTTGTCCCAGTCTGTCCCGTTGTTGCGCCAGGCGGGCATTCTTGGCAAAAACACCAAAACACAAACATTTTTCGCTCGCTACGCGCAGTATTTTCAGCTGCTGCCTCCGGGGCAACCCAACCAGCTGTGCTACCTTGTCCCAGTGCAAAGCAAAAAAGAGCCTCCAAAAGCCCCACCCCCACCCCCTTGATTGCTCCATTGCCCCAACAAGCCAGTGCTACCATGACTGCTTACGCTTCACCACCCTTCGGTTTTTCTCATGGCTGCTGTTGACACCCCCCTCAAAGACCCGGCAACCGTTGCCCTGCCAGGCTTGGGCCGGGCATTGATTTCTGCGGGCAAGCTGACGCAAAAAGTAGCTGAAGACATCTATCGCAAGTCACAAGCCAGCCGTACCAGCTTCATCGCTGAACTGACTGGCTCGGGCGCTATTTCTGCGGCCGATTTGGCCCATGCGGTGTCTTCGGTATTTGGCGCGCCCTTGTTAGACCTCAACGCCATCGACCGCCTGCGCCTGCCCAAAGACCTGCTCGATGCCAAAATTTGCAGCGCCTACCGGGTGGTGGTGTTGGCCAAGCGCAGCAACCGGCTCATCATTGCCTCGGCCGACCCGACCGACCAAGAAGCCGCAGAAAAAATCAAGTTCACCACGCAAATGGGCGTGGACTGGGTGATTGCCGAATACGACAAACTCAGCGCGATGGTCGATGCGGGCAGCAAAAGCGCTGCCGAAACCCTCGATGCCATGAGCGGCGGCGGTGATTTTGAATTTGACGATGTTCCGGTAGAAGCCGCACCCGAAAACCAAGAAAACACCGGCGCTGAAGTCGAAGACGCGCCCATCGTCAAGTTTTTGCACAAAATGCTCATCGACGCCTTCAACATGCGCGCTTCCGATTTGCATTTTGAACCCTACGAACACACCTACCGCGTGCGTTTTCGGATTGACGGCGAATTGCGCGAAATCGCCTCGCCACCCATTGCCATCAAAGACAAGCTGGCCTCGCGCATCAAAGTCATCTCGCGCCTAGACATCTCGGAAAAACGCATTCCGCAAGATGGCCGCATGAAGCTCAAAGTCGGGCCAGACCGTGTCATTGACTTCCGGGTCAGTACCTTGCCCACCTTGTTTGGCGAAAAAATCGTGATTCGTATTTTGGACCCCAGCAGTGCCAAAATGGGGATTGACGCGCTGGGCTATGACCCAGAAGAAAAGGCGCGCTTAATGCACGCCATTGGCCGCCCTTACGGCATGATTTTGGTCACTGGGCCTACTGGCTCGGGTAAAACCGTCTCGCTTTACACCTGCCTCAACTTGCTCAACCAGCCGGGTGTCAACATCGCCACCGCCGAAGACCCGTCCGAAATCAACTTGCCGGGCGTGAATCAGGTCAACGTGAACGAAAAAGCCGGCCTGACCTTTGCCGCTGCGCTCAAATCTTTCTTGCGTCAAGACCCCGACATCATTATGGTGGGTGAAATTCGTGACTTGGAGACGGCAGACATCTCGATTAAAGCAGCCCAAACCGGCCACTTGGTACTCTCTACCCTACACACCAACGATGCACCCACCACCCTGACGCGGATGCGTAACATGGGCATTGCCCCATTTAACATCGCCTCCAGCGTCATCTTGATTACCGCCCAGCGCTTGGCGCGGCGCTTGTGCCCGCAATGCAAAGCACCCGCCGACATCCCGCACGAAGCCCTGCTCGAAGCCGGTTTTAGCGATGAAGATTTAGACGGTTCTTGGGCACCGTACAAGCCCGTGGGTTGTTCAGCTTGCAACAACGGTTACAAAGGACGGGTAGGTATCTACCAAGTGATGCCCATTTCTGAAGAAATTCAGCGCATCATCCTGCGCGACGGCAGCGCGATGGACATTGCGGCCCAAGCCAAGCTCGAAGGGGTGCGCTCTTTGCGGGAATCCGGGCTGCACAAAGTCAAAGTGGGGCTGACCTCACTAGAAGAGGTGCTGGCCGTCACCAACCTGTAAAACACTGCACAAGCAAGGGAGCGCCATGGCGACTGCTGCATCACAAGGAATCAAAGACTTCGTTTTTGAATGGGAGGGTAAAGACCGCCACGGCAAAATCGTGCGCGGCGAGACCCGTGCCTCTGGCGAAAACCAGGTGCAAGCCATGCTGCGCCGCCAAGGGGTTTTGCCCAGCAAAATCAAAAAACGGCGCATGAGTTCGGGCAAAAAAATCAAGCCCAAAGACATCGCCCTGTTTACGCGCCAAATGGCCACCATGATGAAGGCTGGCGTACCGCTGCTACAAGCGTTTGACATTGTCGGGCGCGGCAACACCAACCCCAGCGTCGGTAAGCTGCTCAATGATATTCGTGCCGATGTCGAAACCGGCACCTCGCTCAATGCGGCGTTTCGCAAATACCCGCTCTACTTTGACAGCCTGTATTGCAACTTGGTCGAGGCTGGCGAGGCAGCTGGTATTTTGGAAGCCCTGCTCGACCGCTTGGCCATGTACATGGAAAAAACCGAGGCCATCAAGGGCAAAATCAAATCAGCGCTGATGTACCCGATTTCGGTGGTGATTGTGGCTTTTGTCGTGGTCACGGTGATTATGATTTTTGTGATTCCAGCTTTTAAAGAGGTTTTTACCTCGTTTGGGGCCGATTTGCCTGCGCCTACGCTGTTCGTGATGGCCATCAGCGAGATTTTTGTCAAATGGTGGTGGCTGATTTTTGGCGTGATTGGCGGTAGTTTTTACTTTTTCATGCAGGCTTGGCAGCGCAGCGAAGCGGTGCAAATGTTCATGGACCGCGCCATGCTTAAAATGCCGATTTTTGGCATCTTGATTGAAAAATCTGCCGTAGCGCGCTGGACGCGCACCCTGTCCACCATGTTTGCAGCCGGTGTGCCACTGGTCGAGGCGCTGGACTCAGTGGGCGGTGCGGCGGGTAACTCGGTCTATGCGATGGCGACCGACAAAATCCAACAAGAAGTCTCCACCGGCACCAGCCTCACTGCGGCGATGGCCAATGCCAATATCTTCCCATCGATGGTGATACAAATGTGCGCGATTGGTGAAGAATCTGGCTCGATTGACCACATGTTGGGCAAAGCCGCTGACTTTTACGAAGAAGAAGTCGATGAAATGGTGGCCGGCCTGTCTAGCCTGATGGAGCCTATCATCATCGTGTTTTTGGGCGGCCTGATTGGTGGCATCGTGGTGTCGATGTACCTGCCTATTTTCAAATTGGGACAGGTGGTCTAATGGGGTTCGAACCGTGGTTAGATGCCGCTTTGCTCGGCTTGCTTGGCTTGTTGGTGGGTAGTTTCCTCAATGTAGTGATTCACCGCCTGCCCAAAATGATGGAGCAGCAATGGGCGGCAGAATGCGCCGACTATGCGGCCAGCTTGTCACCCGCAGCGGGTGCGGTGGGTGCAGCGGCCACTGCGGCGGCACCCGCGCCCGCCAAGTTCAATCTCTGGACACCACGCTCGCGCTGCCCCTCTTGTGGGCACCAGGTGCAGTGGTACGAAAACATCCCAGTGCTAAGCTATTTGGCCCTGCGCGGGCGCTGCTCTGGCTGCAAAACCGGTATCAGCGTGCGCTACCCGCTGGTGGAGCTGCTCACGGCGGGCTTGTTCTTCTTTTGCGCCCAACGCTGGGGCCTCACGCCCACCGGTTTGGCGTGGTGTGGTTTCTCGGCCATCTTGGTGGCGTTGGCCTTTATCGACTGGGACACCACCCTGCTGCCCGATGATTTAACCTTGCCCTTGCTCTGGGCGGGTTTATTGGCCTCGGCGCTGCAATGGCTGGCGCTGCCATTGTTCGATAGCGTGCTGGGGGCAGTGGCCGGTTATTTGTCCTTGTGGTCGGTGTATTGGGGCTTTAAGTTGGCCACCGGCAAAGAGGGCATGGGCTACGGTGATTTCAAACTGTTTGCCGCCTTGGGCGCTTGGTTTGGCTGGCAAGCCTTGGTGCCGCTGATTTTGCTGGCCTCGGTGGTCGGGGCCGTGGTGGGTATTGGCATGAAGTTCGCCAGCTCCTTGCGCGAAGGGGGTTATGTGCCGTTTGGGCCGTTTTTGGTCGGCGCTGGCCTGATTGGTTTGATTTGGGGGCCGCAAGTGGTGCTGCAAACGATTTTTGCCACCTTGGGCTTGGCCTGATGAATCGCCAACCCTCCGGCCAGCAAGGCAGACGTTGGGGCCTCACGGGTGGCATCGGTAGCGGTAAAAGTACCGTTGGGCAGCTGCTGGCCCAATGTGGTGCTGTGCTGATTGATGCCGACCAAATCGCGCGCAGCCTCACGGCACCGGGCGGGGCGGCCATGCCCGCCATTGTCCAGCAGTTTGGTGCTGATTTTGTCGATGCCCAAGGCGCACTGCACCGCGACAAAATGCGCGCCCACGCCTTTGCCCAGCCCGCAGCGCGCCAGCAGCTCGAAGCCATCATCCATCCGCTGGTGGGCAGCACCATGCGCCAGCGCACCCAAGCCGCACTGGCCGACGCGGCGGCCTTGGTGGTGTTGGATATTCCCTTGTTGGTAGAGTCTGGCCACTGGCCAGCCCAGCTGGATGCGGTGTTAGTGGTCGATTGCACCCCAGAAACCCAGATTAACCGGGTGATGGCACGGAATGGTTTAGAGCGCGCTGCCATCGAGCGTATTTTGACCACCCAAGCCAGCCGGGTACAGCGATTGGCCCACGCCGATATGGTGCTCTACAATGACGGCCTTTCGCTTGCTGCACTGCAACAAAAAGTCTATGCTCTGGCCAATCGCCTTGGGCTGATGACAAAAAGTTAGCCTTGTATTGCCTTAGGGCTGCACAGGTGGTATGCGCGTCCTTTCTCCGAAAAAACCGGCAGCGTGATTCTCTACGAATATCCCTTCAACGAACGCATTCGCACCTATCTGCGGCTGGAGCAGCTTTTTCGCCGTTTGGGCGAGCTGATTCCGCGTAGCCATGCGCTCGATCACCATTTTGCTTTATCCACCATTTTTGAAATCATGGAGGTGGGCGCGCGCTCCGACCTTAAAACCGATATTCTGAAAGATATTGAGAAGCAAAAGCAATTACTCGAAAGCTACCGGGGCAATCCGGCTATTTCAGAAAAAGCCCTCGATGTCGTGTTGGGGCAGTTAGAACGCTGTTTTACCGCCCTGAACGTCCAAACGGGCCGTACCGGGCAACTGCTAATGGACAACGACTGGCTGATGACTTTGCGTAGCCGCATGGGTATTCCGGGCGGCACCAGTGATTTTGATTTGCCCAGCTACCACGCTTGGCAATGCACCGAGCCCAGCGTGCGCCAAAAGGCATTGCAAGAATGGACGGCTACCTTGGCCCCCTTGGCCGAATCCATTTATTTGCTGATGCAATTGTTGCGCGATACCGGCGTGCCGCAAAAAATGATGGCGCTGCAAGGCAATTTTTTGCAAAACTTGCCCCAAGGGCGTAATTTTCAGTTGATGCGCTTGGCGCTGGACCGCGCCTCGGGGTTGGTGCCAGAAATCAGTGGCAACCGGCTGCGGGTGTCGGTGCGGATGTTGCAATGGCAGCCCGATGGGCAATCCTTGCAACCCAGCACCGAAGATGCCTCGTTTGAGCTTTCGCTTTGCGCTTAAGCCAGAGGCGCGTTGATTAACTCAGGGTGTCGATATCTTCCAAACCGATACCGTTGATACGCACACCCAGCAGCGTCACCGAGGCTTGTTCACCCAGCTCAATCACCAGGTCGTCGCCTTGCCAGCGCAAATCGGTCAGGCGCTGCGCCAAGGCTTGCAAAGAATGGATGCCGGTGTTGGTGTCAAACACCAAACGGTCATTTTGGTTGTGGTGAAAATCACCAATCACCACATGGCCTAAATCGCGCACCACAAAGGTGTCGGCCCCTGCACCGCCAAAAACCGGCGCTTGGTTCGCGTGAACTTCAATCCGCTCATTGCCATAACTGCCATAGCTGGTATTGTCGTCTGTGTCGTGTGATGGCGGGCGTGGGTTGGTGTTGGTGTTGGTGTTTGGGTTGACTCTGGTTTCAGACACTTCGACGTACAGGCCATCGTTTTCGGGGTCGCTGTAACGGGTGATTTCGTTATAGCCATGCTCCCACTCGGTTTTTAGCACATCCCGGCCATCGAGGGTGTAGGTTTCATCGGCATCGATGCGCTCATTTTTCCAGCGGCCATCGTCCCATTCTTGCACCCCTACCACCAAGCCATCACGGATGTCAAAGCGGTACTGGTCTTGGTCTTGGCTGCGGTCAGAGCGGCGGTTGTCGTTATCGTTGTCGTAGCTATCGTTACGGGACATGGGGGGTTCTCCTGGGGGTGTCCGCAAAAAGCCCTGCGGTATGGGCATCTCTCGATGCCCTGCATCTTGCAAACCCCAGCTTAAGACTGGATGAACAGGTCGTATCCCCCCAACCGTAAAGCGTTCTCTACCAGCCCAGCATCAGCCCCATGTTTTGCACCGCCGCGCCGCTGGCCCCCTTGCCCAAGTTGTCTAGGCGTGCAATTAACACCGCTTGGCGGTGCTGCTCGTTGGCAAACACGCGCAATTCCAGTTGATTGGTGCCCGCCAGAGTATCCGCAGCCAGCTTCAAATCTTCGGTGGGGGGCAACACCTTGACCCACTGCTCGGGCGTGTTGGTGCGCGCATAGTGGGCGGCCAAGGCATCGTGCAAGTCCGCTGCTGTGGGCGCACCGGGCAACTCATCCAAATGCAGCGGCAACTGCACCAACATCCCTTGGGCAAAATTGCCCACCGCTGGGATAAACACCGGGCGGCGTGTCATGCCGGTGTAATGCAAAATTTCGGGGATGTGCTTGTGCGCCAAACCCAGCGCATAGGCTTCGTAAGGGGGCGCTTTACTGGCCTCGTAGGCTTCCATCATCGGGCGACCGCCCCCGCTATACCCACTGACCGAGGGCAGCGCCAGCGGAAAATCCTTGGGCAGCAGCCCGGCATCGACCAGTGGGCGCAACAAGGCAATCGCCCCAGTGGCATAGCAACCCGGATTGCTCACCCGGTTGGATGCGCGCACGGCATCGGCTTGGCCCACGCACAATTCCGGAAAACCATACACCCAGCCCGATGTGGTGCGGTGCGCGGTAGAGGCATCCACCATTTTGATGCTGCGCCCAGTCTCTGCCGTAATCGCATCGACCATCGCCACGGTCTCGCGCGCGGCATCGTCGTGCAGGCACAACACCACCAAATCCACCCCGGCGATTAATTCGCGTTTGGCAGCGGGGTCTTTGCGCCGTTGTGGGTCAATGCTGACCAACTGGACCTGCGTCAAACCCTGCAAACGCTCGCGAATTTGTAACCCTGTGGTTCCTGCTTCGCCATCAATAAAAACGCTAGACATCGTCATGCTCCTGCAAAAAATGATGGGCTGCCCTACACACTATCGTTTAGTTGTAAGTTCGCCATAAGATATGAGACCCCACAGCATGATACATTTGGCAATTGAAATGTCCCCAGCCCGCCGCCAGACATACCGCCCGGCAAGCGGGTGAAATCCCTTTCCTGAGAGAGACGAGACCTCATGAAGATTCACGAATACCAAGGCAAGGAAATCTTGCGTCAATTTGGTGTGCCCGTTCCCCGTGGCATTCCTGCATTCACCGTACAAGAGGCCGTCGAAGCGGCACAAAAATTGGGCGGCCCCGTGTGGGTGGTCAAGGCCCAAATCCACGCCGGTGGCCGTGGTAAGGGTGGCGGCGTTAAGGTTGCCAAAACCATTGATGATGTCAAGCGCATTGCTGGCGAAATCTTGGGTATGCAGCTCAAGACCCACCAAACCGGCCCCGAAGGCCAAAAGGTGCGTCGCCTCTACATCGAAGACGGTGCCGACATCCAGAAGGAATACTACGTTTCCATCGTGACCGACCGCGCCACGCAAAAGCTGGCGTTCATCGCCTCCAGCGAAGGCGGCATGGACATCGAGGAAGTAGCCCACTCCACCCCCGAAAAAATCGTCACCGAGTTCATTGACCCGCTGACCGGTCTGGGCGAAGAGCAAGCCACCAAGATTGCCAACGGCATCGGCCTGCCCGCCGAATCCACCGCCCAAGCAGTTGACATCTTCCAAAAGCTCTACAAGTGCTACATGGACACCGATGCGTCCTTGGTCGAAATCAACCCGCTCAACCGCGACAGCAAAAACAACCTCATCGCCTTGGACGCTAAGTTCAACTTTGATGCCAACGCGCTGTTCCGCCACCCCGAAATCGTGGCCTTCCGCGATTTGGACGAAGAAGACCCAGCCGAAGTCGAAGCCTCCAAGTTCGATTTGGCCTACATCAGCCTCGATGGCAACATCGGCTGCTTGGTCAACGGCGCTGGTTTGGCGATGGCCACTATGGACACCATCAAGCTGTTTGGCGGCGAGCCAGCCAACTTTTTGGACGTGGGCGGTGGCGCTACCGCCGAGAAGGTCACCGAAGCCTTCAAAATCATGCTCAAGAACGAAAACGTCAAGGGCATTTTGGTCAACATCTTCGGCGGCATCATGAAGTGCGACACCATCGCCAGCGGCGTGATTAGCGCTTGCAAGGCCGTGAACCTGTCTGTGCCACTGGTGGTACGCATGAAGGGCACCAACGACGAGCTGGGCAAGAAGATGCTGGCCGACTCGGGTCTGCCTATCATTTCTGCCGACACCATGGCCGAAGCCGCAACCGCCATCGTGGCCGCCGTTAAGTAAGCCCGCAGAGGAAACAATATGTCGATCTATATCAACAAAGACACCAAGGTCATCACCCAAGGTATCACGGGCAAGACTGGCCAGTTCCACACTGAAAAGTGCCAAGAATACGCCAACGGCCAAAATTGCTTCGTCGCCGGTGTGAATCCCAAGAAGGCTGGCGAGTCCATCTTCAACATCCCAATTTACGCTTCGGTCAAAGAAGCCGCTACCCAAACCGGCGCTACCGTGTCGGTGATTTACGTGCCCCCAGCGGGTGCTGCGGCGGCCATCTGGGAAGCCGTAGAGGCCGATTTGGACTTGGCCATCTGTATCACCGAAGGCATTCCGGTCAAGGACATGCTGGAAGTGCGCAACAAGATGAAGGCCAAGGAAGCCGCTGGTGGCAAGAAGACCTTGCTGCTTGGCCCCAACTGCCCCGGCATCATCACCCCCGATGAAATCAAGATCGGTATCATGCCCGGTCACATCCACCGCAAGGGCCGCATTGGTGTGGTGTCGCGCTCCGGCACCCTGACCTATGAAGCCGTGGCTATGCTGACCGAAGTCGGTCTGGGCCAATCGACCGCCGTGGGTATCGGTGGTGACCCGATCAACGGCCTCAAGCACATCGACGTGATGCAGGCTTTCAACGACGACCCCGACACCGATGCCGTCATCATGATTGGTGAAATTGGTGGCCCCGACGAGGCCGAAGCCGCCCGCTGGTGCAAAGCCAACATGAAAAAGCCTATCGTTGGCTTTATCGCTGGCGTGACGGCACCTCCCGGCAAGCGCATGGGCCATGCAGGTGCTTTGATTTCTGGCGGTGCCGACACCGCCGATGCCAAACTGGCCATCATGGAAGAATGCGGCTTCGTCATTACCCGCAACCCCTCTGAACTGGGCAAACTGCTCAAGGCACAACTGAAGTAAGCTGCGCCCTGTTGATAGCTACCGGCCTAGCCTAGTGCCGGTGGCTGCACCCTCCAAGCGCCTGCGGTCTGCGTGCCTCAGGCGCTTTGTTGTTTCTGCGGGTTCGAGCGCTTAAATGCTGGTCCGCTTGGACTATCATTAAGCCCCTTGTGTTCTTACACCAACCGCTTCGGCTTCGCCTGAACCTTGGGCAATACCCTACCAGCAGACAAGATGAAATATGCGTTCAGTGCCTGCACCGACCAAGGTCGAGTGCGTAGCAACAATGAAGATGCCGTCAGTATCGACCACCAAGCCCAAGTCGTCGTGCTGGCCGATGGCATGGGCGGCTACAACGCTGGCGAGGTGGCCAGCCACATGGCCACCGAGTTGATTCGCACCGAAATGGCCCGTTGGCTGGCGCAAACGCGCCAGCCTCCACCCAGTTCACAGATGCGTTTGGTTTTTGAGTCTTGCGTCGAAAACGCCAATCAAGCCATCTTTCATGCCGCGCATACCAATCCGCAATACTCGGGCATGGGCACCACTGTGGTGGCCGGGGTCTGGTGGGAGGACAAACTGATGCTGGCCCATGTGGGCGATTCGCGCTGCTACCGTTTGCGCGCGGGCCAGTTGTTGCAACTCACGCGCGACCACTCTTGGCTGCAAGAGCAGATGGATGCGGGCTTGATTACACCCCAACAGGCGGCACAATCGGGGCAGCGCAACCTAGTTACCCGTGCTTTGGGCGTAGAAGAGCTGGTGCAGGTAGAAAGCAATGAATTTGTAGTGGAAGCACAAGACCTGTACCTTCTGTGTTCAGATGGTCTGAGCGAGATGGTCAGTGAGCAAGACTTGTTGAATCTGCTCAGCACCGAAACCACGCTAGAAGCCAAGGCCCAAGAGTTGGTCGATACCGCCAACGCCCACGGTGGCCGTGACAATATCACGGTGGCCTTGGTGTATGCCGATGGCCCGACCGCCCAGCGCAAGCGCAGCTTGGTCTCTCGTTTGCTAGGCAGCTGATGCAGATTAGAACCGTGCGCCGTCCGCCCAAAGACGTGACATTTTTCTCAATTAACCTACAACCATCCATTACCAACCGCAGGAACAGGCCATGCCCAAACTGATCGTCTCGATCGACGGCGTAGTCATTAAAGAATTGCAGCTGACCAAAGATCGTACTGCACTGGGACGCCGCCCCTACAATGACATTGTGATTGATAATTTGGCCATCAGTGGCGAACATGCCGTGTTGCACATGCACCCCAGTGGAGTCGAGGTAGAAGACCTGGACAGCACCAACGGCACCTTTGTCAATGGCAAGGCGGTGCAGCGCCAATGGCTGCACGGTGGCGACGTGATTGAGTTGGGCAAATACAAAATTCGTTTTCTAGACGAAAACGAGGCCGAAGATTACGCCAAAACGATGGTCTTCAAGCCCGGCATGGTGCCCCCGGCCTTGCCCGCACGCACGGCCCGTCCGCCTAGTACCTCATCCGCCGCCACCCATGCGCCCTCCCCTGTGGCCGGTCATAGTGGCTACCATGCCCCTACCGGCCCTGATTTGAGCAATGCCTGTATTCGGGTGCTATCGGGTGCTGCCGTAGGGCGCGAAGTGCCACTGACCAAAGTGGTCACCACCATCGGCAAGCCCGGTTTTGCCGTAGCTTCTATTACCCGGCGCCAACATGGCTATGTGCTGGCGCATGTAGAAGGCCCTGACACCCCCATGCACAATGGGGCGCATATTGGCACCGACCCAGTACCTTTGCACCACGGCGACCTGCTAGAGTTGGCAGGCACCGAGATGCAATTTGTGCAGCATTAGCCTTAGCCTAGCGCTATGCCATACAGCCGCCTTCGGCCCTAAACCAGCTGGTTGCGGATGGCATACACCGTCAGTTCGGCATTGTTGGAGAGTCCTAGCTTTTCTAATACTCTGGAGCGATAGACGCTCACGGTTTTAGGGCTTAACGTGAGTTCTTCGGCAATTTCTGACAAGCGTTTGCCGCTGGCAATTTTGAGCATGGTTTGCAATTCGCGCTCTGACAGGGCAGTGTGGGGTGCCTCGGGCGTGCGCTCCGAGACGCTCTCGGCCAGCATTTGCGCCACTTCGGGCGTGAGGTATTTGCGCCCCTGAAAAATAGTGCGTACCGCATCAATCAGCGCCATCGGGTCTGCGGCCTTGTTGGCGTAACCTTGGGCACCGGCACGCAGGCAGCGCACGGCATACTGGTCTTCGGGGTACATGGATACCACCAGCACCTTGATGTGCGAGTCGGTTTCTTTCAGGCTGCTGAGTACCTCTAGCCCACTGCGCCCCGGTAGGTTCATGTCTAGCAGCAGCACATCACAAGGGGTGGCGCGCAGCACTTCGCGCAACTCGGGGTAACTGCCAGCTTCGCCGCTAATTTGGATGTCTGCGGCTTCGGCCAAGGTATCGCGAATACCACGGCGCACCACGGCATGGTCATCACACAGTACCACATGGATCATCTTTGCTTGTCTCCTGTGCAGGGGGAATTGGGAGTGCCAGCGGCACCGACAAAATCAGCGAGGTGCCTTGTCCGGGGCGGCTGCTGATGTCTAGCCAGCCATCGACCATTTTGGCCCGTTCTTGTAAACCCCTCAGGCCAAAAGCCTTGGGCTTTTCGAGGGTTTGCGGGTTGAAACCCTTGCCGTTGTCACTGACTTCTAAGGTCAGCATACCCTCGGAGTCTGACAGATCAATGCGTACTTGGGTGGGGGCCGCGTATTTGGAGATATTGGTCAGGGCTTCTTGGGCGGTGCGGTAGGCTACCAATTGCACCGCATCGCTTAACACGATGCTGGGGGCGCTGGCCAACATACGCACCGGCACATTGGTGCGGCGCTCAAAATCTTCGGCCAGCCACTGCACCGCAGCGACCAAGCCTTGGTCCAAAATGGGCGGGCGCAGGTTCATCATGATGCGTTGGCTGGCCCCAATGGCATGTTGCAACATGCTGGTGGCCGCTTGGGCGTGTTCGCGCACACCGTCTTGGCTGCTGTGGCGGCCTATCCAGGCCAAATCAAAGCGGATGGCGGTTAAGGCTCCACCAATGTCATCGTGAATTTCTCGGGAAATGGCAGCGCGCTCTTGCTCAATCGAGCTTTGCAAATGCTCGGTCAATTCAGCCAAGCGTTTTTGGGAGGCGGCCAACTCTTGCACCGCCTGTTCGCGCAAGCGCCGCGATTCATGCACCTCGCAAGCCCGCTGCATCACATGGGGCAGGCGCGCCATGTCGTCTTTGAGTACGTAGTCGGCCACGCCCAAACGGATAGCGTCCACCGCTGCGGTCTCGCCAATTGCCCCCGAGAGCAAAATAAACGGCGGTTGCTGGGCTTGCTGCTGTAACCATTGCCAAGCGTCCATCGCGGTAAAACCGGGCAGTTGGTAATCGGCCAAAATCACATCCACTGCGGGTATTGTGGCCATGAGTGCGGCAAACCCCTCTAGCGAATCGGCATGGTGCATGGTAAACACCAAGCCGGCGCGGCGCAGTGTCAGGAGCGCTAAACGGTGGTCGGCCAGAGAGTCTTCTAGGTGCAAAATGCACAGGGCTTGTGGCTCGCCATCGTGGTTGGCCGTAGGTAACGCTATCATAGGACGCAATTTAAACAGCCAAAAGTGTGCTGCAATAGTGATAAACAGGTGTCATACCACTATAGGATAGTGCAGCGCAGGTGCAATACAACCATCCAAGGCCGCCACGGAGAAATCATGCAATCGACCCTCACAAAAACCGGAGTGCCTGGCGTGCAAGTGCCTGTGATGGTGGCTGCCGATCTGCAAGACTCCCTGATGGTGGTAATGCACGATTTGCACCGCCTAGAGGGCTTGCTCAGCCATGCGGCAGACAAGCTGCTCGAAAATTTTAGCCAAGCCAATGATGCCCTCAATGACCCCGCCTTGGGCGAGTCCGAAGAGGTAACGCAAGCGCGTACTGCCTTGCGCCGGGCTGTGACTGAGTTACAGTTTCAGGACATGGCCTCGCAACTGATTGGGCACACCACCAAGGTGCTGCAAGCCTGCGCGTTTCGGCTGGCTGCCGAGACGATGGGCGATGAGGAAGGCGAAGAAGCCGCCTCGTTTGCTGGGCTAGAGCCTGAACGCCCTAACCCCGTTACGCAAAGCGAGATGGATGCTGGTTCAGTAGAGCTGTTTTAAGCGCTTTTGAACGGCACAATCTAAGCGATTCAATCTATTCACGAACATTCTGAAATACTGTGGGAGCTTTACATGCAATCGATTCTGGCCGTTGATGACTCGCCATCTATGCGAAAAATGGTGGCTTTCACCCTGACTGGGGCGGGCTACCATGTAGTAGAGGCGGTGGACGGCCAAGATGCCTACGAAAAAGCCCAAGAGCAAGACATCGCTTTGGTCTTGGCGGACCAGAATATGCCCCGCCTCGATGGTTTGGGCTTGACACGCAAATTGCGCGAACTACCCCAGTTCAAAACCACGCCCATTTTAATTTTGACGACGGAATCGAGTGACCAGATGAAGCAAGCCGGGCGCAGTGCTGGGGCCACGGGCTGGCTGGTCAAGCCCTTTGACCCCAACCGGCTCATTGAAGTGATCCGCAAAGTCATTCGTTAATCGTGATGCACCGCTACCGCACGTACACAGGAGCCCCGCATGGGTGAAAGTTATCAAGAAGGCACAGGGTCAGGGGCAGATTTTGACCTTACCCAGTTTTACCAAATCTTTTTCGAGGAAGCCGGCGAGAACCTCGACTTGATGGAGCGCATCCTGCTGGCGCTAGACATCGCCGCCGTCAGTGATGAAGACCTGAATGGTATCTTCCGTTGCGCGCACTCCATCAAGGGCGGTGCAGCCACTTTTGGTTTTGCCGATGTGGCCGAACTGACGCACCAGATGGAATCGCTGCTCGATAAGCTGCGTCGGCACGAGTTGCAACTCATCCCGCCCATGATTGACGTGCTGCTAGAGTCTGCCGATGCCTCGCGCAGTCTGTTGGCACGGCACCAAGCGGGTGGCCAAGGCGAGGCATTATCTACCTCCGATTTGGTAGCGCGCATTCGCCAGTTGGTCTCGGGCGTGGCACCCGCAGCACCCGTGCCACCACCGCCGCCTCCTCCAGCGGCACCTGCCCCAGCACCTGCGGCGGTAGCTGCCGAGCCTTTGCCGCCCGGTGTGCGCCGCCTAGAAATTCGCATTGGCCCGCTGGCGGTGGTCGAGCAGGCCGATGCGGTCAAAGAGCTGTTCCGCGATATTCCGGGCTTGGGCACCATCAGCGATTTGCCCTGCAATCAATCGGATACCCGTTTATTTGCGGTAGAAACATCGTCCACCAACGATGATTTGCTCGATTTATTTGCCTTCCATGTCTCGAAAGAGCAGGTGCAAATACAGCCCGCTGGAGCCACTTCGGCAGATACTGCACCCAGCCCCGCTGCTGGTGCAGAAAACCCCTATGGTTTATTTACCGAATCAGCCGCTGCCCCAGCACCCGCGCCTGCACCCGTTGCGGCCCCTGTGCCCGCCCCTGCGCCGGTGGCCGCCCCTGTACCAGCACCCGCGCCAGTTGCTGCCAGCAGCGCCCCCAGAATCAGCAGCCAAGCGCAGATGGAGTCCACTACCATCCGCGTGGCGGTCAACAAGGTGGACCAGCTCATCAACTTGGTGGGCGAACTGGTGATTACCCAAGCCATGTTGGCGCAAAACAGCCGGGGCTTGGATGCCGCGCTGTACCAGCAACTGCTGGCCGGTTTGGCCGATTTGGACCGCAACACGCGCGACTTGCAAGAGTCGGTGATGTCGATTCGCATGATTCCGATGTCGGTGGTGTTTAGCCGCTTTCCACGCATGTTGCGCGATTTGGCGCAAAAGCTGGGCAAGAAGGTCGATTTTGTCACGCACGGCGAAGCCACCGAATTGGACAAAGGGCTGGTAGAGAAAATCACTGACCCGCTCACCCACTTGGTACGCAACAGCTGTGACCACGGCATTGAAATGCCCGCCGAGCGTTTGGCCAAGGGCAAGCCCGAAAACGGCACCATCGTTTTGTCGGCATCGCACCAAGGCGGCTCTATCGTGATTGAAGTGCGCGACGATGGCAAGGGCCTATCGCGTGAAAAGATTTTGAGCAAAGCGCACGAGCGCGGCTTGGATGTCAATGACAACATGCCCGACGAAGAAGTCTGGATGTTGATTTTTGCCCCCGGTTTCTCTACCGCTGACGTAATTACCGATATTTCAGGCCGTGGCGTGGGCTTAGACGTGGTCAAGCGCAATATTGCCGAACTCAATGGTACGGTAGAAATTGAATCCTTTGAAGGCCAAGGCATGAAAGTGTCGGTGCGCCTACCGCTCACGCTGGCCATTATGGATGGTATGTCGGTAGGGGTAGGCGATGAGGTTTATATTCTGCCTTTGTCTTCGGTGGTCGAATCTTTTCAAGTCAACCGCGATGATGTCAGTACCGTAGCCCAAGGCGCACAACTGGTCAAAGTGCGTGACGAATACATGCCCGTCATAGCCCTGGAGCGCACCTTCCAAGTGCCGCGCGATAACCAAGAGAAAACCAGCACCATTATGGTGGTGGTAGAAGCCGATGGTTCGCGTGTGGCTTTGTTGGTAGATGAATTGTTGGGGCAGCACCAAGTGGTGGTCAAAAACCTCGAAAGCAATTATCGCAAGGTGCCCAATGTGTCTGGAGCCACCATTTTAGGCGATGGCAAAGTAGCCCTGATTTTAGATATTGGTGGTCTGGTTCGCCGGGCGCGCTATTGATTAATACACAGGTGCGCGTTATTGCCGCGTGCCAGTTTAGTATGTCATAAAAGGAAATTGACCATGAGCGTAATGGGGAAATCGGCGGAAGGTAAGCTGTCTGGGGCGCGTGAATATCTCACATTTCGGTTAGACCAAGAAGAGTACGGTATTGATATTTTGAAGGTGCAAGAAATACGCGGCTACGAAGCCCCCACGCGCATTGCCAATGCCCCCGATTTTATCAAAGGCGTAGTAAACTTGCGCGGCACCATTGTTCCCATTGTGGATATGCGGCTCAAGTTTAATTGCTCGCAGGCAGAATACAATACCTTTACCGTGGTGATTATTCTTAATCTACGCCATCGGGTGGTGGGTATTGTGGTGGACTCGGTCAGTGATGTGATGGAATTATCGTCCGAAAGCATTCGCCCCGCCCCTGATATTGACAGCGTGATTGACAATAGCTGCATTTTAGGATTGGGTTCCGTGGGTGACCGTATGCTCATTTTGCTGGATATTGAAAAATTGATGTCCAGTACCGACATGGGTTTGGTTTCTATGGGTGATTAATTCAGTGGATTTTTTTGCCAGACTGGCGGGTGCAGAGGGTGTGGCCTTGAAAAATAAAATGATTTTCTCTTGATATTCTATGCGCCACACCAAACCATCTTCTGCCTCTAACCCTGTGGCCGCTGGCGATGCCTATTTATCGGCCACGCTAGACACGACTGGGCCTTTAGAACAAGGGCGTGAATTTGCTTGGTCGAATGCGGATTTTTCACGCGTGCAGGCCCTGATTTACCAGCGTGCTGGTATTAGTTTGCACGACGGCAAGCACGCGATGGTGTACAGCCGTTTATCGCGGCGCTTGCGCGAAACCGGACATACCAGCTTCAAAGAATACCTTGATTGGCTAGAAAAACACGATGGGGCAGAGTGGCAAGAGTTTATCAATGCCCTGACCACCAATTTAACGGCTTTCTTTCGGGAGCAGCACCATTTTGAGATTCTGGCGGAATATTTGCGTTCTAAACCCGCTGGACACCCGTGGCGGGTTTGGTGTAGTGCGGCTTCTACCGGCGAAGAACCCTATTCTATCGTTATTACCGCCCTAGAAACTTTGGGCCAGCGGGCCAATTTTAAGCTCACGGCCAGCGATATTGACTCGCGCGTATTGGCGACTGCTGGCCAAGGAATTTACCGCATGGAAGCCACCAAAGGCTTGCGCCAAGAGCATTTGCAGCGCTTCTTTTTGCGTGGAAAATCCAGCAATGCCGGTTTGTTGCGTGCCAAACCAGAATTACGCCAAATGATAGAATTTATGATTGTCAATCTGATACGCGATGATTGGCCGTTCCGTGAATCGTTTGATGCCGTTTTTTGCCGCAATGTCATGATTTATTTTGATGCCAGTACCCAACGCAGCGTGTTAGAACGCATCTATAGGGTACTCAAGCCGGGTGGTTTATTGTTTGTGGGGCACGCAGAGAATTTTAGCGAATCACGCGATTTATTTACCTTGCGAGGTAAAACGGTGTACGAGCGCCGCTGATAAAATAGATTAATGCATGGCTACTTTCTCTTCTAGCCCTTACCCTGCTTCTGTGGTGGCCAGAACCTCAGCCGCAGGGGTGTTCGCGGCGCATGATACGGGGCGCGAAGTGTCTTTAGAGGCCCTGAAACTGCAAGCGCGCCGACCGGGGCAGGCCAACTTCTTTTTCTTTGACCAGCATTTTCAGCACAATGCGGTGAAGGTCTTGCCCGGTGAATATTTTGTTTCGGATAAAAAAATTATCATCATGACGGTGCTAGGCTCTTGCATTGCGGCCTGTTTGTGGGATAGCCGAATGCAAGTGGGTGGCATGAACCATTTTATGCTGCCCGAGGGCGATGCCGCTGATGTTTCGGGGCGCTATGGCTCTTATGCGATGGAATTGCTGATCAATGAGATGCAAAAAATGGGAGCAAGGCGTGAAACCATGCAGGCCAAAATTTTTGGTGGCGGCCAAGTGATGCGTAATTTCACTACCATGAATGTGGGTGAACGCAATACCCAATTTGTCATTAATTATTTACGCACCGAGCGCATTCCGATTGTTTCTGAAGACGTATTGGATATTTATCCGCGTAAAGTGGTTTTTTTTCCTGTGACGGGTAAAGCGATGGTCAAGCGCTTGGCCCATGCCCATCCAGATATTTTGGCGCAAGAAAAACGTGGCAATGTGGCTACGGTGGTCAAAAAAACGGCGGGTGGCTCTGTTGATTTATTTTGAAAATAAGAAAGCTGGCTGATGAGCAAAAAGATTCGGGTGATTGTGGTCGATGATTCTGCGTTGGTGCGTAGTTTGCTGGCAGAAATTATCAATCGCCAACATGACATGGAATGTATTGGCACGGCCCATGACCCCCTGATTGCCCGTGAAATGATTCGAGAAATGAATCCTGACGTGATTACGCTGGATGTCGAAATGCCACGCATGGATGGTATTGATTTTCTGGGGCGTTTGATGCGTTTGCGCCCGATGCCGGTGGTGATGGTTTCTACCCTGACCGAACGCGGTGCCGAAGTAACCATGAAGGCGCTAGAGTTGGGCGCGGTTGATTTTGTCGCCAAACCCCGTGTCGGGCTGGCCAGTGGTTTGCAGGATTTGGCCGGTCAGATTGTAGATAAAATCCGTGTAGCGGCAGTGGCCCATGTGCATCGTATGCAGCGCCCGGTCAGTGCTTCCAGTAAAGCGGGTGCTGCCCCAGCTCCAGCTGCTGCTACCAGTTTATTGGGGCGCTTATCGACCGAGAAACTCATTTTTATTGGTGCCTCGACTGGCGGCACCGAGGCAATTAAAGAAATTTTGGTGCAATTGCCCGCAGATTGTCCGGCGATTGTGATTACCCAGCATATGCCACCCGGTTTTACCACCAGTTTTGCCGCGCGCTTGAATGGTTTGTGCCAAATTACCGTAAAAGAGGCGGTGCATGGCGAGCGTATTTTGCCCGGCCATGCGTATATTGCACCGGGCGGCAAGCAGTTTTCTATTCAGCGCAGTGGGGCCAATTATGTGGCGGTGGTCGATGATGGCCCACCGGTAAATCGGCATAAACCCTCGGTGGAGGTTTTATTTAAGTCTGCGGCAGCCGTGGTGGGACGCAATGCTTTTGGCATTATGCTGACGGGTATGGGGGCCGATGGGGCCAGCGCGATGCGCGAGATGCGCGATGCGGGCAGCTATAACTATGTGCAAGACGAAGCCAGCTGCATTGTGTTTGGTATGCCGCGCGAGGCGATTGCCAAGGGGGCAGCGGACGAGGTCTTGCCCCTGAACCAAATTGCGCCCGCATTGATTACACGTTTGCGCGGTAGCACAGACCGGGCGCACCACCGCATTTAAGGTATTTAAGCCGCCATTTAAGGCAGGTCCTTATTGGGCGCAGGGGTGGCGCTTTCGCGTGGCCCCACGGTGCCCAAGCGGCTCTTGAGTGATTGCGGCTGGCCGGTAATCAGGGCGGCGTAGTTGGTGGTGTTGGCCAATACTTTCTTCACGTAGTCGCGGGTTTCGGTGAAGGGGACGTTTTCGGCCCAGATGGCGGCATCCAATACCGGGCCGTTGCGCCAACTGCGCGGCCGACCCGGCCCGGCGTTGTAGGCCGCAGCTGCCAGCGGCATCGAGCCAGCAAAATCGTCCAGCGCTAATTTGAGGTAGGCGGTGCCGATGGTGATGTTGGTGTCGCGGTCGTTGATTTGCTCGGGCGTGAAGCCTTCTAGGCCGATTTTTTTGGCCGTCCAGCGTGCCGTGGCGGGCATGACTTGCATCAGCCCTGAGGCACCCACGCCCGAGCGCGCATCCATGATAAAGCGGCTTTCTTGCCGAATCAATCCATAGACATAAGCCGGGTCTAGGCCAATGCCTTGGCTACGGGCTATCACGCTGCTTTGGAAGGGCATCGGGTAGCGCTGGCTGTAATCCATAAAACTGCGTGTGCGCTCGCTGGTGTTGATGCAGCGGTCCCACACTTGGCGTTGGCAGGCTAAATCGGCAGCGGCCAGCAATTGGCGGTCGCTCATGCCGCCGGGTTGGTGCAGGTTGGTGCTGTAGTTCCACTCGCGCGTGCCTTCGGGGCGCAGGCCGATTTGGATGGCGTACAGGGCGCGTTGCAAGCCGGGGTTGGCACGGGCAGCGGCTTTTTCTTCGGGCGTGGGTGCTTGGGGGGCGGGCGGCACGCTAATGGGGCGGCCCAAGTCTTCGCTGGCCAGTTGCTCATAAAAGCCGCGCGTGCTGGCGATGCTCTCTAACAGGCTGCGCGCTTGGCTGCGTTCGGCCTCGGTGGGTTTGCCTGCCAGCAGGGCGCGGGCTTGCCAATAAACCCAGGTGCTGTCTTGGCGTGCTTCGGCGCTCATGGCCTCGATGGCGTGGCGCACAGCTTTCCATTGGCCAGCACGCAGGGCGGTGCGCGCTTTCCAAGCCAGTAAATCGTCGTTCAGGTCTTGGTGGCGGCCCACTTTGTCAAAGTAGCTTGGCGCTTGGGGTGAAAGCCGAAAAGCGGCTTGCTTGCCAATCACGCCCCAAACCCAATGGCGCTCCTCGGCACTGAGGTGGACGCTCCATTTGTTTTCTAGTTGTTCGGCAGCGCTGTCGGGGTTGCTGGCGGCCAAGCGAATCAGCGCCAGCACCACCAGCTCTTGGCGCAGGCGGCCCGCAGCGGTGGCACGGCTTTGCAGGAATTGGGCTGGTTTGTCGTACAGGGCGTTGAGCTGGCCGACGGCTTCGGGGGCCACGATAAGGACGGCATTGCGTACCGCACGCAGGCGGTTGGCATCCATGCTCAGGCGTGCTTCGCGCCAGACATCCAAGGCGGGCAATTGGCGCGCGGCAAACAACTCGCTGGCGGCGTAGGTGCAGCCGTCATCGGCATCGCGGGCGTTGTGCCAATGTTGGCGCACTTCTGCGGCAATGGCTGCCGGTGCTTGGCTGGCACGCAGTAAATCTACCGTCAAGGCGTAGCAACGCACTTCGCGGTCATCGGACATGCGGTAATGGGGATGCTCTTGGGCAAAACGCGTCCAGTCGCGCCGTTGGCCCAGCAGCAGCAGCCAGTCGTTGCGTAAGCGGTCTTCTTGGTAGGTGCCCGCCCAGCGTTGCAAAAAGGCGGTAATTTCTTCGGTGCTGGCTTCGTCCAAGCGGGCGCGCAGCTCCCAATAGGCCGCCCAAGGCTCTAGGATATGGCCGCGTGTGGCGGGCAGCAGCTGGGTTAATTTTTTGCGCTCATTTTTGCGAAAGGCTTGCTGCATCTGGCGCAAAACTTCGTCGCCGCTGGCGCTGCTTGTGCTAGGCTGCTCGATGCTGTTCAAGGCACTGGCAACACGGATGGGGCCAGCGTCGGTGGGGGTGCTGGCCAGCGGTGTGGTACAGGCCAACAGGGCGCTGGCAGCGAAGGGTGTCAAAATCTTGGGCAATTGCATAGAGGAATTATCTGCTGATGGACAAAGTAGCCCTGCGTCGCGCTCTAATTGCCGAGCGCCTGAATCTACCCAATCGCCTACAACGTGCCGACCAGCTCCAGCAGGTGATGCGTATTTGGTTGCTAGAGCAGCCCGATACGGTGATTGGAGCCTATTGGCCCATCAAGGGCGAGTTTGACCCGCTGCCAGCACTGCACCGCTGGAAAGAAGATGGCGAGCTGCTAGAGCAGCCCCAGCGCCGCCGCATTGGCCTGCCCGTCATCAACAAGGAACACAAAACCCTGACCTTCCATGCCTGGTACCCCGGCTGTCCGATGGAAGAAGATGCCTACGGCATTCCCAAGCCCAAGGACACCGAGTTGATTGTGCCCACGCTGCTGTTCGTGCCCTGCGTGGGCTATGGCCCCGGTGGCTACCGATTGGGCTATGGCGGCGGCTTTTACGACCGCACGCTGGCCACCTTGCAGCCACGCCCGACTACGGTAGGCTTGGGCTATACCCATGCTTATGTCGATGATTTTGAGCCAGAGGCACACGACCTGCCATTGGATGCCATCCTGAACGACAATGGCGTGGTTTGGCCGGTGTAAGAGGTTTTATTCAAAATGGGCACCAAACTGCTGCTTATGCAGCTTGGCCATTTCCGCTTCGAACTGCGCTTGTTGTTGGTTCAGCGTGGCTTGCTCGCGTAGCCAGCGTTTGAGTCCGGCATCGTCGTGGCGCACCCGTTTTAAGTCCTGTTGCAGGGTTTTGACCAGTGCGGCGAACTCTTGCTCTTCCTCGCGCAGCAGCCGGTTTAACTGTGGCGCTTTGATGGTGGCACGCACAGGCACATCCAGTTCGTGGCTCAGGCGCATTTCGGCCTGAAAAACCTCTTGTTGTAGCGTGGCTATCTGGTTTTGGAGCAGCAAAGACAGCGCCGCGAGGCGCTCATCGGCCATTTTGGCAATGCTGGCCGGGTCTAGCTGTTGCTCTTGCAGCTGCAAGCGCAGCAAGGTACTCAGGTCGCCGCGCTCGTAGGCGGTGTTGGCTTGGCTCATCAGCGCGCTTTTGCGGGCGTGTTCGGTCGGGTCGGTTTCGCGGTCGGGGTGCAGGGCGCTGGCCAGTTGGCGGTAAATGGTACGCAGGGCCGTTTTGGCATCTTGTTCCTGCACTTGCACTTTGCGTTGCTTGTCGGACAGGGGCTGCTGGGCCTTTTGTGCCGCTTGTTCAGCTTGCTCGGCTTGGTGGCGTTCTTGGAGGTGGTGCATGGCGGCGGCCAGCATTTCTTCTGGGGTTGCAAACTGGGTTGCATCACCCATATCCAGCTTGGTGCCCAAGGTGTCTTCCAAGTCTTTGAGCATCGCCCGCTTGATGTCGTCCAAGGATTCGGCATCTTCTGGTGGCACTGACAGGTACTCGGCGCGCAGCTGTTCCCACTCTGGGTCTTCCTTGTCCCGGCCTAAGGTTTCTACCAAGCTGCTGACAATCTCGCGCGCGGTGGCTTGTTGCGTGGCGGTCAGGCCCTTGTGTTGCAAGCGCTCGTGCAGAAAAAATAACATTTCTGATTGGGCTTGGTCGGCCTGCTGGTGCAGTGCCGCCATGCGCGTTAAATGCGGCGTGCGTACCTCTAGCTCTAAGCGCTCGATGTGCTGCACTTGCTGGTTGAATTTTTCCACCTGTGCCAGCAGCTTGTTAAAGCGTTTCTGTGCGGGGGTGAGCTGGTGCGCGCCAGCTTTTTGCACCTTGAGCTGGGTCAGGCCCTCGTTGGGTGCTGCGGGAGCTTCAGGGATTAAAGTCGCTTGTGCAGAAGATTTTTTTGTTTTTGCCATATCAGTGCCATTTAAAATTTATCTGCCAATATAAAGCCTGTGCGACGGTGCATGGCGACAGGGGACGCTCTACACTTGCGGGCATGAAAATTTACATGGTCGGCGGCGCAGTGCGTGACCGCCTGTTGGGCCGCCCGGTCAATGACCACGATTGGGTGGTGGTGGGGGCTACGCCCGCGCAAATGGTCGCCCAAGGCTTTTTGGCGGTGGGGCGGGATTTTCCGGTGTTTTTGCACCCGCACACGCGCGAAGAATACGCCCTAGCGCGCACCGAGCGCAAAAGTGGGCGCGGTTATCGGGGCTTTGTGGTGCAAACCTCGCCGGATGTGACCTTAGAAGAAGACCTGTCGCGGCGCGATTTGACCATCAATGCGATTGCCTCGCTCACAGACCCCATCACCCCGGAAAGCCTCATAGACCCCTATGGTGGCGTGCAAGACCTGCGCGACAAGGTGTTGCGCCATGTGACCGATGCCTTCCACGATGACCCGGTGCGTATTTTGCGCGTGGCCCGTTTTGCGGCCCGCTTTACCGATTTTTCGGTAGCGCCAGAGACGCTGGCGCTGATGCGCTCGATGGTAGAACATGGCGAAGCCGACCATTTGGTGGCCGAGCGTGTCTGGCAAGAAATCAGCCGGGGGCTGATGGAGCCACAGCCGTCGCGCATGTTCGAGGTGTTGCGCCAGTGTGGCGCGCTGCGTGTGGTATTGCCCGAGGTAGATTGTCTGTGGGGCGTGCCGCAACGGGCCGAATACCACCCCGAGGTGGATACCGGCGTGCATTTGATGATGGTGCTGGACATGGCAGCGCGCCTGCAAGCGCCGTTGGCGGTGCGCTTTGCCTGCCTAACGCACGATGTGGGCAAAGGCACGACACCCGCCGATATGCTGCCGCGCCATATCGGCCATGAGCAGCGCAGCGCCCAATTGCTCAAAGGCTTGTGCCAGCGTTTGCGCGTGCCCACCGACTGCAAAGAGCTGGCCGACGTGGTGGCGCGCGAGCATGGCAACATCCATCGCAGTGAAAATTTGGCTGCTGCTGCCCTGCTGCGCTTGCTAGAGCGCTGTGATGCTATCCGCAAACCAGCCCGCTTCGATGAAATTTTGCAAGCCTGCGAATGCGATGCCCGTGGCCGTTTGGGGTTTACCGAAACCGCCTACCCGCAACGCCAGCGGCTCCATGCCGTGCTGCAAGCGGCGTTATCAGTGCCCACCGCAGAGGTCGCTGCTTTGGCAGCGGCACGCGGCCAGCAGGGCCAAGCGGTGGGTGCAGCAATTCATGCCGCACGGGTGCAGGCTATCTCTGGCCAGCAATTCAGTTAGGCACTTTCTTTAGCATTTCTAGCCCTACCTTGCCAGCGGCAATCTCACGCAGGGCGGTAACGCCGGGCTTGTTTTTGCTGTCAATGCGCGGCGCATGGCCTTGGCTGAGCATACGGGCGCGGTAGGTGGCCGCCAACACCAGTTGGAAGCGGTTGGGGATTTTCTCTAGGCAATCTTCTACGGTGATGCGGGCCATGATTTCTCCGGGGGAAAAGGGGGGATGAATGCTTTAGAGGATGTCGAGTGCCGCGAAGGTGGCGGCTTGGGCGCGTCGTTGCGCGGCGTAGCGCAGGCGCTGGGCATGGACGATGGTGCTAAGGTCTTGCACTGCCCGGTCAAAAGAATCGTTGATTATAACGAAGTCAAATTGTGGGGCTTGGGCCATTTCTGTGCGGGCGTTGTGCATCCGCAGGGCCATGACTTCGGGGCTGTCTTCGCCCCGGCCTTGCAGGCGGGCGCGCAAAGCCTCCCAGCTGGGAGGCAGGATAAAAATCAGCACCGCATTGGGGAACGTTTGGCGCACTTGCAGCGCACCTTGGTAGTCAATTTCTAGCAGCACATCGCTGCCTTGGGCCATGCGCGCCTCAATGCCTTGCTTAGAGGTGCCGTAGCGCTGCCCATGCACATGCGCCCACTCGACAAAGGCATCTTGTGCCACCAAGGTATCAAACTCGGCGGGCGAGGCAAAAAAGTATTCGCGCCCATGCTGCTCTTGGCCGCGTGGGGCGCGTGTGGTGTGCGAAATCGACAGGCGCAATTGCCCATCTTGGGCCAGCAGGGCTTTGACCAAACTCGATTTGCCTGCCCCACTGGGGGCGGCAATCACAAACAGGTTTCCGGGGTAATCCATAAACAGAAGGGGGTGCGGTTATTCGATGTTTTGTACCTGCTCGCGCATTTGCTCAATCAGCACCTTCATATCGACACTGATGCGCGTTAGCTCTAGCGCGGCGGATTTGGAGCCAAACGTATTGGCTTCACGGTGTAACTCTTGTATCAAAAAGTCTAGCCGTTTGCCGATGTCGCCGCCTTGTTGCAACAGGCGTTCAATTTCGTCCAGGTGCGATTGCAGCCGCGTGACTTCTTCGGCCACGTCAATCCGAATGGCAAAGGCGGTGGCTTCGGACAGAGCGCGGTCTTGGGCGGCCTCGGGGGTGGCGCTGCCTTCGGCCAAGCCCATTGCTTCTTTCCAGCGTTCCATAAAACGCTGGCGTTGTTGCTCTACCAAGCGCGGCACCAAGGGCACGGCTTGCAAGGCCAGTGCGCGCAGTTGTCCTACCCGCTCGTGCAGCATGGTGGCCAAACGGGCACCCTCTTGGGCGCGTGCTTGCAGCAGGGCGGCCAAGGCTTGTTGGGCCAGCGTGGTGATGGGGCCGCTCCAGTCCTCTGGGGCAGCGCTGGGGCCGGTAGAAAAGCGCAAGACTTCGGCCACCGACAAGGCGCGCGCTTGTGGCATCCAAGACTGCACGGCATCTTGCAAACTGCCCAAACGCTGTAACAGCCGGGGGTTTACATCGGGCAGGGCAGCGGTGTCGGTTTGCTCTAGCCATGCCCGCACTTCGACCTTGCCACGCTTGATTTTTTGCGTGACCAAGGTGCGTAGCACCGGCTCTAGGGCGCGCAGCTCGTCGGGCAGGCGCAAGGATAAATCGAGAAAACGGCTGTTGACTGAGCGAACTTCTAAACCCAAGCGGCGGCTGGGCGTTGCTGCTACCGACTCGGTGGCGCTGTGGCCTTGGGGGGAACCCAGCTGTGCGCTGGCGTATCCGGTCATGCTATAAACTGGCATCAGGCTTTTGGTGGGTTGCTTGCAATGCACGGGATTATCCGGCTTATGTACAGACTGGCCCGTTTTCTGCAAAAAATATGTCCAAAATCAAACCAGCGCCCTTATCGCCCGATACCCCCTTGGGTGGCTACCGTGTGATACGCCGTTTGGCCGCCGGTGGCTTTGGGGTGGTCTATCTAGCCATTGATGGCGATGGGCAAAAGGTGGCTATCAAAGAGTACCTGCCCTCGTCTCTGGCCGCACGCGCACCGGGCGAGCTTACGCCCAAGGTTCCGCCCGAAAAGCTCTCGCTCTACCGTTTGGGGCTGAAAAGCTTTTTTGAAGAGGGGCGCGCACTGGCGCAAATCTCGCACCCGTCGGTGGTGAGTGTGCTCAATTTCTTCCGGGAGAACGAGACCGTCTATATGGTGATGAACTACCTGGAAGGCGCATCCTTGCAGGATTTCATTGTCACGGCGCGCGACCTCAAGCGCGAAAAGGTGTTTCGCGAGTCCACCATCCGCTCCTTGTTTGACGAAATTTTGCGCGGCCTGCGTATCGTGCACCAGCACAAAATGCTGCACTTGGACATCAAGCCCGCCAACATTTTCGTCACCGACGATAACCGCGCCGTGCTGATTGATTTTGGTGCCGCGCGCGAGGTGTTATCCAAAGAAGGCAACTTTATCCGCCCCATGTACACGCCCGGCTTTGCCGCCCCCGAGATGTACCGGCGCGATTCGTCGATGGGGCCGTGGACGGATATTTACGCCATTGGGGCCTGCATGTACGCCTGTATGCAGGGTTTTCCGCCCACCGAAGCGCCGCAACGCCAAGACAAAGACCGCCTGACGCTGGCGCTGGGCAAACTGCGCGGTGTCTATTCCGACAACCTGATTGAGGTGGTGGAGTGGTGCATGGCGCTAGACCCGTTGTCGCGCCCGCAATCGGTGTTTGCCTTGCAAAAAGAACTCAGCCGCGAGGGCGAGCGCCGCTACACCAAGCTGACAGTGGCCGAAAAAATGCGGATGCAGATTGATTCTTTGGTGTCGGATACGCGCAAAAACGTACAAAAAATTGCGGCTGCACCCACCGGCATTGGAGCCAAGCCCTCATGAAGTTTTCTGTTTTTCAAATCAGCCGACGCGGTGGTCGCGAAAAAAACGAAGACCGCATGGGCTATTGCTACACGCGCGAGGCCAGCTTGTTTGTGCTGGCCGATGGCATGGGCGGGCACCCCGAAGGCGAAGTGGCGGCACAAATTGCCTTGCAAACCGTGTCAGCCCAGTTTCAAGCCCAAGCCAAGCCTACCGTGCCCGACCCGCAGCTGTTCCTGACTTCGGCCCTTTTGGCGGCGCACCACCAAATTTTGCGGTATGCCAGCGACAAGGCGATGCTGGATTCGCCGCGCACCACTTTGGTGGCGGCGGTGCTGCAAAACGGTGGCGCTACTTGGATTCACTGTGGCGATTCGCGCCTGTACATGGTGCGCGCGCGCGAGTTGCTGACACGCACCCGCGACCATTCTTTTTCTGAACTGGGCCGCGCGCCCCCCTCTGCGGGCGAGCGCTTTAACCGCAACGTGCTGTTTACCTGTTTAGGCTCTCCCACCAAGCCGATTTATGACATGACTGGCCCAGTGCCCCTAGAACAAGGCGACCGCCTTTTGTTGTGTTCTGATGGCCTCTGGGGCAGCATCGAAGATGCCGAGATTACGCGCCAATTGGGCAGTGCGCCGGTATCGCAGGCTGTGCCCGATTTGGTAGAAGCTGCTCTGCGTAAAGCCGGTGCCAGCAGCGACAACGTGACGGTGGTCGCGATGGAGTGGGAAACGCCGGATAGCTTCCAATCCACCCAAGGCATCTCTACCGATAGCATTGGCGATGATATGTTTGCCTCGACCATCCAAGCTGGCCCGTTCAATAATTTTGAGAGTACCGTGGATGATTTGGACGAAGAAGCGATTGAGCGCTCCATCGCCGAAATCAACGAGGCCATTCGGCGCTCGGCAGCGCGCAAGGCGTAGTTTTTTATCTTTTTTGTTGTTTTATGAAAATTGTTCTGGCCTCAAATAACCAAGGCAAACTGGCCGAATTGCAAGCCATGTTGGCCCCGCTGGGGGTAGAGCTGCTGCGCCAAGCCGATTTGGGTGTGGGTGAAGCCGAGGAGCCTCATTGCACCTTTGTCGAAAATGCACTGGCCAAAGCCCGTTTTGCGGCGGCCCATACCGGCTTGCCCGCGCTGGCCGATGATGCGGGTTTGTGCGTGGATGCCTTTGGCGGCCTGCCGGGGGTGGATACCGCCCACTACTGTACCCAATTTGGCTACGACAAAAGCGATGCCAACAATGTACGCGCCCTGCTGGAGCAACTGCAAGGACAAGCCAACCGCCGCGCCGCGATGGTCAGCACGCTGGTGGCGGTGCGTAGCCCGCAAGACCCTGAGCCTTTGATTGCCGTGGGCCGCGTAGTCGGCCAAATCACCCAGCAAGCGCAAGGCAGCAATGGTTTTGGTTTTGACCCGGTGATGTACCTGCCAGAATTTGGCAAAACCTTTGCCGAATTGCCGCTAGAGGTCAAAAATGCCCACAGCCACCGGGGCCGTGCCACCCAGCAGATGCTGGCTTTGCTGCGCGAGCGCTGGTTGTAAGCGATGGCGGTCGTAATTCCTGTGGCTTCAGCCGCGCCCGCTGAAGCGGCGGTGCAGCGCGATATTCAGCATTACATGCGCCCCGGCTTGCTGCAACTGAGCAGCTTGCCGCCCTTGTCACTCTATGTGCATCTGCCGTGGTGCCTGAAAAAATGCCCCTACTGCGATTTCAACTCGCACGCTTGGGCGCAGGGCCAAGGCGCGCTACCCGAGCAGCGTTATATAGCGGCCCTGATGGCCGACTTAGAAGCGGCTTTGCCGCTGATTTGGGGGCGACAAGTCCACAGCATTTTTATCGGCGGTGGCACCCCCAGTTTGTTCTCGCCAGAGGCGATTGACCACTTATTGGGCGCTATCCGCGCCCGCCTGCGGCTAGAGCCGGGCTGCGAAATCACCCTAGAGGCCAACCCCGGCACTTTTGAGAGAGACCGTTTCCGCGCCTTTCGTGCCGCTGGGGTCACGCGCTTATCCATAGGGGTGCAAAGTTTTAACGACCGCCATCTGCAAGCTTTGGGCCGAGTCCACAACCGCGCCCAAGCCTTGGCAGCAGTAGAAGAAGCCGCACAAGCCTTTGACACCTTTAACCTCGATGTGATGTATGCCCTGCCGGGGCAAAGCATGGCCGAGTTGGACGAAGATGTAAACACCGCGCTGGCGCTGGCACCGCCGCACCTGTCCATCTACCACCTAACCATTGAGCCGAACACTTGGTTTGCCAAGCACCCGCCCACGCTGCCCGAAGACGACGATGCCTATGCCATGCTCGACCGCATCACCGAACTGACCGGGCAAAACGGCTTGCAGCGCTACGAGGTGTCCGCCTATGCACGCGCCGACCATGCCTGTTTTCACAACACCAACTATTGGCAGTTTGGCGATTATTTGGGCATTGGTGCCGGTGCCCACAGCAAACTGAGTTTTGCCCACCGCATCGTGCGCCAAGTGCGCTTTCGGGAGCCACAGCTGTATATGCAGCAGGCTTTGGCGGGCCAAGCCATCACCCAAGACGACGAAGTGCGCCGCGCCGACTTGCCGTTTGAATACATGCTCAACGCCCTGCGCCTGCGCGAAGGCTTTGCGTTGCAAGATTTTATCGAGCGCACTGGCCTGCCCCTGACCGCCATTGCCCGTGGCCTAGCGCAAGCAGAAAGCAAGGGCCTGATTGAGCGCGATTTGTTGCGCGTGCGCCCCACCGAGCGCGGCTTTGATTTTTTAAGCGATTTGCAAGCCCTGTTTCTGCACCAAGCCGCCTAAACTCTCGGTGGCCCTAAGCGATAGAATTGGCCCCACGCCACCGACCGTGACACCCGCACTGCCGCCACCCCTTGGCGGCTTTTTTCCGCCCTGCGCGCCATTGACCCTTCGCCCTCCCCGGCCTGATTTCTTATGAGTGTGAGCATACATCCCAGCGAGGCCACCCTAATCCCTTACAGCGCCTCCCCCCTGCCTGATGTACGCAAGGTGCTGGTACTGGCACCGCACCCCGACGATGAAGTCTTTGGCTGTGGCGGTGCTATCGCCCTGCATGTGCAAGCGGGGCACCAAGTCCAAGTGATTTTGCTCACGGCAGGCGACCACGGCGATGCACAGGGGCCACAAGGCAGTTATAGCCAAAACCGCCTGCAAGAATCGGCAGCGGCGGCGGGCGTGCTGGGTTTGCCAGCGCCGCAATGCTGGTACCTGCCCGACCGGGGCGTGGTGTATGGCGAACCCCTCATCGCGCAAATGCTAGAGGCGATACAAACTTGGCAGGCCGATTTGGTCTATGCCCCGTCGCCGTGGGAGCTGCACCCCGACCATGTGGCCACGTCGATGGCCGCGCTAGAAGCCGTGCGCCGTCTGCAAAACCAGCCTTGCGCCCTGTACCTGTACGAAGTAAGCGCCGCCTTGCGCCCCAATCGGCTACTGGACATTGCTGCGGTGTGGCCTCTCAAGCAGCAAGCGATGGCGGCCTTTGCCAGCCAAGAAGCCAAGCTGCCCTATGGCAGTTTCATCGCGGCCCTCAACCACCTGCGTACCCTGACTTTGCAGCCCCACACCCAAGTGGCCGAAGCCTTTGAAGCCTACAACGCAACGGATTTGCGCGCCGGTGGCCCGTTGATGATTGGCTCGGAGCGCCTGCGCCTGCTCTCCCAAGCCATCGCAGTGCTGCCGCAAGATATGCCTTTGGTCTCGGTGATAGTGCGTACTTTGGGGCGCAGCACCTTGGGCAAGGCTTTGCACTCTTTGCAACTGCAAACCTACCGCCACTTAGAGGTTTTGTTGGTAGATGCCGCTGGTACTGGGCTGCCCACCTTGCCGCCCGAAACCCAAGGTTTGGCGGTGCGCGTGGTCTCGCAAGGGCAGCGGCTGCAACGCACCCGCGCTGCCAACGTGGGCCTGCAAGCAGCCACCGGCCAGTACCTGCTGTTTTTGGACGATGACGATTGGCTCTACCCCGACCATATCGCCAAACTGGTGCAATGCCTGCGCCAAAGCAGCACGGCCCAAGCCGCGCACACGGCAGTAGAGTGCGTCAATGACCAAGGCGAACCCGCTGGCGAGGTGTTTGACTTTGCCTATGCCCCGCGCGAGCTGTGTTATGGCAACTTTATGCCCATCCACGCCGTGCTGTTTGCGCGCTCCTTGGTGCAAGCCGGTTGCCTGCTCGATGAGAGTTTTGACCTGTACGAAGACTGGGATTTTTGGTTACAACTAGAGCGCCACACGCCGTTTATTTTTGTGCCGGGAGTCTCGGCGGCCTACCGTATCCATGCCACTGCCGGTGCCGGGGTGCAGGTAGAACCAGAAAAATCACGCCAAGCAACAGCGCGTTTGTATGCCAAATGGGGCGTACAACTCTCCGAGTCGGGTTTTTTAGATTTGATTGGGCGCGCCGTCGAGCGCCGCCGCCTCCAACGCCAACTGACCTACCAAGCTCAAGCAGCCGCACATTGGCAGCAAACGTGCCAGCGCCTAGGCCAAGAGGCCCACAGCCTCAACCAAGCCCTGCAAGCCGAGCAACAACAAGCCTTGGCCGCTTTGCAAGCTGCCGACCAAGCACGCCAAGAAGCGCACCACCTGCGCCAAGCGCACGAACAAGCCTGCGCCCACCGCGACCAAGTGCAACAACACCGCGATGTGTTGCAACACTCACACCAGCAAGTCGAGCAGCAACGCGATCAAGCACAGCAGCAATGCGCCCAACTGCAGCAAGAGCAAAGCGTGTTGCAACACTCACACCAACAAGTCGAACAGCAACGCGACCACCTACAGCAACTGCACGACCAATTGGTACAAGAACGCCAGCGCTTGCAACAGCAGCTCAACACCCAAGCCCAAACCCTGTTACACACCGAGCAGCAGCGCGCCCATATCGAACAAGCCCACGCCCGTACCGAGCAAGAGCTTACCCAAGCCCAAGCCACCACCGGCCAATTGGCGCAAGAAGTAGCCCGCCTGCAAACCGAGCTGCAACTGACGTACAACCACGCCGCCCACCTGCAACGCTCTTGGGATGCCAGCCGCAACGATGTGCAGGCCATTTTGTCCAGCACTTCGTGGCAAGTGTCCAAGCCGGTGCGCGTAGCAGGTAAGCTGGTACGCGACGTGCGCCGTACTTGGGCGGCCTTAGGGGTAGCGCGCCAGCGCGGCATGGGCATAGGCCAAGTGCTACGCCGTACCGCCGAGGTCTATCAGCGCGAGGGGCTGGCGGGCGTGCGCCAGCGCGCGGGGCGTTTGCTACAGACACCGTCTTATGCACCCGCCGCCGCGCCAGAATCTGCGGCCACCACCACCGAGACAAGCCTTATCCCCCCAGCAGCCCCCAGCAACGAGCGCAACTATGCCCGCTGGGTGCAGCAATACGACACCCTGGATGCTGCCGCCCTAGAAAACCTGCGCCAGCGCGTAGCCCAGCTATCGGCCACGCCCTTGGTCTCCTTGGTGATGCCGGTCTATAACCCGGTGGCGCGTGACTTGCAACGTGCCATTGCCTCGGTGCAAGCCCAGCTCTATCCGCATTGGGAGTTGTGCATTTGTGATGATGCTTCCAGCAATGCCACCACGCGCTCTTTATTAGAAGCCACTGCCGCCGCCGAGCCGCGCATCAAACTGGCCTTCCATGCCCAGAACCAGCATATTTCGCACGCTACCAACACCGCCATTGCCTTGGCCCGAGGGCAGTATGTTGGCTTTTTAGACCACGACGACGAACTGCGCCCCCACGCCCTGCTGTGTGCCGTAGAGGCTTTTGCCAGCCATCCACAAGCCAAAGTCCTCTACTCTGACGAAGACAAAATTGACGAAGCTGGCAACCGCTTTGACCCCTACTTTAAGCCCGACTTCAACTTGGGGCTACTGCGCTCGCACAACTACATGTGCCACTTTGCCGTCTATGAGCGTGCCTTCTTAAACCAAATCGGTGGCCCGCGCCCCAGCTTTGAAGGCGCACAAGACTACGACCAAGCCCTGCGCGCCGTCGATGCCCTGCGCGATTGTCCCGGCGCCGTGGTGCATATCCCACAAATTTTGTACCACTGGCGCACCGCCGTTGGTAGCACCGCCTCGGGTCACGGCAACAAATCCTATGCCTTCTTGGCCGGACAAAAAGCCTTGACCGAACATTTGCAGCGCCGGGGCTTACAAGGCAGCGTAGCAGAAGCCCCCGAAGCGGGCGGCATGTACCGCATCCGCTGGCAACGGCCCAGCAACCCGCCTTTGGTCAGCATCATCATCCCGACGCGCAATGGCCAAGCCTTGGTGCGCCAGTGCTTGGATAGCCTGCGCCAGACCAGCTATCCGCGCTACGAAGTCATTTTGGTGGACAACGGCAGCGATGACCCGGATGCGCTGGCCTTCTTTGCCGAGCGGGAAACAATCGGCCAAATCCGCGTCTTCCGTGACGACAGTCCGTTTAACTTCTCGGCCATCAACAACCACGGCATTCGCCAAGCGGCCCAAGGTGAGTTCATCCTGATGATGAACAACGATATTGAAATCACCCATCCAGAATGGCTCGATGAAATGGTCGGCCCAGCGATGGAACCCGGCGTGGGTTGCGTCGGTGCGCGCCTTTGGTACCCCGATGGTCGCTTGCAACATGGCGGCGTGGTGTTGGTGTGCGGTGTGGCCGGACACGCGCACAAATACCTGCCACGCGGCCAGCATGGCTATATGGGCCGGGCCGTGCTGGCACAAGAGTTTGTGGCTGTTACGGCGGCGTGCCTGTTGGTGCGGCGCAGCATTTATGAAGAAGTGGGCGGCTTGGACGAAAGCTTGGCCGTCGCCTTTAACGATGTGGATTTCTGCCTGCGGGTGCATGAAGCTGGTTACCGCAACCACTGGACCCCCTATGCCGAGCTGATTCACCACGAATCGGTCTCGCGTGGCTACGAAGACACCCCCGAAAAGCAACAACGCTTTAAGCGCGAGATTGACACCCTGCAAGCGCGCTGGCCGCATTTGTTGGCGCACGACCCCTGCTACAACCCCAACCTCACGATGGATGCCGAAGACTTCTCGCTGGCCTGGCCGCCACGTGGCGCGGCACGCCTGCAACCCTGAACCCATCGCCATCCCATGACGACCACTGACGACCCTACTGCACTGCATCCGCCACCCGCCCGTTTGGCCGCTCTTTTGCCTCTGCTGGCCTGCCCGCGTTGTGGCAGTGGCTTACAACTGAGCGCCCAAACCCCAGTAGCCCAAACGCTGCAATGCAGTGGCTGCGCTGCCGTCTATCCAGTGCGCGCTGGTGTGCCTATTTTGCTGCCCGAGAGTATGCAAGAGCCGGGGGTGGGCACGGTCTCCGCCGACGACCCGGTCTCGCGCCATCCTTACAGCCCAGCGGCGTTAGAAATCATCGAAACCCACCGTGACGGCTGGGTACTGGATTTGGGCGCTGGTGGCAAGCACCAACGCTGGGACAACGTCATCCAGATTGACATCTTCCGCTTTCCCATGACCGATGTGGTCTGCACGGCAGACCGGCTGCCTTTCCGCGACAATGCCTTTCAGGCCGTGATCAGCCAAGCCGTGTTTGAGCATCTGCAATACCCCGAATGGGCCGCCGCAGAAATCCGCCGCGTGCTGCAACCGGGCGGCATCGCCAAAATCGACACCGCTTTTTTGCAACCCGAACATGGCTATCCACACCACTTTTACAACGCCACCGAAACCGGTCTGCGCCATTGGTTCCGTGATTTTGACATCCAATGGAGCGGTGTAGAGGCTTACCAGCACCCCAAATGGTCATTGAGCTGGTTCTTAAGTGTGTATTTAGACCGCATAGCGCCTGAGCATCGTGTGCTGTTACAACAGACCCCCTTGGGGGACGTGCTGGCCGCTTTGCTACGCAGTAGCCAAGGGCAGCCCGACGCAGGCGATGCCGCTATTTTGGCAGCGCTGGATGCCTTACCAGCGCACGAACTACGCACCTTGGCCGCTGGTGTGTCGGTGGCTGTCATCAATCCGCCCAAGACCAGCACTGTCGGGATGGCTGCCAATGGCACTGGCCGTAGTGCAGCAGGTCATGACGACCAGCGCAAACTGCTGGCAGCGAAAGAAGAAAATGCCGAATTGCGCGAGCGCCTTGCTGCGATGTTAGAGCAGCATGTGGTGGCACAAGACCGCTCACGCTATTTTGCCCAGTTTTACCCTCAAACTATTCCGGAACCTCCGCCACCGCCACCGCCACCGCCACCGCCACCGCCACCGCCACCGCCACTAAGTTGGCAAACCCATCTTTGGTTGAGTGTTACTGGCTTGTCGCGTACCGTGTTGCCCACCTCGGTGTGGCAAGCACTGCGGCGTTTGCGCTATGGTGCACAGGCAGATGCTGCTACTGCCGCTGTCCCACCATCCCTGCCGATGGTTGTTGAACCTGAACCAGTACCAGTACCAGTACCAGTACCAGTACCAGTACCAGTACCAGTACCAGTACCAGATGAGATGCCAAGCTCTAGCGAAGTTCGGACGCTGGCCACGCCAGCCCGTGAAGCCCCATTTGTCTCGGTGGTGTTGGCTCCGCGCAATGTATCTGCCCTGACGGATACTTTTTTCTCTTTGGTGCGGCAAACTTATGCTGGCTGGGAGCTGGTGCTGCTGGAAACGCCCCAACCGTCGGTGGCATTACGCCAAGCGATGAGCGATTTTCAGCAGTTAGACGAACGGGTACGCACGGTTCCACTGGCTGAAGTTGAAGCCCTGTGCAGCCCTGGCCAACGGCCTGCCACCCGTGCGCGCTACCATTTGCACCTCCCTGAAGGTGCAGTGCTGGCATTCCGAGCGGTGCAAACGCTGTTCACCGTAGCACGCGAACACCCACAGGCTCAAATTTTGACCGCTGATTTTGAGCGTAGCCTGGCAGAAACCGCACCGTCTATGCGCTGCTATGCCAACCCTGCGCCACCTGTGCCCCTGCCGGAGCTGGCGCAGCAGTTCTATGTACTTCATCGTGTAGAAGCCGAGTGGGCAGAGACTGCACCAGCATCCCTGTCAGGCTTGGCCCATGCCCACATACCCGAAGTCTTGTTTCGGCATCCAGCTCCCTTGGTAGCGTTGGAGAATTAAGACAATTGGCTATGCTAAACGACCACAATCGGGTACCATCTGGCCCGGAACGAACAGAGGTTGTGGCATGGGTGCAACAAATTGCTGATTTCTTAGCATTCAGAAGCCTGTCCACTTGCTAGGGTAGGGGCGCTGGAAGTGTTCTCTGCTACTATTAAAACAACCCGAATCCTCAAGTGATGCTCGGGGTTGTGGGCCTGTTTGGGTCATTGCCACGTGGTGGTGTTTAATTTTTTCATTGGAGAAACGAATGTTTAAAAAACGAGTTGTTGCTGCCGCTGCCTGCGCCTTGGCTATGGCTGGTGCAGCCCATGCAGTTGAAGTCAGCCGCGACGGCACAGGCGACTTGCTGATTGCCCCCGCTTACTTTATCGGTGGCGGTATGACCACCGACCTGAAGGTTGTTAACACCAGCAAGACTCAGTCTGTAGTTGCCAAAGTGGTTTTCCGTGATCAAACCAGTTCTGCCGAGTTGCTGGACTTTTTGATTTATCTGTCCCCTAGCGATGTCTGGACTGGCACTATGTCGTGCGAAACAGCAGATGCAGCAGGTACCTGCGTTAAGTCTGTGATCACCAGTGCTGATGACAGCATCCAGTTGGTCAACAGCAACACTTTTGCCTCGGCCACTAACCCTGTCGAGATTGTCAATGAGTTGGCTACCACTGGCCGTCAACCCTTGCCTAACCAAGGTTACGTTGAAGTACTGATGGGTAGCGCTTACGATGTGACCCCCTTCAAGCCGGGTGTCAAGAAAGAAAATATCGTTCTCGCACACGAAGCTGCTGCTGAACTGGTTGCCGTCAATGCAACTCCCAACGTGCTGACAGGTTCTGTGACTGCCCACGCCCCTGGCATGGGTGCCGCTACTTTGCCTTTGCTGGCCTTGGCTGATTACAACAACAACAACAAAATTGCTGTTGGTAACGTTTCTGGTTTTGACTTGCCTACCCAGCGCACCCCTATCGCTGATGTAGAGGAAGCTCTGTGGACTAACAACATCGCTGTGCCTTACGTTGTGGGCGATAACAAGCTGTCGTTGGTAACTTTCACCTTCCCCACCAAGCTGACTTACAACAACCGTCAAGACGGCCAGTACGCCTTCAGAGAATCTCCTGCCGACAACTGGAAGAATTCTTGCACTAACGTCAGTGCTGAAGTTTTCAATAACTCTGAAGAGTCCCTGCCTATCAATCTTTCGCCTCTGCCTGCCAACAAGTGCTTGAAAGAGTTCCAATGGTTGGTCTTTGGTTCTGATATTCTTACCGACAATGGGGTTAATCACTTCACCGAAGGTTGGGCACGCCTGACATTTGATGCTGCCACTGCTGCTGTAGCGCAAGTTGTAACACCTGCAGATAGCACTAACGTAGGACGCCTTGGTGTTCCTGCCATTGCTACTTATATGCAAAAAGATGAAACTGCTAACAAGTTCACTTGGGCTTACGCCACCAGCGCACGTTGATTGCTGATTTGATGTAAATGTAAGAGCGAGGATAGTTTAAACTGTCCTCGCTTTTTTTTGGAGTGATTTTGATGAAAAAAATTAATAAATATTTATTAAAAATCTCGTTAGCAGCTGGGTTGACTGCTACAGGTTTAGCACATGCTGAATTTTTATCGCTTCACCAATTTCCCTTAGTTTACAACATCGGATCTTCTTTAGATGCTAGTGGACAATTGGTTTTTAGAACAACGAGCCCGTTGATTGGTTTTAAAGATCAATATAATCCTACTGCAACTGGTGCTGGAGGGGTGATTCCATGTGTTATGGGGTATCCAGAATTTCGTGATAAGTGCCAAACAGTTGACGGGGGTGCTGGATTTATTATAAATGGATATAGTTCGTATCCAGAATTCAAAATTTATATCCCTGCTGGCACTACATTTTTTGGTGCTTCTGGTTATCTTCCCCAATCAGCGGAATATGCTGTCGCAGTAAAGCTTGGTAGCCCTCCGACTAGAACTACAGCCCTTACGGCAGAAGAGTATCAAACCAACAAAAGCACCCAAAATAGATTTACAGATTTCAATTTGCTTTTAGCGGGCCAAGAAAAAATTTTTGTTCATGACGGAAGTGGAGCTATTAGTTTATCAGGAATCGCTCGACTTAGCTCTCCACTAACTACGGGGAAGTGGTTATATATTCGTGCTATCAATCAAGCCTCTGTGAAAAATCTTGGTGCTATTTATGAGGTGAATCACGATCAATATAGAACTGCTTATAATGCTTTAACCCCAAGTTTTGGGGCCGACGGTGATCCCGTGGAGGAAGGCACTATACCTGTAGGGCCTACACTCACAGCTATTATGCTGTCTCCCAGCACTTGGAAAATTGGCACTAACAGTGGGTCAATTACCGTCACTCCAGTGGGCACCAACAACCCCGCCTTGCCTGCCAATTGCAGCAGCAATAGCCCCTTGGTCACCCTGTCACAGCCCTCCGATGGCCAAACGGCTAAATTTAGTGTTACAGGCACCGTTGCTACCGAAACCCCAGTCAAGATTACCTGTGGTGATAAAGAAGAGACTCTCACCTTGCAGCCAGCCGATCCCAATGCTGCACAAATCTTAGACAATGTGCCCAGTGCCGATACCGCTGGAAATTTGGTCATCAACTTCAAACTGAAGCGCCCTGACACTGAATTGGTAGCTACCAACAAAACCAATTTCTGGATTGCTGCTTTGCTGCCTAAGACCAGCTTTCCTTATATGAATGATGAAGAGGAGTGGTTCTTTTTCACACCCACTGGATGGATGCAGCAAAATTCACCCAATCCTCTATCGGTGGCCTACAAAATTAACCAAACCCCCACCACGGCGGAAACTTCTTTCCGTATTCCTACCGGCTTACCCCAAGCCATTGCTGAATACTTTAATGCAGAGTTGTACTTCGGTTATATGGGGGCCGATGGTGCCTTCAAAAACATGGGTATTATTTGGAAAAAGAACTAACGTCTAGCCTGCCGCTTTAGGCTTGACTTTTGAATTGCCCTAACGCCCCTGCTGGTTCTGCCGCACCCGCGCAGCTCGGGTTGCACGCAAGCCGAAATAATTCGGCCATAAGGGCTTTACCGTTTTGCGGGGATGTGGCAGTTTTTTGATGGTGTGCTATCTGTGTGGGCCATGTTGGATGACTGCGTAACCCAACATGGCTCTACATACTTTTATTCACTGGGTATTGCTTATGCCCACCATCAGTATGTTTTATGGAATTATCATAAGCCTGTATTTTTATGATAATGAGCGTCATAATTTACCCCATATTCATGCAA
This sequence comes from Giesbergeria sp., assembly GCF_028686475.1. Classification (GTDB taxonomy): domain Bacteria; phylum Pseudomonadota; class Gammaproteobacteria; order Burkholderiales; family Burkholderiaceae_C; genus Simplicispira. Next base: position 114,984 of record NZ_JAQUCA010000001.1, on the reverse strand, counting down.
AATATCAGGGGCAAACAGCCTCATTCTCTATTCTCGATGGCTCCGTCCTCAGTGGAGAAATTCCTATATCTAAAGTACGTCTAGTTCAGGCATGGATCGAAATTCGCCGCGAAGATCTATTGGCTGATTGGGAGTTAGCAATTAACGGCCAGTCGCTCTTTCCAATTGACCCTTTACGCTAAGGATATTTCATGGAATCGGTAACAAAAGTTATTTCCAAAGACGATTTTACGCTAGAGCTTTGGTTTAACGATGGCTCACACCGCCTGTTTGATGCGCGCCCCTACCTTGATCGAGGTGTTTTTACCCAGCTGAAAGATGTATCCAAATTCAAACAAGCTTACGTTGCATTGGATACAGTTTGTTGGCCGGGCGATTTAGACATCGCACCGGAAACTCTCTACGATCGCTCAGTCCCACTCAAAAATTAGCTCAATTTTTAGCTTAAAAACAGCGCCGGATCCACCATCGCGCGGTTGAGCATCACGCCCCAATGCAAATGCGGTCCAGTGGCGCGGCCTGTGGCCCCTACGGCACCCAAGCGCTGGCCGGTCGTGAGTTTTTCGCCCACCTGCACATCCACGCGGCTGAGGTGGCACACCATAGAGAGTAAACCGCCACCGTGGTCTAGCCACACGGTTTCGCCGTTAAAAAAATAATCGCCCACGTCAATCACCCGCCCCGGCAGTGGGGCCAGCACTGGCGTGCCAGTGGCGGCAGCAATGTCCATGCCGCTGTGTGGGGCGCGGGGTTGTCCGTTAAATACCCGACGCAAACCAAAAGAACTAGAGCGTCGCCCTGGTGTCGGGGCTTGCATTTGCAAATTTTGTGGCCACGGTTCACTGAAGGTTGCCATAATTTTGCGCTGGTGGGCGCGTTCGCGCTCATGGCGGGCCAAGTCTTCGGGGGCTAAATCCACGGTACGCGGCGCTACCTTGAGTTGCTGCTCGGGGTATTGCTTGGGTTCGATGTCGTAAGACAGGGTACGCAGCGCAGCGCTGGGCTGTTGCACCGTAATTTGGGCGCTGCCGGGACTGGCCGCCAGCGCAATGCCCACCAGTGCTGTCCATTCAATGGCATCGCCCAACACCAGTACCGGCACCTCACCCGCCCGCACAACGGGGCGCTGGGGTGCCGCCCCGAGCGAGAGTCGCGCTATGCCACCGGGCACCGGCGTATGGCGCGGCCATCTATCGGCGGCCCCCGTAGCGCTGGAGGCCGAAGGTTTTGCCAACGCCAGCGTTGGGAGCGCAAGATAAGCCAAGCCCCCCAGCAAGGTGGTGCGGCGCTGCATGGAGGGAAGTATCCAAGGAGAAGGCGATGAAGTCATGGTCATAAAATTTTCGATACTACCCGACCAGCACTTTGGCGTGCTGAGGCTGCCTCAAACGTGGCTGAACAGATACAGCCCAGCTGCGCTGCACACACTGCCCAAGCCCGCCAGTGTCCAGTGCTGATAGCGTGCTGCTTGGTAACGCAGCGCCAGCCCCAAGGCCAGCCCGCCAACGAGCAGGGTACGCAGGTGGGATACAGAAAAAAATGCCATGTTCGACTCCGGCGACACAAAAATGTTGATTCGTTATGCGTGCAACCACTGCCCGGCCCAATCCAGTGCTTGGGCTAAACGCGCTTGCGCGGCAGCGCTGGGGGGCTGGCCCAACTCCCAACTTTGGCCGGGAATCGCCAACAGCCAACTGGGGGGCGGCGCGTGGCCTTGCACATCAGCAAAAACCTGCAACAATGCTGCTGGGCTCATGGCATGGGTGGTATAGCTGCTATCGCGTGCTGGGTGCAAGGGCGCACAATGAAACGGCGGCTGCACGCCATCCGACACGCCACAAGAAGCATCGACAAACAAAATACGCTGCCGCCCGACCAAATCAAGCGTGTGTTCTATCTGCAATTGAAAATCGGTCAGGCACTCTACCTGCGGCAAATTCATGGCTTGCACGGCTTCGGCAAACAGTGGCCCCAAGGCATCGTCGCCCCGGCTGGGGTTGCCCCAGGCAAAAACCAAGGTGTTGGCAGGCATGGGTAGGCTTAGGCTTTATATTGGCGGTCTAACTCGCGCCCTTGGGCATCCAGCAGCAAGACTTCTAGCGGCATTTTGCCCAGTGCATGGGTGGCACAAGACAGGCAGGGGTCGTAAGCGCGGATGGCCACTTCGATATGGTTGAGTAGCCCTTCGGTAATCTGTTGGCCGTCCAGATATTTTTTCGCCACTTCGCGCACGGCGGTGTTCATGGCGTGGTTGTTGTTGGTGGTAGAGACAATCAAATTTGCCATCGTGACCAAATCGTTCTCATCGACTTGGTAGTGGTGGAACAGCGTGCCACGGGGTGCTTCAATCACACCCACCCCTTCGCGCTGGCGCTGGCCGGTCACGAGCAAATCACTGCCTTCGATGTCGTCGTCGTGCAGCAGCTCTTTGATCATCTCAGCCGCAAACAGCATCTCTATCATGCGCGCCCAGTGGTAGCCCAGCGAAGCGTGCATCGGCTCGCTGCCCGCATAGGCGGCCAACTCGCGCCGTTCATGCTCGGTAAACGGGGTGGGAATGTGGTCGCATGTTTGCACCCGTGCCAAGGGGCCAACCCGATACCAACCTTGCTCGGGGCCAAGCTGGGCGAGGTAGGGGAACTTCATGTAGCTCCACGGCTTGACCTCCTCGGTGATGAGGCGGTCGTAGGTTTGGTAGTCCACATGGTCAAACAGAATTTTCCCTTCGGCATTTTTGGCCCGCAGGCCGCCGTGGTAGAGGTCTAAATCACCATTCGGGGCGACCAAGCCCATCCAGTGCGAGCGGAAGCTGCCAAATTGGTCGTACAGCGCCGGGTTTTGCTGGTGCAGCTCTTTGATGATTTTGACGGCCTCGCAGCTCCAAGCAATCATCTGGTAGCTGTCTTTGAGCAATTCTTGGCGCTCGGCCCCAGTCAAGGAGCGGTTGACACCGCCGGGCACCGAACCTGTGCCATGCACGCGCTTGCCTGCCGTGAGGCGAATCACCTCTTGGCCGTATTTGCGTAGCAGAATGCCTTGCTTGGCAATATCGGGGTACTTGGCTGCTACGCCCACAATGTTGCGCTGCGCTACTTCGGAGTCAAAGCCAAACAGCAGGTCGGGTGACGAGAGGTGAAAAAAGTGCAGCGCGTGCGATTGCAGTATCTGGCCGTAGTGCATCAGGCGGCGCATTTTTTCGGCCGTGGGCGTGAGTTGCTTGGCCCCGACAATCACATCCAGTGCTTTGCTGGCGGCCAGATGGTGCGACACCGGGCAAATGCCACACAGGCGTTGCACCATCACCGGCACTTCCCAATAGGGCCGCCCTTGGATAAAGCGCTCAAAGCCACGAAACTCGACAATGTGCAGCCGTACCTGATGCACTTTGTTGTTTTCGTCCAGCAGCAGGGTGACTTTGCCGTGGCCTTCGACGCGAGAGACTGGGTCAATGGCCACGCGGCGCAAAGATTCACTGGCCACGGTGGCGGTTTCGAGTTCAAAGCGGCTTTGTTGCACAAATCTGAAAAAAGACGGCATTCCCCTTACCCCAGACGGATTTATGCCACAGGCACCGTCACAGGACGGCCCATTTGTGTGAAGCGGTTGAGCAAAGCGACGCGCACTTGCAGCTCCACCACCTGACGCTCAAACGTGCGCGCCATCACCCGCTCACCCAAGCGTTTAAAGCAGTGCATCTTGGTCTCGACCAGGCTGCGCCGGTGGTAACCGCTCCATTTCTTCCATAGCCCACGACCGAAACGTTGGCAGGCTTTGACCGCCTCGTTGCGTACCTTGGCTCCCACGGAGCAGCCTTCTTTCCAGAATTGGGCATTTTTGCGCGGTGGGATGATCGCTTGTGCTGCACGCTGGGCAATAGCCTCGTGGCAGGCCTTGGTGTCATAGGCACCATCGCCACTGACGCTGATGATGTCCTGCTCTGGGGGGATTTGCTCCAACAAATGCGGCAACATCGGGGCATCGCCCACGCTGTTGTCGGTCACCTCAATGGCACATATCTCCAGCGTTTGGGCATCTATGCCCAGATGCACCTTGCGCCATTGGCGGCGGTACTCTGGGCCATGCTTTTTGCGTTTCCATTCGCCTTCGCCCAAGAACTTGATGCCGGTGCTATCGACCAGCAGATGCAGCCCTTCGCTGCGGTTGCGGTAAGCGATGAGCTCTACCGCTAAGCTCTTTTGGCGGCGACTGACGGTGCTGTAATCGGGCACCGGCCAGTTTGCCCCCGATAGCTGTAGCAGACTTTGCACGAAGCCCAAACTTTGGCGCAAGGCCAGCCCAAACAGGCATTTCATGCTCAAGTAAAACTGGATGCTGGCATCGGAAAATCTGCTGGCGACCGCGCTTGCCACTGGGGTGGCCAGCCATTGCATGTCAAGATCGAACCACAGGGTCAGCGAGCCGCGGGCCTTCAAGGCGGCGTTGTACTCGGGCCAGTTGGTGGTTTTGTAGCGGGTCTTGGCGGGTGCGGCTTCACTCATGGGACGTTAGCTTACCTGCTGGTCGGGGGATTTGTGCAACAAAGCCGGTGCAACACCACCATGCCCATATTGCTGCCATTTGTGCGGAACATGGCTGGCAAGGGCCGGTGTTGGGCCTGGCGTTAGACGGCGTGGGTTGGGGCCACGATGGCACGGCGTGGGGCGGCGAGCTGTTGCAAGTCCACGGCAGCCGTTGCCAACGCTTGGGGCATTTGCACCCGCTGGCCTTGCCGGGGGGCGACCGGGCGGCGCAAGAGCCTTGGCGCATGGCAGCAGCGGCCCTGCACGCCTTTGGCCGGGGTGCGGAGATTCCAGTACGTGTTGCTCAACACAGTGCGGCAGCTGGCGTGGCGCAACTGCTAGTACGGGGTCTACGTTGTCCGGCTACCTCTGGCATGGGGCGCTTGTTTGATGCGGCTGCCGGTTTGTTGGGCCTGTGCAGCATCATGCACACCGAGGCCGAAGCGGCGATTGCGTTAGAGCAGGCCGCCCAAGCCTATGGCCCCTGTGTGCCCCTCGCCCAAGGCTGGGAGTTGCAAGCCGATGGGCAACTTAACTCATTGCCCCTGTTGGCTGCACTGGCTGATGAGCCTGACGCAGGCCGGGGTGCCGCCTGCTTTCATGCCACGGTGGCTGCCGCTTTGTGTGCTTGGCTAGAGCAAGCCATAGCCACCACAGGGATTACCACGGTGGCACTGGGCGGGGGCTGCTGGTTCAATCAATACCTGTTGGCAGCCATGCGCCAACACTGTGCCGCACGCGGACTGCGCTGTCTTACCGCCCGTAGCTTGACCCCCGGGGACAATGCGATTGCATTGGGTCAAGCATGGGTAGCACGCGCTGGCTTACAAGACGAGCAAAAAGGATAAACATCTATGTGTTTGGCTGTACCTGCCAGAGTTGTGCAATTGCCTGCCCCAGACCAAGCCGTGGTGGATTTGGATGGGGTACGTAAAACCATCTCGCTGGCGATGGTGGACGATGTGGCCGTGGGCGACTATGTGATAGTGCATGTCGGCTTCGCACTGCGAAAGTTGGATGTGGAAGAGGCCGAAGCCACGCTGGCCCTGTTGCGAGAAATCTGGGCTACAGCATCCCCTGCCACAGGGGCCGCGCCATGAAGTATGTGGATGATTTCCGCGACGGCCACATCGCCCAAGGGCTGGCCCAAGCCATTGCCCGCGAAGTGCAACCCGGCCGTCAGTATCGGCTGATGGAGTTTTGCGGCGGCCATACCCATGCTATCTCGCGCTATGGGCTGGTGGATTTGTTACCGCCCTCCATCCAACTAATCCACGGCCCCGGCTGCCCGGTGTGTGTGCTGCCGATTGGCCGCATTGACCAAGCCATTCAGCTGGCGTTAGAGCAGCAGGTGATTTTGTGTGCCTATGGCGACACGCTGCGCGTACCGGCTTCGCACAAGTTATCTTTGCTGCGGGCTAAAGGCCAAGGGGCCGATGTACGCATGGTTTATTCGCCCTTGGATGCCTTGCAAATCGCCCGCCAACAGCCCGAGCGCCAAGTGGTGTTTTTGGCCATTGGCTTTGAAACCACCACGCCCCCCAGCGCCGTGGCCGTGTTGCAAGCCCATGCCGAAGGATTGAAGAATTTTTCTGTGTTGTGCAACCATGTGCTGACTCCGGCAGCCATGCACGCCATTTTGGCCGCCCCAACCGGGGTGCAGCTGGATGGTTTTGTCGGGCCAGCGCATGTTTCTACCGTGATTGGCAGCGCACCCTATGTGCCGTTTGCGCGCGACTATGGCAAGCCGGTGGTAATTGCGGGCTTTGAACCGCTGTATGTGCTGCGCGCCATTCAGATGTTGGTGGCGCAAATCAACCAAGGCCGCGCTGAAGTGGAAAACCAGTTCACCCGTGCTGTGACACCTGAAGGCAACCGCAAAGCGCAAGCCTTGGTGGAGCAGGTGTTTGAGTTGCGCCCCGCTTTTGACTGGCGTGGCTTGGGCAGCTTGGTGCAATCGGCCCTGCGCTTGCGCCCGGCTTGGGCGGCCTTTGATGCCGAACAACGTTTTGTTGCACCCTACCAGCCGGTGCCAGACCACAAAGCCTGCGAATGTGCTGCCATTTTGCGCGGCGAAAAACGCCCAGAGCAATGCCGCATTTTTGCCACCGCCTGCACACCTGAGCATCCCATAGGCTCGTGCATGGTGTCGTCAAAAGGGGCCTGTGCGGCGCATTACAGTTATGGCCGCTTCCGTGGGGTGGTGGCGCTTGCGCCCAGCCTCAACCCTGCCGCTTCAATGGCGAACGCTGCTACCTTCCCATAGGTTTCCACGGCTAGGTGGCGCGCTTCAACAGCGCCAGCAAGGACCCAGCCAGCACAAACATACCGCCAAAAATGCGATTGATGGCCCGAATATGGGCGGTAGAAGTCAAAGTGCCCAGCACACGGGCAGCCAAGGCGGTGTAACCTGCCATCACCACCAAATCGGTAAACGCAATGGTCAGGCCAATCGCGACATACTGTGGCAGCAGCGGTTGGGCCAAGTTGATAAATTGTGGCACCACTGCCAGCAAAAATACCGTGCCTTTTGGGTTGACGATATTCACCAGCAAACCACGCAACACCATGCTGGCACGTGAGGCTTGCGGGCGCTCGCCTTCTATTTTGGCCACCATCGGCACCGCCGGGGCGCGCCATTGTTGGATGCCCAACCACACCAAATAAGCCACACCCAGCCACTTCACCACTGCAAAAGCTGTATTGGAGGCCGCTATCAAAGCCCCCAAGCCCAGCCCGACCACCACGATTTGCACCCAAATACCCAGCACCAGCCCAAACGCTGTGAAATAACCGATGCGAAAACCGTGGTTCAACCCCGCACTCATCGAGGCTACCGCCCCTGGCCCCGGAGAAATACTGATGGCCCAGGAGGCGGCAAACAGTGCCAGCCAAGTAGAAAACTCCATGGTGGTGGCTCAGTGGCTGGCGTTTTGCAGCGCCGCAATGCGCTCTTCAATCGGTGGATGGGTGCTAAACCATTGGCCCATGCCACCGGCAATGCCCATAGCCGCTATGCTCTTGGGCAATTCTGCCGGATGTACGCCGCCCAAACGGGCCAAGGCGTTAATCATGGGCTGCTTGCGGCCCATCAATTGGGCAGCGCCAGCATCGGCGCGGAACTCGCGCTGGCGCGAGAACCAAGCCACGATGATGGCAGCGACAAAGCCCAGCAAAATGTCCAGCACAATCGCGGTGATGGTGTAGGCCATGCTGGGGCCAGAATTTTCTGAATCGCCCTTGCGTAAAAAACTATCGACGGCATAAGCAATCACGCGCGACAAAAAGACGACAAAGGTGTTCATCACCCCTTGAATCAGCGTCATGGTGACCATATCGCCATTGGCAATGTGGGCCACTTCGTGGGCAATCACGGCCTCAATTTCTTCGTGGGTCATGCTTTGGAGCAAGCCAGTGGACACCGCCACCAGCGCCGAATTTTTGAAGGCCCCCGTCGCAAAGGCATTGGGTTCCCCTTCAAAAATGCCCACTTCGGGCATCCCAATGCCCGATTTATCGGCAAACTTACGCACGGTATCGACAATCCAAGCTTCGTCTTGGTTGCGCGGTTGCTCAATAATTTGCACCCCCGATGTCCATTTGGCCATCGGCTTAGAAATCAGCAAGGAGATGATGGCCCCGCCAAAGCCCATCACCAGCGCGTAACCCAGTAAGGCCCCCAGATGAAGGCCGCCGGAAGTTAAATAGCGATTCACCCCCAACAAGCTGGCCACAATGCCCAGCACGGCCACCACGGCCACGTTGGTCAAGACAAATAACAAAATGCGTTTCATAGACAATTTTTTTCTATAAGGACGAAGCTAGGCCCAACACCCCCAAAAAACGCGACAGTTTGCGTTTTTGGTGCAGATAGGTTGCAAAGTAACTTAGAGGGAGGCTAGAAGCAAAAGTTCTTTGCGCCTCCGTTTTAGCCTCGGGCAAAAAACAGCGCCGCCATCGCCAAGCCCGTCAGCACAATGCCTGCCCGCAACCACGGCACCGGAATGCGCCGGGCCAGCCGCGCCCCGGTGTAGCCACCGGCGGTAGCCGCCAGCATCATCAGCAGGGCCTGCGGCCACTGCACCACACCACCGGCGGCATACACCGCCACGGCAATCGCCGCCAGCAAAGCGGAAACCCCATTTTTAAGTGCATTCATCTGGTGCAGCGACATGGCCCCGCACAAACTCCAAAAGGCCAGCAGCAAAATGCCCAAGCCGCCATTGAAGTAGCCACCATAAACACCCACCGCCAGCAACCCGACCCCAACACGCCAACGCGGCGCAGCGCCAGCAGTGCCTGCCGTTCCTGATGCCCATTGCCGCAGCCAAGGGCCAAAAGCAAACAAGGCGGTGGCCAGCAACAACAACCAAGGCACGATGCGGCTAAAAGTAGCATGGGGTGTCAACAGCAACAAACCAGCCCCCAGCGCCCCACCCAACAACGATAACAATGCCACTGCCCACAGGCTTAATCCCGGCGGGGCCTGCATATCTTGGCGCTGGCCCCACACGCTGGCCAGATAGCCCGGCAACAAAGCCACCGTACCCGTGGCATTGGCCACCACCGGCGGCGCCCCTGTCCAGACCAAAGCCGGTAAGGTTAAAAAACTACCGCCACCGGCCACTGCATTGAGCGCCCCGGCACCAAAGGCTGCCGCCAGCAGCAACAGGGCATCCGGTAGAGCCGGCCACATCTCAGGTGGCGTAGGGGTCGGTAAAGCCCAAGCCGCGCAGGATTTCGGTTTCGTAGGCTTCCATCTCCTGTGCATCTTGCTCGCTGGTTTCGTGGTCCCAGCCTTGGGCGTGCAGCGTACCATGCACCAGCAAATGGGCATAGTGTTCTTGTAGCGATTTATTTTGCTCGCGCGCTTCGCGCTCGACCACCGGGGCGCACAACACCAAATCGGCCAGTATGACCGGCTCTTGGGCATAGTCAAACGTTAGCACGTTGGTGGGGTAATCTTTTTCGCGGTAAGCGCGGTTGAGTTGTTGGCCTTCTTTGGTATCGACAATCCGCACCGTGATTTCGGCATCGCTGGCCAAGGCGTGGCGCACCCAACGCATCACTTTGTGGCGCGGCAAAGCAGCGCGGTGCTGGGCCACGCCATCAAAGCGGGCAAATTGCAGGGAAAAAGTCAGGGCAGGCAAGGACATAGCAGAAAAAAGGGTTCAAAGTGCGCTATTGCGCGCACGGGTTGCAGCCGGACGACCAGCCGCATCGTAGGCATCCACAATCCGCGCCACCAGCGGGTGGCGCACCACGTCGGCGCTGGTAAAGCGGGTCACGGCAATGCCCTTGACGCGCTTGAGTACGCGCTCGGCCTCAATCAGGCCGCTCATCGCGCCTTTGGGCAGGTCAATTTGGCTCACATCACCCGTGACTACTGCCTTGGCACCAAAGCCAATGCGCGTGAGGAACATTTTCATCTGCTCGGGGGTGGTGTTTTGTGCCTCGTCCAAAATCACAAACGCATTGTTGAGCGTGCGCCCACGCATAAAAGCCAGCGGCGCAATCTCTAGGGCGTTGCGCTCAAAGGCTTTTTGCACCTTGTCAAAGCCCATTAGCTCATACAGAGCATCGTAGAGCGGGCGCAGATAGGGGTCCACCTTTTGCGCTAAATCGCCCGGTAAAAATCCCAGCCGTTCACCCGCTTCCACCGCCGGGCGCGTCAGCACAATGCGCTGCACGCTGCTGCGTTCTAGCGCATCCACCGCACAGGCCACGGCCAAATAGGTTTTGCCCGTACCTGCTGGCCCAATCCCAAAGGTGATGTCATGTGTGGCGATGTTCTCAAGGTACATCGCTTGGGTGGGGGTGCGCGCGCGCAAATCGGCGCGGCGGGTACTCAGGGTGGGGGCCGTGCTGGCGGCCTCGTTCATGGCGCTATCGCCTGCCAACATCAGTTGCAGGTAGTCCTCGGTGATGGGGCGGTCGGCCAGCTCATAGACCGCTTGCAGCAGTTCTAGCGCTTGGGTGGCGCGGGCTTTGTGGCCATCAATTTTGAACTGTTCATGCCGGTGGGCAATGCTGACCTGCAAGGCGGCCTCGATGGTACGCAGATGGGCATCCGCCGGGCCGCACAGGTGCGTTAGACGGGTATTGTTGTGGGGGATAAAAGTGTGGCGAAGAATCACGGTGCAGGGTAGCTGATGGAGGCAGGGGCACCATCATAGAGAACCAGCAAGCACAACATGCGCTTTAATGCCGCCGCCCACCGCCACGGTAACCCCGGTAGCCAGAGTGCCGATGCCCTGACCAGTGCCAAGCCGCCCCAAACCACAGCAAGGGCCACAGCGGCGGCCCGACATACTCCACCCTGGGTGCAGGCTCGTAATAATAAACGGGCGCTTGTTGCTCATAGGACGCGGGGGCGGTGCGCTGGTAATAAACGGTGCCACGGTCGGGTGCAGGAGCCACCACGCAACCGGCCAAGGTGCTGATGGCCGCAATAGCGGCAAGCCGCAGAAAAAATCGTTGCATGGCAAGCTCCTTCAAGGTGCAAAACGATGTTCTACTGTAATGCAGTGGCCGAGTTTGCGATAGACACGCACCACTTTCGGCTACATTACCTGCCATGAGCGTTGCCTATAGCCATTCCACTGTGCAGTGCCTGACAGTGGTTGCCCAACACCACGGTATTCAGGCCCTGCCTGAACGCCTGATCCACGAGTACGCCTTGCCCGCCAGCGAGCCAGACGATGCTTTGCTGCGCCGCATGGCCAATGACATCGGCCTGCAAGCCAAAACCGTACAAACCAACTGGGCCAGCTTGGTACAGTTTCAGGGCGTGTTTCCGATGCTGGCGCGCAAGCACGATGGCCATTCGCTCATCATTGCTGGGGTAGAGACCGACCCCGCCGACCAGCAACGCAAAGTCGCCGTCCTAGACCCGCAAGACCCCGCCCGGCGCGTGCGCCTCTGGGGCGAAGCCGAACTGACCGCGCTGTGGTCCGGCAGCTTGGTGCTGCTCAAACGCCAATACGCTTGGCTTGATGCCGACCAACCCTTTGGCCTGCGCTGGTTTATTCCCGAGATTTTTCGCCAACGCAAAGCCTTTCGGGATATTGCCATTGCCGCCATCATGCTGCAACTGCTCGGGCTGGGGATGCCTATTTTTTCGCAGTTGGTGATTGACAAGGTGCTGGTACACCAAAGCTACTCTACCCTGACCGTGTTGGCCGTGGCCATCGTCGGGGTGATGCTGTTTGAGGCCATCTTTAGCTTTGTGCGCCAATATTTGCTGCTGCACGCCACCAACGTCATGGACGTGCGCCTGTCCAAACGCACCTTCAGCCATTTGCTCTCATTGCCGATTGATTATTTTGAGAGCCACACCGCCGGGGTGATTGCACGCCACATGCAGCAGGTGCAAGCTATCCGCAGTTTTCTGACCGGGCAACTGTTCTTTACCGCGCTAGACTCCATTGGCCTGATTTTGTTTATTCCGCTGCTGGCCTCGTACAGCACCAAGCTGGCGCTGGTGGTGTTTGGCTTTTCTGTCATGATGGCCTTGGTGGTGCTGGCGCTGATTAAGCCCTTCAATAAGCGCTTGCAAGCCCTTTATACCGCCGAGGGCACGCGCCAGTCCATGTTGATTGAAACCATCCACGGGATGCGTACCGTCAAATCCTTGGCGATTGAACCCAAACAGCGCAAAGTCTGGGAGCAGCGCACCGCTACCACCATCCAAATGCACTTTGGTGTTGGGCGCATGTCGCTCACTGCCGCCACCATCACCAATTTGCTAGAGAAGTTAATGATGGTCAGCATCATCACCATTGGGGCGATGGATGTGTTTAGCCTAGAGTTGACCGTGGGCGGCTTGATTGCCTTTCAGATGCTGTCCAACCGCGTGGTCGGGCCGTTGGTGCAAATTGTGGGTTTGGTACACCAATACCAAGAAACCGCGCTGTCGGTCAAAATGCTGGGCGAAGTGATGAACCACCCGCCCGAGCGCAAATCGTCCGGCGGCCTGCGCCCGGTACTCAAGGGGCAAATTGGCCTCGATGCTGTCACCTTCCGCTACCCCGGCGCAGCCATGACGGCGCTAGACCGCATCCAAATGAACATAGACCCCGGCACCGTGGTCGGCGTGGTGGGGCGCAGTGGCTCGGGCAAAAGCACCTTTACCCGCCTGATTCAAGGGCTGTACGCGGTACAAGAAGGCGTGATTCGCTTTGATGGCATTGACATCCGCGAAATTGACCTAGCCCACCTGCGCCGCAGCATTGGCGTGGTGTTGCAAGACAACTTCATGTTTCGAGGCACCGTGCGCGAGAACATCGCGATGGCCCGCCCCGATGCCAGCTTTGAGCTGATTGTGGCCGCTGCCCAAGCCGCTGGGGCCGATGAGTTTATCGAGCGCCTACCCCAAGGCTACGACACCCTGCTGGAAGAAAACGCCTCCAACCTCTCGGGCGGTCAACGCCAGCGCTTGGCGATTGCCCGTGCGCTGCTGCCCGCACCGCGCATTTTGATTTTGGATGAAGCCTCCAGCGCCCTGGACCCCGAAAGCGAGGCCATCTTTATTCGCAATCTGGGCCGCATCGCCGCTGGGCGTACTGTCATCATCGTCAGCCACCGCTTATCTACTTTGGTACATTCGGATCAAATTTTTGTTTTTGAACGTGGCAGCTTATCCGATGCAGGCCGCCACACAGAACTGCTGGGCCGTTGCGAACCCTACACACAGCTATGGAACCAACAAACCAGCCACATGTAAGCCCTGCCGCTGTGCCGTCCACAGCCAAGGCCAGTCCTGCACCTGCACCCGCCGTGCAGGATTGGACGGTGGCCTTTCTGCCCGATGCCGAAGCCCTAGAGAAGACACCTCCCCCCGGCGGCATGTCGGTCACCATCTATATTCTGCTGGGTTTAATCGTTACGGCCATTGTGTGGGCCAGCGTGTTTGAAGTCGATCAAATCGTCACGGCACGCGGTAAACTGGTGACAGGACAACCCAATACCGTACTGCAACCGCTAGAAACCGCACAAATTGCCGCCCTGCATGTGCAACCGGGCCAAATCGTGAAAAAAGGGCAGGTGCTGGCCGTGTTAGACCCCACCTTTATCAACGCCGATTTAGCCCAATCCCAAGACCGCTTTAACAGCCTAGAGGCCCAAGTGCAGCGCATGGAGCGCGAACAAGCGGGATTCAGAAACAGCGTAACTACGGCACCCCCAGCCAGCCAAAACCCCGATGAACTGCTGCAATGGCGCTTGCAAAACGAGCGCTTGGCCAGCTACCGCGCCCGCTTATCGCGCTTGGATGAAAGCATTGACCGCGCCAAAGCTGCCATCCAAACCAACAGCCATGACGTGCAAAGCCTGACCGCACGGGTGCAATCGTTGCGCGATATTGAGGCCATGAACGAAAAGCTCACGGCGCAGCAATTCCAGTCGAACATGAAACTGTTGGAAAGCCGTGAACGCCGCCAAGAAGTCGAGCGCGAACTCATCAGCGCCCGCAACCGCAGTTTAGAACTGAAAAAAGAACTGGCCGGTGCCGAAGCCGAAAAAGATGCCTTCATACGCGAATGGCAACAAAAAGCCACCGAAGAGCTGGTGACAGTGCGCCGCGAGCGCGATACCATCGCGGAACAACTGAAAAAAGTAGAACGCCGCAGCCGCATGATTGAACTGATTGCCCCCCACGATGCAGTAGTGCAAGAAGTGGCTGCCCGCTCCACCGGCTCGGTGATTCGCGAGGCTGAACCGCTGATTACCTTGGTGCCCTTGGGCGAAACCCTGCAAGCAGAAATGCAAATTGCGGCACAGGATGTAGGCTACGTCAAACTGCATGACCCGGTGCGCCTCAAAATTGATGCCTTTCCGTTCCAAAAACATGGTCTGATTCAAGGTGAATTGGAAAAACTGGGGCAAGATGCCTTCACCAAAGACAGCTTGAGCGGTCAAGCCAATGCCCCTTACTATTTGGGCCGGGCCATATTGCAAAAGAATGAATTACGCAACCTGCCACGCAATGCGCCCCTCATTCCTGGGATGTCGCTCAGTGCAGAAATTGTGGTGGGCAAGCGCACCGTGATGTCGTATGTGATGTACCCGGTAATGCGGGGGCTGGATGAAGCAATTCGAGAGCCTTGAAATTTTCAAGTAAAAATATGTTGCAACAAATTTTTAAAAATTATCATGCTGTAGCTCATCAAGAATTAGTAGTGGTAAAATTTCAAATGTTTTTATTTTTTAAATTATTAACTTCTAAATAAAAAATTTAAATTGCACTTTCGTATAAAAAGATGAGTGACAAGGTTGTGAAATTTATCAGATTTAGAGAACGACAAAGTTTTTCTAGTGTAGCGCGAAACCCATTGTCGTAGGATGTTATTCCAGCGTTCAACATGGCTTGTTTCACCAGATTATTTTCCAACGCTACTGTGGGTTTCCTCGGGAAAAACTTTTTTGTAAGCATTCCAAAAGTCACTATAGGTGTGCAATTTACGATAAATTTCTAGTATTTGTTCCCATAACGCCTTACAGCTAAGTTCGCTACGGTCTCCAATAAAATAGGCTACCACCTGCCTACTAGTGCGGCGGCACAGAGCAATCCACAATCACCGTTTATTGGTGCGCTGGTGTACAAACGACCAGACCACATCAAGCTCTAAAACATCTTCGTGCTTGGCAGGCTGTAATGTATCCTCTATCGCTGGCTCAAGATTAGCTTTTTTAACCATTTTGTGAGTGTGGGACGAGTTGCGCCAAATATACGCTCAATGCCTCTCATGCTGGGGCGCTCAAAGTAAGCGTTAATTATTTTTTTTCTTTCTCTTATTCACTGTATTTCTCCTTAGGATTGACACCACCACTACATCCACATGCCTTACAGATGTACTGCTGCTTTCCACTCATGGAGCGCCCATTTTTTACAAGGTTGTCACTTTTGCATGAACGGCAGAGATAAATAATTTTTTCTTCAATCATTAAATTTCTTAAAATAATCAATTATTTGTGATTTCACCACTACCCAACAGAACAATTAAATCTAAAAATGCTTATTACTGGAATTACCTGTGTACGCAATGAAGCAGACATCATTGAATCGTTTGTGAGACATAACCTAAACTACCTTGATCATCTCTTGGTTGTTGACAACTGTAGCACTGATAAAACCTTGGAAATTCTTTTACTCTTGAAGAACGAAGGTTTAAACATAGATATCAAAACCTTCCCAGCGAAAGATCACCAACAAGAGATTATTTTTAATGCAGCCATCAATCAACTTGCCATAGACGAGAGAAATTTCGATTTTTGTGTTTTACTGGATGCAGATGAATTTATTGATGCAGAATCAAAAAATTATTTCTCCAATGAACTTGCAATGTGTCCTGCTGGATTTTATCCAGGAATAGGTTGGAAAACATATATGCCCAATTTTGAGGCAGTTAACAAAGATTTAAATATTACCACCCACATGACGCATAGGCGAGATCCTGAAGGTGTAGTTCATTATAAATCTATCGTTCCTAAAGACCTCTTCGGAGATTGCCAAGTATGGGCCGGAAACCATCGAATTCAATCTATTCTTGGTGGTCAATGGGAAATATATCCTATCAAATCAAAATTAGCACACATACCAATCCGAAGCAAAGAGCAGGCCATCGCTAAACTACTATTAAACTCTCATAGCATAGCATTGAAGTCGAACAAACTTAGTGGAGAGGCACTGCACTGGATTTATTTATCTAACGAAATAAGAAGTAATGGCTATGATTTATCAAAAGAAGAAATTATCAAATTTTCTTTGATTTACGGTCAAGACCCCTCATCTTTGGATGAATTTAAAATTGCTTTCGATCCAATTAAAATTATTGGCAATCAAGAGTTGAAATACCAGCATTTGGCAAACTTATCAACCATCGAAAGACTTGATAAATATATATCTCAACTTATTGAAGAAATTATCTTTATTAGACAAAAACATAAATAAAAAATTTCTTTCATTTGATTTGTTAAACCAAAATTCTTGATTTTTGATGAAAAAAATTCACTTACACCACATTGCATATTCCACTGAAACCTTGCAACAGGCCCCTGCGGGGTTTCCTGTATTGAATAATTTGAAGAATGAACGCCCCGACTGGTTTGAGTATTGGCCAATTCGTCATTTTTTGCTCAATCATCCGCTGGATGACAATGTATTTTATGGATTCTTTTCTCCAAAATTTTCTCAGAAAACAGGGTTAAGTTACACGGATGTCTTCAATTTTGTGAGTATCAATAGTGATGATGCCGACGTTTTTCTTTTTTCACCCCAGCCAGATATTGGCGCTTTTTTTATCAATGTGTTTGAAGGTGGTGAAATATTTAATCCCGGGAAAATTGATGCCTGTGAGGAGTTTTTAGCCACTATAGGAATACACGTCAATCTCAGAGCCATCATTATGGATTCCAGAGAAATTGTTTTTTCCAACTATTTTGTTGCTAAGGCTGATTTTTGGCGTCAATGGTTACTCATTAATGAGCAGCTTTTTTCTATCTGTGAGGGTGCGGACAGCCCACTGAAAGCCAAGCTCACACAAGCGACCAACTATCCCAATGCACAACGAAAAATATTCATCATGGAGGGAATCGCTTCATTGATATTGACGATGCAGAAAAAATGGCGAACCAAGACCAAAGATCCGTTTGAGTTTGCATGGTCTGCCACTAAGTTGGGCCAGTTTCGGCAAGAAGCCATCGTCTGTGATGCACTTAAAATGGCTTTTAAAGAGCAAGGGTTTTCAGAATATATAGATGCTTATTCTCATATTCGGAACACCGTTTTTAATTCTTAATTTAAGCCGGAACTACTTTAAAAATGTACTGAATCGGCATAGCGTCGTGCTTGGCTGTATTCACATCAAATCCACAAATTCTTGCAAAATCTTCTAGTCCCTTGAGAGCAAAAGCCTGAAAGGGAATTTCGTTCGGAATACGATCAAAGAGATTTTCTATTTTCCAGCCGGTAGAGGTGAACATATCTACCATAGTAGTGCGGGTTAACCAGCGCAAGTGCGTTTTATCCATCAAACCACTGTCTTCATAGTGGAATTTTCCAGACAGCAATCGCCATTGCACACTCCAATGCTGTGCATTTGGAATGCAGGCCAGTAAGCAGCCATCTTGGTCAATGTTGCTTCTAATATTCTTTAATAAAGACCACGGATCCCGCAAGTGCTCCAAGCAGTCGCCAAAAATCCAACAATCACTGGGAAATAGTTGGCTAAATTTTTCTGAATTGATCGATTCTATATCTCCTGAGAAGGTTTGTGTACAGAATTGCTCTGCAACCTTGGCGTAATCTGGATCAATATCTATACCAACATAATTAGCAGTAGGATTGCGGAGAAGGTACTCTCTGGCCATTTGTCCGTGCATACAGCCTACTTCCACAATTCTGCGTGCAGTAACAGGAATGAGGTTCAATAAATCATAATTGACCATATCATGTGCAGGGGTTTGTTTCATTGCAATGCCTAATAATTATGCAGGAACCAATTTAAACATGTATTGAAACGGCAAAGCATCTGCCATAGCCATTTCAGGATCTAGGCCACAGGCAGTGGCAAAAGCACGTATGCCTTGTAGAACTGGTTCTTGCTCAGAGAAAGGCCCTAACGTTCTGGTCAGACCAGCCGTGACTGCCCAGCCTGTTTTCTGAAACATCGCTAACATGGTTTCTCTGGTAAACCAGCGTAGATGGGTTCTATCCAGCAGGCCACTATCTTCATAATAAAACTGTCCTGATAGCAAACGCATTTGCACTCCCCAATGTTGGGCATTAGGGATACATACCAGCACACAGCCGTCAGAATCGATACAACTTCTGATTTTCTTCAAGATGGCCCAAGGATCACGTAGGTGCTCTAGGCAATCCCCGAAAATCCAACAATCTGAAGGGAAGAGTTGATCCCATTCTGAGGGGGTTAATTTTTCAATATCTGCTGCGAAGGCATTATCACAATGCTGCTTTGCTACTTCAGCATAGTCTTTATCTATATCAATACCAGTGTAGTGAACGGTGGGATTGATATTTTTATAAACATGGGCCATTTGACCATGCATGCAACCAACATCGACAATGCGACGTGTTCCCGCAGGGATCATAGCCATTAACTCGTTGTTAATGAGGTTGTGGGCTGGTGTTTGTTTCATATTTTGTGCTAAAGAAATTTTTTGACCAGTAGTACCAGATTCTGGCGGAATGATGCTCCATTTTTTACAAAAAATCTGATACGCGTTGAGCCAATTGATGCCATATCCTCCAGTGCTTTGATGGGTGATGGCAAGCGGCCAAGTTCCAATTTTCAGTCCTTGCTGCTGTGCAGTAATACAAAAATCCACATCATAAAAGTGAAAATCGAAAATTTCGTCAAACTGGATTTTTGTTCTTTTGAGGCTTGATTTGCTAACTGCTATCAGCACCCCATCTAATAAATCACACTCGGCGGGAGATGGGCCAAAATAACCTACCTTGCCAAAAGGTATATCTCCGTGGGCGACAGCCCCACTCAGATTTTCTTGGATGTCCCAAGTGCCGGAAGTATTTATAAAGGCCCAAGATGGTTGTAGATGTTTTCTATTTTTGTTGCCAACCACGCCAAAAATATCGTACGATTTAACTGCATCGAGAATTCGGTCTGCGAGAAAAAAATCGTCGATCCATACATCATCATGGATGAAAACGATAATTTCTATGTCATTTTCTGCATGGATGCGTTGGTTAAATATTTCTGGTAAACCTTTTCTATTTTTAAAGGCAATCCAGTGTTTGATCCGTTGATCGAAAAACAACCGACTTAAAGATATTCCAAGTGCCGAATTTTTCCAGAATTCTTCTTCTGACCAACGGGTAGCACTTACAATTTCTATCATGACTGAACCTTAAAAAGAAAGGCTTGCTCTATGTCTTTGACCAGCTGTGGTATATCAAATAAGTCACTCTGCTGGC
Organism: Giesbergeria sp.; assembly: GCF_028686475.1. GTDB lineage: Bacteria > Pseudomonadota > Gammaproteobacteria > Burkholderiales > Burkholderiaceae_C > Simplicispira. The sequence goes on along the minus strand of NZ_JAQUCA010000001.1, from coordinate 95,511 downwards.
GGAATTCGTTAAGATAACGCCGGTAGCTTGCCAGTCTGCGTGGGTTTATGCCCAGTTGTACCGCTTTTTCTTCATAGTCTGCCAAGCTATAAGTGATTAAATCTGGTAACCCTACTGCCGTTAACAGGCTACCACACATGCGTGAAATATAACTTTTTCCGGAATAAGTCAAAATAGGTGTTCCCATCCATAAAATATCATTCGCCGTAGTGCCTGCATTATAGGGGAAAGTATCTAAAAATAAGTCTGGCAACTGCAAGCGGGCCATGTATTCAGTTGGTGTAGCGCGCGCTGCAAAAACCAAACGGGCTGTATCCACGCCGCAAGCCTGTGCTTGCTTTTTCATGTTAGCTTCTGCCCAAGGGTTATCCGCCAGTAGCCACAGCACGCTGTCTGGAACTTGGTCGAGGATACGCATCCAAGTGCTAAACATTTCTTGCGTAAATTTATAATTGTTATTGAATGAGGTAAAAACAAATTTATCTTCTGGTAAGCCACAACTGGCCCGGGTCAAGGCAGGGCCGACGCTGCGTTGGCGGTCACTGACTTGGTAGCAGTGGGGTATCCGCAAGGGTTTTTCGGTCATGAAAGGTTCGAGTTCTGGGGGGAACACAAACGCATCAGCCAAAATATAATCAATAGCAGGCATACCGCAGGTAGCAGGCAAACCTAAGTAGCTGATTTGCACCGGTGCCGGACGTTGGGCCAAAATATTAGGCCGCGCTCCAGAAGTGAGTCCCTGTAAATCCACCAAAATATCAATACCACAGGCGGCAATCAATTGTGCTGCGGCATTGTCATCCAAATGACCAATCCGAATATGGTGATCAAAGGCGCGGATAATACGTTCGCGCAAAGGTGAACCATCGTCACGCGACCAACAAAAACCAAATACTTCAAATTGCTGGCGGTCATGCAGTTCAAACAGCTCTACGGTGAGCAAGCCTACCGCGTGCATACACAAATCGCCCGAAAGGTAGCCGACCCGAATGCGCTCGCCAGGTGCCCGTTGCCGTGGTGGCCGACGAGGTGCTGCTGCTTGGACTTTGGCATGGACAAACTCGCGCGCTGCCAATAATTGCACTGCGGGGTCATCGTAAGCAGCCTGCATAGCCAATGCAGAGGTGGCCAGTAACTGCTGGTTGACAGTGACATCAGCTACGGGCCGATAAACTGGCCAAGCACATTGTTTTTGCCTTACATGCACATAATGCTGCAATACTGGCGATTGTGTCGGATCAACTTGCAGGCTACGCAGCATATAGGCTTCAGCCTCATCAAAGCGATGTTCTAACTCTAAGGCTCGCGCAGTATTATTGAGAGCATGTAGCTGTATGGCTTGATCGGATGAACCGGTTTTTTCTAAATCGGTTAATACTTGTTGCCATCGTTTAATGGCCTCTTGCCGCTGACCTTGATTTTCTAGCGTATGCGCTAAATTTAAGCGCGCCTGAAAAAAATCGGGGTTAAGTTGTATCGCCTGTTCGTAAGCTGCTTGGGCTTCGGCAATGCGTTGTTTGTCACTTAATAAAACACCCAGATTAAACCACGCCACCAAGCGCAAGGGATCGGCATCGTGTGTCAGCAGCCACTGCTGGTACAAGGTAATGGCTTGATCTACCAGCTTTTGTTGTTGCAAAGCATCGGCCTGCGCCATCAGGTCATTGAGAGAGAGTGAAGATACAGGCATAGACAATCAAAATAACAAGAAAAACGGGCTGTCCCGATCAAGGTACAGCCCGTTGTGAACCAGCCACCGAAGTGGCTGGTCGTGGATCACAGCTCGGCCTACTTGACCTTGATCGTATCCACCGCTGCCAACGGTGCGGATGACAATGGCGAGGTCTGTGAGCCAGTACCGGACAACAAGCCGACCAAATTGGTACCAGCCTCGGAACCCGGAACGAACCCTGCACCAGCACTGCGGTAGTAGTCCGACAACGGTGTCAGTAGCGCTGCGGGAGTCGCTGGCGCGTTGTTGTTCGGGCTACCGGCTTCGGCCAAGGTGGAGGATGGCGTATTGTTGCCTTGCAGAGCCGAATCTCCGCCCCCTGCTGCTCCTCCTGTGCCGTTGTCGAGATAACTGCCCAAGGATTCGGTCAGGTCACTGACGGCGGCGCGCAAGGAATCGGCTGCAACATCCCCTTGAACAAACCAGACATCGACCAAATCGCGCTGGGTGCCATCGGTGGTTTCGTAGGACGAAACCAAGCCCAACAAGTTGCCGTTGTCTGTCTCGGTGGAGACTTTAGCGTCCAAATGCAGCGCAGCGACACCAGCGTCTTGCAGGCTCACCAGCTCACCAGCGCCTGTGATGCCGTTGCCATCGCCATCCTTCCAGACAGCCAATTCAGAGAAGGCGGCATCGGCAGAGGTGATACGGCCATCACCATTGCTATCAAGGGCGCGCAAGGCGGCAAAGCCATCTACGGCGGTGACACCGGGGCTGAGTTCAGTGGCGGTACCAAACAGCTCGCGGCCATTGTTGATGATGCCATCGCCATTGAGATCACGCACCAACAGACCGTCGGCAGGTGACACCCAACCAGTTTGGCGCAACAGGCCATCGGTGCCCAGAGCAAACTGCACGCCCTCGGCCACCGAGACAGTGCGCACGCCGTCACCGTTCAAGTCAAGCACAATGGGAGATGACATGAGAGCACCGGTTTGTGCAGTATCCATCCCCGCTTTTTGCGTATCGGTGAAGGCGACCATCTGTGCTTGACTCAGTGTGGCAAGTTCTGTTGTTGTCAAAGTGTCAATCTGTGGATCAGTTAACGCCTTGATCTGTGCAGTGGTTAGATGCGCGGGAGTTAGCCCACTAAACGCCAGAGTAGAAAGTTGGGCAATTAGATCCGAAGTCAGTGCCTTAACCTGTCCCTCGTTCATCCCGCTGGTCTGCGATGAATCCAAGCCGGGAGCCGCTGCCGCGTTCAGGCCTCTAATGGCCGAGGTGGACAGGCTGGCAATTTCTGCCGAATTGATGGTGGCGAGCTGCACTGCGGTCATAACCCGTGTTTGAACCGAGGTCAGACCGCGCAGGCTGGCCGAGGTCAAGCCGTCAAAGGCGGCCGTACTCATCAGTGACACCTGTGCCGAGGTCAGTGCCCTAACCTGTCCCTCGTTCATCCCGCTGGTCTGCAAGCTAGCCAAGCCGGGAGCCGCTGCCGCGTTCAAGCCTCTAATGGCCGAGGTGGACAGGCTGGCAATTTCTGCCGAACCGAAGGCGGCGAGCTGCGCTGAGTTCATAACCCGTGTTTGAACCGAGGTCAGACCGCTCAGGCTGGCCGAAGTCAAGCCGTCAAAGGCGACCGTACTCATCTGTAACACCTGTGCCGAGGTCAGTGCCTTAACCTGTCCCTCGTTCATCCCGCTGGTCTGCGATGAACCCAAGCCGGGAGCCGCTGCCGCGTTCAAGCCTCTAATGGCCGAGGTGGACAGGCTGGCAATCTCTGCCGAACCGATGGTGGCGAGCTGCGCTGAGTTCATAGCCCGTGTTTGAACCGAGGTCAGACCGCTCAGGTTGGCCGAGGTCAAGCCGTCAAAGGCGGCCGTACTCATCTGTAACACCTGTGCCGAGGTCAGTGCCCTAACCTGTCCCTCGTTCATCCCACTGGTCTGCAAGCTAGCCAAACCGGGAGCCGCTGCCGCGTTCAAGCCTCTAATGGCCGAGGTGGACAGGCTGGCAATCTCTGCCGAACCGATGGTGGCGAGCTGCGCTGAGTTCATAACCCGTGTTTGAACCGAGGTCAGACCGCTCAGGTTGGCCGAGGTCAAGCCGTCAAAGGCGGCTGTACTCATCAGTGACACCTGTGCCGAGGTCAGTGCCTTGACCTGTGCCGGGATCATCCCGCTGGTCTGCGATGAACCCAAGCCGGGAGCCGCTGCCGCGTCTAGGCCTCTAATGGCCGAGGTGGACAGGCTGGCAATTTCTGCCGAATTGATGGTGGCGAGCTGCGCTGAGTTCATAGCCCGTGTTTGAACCGAGGTCAGACCGCTCAGGTTGGCCGATGTCAAGCCGTCAAAGGCGGCTGTACTCATCAGTGACACCTGTGCCGAGGTCAGTGCCTTGACCTGTGCCGGGATCATCCCGCTGGTCTGCGATGAACCCAAGCCGGGAGCCGCTGCCGCGTCTAGGCCTCTAATGGCCGAGGTGGACAGGCTGGCAATTTCTGCCGAATTGATGGTGGCGAGCTGCGCTGAGTTCATAGCCCGTGTTTGAACCGAGGTCAGACCGCTCAGGTTGGCCGATGTCAAGCCGTCAAAGGCGGCTGTACTCATCAGTGACACCTGTGCCGAGGTCAGTGCCTTGACCTGTGCCGGGATCATCCCGATCGTGTGGTTCGATGTCAGAGATCCTGCTACCAAGCCTGGAATGGCCGCAGTAGAGAGGTTTGGGATGTCCGCAGAACTTAGCGTAGCCAACTGTGCTGTAGTGACGCTTGCCAACTGTCCTGAGGTGAGTACACCTAACTGACTGGGACTCAACTCATCGAATTCAGCTGTGGTTAGAGCAGCGATTTGCGTTGGAGTTAGCCCTCTGACTTGGGCGGTGGTGAATGATGTAACGATAGTCATACATGCTCCTTTCAAGAGCTGAATTTCTGTACAAATTTGACCGGTAACAGCCCAAGCACAGAAGGAGTTGGTTCGATAGTCTGCCTTACTTTAGCATCCAAACCATAATTTGCCAAGTAAGGCCATCTTTGGTATCGGCAAGTGTTGTAAGAACTTAAGTTCTACCTAAGGTCTCAGCCGAAAGACCCAAGTTAGCTGCACTTTAGCCGCAGCATGAGTGCCTCAACTTGATTAAATAGCCGGTCAACCCCCCGCTTTTCCGCCATTTTGCCCAAGGGGACTGATTCCACAATCGACGGCATGAATGCTGTCACCTCCCCCTCTCTGTCCCAACGTTTGGTGGCCCCACGCTGGCTGGGGGTGCTGATGTTGGCCCTGTGTACCGCTCTGCCCGCCCATGCCTTGCGCATCAAAGAGGTGGCTGCCGTGCAGGGTGTGCGTAGCAACCAACTGACCGGCTATGGCTTGGTGGTGGGTTTAGATGGCACGGGTGACCAAACGACCCAGATGCCCTACACCACCCAAGCGATGCAGAACTACCTGCAACAAATGGGCATTAGCTTGCCCGCCAATGCCGCTGGACAGTTGCAACTGAAAAACGTGGCGGCAGTGGTCGTGACGGCCCAATTGCCCGCTTTTGCCCAGCCCGGTCAGATGATTGACATCAGCGTCTCGTCGATGGGCAATGCCAAATCGCTTAAAGGCGGCACCTTGATTGTGACCCCCCTGCGCGGTGCCGATGGCGAGATTTACGCTTTGGCGCAAGGCAACATAGTCGTTGGAGGTGCCGGGGCCGCTCAAGGTGGCAGCAAAGTGCAAATCAACCACCTGAGTGCCGGACGTATCCCCCAAGGGGCGCAAGTAGAACGCGCCGTCCCCACGCCGCTGCACGAAGGCGGTTCTATCACTTTGGGACTGAACAGTTCAGATTTCCAAACCGCGCGCAAGGTAGCCCAAGCCATCAACAACAAAATGGGCGCTGGCCGGGCCACAGCGACGGATGGCCGCACGGTGCAGGTGCAAGCCCCCACCGACCCCGGCAGCCGCGTTAATTTTATTGCCGATTTAGAAGAGCTGACTATCGACAACGGCAGCCCGGCAGCCAAAGTGGTGATTAATGCGCGCACCGGCTCGGTGGTACTGAACCAAGCCGTCACGCTGGGGCCTTGCGCGATTGCCCACGGCAATTTGTCCATCACCATCAGCTCGACACCGCAGGTCAGCCAGCCCAATGCGTTATCGCAGGGCCAAACCGTGGTGACGGAAAAAACCGACATCAAGATTACCCAAGAGCCGGGCGCACTGATTCAAGTGCCACCTTCGGCGCAATTGGCGGATGTGATTCGTTCTTTGAACCAATTGGGCGCGACACCCCAAGACCTGTTGGCGATTTTGCAGGCCATCAAGGCCGCCGGTGCGCTCAATGCTGAATTGGAGGTTATCTGATCATGGCGCTGGCCCTCACCCCCTCTTCTGCTGGCACATCGTTGGGCACCAATGCACTGGCCGCCGATGTGCGCTCGCTCAATCAGCTCAAATATGAAGCTGGTAACAACAGCGCTGCCTCCACCAAAGAGGCCGCTAAGCAGTTTGAATCGCTGTTTATGCGCGAAATGATTAAGAGTATGCGCGAAGCCACGATGAAATCGGGTCTGATGGAAAGCAGCCAAGCCGATTTGGGTACCGATTTACTCGATCAGCAATTGTCCGTCACGATGTCGGGCCAGCCCGGTGGCCTGTCCGAGGCCATTAGTCGCCAACTGTCGCGGCAAATGGGTGGGGCCGATGCCACCTTGGCGGTGCCCTCTACCCTGAGTTTGGCGCGCAGCAGCCAAAGTGCCGCCGCCTTGCGCCCCACGGCGGCCAGCAACGCGGTGGCCAACACCGGCCCAGCACCCAAAGGGCGCGATGATTTTGTGGATTTCCACGAAGCCGCCGCCGAGCGCGTGGCGCAAGAAAGCGGCATTCCAGCCGCCTACATGTTGGGCCAAGCTGGCCACGAAACTGGCTGGGGCAAAAGCGAAATCCGTGGCAGCGATGGCAGCAACTCGCACAACCTGTTTGGCATCAAAGCTGGCAAGGGTTGGACGGGCAAGGTGGCAGAGATTGTCACGACCGAATACATCGACGGCGTACCGCGCAAAGTGGTGGACAAGTTCCGCGCCTATGACTCTTATGAAGACTCGTTCCGCGATTACGCCCGCCTGATCAACAACAGCCCACGCTATGAGCAGGCGCGCGCCCAAACCGGCTCGGCTGAAGCCTATGCCAGCGCGCTGCAAAAAGCAGGCTACGCCACCGACCCAGCCTATGCCCGCAAGCTCAGCGGTGCCATCCAAAGTGCCCTGCGCGCCCAGCGCGATCAGGCTTAATTTCCTACCCGTGAGGAGCTAAACCATGAGCCTCTTGAACGTTGGCGCACGCGCCTTGCAGGTCAACCAGACCGCCATCCAGACCGCTGGCCACAACATTGCCAACGTCAACACCGAAGGCTACTCGCGCCAAACGGTGTCTTTGCGTACCATGCCCAGCCACTCTACCATCGATGGCTACATCGGTACCGGGGTGGATGTGGATGGCATTTTGCGTAACCACAGCGAATTGCTCACACGCCAAGCCAGCGCCGCTGCCTCGGTGCAAGCAGGCGATGCCGTGCGCCTAGACCGCCTCAAGCAACTGCAAGATGTGTTTACGGGCGGTACCTCGGGCTTGGGCGCTGCCATCAATGACATGATGAATGCGCTCTCGGATGTGGTGAATGCCCCCAACGATTTGACCGCGCGTGGCGTGGTGCTAACGCGCATGGACGAAACCGCCAAGCGGATGCGCGATGCCTCTGGCCGTATGGACGAAATTGCTGCCACGGTGGATTATCAAACCCAAAACGGTGTCAATGTGGTGAATAACTTGGCCAAAGACATGGCCGAAGTCAACCGCCAGATTACCTTGGCGCGGGGCAAGGGCCAACAAGCCAATGATTTGCTCGACCGGCGCGACCAGCTCATCCGCGACATCAACCAGTATGTGCAAACCTCGCAAGTGGCCGCCGATGATGGCTCGGTCACGCTGTTTGTCGCCAACAGCCAGCCACTGGTGATGGGTGACCGCGCCGGTAGCCTGTCGATAGGGGACCCGCAAAACTTTAACACCAACGGCGCACAGAAAAAACTGTTGTTCACGCCCGCAGGCAGCACGCAAAAAATCGAACTCAATGAAGCCGTGTTGGGCGGCGGTGAAGTATCGGCCTTGATGCGCTTTCAAAACAACGATTTGGCCGAAGGGCGCAACCTGCTGGGGCGCTTGGCCGTTTCTATCAGTGAAACCCTGAACCTGCAAAACCGCCAAGGCCTGACCTTGGATGGTGCCTTGGGTGAGAATCTGTTTACCCCGATTGCCTTGGGCAATGCCGTCAATGGCCAGCGCAATGCAAACCCAGACCTGACGATGGGCTTGGAGGTAGTGGACCCCAGCAAGCTGCAACCTTCTAATTATGTGGTGCGCTTTGTCGGTGGTGGTGGCACCGTGACACGCCAAGCCGATGGCAAGGTGTTTAGCTTTACTGACAACGATGACCTCAATACCCTGATGCTGGGCCAAGGCTTAAAGCTGACCAACGGTGCCGCCGCTCCAGATACCGAAGCTTTTGAAGGGGCCAGCGACGGCGACCAATTCTTGATTAACCCGCTGCAAAATGCCGCCAACCAAATGCAAGCGGCACGGTTTTCGCCACGTGATTTGGCTGCAGCCAATGCTATCAATGCCGCAATGGGGCCAAGCAACGACGGCTCTTTGCAATTGGTGAGCCTCAAGGCCACAGGCAATCCGGCATTGACCTTGCCCCCTACGGGCACTGGCGTGACCCTGACCTTCAATGCCACAGCTTCGCCGACTACTTTTACCTTGACCGGCAATACGGCCAGTCCAGTAGATACTTCTACCAACCCACCCACCCCACTGACCGCCCCGTTTACCTACACCCCTGGGCAAACCATCAGCGTGGATGGCTGGGAAATCACCCTCAACGGGATGCCAAAAACCGGTGACACCGTGGTGGTGGGCAATGCCAAAGACCCACAATATGGCGACATCTACGTGCGCGATGCGGGCAACGCCAAAGCCTTGATGAACCTGCGCGATGCCAAAATTTTTGATGGTGGCAGCCTGACCGATGGTTTTGCGGGTGCGATGGCGCAAATTGGCACCCGCACCCAAAGCGCCCAATTTGCCGCGCAACTGTCCACCACCATTGCGGGTAATTTAGAAAATGAACGCGCCGCCGTGTCAGGGGTGAACTTGGACGAAGAAGCCGCGCGCTTGATTCAATACCAGCAAGCCTACCAAGCCTCGGCCAAGATGATTCAAATCGCGCAAAACATCTTTGACAACCTGATTCAAACCGTAGGCCGCTAAGCCCACACTGAACGGAGTCCACCATGAGCACCTCGATCTACCGCCTCGGTACCGCCAATCAGTATGACAGCGCTTTGCGTAACATTACCCAGCGCAACAGCGAACTGACCAACCTGCAAGAAAATTTAACTTCGGGCAAGCGCGTGGTCAAGCCCAGCGATGACCCCGTAGCCGCTGCCCAAGCCGAACGCGCTTTAACACGCATCAGCCGCATCCAAACCGAACAGCGTGCCTTGGATTTGCAACGCAACTCAATTGCCCAAGCCGAGTCCACCTTGCGCCAGGCCGTCAATCTGAGCCAAGAAGTGCGTGAAATTTTGGTCAATGCGGGCAATGGCATCCACACCCCCAAAGACCGGCAAACCTTGGCCAACCAACTGCAAAGTCTGCGCGACCAAATGTTTGAGCTGTCGAGCCGCAAAGACACCAACGGCCAGCCGCTGTTTGCCGCGCTGGGCAGTGGGCTATCGCCGCTGCTGGGGCCGCAGTCGTCGGGTTTAGATTACGTCTTTGACGGCTTGGCCGGACAGGTAGCCGCCAACGGCAGCAATATTCCGATTGGTTTGGATGGCGATGCCGCTTTTACCTTCAAGTCCGAGCGCGATGGTGTCTATCATGCGGCCTTTCAGGCCAGCACCCTGACCGAACTGCCACCGAGTGCCGTCGATGGCACAGAAGCCAGAATCCCAGCGGTTACACCCAACCGCAAAATTGGTACCAGTACGGTCGAGGTGGTGAACCAGAGCGCTGTCACGGGGGATGCTTACACGATTCAGTTTAGCAATGTTGGCCCCGGCACCGATGCTGGCACTCTGACAGCAACCTACACCTTAACCAACACTACCACGGGCGAGGAATTTGAACCCGTCACGCTGGCCGATTTTCCGGTAGATAAGCCTTTGAACATCGAAATCTCGCAAGCCGCCGCCGAGGCCACTGCTGGCGTGGGCAACGAAGATGCTGCCGTGGGCAAATTTATCCCCGGCGTGAAATTCACCATCAACGCCACGCCCACCAAGGCCGTCGATGGCACCATCACCTTGGCCCCCGCCAATGGCGATACCTTTACCTTGCAACCCAAGAGCGGCCTTTTTAGCGTGATTGATACCGCGATTGCCGAACTCAAAGGGGCCACCGACAACAATGCGGCCATTCAGGCCAGCGCACAAGCCTTGGGCAATTTGGATAAAGCGATGGAGCGCATCCATACCGTGCGTGGCTATGCCGGTGAGTTACTCAACCGCGCTGACCGCATCATGGGCGACCAAGAAAATCGCTCGATTCAGTTAGAAGCCGACCGCTCGCGCGCCGAAGATTTGGACATGGTCAATGGTATTTCCAAATTTCAAGGACTGCAAACTGGCTACGAAGCGGCACTCAAGTCTTACTCTATGGTACAAAAGACCTCGCTGTTCAATTACATGGCCTAACAAAGGTTCTAGTCGCTTATGGTGCAATCGGTTCTGGGCAGCCTCACATTAGGCTATCGGCCACTCTGGAGCCGCGCCCGGCGGCTGATGGGGGTGCAGCTGTTTGTCCACGCCCGCGACGAGGCAGTGGCGCTCAATCTGCCCCATTTGCTACGCACCCTGCGCGAAATTTGGTCAGAAAACTCGCCGCCGGTGTTGTTGTCCCCGCAGCAACCCAGTTTGCTGCAAGAGTTTTTGCGCCATCCCAACCCCGGTGCCCCTTTGATTGAGGTGCAGGGACGCTGGTTGCTCAACCCCGATATTTTGGAACAGGTGCGTGCCGCCCATGCGCGCGGGCAGCGCTTGGTCTGGCGTGGTGATTTGAGTCTGCTGCCCCCGGCCGAAGTCGCACGCTACTTTACCAGCAGCTTGCTCAGTCTAAGCCCCGAGATGGCTTTGGCCGCCTTGCGCGCCGGGCCAGACAGCAGCCCTATTTTGGCCGGGCAAATGTACGAAGGCATCGCCAGCCGTCTGGTGATGCAGCACTGCCTAGACCAGCGCAATGCCTTGGCCTTGGTAGGTTGGCCGACCGAAGATGTCATTTACAGCCTGCGCCACAGCCACGCCAAGCCAGCGCACGCCACCATCGCCAAGCTGATGCAGGCGATTGATGCCGAGCAATCGCTAGAGACCTTTGAAGACATCCTGAGCCAAGACCCAGTGCTGGCCTACCGCTTCATGAACTACACCAACTCGGCGGCACTGGGCTTGCGTACCGGCATTGACTCCTTGCGCCGGGGGCTGATGATGATGGGCTATGGTTCCATCCAACGTTGGTTGGGCAGCCAGTTACCCCATGCCAGCACCGAGCCAGATTTAGACCCGGTCTATCAGTCGATGGTGATGCGCGCGCAACTGACCTCACGCCTGTTGGATGCTGGGGTAGAAAACGAACTGCGCCGCGAGGTCTATTTGTGTGGGCTGTTCTCGCAATTGGACTTGGTACTGCGCGAGCCTATCGGCAATATCCTCAACCGCATTCCGCTGTCTGAACGCATCTACGATGCGATTGTGCAAGGCACTGGCCCCTACGCACCGAGTTTGCAACTGGCCGCCTTGTTAGAGACAGACAACGCCGCTGCCATCCAGCAATTGTGCGAAGAAAATGAGCTGCCGCCGGAAGAAGTCAACCGGGCGCTGCTGCGTACCCTGTCTGAGCTAGAAGTGCCACGCGGGCGCAACGCTTAAACCAGTCTGCGCGCTTACCCGCAAACCGGGCACGCGCACGCAGTCATACAATGTAAAGCTTCACCACTTTCAGGGAGTAATAGGCTCCCTTTGTATGGAAATAGCAATACTTTTCGCCCTCATCCTGCTCAATGGCTTGTTTGCCTTGTCGGAGATTGCGCTGGTCACGGCGCGCAAAGCCCGGCTACAAAAGATGATTGATGAGGGCGACCACGGCGCCTTAGCTGCCGCACAATTGGGCGAAGACCCGACCCGGTTTTTATCGACCATTCAAATTGGCATTACCTCGATTGGGGTACTCAACGGTATTGTGGGCGAGGCCGCCTTGGCAGCGCCTTTGGCGGTTTCGCTGCAAAATTTGGGCGTGCCCCAACCTTACGGCAGCTACGCGGCCACCGGTTTGGTGGTGGTGTTAATTACTTACTTTTCGATTGTGGTGGGCGAATTGGTGCCCAAGCGCATTGGCCAATCGCATCCAGAAACCTTTGCCCGCTTGGTAGCGCGGCCCATCCATTTGCTGGCGGTGGCAACCAAGCCATTTGTGCTGCTTTTGTCCGGCTCTACGCGCGCTTTGCTGCGCTTGTTGGGCGTGAAAGAAACCAGCGGCAGCCCCGTGACGGAAGAAGAAATCCATGCCATGCTGGTAGAAGGCACTACGGCAGGTGTGATTGAATCGCACGAGCATACGATGGTACGCAATGTGTTCCGTTTGGATGACCGGCAAATCGGCTCACTGATGGTGCCGCGCGGCGATGTGGTGTGTTTGGATTTGGATGCACCGTTTGAAGAAAATCTGCGCCGCATAGAAGATTCTGACCATGCGCGTTTTCCGGTGGTGCAAGGCGGCATGGATAACATCCGGGGCGTGATTAACGCGCGCCAGTGGTTGGCGCGCACCCTGCGCGAAGGTGACCATGCCTTGTCTAGCCAGCATTTGCAGGCGGCACTGTACGTGCCCGAAACCATCACGGGCATGGAGCTGCTCGACAACTTCCGTCTGTCCGATGTTCACATGGCATTTGTGATTGACGAGTACGGCGAGGTGCAAGGCATTGTCACGCTGCAAGACTTGATTGAAGCCATTACCGGCGAGTTTCAACCGCGTGACCCCGAAACCTCTTGGGCCTTGCAGCGCGAAGATGGCAGTTGGCTGCTCGATGGCCATATTCCGGTGCCAGAACTCAAAGACCGGCTGGGCTTGGCCAGTGTGCCCGAAGAAGAGCGTGGCCGTTACCACACCCTGAGTGGCATGATTATGCTGCTGACCGGGCGCCTGCCCAAAGAAACCGATACCGTGCAATGGGAAGGCTGGAAGCTCGAAGTGGTGGACATGGATGGCAAAACCATCGACAAAATTTTGGCCTCGCGCTTGCCAGAAAATCCCTTAATCGAGACCGATTTATCCACCACCGAGGCCACGCTGGTTCAGCGGCCATAAATCATGGCATCTAGGCCCATTGCGCGCAGCTTGGCAGCGGCGCGGTCGGCCTCGGCGCGGCTGGCAAAGGGGCCTACGCGCACCCGAATCAAGTCTTTGTCTGCATTGGTAAAGTGTTGCAGTGTGGCGGGCAAGCCCGCGCGTTCAATGCGCGCATGGACTTTTTCTGCATTGCTGGCCAAGGCAAAGGTGCCCGCGTGGATAAAAAAGCGCCCGGTGGCGGTGTCTTTTTCTTTGTCTTTTTCCTTTTTTTTCTCATCCGCTGCACTGGCGGCTGGTGTGGCTGGGCGGGCGGTTTGTACCGCTACCTTGCCCGGTGTTTTGGCGGGTGTTTTTACCGGTGTTTTGCTTGGCGCGTTAGGGCGCGCCGGTGCTGGCTCTGGTGCAGGCACAAATACCGGCACGGGGTGGGGTGGTGTTGGGGCCGCAGGTGTTGGATGGCTGGCATCTCGGCTGCTGTAAACCTTGGCTTGTGGCTTGGGCAGCGGCTCTGGTGGGGGCTTGATGGCTACTTTGGCTGGAAGGCGCTGGGCTTCTTCGGGCGGCGGCTGTGGCGTTGGGGCGGATACCGGTGGTGTCGGCTGTGCTGACGGTGTTGGCTGTGTCGGTGGCAATGCGGCAACCGTGGGTGTAGCGCCCTGTATCGGCAAAATGGGGGTTGGAGCTGGCGTTGGTGTTGGTGTTGGCGTGGGTGGCAACGGGCTGGCCATCGTAGGTTCAGGCGCTTGGCTGCTTAACAAGGGTTGTTGTGGGGGAGCCATGCCCACCAAAGCCAACACGCCGCCCAGTGCCAGTAGCAGCACATGGGCCAGCGCTTGCCAACCCATGCGCCGGTTGCTGCCCGCGCGGCGTGCCAGCAAGGTGCGCGCTTGGGCCAAGGTTTGTGCTTCGGCAATCGCGTTGTGAACGCGCAATTCAGTTTGGGCATAGAGCAGCGCATCCCCATACAAGCCCGGTAGCAGCGTGCCCACCACGCCAAAAGCCAACAACAGCCACCAGCGCACCGAGGCCAAGGTGGGCATGGTGGCAGCATCAACCCACCAAAACAGCCCCAGCAGCAGCGCAGCTAAAAAGGCATACAAACCCGCTGGCCGCCACAGCCGGTGAAACACCATCCAATGCAGGGTGAGAAAGGCAGCGGCCCCGTTCCAACCGGGGCGGGTGCGGCCCGTGGCCTCAAACTGGGAGAACACCCGGATATTGCGCTCAATGCCCACCGGCCCCAAGGCATGGCGGTAGAGCGACATCAAGGGGCTATCGGGGGTGGGATTGGGTGTGGCGGTGGTTGAAGCGGCGTCGGGGGTGGTCATTGTGGTTACTTATTGCAGCGCCTCTGCTATCCTATCCCAGCGCCTCTCCTTGAGCATCACGAAGCGGCAACGGCCTTCGGACAGCTTGGCCCAGAGGCCACCCATCAGGCGGTCGTCTTCGGCATTATTCCAGCGGTCTGCGCCTTTGTATTCCACTGCAAGAATGGCATTTGGGTGGTCTGTGTTGCCGGGTAACTGGCACAGAAAATCTGGGTAAAACCGGCCATCAGCTTTTTGTAGAAAAAACGAGCAAGCTTCGCGCCGCACCAGGTTGCGTACCCAAAACTCGATGCGGCCTTGCTGCGCCCATATATCCAGCTGGCAAGCGCATTCGAACTCTTCTTTGCTGTCGAAATCACCGATACGGCCATAAAAATGTTTGCGGAAATCGAAGGTACCAAAGCGCCCGTCGTAATCGCGGCTGGGGGCGTAGGCTTGGGCGTGAAACTCAAAGGCATACTGGTCGGTTATCGCTACACGCGATGCAACATCGCTGCCAAACAGCAGTTGCTGGTAGGCTTTGCTCACCGCCTGCTGGCGCAAGTCTCGGATACGCGCTTCTAACAGCTGGCGTATCAAAAATTTTTGCACATTGGCACGCGCTAAGGTGAAGCCCTCCCGGCGCAGCAAATCAACCAGCCATGCCGCCACAAAAGCCTGTTTGCTGGTGTGGGTTAAAGATGGTTCTGGCAAGTTGCGGCAAAGCCAAGTGGCAAGGCGAATGGTATCCCAGTGTTCGGGCTGATAGACCAACCCCAAATCGCGTTGCAGTTCAGGCAAAAAACGCGCAGTCACGCGACCAGAAGCGTTATCCACGTCAATCTCCCCACCTTCGGCCACTTTCAGGCCAGCGCCGAGTAAGAACAGCTCATCGGCAGTGGGGGCCGCATCGTAGGGTGACAAGTCCCACGGGTATTCCAATACCTCCGGGTCATCGAACAAAATCAGCTCACCCTGCACACGCAAGGCCAACTGCGGCACAGCAAAGCGCACCCCCAATTCGGCAGGAGTCTGAAAGAACTCGATGGCCGTGGTGCGACTGGCTTCGGCGGCTTGTACGATGGCCGCTGCGGCAGTTTCCGAGGTGACTGAAGCGCTGAGAACTTCGGCCTCGTCCTCGGTCAGTGGGGTGCTAATGGTCAGGGTGTTGAGTTTGCCATCCCAGCTGACCTTGTCGCGCACAGGTTTGGGCACGCTTTTCAGGTTGGGCTTTTCTGGCAGGGTAATGGTGACGGGGCGAACCACGACACGCCCAGCGTGGCCTTCCAAGTCCAGTCGCGCCTGTTCTGCCTTGGCAGCGGTGACAAACTCTGCCACCTCGCGCTTCTCGAAACCAGCGCCAGCCACCAGCCGGTCACGCAAAGCCCCAGCGGTGTCGGCAAAGTTGCGCGAGACCACGAAGGCATAGGATTGGTTGAGCGCCTTGGCCTGCCGCTGGCTGGCCCCTGGCTGGCGCAACACGCGCCCCAGCAATTGCTCTACCGCCGTGGCCGACGATAACGATGCCATGCTCACCAAAATATAGGCAAACGGGCAATCCCAGCCCTCGGCCAGTGCCTTCTGGGTGATAACAAACTTGACTGGACAAGCTGGGTCGGCAATGCCCAATGGGTAATCGGCCTCGATTTGCTCTAGCCCTTTTTCGTCGCCAGTGGCCACTACTATCTCGTGGGCCGGGATATTGTGGTTGCTGAGCAACTCGTTTTTCACCCGCTCAAAATCCAGTGTTTCCACACCGGCGCGGCGCGGCTCGGACTGTATCAGCACCAAGGGGCGCAAATAGGGCGCACCGGCACGCTGTTCTTCAGCGGCCAGCTGGTGCAGCGCCTCACGGCGGCCAAGGGCATCGGCCAAACACTGCTGCCAATTCGGTTCGGTTTGCAGCAGCACTGGCAGCTTGATCATTTCTTCCGCCTTCAACTCGGCGGCGCACACGCTGTGTAGCACGTTGCTGGGTGTGCGTTCCAAATCCGGCGTGGCGGTAAGCTCCATGACCCCGCTGGGGCGAAAGCGTGCCAGCATATCAAAAGCCAATTCGGTGCGGCTGTTGTGCGCTTCGTCCACAATGACAAACGGGCGGCGCAAGCGCAACACGTTAGCGAGTGAATAGGGCGTGGTGCGCTCTGTGCCTTCACCATCGCGTAACAAAGCATCGCGCTGTGCGGGTGACAGGTTGTCAAAGTGGTGCATTAGTGCGCCACTGGACTGGTACACCTTGCGGCATTCTTCCTCTTCCACTTGAAACGCTTGTCGCGTGGCCACGATGATGGTGGTAGAGCTGTCCAAGGTGGCGCGGGTGATGCTTTTGGCCTCGTCCAAATCCAATACGGTGATAGGGCCAGCCTCGCGCAGTGCGGCATGGTAAGGGTGGGCGCGATTTTTGAGTGCCTTGAGGGTCTGCTCACGGATGGGCTTGCTGGGCACCAGCCACAGGATAACGCTGTGTTCACAGCGTAGCAGGTGCGTATTGACCAGCTGCACGCTCTTGGCGGCCAGCCAAGTTTTGCCGCCGCCGGTGGGCACACGCAAGCAAAAGTAGGGCATATCCGGCGGAAATCCCGTCAAGGGGTAGTAGGGGTTGCCTTGCCCCCATAAGCGTTCGGTGGTGGCGGTAAAGGCTATCGAGGGCGACGGCAGTTCGTGGCAAGCCTTGAAATAGGCTTGCACGCTCTCCAGCACTTGCTCTTGGTAGCGTTTGGGTGTGAAGGCGCTCATGTAGCTTTTCCGTTGACAGAAGCCGCATCCTGCGGCGCGCTGTCGGTGTGGCCCGCTTGGGGATAGATATGCTCTAGCACCCCATTACGCACCACCACCACGGCAGTGCCGGTCTGTGCGGCAATTTGCCGGGCGCGCAGGGCAGCGCGTTGCAGGGCCAGTAAGGAGCCGCGCAAGTCGGCATTGTTGGCGTTCTCAATCGGTTGGAAAGGGGTCATGCGGCTTCACTCCAATTCAGCAAAATCGGTTCTTCGCCCGAGTTGTCGTACAGCGCCCACGCATCCACGGCAGGGGCGTAATGGCGGCTCAGGTTGTCTAGCCCGGCCTCAAAGCGGCGGCGGATGACAGCTTCAGGGATATGGTGTCCGCCTTGTTTCACCCGCTGGGCCACCCGTGCCACCGCCTCCTGTGCGCTGGCCAGCCGTAGAAAAATCAACTCTACGCGGTAGCCAGCAGCACGCCAACGGGCAATGTGGCGCAGGTAGGCCCGCCCCGAGAGTGTGGTTTCAAAGGCAAAGCTTTGCCCGGCTTGAAAATGCCGTTCCAGTTCTGCCAGCATCAGCCGCGCTGCGGGTAAAGCGGCACTTTCGGGGGCAAATGGTGCCAAGCCAGCCGCAATCAGGTCGGCATTCAAAAATTGGGGGCAGTCCGCCTCATTGGGTAAAAATTCGCGGGCAAAGGTGGTTTTGCCTGCCCCGTTGGGGCCGGCGATGATGATGACTTTGCGCTCGGCCATCGGGTCAAAGCTCCAGCGCGTAGGGCGTTTGCTTGAAGGTGATGCCTTCGCGGGCGGTGCGCGTACTCAGGCGCTTGGCAGCGGCATAGATGACTTTGGGGCCAGAGAACTTGGGTAAAAGATAAAAAACCGCATCAGTCAACACATTGCCGCCGCCGACGGATTGGTCTTTCAGAATGCCGTTGTAGAGCAGGTAAATGGCGCGGCCTTGGTGGATGCCCAACAGGGGTGAATCGGCTTGGCCGGTGTAGCCGGTTTGGGTTTCAGAGAACCAGACAAATTTGGCCAGTTCAGCAAACGTGACATCGCTGCGGATGTGGCCGTTGGCATCGAACAGCGGTTCTGCGGACAGGCGGCAGAATTGGAAGCCGCTGCCGAGGCCATTTACCTGCTCGCCCGCTGTATTTATAAATCCATCGGATATATTTTTTAAGCGGGGTACGGTTATTTTTTCCGCCGTTTTTTTGTCAACCTCAATCAGTATGAAATTTCTCTTCTCTCCTTCTGCGGCCAATTCTATGATGGCTTGACCGGTTGTGCCGCTACCAGCAAAGGAATCTAAAACCATATCCCCTGCATCAGAGCCTACTTTTATAAGATATTTGATAAGATCTTTTGGCTTTGGGTAGCTGAAATACAGTCCCATTTTTTCTATTTCAGCACGCATTTTTTCTGTGGTGCTGAAACCTCTTAAAACAGAAAGAATGTTCCGCGCCTTTTCTCCACGCTCTCTGTGATAATAAATAACCCCGCTCTCAGAGAGGAAAAATTTTAACTGCCCTCCATCATCATCCAAAGGGCAAAAATTGTTGTCGATAAATCGCTTCAATTTTTTTGAATTAGCCCATCCAGAAAAAACCCTGCAAGGCTTTAGGAGCTTTCGATTGTTCCCTACCATTGGGTCTAACCTAAGCGGAAATTGGACATTTCCAAAGCGCCGTTTCAGGGGGTTGCTTGAGAGTTTTTCATTGACCATTGCCTGAATTAATCCGTATGGAATTTCACTAGCAGGCAGGTTTATAGTTTCAGCAGACAGTGGAAATCCAGCTGGCAACTCAATTTCATTGGGGGGATTGGCAGGCCCATTTTTTGTAATTGAATTTTGGGCGAATCCAGCCCAAAGATTGCTTTCTTCTCTGGTATTGGGGTCAATGACGTGCCCAAATTTTACTTTCTCTGAATCTAAAGCATAACAGAGAATATACTCATGATTTACCTTGACATGAAACTGATTGTCTGTATGTCCTTCGGTATTCCAAATAAATTGTGCAACGAAGTTTTTTTGCTGAAAAATTTCATCCATCAGCCAACGCAAAGATGCCTGTTCATTGTCATCTATCGAAATGAAAATTAATCCATCCTCGCGCAAAAATTGCTTCAATAGCACCAAACGCGGGTACATCATGCACAGCCAACGGTCGTGCCGGTCTAGCGTTTCGCCTTCTTTGCCCACCACCTCGCCCAGCCATTGGCGGATTTCAGGGCTATTCACGTTATCGTTATAGACCCAGCCCTCGTTGCCGGTGTTGTAGGGCGGGTCAATATAGATGCACTTGACCTGTCCGGCGTAGCGCGGCAGCAGTGCTTTGAGCGCGTGCAGGTTATCGCCCTGCACAATCAGGTTGCCTGCATCTGCCGGGCCGCAAGAGAGTTCCGGCACTGGCTCTAGCAGGCGAAACGGCACATTTTTATGGTGCTTTGTAACGGCATCTTTGCCGATCCAGTTCAATGTTGGCATGGATGCCTAGCCCCTCTTGCGCTGTGCGCGATGGTCGTTGTTTTGTATTTAGCGCACCGGAATCGGGATACTTCTGTCCACCGGCACGGCTGTGACGCTATTTTGCGGTGAACCGTCAATCAGCTTTTCTGAGTAGGTCAGATACACCAGTGTGTTGCGTGTGCGATCCACCATCCGCACAATGCGTAAGCGTTTGAATAACAAGGACATGCGCTCGCTAAACACTTCTTCTTGCTGGCGCAAGGGCTTAGGAAAGCTAATGGGGCCGGTTTGGCGGCAGGCAATCGAGGCTTCAGCACGGTCTTCGGCCAAGCCTAGCGTGCCTTTGATACCGCCGGTGCGCGCCCGCGAGACGTAGCAAGTTACGCCCGGTGCGCCGGGGTCGTCATAGGCTTCGACCAGAATGTCGTGGTCGCGGCCTATCCACTTGAAGGCGGTATCTACCGTGCCGATTTTTTCGCCACTGGCATGGGCCGCTATGCTGGCCAGCGCCAGCAGCAGCCCCGCAGCGCTACGGCAGCAAAGAGAAGAAAGTGTGTGCATGGTGCCCGGATTGTGCCGCACACCTTGCACCTACGGCGTTTTAAGCCTCGCGGCAGCGTTGCGCCAGATGCTCTAAGGCTTCTTCCACTTGGTCCACCAGCACCAAGCACAAATCGCCGGGGTTGAGGCGGGCCAGTGCGGCATCAATGGCCTTGAATTCACCGTAGATTTCTTCGACATGGCGCGTGCGGCTGGCCCCTTGCAGGCCTTCGCGCAACAGGGCAATCACTTCGCCATCGTCGCGGCCACGCTGGGCAGCATCTTGGTACAAAATGACATCATCAAAGGCAGCGCCCAAAATCACGGTTTGGGCGCGGATGTCTTCATCGCGCCGGTCGCCCGCACCGCTAATCACCACACTGCGCCGGTGGCCGGGCAGTGCATCCACGGCGGCCACCAAGGCACGCATGGCATCGGGGTTGTGGCCGTAGTCGGCAATCACGGTGGCCCCTTTGTAGTCCATCAGGTTAAAGCGGCCCGGCGCGTTGTCGCTGTCATTGACAAAGCCCGACAGCCCACGGCGGATGGTTTGCCACGGCAGGCCAGCGCCCCAAGCAGCGGCCACGGCAGCCATCACGTTTTCGACTTGGAAGCCAATTTTGCCGTTGCGTGTGATGGGCACATCGCGCAGGTGGATGGTTTCGCGCCACGAGCCTTCAGCGGCCACGATGGAGTCGCCATCGACATAGACCGAGCGATGCCCTTGGGCGCGGTGCGTTGCCATGACGGGGTGGTGGCGGTCCGCAGCAAAGAAGATGATTTTGCCGGGGCAAGCCGGGGCCATTGCCGCCACAATCGGGTCGGCAGCGTTGAGTACCCCATAGCCATCGGGGGCCACGTTTTGCACAATCACCCGCTTGAGTACCGCCAAATCTTCTACCGTGGTGATGTAGTTCAGGCCCAAGTGGTCGCCCTCGCCAATGTTGGTGACCACGGCCACTTGGCAGCGGTCAAAGCCCAAGCCCTCGCGCAAGACACCGCCGCGTGCGGTTTCAAACACGGCTGCATCCACTTCGGGGTGCAGCAGCACATTGCGGGCGCTGCGCGGGCCGGAGCAGTCGCCGCTGTCAATTTGGCGGCCATTCACATACACGCCATCGGTATTGGTCATGCCCACGCGCAAGCCTTGGGCCGAGAACAGATGGGCAATCAAGCGGGCGGTGGTGGTTTTGCCATTCGTGCCCGTGACAGCCACTACCGGAATGCGGCCATCTTGGCCGGGGGCAAACAACTGGTTAATCATGGCCTGACCCACATTGCGCGGTTTGCCATAGCTGGGGGCCAAGTGCATCCGCAGGCCGGGGGCGGCGTTGACTTCGACAATGCCACCGCCTTGCTCTTCAATCGGGTGCAATACGCTTTCGCAGACCAAATCCACGCCGCAAATGTGCAGGCCAATCATTTGTGCTGCTGCCACAGCGCGGGCGGCCAAATCGGGGTGTACATCGTCGGTCACATCGGTAGCGGTGCCGCCGGTGGACAGGTTGGCGTTGTTGCGTAACACCACGCGCTGGCCTTTGGCCGGGATCGAGTCGGGCGTGAGGCCTTGGGCGGCCAAACGGGCCACGGCAATATCGTCCAGACGGATTTTGGTCAGGGAGGTGGCATGGCCTTCGCCTCGGCGTGGGTCTAAGTTGACCAAATCGACCAGTTCGCGCACGGTGTGGATGGCATCGCCCAGCACTTGGGGTGGCTCGCGCCGGGCGGCGGCTACCAAATGGTCACCCACCACCAGCAGGCGGTAGTCGTGGCCGGGCAAGAAGCGTTCTACCATCACCGTGCCATATTCTTCGGCCACGCGGTAGGCATCGTCCAGTTGGGCGCGCTCGGTAATGTTGACGGTAACGCCTTTGCCTTGGTTGCCGTCTTGCGGTTTAACCACCACGGGCAGGCCCACTTCGAGGGCTACGGCCCAAGCCTCGTCCATGCTTTCTACCGGGCGACCCAGCGGCACGGGCACACCAGCAGCGTGCAGCAGGCGTTTGGTCAGGTCTTTGTCTTGGGCAATGGATTCGGCCACGGCGCTGGTGGAGTCCAACTCGGCGGCTTGGATGCGGCGCTGTTTGCTGCCCCAGCCAAATTGCACCAAACTGCCTTGGGTCAGGCGGCGGTACGGAATGCCACGCGCCACCGCAGCATCGACAATTGCGCCGGTACTGGGGCCAAGGCGCTCGTCTTCGTCCAGTTCGCGCAATTCGGCCACTGCGGCCACTCCATCAAACTGGCCGCCGCTCAGTGCGGCTTCAATCAAGGCTTGGGCTTGTTCAAAGGCTTTGCGGCCCACGGCTTCTTCGGTGTATTCCACAATCACTTGATAGACACCGGGGTCGGTGGTGTGGGCGGTGCGGCTAAAGGTGACTTGGCAACCGGCCTGCGCTTGCAGCGCTAACGCAGCCGATTGCAGCACATGCGCCAAAGAGATGTCGCTGTCACTGCCTTCGGGGTGCAGCGTACCAATGGCCGGAAACAGCGCCCGCAGGCGGGCTTCAAAGCCATCGAGTTGGGCCATCGCACGCTCAGCGGGGGTGCAAGAGACCACGGCCTCAATGGCGGTATTGCGGCTCCAGAGGTTGGGGCCACGCAGGGCACGGATGCGGGAAACGTCCATGATGGGTTCTTCTTTCGGCAGCTAAAGGGGGCGAGGCGCTTACAGGGGCAATACCGGCGCACGCACGGCATGGGGGGCCGGTGTGGCAGGCTCGAAGGTTTTGATACCAGCGGCAATCAGGTCAGGGGCAATGTCCAGCGCCCAAGCAGCAGCCACTGCCGCCAGCAGGGTAGGCACGTCTGCGGCCAACGCTTCACGGCCAGCCGTGAGGCGCTCCAGCGTACCAATGGATTTTTCGCTGCTGCCAGTGGCCAATACCACTTTGCCATCGCGCAGCAGCACGGCGCGGCCTTGGTCTTGGTTGCGGTGCGCCACTACGGTGGCCAAATCAGGCTCGGCCGCATACAAAATCACATCGCCATCGCACAGCGGGGCCAAATCGGCCACTTGAGGTTCGGCAGCATTGAGTACCGCCGCGCCTTGCTCTAGTACCACGTCCACTTGGGTGCGTAGCACTTTGGTCATTTGCGCTGGCTCTTGGATGTCAAATTCAGCCAACGTGTCAAAGCCATCCATGTCGGTGACGATACCCACAGTGCAGCGGTCATAGGCCAAACCATCTTGCAAGATGACGCGGGCATCGTTTTCAATCACAGCGGCCTGCACCATTTGGCTGACTAGCAGGCGGTGTGCGCCAGCCCAATGGGCGCTGTCGCGGGTATCGACGCAACGTTCGTTCATGAACATGCCTTCGCGGCAGGCCAAGCCGGTAAAGTGGCCGCCCAGATGCAGCAGCCATGCTACCAAGCGGGCAATGGTGGCCGTGCCACGGCGACCTGCCACCCCCACCACCGGGATACGGCCCGGTGCTGGTGCGTCTTCGCCTTCTTCGATGGGGAACAGATGCTCGGCAATTGCTTGCCCGACCGGACGCGGTGCGCCTACGGCAGGTTTGAGGTGCATCAGCAAACCGGGGCCAGCGTTCACCTCCACAATCGCGCCGCCTTGGCTGTGCAAGGGCTTGGAGATGTCTTGCGCCACCATATCGATGCCCGCAATATCCAGCCCCACCACCTTGGCGGCCAACTGGGCAATGTAGGCCACATCGGGGTGTAGCTCGTCGGTGCAATCCACCGCCACATTGCCATTGCGCTGCACCACCACGTGCTGTCCGGCCGCGGGCACGGCTTCGGCGCTTAGGTCTTGGCGTTTGAGTTCCAATTGCACCTTGGCATCGCTGTCCACGTCAATCAACTCTAGCGGGTATTCTTCTTCGTGGCCGCGCCGGGGGTCCGAATTGAGTTGGCTCTCGATGAGTTCACGCACCGTGTCGCGGCCATTGCCCGTGATGCCCACCACCTCGCCCCGTGCAGCCGCTACCACCTTGCCCCCCACGACCAACAAGCGATGCTCGTCGCCGGGAATGTAGCGTTCTACCATCACATCGCTGCCTTCGGGGTAGGCCACATGGTAGGCGGCTTCGATGTCTTCTTGTTTGCGTAAATCCAGAGTGACACCCCGACCGTGGTTGCCGTCCGACGGCTTGACCACCACTGGCAGGCCAATGTCTTGGGCGGCTTCCCAGGCTTCTGCCGGGCTGTTGACAATTTGCCCTTCGGGAATGGGCACGCCACAGGACTTGAGCAGGCTCTTGGTCAGGTCTTTGTCGCTGGCGATGCCTTCGGCAATGGCGCTGGTGTATTCGGATTCCGCGGTCCAGATGCGGCGTTGGCTGGCCCCGTAGCCCAGTTGTACCAAGTTGCCATCATTCAGGCGAATATGCGGAATGCCCCGGTCTCCGGCGGCGGTCACGATGCAGGCGGTGCTGGGGCCAAGGTAGCGGTCATCCACTTCGGTGCGTACCAAGGCCACGGCGGCCTGCACGTCAAACGGCTGGTCATTGATGGCCGCCATAATCAAGCGGTGGCCTTGGGCCAAGGCCACGCGGGCCACTTGCTCCTCGCGGGCGCGAAACACCATGCGATAAACCCCGCGTTGCGAAGTGCTGCGCGTTTGACCAAAGCCGGTGGGCATACCGGCCAAGTTCAGCAGTTCAATCACGATATGTTCTAGCACATGGCCGCACCAAGTGCCCTCTTGCAGGCGCTGCAAAAAGCCGCCGCGCTCGCCCACGCCGCAATGGTGTTCAATCAGGGCGGGCAGCCAAGTCGTCAGGCGCTCATTGAAGCCGGGCAACAGGTTGGAGGGGTAGTCCTCCAGTGCGCCCAAGTCTAGCCAGACTTCTAAGACCGGGCGGTAAGTCCAGATATTGGGGCCACGCAAATAGTTGATACGTAGCAATTGGATGTCGTTGAATGTCGGCATGGGGGCGGCGTCAAGCAAGTGGAAGAAGGGAGTATTGCAGGCCCGGCGGGCAAGAAAGTGATTGTGCGCGCATGGCAGGTGTCAGCGTATAAAGCCTTGGCAGCGTTATTAGAAAATGCCACATCCTCTCGTGAATAGCTCGGAAACTCCGGGCAGCCCTTTGGGGGCCGAACTGCGGGCCAAGCTCGCTCCCCATGAAAACGTTTTGGCGGCGCTGGCGGTTGACCTGAGTGTCCATCTGCGCTTTGCCAGCGGCCAAATCCTCCTGACCCAGCAGCGCTTGCTGGCCCAAACTTCCGATAGCCCCGAGGTGCAAGTATGGGCCTTGGCCCCCGGCCAAAGCCTGCGTTTGGTCGATTATGGCGGCGTAGCCACCCTAGAGCTGCACGATGCCCAGCAGCGCTTGGCGCTGTGGCGCTTCACGATGGGGCTGCACGCCTCGGCCTTGCAACTGGTGCAGCGCTTTGAGCAGCAAATCGCGCACTTGCAATCGGGCGATGCGGTGCAACAAACTACCGAGGCCGCGCCCGCTTGCCCGGTCTGCCATACCGCGCTGCCGCCCGATAGCGAAGAGTGCCCCGCTTGCGCGCGCGCCCAACCGGCCAAAACCTCTACTTGGGTGCTGCTGCGCCTGTGGCGCTTTGCCCGGCCCTATCGTTGGCAATTGGCCGCTGGTTTTGGCCTGACGCTGGCTTCTACCGCCGCCACGCTGGTGCCGCCTTACCTGACCATCCCGCTGATGGACGATATTTTGATTCCGTTCCAAAACGGCAAGCAAATCGACCCGATGCTGGTGCTGATGTACCTTGGCGGCTTATTTTTGTCGGCCCTGGCGGCTTGGGGCTTGGGTTGGGCGCGCACCTATATTTTGGCGCTGGTGTCCGAGCGCATTGGGGCCGATTTACGCACCACCACTTACGAGCATTTGCTCAAGCTATCGCTGGATTATTTTGGCGGCAAGCGTACCGGCGATTTAATGGCGCGCATTGGCTCCGAGACCGACCGCATCAACGTGTTTTTATCACTGCACGCCTTGGATTTTTTAACCGATGTGCTGATGATTTTCATGACCGCCGCCATTTTGTTCAGCATCAACCCGTGGCTGGCGCTGGTGACACTGGTGCCGCTGCCGTTTATTGGCTGGATGATTCACACCGTGCGCGACCGCCTGCGTACCGGTTTTGAAAAAATTGACCGCGTTTGGTCCGAAGTCACCAATGTGCTGGCCGACACCATCCCCGGTATTCGCGTGGTCAAAGCCTTTGCCCAAGAGCAACGCGAAGCGCAGCGTTTTCACGATGCCAATCAACACAATTTGGAAGTCAACGACAAGCTGAACAAAACTTGGTCTTTGTTCAGCCCCACGGTGTCTTTATTGACCGAAATGGGCCTGTTGGTGGTTTGGGGTTTTGGTATTTGGTTGGTAGCCCACAGCGAAATCACCGTTGGTATTTTGACTGCCTTTATCGCCTACATTGGCCGCTTTTATGGCCGCCTCGATTCGATGAGCCGCATTGTCTCGGTCACGCAAAAAGCCGCTGCTGGGGCCAAGCGTATTTTTGACATCTTAGACCACGTCAGCAACGTGCCCGACCCAGCACAGCCCGTCAAAGTAGGCAAAGTGCAAGGGGCGATTACGCTACAAAATGTCGGCTTTCGCTATGGTAGCCGGGCAGTAATTAAGGGGCTGGATTTGAATATCCGCCCCGGCGAAATGATTGGCTTGGTGGGCCACAGCGGTTCGGGCAAAAGCACGCTGGTTAATCTGATTTGCCGTTTTTACGATGTGAGCGATGGCTCGATTCAATTGGATGGTGTCGATGTGCGCCGCATGGCGGTGGCCGACTACCGCCGCCATATTGGGCTGGTGTTGCAAGAGCCGTTTTTGTTTTTTGGCACGATTGCCGAAAACATCGCCTACGGCAAACCTGAAGCCACGCGCGCCGAGATTGTGGCCGCAGCCCGTGCCGCCCACGCGCATGAGTTCATTTTGCGCCTGCCGCATGGCTACGATTCGTTGGTGGGCGAGCGCGGTCAGGGCTTGTCGGGTGGCGAACGCCAGCGCATCAGCATTGCCCGCGCCCTGCTGATTGACCCGCGCATCCTGATTTTGGACGAGGCTACTTCGGCGGTGGATACCGAGACGGAAAAGGAAATCCAAAAAGCGCTGGACAATCTGGTGCAAGGCCGTACCACCATCGCCATTGCCCACCGCTTGTCCACACTACGCAAGGCCGACCGGTTGGTGGTGATGGACAGAGGCGAAATCGTCGAAGTGGGGCCGCACGATGAGCTAATGGAAAAACAAGGCGCTTACTGGCGCTTGTACGAAGCCCAAGCGCGCCGCGCCGAAGAAGATGCCCAAGCCGCCGGGCTGGTAATTGACAGCAGCCAGCTTCACCCAGCCCACCCAGCGGGCAATTCCTAACCAAGCCACCATGTTATGAGTAGCATTTCTTCTACCGCCAGCGTCTTGCTGGAGCGCAATGCCCACGGGCGTTTAGTCTTAACTTTGCCCAATGGCACCCAGCATACCGATGTGCAGCCGGTGCGCGCCTTTCCCATTGCCGCCCCCGACGAGGGGCTGTCGTTGGTGGGCAGCGACGGCCATGAACTGCTCTGGATTGAACGCTTGGCCGATGTACCCGCTGTGCCGCGCCAGCTGATTGAAGCAGAATTGGCGGTGCGCGAATTTGTGCCAACCATTCAAAAAATTGGCGCTGTCTCTGGCTTTTCTACCCCCAGCACTTGGCAGGTAGCAACCGACCGAGGCCCCACCCAATTGGTGCTAAAAGCCGAAGAAGACATCCGCAAACTGGCAGGGCGCACCCGTTTGTTGATTGCCAGCGCCGATGGCGTGCAGTTCAAAATTGACGACACCAACACGCTGGACAAGGCTTCGCGCCGCTTGTTGGAGCGGTTTTTGTAAGCGGCCCACAGCGTAGCAGCACCCGGCTATCCCCAGCGCGCTACAGTGCCTGCGGCAAAAATTTATAATCGCGGCCAATATGGCAGTCTGGGCTTTAGGCATTAACCACACCACCGCGCCGCTCGACCTGCGTGGCCGCTTTGCGTTTGCGCTCGATCAAATCGCCCCTACGCTGCACGGCCTGCGCCAAGCGCTGGCCCCCGACAGCCCCCAGCAAGGCATTGAGTCGGCCATTTTGTCCACCTGCAATCGCACCGAAATTTACTGCGCGGGCGATGCACGCGCGCTAGAGCGCACTTTTGGCTGGCTGGCCCACAGTGGCGGGGTTAGCCCCGATGTGTTGCGTTCGCACTCTTATGTGCTACAAAACGGCCCCGCAGCCCGCCATGCCTTTCGCGTCGCCAGCGGCCTCGATTCGATGGTGCTGGGCGAGCCGCAAATTTTGGGCCAGATGAAAAGTGCCGTGCGCGCCGCCGAAGATGCGGGCGCTTTAGGCTCCACGCTCAACCAGTTGTTCCAGCGCAGCTTTGCTGTGGCCAAAGAGGTGCGTACCTCGACCGAGATTGGCGCACACTCCATCAGCATGGCTGCCGCCGCGGTGCGCTTGGCCAGCCAGTTGTTTGAAGATTTGGCGCGCACCAAGGTGTTGTTTGTCGGTGCGGGTGAGATGATTGAACTCACGGCCACGCACTTTGCCGCGCGCAGCCCGCAAACCATTGCCATTGCCAATCGCACCCTTGAGCGCGGCGAAAAGTTGGCCTCCCGCTTTGGTGGCGAGGTGATGCGCTTGGCCGATTTGCCCGAGCGCCTGCACGAGTTCGACATTGTGGTCAGTTGCACCGCCAGCAGTTTGCCCATTGTGGGCTTGGGTGCGGTAGAGCGAGCCTTAAAAAAGCGCCGCCACCGTCCGATGTTCATGGTGGACTTGGCCGTACCGCGCGACATCGAGCCAGAAGTCAAGGCACTAGAAGATGTCTATCTCTACACGGTCGATGATTTGGCCACGGTGGTGCAAACTGCCCAAGCCAACCGCCAAGCCGCCGTAGCCCAAGCCGAAGCGATTATTGATGCCGGGGTGCAAAGCTTTATGCACTGGCTGGACGAGCGCGACCCACAGCATGGTGTCGTGCCCCTCATCCAGCAAATCCACGCCCAAACCGAAGCTTGGCAGGCGGCAGAAATTGCCCGCGCCCACAAACGCTTGGCGCAGGGCGAAGACATCCAAACCGTGCTAGATGCACTGGCCAAGGGGCTAAGCAACAAGCTACTGCATGGCACCTTGGTCGAGCTGCACGCAGGTGATGCAGCTACCCGGCAGCAAACGGCGCGCACTGTCTCGCGCCTGTTTTTGCGCCAACAACAAGGCACTGGCCGCCGTTAGCTGGCCGGTTCAGGCAGCCCATTTTTTTGCTACCGCCAGCGCCTGTATCGGTGCTTGGCCTTCACTATTTTTTCCCGATGAAACCCTTTTTAAGAAGCCAACTGGAGCGTTATGCCCAGCGCCTCGGCGAGCTGGACTTTTTGCTCTCGCGCGATGACATCATGGCCGATATGGCCCAATACCGCATCCTGTCGCGCGAACACGCCGAAGTCACTGCCATTGCGGGCCGTTACCGGCGCTACCTGCAACGCGAAAGCGATTGGGCCGGAGCGCAAGAGATGTTGGCCGACCCCGACATGGCCGAGATGGCGCAAGAAGAAATCGCCAGCGCCAGCGCCGAATTGGTACAGTTAGAAGACGAACTGCAACGCCTGCTGCTGCCCAAAGACCCCGACGATGGCCGCAATGCCTTTTTAGAAATCCGTGCTGGTACGGGTGGCGATGAATCGGCCTTGTTTGCCGGAGATTTGGCACGCATGTACATGCGCTACGCCGCCAACGTGGGCTGGAAAGTCGAAACCGTGAGCGAAAACGCGGCGGAATTGGGCGGCTACAAAGAAATTGTGTTACGTATCGTGGGCGATAACGTCTATGGGGCGCTCAAGTTTGAATCCGGCGGCCACCGGGTGCAGCGCGTGCCCGCCACCGAAACCCAAGGCCGTATCCACACCAGCGCTTGTACCGTGGCCGTGATGCCCGAGCCGGATGAAACCGAAGCTATCAAGCTCAATCCGGCTGATTTACGCATCGACACCTTCCGCGCCAGCGGTGCCGGTGGCCAGCACATCAACAAAACCGATTCTGCGGTGCGCGTAGTGCATTTGCCCACCGGCATCGTGGCCGAATGCCAAGATGGCCGCAGCCAGCACAGCAACAAGGCCAAAGCCCTGCAAGTGCTGCAAGCACGCATCCAAGAAAAAGAGCGCAGCGAACGTGCCGCCAAAGAAGCCGCCTTACGCAAAGGCTTGATTGGCAGCGGCGACCGCAGCGACCGCATCCGCACCTACAACTTCCCACAAGGCCGCCTGACCGACCACCGCATCAACCTGACGCTGTACAAACTGCTGTATGTGATGGAAGGTGATTTGGGCGATGTACTGCAAGCGCTACAACACGCCCACGAGGCCGAACAACTGGCCGAACTCGAAGCCAGCCAATTGGGTTGAACCGGGCTATGTCCGCTTTTGCCCCCACCACCGTGGCCGCCGCCCTGCGCCAAGCACATACTGCTGGCTTGGCCCGCATCGACGCCCAAATACTGCTACTGCACAGCGTGGGCCGCCCGCTGCACGACCGGGCTTGGCTGCTGGCCCACGATACCGACACCCTGCCCACAGCGGCCAGTGCCGTATTTTTGGCCCTGTGCCAGCGCCGCGCTGCCGGTGAACCCGTGGCCTACCTGACGGGAGTCAAAGAGTTCTACGGTTTGCCCTTGCAGGTGGATGCGCGCGTGTTAGACCCCCGCCCGGATACCGAAACTTTGGTCGATTGGGCTTTGGAAGTGTTGCAAGCCGTGCCTACACCGAAGGTGCTGGATTTGGGCTCCGGCAGCGGAGCGATTGCCTTAGCGCTGCAACAACAACGCCCCGATGCCCAAGTGCTGGCGCTGGATGCCAGCACCGATGCCTTGGCGGTGGCCCAAGCCAACGCCCAGCGCTTGGGATTGGCGGTGCAATTTCAGCACGGCCATTGGTTGCAAGGATTAGAGGGGCGCTTTGCTGCCATCGTCTCGAATCCGCCCTACATCCCGAGCGGTGATCCCCATTTGGCCAGCTTGCAACACGAACCCCTGCAAGCCTTGGCCAGTGGCCCCGACGGGCTGGACGACATCCGCCACATTGTGGCCCAAGCACCGGCCCATTTACCACCGGGGGGCTGGCTGCTGCTAGAGCATGGCTGGGACCAAGCCGCCAGTGTGCGTGCGCTGCTGTCCCAAGCCGGGCTGTGCCAAGTGCAATCGCGCTGTGATTTGGCAGGCATCGAGCGTTGCAGTGGTGCCCAACGACCGCTTGGTTAAACGCTTATTTCACCGGCACCTGCACGTAACGCCCGCCGTGGATTTCGGTAAAAAATACCTTGCGCTGGGTGTCGCCATTGGCATCAAACGTGATTTGCTGTTGCAAGCCTTGGAATGGGCTACTGCGTAGCGCCGCTTGCTTGACGGTTTCGCCCGATTGGCGGTTTTTCAGCGCCGTCAGTACCACCGTGGCGGCATCGTGGGCCGAGACGGAACTGTAACCCGGCATCCGCTGAAAGCGCTTGAAGTAAGCCTCGGTAAATTCTTTAAAGCGTGGCGAGGTGTCATCGCGGTCGTAGTTTTGTACAATCAGCAAACCATTCACCACTTCGCCACCCAACTCGACCAATTGCTCGGTGGCGGCCCATTCGGCAGCACCAATCGGCAACTGGGGCGCTTGTTTGCGCGCCTGTTGCGCCAGTCGGGCCACATCCAAAGCCCCCGAGATAAAAAACAGCGCATCGGGCCGGGTTTGCACCATCTGCGCCACCACTTGGGCAAAATCGGTGTTGGGGCCAGAATCATAGGGCACCGCACTGACTTGGCCCCGGCTGTCTTTGGTGACTGCATGGCGAAACTCGGCCAGCCATGATTCGGTAAAGTTGCGGTTGCGTAAATCGTAAGCCACGGCAATATGGTGCTGCCCACGGCCTAACATCACTCGGGCATAGTCGTGCGCGTTGTCACTGGTGGTGCGGTTAATACGAAACAGGTTATCGTCTTGGCCATAAAACGCCATCGAGGTAATGGTAGGACTGACCTGAAAAATACCCGCCTTGCCCGTGATAGGCACAATCACTTCGGCCATGCTGCTGGTAAAAGGGCCAATCACGGCCTCTACTTGGGCATCGACCAGCTCTTGCGCCGAGCGCGCGGCCACTTCTTTGGTTTGGGCATCGTCGCGTGGCAGCAGCTCTACCATGCGGCCATCCACTCCCCCGGCACGGTTAAATTGCTCTACCGCCAAAATCACCCCATGCAGCCCGGCTTGACCATTATCCGAATTACGATCGGACAGGCCACCAATAAATCCTATTTGGATGGCTGGCTTAGGCCCACAGGCAGCCAAAAAAATAGCCAATATGACCCAGCACCCGCGCTGCAATCCCTGCAAAAAAGACATGCTAACTCCCAAAATTGCACCCAAAAGCAGATTGCGCCTTGTCCATTTTATCATTTAGATACAATTTAGCGCCCCTTGCCCTGCATACCATGCCCCCTTCTGCTTTGCCCCCTTCGGCCTCTGCGCCTGCTGGTGCCTTGTTGCCGTTAGTGCAGCGCTGGCGGCAGGCTTGGAATGCCTCTTTACGCTTTCGGCTGTTAGCGCTGGGGCTGATGCCCCTGCTGGTGGTGTTTCCGACCGTGATTGGGGTTTTGGTGCTGCTGGGGGGCGAACGCGCCAACCACCTGTTGCTGTCTAATCTGCGTGGCAATTTGGCCAGCAGTCGCAATTATTTAGACCAAATCAAAACCGATGTGGGCTTGCGCGTAGAGCAGCTGGTGCATACCGAACGGATCAACCAGTTGCTTAGCCAACGCGCCCCCGAAGCCGACATCAACGAAGCCTTGAATACCGCCGCCAAAGGGGGCGGACTGAATTTTTTGCTGATTGCCCAATCCGATGGCACCGTGATTGCCTCTAGCACCGGCTTGCAGCGCGGTAGCCGTTTGCCCAGCACATCGTATGTCGTTCGGCAAGCGCAAATTGGTGTCACCAACGCCGCCTACGAGCGCTTTGAATTAGCAGAACTGGCTGCGTTTTCGCCGCAGTTTCCCCAACTGGCCCAAGTTGCGTTGCCACCTTCGGCCCCGCGTGCTGCCAATGCGCCCCCGCCTGCCCCGGTGCGCGGCCTGCTGCTGAATGCGGCGGCCCATTTTCCGTTGGGGGTGGACAATCCGGATGTGATTTTGGTCGGTGGAATTTTGCTCAACCAAAATGCTTCACTGATTGAGCACATGCGCGAGCTGATTTTTCCGGTCGGCAGCTTGCCCGACGATGCCGAAGGCATGGCGGCTATTTTTGTCGATGGCGTGCGGGTGGCCATTAGCCGCCAGCGCCAACTCGGCAGCTACGATGTCGGGGCTTTGGCTATACCTGAGGTGGTTCACACCGTGCTAGAGCAAGGCCAAAGTTGGCTCGGTAAAATTTTTTTAAACGATGAGCAACACCTGACAGGCTACGAATCTATCCGCGATGGCCACGGCCAACGCATTGGCATGATAGCGGTCGCCTTTCCTTACAGCCCCTACCAAAAAATGATGCTCATGCTGCTGGCCTTGGTAGCGGGCTTGCTGGCATTGGCCATGCTGGCGCTGTCGCTGGTGTTTGTGCGCGCTGGCCGCGCCCTGACCTCACGCCTGCACGCGGTCAGTAACACGATGGTGGCGATTAGCCAAGGCCAGCGCACGGCCCGCGTCGGCCCGCCCCAATACGAGGATGAATTGGGGCAACTGATGCGCCATTTTGATGCCCTGCTCGATACCATTGAGCGCCAAAATGCCCAGCAACAAGCCGCCCAGGCCCATATTGTCGAAGAAGCCTCGCGCCGCCGCGCCCTGTTTGAGCATGAACGCGATGGCGTATTGATTCTTAACCCCGATGGCAGCGTCTTTGAAGCCAACCCGCGCTCTGCGGCTTTGCTGGGTTATCCTCCGCACGAGATGCAGCAAATGCACCTCTACGACTGGGAAGCCCACTATAGCCGTGCCGAAATCACTGTTTTACTGGCCGAAATAGGCGAACATGGCCGTTTTTTAGAAACCACACTGCGGCGCAAAGATGGCAGCACCTTCCCAGCAGAATTGAGCCTGAGCCGCGCCTACTGGAGCGACCGCACCTTTGTGCTGGTGCTGCTGCGCGACATTACCGAGCGCTACGCCATCCAGACCGAGCTGGAGCTGTACCGTTTGGACTTAGAACGGCTGGTAGTGCAGCGCACCAAAGAACTGCAAGACCGCTCCGAACAGCTCAACACCATTTTTGCCCTCAGCCCCGATGGTTTTGTGCTGTTTAACCGCCGCCTCAAAGTCGCCTTTGCCAACCGGGCTTTTTTGCACATGCTGGAACTGGAGTCTGAACAGGTGCTGGGTTTGGATGAAAACGATTTTTCTGCCTTATTGGCGCGCAAATGTTTGGCGCAGGCCAGTTTTCCGGGGGTAGCTGCCTTACGCACCGCGCACAAAAAGCAACGCCAAGCGCAGCAAAGCAGTGATGCCAGTACGCACGAGCAGCGCCAACTGTTTGAACTGGCCGCCCCGGCCAGCCGGGTGATTGAAGTGTTGATTCGCATGTCCGAGGCGGCCACGGTGTCGCAAATTTTGTATTTCCGCGATGTCACCCACGAGACCGAAGTGGACCGCATGAAAAGCGAGTTCCTCTCTACCGCTGCACACGAGCTACGCACCCCGATGGCCAGCATTTACGGCTATGTCGAGCTGCTGCGGATGCGCGAGTTTGATGCGCCCAAGCGCAATCAACTGCTAGAGACGGTATCGCGCCAATCGGAGCTGATGTCTTCCATCATCAATGAACTGCTGGATTTAGCGCGCATCGAATCGCGCCGGGGCAAAGATTTTGTGCTGGAGCAGGTGGCCCTGCAAGAAGTGCTGGCCGAAGTGGTGGCGGGCTACAAGCCCCCCGCCGAGCGCTTGCCGCCCCATTTGCCCTCTAGCCAAGCGCCGCTGTGGGTACAAATTGACCGCAAAAAACTCCAGCAGGCGCTGCTCAATATCTTGTCTAACGCCTACAAATACTCACCGCAAGGCGGCGAGGTGCAATTGCGCTACTGCCATGCCCATACCGAAGGCCACGGCCCACAAGTGGGCGTGGAGGTACAAGACCAAGGCATCGGCATGACACCCGAACAAGTGCAGCGCGTCTGCGAGCGCTTTTACCGCGCCGATGCCTCGGGGCAAATTCCGGGCACCGGCTTGGGTATGAGCATCGTGAAAGAAATTGTCGAACTCAGTGGCGGGCATTTGGAGATTGACAGCAGCTTGGGCCAAGGCACCACCGTCACGCTGTGGTTACCGGTGTCGGAACCGCCCGCCTTGGCTGCCCGCCCGGAAACCCCACCGCCAGCATGAGCCGCCCAGCATGAAATAATCGGGTATTCCTTCGTAGATTGAACCCCAACAGAGAATATTCCCATGAGCGACGACACCCAACAACGCATCGACACCTTGGTCAAATCCAGCCAGATTTTGCTGTTCATGAAAGGCACGGCCAGCTTTCCACAGTGCGGCTTTTCGGGCCGGGCGATTCAAATCCTCAAAGCCTGTGGCGTGGACCCCAAAACCATCGTCACGGTCAACGTGTTAGAAGACGATGCCATCCGCCAAGGCATCAAAGAATACAGCCACTGGCCCACCATTCCACAGCTCTACATCAAGGGCGAGTTTATTGGCGGCTCCGACATCATGATGGAGATGTACGAGTCGGGCGAGTTGCAGCAGGTTATTACAGCAGCCTAAAGTCCCCAGAGGCACCAGCAGCCGCCCACGGGCGGCTTTTTTGCGCCCATCGCCAGCGGCTACACTTGTCTGCTGCAACACACAGCCCGGCCCACGCTGCGTTTCTGCCTCCCCATGCACTACCACCTGTTGTTTATTCTGGCCCTGATTGCCACCAGTGCTTTTTTTTCTGCCGCCGAAATTTCTTTGGCCGCTTCGCGCCGCTTGCGCCTGCGCCAACTGGCCGACGATGGCAACGCGCGTGCCGCTGGTGTCTTACGCACCCAAGAGCAGCCGGGAGATTACTTTACCGTGGTGCAAATTGGCCAAAATGCGGTGGCTATTTTGGGCGGTATTGTGGGTGAGGGGGCGCTCAGTCCGTCCCTGACGGCTTTTTTCGCGTGGTGGCTGCCGGTGTCGATGGCCGACACCGCCGGTTTTTTGAGCTCCTTCTTGCTCATTACCTCGTTGTTTATCCTGTTTTCCGATTTACTCCCCAAGCGCTTGGGCATGGCTGAACCTGAGCGTTTGGCTCTGCGCCTGCACGCGCCCATGCTGTTGTGCATGGCGCTGCTGCGCCCGCTGGTTTGGTTTTACAGCCGCTGTGCCGATGCCTTGTTTCGGCTGCTGGGCTTATCGTCTCTGCGCGATGAGCGTATCACTTCGGATGATATTTTGGCCATGATGGAAGCGGGCACCCAAGCGGGCGTGTTGGCTGCCAACGAGCAGCAAGTGATTACCAATGTGTTTGAACTCGATACGCGCATGGTCAGCAGTGCCATGTCGCAACGCGAGCGCATTTCGTTTTTTCGGCGCGATGAATCCGACGCGGTGATTCGGCTACGCATTGCCGCCGAGCCCTTTTCTACCTACCCGGTGTGCGAGGGCGACATCGACCATGTGATTGGCTATGTGGATGCCAAAGACCTGTTTCAGCGCGTACTCAACAACCAGCCCATTTCTTTGCAGGACGATAGCTTGGTGCGTAAGGTGTTAATCATCCCCGACCGACTTACTTTGGCCGAGGTACTGACCCAGTTTCGCCAAGCACACGAAGATTTTGCCGTCATCGTGAATGAATACAGCTTGGTGGTGGGCTTGGTAACGCTCAACGATGTCATGAGTACCGTCATGGGCGGTTTGGTCTCGCCGTTTGATGAAGAGCAAATTGTGCAACGCGATGCCAACTCTTGGCTGATTGATGGTGCCACCCCGATTGGTGATGTGCTGCGGGTGCTGCACTTGGATGAGCTACCGCACGACGGCGATTATGAAACCTTGGCCGGTTTTTTAATGGTGATGCTACGCCGCGTGCCCCGGCGCACCGACAGCGTGACCTGTGCCGGTTACAAATTTGAAGTGCTGGACGTGGACAGCTACCGCATCGACCAAGTGATGGTGTCACGGCTGCTACACACTGGGGCCAGCAGCCCCACGGCCCCAGCCGCCTAACTGCCCGAGCCTGTGAGGTAAAACGCCGACCAATAAAACGGGTGTGGATAACGCGCCCGCAATTTGTTTTGCGCTTGGCGCAAGGCTTGGGTTTTGCCCATGCCAGCGGCCACGGCTTGGTAAAAATCTTGCATTAACTCGGCGGTGGTTTCGTCGTCCACCGCCCACAAGCTGGCGACTACATTGTGCGCCCCAGAGTAAATAAAGGCGCGCGTCAGCCCGACCAAATCATCGCCGCTCATGATGCCGCCTAGGCCGGTCTCGCAGGCCGACAGCACCACCAAATCTGCGCTCAAACGCAAGTTGTACAACTCGTTCACCGTGAGGGAGCCATCGTCTTGCGGCGTTTTGCTCAGTAACACGCGCGAAGCCAAGGGCGTGCTGGCATTGAACTGCCCGTGCGAGGCCACATGCACATAGCGGTGCGCGGGGGCTTGCTCCTTGAAAGCGGTTTCGGTGGCCGCAGCACGCACCAGCAGCGTGCTTTGTGCCATCCCTTGGGCGATATGGCGTGCTTCCGCCTCAGCGCTGGGTAAATCCAACTTGGCATCGCCCAAATCAGGGTTGCCAAACACCAGCAAGGGTTTGCTGGGGCGCTGGGAAGCGCTGGCCAAATACAGCAACACGCTAGAGCTGGGCAAGATGCGTAAATTGGAGCGTGCCACCAGAGGCGCGTTGCCATCGTGCAGCATCGAGAACGGCAGGTAATGCAAGATACCATGCGGCACAATCAGCAAGTCTTTGCCTGCCAATTGTTGGCCCAACGGTGCCAATAAGCGCTGGTGCAACCCTTGGGCCAAGCCTTGCACCAACTCAGCCGACTCTTCCGGTTCTTTCATGGCTTGGCGCAGGGCGCGGATGTCTTCCTCTAAGCGCGCCGGGTCTAGTGTGACTGCCTTCACCCC
Organism: Giesbergeria sp.; assembly: GCF_028686475.1. Lineage (GTDB taxonomy): Bacteria > Pseudomonadota > Gammaproteobacteria > Burkholderiales > Burkholderiaceae_C > Simplicispira. Next base: position 57,377 of record NZ_JAQUCA010000001.1, on the reverse strand, counting down.
TTGGCCATCGGCGACAAAAGCCACCAAGGTATCTTTGGAGCCGTAAAACTCCAACAGCACTTCATTTGGGCGCAGGCGTTGCTGGATGGCAGGCAAAGAAGCCGGGGCCACCGTCACCAACGAGGCCAACTCGGGCCGCTGCTGGCGCAATTGGCTGGTAGTTTGGCTCCAGCGTCCACGGGTACGCACGCTTTGGGCGGCATCGCTGGCCCCTTGCACCCGAATTTCTTGCTCGACGGTTTCTAATTCACCCAACGCACTGCTGGTGTCGGGGCCAAACGCTTTTTTGCTGGCCAGCAAATCGACCAAGGCACGCGATTTGGCCCGTTCGGCCACTTCTAAGGCTTGGGCTTGCTGGCCGACGCGCAGACTGACCGCCACCAGCCGCATATAAACCGATTGTTTATCGGCCACAAAGCCAATTTTGTTGATTTCGGTGTGGATGGTGGAGCGTTGGCGCTCGATGATGTCAATAGCACGGCGGTAATAATCCATCGCCTCGGGCCATTGCCCTTCTTGCTCGGCAATGCGGCCCCGGTCATAAAGCATCAGCCAATAGATTTCGCCATTGGCACTGGCGGCTGGAATGGCCAACAGCTTGTCTAAATCAGCCTTGGCTTCTGGGATACGCCCAGTTTCTAGGCGGCATTTGGCCAACAGATAGCCACGCGGCAAATCGGCCCACATCCAATAATTGAGACCTTGGAAGGTGGCCCCGCTGAACAAATTGTCTAAAAAGCGGCGCAGTTTGAAGTAACGGTCACCCTCCAACAAGGTGGCCGCTTCGGCAAAACGCCCCAAGGCAACTTGGCTGCGCGCGATGGCAAACACCCGCGTGGGGGCATAATCGTCAAACAGCGGAAAAGCCACCGACATTTTTTCTAGCTGTGGCAGCAATTTTTCGGCCTCGGCGCGCTGGCCGTTCATCACGGCGGCCACAATGCGCGTGGACAGGGCTTGCAGCTCAAAGTCGCGGTCGTCCGAGCCTTCTTGCTTAATCCAATCCATCACCGCTTGGGCTTGGGCCGAGGCTTGGGCATACAAGCCCAACTCTAATTGGGCCTCGGCGCGCATCAGGCCAATCGATGGGGTGGCATCGTCCAAACCAAACAAGCGGGTGCGCTTATCGCCGCGTGCCACTTGCTGCTCTAGTTGGTCTAGGCAAGTAAACAGGCGGTCGTAGCGTTTGGTTTTGGAATAGGCAAAACACAGCGCGTGCTGGTCACGCGAGCCTAAAGGCCGCCGGGCGGCCTCGGTTTCGAGCAGGGTTTCTAACTCGGTAAATTGGCCAGTGGCGGCCAATTTAACCGTCTCTAAGTCTATGCCTGCCGCCGCATGGCCTGCCCAGGCCACCAGAGACAAAGCAACGATGGCATGGCGCAGTGCAGGCATAAGCTTAGCCCTTCAAGACAATTTAGAACCAGTAACCGAAGTTAATCTTCCAGGTGTCGCCATTTTTAGAAGTGGCATAACCCAAACCGGCACGCAAGAAGCTACGCGCCGAGAAGGCGCTCTTGTTGGTGCCCAGCGTAATGCCGATTTCTTGGCTATTGTCGGCAAAGGGTTTATCACCAAAATAACGCGTGTCAATCAGAGAATACTCTAGGGACATCTTCGTGCCCTTGACCGTCACGGGTTGCAGCAGCATGATGCCGTTACGCATACCGGTGGTGGTTACGCTGGGGTTAAAAGAGTAATCACCGGCAGAAAATTTGCCTGTTTTGTAAATGCCCAACATGTTGCCAATGGCCAAATCAAAGCCTTGGAACGGAATGATGTAGGCGCTACCGATGGAGGCGGAGTACAAGCTGGCCACCGAAGCCAAGTCTTCCGAACCCACGACCGAGTATTTCACGTTAGGGGTCAAAGTCCAGTTATCCGACATCGGGAAGCGGTACGCGACACCAAAGCCCGCATGTACCGTCTTGGCACCACCGGTATCAATATAAGTGATAGGCAATTGCAATACCAATTGGCGGCGTGGGTCGATATCGTTGCGGAAGGTGTAGGACAGTGGCAGGTTGATGGACTTGACGGTGGTGCTATTGATTTTGGTGGAGCTATAGCTGGCACCTACACCCATTAAATTGCTGGTTTTGCCGTCTAGGCTGGCCTCTTTGGCCAAGGCCGCTGGGGCTGCAACGTTGGTGGCCACATCGGTGATGCTGCTGCCAAAGTCTGAGCCCAGCGCGCTGGGAATCAGGCCACCTTCGCCCGTAATGGGGCTGAAGGGGGAGTTTTTGGCCTGATAGTTCATGATATCGCCGATCACGTTCTCTTTCTTCAGGTAGTCTTCGAGCATGTCTATGCTCTCATCACGTGTTTGACCGGTAAAGTCCTTCGCAATGTTCAGGCTGGGGATCTGAAATTTCAGATGTGTGCCACCCTGTGTATCAAATTTCAGCGTGACAAACAGACTGTTAAAACTGGCTTCGGCAGTAATCTGGTCAGTGTTGGTGTTGGCCCCAGTAAACCAGCGGCTTAAGCTGGTAGTTCTGAGGGTATCAATAAAGCCTTGTGCCGTGGACTCTGTGACGAACTGGCAAGTACCATTCAAAGTGACATCGGTGATGCTCAAGCTATAAGGGCGCTCTGTTTTCACACTGTCAAAATTCAGGCAAGTGGCCGCCGCACTCCCCGCCATGAACACACCACCGGTGGCAACCACCACCATTGCTGCAATATTTTTACGCATCCCTACTCTCCCTTGTTTACATTGCTATTAAATTGGTAGCTCAATGTGCTGATGCACAAAGCGGTTGAATTTTGCTACAACTTGCAGCAAGTTTTTGCATTTTTTGCACCGATGTTGGCAAATACACCACATCGGATAGGTGCTGGTGTGGTGCGGCTTGGGCGTGGGGCTTGTGGTGAAATTGCAACACCACAGACCGCAATCCAGTGCCTCTCTTGCGCCCTTAAAAACACTCGGGCATCATTGGGGATGGCTTTGCCATGATTATTTTCCCCATTTCTTTCTGCAAATAATGTTCAGAAAAATTATAATTATTGTTTTCAGTTTTCTGACAGTGCATCATTTTTCTTTTGCACAGATGGCCTCTGTTTCATCTGCCACAGATAAAAACAAAGAAAAACGCATGGCCTTGATTATTGGAAATTCTAATTATAAATTCGCGCCTTCTCTTGAAAACCCTAAAAATGACGCGCGTGACATGTGCGTTGCATTGGAAAAATTAGGTTTTGAAGTTTTTTGCTATCAAAATCAAAAAACTAAACGCGAAATGAAGGAAGCCGTGATTCGATTTTCTGAAAAATTGTCTTCTCAGCATGGGACAGCACTTTTTTTCTATGCCGGACATGGAATGCAAGTCAAAGGTGAAAATTATTTGATTCCTACCGAGGCGGAACTAAGAACCGAGGCCGATATTGAAGATGAAACCTTGAATGTCAATTATTTAATGGCCCAGCTCGATTATTCAAAAAATCCATTCAATATTATTATTTTAGATGCCTGTCGCAATAACCCTGTGTCGCGTAGCTGGCGCAGTGTAAGCCGTGGCTTGGCCCCCATAGATGCCCCCACAGGGAGTGTTATTTTATTTTCTACGGCACCAGGCAAAGAAGCTTTTGATGGCAAAGGGCGCAATGGTCTCTTTACCAAACATTTGCTCAATGTGCTGCCTACCCCCAGCCTTTCTTTAGAAGAAATGATCAAGCAGGTCAGCCGAGGGGTGATACAAGAATCAAGCCAATTGGGCATCAACCAAACCCCGTGGTGGAACTCTTCTTTTACCGGAAAGTTTTGTTTTGCTGGCTGCCATGACCCAGCCCAAGCCCAAGAATTAGAGCGGATTCGCAAAGAAAAAGAGCAACTCGAAGCCACGACCCGCCGCGCACAACAAGAAAGCCAAGAAAAACAAAAAATGCTGGCAGAACAAGAAGCACAATTTAAGGCCAAACAACAAGCCTTAGAAGCCCAAATGAAGCAACTCGAAGCAGCTTCGCGTCAATCCTCGACCGGTCAAGCCCAAGCCAACCATGAATTAGCATCGGTTAAGAAAAAGCTAGAAATTTTGCAAGCCGAGCGCCTAAAAAAGCCAGAAGCTCAGCGACGGCAACAGGAAGAAATTAAGAGGTTAGATGCTCAGCGCAAAGAGCTAGAGCAGAAGGTGGCTGAGAATGAGGCCATGAGCCAGCGTTTGTCACAGTTAGAACGTGAAAAAGCTGAAAAAGAGCGGTTGCTAGAGATGGAACGGACTAAAAAGCGTGCTTCGGAAGATGTACCGCAAGCAGCACCAACACGATCAAGGAACTTTCACATTCCACCTGCACTTTAAATTTTTTTAGAATAGAGAGGTTGTCTATCAAAAAACTACTTATTTTTACTGTGTTTTTAAACAATTAACTTAATTTATAAATTTCCAATGAAAAACTTAATCAAAAAATCAATCACTATCTTGTTAATCTCCACTTTTGGTTTGGCTGCCTATGCTGCTGATGAAGAAGTATCTCCTAGCGATTTGTCATTTTCTGCTGGTGTCAAACTATGGAACAGTCAATGGCAAGCAAGCTACGGCCCCTATCCATATAATTCCAACACAAAGCCAGTAGCTATTTATACAATTGCTGGGCGCTATAAAGATTTTTCTTTATCATTAAGTAGTCTCGCAAAGACTACTTATGATTTATCTATCGATTATCAAAATAATACTACGATTTTCCCAAGTGATCGCTCGGAGTGGGATGTTAATTTTTCTTATTTTTTACACCCTAATTTGTCTGCATCTATTGGCTACAAAAATCTTAAATTTTTTCAAAATACAAAAATCAATGGCCCTGTTATCGGCTTGTCAGGCTTTGCTCCGATGAATGATAATTTTGGAATATATGGTAGCCTTGGTATTGGATGGCTTGAAACAAAAACAATTTCTCAAAAATACAACACCAACTACGAGCTTGGTGAAGTAGGATTGGCCTATTCTTTTGATAAAAAACCAAGCTTTGTTAAAGGATTAACTGCTACTGTAGGATACCGTTTTCAAAAATTAACAGCCAACAAAACCCATGAAACATCCAATGGTGGTAAACATGACTCCAGAGACACTACCTCAGGCCTCACTATCGGCCTGATTGGTAGTTTCTAAACGCTTTTTTAAGCCCCCACACTGCCCGCGCCATTGAAAATCCAATTGCGCTGGGCTGTAAACACTGCATTCGGGTAAGGGTCACGGCCCCGGCTGCCGTTGTAGCGCCCCAAGGCCATAAACAAATCGCCGCGCTCGCGCTCTAAATAGTGGCGCAAAATCACACAACCAAAACGCAAGTTGGTTTGCATATGGAACAATTTTCCGGGGTCGCCATCGCCAATCACGCGCGTCCAAAACGGCATCACCTGCATATAGCCACGCGCTCCGACGCTAGAGATGGCAAATTTGCGAAACGCGCTTTCCACCTGAATCAGCCCCAGCACCAGCGATACATCCAACCCAGCGCGTTTGCTTTCGTACCAAGCCGTTTGCAAAAAATCGCGGCGCACGTCTAAATCGGGTTTGCGTTTGTACAGGCGCTCGCTCATGGCCGTCAGCCAGTGGATATAGGCAATGCGCGCTTCGGTCGAGGCAAATTCTGGCTCGGGTGGAGCCTGATTGAGTACCGCCGAACTCAGCGCAGTACGCACCGAATCCATCAGTGGCTCTTCTAATTGTCCACCCGCATGGGCCACCGAGGGGCTGCCCAAGTACCAGGCCGGTGCGGCCACCAGCGAAGCCAAAGAGGCCAAGCTGGCGCGGCGCGACACCCCAGCACCCGCAGCGTTGCGGTGCGCGCTCATACGCCCAGTTGGCCCTTGAGGTGGGCCAAAATATCCGCAGTGGCCATTTTGGTGGCAGCGGCATCGCGGCGATGCTGGTATTCCACCACGCCCTCTTTCAGGCCCCGGTCGCCAATCGTGATGCGGTGTGGCACGCCAATCAGCTCCCAATCGGCAAACATGGCACCGGGACGCTCGCCACGGTCGTCTAGTATCACGTCGATACCTTCGGCCAGCAATTGGGCATACAGGGCCTCGGCGGCCTCTTTCACCGCCGGGAAGCGCTCGGGTGTGATGGGGCACAGCACCACGGTGAAGGGCGCAATCGCATCCGGCCAGATGATGCCGCGCTCATCATGGTTCTGTTCAATTGCGGCAGCGGGCAGGCGGGTGATGCCGATGCCGTAGCAACCCATTTCAAAAAAGGCGGGTTTGCCATCTTCGGCCAAGAAGGTAGCATTCATGGCCTGCGAGTATTTAGTACCCAGATAGAACACATGGCCGACTTCAATGCCGCGCTCAATCGCCAATGCGCCCTGACCATCGGGAGATGGGTCCCCAGCGACGACATTCCGCAAGTCTGCCACCCGTTCAGGCTCGGGCAAATCCCGGCCCCAGTTGACCCCCGTGGTGTGGAAGTCGGGCGCGTTGGCCCCGCAAATCCAATCGGCCAGCACCGCCACTTCCCGATCGACCACCAACTGCACCGGCTTTTGCAGCTTCAGTGGCCCCAAATAGCCCGGTTCACAGCCAAAGTGTTCTACGATTTCTGCGGTCGAGGCAAAACGGAAGCCTTGGTCTAGCCCCGGCACCTTGGCCACTTTGATTTCGTTCATTTCGTGGTCGCCACGCAGCAGCAGCAGCCAAATTTGGCTTTGGATGATTTCGCCTTGCTCGTTGAGCTGGTCAGTGGCCAACACCATAGATTTGACGGTCTGTTGCAGCGGTACGCCCAGCAAAGCGGCCACATCGGCACAGGTGGTTTTGCCGGGGGTGGGGGCTTGGGCCAGCGGCTGGCTGGCGGCGGGGCGGGCTTGGCTGGGGGGCAGGGCCTCGGCTTTTTCTAGGTTGGCGGCGTAGTTGCTGTTGGGGCAATAGACAATCGCATCTTCACCCGTGGCGGCAATCACTTGGAATTCTTCGCTCAAGTCGCCACCAATCGCACCACTGTCGGCGGCCACTGCGCGGTAGGTCAGGCCAAAGCGGTCAAAAATGCGCCGATAGGCCGTTGCCATGATTTGGTAGCTGGCTTTGGCGCTGGCTTGGTCGCGGTCAAAGCTGTAAGCATCCTTCATGACAAACTCGCGTCCGCGCATCAGGCCAAAGCGTGGGCGGCGCTCATCGCGGAACTTGGTTTGGATTTGGTACAGGTTTTTGGGCAGCTGCTTGTAGCTCTTGAACTCTTGGCGCGCAATATCTGTCACCACTTCTTCGCTGGTGGGCTGGATGACAAAATCGCGCCCATGCCGGTCGCGGATACGCATCATCTCTGGCCCCATTTTGTCGAAGCGGCCGGTTTCTTGCCACAGCTCTGCCGGTTGTACCACCGGCATGGTCAACTCGATGGCGCCAGCGCGGTCCATTTCTTCGCGCACAATAGCTTCTACCTTGCGAATCACGCGCAGGCCCATTGGCATATAGCTGTAAATGCCAGCACCCAATTTTTTAATCATGCCAGCGCGGGTCATGAGCTGGTGGCTGACTACTTCGGCATCAGCAGGGGCTTCTTTGAGGGTGGAAATCAGGAACTGGGAGGCTTTCATTGGAATGCGGCTGGCCCATAGGACAAGCTCCCCTTGTGGCGTGCAAAGGGCCGTGCATAATGGACTCAGTTTAAAAAAAATTGGGGTTTGATTATGCTTGACCGGGACGGCTTTCGGCCCAACGTCGGCATCATCCTGCTCAACCAGAGAAACCAAGTGTTCTGGGGCAAACGCATACGCACCCACAGTTGGCAGTTTCCGCAAGGTGGCATTGACCGGGGTGAAACCCCCGAGCAAGCCATGTTCCGCGAACTCCACGAAGAGGTAGGCTTACAGCCTAGCCATGTGCGCGTGGTTGCCCGCACCCGGGACTGGTTGCGCTACGAGGTGCCTGAGAGGTACGTTCGCCGCGATATACGCGGCCACTACAGAGGCCAAAAACAAATTTGGTACTTGCTACAACTGATCGGTTACGACACCGATTTGAATCTACGGGCCAGCAGCCACCCCGAGTTTGACGCTTGGCGCTGGAACGATTATTGGGTGCCGCTGGATGTGGTGGTCGATTTTAAGCGCAGTGTTTATCGCATGGCGCTGACCGAATTGGCGCGCTTTTTACCGCGCCACGAGCAACGCAACCGCTATTTGCGCGGTAGCGGTGGGTTTCGTGGGCGCGATGCGGAGCCGGGCTATGGCGGCGGCATGTTGTTGCGCCACGGCCATTTGCTGTTGCACCGGGATATGGAACTGCCGCCGGGCGCGACCTTTGACCCAGACCCCCGCACCAACTTTGTGGCCCCCCCAGAGCCGGTGGTGCAGCTCAAGCCCGCTTAGTGGCTGCTCAGCACTAAATTGTCGCGGTGTACCATTTCGGGTTCTGCGGCATAGCCGAGCAGGCTTTCAAACTCTAAAGAGGGCTTGCGGCACAGCAGACGTGCCTCGGCGCTGGCGTAATTGGCCAAGCCACGGGCGATTTCTGCGCCGCTGCTATCGCGGATGGCAATGACATCGCCACGGGCGAACTCGCCCTCTACTGCCGTCATACCGATGGGCAGCAGGCTTTTGCCTTCGTGGCGCAGTTTGGCAGCTGCACCATCGTCCACCACCACGGCACCGCGCAGTTGCAGGTGGTCGGCCATCCATTGCTTGCGTGCTTGGGTTTTGGCGGTTTGGGCCACCAACAGTGTGCCTATGCTTTGGCCCTGCACGAGGCGCAGCAGCACATCGGGTTCTCGGCCCCAGGCAATCACGCTAGAAGCGCCAGAACCGGCCGCGCGTTTGGCCGCCAAAATTTTGGTAATCATGCCGCCCCGGCCAATGCTGGAGCCTGCGCCACCGGCCATCGCTTCTAAAGCCGGGTCTCCGGCTTTGGCTTCGTGGACAAACTGTGCTGCTGGGTCGCGGCGCGGGTCGGCGGTGTAGAGACCCTTTTGGTCCGTCAGGATGACCAAGGCATCGGCCTCGACCAAATTGGCCACCAAAGCGCCTAGCGTGTCGTTGTCGCCAAACTTGATTTCGTCGTTGACGACGGTGTCGTTTTCGTTAATCACCGGCACCACGCCCAAGCCCAGCAGGGTCAGGAGCGTGCTACGCGCGTTCAGGTAGCGCTCGCGGTCGGCCAAATCCGCATGGGTGAGCAGCACTTGGGCGCTGCCAATGCCGTTTTCGCGCAGTTTGGTTTCGTACATCTGCGCCAGCCCCATTTGACCCACCGCCGCTGCCGCTTGCAGCTCGTGGATTTCTTTCGGGCGGCTTGTCCAGCCTAGGCGCTTCATGCCTTCGGCAATCGCCCCGCTAGAGACCATAATCACCTCGCGCGGCACGCCATCGGCACTGCCACGCACCAGCGCGGCCAGCTGGCGACTCCATTCACCAATGGCCACTTCGTCCAAGCCCCGGCCTTCGTTGGTGACCAAACTGGAACCGACTTTGACCACCAAACGGCGCGCATGGCGCAACACATCTGACACTTGATTTTGATCCATGTGGATTATTGGGCAGAAAAAGGGTTTCAGGTAGGCTCAGCAAAGCGCGGATCGACTTCTTCGCCCTTGTCCTTAAAGCGCGGGTCCACCTCGGCCACTGGGGCTTGTTCGGCGATTTGTTGTGCCTTGACGTGGCGGTAAATGGCGTGAATCAGGCCCTCGCAGCCTTCGCGCGTCAGGGCGGAGATTTCAAACACCGGCCCTTTCCACTTGAAGCGCTTGACAAAATCGGCCACCAAAGCGGCGCGCTCGTCTTGCGGCACCATGTCCAGTTTATTGAGTACCAACCAGCGCGGTTTGTCGTGCAGGGCTTTGTCGTATTTTTTTAACTCGCCCACAATCGCTTTGGCTTGCGCCACCGGGTCCACGGCATCGTCAAACGGGGCCATGTCGATGATGTGCAGCAGCAGGCGCGTGCGTTGCAAATGGCGCAAAAACTGGTGCCCTAAGCCCGCACCCTCGGAAGCACCTTCAATCAGGCCGGGAATATCGGCAATGACAAAACTTTGCTCTGGCCCGACGCGCACCACGCCCAAATTGGGGTGCAAGGTGGTGAAAGGGTAATCGGCAATTTTGGGGCGGGCGTTAGAGACTGCGGCGATAAAAGTGGATTTACCGGCGTTGGGCATTCCCAGCAAACCGACATCGGCCAGCACTTTCAGTTCTAACTTGAGGTTTTTGCGCTCGCCGGGCCAGCCGGGGGTTTTCTGTCGGGGGGCGCGGTTAATCGCGCTCTTGAAGCGTAAATTGCCAAAACCGCCATCGCCGCCTTTGGCAATGGTGATGACCTCGCCCGGCTCCAATAATTCGTACAGCACTTCACCGGTTTCGGCATCGGTGATGATGGTACCGACGGGCATCTTCAGGGTGATGTCATCGCCCGCAGCACCGAACATGTCTGAGCCCATGCCATGCTCGCCGCGCTTGGCTTCGTGGCGGCGCGAGTAGCGGTAATCTACCAGCGTGTTCAGGTTGGGGTCTGCCACGGCAAACACATGGCCGCCACGACCGCCATCGCCGCCGTTGGGGCCACCGAATTCCTTGTATTTTTCGTGCCGGAACGACACGCAACCATTGCCACCATCACCGGCGGCAATGTCTATGTAGGCTTCGTCAACGAATTTCATCAGAACTCCAAGTGTACAAAACAGCAGCTTGCATGGCGATTTTTATCAGCCAAAAAGCACAAAGCCGTTCCATCAGACTTATGCAAACTTACTCATTGCTGAGGCAATCTGTTGCTGATTTCCTGCTTCATAGAGGCCGGTTTCACCGCGCTCTTGCGAGCGCGGCCAGAGCCTTCCTCTCCACAGGCTGTCACCGAACATACAGCCATAGACTGTATGCGCTGGCAGTCGCCAGCCGAACTCTCGGCCACTTGTTTCAAATTGATTGCCGCGTTCACATCCCGATCATGGTTGGCACCACATTCGGGGCATGTCCACTGGCGTACTGATAGAGGCAAGCTCTCTAGCTTGTGCCCACAGGCTGAACAGGTCTTGCTGCTGGCAAAAAATCGATCAGCCACTACTACTTGCCCACCGCGCATCGCTGCCTTGTAGTGCAATTGCCGCCGAAATTCAAAGAACCCCATATCGGCGATTGAACGTGCCAAGCAACGATTTTTCAGCATACCTTTGACGTTGAGGTCTTCAATACCGATGGTATGAAATTGGCGCGTCAAGTTGGTGGTAAGCTGGTGCAAAGCATCTGAGCGGATGTTGGCGGCACGTGCGTGCAGTTTGGCCAGCTTGGTTTTGGTTTTGTTGCGGTTGTTAGAGCCTTTTTGCTTGCGGCTCAAGCTGCGCGACAAGCGTTGCAGCCGCCTTAGCAAAACCTTATGCGGCTTAGGGCCAGCGATGCTTTCTCCAGTTGAGAGCGTTGCCAGCGCAGAGACACCCAAATCGACACCTACCGCGCCTTGGTTATCGGCTGTGGGCAAATGTACATTATCTGGGATATCTACGGTGACGCTGACAAACCAGCAATCCGCCACACGAGAGATTGTCGCCGACATGATTTTTCCGACAAAACGCAACGCCTCACGCATACGCACCCAGCCTAAGTGAGGGATACGTATGCGAAAAGCGTCAATACCGAATTGATCGTTGGTGAGGCTAAATCCGTCATGCCGCCCCTTCTTGCGAAACTGTGGGTATTTAGCCCGTCCAGTAAAAAAATTCTTGAAAGCATCACCTAACTGCATGATCGCCATTTGAGGTGCATTTTTGGTCACTTCCAACATCCACGGAAACTGCTCACGCTTAATGGCATTGAGTTGCCGTCGTAGTGCTCCTTGGGAGGGCTTGGGTAAACTGTTATCGGCTTTGTGCCTCTCGTACTGCTGCGTCCACTGTGCCAGTGCCCAGTTGTAAGCAAAGCGTGCCACGCCCGCAGCACGGGCTAAATAGGTAGCCTGTGCGTTGTTGGGGTCGAGAGCGATACGATGGGCAATGAGCATGTGGGGATGCAATTTTGAAGCGCATGACCAGCGATATCTGTACTGCACTGGGTGCTTGAAAAAGCAAAGCCCCGACCAGGCGGGGCTTAGGATGCCATCAGCGCGTAAGGTCTTAGGCTGCAGCAGTCACGTTGACTGTGTGCTTAGACAATGCGCCCTTGGTAGCAAACGACACGTGGCCATCTACCAGAGCAAACAGGGTGTGGTCTTTGCCCACGCCGACGTTGGTGCCGGGGTGGAACTTGGTGCCACGTTGGCGCACGATGATAGAGCCAGCGCTGATGAGTTCACCGCCGAAGGCTTTCACGCCGAGCATTTTGGGCTTGGAATCGCGCCCGTTTCGCGTAGAGCCGCCGCCTTTTTTCTGTGCCATGACTAAAGCTCCTGTTTAAGCAGCGATGTCGCCGATTTGCAGTTCGGTGAACTGTTGACGGTGACCTTGGCGTTTTTGATAGTGCTTGCGACGGCGCATCTTGAAGATATGCACCTTGTCGTGCTTGCCGTGGGCAACCACAGTTGCCTTGACAGTAGCGCCGGACACCAGGGGTGTGCCAACCTTGATTTCAGCGCCGTTGCCGACAGCCAAAACTTGGTCAATCACGATTTCCTGGCCTACGTCCGCAGCAATCTGTTCTACTTTAATTTTTTCGCCGGAAGCAACGCGATACTGCTTGCCGCCGGTTTTTATGACCGCGTACATGTGAACCTCTTGGTTTGTGAGTTTCCGAAAAAGAATTTTCACGGAACCAAAAATTATACCAGATAGCTTTGGCTCTGCTTATACCTTAAAAACCTTCATCACCTCATCGCCCAAGTGGTTGATGACCTTCACCGCCACGCGGCCTGACTTGGGCTTGTCAAATGGGCGCGAGGTGTCACTGTTGAGCGTGTCCCAGGCTTCCCGGTCAATCTCGGCCTTGAGCGTGGTTTTCAGGGCGCTATACGGGTCATTGGCCCCCAAAAAGTAGGCGTGGCGCACGAAGAAGCTTTCTTGGTCGTAATCGGTATCAATAAACCAGCAGGCGATGCCGTCGGCTCCGTGGCTGACCACTTCGCCGGTTTGGGGCTTGAACACGTCCACGCCGTTGACTTTGATGCACATCTGGCCGTTGGGCTGGGGCAGTAAGGTGATGTCTGGCTCGCCAAAAATGACAAACAAATTGCCCTTGCCGGTGTTCTTCAGGTCTTCGGCCATGTGCAGGTCGGCATTCATGCGCGCCTTGAGTACCGGAATGCGGCCCAGCTTGGAAAACTCGGTGGCGTGGGCTTCGTAGTTGAAGGCGCAGGCTATCAGCACGTCAAAACCGGCATCGCCACACTCGCGGGCGGCTTCTACCAAGTCGCTGCGCTGCACAGTGCCAAACTCGGGGCCAATAAAGATACCGGCGCGTTTTTCCACTTCGCCTTCCATGTAGCGGCCTTCGGCACACACTGCACCCTCGCCCGGCCAAGGGGTCAGGGAGGTGAAGCTGATGCGGTCGGCCTTGTCGGCTTGCTGCACGCCAGCGGTTTTGAGGTTGTCCAGAATCATCTGCGGGAACGACTGGCGGGCGTGGTAGTCGGCACTCTGCTCTTGGGCCGCGTCTATTAGCTCGTCGTTTTCGTCCACGGCCAGCATACGGTGCGGGCTGAGGGATTCGACAGTGAAGGGGCCAGCGACGCGCACCGCCTTTTTGTTGTCATAGGGTTTGTCGTAGAGGTATTCAAACTCGGCCTTGGCGGCAATCGAGGCATCTATTTCTTTTTGCCGGGCGATGCGGGCTTGCCACCATTGGGCGTGCAGCTGGGTGGGATGTTCGGGCTGCTCGGGCAACTGGCGCGGAATTTCCCATTCTTGCCAATTTTTGCCCAGCGCGGCGTTGAGCTGTTCGCGCAGTGGCTCCAGCGTGGCTTGCCATTGGTCCCAAATCACGTCAATCTCGGCGTTGTTGGCGATGGATTTGAGGGTGATGTGCGGCACGCGCTCATAAACAAAGCCGTGGCGGATATTGCCCTGCACCGGCTGCGTGCTGGGGGCCGTGCGGGTGATTTCGGCTTCTTTTTGCTGGCCTTCGCGCGAGTCGGCCAGCAGGTAGAACGGGTAGCGTGCGCCCATGATGCGGGCGCGGGCCAAAGCCAAGGCCACGCGCGAGGTGTCGATGGTAATCCAGCGGCGGCCCCATTGCTCGGCCACGGTGGCGGTGGTGCCGCTGCCGCAGGTCGGGTCAAGGACTAAATCACCGGGGTCGGTGGCCATGAGAATGCAGCGAGCTACTGCTTCCGTCGCGGTCTGAACAACGTAAACCTTTGGGTCAGAGCGACTTTGAACCCCACCGATATCGAGCCAAATGTTTGTGCGCGGGTTTGCAGCAAAATCATCCAGGAAGCGAACATAACGAGGAGTTGCGCCTTCAAGCATTACTCGTTCGGCCTTTGCTGTCCGAACTAAGCCATCAACAGTTGTCTTCCAGTGCAAGCCTTTTGGCGCCGCCCATTGTTTCCCAAGGTAAGGGAACACCTGCTCAGAACCTGACTCGCCTTGCGACGTCAGCTGATCTGACGTCGCAAGGCGAGTCAGTTCGTGAGCGGAATTCCTTAACGCCTGAATAGTGGAAGTCTCCCGATACTTTGTCGCGCCAGCTTCACCAGCCTGCTTGGCTGTTAATAAATCACGATACTTCAGCAAAGGCTTTTTTTTGGCAAACCAAACCATGTAGTCAGCGACGTTCGATAACGTATCGCTTGAAAAACCGGTGGTTTTCGCATACGCAATCGTCGAGACAAAATTATCTTCCCCAAACACCTCATCCATCACCGCCCGCACCCGGTGGACGTTTTCATCCCCAATCTGCACAAAAATGGAGCCGGATTCGGTCAACAAATCCCGTGCCACGGTCAGCCGGTCGCGCAAATAGGTCAGGTAGCTGTGGATGCCATCGCGCCAAGTGTCCCGAAACGCCTTCACCTGCTCCGGCTCGCGGGTAATGTGCTGCGCGTTGCCGTCCTTCACATCGCGGCTGGTGGTACTCCACTGAAAATTGCTGTTAAATTTGATGCCGTAGGGTGGGTCAAAGTAGATGCACTGCACCTTGCCGCGCAAGCCTTCGCGTTCGGCCAAGCTGGCCATCACTTGCAGGCTGTCGCCCAGAATCATGCGGTTTGTCCAGTTCTGGTCGTGCTGGTAAAACTCGGTTTTGTCCGCGCCCTTGGGGATGCCGTTAAAGTCTGAGAACAAGTCGGCGGTGGACTGCCCAGCTTGATGCTCGCGCTCTTTGCTGCTGCGTAGCAGGTCGTCAATCAGCGCTTTGGGGTGGACTTTTTCCTGAATATAAAGCGGCGGCGCGTTGACTACCAAGTCGCTCCAGTCTTGCTCGTCCTTGCCGCGCCAGACCAGTTGCGGGTCCAGGTCGGTGTTGCGCGGGTAGCGCACTTGCTGGGGGGCAATATGTTCTTGGGCGGCAATGGATTGCTGCTCTACCGAAGGAATGTTTTTGCGTTTGGCCTCGTCGTGGGTGAGGGTTTCGACGTTTTTGGTGCTGATTTTGGTAGCCATGCTTATGCGTTCCCGGTGGCGGCCTTGCTGGCAGCGGTGTCTAGCAGTTGGTTAAATTGGGCATCGAGTTTGGCTTTGAAATCGGCCTGCATCTGAAACACCTCGGTGAACTCGGCAAAGGCCCAGCGGCCATAGTGCCCCAAGTGGTTTACGCCCGGCACCCAGTAGGTGTCCATCGTGGATTTTTTCTCGATGGCATCCTCGCCCCGGTAGCCTTTGATTTCGACCACCAAATGCAGCGGGTCGGCCATGCCGTGGCCATCGTCCACCAGCACAATGAAATCTGGCCGGTAGTGGCGCAGGCTGGAGCCAAAGCGGTAGGGCACTTCTAGCCCGAGGTTGTGGTTTTTGACGTAGGCCAGCACCTTGGGGTGCGCTTCGGCCACGCGGCAGAATTCGGCCTCCCAGTCGCTGTCCAAAATCACCCAATTGAGCTGGCAGTGCTTGGAGCTGGTCTGCCAGCGGTCTAGCTTGCTGGTGTTAAAGCGCACATGGGCGCTGGAGCCGGTGGGGTTGTAGGCATCGAGCAGCACTTTGATGGGGCGCTGGCCCTCAAACTGGCGCGTGATGGCGGCAGTGATTTTGTTGCAGGCCATGTCGGCCAGCTCTTGGTACATCAGCAGCGCGGGGTAGGTGTCGCCCTTGCAAACCAAGTATTTGGGATGGCCGTTGTCGTCCACTGCCTCCAGCCACTGCTTAACGATGCGTTTGAGCTGGCCAAACAGGTGCAGCTTGGGGGCTTCGCCGGGGTCGCGCCACTTGGTGTAAAGCAGGCGCTGGGTCAGGTGAAACAGCAGCGTGCTGGAGCGCATATCGCCCAAGTGCTGGAGGCTCATATCGACACCTTCGCCGATGATGCCCGAAACCCGGGTGATGGACGGGCCAACCAGTGCCGGGCTGAGGGTGAGGACGGATTCGTCGTTGAAGCTGGCGCTTAGGCGCTCTTGGGGTAGCTCGACGCGGTAGCCTTCGACGCGCGGAAAGCGGATTTCTAAGGCATCGCGCTCTGGGCGCATGGCTTTGACCTGCACCGTCTCGCGTGGCGGCTGGGGCGGTGCAATCACCGGCTTGGCGGTAAAGTTGAACGGAATGCCAAACACATCGGCATATTCGACGTTAAACAGCCCTTGCTCGTTCAACTCGTAGGACTGGCGGCGCAACGCACGGCCAATCACTTGCTCGCACAGCAACTGGGTGCCAAAGGCGCGAATACCCAGCACATGGGTGACGGTGTTGGCATCCCAGCCTTCGGTCAGCATGGAAACCGACACCACGCAGCGGATGCCACTACCCAACTGACCAGCCTTGCCCACGGTGTTCATGACCTCGCGCAGCAGTTCTTGGTCGGTGATGTTGTCGCCAGCACGGGCATCGCCACTGCGCTCGACGATTTCGCGGCGGAAGCGCTCGATTTCATCGGCGGCCATGTTGCGAAAGCTGGCATCTAGCGCATCACCGGCTTCGAGTTGTTCGCTGTCAATCAGCAGGGTGTTGGGGCGCGGCAGTGGGTGGCCGGTGGTGTCGTTAAAGTTGCGGAACAAGGCCAAGCGGCCATTTTCTAGCGTTGTGGTGCCGTTGTCGTTCTGGCGCTGAAAGCCGGAAACAAAGTCATACACCAGCTTGGAGATGGCGCAATTTTGGCAGACGATGATGAAGCAGGGCGGCACCTTGATGCCGCGCTCTTGCCACACCTTGTAGGTTTTTTCGTAGTGGCCATACAGCGCCAGCAGCGCCGTTTGCAGGCGCAGGGGCAGCTTGAGGGGGTCTAGTTCGCCACCAGTGCCACGGCCCTTTTTGGGCATGTCTTTGCCGATGTGCTCCCACAGGTTGCGAAACACCGGCATTTCTTCGCCGGGGATGTTCTCGGCCACCGGCACGCGCGGCAGTTTGACGATGCCGCATTCAATGGCATCCATCAGCGAGAAGTCGCTCATCGTCCAAGGGAACAGTGTGCCTTCGGCGTAGCCCGATCCGCTCAAAAAGAACGGCGTGGCCGACAGGTCCATGACGCGGGTAACGCCCAGCTTACGGTTGACGGCTTCAATGCCAGAAATCCACAGGCGCGCGGCCTCGTTGTTCTTTTCGGCCTCTTTCTTTTCGTCGCCTTTCAGGGCTTCGTCATTGTCCGTTTGGGGCTTTTCGCGGTAGCAGTGGTGGGCCTCGTCATTGAGAATCATGATGTTTTTCAGGCCCATCAGGTCGGGCATGACGCGCTGAATCATCTGGCCTTCGGTTTCCAGCGTCAGTGGGGTGTCGCCCGTGCGGCCTTGCAGCAACTGGCGGCCACCCTTGGACAGCTCGATGCGCTCGCGCAGTTTAAAGGCGTGGTAGTTGGTGATGGTGATTTTGGCCTTGCTGATGTCGCCCAGTAGGTCCGTGGGCAGCAGTTCGCGGTCTTTGTAGTAGCTGTTGGGGTCGTTGGGTTGCAAGACGCGCAGGCGGTCTTTGATGGTCAGGCCGGGGGCGCAAATCAGAAAACCGCGTGTGAAATGTTTGCTGTTGGGGTGGCGCACCGCGTTGATGGTTTGCCAGGCAATCAGCATGGCCATGACGGTGGTTTTGCCAGCACCGGTGGCCAGTTTGAGGGCCAAACGCATCAGTCCGGGGTTCGCCCCTTGGTTGGCACTGGCCAGATGCTCCAGCAAGAACTTGCCGTTTTTGCTCTGTGGCGCAACTTCGGTTAGCCAGATAGCGGTTTCGGCGGCTTCGACCTGGCAAAAGAACGGGCGCACGCCGCTGAAGTGGTGGTGTCGCCAATGTTGCAGCAGGCGTGCCGTCTCTGGCGTGACTTGCCACTGCGCTGGGTTGGGCAGGCTGCGCCAAGTGTCCACGGCTTGGCGCACTTGGTTGATGATGGAGGTGGTGTCGTACTGCTGCGCCGCAGTGGAGAGGTCTTTGCCCTCCTGAAACACCATCTCGTTTTGTGTGGCCGCCTTTTTGCGTTTCTTCGGCTTGGGGATGGGGGTGATGAATTCAGCACGCCTGCGGGTAGGCAAAATTTGCTGGGTGGGTTGCCCGTCGGTATCCAGTTCCCAGTGACGCTGTGGGCAGTCGTAGGGGGAATTGAGAATAGGGCGTTCAAAGAAGGGATTGGAAGAGGTCACGGCGCACCAAGTTTACTGGCCCTGCCAGCAGGGGCGTGCAACTTCCTATAATTTGGCCCACCGTTAGCGACCACCACCTTGACAGCCTTTGCCCCCCCACCCTCTGCTACTGCCGCCTCGCCGCTTGCCCTGATTCAGGACGATATGCGTGCGGTTGACCAGGTCATTGCCGACCGCCTTGCCTCTGGCGTGCCCTTGGTGGGCCAGATTTCACAATACATTATTGCCGCTGGTGGCAAGCGCCTGCGCCCAGCGTTGCTGCTGCTGCTCAGTGGAGCGTTGGGCTACCAGCAGGCGCATCGCTTCTCTTTGGCTGCCGTGGTGGAATTTATCCATACCGCCACGCTGCTGCACGATGATGTGGTGGATGACTCTACCCTGCGCCGGGGCCGCCCCACGGCCAACGAGACTTTTGGCAACCCCGCCAGTGTGTTGGTGGGGGACTTTTTGTATTCGCGCGCCTTCCAAATGATGGTCGAAGTGGGCCAAATGCGAATTATGGAGATTTTGGCCGATGCCACTAACATCATCTCCGAAGGTGAAGTGTTGCAGCTGATGAATATGCACGATGCTTCGCTGAGCGAGGAGGGCTATCTGCTGGTGATTCGCTCCAAAACGGCCAAACTGTTCGAGGCCAGCGCACGGCTGGCAGCGGTGCTGGCAGGCAGCAGCACCGAGGTGGAACAAGCCTGCGCCACTTATGGCCAAGCCTTGGGCACCGCCTTCCAAATCATTGACGACGTGCTGGACTACGATGGCGACCCAGCCGAATTGGGTAAAAATTTGGGCGATGATTTGCGCGAGGGCAAGGCCACCCTGCCGCTGATTGTGGCCATGCAGCGTGGCACGCCAGAGCAAGCCGCTGTGGTGCGCCACGCGATTGAGCAAGGCAGCGCGGACCAACTCGAAAGCATTGTGGCGATTGTGCGCCAAACGGGTGCTTTGTCGGCAGCGCGGGCCGCTGCTGCTGCTGAAGCACAACGTGCGATAGCCGCATTAGCGTGCTTGCCCGTCAATGGATATTCTGCCTGTTTGCTACAATTGGCGGCTCAGCTTTTAGAGCGCCGCACCTGAAAACGCATCGTTGGCGGCGCCAAAGTATCGGGGTGTAGCTTAGCCTGGTAGAGCGCTACGTTCGGGACGTAGAGGCCGGAGGTTCGAATCCTCTCACCCCGACCAAGTTTCCCCTAGGGAGAAGGCAGTTTTTTCAGGCTGCCAGCCCCAAAAAAGTGCCAGTAGATATCCAAGGTTAGAACTGGGTGCAGGTAGCCATAATGTGCAGCATATCTGTTACCTCTTCGGCCACTCTACTGACATGCTCGACGACATCAAAAAAACCCTTTGGGCCACCGCCGACAAACTACGCGCCAACATGGACGCTGCCGAGTACAAACACTTGGTGCTTGGCCTGATTTTTCTGAAGTACGTCTCGGACACCTTTACCGCCCGGCGCGCTGAAATGGCCGCCCGCTTACAAGACCCGAACGATGAGTTTTACTACGGCGAAGCGAGCCAGGAAGACATCGATGCCGAGCTGGAAGACCGCGACTACTACACCAGCGCCAACGTCTTTTGGGTGCCCGAGGGCGCACGTTGGGAGACGCTGCGCACGCTGGCCAAGCACCCCGAGATTGGCAAGTTCATCGACGGTGCCTTGACCACCATCGAAATTGAGAACCCGAAACTCAAGGGCATTTTGGACAAACGCTATGCCCGTGCCCAATTGCCCGATGGCAAGTTGGGTGAGTTGGTCGATTTAATTTCTACCATTGGCTTTGGTGACAACCCTAGTACCGCGCGGGATGTGCTGGGCCAAGTGTACGAATACTTTTTGGGAATGTTTGCCAGTGCCGAGGGCAAGCGCGGTGGCCAGTTCTATACGCCAGCCAGCATCGTCAAAACCTTAGTTTCTATTCTCAGCCCCCACTCTGGCAAGGTCTATGACCCCTGCTGTGGCTCGGGCGGTATGTTTGTGCAGTCGGAAAAGTTCATCGAAGCCCACGGCGGCAAGATTGGCGATGTGTCCATCTACGGCCAGGAAGCCAACCCTACTACTTGGCGTTTGGCAGCCATGAACTTGGCCATCCGGGGCATCGACTTCAACTTAGGCCGTGAGCCGGGCGACACTTTCACCAAGAACCAGCACCCCGACCTGCGCGCCGATTTCATCCTCGCCAACCCACCCTTCAACATCTCCGACTGGTGGCATGGCAGCCTCGAAGGTGACCCGCGCTGGGAGTTTGGCGACCCACCCCAAGGCAATGCCAACTATGCATGGTTGCAGCACATGCTGTACCACCTCAAGCCCACGGGCCGTGCGGGCATCGTGTTGGCCAATGGTTCCATGAGTTCTAGCCAGAACAACGAAGGCGTGATTCGCGCCGCGATGGTGGACGCTGACGTGGTGGAAGTGATGGTGGCGCTGCCGGGGCAACTGTTCTTTAACACCCAAATTCCCGCCTGCCTGTGGTTCTTGGCCAAGCAGAAACGGCGTAAGGGCGAGGTGCTGTTTATAGACGCACGCAAACTGGGCAAGATGATTAGCCGTGTGCAAGCAGAGTTAGACGATGCCACCATCACCCGCATTGCCGAGACTGTGGCCGCATGGCGCGGCGAGGTGGAAGCCGGGGCTAGCATCACTGAGTACCAAGATCAACCGGGCTTTTGCCGCAGCGTGCCGCTGGCTGAAATCGCTCAACACGGCCATGTGCTGACCCCCGGCCGCTATGTGGGCGCTGAAGCGGTAGAGGACGACGACGAAGCCTTTGACGACAAAATGCGCAAACTCACTGAAAAACTGGGCGAACAAATGGCCAAAGGTGCGGAGTTGGATGCGCTGATTCGGCAAAAGCTGGGCGGGCTGGGGTATGAGTTTTGATAGGTGGTTAGATTGAACCCATTCGACGCACCCTCCAATATCGCCATCGTGAACGAACCATTTGCCGTAGAAGACCACGAAACCCCCTTCGGCCAACGCTGGGGCGGCGAAGTGTTTACCCTCACCGCCGAACATCTGGCCGCCTTGCAGGCAGGCAAAACTTTGGCGCTGGACGTGCAAAATGAGTACGTCACCTTTGTATGCTTGGAAGGCCATTGACCATGCTGGACACCTACGAAGCCGTTTTGCATCCCAATGGGCAACTGCAATTTTTTGACTTGCCAAGCGATGCGCTCCAGCTGCCGCGCCGAGTGTTGGTGACGTTCATCGACGAAGCACCCTCAGGCGATACTGCCCTGTGTGGTGTGCGTCTGAACGAAATTCCACTGGCTCCAAACTGGTGCAAAGACCGAGAAGGCTAGGCGATGCGTGCTAACCTTTTACCCCACCAGCCCGAGTACCACGCTTGGCTAGGCGAACTCAAAACCCGCTTTCGGCAAGTGCAGCTCAAGGCGGCGGTAGTCGTCAATAGCGCCTTGCGTGAGGCGGCAATTGCGAAACAGCCTGTTGCGCAAATGCTGTCCATCCCGTGGGGCCACCACCTCGCCATCTTTTGAGCATAAACCCTATATAAAAGAATGTAACCATGTCCGACATTAGTCTTGAAGCCTTGCAGCTTGCCGTGAACGCTGTGGAAGATGGGTTGAATGATTATAGTTATGCCAAAGAATCGGCATCACGCTTGGTATTAATTGCCCGCGATGGTGCGATTCAGCGCTTCGAGGTGGCAATGGATTTGACCCGGCAAATGGTGATTCGGGTATTGAAAGAAAAATATGCGATGGATGAGGCCAGCGCCAAAAGAGGCTGGATACGCGAAGCGGCCAAGCTGGGCATGATTGCCGATGCCGAAAGCTGGTTTGGTTTTTTATCTGCACGCGACCGCACTTCACACACCTACGATGCAGAAATCGCCGCCAACGTATTTGCGCAAATTCCTGAATTTTTGGCCCATGTACGCCACCTTCTGCAAAGGCTGCCTGCCCATGTTGCTTGATATGCGAGAAGACCACCTGAAAATCGTTCAGGATATTTTAAAAAAGTATGTGCCAGAGCGCGAAGTCTGGGCCTTTGGCTCGCGGGCTAAGTGGACGGCCAAGGAGTATTCTGATTTGGATTTGTGCATTCTGGGTGAAATGCCACTGGGTTTTGCTACGCTGGGTTTGATGGAGGAAGCCTTGGATGAATCCGATTTGCCCTACAAGGTAGATTTGGTCGATTGGGCGACTACCAGTGCATCATTTTGCAAGATTATTGAGCTGGATAAGGTTGTGGTGCAGGTGGGGGCTCAAGGTAAACGCGGGGGCGGGAGGATGATTTCTAAAACCTACAGACTGTCTGATATTGCAAATGTCCAAGGAGGTTACGCTTTTAAGAGTGCAGATTTTGGAAACGAAGGCATCGCAGTTATCAAGATTGCAAACATTCAACCGCCTGTTGTGTCACTGGTTAGTGTTGATAGGGTTGCGCCGGAAAAGGTAACCGAATTAGAACGTTTCAGGTTACGGGATGGTGATATTCTTATGGCGATGACTGGGGCCACTGTTGGCAAAGTCGGTCGATTCAAAGAAACTGAACCTGCTTACTTGAATCAGCGAGTCGCAAGAATTACAGCGCAGAATGGAAAGAAATTTGACGATTTCATTTATGCAGTGGTTTCGCAGCCTGGATTTGATGAATTTATTGAAGGGGCTTCTGCGGGGAGCGCTCAAGCAAACATTAGCGCAGCAGGTATAGGCTCCGTCAAAATTCCTCAGCTTACTGAGTCTGAGCAACTTGCAATCGGTAAAATTGCACGAATACTCGACGACCGAATCACCCTCCTACGCGAAACCAACGCCACACTGGAAGCCATCGCCCAAGCATTGTTTAAGTCATGGTTTGTCGATTTCGACCCCGTGCGCGCCAAAATGGAAGGCCGAGTCACCGAAGGCATGGACGAGGCCACGGCGGCGCTGTTCCCCGATAGCTTCGAGGAAACGGAGTTGGGGCTGGTGCCGAAGGGGTGGCGGGTGATGCCCATTGGTGATGCAGTTGACGCTGTAGGTGGTGCAACACCAGACACCAAAACTGCTGCCTATTGGGAGCCAGCCATTCACTGCTGGACAACGCCAAAAGACCTTTCTGGCATTGCCGCACCGGTACTGTTAGGCACTGAACGCAAACTCAGCGATAAAGGCTTGGCAAAAATTGGTTCTGGATTGTTGCCCATTGGAACATTGTTGTTGTCTTCTCGCGCCCCGATTGGCTATTTAGCACTGGCCCAAGTGCCGCTGGCTATCAACCAAGGCTACATCGCTATGCCTCCCGGTGGCTTATTGCCTCCGCTGTACCTGCTGTTTTGGTGTCGTGAAAACATGGAAAGCATTAAAGGCCGGGCCAATGGTTCGACCTTTATGGAGATTAGCAAAAAGGCGTTTCGGCCTATTCCGGCATTGGTGCCGTCACCAGACGTGGTACAGGCGTTTATGGATGTGGCTGAGGCATTGTTTGAGCGGCTTATTGAAAATGAGAAGCAGGCCCAAAACCTCTCCACCCTCCGCGACACCTTGCTCCCGCGCCTAATTTCCGGCACTTTGCGCCTGCCTGAAGTCCCATCTAGCCTTGAAGAAGCACACCCATGAAACTCCCGCTCCTCCAAATCGCCCTGGCTTTTGCCGCCGCCATGCCTTTGGTGGCCAGTGCCCAAGACAGCCATCTGTCCAAAAAGTTCGACGCTTGCATGGACAAGTCGGGTGGTGTCACGATGGACATGATTGATTGCATCGGCGCAGAAATCGAACGTCAGGATGTCCGCTTGAACAAGGCCTACAAGTCCCTGATGACCAACCTGACCCCTGAGCGCAAAAAGCAACTGCAAGAGGCCCAACGGGCTTGGATAAAGTTTCGCGACTTGAACTGCAATTTTTACCACGACCCCTATGGGGGCAGCATCGCCCGCGTCAACGCCAATAGCTGCCTGATGAC
The DNA here is from genome assembly GCF_028686475.1 of Giesbergeria sp. Taxonomy (GTDB): domain Bacteria; phylum Pseudomonadota; class Gammaproteobacteria; order Burkholderiales; family Burkholderiaceae_C; genus Simplicispira. Next base: position 32,917 of record NZ_JAQUCA010000001.1, on the reverse strand, counting down.
CATGACAGCCGACCGCGCCAAAGAGCTGGAAAACTTCATCGCCCAAGCCTCGTAGCTTGGGTTGTGTGCAACGATGCTTTCATAACCAACAAACATATGAAAGAAGGCTTTAATTTGGATAGCATCAACCTAAGAAAGGCTGCGCTGTGACCGAAGACCAACTCGAACAAGAAACCTTAGCCTGGCTGTCCGAGTTGGGTTACACAGTGCATAGCGGCTACGACATCGCCCACGATGGCCCCAACCCGCAACGTGCCAACTACCGTGAGGTGGTGCTGGCAGGCCGCCTGCGCCAGGCCATCGCTCGGCTCAATCCCGGCATTCCGGCACCAACGCGCGAAGATGCACTGCAAAGGGTGCTGGATTTAGCCATTCCAGCCCTGCTCTCGGCCAACCGTGCTTTTCATAAGCTGCTCGTGGCTGGCGTGCCGGTGCAGTACCAAAAGGACGACCACACCATTGGCGACTTTGTGCGCTTGGTGGATTGGATGGATGCTGCGCGCAATGAGTTCTGGGCCGTCAATCAATTCAGCATCAAGGGCGCACACCACACCCGCCGCCCGGACATCATCCTGTTCATCAATGGCCTACCGCTGGTGCTGATGGAGCTGAAGAACCCTGCCGATGAGGCCGCCGATATCTGGAAGGCTTACGACCAAATCCAGACCTATAAGGAACAAATCCCTGACCTGTTCCAGTACAACGAGGTGTTGGTGATTTCCGACGGCACCGAGGCGCGCATGGGCTCTCTGTCGGCCAATGCCGAACGCTTTTTGCAGTGGCGCACCATCGACGGGGTGAACCTTGACCCGCTGGGCCAGTTCAACGAGCTGGAAACTGTGGTGCGTGGCGCACTGGCCCCAGCGTACCTGCTGGACTACCTGCGCTATTTTGTGCTGTTCGAGGAAGATGGCCAGCTAGTCAAAAAGGTCGCTGGTTACCACCAGTACCACGCCGTGCGGGCCGCTATTGAGCAGGTGGTGGCGGCATCGCGCACCGACACCCCAGCCCAGACGCAGGGTAAGGGTGGGGTCGTTTGGCACACGCAAGGTAGCGGCAAAAGCATCACCATGACCTGTTTTGCTGCCCGTGTGATGCAAGAGCCAGCGATGCAGAACCCGACCATTGTGGTGATTACCGACCGTAACGACCTCGATGGCCAACTGTTTGGTGTATTTAGCCTGGCGCAAGACCTGTTGCGCCAAACCCCGGTGCAAGCCCATACGCGGCAGGAGCTGCGCCAACTGCTGGGCAACCGGCCCTCGGGCGGCATCATCTTTGCCACCATCCAAAAATTTATGCCGGGGGAGGATGAAGACAGCTTCCCGGTGCTGTCGGAGCGGCGCAATATCGTTGTCATTGCCGATGAGGCCCACCGCACCCAATATGGCTTTCAGGCTAAGCTCAAAACGCGCAAGCTGGCCACGGCCAGCACGGGGGCGGTCACCGCCAGCGATGGTGACTACATCCACCCTGCTGCCAGCGCCGAATTTGCCCCGCCCGCCTACAGCACCCGCTACCAAGCAGGCTACGCCCAGCACCTGCGCGATGCTTTGCCGCACGCTACTTTTGTCGCCTTTACTGGCACGCCGGTCTCTAGCACCGACCGCGATACCCGGGCCGTGTTTGGCGATTACATCCATGTCTATGACATGCAGCAGGCGAAGGAAGACGGCGCTACGGTGGCTATCTACTACGAAAGCCGCTTGGCCAAGCTCAAACTCAAGGAAGCCGACCTGTCCGAATTGGATGAAGAAGTGGACGAACTGGCCGAGGATGAAGAAGAAGCCATCCAAGCGCAGCTCAAAAGCCGTTGGGCCGCCTTAGAGAAGGTGGTGGGTACTGAACCACGCATTGCCAGCGTTGCTGCCGACCTGGTAGCCCACTTTGAGCAGCGCAATGCCAGCCAAGATGGTAAAGCGATGGTGGTGGGCATGAGCCGCGATATTTGCGTGCACCTATACAACGAAATCGTGCAACTGCGCCCCGATTGGCACAGCGATGACCCAGAGCAAGGCCGCATCAAAATCATCATGACCGGCAGTGCAAGCGACAAAGCCCTGTTGCGCCCGCACATTTACCCCAGCCAAACCAAGAAACGGCTGGAAAAACGCTTCAAAGACCCCGCAGACCCGCTGCAACTGGTGATTGTGCGCGATATGTGGCTCACCGGCTTTGATGCCCCGTGCGTGCATACCATGTACGTCGATAAGCCGATGAAGGGCCACAACCTGATGCAGGCCATCGCACGCGTGAATCGGGTGTTTAAGGACAAGCAGGGTGGTTTGGTGGTGGATTACATCGGCATCGGCAACGAGCTTAAAGCCGCGATGCGCGAATACACCGCCAGCAAAGGCCGTGGCCGCCCGACAGTCGATGCCCATGAAGCCCTATCGGTGCTACTGGAAAAGCTCGACATCCTGCGCGCCCTGCTGCACGGTTTTGATTACAGCAGCTTCCAAACCGGGGGCCATAAAATCTTGGCCGGTGCTGCTAACCATATTTTGGGCTTGCAATCGAACCCTAAGGGCAAGAGCGATACCTCGGTGCGCGATGGCAAAAAACGCTTTGGCGATGTTGCGCTGGCCATGAGCCGCGCCTTTAGCCTGTGCTGCACCCTGGATGAAGCCAAAGCGGTGCGCGATGAGGTGGCCTTTTTGCAAGCCGTGAAGGTCATACTGACCAAACGCGACCTGAGCCAACAAAAGAAAACCGACGAACAGCGTGACTTGGCCATCCGGCAAATCATCAACCAAGCCGTGGTGAGCGACTCGGTGGTGGACATCTTTGATGCCGTGGGCCTAGAAAAGCCCAATATCGGGCTATTGGATGAGGGATTTTTGCAGCAGGTACAGCAGCTACCAGAAAAAAATCTCGCTGTAGAGCTGCTAGAGCGCCTGCTAGAGGGTGAAATCAAGTCCAAGTTTGCCACCAACGTGGTGCAACAGCGCAAATTCTCTGACCTGCTGAGCAACGTTATCAGCCGTTACCAAAACCGTAGCATTGAAACCGCACAGGTGATGGAAGAGCTGGTGGCGATGGCCAAAAAGTTCCAGCAGGCCGCCAGCCGGGGTGAGCAACTAGGCTTGTCAGACGACGAGGTCAAGTTCTACGACGCGCTGGCCAACAACGAGTCTGCGGTGCTGCAACTGACCGATGAAACCTTAAAGAAGATTGCCAGCGAACTGACCGAGAACCTCAAAAAGAACATCAGTGTGGACTGGGCACAGCGCGAAAGCGTCCGGGCTACCTTGCGCTTGATGGTCAAACGGGTGCTACGCAAGTACAAATACCCGCCTGACCAATCCGAGCAAGCGGTGGAGTTGGTGCTGCAACAGGTCGAAACTCTGGGCGAAAGCTGGATGTAAAGCCTCGCGAAGGCACTTTTTTCACTGAAAAAGCGAATACAAATCAAGTGATTGCAAAGATGTGGGTAAAGACAAGGGGTTCAGCCCGGAGAGGATGTCACCCCGACCAAGAGAGATTACAACGCCAAAAAATGTCGTCGGTAGTGAAATAATTCGTCGATAGATTCATGCACATCGGCCAGTGCGGTGTGTTTTTGCGCCTTCTTAAAACTGCTGTAAGCGGCGGGCTTCCAGCGCTTGGCCAACTCCTTGAAGGTGCTGACATCCACATTGCGGTAATGGAAATACGCTTCTAACTGGGGCATATACAGGGCCATAAAGCGCCGGTCTTGGCCGATGCTGTTGCCGCACAGCGGCACTTTGCCTTTGGGCACATACTTTTTCAAGAAGTGCAGCAGCACCTCTTCGGCTTGGGCTTCGGTGGTGGTGGAGGCTTTGACTTTCTCGGTCAGGCCGCTGCGGCCATGCGTGCCTCGGTTCCAAGCATCCATCTTGCCCAGCAATTCATCAGATTGGTGAATCACCAGCACCGGGCCTTCGACGCGCACGGTCAATTGGGCATCGGTAATGACCACGGCAATCTCAATGATGCGCTCGACCTGCGGGTTCAGGCCGGTCATTTCGCAGTCTAGCCAGACCAAATTTTGGTCGGATTTGGCCAAGGTGGGAGGGGGAAGGTGCGGAGTTTCTGACATGGGGCGCGATTGTCCCCCATGCCCTACACTTGCGCCCCATGCCTGCTGCTCCTTCTGCTTTTTTCACGCCTGCTATGGCTTTGAGCATGGCCTTTGCCGCTGTGCTGGTGTTGGGCCTGTTGCTCAAGTTTTGGCTGGCCTCGCGCCAGATTCGCCATGTGTTTCACCATCGCCACGAAGTGCCGCCCGCTTTTGTGGGCCATATCACCTTGGCAGCGCACCAAAAAGCTGCGCGCTATACCTTGGCCAAAGCCCAACTCGGGCTGATAGAGATGGTGTTGGGGGCAGCCGTATTGTTGGGCTGGACGCTGCTCGGGGGCCTCAATGCGCTCAATCAAGCCTTGCTAGAGTGGCTCGGCGGTGGCATGGTGCAGCAATTGGCCCTGCTGGCCAGTTTTGTCTTGCTGGGTAGCCTGATTGAATTGCCGCTCACCTTGTACCAAACCTTTGTGATTGAGCAGCGCTTTGGCTTTAACCAAATGACGTGGCGCTTATGGCTGGCCGATGCGCTCAAATCTGCGCTGGTGGGGGTGGTGTTGGGTTTGCCCTTGGCAGCGGCAGTGCTGTGGCTGATGGGCGCGGCGGGTGCTTGGTGGTGGCTGTGGGTGTGGGGCTTGTGGATGGGCTTTAACCTGTTGCTGATGGTGGCCTATCCGATGTGGATTGCCCCTCTGTTCAATAAATTTCAGCCGCTGGCCGATGAGGCACTCAAAGCCCGCGTTACGGCGCTGATGGAGCGTTGTGGCTTCCAAGCGCAAGGGCTGTTTGTGATGGATGGCAGCCGACGCAGCGCCCACGCCAATGCCTACTTTACCGGCTTTGGTGCCGCCAAGCGCGTGGTGTTTTACGATACCCTGCTCAAGCAACTCACCCCCGGCGAGGTCGAAGCCGTGCTGGCCCATGAGCTGGGGCATTTTCACCACCGCCATATTGCCAAGCGCATGGTGTTGCTGTTTGGTTTGAGCTTGCTGGGCTTGGCCCTGCTGGGTTGGCTGGCGACGCAGGCTTGGTTTTATACCGGCTTGGGCGTACAGCCTAGTTTGGCCTTGCTGGTGCCCAGTGCCTCCAACGCGCCCAATGATGCTTTGGCCTTGTTGCTGTTTTTGTTGGTGGTTCCGGTGTTTACGGTCTTTTTAAGCCCTTTGCTGGCGCAGATTTCGCGCCGCGATGAGTTCCAAGCCGATGCCTACGCCATGCAGCAAGCCCACGGTGCTGATTTGGCCAGCGCTTTGCTCAAACTCTACAAAGACAACGCCTCCACACTCACGCCGGACCCACTCTATGTGCGCTTTTATTATTCCCATCCCCCGGCCAGTGAACGGCTGGCGCGGATGCCTTCGGTAGCCGCCGCCGCATGAGCCATTTTTCTAAAGCCAAAAAAGCCGCTGCGGCCAGTGCCGCCGATGCGCTGCAACAAGGGCTGGTGGTGGCCAGTTATGGTCGCCATTGCGTGGTAGAAACCCCCGACGGCCAGCGCCGAATTTGTCACCCACGCGGCAAAAAAAGCCAAGCCGTGGTGGGTGATGCGGTGCTGTGGCAAGCTGCCCCGCCCGGCCAAGGCGAAGAGGGCACGATAGAGAAGGTGCAAGAGCGGCGCAACCTGTTTTACCGCCAAGACGAAATCCGCACCAAATCGTTTGCCGCCAATTTAGACCAGGTGCTGATTTTGATGGCCGCCGAGCCGGTGTTTTCCGAAAGCCAATTGGTACGCGCTTTGGTAGCGGCGGAAGCCGCGCATATCCGGCCCCTCATTGCCCTGAACAAGCGCGATTTGGCCGTGCCGTTTGCTGCCGCCTGGGAGCGCCTGCAACCCTACTGCCGCATCCCCGGCAAAGAAGGCCAGCCACACTACCAAGTGCTGGGCCTATCCCTCAATGCCGACCCAGCAGCCCAGCGCGCCGAGTTATTGCCCTATTTAGAAGGTAAAACCACGCTGGTGTTGGGGCCATCGGGCGCGGGCAAAAGCACGCTCATCAACCTGCTGGTGCCCGGCGCTACGGTGCTGACCAATGAAATCTCGCAGGCACTCAATTCGGGCAAGCACACCACCACCAGCACTGCGCTGTATTGGGTGGATGGGCAGCGCCGCACCGCCTTGATTGACTCGCCCGGTTTTCAAGAATTTGGCTTGCAGCATATTGCCCCAATGCAACTGGCCGCCTGTATGCCCGACATCGCCACCCACGCCAGCAACTGCAAGTTTTACAACTGCACGCACCTGCACGAACCCGGCTGTGGCGTGCTGGCCGCTTGGCAAGCGGGCCACATCAGCGCCAACCGCTACCGCATTTATGGCGATTTGTTTGCCGAATTGGGGCAAACGCGCTACTGATAGCCCTTGAACCTTTGGGCGCAATCGTTATAATGTCCGGCTTTGCTGGCATCACCCCGTCGGCCCATACTAGTTACGAGACGGGGAACCCGCCACGCACGGCTTTGAGGCCCGATCTCCCCAAAGCCCTCTGCGGGCATATTTTGGAAAACATTAGCTAATGACCACCATCCGTGTAAAAGAAAACGAACCCTTTGACGTTGCCCTGCGCCGCTTTAAGCGCACCATCGAAAAGCTGGGCCTGCTGACCGACCTGCGCGCGCGCGAGTTCTACGAAAAGCCCACTGCCGAGCGCAAGCGCAAAAAAGCTGCTGCCGTCAAGCGCCACTACAAGCGCGTGCGTTCTATGCAGTTGCCTAAAAAGCTGTACTGATCGACAAACTCCAAGTTTGCTTGGAATTTCAACCCGCGCTAGGGACGCCAAGCGCGGGTTTTTTGTTTTCATGATTCGCACAAAGCCACCCCAGCGTCGTTGCGCCGCCTTGCCGTAGCCCACTACTGTCTGCGGCGACGCGCCTAGCTGGCATGACTTTGTGCAAATCCTGCCGCTTACCTTTAGGAGATAACCATGAGCCTCAAAGACCAAATCACCGAAGACATGAAAACCGCCATGCGCGCCAAAGACAGCGAGCGCTTAGGCACCATCCGCCTACTGCTGGCGGCCATGAAGCAAAAAGAGGTCGATGAGCGCGTCGTGCTAGACGATGCTGCCGTGGTGGCCATCGTGGACAAGCTGGTCAAGCAGCGCAAAGACAGCATCGCCGCCTTTGAGCAGGCTGCGCGCCAAGACTTGGCCGATAAAGAAAAGGCCGAACTGCTGGTGTTGCAAGCCTATCTGCCCCAGCGTATGTCGCCGGAAGAAATCACCGCCGCCGTGCAAGCCATTGTGGCCGAGTTGGGTGCCAAAGGCCCCGGCGATATGGGCAAGGTGATGGGCGCGGTGAAAACCCAACTGGCGGGCAAGGCTGACATGGGCCAAGTGTCTGCCGCCGTGAAGGCAGCTTTGACCAACATTTGATAACAGCCCAAAGTGGTGCCGCATTTACACTGACTCCTGTCACCAACTTTGCGCGCCCCTTGCACGCACATTTTTACCATGCCCTTGTACCGCTGCAATGCCTGCGGCTATGTTGCCGAAGAAAACATCACCCCGGTGGGCAAGTCTATGCCCTGCAACCGCTGCGCCCAGCCGGTCACGGTGTTTGGTACGGTGTTTTATGTCGAAAAGCTACTGGAGCGTTACACCGACATCCGGCGCGAGTTGCAGGCATTGCGTGCGCTAGAGACAGCACCACAAGCTGCTCCGGCCCCCAGCCCGCCTGCACCCGCACCCGCACCCGCACCCGCACCCGCACCCGCACCCGCACCCGTGGCGGCGGTAGCAAAAACACCAAACGACACCAACTTAGCTACCGTGGCCCAACATGCCCCGCTGCAAAATTGGTTTCAGGCGCGCCAAATTCAGGTTGAATTTGATATAGAGGCGGTGAATACCGCTGGTTATTTTGATGAAGCAGCGCGCGCTTTTGGCGAACGTTATGATTTGTTTGGTGAGCTGATTGGCCGGGTATGCTGGGGCTATCGCAAGGCACACACCGGCTTGAACTTAGAGTTGGCGCGCGTGCCGCAAAAAGATGCACAGGCGATTAACCAACTGTGCCGTAATCTGTACGAACACACCTTTTTCTCCCGCTACCACTACCAGAAGCCAGAAAAAATTGTCCGCTTGAGTCTGCAATCGGCCCCCGCCGTGCGCCGCTTTTTTGAGGGCGGTTGGCTAGAGTGGTTTGCACTGCTAGAAGTATTGGCGGTTTGGCAAGAACAACCTCTGCGTTTTTCCTTGTCGGTGGCACGCGGTGCGCGTGTTACCTTTGCCAATGAAGACTTGCAAGAGTTGGATGTGCTGGCGCTGCCGAGCAACCAAGCGCCTTTGTGTATCGAGTGCAAAACCGGGGAGTTTCGCCGTGATTTGGACAAATTGCTGCGCTTGCGTAAGCGCTTAGACATCCCACGCGAGCGCTTTATCATCTGTGCCTTGGACTTGAATGAAGAGCAAGCGGCCAGCCTCAATGCCATGTACGACATGAGCTTTGTCACGCTGGGCACGCTGCGGCCTCATTTGCAGCGCTTGTGCGTGGGCTAAACGCTGCTCAAGACGGGTTCAACTGCCAGCCACTTTCATCCGGTTAATCAGCAAAGACCCCACGGTTTTCGCGCCGTGGTTGTAGGCATCGGCACCAATCGCTTCGATGCCTTTGAACATATCTTTGAGGTTGCCCGCGATGGTGATTTCATGCACTGGGAAGGCAATTTTGCCGTTTTCGACCCAAAAACCGCTGGCACCACGCGAATAATCGCCCGTGACATAGTTCACGCCTTGGCCCATCAGTTCAATCACAAACAGGCCTGTGCCTAACTTTTGCAGCATGGCGCTGAGATTGTCGCCCGCTTGGGTGTGGCGCGAGCTGAGGACCAAATTGTGCGAACCCCCGGCGTTGCCCGTGGTTTTCATGCCCAATTTGCGTGCTGAATAGCTGGACAGAAAATAACCCTCCACCCGCCCAGCATCTACTACTTTGCGCGGTGCGACACGCACGCCTTCTTCGTCAAACGGCGAGCTGCCCTTGCCGCGCAGAATAAATGGGTCTTCCAAAATATCAATGTGCTTCGGGAACACCTTTTTGCCCAAGGAATCGAGCAAAAAGGTGCTTTTGCGGTACAAGGCTCCACCGCTGATAGCCTGCACAAAGCCACCCAACAAGCCAGCGGCCAAAGTGGATTCAAACAGCACCGGGCATTCGGTGGTAGCGATTTTGCGGCTACCCAAGCGGCTTAAGGCACGCTCGGCGGCATAGCGGCCCACGGCGGCGGGCGAGGCCAAATCGGCGGCATCGCGCATCGAGCTGTACCAGGCATCGCGCTGCATTTCGGCATTGCGCCCGGGCAACGAGGCAATCGGGGCCACCGAAATGCTATGGCGCGAAGTGGCATAACCCCCCCGAAAGCCATGCGTATGGGCGCTGAAGAAATGGCTTTGCTGTGCCGAAACACCCGCCCCTTCGCTGTTGGTGATGCGTTTGTGGGTGGCAAAGGCCGCTGCTTCACATTCCATCGCGATGCGGGCGGCTTCTTCGCTGCCCAATACCCAAGGATGGAACAGGTCTAAATCGCGCTGGTTGTCAGCGGGGGCAATATCGGCCGCATCGGGCAGACCGGCTACTGGGTCTGCGGCGGTAAAGCGGGCAATGTCGTAAGCCGCCTGCACGGTGCGCTCGATAGCGGCAGCAGAAAAATCAGAGGTGCTGGCATTGCCGCGCCGGTGGCCAACATAGACGGTGATGCCTAAAGATTTATCGCGGTTGCGCTCCACTGTCTCTAATTCGCCCTTGCGGACATTGACCGACAGGCCGCAGCCCTCAGAGGCTTCGGCACCGGCATCGGTGGCACCTAGTTTTTTGGCATGGGCCAAAGCGCTATCGACCAAACCTTCAAAAAAGGCCCGGCTGTAACTAAAGCCCGTGTCGGGGGTATCGGTGGGGGCGGCGGAGGGGGCGCGGCGCGCAGAGGCGGTGGCAGAGCGTGTGGGTTTCTTCATGACAAGGCTATGATACTTGCGCCCGGCCTTGGCCTCTCTTTCTCCCCCAGATTTCAACATGTCACGTAAACCCAAAAAAGGCTATTTTGTTCGCGGTCAGTTTGTTGCCGAAGGCAGCGAGCGCGACTTGGAGCTCAAGGCCGAACTCAAAGGCACCCATGATGCCAGCCGCACCGAATTGAAACGCGAAAGCGATGAACTGCAAGACTTGGGTAAAGAGTTGTTAGACCTGCGCGCCGATTTATTGCAGCGCATTGGCTTGCCCGACAAACTGCTCGAAGCCTTGGCCGAGGCGCGGCGCATCACCAATTTTGAAGGCAAGCGCCGCCAGATGCAATTTGTTGGCAAGTTGATGCGTAAATTGGATGAAGACAGCGTAGCCGCTGCCCGTGCGGCTTTAGAAGAGCAACGCAATGGCTCGGCCACCGAAAAACTGCAACTGCACCAAGCCGAACATTGGCGCGATATATTAATTGCCCAAGATGGCGCACAAGCCGAATGGATGGCCCAATACCCCGACACCGATGCACAACAGCTGCGTGCTTTGATTCGGCAGGCACGCAAAGATGCCCCCGCCGCCCACGATGCCAACGTGGCCGAGGCCCACGGACTGGCACCACGCAAAGGCCGGGCTTACCGCGAACTGTTTGCGCTGCTGCGCACGCAATTGAGCAGCACCCCAGCGACACCAGCAGAGGCAGGGCTTTAAGAGACAAACACCGGGTCAGAAAACACCAAGGTGCCATCTTTACGCACCATCAGGTTGTCGGACTTGAGGATGTCGGGCAGCAGTTGGTATTCTTCAATAAACACCGACAGTGCCTTGATCGCCGATTGCAGCTGGGTATCCCATGAGGGGGCTTCGCCCTTGGCCAGATGGTACATGGCCACGCGCCCCATACTGCGCCCCAACTGGCTCCAGCGCCTACAACCTTCCCAATAGGCTTTGCCCAGTTGGGCTGCCACAATCGCGGCCTGCGATTCGGGCATCAGCGGGTAAAGGCGCTCCATCTCTAGCAGATAAAAGCGGTAGCCCGATTGCGCTTGGCCAATATCGCCGTGGTCGGCATAAATAATCGGAAAATGCTTGCCTTGGGGCCGGTCTTTAGCCGTGTGCAGCCAATAGTCTGCGGGCGAACTGACCACTTTATAGACACGCTCGCCATCGCCCTTGTCTAAGACGATGGAATACTGGCCACGCCCAATCTCTTCTTTGCCATCGAGTAAAGGATGCACCGGCACTGGGTCTGGCAAGACGCAAGCGGCATTGCTTGCCGCAGTAACACCGAAACCAAAATGGACCACGAGATAGCCCTCCTCGTAGCGGCAAGATTAACCGAAGATGCACCATCGCGGTGCAGTTATTACCCGCAGTAGGCTTCTACAATCGCCCCATGCCGCAAACCTTTGATGTCTGTATCCGTGGTGCCGGTGTGGTTGGCCACACCTTGGCGCTTTTATTGGCGCGCGAGAGGCTGCGCGTAGCGCTGGTGGGCAGCAGTGCGCCAGCGTCTGGCCCCGATGTGCGCGCTTATGCGCTCAACGCCGCCTCGCGCCAGTTGCTCGAATCCTTACGCACTTGGCCCGATGCCATCCACGCCTGCCCGGTACTGCAAATGCAAGTGCGTGGCGATCAAGATGGTGCTTTGGACTTTGATGCCGCCAGCCAAGGGACCGAAGCACTGGCGTGGATTGTCGATGTGCCCGCCCTAGAGACCCGGCTGTCCGAGGCCGTGCGCTACCAACCCCAAGTAGAGCGCGTAACAGCTCCGGTGGCGGCCCCTCTGACCATCATTTGCGAAGGCCGCGCCAGCCAAACCCGTGCCGAGTTGGGGGTTGATTTTGAGGTCATGCCTTATGCCCAACATGCCATCGCCACCCGCTTGGTATGCGAGCAGCCCCACGGCTACACCGCCCGGCAATGGTTTGCCCAAGGCAGCATCTTGGCCTTGTTGCCGCTAGAGGGCCACAACGGCCATGAAGTCGCGGTGGTGTGGTCGGTGCCCGCAGAGCAGGCAGCCCCCTTGCTGGCACTCAACGACGATGCCTTCAGCCAAGCTATCACCGAAGCCAGCCAAGGCGCATTAGGCACACTGACCCTGCACGCAGCACGCAGCGCTTGGCCCTTGCAACAAGCCCAAGCCGAGCGCTGGTGCGGCCCAGTGTTGCACCACGGCCAGCCCAGCGCCGAAAGTTGGGTATTGGCAGGCGATGCCGCGCACAATGTTCACCCACTGGCCGGGCAAGGTTTGAACCTAGGCTTAGGCGATGCCCAAGCCTTGGCGCGCACCCTGAGCCAGCGCGAAGACTGGCGCAGTGTGGCCGATGTGCGCCTGCTGCGCCGCTACGAACGCGAGCGCAAAGCAGCCCTACTGCCGGTGGGTTTATTGATGGATGGCCTACAACAGCTGTTCTCGCGCCCCGAAGCGCCGTTGCAAGCCCTGCGCAACTGGGGCATGAACAGCTTTGAACGCAGCGGCCCGCTGAAACACTGGATGGCTCGCCGTGCGATGGGTAGCCATTGAACCCACCACTTTTTTGTTTGCTTGATATGACCTTCATTCGCACCTTGCTGGCCGCTGCCAGCTTGGGCGTAGCTTTGAGTGCTACAGCCCAAGAATCTGCCATTCGCACCACCTTGGTCGAGCGCATTCCACAACTGGAAAAAATCGACGAAATCCGCCCCACCCCCATGAAGGGCTTGTACGAAGTGCGTGTGGGCACGGATCTGTTCTACACCGATGCCAAGGGTAACTTTCTCATCCAAGGCGAGTTGATTGACACCCAAGCGCGGCGCAACCTGACCGAAGACCGCATCAAACAACTCACGGCGGTAGATTTCAATGCCCTGCCTTTACAAGATGCGTTTGTGACCGTGCGCGGCAATGGCAAGCGCCGCTTGGTGGTGTTTGCCGACCCCAACTGCGGTTATTGCAAACGCTTTGAACGCGATTTGCTGAATGTGGACAACATCACCATCCACACCTTTTTGTACCCTATTCTTAGCCCCGACTCGGCAGAAAAATCGCGCAATATCTGGTGCGCCAAAGACCGCCTCGTCGCTTGGAACGACTGGATGCTGCGCGATAAAACCCCGCCTGCCGCCAGCTGCGATACCGCCGCACTGCAACGCAATTTGGCCTTTGGCAAAAAACACAAAATCACCGGCACGCCCACGTTGTTGTTTACCAATGGTGTACGCATTCCCGGTGCCGTTGGCAGTGCCGAGATTGAAAAACGCCTGACCGAAATAGAAAACACGGCCAGCAAAGCCCCATAAGCCGAGCCGCGCGTTTTATGTCCAGCACCATCTTGACTGCCCCAGCGCCAGCCTGCCATTACCGCATCACCATTGCCGATGTACACGCGCATTTGTTCCATGTCAGACTGACGATTGCCGAGCCGTTGGCAGAACAAGTGTTGTCATTGCCCGTGTGGATTCCGGGCAGCTACTTGGTGCGTGAATTTGCCAAAAACCTGCAAAACCTGCGCGCCCACCAAGCCGGTCGGCCGGTGGCCTTGCAGCAGCAGAGCAAACAACGCTGGCAGGCGGCCTGCCAAACCGGCCAGCCATTGGTGCTGGAGTACCAGGTCTATGCCAATGACCCCTCGGTACGCACCGCCAGTTTGGATGCACAGCGTGGCTTTTTCAATGGCACCAGCCTTTGCCTGCGTGCCGAAGGCTTGACCGAGCAGGCTTGCCTGCTGGACATCGTCGCGCCCGGCCAGCTTACCGAGCAAGCCGCTTGGCAATGTGCCACGGCATTGACCCCGGTACAAATCGATGCCCACGGCTTTGGCTGCTACCAAGCCGCCGATTACGACGAACTGGCCGACAGCCCGGTAGAAATGGGCGCTTTCTGGAGTGCCAACTTCATGGCGGCGGGCGTGCCCCATCGGTTGGTAGTTGCTGGGGCCACGCCAGCGTTTGACGGCCAACGTTTGTTGCAAGATACCCAGCGCATCTGCGAAACAGTGATTGCCTTTTGGCATGGCACCGAGCCGCCACCGTTTCAAAACTATGTTTTTCTGCTAAACGCCACGGCAGACGGCTATGGTGGGCTAGAGCATCGCCACTCCACCGCGCTGATTTGCGCGCGCAAAGATTTGCCCCGTCTAGGCCAAGCGTCCACCAGCGAGGGCTATACCACGCTGCTGGGCCTCATCAGCCACGAATACTTCCACACTTGGAACGTGAAACGCCTGCGCCCTGCCGAGTTTGCCCGTTACGACTACCACCAAGAAAACTACACCCAGCTGCTGTGGTTTTTTGAAGGGTTTACCAGCTATTACGATGACCTGCTGCTGCACCGCGCTGGCCTCATCGACGATGCCAGCTACCTCAAGCTGCTAGGCAAAACCATTGCCCAGGTGCAACAAACCCCCGGACGGCTGCTGCAAACCGTGGCCCAAGCCAGCTTTGATGCCTGGGTCAAATACTACCGCCAAGACGAAAACACCCCCAACGCGACCATCAGCTACTACACCAAGGGCGCACTGGTGGCCTTGTGCCTAGATTTAACGCTGCGCCAAGAAGGCCAAACCAGTTTGGATGCTGTGATGCAGGCGCTGTGGCAACGCTGCGCCGGTGGCCCCATGACCGAGGCCGATGTGCGTGCCGTGTTATTGCAGCTGGCCGGACGCAGTTTGGATGCGGAACTAGACGCTTGGGTACACAGCACCGCAGAATTGCCCGTAGCAGCGCTGTTGGCGGCCCACGGCATGGAGGCCAGCACCGAGCCAGCACCTATCGCCCAAGCTTTGGGCCTGCGCGCCACGGATAAAAACGGTATCCGGGTGCAAGGGGTGTTGCGCGGTAGCTTGGCCGAACGTGCTGGCTTGGCCGCAGGCGATGAATGGTTGGGCCTGGAAGTGCAAGGCCAAGGCTGGCGCTTGCAGCAGCTGGCCGATGTGCCCCTGTATGCTGGCCATGCCACACAAGTCACGGCCTTGGTGGGCCGGGGCGACCGGCTATTGCGGTTGGCACTAGAACTGCCCGCCGCAGATGCGGCTACCACCGTAGGCCACTGGAAAATAACCGATGCCACACGCGCCAGCCAGTGGTTATCTGGCCGCTGAAACCGAGCTGTCTTGCAGCTTGGTTATATTGGCGGGCTGCATTCCCCATAAACCCTAGGAGATACCATGAGCTACGAAATGATTGAAGTGCGCGTCGAAGCCGAAAAAGTCGGCATCATCACCCTGAACCGCCCCAAGCAACTCAACGCCCTGAACGACCAACTGATGGACGAGCTGGGCGCAGCCCTCAAAGCCTTTGATGCCGACGAAAAAATCGGCTGCATGATCATCACGGGCAGCGAAAAAGCCTTTGCCGCAGGCGCAGACATTGGCGCGATGGCCACTTACAGCTTTGCCGATGTCTATAAGGGCGAATACATCACGCGCAACTGGGAAACCATCCGCACCATTCGCAAGCCCGTAATTGCCGCTGTCAGTGGTTTTGCCTTGGGCGGTGGCTGCGAATTGGCCATGATGTGCGATTTCATCATTGCTGCCGACAACGCCAAGTTTGGCCAACCAGAAATCAAGCTGGGCGTGATTCCCGGTGCTGGCGGTACGCAACGCCTGCCGCGCGCTGTGGGCAAAGCCAAAGCGATGGACATGGCCCTGACCGGCCGCATGATGAACGCCGAAGAAGCCGAACGCGCTGGCTTGGTCAGCCGCGTCGTCGCAGCGGACAAACTGCAAGAAGAAGCCTTGGGTGCCGCCCTCATCATCAGCGACTTCTCACAAATTGCTGTCATGGCAGCCAAAGAATCGGTCAACCGCGCTTTTGAAGGCAGCTTGGCCGATGGCATCACGTTCGAGCGCCGCTTGTTCCACTCTTTGTTTGCCACTTCTGACCAAAAAGAAGGCATGGACGCTTTTGTCAACAAGCGCAAGGCCGTCTTCACACACCAATAATTTTTGCGCTATAATCTTGGTCGTTCGGTGATATAGCTCAGTTGGTTAGAGCGCAGCATTCATAATGCTGATGTCGGTGGTTCAAATCCACCTATCACCACCACACACCCGAACAAACCCCGCCAGCTGAAACCAGTTGGCGGGGTTTTTCATTGGAAAAATGCACCGGTGCCACCGTGATTGCGCTGCACAGCAAGGCAACCTGCTGGCGCTGCCTACCCCCCACACACCCGCAATACCTCGCCCCCATAGGCTTGCAACTTTTTAGCCCCCATGCCGCTGATGCCTTGTAAATCGGCCAGCGTGCGCGGCTGCTGCTGGGCAATCGCGGCCAGCGTGGCATCATGAAAAATGACATAGGCGGGTAAGCCATGCTCACGTGCCACTTCCGCGCGCCACGCCTTGAGGTTGATAAAACGCGCCAAAGCGGCTTGGTCTAGGCCCTCGGCCACTGGGGGCAGGCTGGCGGCTGGACGGCGCTGGCGCTGTGTGCGTTCGCGTCCGCTGGTCGGGGCCACCACCGAGGCACGCAGACGCACCTGTCGCTCGCCGCGCAGCACGGCGCGCGAGGCATCGGTCAGGCACAGGGTATCAAAGCTGTGGCCGTTGTCCAATTGCACTTTGTGCAAGCCTACCGCGCCGGTGGCCAGCAACTGGCGCAGCACGGCGCGCAATTGCAGTTCGGTAAATTCTGGCCCCATGCCAAAGGTAGAGAGCTTGTCGTGGCCGTGTTGCACGATTTTTTCGGTGCTTTTGCCACGCAACACATCCAGCGTGTGCTGGGTACCAAAATTGAGGCCGCTGGCCTGCTGGATGCGGTAGATGGTCGATAGCAACTTGCGCGCGCAATCGGTGGCATCCCACACTTCGGGTGGGTGCAGGCAGTTATCACAATTGCCGCAGGGCGCGGAGGCTTCGTCAAAATAGGCCAGCAGGCGCACGCGGCGGCAATCGGTGGCTTCGGCCAGCGCCAGCAGGGCTTCTAATTTGCCGCGCAACGCCTGCTTAAACTCCTCTGCGGCCGGGCTTTCGTCAATCATGCGCCGTTGGTTGACTACATCGCTCAGACCATAGGCCATCCACGCATGGGCCGCCAAGCCATCACGGCCCGCACGGCCCGTTTCTTGGTAATAGCCCTCGATGTTTTTGGGCATATCCACATGGCCGACAAAGCGCACATCGGGCTTATCAATGCCCATGCCAAAGGCGATGGTGGCCACCATGACGATGCCATCTTCGCGCAAAAAGCGGTTTTGGTGTTGTTGACGCAATTCAGCAGGCAAACCGGCATGGTAGGGCAGGGCGTTGATGCCCGCATGGGCCAGCACGGCGGCCAGCTCTTCGACCCGTTTGCGCGATTGGCAATACACCACCCCAGCATCGCCCAGATGCTCTTCTTTGATGAAGCGCAGCAACTGGCCGGTCACATCTTTGCCCTTTTCGGCAATGGTGTAGCGGATATTGGGCCGGTCAAAACTGCTCACGAACAAGCGCGCCTCTTCCAGCTGCAAGCGCTCGATGATGTCGGCGCGCGTCAGGGCATCAGCGGTGGCCGTCAGGGCGATGCGCGGCACGCTGGGGTAGCGCTCGTGCAGTACGCTCAGGGCGCGGTATTCGGGGCGGAAGTCATGGCCCCATTGGCTCACGCAATGGGCTTCGTCAATCGCAAACAGGCCCAAGCCGCCTTGTTGGTGCAGTGCATCCAGCAGCGCTAAAAAGCGCGGCGTATTCACGCGCTCGGGGGCGGCATACAGCAGGGTGATGGTACCGCTACGCAGGCGCTGTTCTACGTCTTGGGCTTGCTGCCAATCGAGTGTTGAATTGAGGAAGGCGGCCTCCACCCCGGCCTCGTGCAGCGCACCCACTTGGTCTTGCATCAGGGCAATCAAGGGCGAGACCACAATCGCCACGCCTTGGCCCTGCTGCTGGCGCACAATGGCCGGTATTTGGTAGCACAATGATTTGCCGCCGCCGGTGGGCATCAACACCAAGGCATCGCCGCCAGCAATTACATGCTCCACAATCGCCTGTTGCGAGCCACGAAACTGCGGATAGCCAAAAGTGTGGTTCAAAACCGAAAGAGCAGCGGACACAGCAAGGGCCTTTATAGGAAAGTGCAGGGGAAAGTGGTGCAGCGGTGGCAAACCATCGCGCTATTGTGCGCTGCGGCCCTTATTGCGGAAAAATAGCGCTTTTCTCCACTAGCAAAATACATCTATGCCCATCTACGAATACGCCTGCCAAGACTGTGGCCACGCCTTTGAAACCCTGGTGCGCTCAGGCAGCGCGCCCGAATGCCCGCAGTGCCATTCGCAACAGTTAGCCAAGCAATTGTCGGTGTTTGCTACCACCAACGAGGCCGCCCGCACCGTGCCCCTGCCCAGCAATCCTTGTGGCAGTTGCCATAGCCCCGGCGGGCCGGGTGCTTGTCCATTTGCATAAAGTGATGCTTTTTTTGCATAAATATAGCCGATAAGGCAAAGACAAAATTCGGGCGACTTCATAAAATCGTCACTCCCAGCCGCCGGGCTAGGTTTACCTTTGCCTAGCGTGGCGGCTGGTGCCTTTCAAGCCGTTTTTTCAAAGACAGCGCAGCACTGATGGGTTTGCTTTTTTTGAAAAACCGTTTTTTAATTGAAGGACTCTCCCCGATGAACGCACCTACCATGCAGGGCTTGAATATCAACGCCCCCAGTTACGTCAAAAATGCCCGCCTATTGGCTTGGGTGGCCGATATGGTCGCCCTGTGCAAGCCCGCCAACATCGTTTGGTGCGATGGCTCGCAAGAAGAATACGACCGCCTGTGCCAACAACTGGTGGACGCTGGCACCTTCAAAAAGCTCAACCCTGCCAAGCGCCCCGGCAGCTTTTTGGCCTGGTCGGACCCGTCTGACGTAGCCCGTGTCGAAGACCGTACCTACATCTGCTCGGCCAAAAAAGAAGACGCTGGCCCGACCAACAACTGGATGGAGCCCGCAGAGATGCGCGCCACCCTCAACCCCTTGTTTGACGGTTGTATGCAAGGCCGCACCATGTACGTGGTGCCGTTTAGCATGGGCCCACTGGGCAGCCACATTGCCCACATTGGTGTCGAGCTGACCGATAGCGCCTACGTGGCCGTGAACCAAAAGCTCATGACGCGCATGGGCAAGGCCGTCTATGACGTGCTGGGCGTGGATGGCGAGTTTGTGCCTTGCATGCACACCGTAGGCGCACCCTTGGCCGAAGGCCAAAAAGACGAAACCTCTTGGCCTTGCAACCCCAAGGTCAAGTACATCGTGCATTACCCCGAAACACGCGAAATCTGGTCTTACGGCTCTGGCTACGGCGGCAATGCGCTGCTGGGCAAAAAGTGCTTGGCGCTGCGTATCGCCTCGAACATGGGCCGCGACCAAGGCTGGCTGGCCGAACACATGCTGATTTTGGGCGTGACCAACCCCCAAGGAAAAAAATACCATATCGCTGCCGCCTTCCCTAGCGCCTGCGGCAAGACTAACTTCTCCATGCTGGTGCCCCCAGCGGGTTTTGACGGCTGGAAAGTCACCACCATTGGTGACGACATCGCCTGGATTAAGCCCCATGCCGACGGCAAGATGTACGCCATCAACCCCGAAGCCGGTTACTTTGGCGTGGCCCCCGGCACCAACACTCTGACCAACCCCAACTGCATGGCCAGTTTGGACAAGAACGTCATCTTCACCAACGTGGCCCTGACCGACGATGGCGATGTGTGGTGGGAAGGCATGGAAAAAGATGCTGGCAAGACCCCTGAGCATCTGATCGACTGGCAAGGCAAAGACTGGACACCCGCCATTGCCAAAGAAACCGGCGCTAAGGCGGCCCACCCCAACGCCCGCTTTACCGTGGCTGCCACCAACAACCCCGCCTTGGATGCCCAATGGGACGACCCCGCTGGTGTGCCGATTGACGCTTTCATCTTCGGTGGCCGCCGCTCCACCACCGTGCCGCTGGTGACCGAAGCGCGCACTTGGATGGAAGGTGTCTATATGGCCGCCACGATGGGTTCGGAAACCACCGCCGCCGCCTTTGGCGCCCAAGGCGTGGTGCGCCGTGACCCGTTCGCCATGCTGCCCTTCTGCGGCTACAACATGAGCGACTACTTCCAGCACTGGCTGGATATGGAACACAAGCTGGAAGAATCGGGCCACACCCTGCCCAAGATTTTCTGCGTCAACTGGTTCCGCAAGGACGAGGCTGGCAAGTTTGTTTGGCCCGGCTATGGCGACAACATGCGCGTACTCAAGTGGATGCTCGACCGCATCGAAGGTCAAGCCCAAGGCCAAGAGACCATGTTCGGGATTGCACCCCAGTATGCCGAAATCACCTGGACCGGCTTGGAGTTCAGCGCCGAGCAGTTCAACACCGTGACCAGCATCGACAAGGCCGCTTGGGAGCAAGAATTCAAGTCACACGACGCGCACTTTGAGCTGCTGTCGTACCACATGCCACAAGCGTTGATTGACACCAAGAACGCACTGGAGCAACGTTTGGCCGCCCTTTAATCCAGAGGGCGCACTGCTGGTGCCTGCCGGTAGTGCCGTGGCAGCGCTAATTTAGCGGGAGTGAACCTCCCGCTATTTTTTTGCCCCTGCCCAGCACGATGCAAGCGTATCCGCAGCGGTGGTGCAGCGCTAGAATCGTTGCACACAGCTTGCCAGATTGGGCAGATACGGAGCGATTTTTATGGCTACTCCTTATTGGACATTGGATCAGGTCTATGCCCAACTGAACTCAGGCCGCCAATGGCCGGGCAGTGTCATTACCTATGCGTTTCCGGCCAGCCCCAGCGGAACCTATGGGCAGGGCGAGGCGGCTTTGTTCAGGGCGGCCAATGCGAACCAACAGCTTCTGATGGCGCAAGCGCTGCAAACTTGGGACGATTTAATCGCCCCGAATGTCCGGCAGACCACGACCGCAGGCTCCAATATTGAGTTTGCCTATACGCGCTCGAACATTGGCTACGCGCACGCCTATTACCCCACGGCAGGCAGCGTCTGGTTCAATGGGGCGGAACCCAGCCTGACTTCGCCAAACATTGGTAGCTATGGTTTTTTCACCCTGGTCCATGAGATTGGCCATGCACTCGGGCTAGACCATATGGGCGATTACAACGGAGAGGGGGCCTTTGCGCCCTCGTCGTTTCAAGACTCCAGCGTTTTGTCGGTCATGTCGTATTTTGGGCCTCGTGGTTCTTCGTCGCAGCGCTCGAATGAGGTGATGCAGGCCGATTGGCAAGCGGCGAACGGGGAGTATTACTCGCCCCAAACCCCGATGCTCCATGATGTGGCAGTGATTCAGCGCATCTATGGTGCTTCCAGCACCACCCGCACCGAGGACACCGTGTATGGCTTTGCCAGCAATATCAGCGGCACCTCGGCCAATTTGTACGATTTCACGCTGAATCGATACCCGATTCTGACCATTTTTGATTCTGCTGGGCAAGATACCATCAACTTGGGTGGCTTTGCCAGTGCTTCCAATTTATCGTTGCTGGAGGGTAGCTACTCCTCGTGCAATGACATGAGTTACAACTTGGCTATCGCCTACGATTGTGTCATCGAAAACGCGGTCACCGGCAGCGGTGCAGATCGTATTACCGGCAATGCTGTTGCCAACCGCATTGATGCCGGTGCTGGAGATGATGTTATTCTGGGGGGCGAGGGCGACGATGTGTTGATTGGTGGTTTGGGCAATGACAGCATTGATGGTGGGCCGGGCAATGACATTGCCGTGTTGGCAGGCCCCTTGGAAAGTTACAGCTTCCACTACGATGCGCTGCGTAATCTGTACACGATTGCTGCTGCGGCCACCGATTCCAACGTTTTTTCAAATGTCGAATATTTTCAGTTTAGCGATGTGCTGCGCCCGGCTGAACAGTTGCTCAACACCGAAGACCGTACCGCCCCGACCTTGCTCAGCCAAACCCCGGCGGACAATGCTACCGCCGTGGACGCCGGGGCTAATTTGGTGTTGACCTTTTCAGAAGCCGTACAGGTGGGCAGCGGTGAGGTGGTAATTTACAACGCCAACGGCAGTGTGGCACGGGTGATAGCGGTTAGTGATGCCACGCAAGTCTCGGTGTCGGGAAACCGCGTGACCATCAACCCAGCGGCTGATTTGGCCGCTGGTGGCAGTTACTACGTGCAAATAGCACCGGGGGCGCTGAAAGACTTGGCGGGCAATGCCTTTGCCGGTGTGGTCGGCAGTAGCAGCTGGAACTTCAGCACCGCCACCCCGGTGCTGAATGACGATTACAGCAACTCGACCAATACCGTTGGGTTGGTGACAGCCAATGGAGCCGCTACCACAGGCAATATCAACTACCAAGACGATGCCGATTTGTTCAAGGTCTATCTGACCGCAGGTACCAGTTACACCTTCACACTGGCGCGCACCGCTGGTGGGCTGACGGACCCCTATTTGCAACTTTACAGCGCCGGGGTGGAGCTGATTACCTATGACGATGACAGCGCTGGGGATGGCAACGCTGCCATTACCTATACCGCCAGCAACAGCGGCCTGTACTATCTGGCCGCGTGGGATTACCACACTGGCACGGGGGCTTACCAGCTCAGCGCCGTCACAGCACCAGACGATTACCCTTGGTCTGCCGCCACCACCGGCCAAGTGGTGGTCGGTGGTAGCGCTACCGTGGGCCAAATCAACACCGTGGGGGATGCCGATTTGTTCAAAGTCACCCTCACGGCGGGGCGTACCTACACCTTTGCGTTGTCGCGCTCGGACAATGCTGGTTTGAGCGATCCTTACCTGCTCCTGTACGGGCCTGACCTGACCGAGTTGGACTTTGACGACGAAAGTGGCGGCGATGGCAATGCCAAAATTACCTTCTCGGCCAGCACCAGCGGTACCTATTATTTGGGGGCGGTGGACTACGACACCGGCACCGGCGCTTATCGGCTTAGCGCCCACCTCCGACCCGACGATTACCCTTGGTCTGCCAGCACCACGGGTGTGGTGCTGGTGAATGGGGAGTCCAGTGCAGGCACCATCGAGACCGTGGATGATGCCGATTTATTCAAGGTAGCACTCCAAGCCGGTACGACTTACACCTTTGCGCTGTCGCGCTCGGGCAGCACGGGCCTGAACGATCCTTATCTGCTGCTGTATGGGCCAGATTTAACCAAACTCAGTGTTGACGATGAAAGTGGTGGCAATCGCAATGCCCAAATCACCTTCACCGCCCAGAGCAATGGCACTTATTACTTGGGGGCGCTGGACTACGATGCAGGCATCGGCAGTTACACCTTGCGTGCCACCATAGGCGGTTATGGCGTGCTGCAAGGCACGGCACAGGCTGATGTGTTGATTGATGAGGCGGCCAGCTCGCAAATCTATGGCTTAGAGGGCAACGATTGGATCGAAGGTGGTGCGGGCAATGACCTGATCGATGGCGGTGCTGGCGTGGATTGGGCTTGGTATGCCGGTGCACTCAGTGAATACAGCCTGACCGGCAGCAATAACCGCTGGACGCTGACCGACCAGCTGGCCTTGGATGGTATCGACACCTTGGTCTCGGTGGAGCGGCTCAGTTTTGCGGATGTGAACCTGGCTTTGGACATGGATGTCCGCCAAGCCGGAGGCCAAGCCGCCCTGCTGGTGGGGGCTGCGCTGGGGCCAGAATGGCTGGACAACCGTCCTCTGCTGGGCGTGTTGCTGGATTACTTGGATGCCGGGCACAGTTTGGCGGATGCCGCATCGGTGCTGGTGGATGCCGGAATCATGCGCGACTTTGCCGGGGGCGCTTCCAATCGGGCCTTGGCCGAGTGGCTGTACCGCAATGTGACCGATGCCCCGCTGGACAATGCCATCATCGGTCAATGGACAGGGCTGATGGACAGTGGCGCTTACACCCAAGCCGCACTTTTAACGGCAGTGGCCACCATGCCCGCAAATCAAGACCACATCCACTTGGTGGCCTTGGCCGCCCACGGATTGGAGTTTTTGTAACCGTTATCAGCCGCGCGGCTTGAGCAAATTGCCCAGCACCGCCAGTAGTTCTGGCGCCGCACTTTGCACGCTGGCTGGCAGTTGGCCATTGGGCGTGAGCTGGTCAATCAAGCCGGGCAGCAGTTGCGATAGCTGGTTGGCGGTATCGCTTTGGCCTAAACCCAGCTGTGCCGCTATCTGGGCCAATGGCCCCTCGCCCAACACCTGGCCCAGTTGATCGCCCGATAGGGCCGCATTGGGGCCACTGCCCAACCACGAAGCCACTAAATTGCCCAATCCGGCTTGCTGAAACCGCTCCAACAACCCCGGCAGACCGCCTACGGGGCTTTTTTGCGGGTCGAGCAGCTCCAGCACTATTTGCACCAACTGCGGATTGTTAGCGGCCATACTTATCAAATTGCCCAGACCGCCGCCGCCCAACGGGCTGCCAGCGCTGCCGTTTTGTGCCGCGCCATTGAGCACCGCACCGAGTACCGAATCGAGTAAACCCATCAAAAATCTCCTTGCCCAACTTGTCTGCGGGCTGATAATGGCCCTAATGTATCCGCCTTCGGCTTTGGCTTGAGACAGCAGATTTTCTAGGTTTTTTTTGCACAGCGTTTTGAGAAGCACGATGGGTGAATTTGATGTGATTGCGCGCTACTTCACCCGCCCCACGCGCCGGGCGGTGTTGGGCGTGGGCGACGATTGCGCTTTGCTGCAACCGAGTGCCGGGATGCAACTGGCCATTTCCAGCGATATGCTGGTAGAAGGGCGGCATTTTTTTGCGGGCACCGACCCCACCCGCTTGGGGCACAAAGCGCTGGCCGTCAACTTGAGCGACTTGGCCGCCTGTGGTGCCAAGCCGCTGGCCTTTACGCTGGCGCTGGCGCTGCCCGCTGTGGATGCAGCGTGGCTGCAAGGCTTCTCGGGTGGCTTGCTGGCGCTGGCCGATGCCCACGGCTGCGAGCTGATTGGTGGCGACACCACCCAAGGGCCGCTCACTATCTGCATTACCGTGTTGGGCGAAGTGCCTGCTGGTCAGGCACTCTTGCGCCGGGGTGCTGGCGTGGGCGATGATATTTATGTGAGTGGCCAGGTGGGCGATGCCCGTTTGGCGCTAGAACACCTGTGGGGCCATATCGCCCTGCCTGCTGCGCTGCTGGCACCGGCACAGCAACGGTTAGAGGCCCCGACCCCGCGCGTCGCTTTGGGGCAAGCCTTGCGCGGCATCGCCACGGCAGCTTTGGACATCAGCGATGGCCTGTTGGGCGATTTGGGCCATTTGCTGCGTGCCTCGGGGGTTGGTGCTTGTATGGATAGCGCCCGCACCAGCGCTCTGCTGGCCGCACAAGCCAGTGCCAATGCCAGCGGTCAGCCTTTGGCCGAGGAACTGGTGCGCCAATGCACCTTGGCCGGGGGGGATGATTACGAACTGCTGTTTACCGCTGCACCCACCCAGCGCCAAGCGGTGCAAGCCGCCGCCCAAGCCAGCGCCACGCCAGTCACGCGCATTGGCACGATTGAAGTGGAACCGGGTGTGCGTTTGTTGGATGCACAAGGCCAGCCTTTGTCTTGCGCCCACTATGCCTCGTTTGACCACTTTGCCCCAGCCTAAACCGACACCACCTCCGCTTGCGGGCAGGGCTACAATCGCTGCAAGATTCATGCCCTTTTTGATGAACCGCCTCTTCACCCTCCCCTTCCTTGCTTGTCTGGCTGTCGCCCCGTTCACGTTGGCGCACGCCGAAAAAGCCGACCGCCAACAGCCCATGAACATCGAGGCCGATGCCCTGCGCCACGATGAATTGCAACAAACCAGCGTCTTTACCGGGCGCGTGGTACTCACCAAAGGTTCTATCGTATTGCGTGGCGAGCGCCTAGAGGTGCGCCAAGATGCCGAAGGCCACCAATCGGGCACTGTCACGGCGGCCAGTGGCCAGCGCGCTTTTTTCCGACAAAAACGTGACACTGCCCCCGGTGCCCCAGAAGAATTTGTCGAAGGCGAAAGCGAACGCATCGAATACAACGGCCGCACCGACACCGTGCGCCTACTGCGCCGCGCCGAGTTGCGCCGCTACCAAGGCAGCCGGGTACAAGACGAGCTTTCCGGTGCCGTGATTGTCTATAACAACCTGACCGATGTGTTCAGCGTGGATGGCCAAGCCACCAAGCCCGATGGCAGCGCTGCCCCCGGTGGCCGGGTGCGGGCAATTTTGGCCCCCAAACCGACCGCAGCGGCAGCACCAACGCCACCGGCGGCAGGTGCAGCAAATGCAGCTTCTGCCACGCCCTTGCGCGCCAGTCCGGCGTTGGGCAGCCCCAAGCCATGAATGCACCCGTCGCCGCGCCAGCAACATCCAGCGGCAGCCGCTTAGAGGTGCTGCATCTGGCCAAATCCTATGGCAGCCGCAAGGTGGTCAAAGATGTCTCGTTGGTGGTAGAAAAGGGCGAAGTGGTGGGGCTGCTCGGCCCCAATGGTGCGGGCAAAACCACTTCGTTTTACATGATTGTGGGCCTGCTGCCCAGCGATGGCGGTGATATTCGTATTGATGGCCAATCGGTGGTGCGGATGCCGATTCACAAACGCTCGCGCTTAGGGCTATCGTATCTGCCGCAAGAAGCCTCTATTTTTCGCAAACTCACGGTGCAAGAAAATGTGCGCGCCGTATTAGAGCTGCAACAAGACAGCCACGGCCAAGCCTTGTCCAAGGCCGAGGTAGAGCAGCGCTTGCACACTTTGCTAGAAGAATTGCGCGTGGACCATCTGCGCGACTCGCCCGCGCTGGCGCTATCGGGTGGCGAGCGCCGCCGGGTAGAAATTGCCCGCGCTTTGGCCACGCAACCGCGCTTTATTTTGTTGGATGAGCCTTTTGCCGGCATTGACCCGATTGCGGTGATTGAAATCCAGCGCATCATTGGTTTTTTGAAGGCGCGCGGTATTGGCGTGCTGATTACCGACCACAACGTGCGCGAGACGCTGGGCATTTGCGACCACGCCTGCATCATCAGCGATGGCCGCGTGCTGGCCCAAGGCACGCCGTCGGAGATTGTCAACAACGCCGAGGTGCGCCGGGTGTACCTGGGCGAACATTTCCGTATGTGAGATGAAGCCCGGCCTGTCTCTGCGCGTATCGCAGCACCTGACCCTGACGCCGCAGTTGCAGCAGTCGATTCGGCTGTTGCAGCTGTCCACGCTGGAGTTGGGCCAAGAAGTCGAGCAGATGCTGGCCGACAACCCCTTTTTAGAGCGCAACCCCGACGAAGCCCCGCGCGAGGAGTTCGGTTTGGCCCAAGCCGACACCCCTGCACCGTCCGAGGAGCCAGTGGCCGAGTGGGCACCGCCGCTCAGCACGGCTTCTAGCAGCACCACCGATACCAGCACCACCGATACCAGTAGCAGTGACAGCAGCAGTGACAGCAGCACCGAAACCCTGGATTGGGAGGGTGATGGCAGCGTCGATATGGCCCCCGACGATAGCGAATGGGGCGGCGATGCCCCAGCCTCTGGCCGCAACAACGACGACGAGGCCGAAGTCAGTGCCGCCGATTTGGCGCATGGCCACGAATCCTTAGCTGCTTTTTTGCACCGGCAAACGCTGGGCCTGCGCCTAGCGCCAGAGGACAAGGCCGCGCTGTATTTCCTCATTGAGTCACTGAACGAAAACGGCTATTTAGAAGATTCACTCGAAGCCTTGGCCCAAGAGCTGGCCGGAGATGAGCATCCAGAGCAAATTGAGCAGTTGCTGCACCATTTCACGGTAGCGCTGCATTTGTTGCAAACCCTAGAGCCGGTGGGCGTGGGTGCGCGCGACTTGGCCGAATGCCTGCGGCTGCAATTGACCGCTTTGGCCGCCCAGCCCCAATCCGGCCAAGCGCCCGAAACGATTGCGCTGGCGCTGCAACTGTGCCAACAACCCTTAGACGGGCTGGCGCGCCGCGATGTGCGCCGCTTGGCGCAAACTTGCGCCGCCACCGAAGAGCAAACCCGTGCCGCGATGGCTTTGATTGCCCGTTTAGAGCCGCGTCCGGGGCGGCCTTTTGTCTCAGTAGAGCGCAATGCCATCATCCCCGATGTTTTGGTGCGCCGCATGGGGCATGGACAAGGCGGGCACCAATTTAGCGTGCAGCTCAACCCCGAAGTCATGCCGCGCCTGCGCGTCCACGATATTTATGCCGGAGCCTTGCGTGGCCGTCGCCAAGACGAAGGCCACCAAGCCTTGCAACAGCGCTTGCAAGAAGCGCGTTGGTTCATTAAGAACATCCAACAGCGTTTTGACACCATTTTGCGTGTTTCGCAAGCCATCGTAGAGCGGCAAAAAAACTTCTTTGTGCATGGTGAGTTGGCCATGCGCCCGCTGGTGCTGCGCGATATTGCCGATGCACTCGGTCTGCACGAGTCCACCATCTCGCGCGTGACCACGGCCAAATACATGGCCACGCCGCAGGGCACTTACGAGTTGAAATACTTTTTTGGCTCGGGTTTGGGCACCGACAGCGGGGGCAATGCCTCTAGCACTGCCGTGCGCGCGCTCATCAAGCAGTTTATTGCGGCTGAAAATCCGGCCAAACCGCTGTCCGATAGCCAATTGGCCGAAATGCTGAAAGAGCAAGGCATTGAATGCGCGCGCCGCACCGTGGCCAAATACCGCGAAGGCCTGAAAATTCCTACCGCTACGTTACGCAAAATTTTGTAGCCGGTTCTCATCCTTGGGGCATCTCTGCCGCTGTCAGTCCCGGTGCAGGAGGTGCAAGCCGAGCCGCTTTTTTCTTCCCAGAAGTTTCACAGGAGGGGCGATGGCCCGTGTTGTTTTTGAACTGCCAGCGCAGTTTACTTTTTCTACCGAACTACCGATTTACATCAGCCACATCAACCACGGCCAACATTTGGACAATGCCCAGCTGCTGGCGCTGGTGGGCGAGGCGCGCACGCGCTTTTTTACTGCTTTAGGCTACACCGACCGCGATGCCGAAGGGCTGGCCTTGGTAGTGGGCGATGTGGTGGTGCAATACCAGTCGGAAGCGCTGTATGGCGAGACCCTGCGCATTGACATGAGCCCAGCAGACTTTAACAAGTACGGCTTTGATTTGGTGTTTCGTATCACCGATACCTGCCAAGGCCGGGCGGTAGCCAAGGGCAAGCAAGGGCTGGTGTTTACCGACCCGCAAGACCACAAAGTGCGTCCATTGCCTGCGGCACTGCTGGTGAAATTAGGACAAAACTGATGAATCAGCTGCAAATTTTTCTGCCCTGCGCCGCTGGCGTAGAGGGCTTTTTGGCTGATGAAGTGCATCAGCTTACCGGCCTGACCGGCCATGATTTGCTCATGGGGCGCGGTGGCGTGCTACTGCGTGCCTCTTGGCGTGATGCGCTGCTGCTCAATTTGCACTGCCGCTTGGCCCAGCGCGTGCTGGTGCAACTGGCGCACCAGCCCTATCGCTCCGAAAATGAGCTGTACGAGCTGGCCAGCAGTGTGGCCTGGGAGATTTGGTTTACACCACGCCAGAGTTTCAAAATCGAAGTGACTGCCCAGCACAGCCCGCTGAACAGTCTTAATTTTGCCGCCTTGCGCGTCAAAGATGCGGTGGCGGATCGCTTTCGGGCCAAAACCGGGGTGCGTCCGGATGTGAATACCCAATGGCCGGATGTGCGTATCCACCTGCACCTGACCACCGACCAAGCCACCGTGTATATCGACACCTCGGGCGAGTCCTTGTTCAAACGCGGTTGGCGCGAAGACAAAGGCGATGCCCCTTTGAAAGAAACCCTGGCCGCCGCCATGATTGCCGCCACCGGTTGGGATCCGCATAGTGAAGCGCCCTTGCCCCTGTACGACCCCTGCTGTGGCAGTGGTACGGTACTGATCGAGGCCGCACAAATCGCCTGCCGCATTGCCCCCGGTATGCGCCGCCGTTTTGCGTTTGAAAAGCTGCTGCCCTTCCAAGCCCATGTGTGGCAGGCACTGAAACAACAAGCCGCCAGCGCCGAACAAGCCAGCCCAGTGCCGATTTTTGGCAGCGATGTCTCGCACCGCATGGTGGATTTTGCCCAGCGCAACGCCGAGCGCGCTGGTGTGGGTACTACCGTGCAATTGCGTGGTGGCGATGCCTTGCAGCGTATGCCCCCTTGCGAGTCGCCGGGCATCATGCTGCTCAATCCGCCCTATGGCGAACGCATTGCCGCTGCCGGTAGTGCCGGGCGCAATGCCCACGACCGGGCAGCTGAACGCGCCAGCGGTGCCGCCGTGGGGCGCGAAGTGGCCCAGACCGAAGACGGTGGCGAGTTCTTCTTGCAACTGGCCGCGCACTGGAAGAAGCACTACACCGGCTGGCAGGCTTGGATGCTGACCCCAGATTTGAAACTGCCCGGCAAAATGCGCCTGAAAGAATCGCGCCGCGTGCCGATGTGGAATGGCCCGATTGAATGCCGTCTGTTCCGCTTTGATTTGGTGCAAGGCTCGACCAAGCCACGTCGCACCCCAGCAACTACCCCCGGAGCCAGTGACCATGCGGGTTGAACTGCGCTGGCCTTTGGCCGAGGATGGAGCGGCACCCGCACTGCCGCGCGCGCTGGTGTTGGACACCAACATCGTGCTGGACTTGCTGGTGTTCAATGACCCGGCCATTGCTTTGGTGCGCCAGTGCCTGCAACAGGGGAGCCTGCGCTGCTTGGCCACCCAAGCCATGCACGACGAGCTAGAGCGCGTGTTGGCCTATCCGCAAATTGCCCAGCGCGTCGCCTTTTATGGCCTCACGCCTGCACAGGTGCTGCAAGCCTATGGCCAACAGGTGCAATGGGTGGAGGTGCCCGCGCGGGCTTTGGCCATCTGCAAAGACACCGACGACCAAAAGTTTATTGATTTGGCCGCCGCCCACCACGCCCTGCTGCTCAGCAAAGACAAAGCGGTACTCAGCCTGCGTAAACGCCTGCTGCGCCAGCATGGTGCGTTGGTGGGTACGGTGTTGGTGGCTGCTGCTACCGATATTGGCATATCCTTATCTGCATAGGTACCAATAGACTGGGCCAAAATGTGCCGTTTTTATACCGGAGACCAGTACCGTGAAATTCGACAACGTTTTGCAGACCATTGGCAACACCCCCCATATCCGCATCAACCGCTTGTTTGGCGCGGGGGCTAACGTTTGGGTCAAGTCCGAGCGCGGCAACCCCGGTGGTTCCATCAAAGACCGCATCGCGCTGGCGATGGTCGAAGAGGCGGAACAATCGGGCGCACTGCAACCGGGTGGCACCATCATCGAGCCTACCAGCGGCAATACCGGCATTGGCTTGGCCTTGGTGGCCGCTGTTAAAGGGTACAAACTCATTTTGGTGATGCCCGATAGCATGAGCATCGAGCGCCGCCGCCTGATGCTGGCCTATGGTGCCCAGTTTGACCTGACCCCACGCGAAAAAGGCATGAAGGGGGCTATTGCCCGCGCTGAAGAGCTGAAGGCGCAAATCCCCGGCGCTTGGGTGCCGCAGCAGTTCGAGAACCCGGCCAATGTGGAGGTACACGTCCGCACCACGGCACAAGAAATTTTGGCCGATTTCCCCGATGGTCTGGATGCACTAATTACCGGCGTAGGCACGGGCGGCCACTTGACGGGCGTGGCCAAGGTACTCAAGGCGCAGTTTCCACAGATCAAGGTGTTTGCGGTGGAGCCTAGCGCCTCGCCGGTCATCAGCGGTGGCGCACCCGCGCCCCACCCGATTCAAGGGATTGGCGCTGGTTTTGTGCCGAAGAATTTAGACACCAGTTTGCTCGATGGCGTGATCCAAGTCGATGCTGAACCCGCGCGCGAATACGCACGCCGCGCTGCCCGCGAAGAGGGGCTGCTGGTGGGTATCTCGTCTGGGGCTACCTTGGCAGCGATTGCCCAAAAACTGCCCGAGCTGCCCGCTGGGGCCAAAGTGTTGGGCTTTAGCTACGATACCGGCGAGCGCTATTTGTCGGTCGAAGGCTTTTTGCCAGCCTGATTCTCCAGCGGCCCATAGGCCGCCATGAACGCCGCCACAGCGCGGCGCACGCTGGCCTCAATTTCTGCCGGGCTGACGCTCTCGAGCATTTGGCACAAAAAGCGGTCTAGCCATTCGGCTTCCAATAGGCCGCGCAGGTGCAGTGCGGCCACGCGGGCATTGGCTTGGCGCAATTGGCCTGCGTCCATCGCGCGCTGCAAAAACACAGCGGTGGCGGCCTCGCTGCGGACTGGGCCGAGTTCGTAGCACTGGCGGCCCAGCGCAGAGCGCCCGGCCTCGGCCACGGTCAGGCGGCGCACGGCCTGCACTGGGGGCGAATACAGCAGCGCCAGCAGCCGCTGGCCAAACTGTTGCAGCGCTGCGGTGATGTCGGGCAGCGTGGCATCCAGCGCTGCCAGCGTGGCCTGAAATTCGGCTTCGGTGGCCTCGAACACCATCACCGAAAACAGCTCCTCTTTCGAGGCAAAGTAGTTGTACAGCGTGGCCTTGGAGTACCCCAAGCGCGCGCAGATAGCGGCCATCGTGGTGCGCTCAAACCCCATTTCCTGAAAAACCACAGCGGCGGCATCCAAGATGGCTTGGCGTCTTGTCTCGGTTTTTGCGCGCATGTCAACTCCTTTATTTTTGAACCAATGGGTTCAGTTTAGCTTGATTTGGCCCAAAACCAAAGCTAAACTAAACCGACCAGTTTAATTAATGGAGGCGCTGGACGAGCAAATCGCGCTGCAACGCAACCGCCTGGCCGTGTTGCTGGGCGCAGGGCCAGACCGCGCGCTGTCGTTGGCTGCGCCCACCTTAAAGCTGGACCGGGCCTTTGGCCTGCCCGCCGATATTTCTGCCGACCTGCTGGGCCGCCGCCCCGACGTGGTGGCCGCGCGCCTGCGCGCCCAAGCGCTGGGCAGCCGCATCGCGCAAAAGAAGGCCGAGTTCTACCGTTCTGCAATACCTACGCAAATCTAATCATTTCTGATTAAATCTACCGATTGCTTCCTGCTTCACAGAGGCTGGTTTCACTCGGGTCTTACGACCCAAGCCAGTGCCTTCCTCTCCACAGGC